>JANQMR010000040.1 GCA_028279985.1 Woeseiaceae bacterium
ACCCGGACGTCTTCAGCGCGCTGACACAGAGTGAATACGATACCTACCAGATCGTCGGCGAGAACGACCTGATCGAGGTCTCCGGCCAGTTCGACACGATCATTCCGGGCGACAGGCGCGGCTGGCGGTTCACGCTGCCGCCGGAACAGAAAATCCTGTCCGCTGCGCGCACCTTCAACGACGCCGTTTACTTCGTGTCCTTCGAGCCGAGCGCAAGTTCCGACGACCCGTGCCAGGCGGGACTGAGTCTCAACCGCCTGTACCGGGTCAACGTCGTGAACGGAGACCCGGTACTGGAGCATGACTCGGAGCTGGTAGTAGACCAGTCGAATGCCGATCAGGCGCGGGTTACACGCCTGGAACAGGGGGGTATCGCGCCGCAGCCGGCATTCCTGTTCCCGGCTCCGTGGGACCCGGAAAACTGTGACGACGACGACGACGAATGTGCGCCTACACCGATCGCCTGCGTCGGCGTCGAGTGCTTCGATCCGAACTTCGCCAACCATCCGGTCAGAACCTTGTGGACGCAGGACGGCATCGAGTAAGCTTGCCTGAGCGCTGAGGGAGAGAACATGTACAAGCGAATGCGCGGCGTGACACTGATGGAACTGATGATCGTCGTCGTCATACTCAGCTTCCTGGTCGCCATCGCCTATCCCAACTACCGCGAGTTCACCGCTCGCGCCAAGCGCAACGAGGCCAAGGCAGCGCTGCTGCAGATCGCCCAGAACCAGGAGCGGGTTTACCTCAACGAAAACGCCTACACCGACGATATGACAGACCTGGGATTTCCGGTGGAAGACGATTTCATCACCGAATCCGAGTCCTATGTCGTGGATGTGGTCGATGCAGACGCCAGCAATTTTACCGCCACGGCCACGTACCGCTTCGCAGATGGCGAGGTGGACAAATGCCGGGTGTTCCGCATCGATGCGCGCGGCGTGCGAACGTCCGAACCGGATGCCAATTGCTGGACCCGCACCCGCTAGCCGCGTTCACTCGACCCGGAAGCCCCTCTAAGACGACGCGTCGTTTGTCGCGCGTTTGTCCGCGCGCCCGGACAGGAACAGGGAATCGATGATCAGCAGCGCAGCCCCGACGGTAATCGCCGAGTCCGCGACATTGAACGACGGGAACGGCCAGCTACCGAACCAGACCTGGATGAAATCCGTCACGTAACCCAGCCGCAAACGATCGACCAGATTGCCGACGGCGCCGCCGAGTACCAGCGAAAGCCCGGCGGCGAGCACGAGCGGGCCTTCCGAACGGATACGCCACAACCACACGCTGATCACGGCACTGACCCCCGTCGCAAGCACGGCGAAAAACCAGCGCTGCCAGCCTGAAGCATCGGCGAGCAAACTGAACGCCGCGCCCGGGTTCTGTTGATGGGTCAGGTTGATGAAATCGTTGATCGGCACCTTGTCGTACAAGGGCACCCATTTGACGATCGCCCACTTCGTCGCCTGATCGGCGATCAGTATGAAAACCGCCAGTCCGATCCAGACGGCGAATCGCCAGTAGCCCAGCTCCGCGGGCCCGGCCGCCACGTGTCTGTTCATGCCGCATCCATCGAGAGTATCGACCTCGCATTGTCGGCATCGACATGCATCTGCGCAACCAGTTCGTCGACGCTGCCGAACTTCTGCTGGTCGCGCAACCTGGCAATGAAATCCACATGGATGTAGCGGCCGTAAATATTGCCGTCGAAATCAAAGACGTGCACTTCGAGTAGCGGCTTGGTGCCGTTGAAGGTCGGCCGGCTGCCGACGCTGGCAACGGCATCTTTCGGCCCTTCGTCGAGACCTTGGACCCGCACGGCGAATATCCCCATCACGGCGCTTTGACGGCGCCTGAGATCGACGTTGGCGGTCGGATAGCCGAGCCGCCGGCCGAGTCTTTCGCCGGTAACGATCTTGCCGGACATACGGTAAGGCCTGCCCAGGAGCGTCGTAGCGCGTTTTAAGTCCCCCCGGGCCAGCGCCTCGCGAATCGCGGTGCTGCTGACGCGCACGCCGTCGGCGGTCACGCTAGGTACCTGCCCGAGCTCGAAACCCAGGGCGCCGGCCGCGCGTACGAGGTGTTCGACACCGCCCTCCCGGCGACGGGCGAAGTGAAAATCGTCTCCGACCACCAGGTGGCGGGTGTTCAGCCCGTGGATCAGGATACGGCGGATGAAATCGGCCGCCGGAATTTCGCGCATCGCCCGCGCAAATCGCGGACAGTAGAAGATGTCGATGCCGGCCTCCGCCAACTCCTCGAACTTCTCGCGAAACCGCATCAGGCGCGCCGGCGGTCTCTCCGCGGAAAAGAACTCTTTCGGCGTCGGCTCGAAGCTCATCAACACCGCCGGCATCGACCGCTGACGCGCCGCAGTCACGACCCGTTCGAGCAACTGTCGATGACCGAGATGCAAGCCGTCGTAGGCACCGATCGTAACCACGCTGCCGGCGGCCAGCATCCGATGCGGCATGTCCACCAGGTGCCTGACCAGTTTCATCGGACCATCTTCATCGGACCAGTTTCATCGAGAATGTCTCAGGCGAAAGTCCGCCGGCCGAAGTCCAAGGATTAGCAGCGCGGCGAAGTAGACGATCGCCGCGGCCGATACCGTCGTCAGGAGCCAGATCGCCCGTTCGAACGCCGCAGCTTCCAGCCACCAATCGAAGGGGCGATCCAGCCATCGCAGTATCGCCCACATCAGGACATTGGCCAATAGCACCTGCGCAAGCAGCTTAGGCCAACCCGCCGAAAGACGGATGACCCCGTCGCGGCGAAGCCCGCGGTAAAGAAGCCAGGCGTTCAGCAAAGCCGCCACCGAAATCGAGAACGCCAGGCCCGCGTGGCTCGCCGCGAAACCGATGCTCGTCAGATACCAGGCGAGGGTTACGCTGAGCACGAAGTTGACGCCCAGGGCGATCAGGCCCACGCGCACGGGCGTCCGTGTGTCCTCGCGCGCAAAGTACGCCGGCGCCAGAATCTTGACGAACGAGAAACCGATCAACCCCGTCGCAAAGGCCTTGAGCGCGAACGCGGCCATTTGCACGTCTTCGGCCGTGAAAACGCCGCCGTAGAAAATCGTGACGACCAGCGGCTCGGCCAGCAAGACCAGGCCCACGGCCGCCGGCACCGCAATCACCGTGACCAGTTTCATCGACCAGTCGAGGATCGCCGAAAATGCCTCCAGCGAGTCCTTGGCCGCCTGCCGGGACAAGTACGGCAAGGTTACCGTCGCAAGCGCGATGCCGAACAGTCCCAGCGGAAACTCCATCAGACGATCCGCGTAATACAGCAGGCTGATCTTGCCCACACCGAGTAGTGAAGCGATGATGCTGCCCAGAAGTATATTGATCTGCGCCACCGACGAGCCGAAGATCGCAGGCAACATCAGTTTCACGACCCGCCGAACGCCTTCGTGCCGCGGCGCCCATCTGGGCCTCGGCATGGCACGGATACGCAGCAGAAACGGCACCTGAAACAGAAGCTGCGCCAGTCCGGCGATCAATACCGCATAAGCCAGCGCCATTCCGGGTTCTTCGAGCAGCGGCGCGAGCCAGATCGCACCGGCGATCAGCACGATGTTGAGGATCACCGGCGTAAACGCCGGGACGCCGAAACGGCCGTAGGTATTGAGGATGCCGCCGGCAAACGCCGTCAGGGAAACGAAGAGCAGGTAGGGGAACGTGAACCGGAGCATCATCGACGCGAGCTCGAACCGGCCGTCGTCGCCGATGAAGCCGGGCGCGACGACGGCAACCAGCAGCGGCGCGGCGACGACGCCGGCAAGCGTCACGAGGAACAGTACGATCCCGAAGGTACCGGCCACCGCGTCGACGAACTCGCGGGCTTCCTCATGCTCGTACTGTTCCCGATAACGCGCCATGACCGGCACGAAACCCTGCGAAAACGCACCTTCGGCAAAAAAGCGCCTGAGCATGTTGGGGATACGGTTGGCGACCAGGAACGCGTCCATCACCGGCGAGGCGCCGAAAAACCGCGCGAAAACGACGTCCCGAACCAAGCCCAGTATCCGTGACACCAGCGTCATGCCGCTGACGACCGAGGCTTTGGCCATCAGGCCCGAGGCCAAGGTTCCCCGCCCGCGGCGATTTGCCCGCTCAGAAGGCCGGTTTCGCGGTCGCTGGTCAGTGCTCATCGGCTACCATCTTAGCCTAAAATTCAAACACAATCAGTGCCTTACGTTCCCGGCTGCCAGGCCGCTCACAGACATTGACAACACCGCCTCGGGCACGAATAATACGCGGCTCTTTGACAGCAGCACACGGATCGATAGTGGCCAATATCAAGTCCGCGCAAAAGCGCGCCCGGCAGGCGGAAAAGACCCGCAAGCACAACATGGGCCTGCGCTCGCGCATGCGTACCAAGATCAAAAACGTGATCAAAGCCTGCGATGCCGGCGACAAGGAGGCCGCCGCCGCCGCGTACAAGGACGCGGTGCCTGTCATCGACAGCATGATCAACAAGGGTATCGTCAACAAGAACAAGGCCGCGCGCCACAAGAACCGCCTCAACAAGCGGGTCAGGGCGCTGGTCGTCTAGGCGTCTATTGTTCGACCATTTTTCGACGACCGTTCGATCTCTTTCGAATACCGACGGGGCCCGCCTTTGTGCGGGCCCCGCTGTTATTGGTCAGGCGATTCGTCGACCCGGTCATCCATAGCCTGCAAGGCCTGTATCACCGCCCGAGCCAGCGTCTTCGTACCGGCGCCGGTGGCCGCGCTGACTTCGAACACGGGTCCCTGCCAGTCGAGCGCGCCGGTCAGTGCCTCCCGGGCAAGCTCCGATTCCCGCGCATCCAGCAGATCGGTCTTGTTGACGACCAGCCAGCGCGGTTTGTCGGCAAGCGCCGCAGAGAAGCGAGCAAGCTCCGACTCCAACGCGCGCACCGCCTGGGCCGGCTGAAGCGAGGCGTCCGGCGGCGCGATATCCACGACGTGTAACAACAGCCTCGTCCGCTCCAGGTGCTTGAGAAACCGAATGCCGAGCCCGGCGCCGTCGGCCGCGCCTTCGATCAGCCCGGGTATGTCGGCCATGACGAAGCTCTGCAGGCTGCCGACGTGGACGACGCCGAGCTGCGGGTGCAGCGTCGTGAACGGATAGTCGGCAATTCGCGGTCGCGCCTGCGACATCGCGGTGATCAGCGTGGACTTGCCGGCATTGGGCATTCCAAGCAGCCCGACGTCGGCAAGCAGCTTGAGCTCGAGCCCGAGATGCCGGGCTTCCCCCGGCGTACCTTTGGTCGTCTTGCGCGGCGCGCGATTGACGCTGCTCTTGAAGCGGGTGTTGCCCAGACCGCCGCGTCCGCCCTCGGCAACCTTTTGCCGTTGTCCCGGCTCCGTCAGGTCGCCGATCAACTCGCCGGTATCCACGTCGCGAACGACGGTTCCGCAGGGCACGAGAACGTCCAGGTCACCGCCCGAGCGCCCGGTCTTGTTACGGCCGGCGCCCGGCGAGCCACTTTCGGCACGAAACTTCCGCGCCACACGAAAGTCCGCGAGCGTGTTCGTCGAGGAATCCGCAACGAGGTACACACTGCCGCCATGGCCGCCGTCGCCGCCGTCCGGGCCGCCGCGCTCGACGTACTTCTCGCGTCGAAAACTCAAACAACCGTGGCCGCCGTTGCCGGCCTGTACACGGATCGTGGCCTCGTCAACGAACTTCATCAACTGGATCCTGGTGCCCTGTCCGGTGAATGTGTTGCACCATTCGGCAACGGATTTCCGTGGCTGGCAAGGTGCGACGACACGTCATGGCGGGGCTAGGGCCTGGCTATGGCGAGAAGCCGCAACGCTGCCGGACTCGTGCGGAGGCTCCCTGGCGGGAAAATCGAAAAAACTGCCCAAGGACGGGGTCTTTCGGACGGCCGGCG
>JANQMR010000028.1 GCA_028279985.1 Woeseiaceae bacterium
CATTTACCTTGCCGTCGCCACAGACGGTGGCACTGGCGCTGGACTCGGTGGCGACGACGCCGTCGGGCGAGCGGATGTCTGTGAACCTGTATGACTCGAACGGTGTCCACGTGGCCGACGCTTCCACTGCCAGCTATACCACGTTGAACCTTCCCAACCTGGCTGCCGGTACTTACCGAATCCTGCTCACTCCGAGGGATGCTGCTACCGGTTCGGTGCAGGTGACACTGCAATGAACAGTATCGGCATGGTAAGTCCGGAACCCGGACCAAGAGATTTCATTCGCCCACGACGATACAAGCAACGGACAAACCAAATGTACAGTGGACTGCGCAAAACTGTCTCCGGAAACTTCGGTGCTATCGAGGCCGTCGCCATCTCTTTCGCGATTGTCTTGCTTACAGTACTCATCCCAGCCGACGATGCTCGCGCCGCACAGGGCGAATGCCGATGGGAAGGGGGACCGGGCGCCAGCGGTGGCTACGCCTACTGTGCAGCCGAAGACTGCATCGGTAACGGCGGGCTGGCGCAGTGCTCGGCGGGCGAGGGCATACCCTCGCAACCATTTACGACCGAGCAGGCGGGCCCAGGGGGTTGGGTCTACCGCATGTGCGACGACATGGGCTCTTACATGTTCTTGATTGCTCGCTGGTGCAGATCGGCCGGTGGCGAGTGGGTAAGCGGCAACCCACCTCAATGCGAAAACTTACCGCCAGATATTCTAGGCGGTGCCGGCACACTGACGAACGACGAGAGCCGAGCGGTGTCGATTTCCGACACATGGATAGGTCCCAACTGCGGAACGCCACCCGACACGGGTTGGGGCGCTACCGTCTCCTCGAATTGGTGCTGGAACGTCTCAACAGAAGAGACCGAGTTCCACATCTCGGTCCTGGAATTCCGAAAACGCGTATACCCCGACGGGCCTAATTGCTCGGCACCTACCAATACTATCGTCTTGCGGCGATCTCGCGACGCACGATGCCCGGCCGGCTACAAGAGCCGAAATGCGGTAACCGGCCCGGAGTGTTACATCCCGGCCGAGTGTTCCGAAACCTGTGCCGGTAACTCCGCCTCCACGGTTGTCGGCAATCCCGTCTCCGTCGTTACCGGCACGAAATTCCAGCGCGAGGACGACTATCAGGTCGCGGCCGATACCGGCATCGAATTCTCCCGATACTACAAGAGCACCGGGTATTACTGGCCGGAAAACCTCGTCGACACCGGCGTGACCGGCGAGTTTATTGCCACCGACGTCTGGCGGCACACTTACGATCGCCGGTTCTTCAACGTCTCGGGTAACTCGGAGGTCGGCGCGATACTGCAGCGCGCCAGCGGCGCCTTGCAGGTTTTCGATACCGTCGGCACCGAGCTGACGAACCGGACGAGTTCCGGCGCCATTTTGAGGGACATACCGAATACGGGCTGGGATCTGACCCTGAGCAACGGCGATGTCGAACACTACGATACGTCCGGACGCCTGGTCTCGATCACCACCCGCGCGGGGCGAGTCACGACGCTCTCGTACACCGGCGGCCTACTGACGACCGTAACCGGACCTTTTGGCCATACACTGACCCTCGCTTACAATGCGGACCTCTTGCTCGAAAGCGTGACGCTGCCGGATTCCGGCATCATTCAATACGGTTACGACGATACCAAGCGTTTGACGAGCGTCACGTATGCCGACGGCACGTCGAGACAGTATCGATACGAGCATCCGATCCACGAATTCCTGCTGACCGCGATCGTCGATGAGAGCGGGACAGTGTTTGCGACCTACCAGTACGACAACGCCGGCCGCGTGATCAGCGAATCGCACGCCGGTAACGTCGAAACCTATTCGTTCTCGTATGCGGTCGATGGCCAATCGACTACGGTTACCGACCCGCTGGGTACGGCGACCGACTATGGGCTTACGGTGGCTGCCGGTATGTACCGCCCGGCCTCGTATTCCCAACCCTGTAAGGATTGTCGCTCCTGGAGCAATACGACCTACGATGCGAACGGCAATCCGGCGACGCGTACCGACTACAACGGCGATCAAACCATATATAGTTACGATGCAGCCCGAAATCTCGAGCTGTCGCGCACGGAGGCGTACGGCACTCCTCGCGAACGGACCATAACAACGGCTTGGCATGCGACGTTCCGTCTACCAACCCGGATCACCGAACCCGGCCGGGAAACGACGTATACCCGCGATGCTAACGGCAACGTGCTGACGGTCACGATCACCGATACCGCAACGAGCGAGTCCCGCCAGTGGGCGTATACGTACAATACCGACGGACAGGTTCTGACGATTGACGGGCCTCAAGCCGGCGCTAGCGACATTACGACGTTTAGCTACTCAACTTGTACTTCCGTGGCCGGATGCGGACAAGTCTCGACGACCACCGACGCAGCCAATCATCAGACGTCCGTTCTTTCCTACGACGCCAACGGCTTGCCGCTGACGACCCGCGATGCCAACGGCACGGTGACTACCCTGGGTTACGATACCCGGCAGCGCTTGGTCAGCAGGACGGTCGGAAGCGAGACGACGTCGATCGAGTATTGGCCGACCGGGCTGGTCAAGAAGATCACCTCCCCAGACGGCAGTTTCTACACTTACGGATATGACGGTGCTCAACGGCTGGTCGAAGTTACCGATACCGAAGGTAATAGAATCGCGTATACGCTCGACGGCGCGGGTAACCGGCTTGCCGAGTCAATCTACGACCCTCTCGACGTGTTGGCTTTCACCAGAACGCGGGTGTTCGACGGATTTGGGCGGATTGTCGAGGAAGTCGGCTCGCAGGGACAGACCGTCAGCTATACGTATGACAGTGACGGCAACGTCACGTCGATGATGGACCAAAGAGGCCGTGAGACGAGCTACGACTATGACGAACTCGACAGGCTGACCGGTATCATAGACCCGACGCTCAAGCTGACGGAGTTCGGCTACGACGCGTACGACAACCTGGTTAGCGTGATCGATCCACGGACGCTGACGACGACGTATACCTACAACGGTCTCGGCGATCGGCTCCAGTTGTCGAGTCCGGACACCGGCTTGACCAGCTACACTCGAGACACGGCCGGCAATCTCGACGTTGCAACCGATGCCCGGGGCAATACGGCCGATCATGCCTACGATGCGCTCGGCCGGCTCACCCAGGTTGTGTACCCGGACCGGACGGTCCAGTACACATACGACCAGGGGACGCATGGCAAGGGCCAACTGACGGATATCTCCGATGGCTCGACGTCAGTTTCTTGGACATATGATGCGCTCGGCCGAATCACGCAAAGGGCACAGACGGTCGATATCGTTCAACTCGACGTCGGATACACCTACGATACGAGTGGCCGGCTGAGCAGTTTGACGACGCCGTCAGGTCAGGTCATCGGCTACAGTTACAGCAACGGCCGGATTAGCGGGATTACGGTCAACCAGGTGGCGCTGCTGAGCCAGGTAAGCTACCAGCCGTTCGGCCCGACCACCGGCTGGCAGTGGGGCAATGGTTCGACGGCCGTCCGCCAGTACGACACGGACGGCCAGCTAACATTCCTAAGCAGCGCCGGAACATCGACGTACTCGTACTATGCTGACGGCCTGATCCGCTCCCGCACGGACGATGTGACAGTCAATCCGCCGTTGGTTGCCGGATCGACGACGTTCTCGATCGCCTCGACGAGCAATCGTGTGGAGTCGGCAGCCGGGCTGCTGACGAGAAGTTACAGCTACGATGCGACCGGCAATACGCTGGATGACGGCAGCCGCAGCTTCACCTACAACGACTCCGGTCGAATGGCGACGGCGACCAGCGGCGGCCTTACGACCAGCTACGTGTACAGTGGTCTTGGCGAACGGGTGAAGAAGTCGAACGCCGGGATGACTCGATACTTTGCGTATGACGAATCTGGCCAGCTAATCGGGGAGTATGACGATACCGGTAACCTGATTCAGGAGACCGTATGGTTTGGTGATATCCCGGTGGCGACGTTGAGGCCGGATGGTGCGGGTGGTATTGATATTTATTACGTGCATGCGGATCATCTGAATACGCCGCGGCGTGTGACGAGACCGGTAGATGATACGATTGTCTGGCGTTGGGATTCGGTGCCCTTCGGCGCGACGGTGGCGGATGAGGATCCGGATGGGAATTTGACGGCATTCACATACAATCTCAGGTTTCCAGGGCAGTATTATGATCTGGAGACCGGGCTGCATTACAACTACTTCAGAACCTACGACCCGGGTACGGGGCGGTATCTGGAAAGTGATCCGATCGGGCTAAAAGGTGGTTTAAACACCTACGCATACGTCAACTCGAATCCACTATCGCTGATCGACCCATACGGGTTAAATGCAATGTTGCCCAGAGCGCTTCCTGTTGCTGGGGGGGCGGCAGCAGCAGACGGTCCCATACCTCTGGGCGACCTCGTCGCATTGGGTATTATCCTCGGCGCGTTGATTTACGATGCGTGTACTGATGACGATGACTTTTGCTACTCCCGTTGGGAAGCAGAGGATTCGCGATGTTGGCAGTGGAGGAATCTGGGTATACGTCACGTTAAAGCATGTCAAAGCCGTGCAGCTACCCGGCGTGATTTGTGTCTTCGAAACGGAGGCAAGCCGAATCCATTGGAGCCCCCAGAGTATTCTCCCTTTAGAGACTATCCAAGGTAGCCAAGCCATCAACAGGAAGTGATCATGAGTAACTCAGAATCGCAAAAAACCAGGACCGAGAAGGTTTTCAGCGAAGGCGGACAATTGATTGCCGAGGCACAGTTCAATCGGTCTGGCAAGTTGCACGGAGTTGAGCGCCATTGGAATTGCTCCGGGCAAAAGATTTTGGAGGCATTCTACAAGAACGGACTACATGACGGTCCGTATCAAAGTTGGTGGGATTCTGGAGAACTGAAAGAAAGCGGAACTTACGTTAAGGGTCAACGGGTTGGCGTATATACTTGGTACTCTATTGAAGGGAAAAAAGTATCAGAGCACGATTTTGGCCTGGGTTAGAAATGCGAACAAGCAGTTTACAACTACTTCAGAACCTACGACCCGGTTACGGGGCGGTATTTGGAGAGCGATCCTATTGGCCTGAATGGCGGACTTAACACTTACGGCTACGTCGGTGGAAACCCGTTGAGTTTTGTAGACCCGCTGGGGCTGCAGGCGAGACCGAGGGATACGGTTGAGGCATTCTGTCTCCGCTACCCTGCCGAGTGTGCCTCTGTGGTTGCGGGTGGTGGGGGAATCAGGACAGGCATACTCGTGAGCAGGAAGGTCGAATCTAGAGAACAAGTCGTGGAGGCCTATTCGGACTTAGCCAATACGTGCCTGCCCTCGTTCTGGGTCAA
>JANQMR010000038.1 GCA_028279985.1 Woeseiaceae bacterium
TCGGATCCCTATTCTACCCTTTACTGCGAATCCCTGCTCCGAAAAAACCCCGATTTCCCTAATACACTCAGTCGCTTAACACTTTTTCAGGGCCGACTACTTAGGAAATTGACATTTGTCTCAACATAGCTCTCTATCGTGCGACTTTCCCGTCACGCTGTTTCACTTTGCCGACGCTATTTGTGCGCAGAAGGTGCGTTTGGCATTGGAAGAAAAGAAAGTACAGTGGAAAAGCGAGATCGTGAAAGGCAATGACCTGCGCTCACCTGAATTTCTAGCCGTAAACCCCTCGGGTTACGTGCCCGTTCTAATCCACGGTGAATTCAAGGCCGTCGAATCCCGAATCATCAGCGAGTACATTGAAGATACGTTTCCTGGTCGGGCTCTGTTGCCTCAAGACAGTCGAAACAGATACCGCGTGCGACTTTGGATGAAACAAATCGATGATTCCTTGCACCTCAATATATTCGTATTGAGTTTCGTCTTATTCATGCGTGAAAAGTACCTCCGGTTACCCGAGGAGACTTTGGCGACCTCCTTGCCTGGCCTGAATAATCCGGTTAAACGAATGTACTGTACATCGCTGCTGGAACACGGTTTTGACTCGCCGGTCGTTGCGCAATCGGTTGAACGATTTCAGGGCCTTGCGGAGTCAGCAAACGAGGCTCTTTCCGAGAGTCCTTGGCTGGTCGGGAACGACTATACGCTCGCTGACACTGACTTAACGCCATATTTCTTTAGACTTGAACGACTAGGGCTATCTGCACTATGGCGCGACAGACCCGCGCTAAGCCGTTGGATTTCAAGATGCCGTTCCAGAGAGAGTTTTCGAGCGGCTATTCTGGATTGGATGGTTGGAGAAGATGCTGACCAAGCGGAGCGGAACAAACAATTGGGTCAAGAAAAGTTTGAGCCTCTCTTAAATTCTCAGTCGTGAGAAGGCTGCTTCTTGATGGTGCGTAGTACATAGCCGGCCCAGCCGCTCGACCATGATCTGCATCGCCCATTCCAGACAATGCGAGGTTCGCGCAAGATTCAGGACCAGCGCACCGTAGCGGCTGGCCTCATAGGGCTTGGGCACATCATCGATCGGCGCGATTTGTTCCATGCGCAGGGGTGCCGCATACTACGTTCTGCCCGCCGCAGAGAAGTCACTTGATTCGACCCCTGATCCGCCGACTCGCGATCGGCCTGTTCCTGCTCAACGTGCTGGCCGTCACCTGGCCGGTTGTTACCCTCTTCCGCTCGCCCGAGCCTCTGGTATTCGGGCTGCCCTTGTCCATGGCCTGGCCGATCGCCTGGATCCTGTTTGGCTGGGTCATGCTGCTGGTGCTGGATCACTTCGAAAACAAGGACTAGGGCGAGTGATGGACCAGTGGGTAGTGATCTCATCAATGATCGTGGCCTACCTCGGTCTGACCCTCTGGGTGGGATTGCGTGCCGGACGCGGAACCTCCTCCACGGTAGACGGTTTCGTGGCGGGGGACCGCAACTTCGGCTTTCTGGTCATGTATTTCGTGACCGGCGCGACGGCGTTCTCGGCCTTCGCCTTTCTGGGTGGCCCGGGCTGGGCGTATTCGCGCGGGGCGGCGGCCTTCTACATCCTGTCCTACGGGGTGTTGGGCATGGTGCCCTGGTATGTAATCGGTCCGAAGGTCGCGCGCATCGGCCGACGGCTGGGGCAAGTGACCCAGGCCCAATTCCTGACCGGCCGTTTTCGGTCACGCGGGCTGTCGCTGGCGATCGCCCTGATCAGCATTGCCGCACTGATTCCCTACATCACCCTGCAAATGCGCGGCGCCGGCATCGTGATCGAGGCCGTCACCGATGGGCGGGTCCCGCTCTGGATGGGCGCCGCGACGGCTTACGGCATCGTGCTGGTCTACGTGCTGGTTAGCGGCGTGAGCGCGGTGGGCTGGACCAATACGCTGCAGGGCGTGTTCATGATCGTAATTGCCTGGAGCCTGGGACTTTACCTGCCATACGCCTTGTATGGCGGCATAGGCCCGATGTTTGACGCCATCATAAGCCAGCGCCCGGAACTGCTCGAACTGCCCGGCCTGACCGCCGGCGGCGAGCCCTGGACCTGGGCCGGCTACAGCAGCGCGATTCTGATCAGCGTGGTAGGTCTGACGATGTGGCCGCACCTGTTCATGAAAGCCTTCACCGCGCGCGACGAGCGCACCATTCGCCGGACCGTCGTCTGGTTTCCGACCTTTCACCTGTTCCTGGTGCCCGTGTTCCTGATCGGCTTTGCCGGCGTGCTGTTCGTGGACTCGTTGGCGCAACCGGACTTCATCCTGCCGCATCTGATTTTAAACGTGGAGCTGCCGGTGATCGTGGTCGGCCTGTTCTGTGCCGGAGCGCTGTCGGCCTCGATGTCGACCGGTGACGCGCTGATGCACGCCACCGCGTCGGTGGCCGTGGAAGATGGCGTGCGACCGTTTGCGGAACTGGATGAGGCCCAGCAACGCTTGCTGATTCGGATTTTCATTGTGGTCGCCGGTGCAGCCGCCTATTTCTTCGCGGTCTCGGAGGGCATTTCCCTGGTGGTGCTGTTGCTGACTTCCTACGGCATCATCGCACAGCTCGCCCCGCCCGTCGTGGCCGCGCTGTTCTGGCGCCGGGCCACAACACCCGGCGTGATTGCCGGTTTGCTGGCCGGCGGCGCTACCACGCTGCTGTTTTTCTTTTGGCCGGCGCTAAAGCCCATCACCTTGCATGAGGGTCTGTTCGGTTTGATCGCGCACGTGCCAGTCCTGATTCTGGTCTCCTTGCTCACGCCGGCTCAGGACCGGGCTCGGGTCGAGGCTTACGTCAATCCGCCTGCGGCGGGGCGTTCGGCCTCGCCGAGGCGCTGAGGACCATCTCGATGAGTACGATGAGTGCACTGAATTCCATTGACATGCTGACCCGGCTGGTGGCGTTTCCCACCGTGTCCCGCGACTCCAACCTGCCCTTGATCGACTGGGTCGAGGAGTACCTCGAGCGCTTTGGCGCGCGCTGCCGGCGCACTTGGAATGCCGAAGGAACCAAGGCCAATCTGTTCGCGGCTGTCGGGCCGGACGCACCAGGCGGCGTGGTGCTATCCGGCCACACCGACGTGGTGCCGGTCGATGGTCAGGACTGGCACACCGACCCGTTCGAGCTGACCGAACGCGACGGTCTGCTCTACGGCCGCGGCAGCGCCGACATGAAGGGCTTTTCCGCCGTGTTTCTTTCGCGCCTGGCGTCGCTGAACACGGCGGCCATGGGCAAACCGCTATACCTGGCGCTGTCGTACGACGAGGAAGTCGGCTGCCTTGGCATTGATCGCATGGTCGACGACGCGCTGGCCCACTTCGCGCGACCGGACTTCGCCATCGTCGGCGAACCGACCACCATGCAGGTGGTTCGGGCGCACAAGTCCATCAACGTCTTCCGCACCGTGGTCACGGGCCAGGCGGCCCATTCCAGCCAGCCCCATCGTGGTGCCGGCGCCATTCTGGCCGCTGGACGCATCATCGAACACCTGGCGGCCATTGGCCGATCGCGACGGGCGGCGGCCGGCGAATCGGGCTGTGAGCCGCCCTGGACGACGGTTCAGGTCGGGACGATCCAGGGCGGCACGGCCGTCAACATCCTGCCCGCACAGTGCGAATTCTTGTGGGAATACCGTAGCCTGCCCGATGAAAACCCGGCATTGATCATCGAGGCTATGCATACGTTCATCGAGCGTGAGGTGCTACCCGACTTACGGGAGTTCGCGCCCGAAGCGTCGATCGAGACCACACCCATCGCACGGGTGCCGCCACTGATGCCCGATCCGGAAGCGAAAGCCGAGCGCTGGGTCCGAGGCTTGCGCGGCGTGCGCGACGGCGGTTCGGGGGAAGTGTCCTTTGCCACCGAAGCCGGCAGTTTCCAGCGCGCCGGGATCAGCAGCGTGGTCTGCGGCCCGGGCTCCATCGACCAGGCCCATCAGCCCAACGAATTCATCGATCCGGCCGAACTCGAGCGCTGTGAAGCCATGGTCGACGATGTGTTCGCCTATCTGTATCGATCGGGCTGAGCTGAACGGTCCGGATTGAGGTCAAGACCGAGACGGGGAACTTTCTAAAGGTGGCTGCGCCAGGTCAGATACCAAAAAACCAATCCTCCGACGGCACCGCAAACGCCGATTGCAGCAATAAATGGTAGTGCGATCCAGGACTTCGGAAACACCATAATCGCGGGAACGATTGCCGCCGCAGCGCCTACTCCAGCAAAGTTGATCTTTGTGTAGGCCAATCGATGACGCAATACCAGGTAAGCGGGAATACCCAATGTTGCAGCCGCACCGTAAGCGACGGGCAAAACGATTTTCCACGGATCGAGCTCAAAATAGTGATTGAAGCTTCCATCCAGAAGCGCTGGAATCGGAAGCGCGGCCACAAGCGGCGATATCAGAAAGGCTGCGACGGCCGCGCGCGAAGCGGTCATGATTCCTGCCTGTATGTCTGTGGAACTTGGCCCTTGAGGTAAATCTAGCACAATGGCCTGAAGAGCCGCAGGAGACGCCTCTCTGCTGTCGCCCGTCCCTGACTGCTGCCCGCGATTTGAGACGAGATTGCAGCCTAGCTTTCGAAAGACCTTGGCTTTCGCGGCCGATCCGCGACAGCGTTTGCATACTTTGGCGCCGGCGCCGGTTGTAAGACGCCGCCGAGTGAGATGAATGCATCGCGGGATCTGTTGTGCGGATGTTCAGGCGCCTCGGTCATCGACAGAACCGGGCCATAGCAGGCGTCAGTCCCTTCCAGGATCTCATTCCACTCATCGCGCGTTTTCGTTTTGATTGCCGCTTCGATCTTCTTCTTCAGGGCCGGCCACGCGGCCGGGTTCATTTGTTCGGAGAGTTCCGGATCGCCGTCGAAGCCGGTAAGTGTCAGCATCTGTGCGTAGAAATGCGATTCAACTGAGCCGAGAGAGATAAACTTGCCGTCCGCTGTTTCGAAGGTGTCGTAAAAATGTGCACCGGTGTCCAAGAGATTAACGCCGCGTTCGTCCCGCCACTCCCCGAGTGCCTTCATGCCCCACATCATACTCATCATCAGGGAGCTGCCTTCGGTCATGGCGCAATCGATAACGTCGCCTTTTCCGGTTTTGGCCGCGTTCAAGAGGCCCGCCACCATCGAAAAAGCCAGTAACATACCGCCACCGCCGAAGTCTCCTACCGTATTGATGGGCGGCGTAGGTTTCTCGCCCGAGCGGCCGAAGGCATGCAGCGCCCCAGACAGGCCGATAAAGTTGATGTCGTGTCCGGCCGCCTGAGCGAGCGGGCCTGTTTGCCCCCATCCGGTGATCCGGCCGACGACGAGCCGGGGATTGTCTTCGAGCAGAGAGGCGGGATCGAGGCCTAAGCGCTCGAGAACGCCCGGACGAAACCCTTCCACCAGACCGTCGGCGGTCTTGATCAGCTCTCGGACTGCTTGTATCCCTTGCGGCGATTTCAGATCCGCCTCTTTGTAATATCGAGACCGCATCAGAGGATCCCGAACGTCCGGCGCGCCGCCCGGCCGGTGTACGGTAATAACCTCTGCGCCGTGGTCCGCCAGCATCATGCAGCAGAACGGGCCTGGACCTATCCCGACCAGTTCTACGATGCGAACGCCTTCCAGGGGACCGGCCATTAGCGCGGCGCCATCCGGATTGCGCCATCGAGCCGAACGCTCTCACCGTTGAAGTAGGAATTCGTAATCAACTGCAGCGCGAGATCGGCGTATTCGTGCGGCTTGCCCAGGCGCTTGGGAAAGGGTACGGACTCGGCAAGCGCCGCTTTGAGTTTTTCGGGGGCCGCTTCCAACAACGGCGTCGCGAAGATGCCCGGCAGAATCGTATTTACGCGTATGCCTTCCGAGGACAGATCGCGGGCGACCGGCAAGGTCATACCAACGATGCCCGCTTTGGAGGCGGAGTAAGCAGCCTGGCCGATTTGGCCGTCCTGGGCTGCGACACTCGCGGTATTCACTATCGCACCGCGGTCGCCGCAATCCAGAAAATCGAGGGTCATCATGCCGGCGGCCGACTTGGCGAGACAGCGGAAGGTGGCGACCAGGTTCACTTGTATCATCGAATCGAAAGCTTCCATGGGGTGAGTTCGGATCTCGCCGGTTTCCCTGTCGCGACTGGCTGTCTTGGTCGCACTGCCGATGCCGGCGCAATTGATCAGTATGCGTTCCTGACCTAGCGATTCACGGGCCTTCGCGAATCCCGCTTCGACGCTCGCATCGTCGGTCACATTCACCTTGCAGTAAGTTCCACCGATATCGTCCGCGACTCGGCTTCCAGCCTCTTCGTTGAGATCGAATATCGCAACCTTGACGCCCTTACCCGCCAATTCACGCGCCGCCGCTTCGCCCAACCCGCTTGCGCCGCCTGTCACGATCGCCGTTAATCCTGCTACGTTCATTGCTCCCGGTACCTTACTGTAGACTGTTCGAAACTAGGCGCCGGCTTGCT
>JANQMR010000032.1 GCA_028279985.1 Woeseiaceae bacterium
CGGCGACAGGATGTTGTTCGAAGACATCATCAATGCGCGGGATTCGAGCTGCGCTTCCAGCGACAGCGGCACGTGCACGGCCATCTGGTCGCCGTCGAAGTCGGCGTTGAAGGCGGTACAGACCAGCGGATGGAGCTGGATCGCCTTGCCCTCGATCAGCACCGGCTCGAAAGCCTGGATGCCGAGGCGATGCAAGGTCGGCGCGCGGTTCAACATCACCGGGTGCTCGCGGATGACTTCTTCCAGGATGTCCCAGACCTCGGCGCCCTCCCGTTCGACCAGGCGTTTGGCCGCCTTGATGGTCGTCGCCTCGCCGCGCATCTGCAGCTTGGAGAAAATGAAGGGCTTGAACAGCTCCAGCGCCATTTTTTTCGGCAAGCCGCACTGGTGCAGCTTGAGGGTCGGACCGACGACGATCACCGAGCGGCCGGAGTAGTCGACGCGCTTGCCAAGCAGGTTCTGGCGGAACCGGCCCTGCTTGCCCTTGATCATGTCCGCAAGCGACTTCAGCGGGCGCTTGTTGGTGCCCGTGATCGCCCGGCCGCGCCGGCCGTTGTCGAGCAGCGCGTCCACCGACTCCTGCAGCATGCGCTTTTCGTTGCGCACGATGATGTCGGGCGCGTTGAGCTCCAGCAGGCGGCGCAAGCGGTTGTTGCGGTTGATCACGCGACGGTACAGGTCGTTCAGATCCGAGGTCGCGAAACGCCCGCCGTCCAGCGGCACCAGCGGCCTCAAGTCAGGCGGCAGCACCGGCAGCACGGTCATGACCATCCACTCGGGCTTGTTGCCCGACTCGATGAAAGACTCGAGCAGCTTCAAACGCTTCGACAGGCGTTTGATCTTGGTCTCCGAGCGCGTGCCGTCGATCTCCTCGCGGACCTTCAGGACTTCGCGCTGCAGGTCGATGGTCATCAGCATCTCGCGCACGGCTTCGGCGCCCATGCGGGCGTCGAACTCGTCGCCGTACTGTTCCAGCGCGTCGAGGTACATCTCGTCGGTCAAAAGCTGGCCGCGCTCAAGCTCGGTCATGCCGGGGTCGACGACGACGAAGGCCTCGAAATACAGCACGCGCTCGATTTCCCTCAGCGTCATGTCGAGCATCAGGCCGATCCGCGACGGCAGGGATTTCAGAAACCAGATGTGCGCCACCGGGCTTGCGAGCTCGATATGCGCCATGCGCTCGCGGCGGACCTTGGTCTGGGTGACCTCAACGCCGCACTTCTCGCAGACCACGCCGCGGTGCTTCAGGCGCTTGTACTTGCCGCACAGGCACTCGTAGTCCTTGATCGGGCCGAAGATCTTGGCGCAGAACAGGCCGTCGCGCTCGGGCTTGAAGGTCCGGTAGTTGATCGTCTCGGGCTTTTTGACCTCGCCGAAAGACCAGGAACGCACCATGTCCGGCGACGCGAGGCCAATTCGAATTGCCTCGAAATCGTCGACGGGATTCTGGTATTTGAACAGTTTCAGAAGGTCTTTCATCACTCTGTCTCCAGCTCGATGTTGATGCCGAGAGATCGAATCTCCTTGACCAGCACATTGAAGGACTCGGGCATGCCCGCGTCCATCTCGTGTTCGCCGTCGACGATGTTCTTGTACATCTTGGTCCGTCCCTGAACGTCGTCGGACTTGACGGTCAGCATTTCCTGCAAGGTATAGGCGGCGCCATAAGCCTCCAGCGCCCAGACCTCCATCTCGCCGAAACGCTGGCCGCCGAACTGCGCCTTGCCGCCCAGCGGCTGCTGGGTGACGAGGCTGTACGGGCCGGTCGAGCGCGCATGCATCTTGTCGTCAACCAGGTGGTTGAGCTTCAGCATGTACATGTAACCCACGGTAACGCCGCGATCGAATTGCTCACCCGTGCGCCCGTCGAACAGTGTCGATTGTCCGGTGGCGCCCAGGTCGGCCAGCTCCAGCAGTCCCTTGATCTCCGACTCGGCGGCACCGTCGAAGACCGGCGTCGCCGTCGGCAGGCCGCGGGTCAGGTTGCCGGCGAGCTCCAGCACTTCCTCGTCGCTGAAAGACTTGATGTCCTCGGCCTTGCCGCCGGTTTTGTTGTAGACGGCTTCCAGGAACTGGCGCAGCTTGGTCATCGACTCCTGCGACTTCAGCATCGCGTCGATTCGCCGGCCGATGCCCTTGGCCGCCCAGCCGAGGTGCGTCTCCAGCACCTGGCCGACGTTCATGCGCGACGGTACGCCGAGCGGGTTCAACACGATGTCCACCGGAGTGCCGTCTTCCAGATACGGCATGTCCTCGACCGGCACGATCGTCGAAATCACGCCCTTGTTGCCGTGGCGGCCGGCCATCTTGTCGCCCGGCTGTATCCTGCGCTTGACGGCGAGATACACCTTGACCATCTTGAGCACACCCGGCGCCAGGTCGTCGCCGGCCGTGATCTTGGCTTTTTTCTCGTCGAAACGGCGGTCGAATTCCTCGCGCTGCGCCTTCAGGCGCTCGAAGGCTTTCTCCAACTGCTCGTTCGCCTCGTCGTTCTTGAGCCGTATCTCGAACCACTGTTCACGCGGCACCTCGTCGAGGTAGGCCTTGGTGATCTTCGAGCCCGACTTGAGCTTGTTCGGGCCGCCCTGCGCCATCTTGCCGGTGAGCATGCGCTCGACGCGCTCGTAGATGTCCTCTTCGAGAATCCGGAGCGTGTCATCGAGGTCCTTGCGAACGCTTTCGAGCTCCGATTTCTCGATCGACAGGGCACGTGCGTCTTTCTCGACGCCGTCGCGGGTGAACACCCGCACGTCGATGACGGTACCGTCCATGCCGGGCGGCACGCGCAGGCTCGTATCCTTCACGTCCGAGGCTTTCTCGCCGAAAATCGCGCGCAGCAGCTTTTCCTCGGGGGTGAGCTGAGTCTCGCCCTTGGGCGTGACCTTGCCTACCAGGATATCGCCGGCCTTGACCTCGGCGCCGATGAAGGCAATGCCCGACTCGTCGAGCTTGGCGAGCGCCGCGTCGCCGACGTTCGGGATGTCCGACGTGATGTCCTCGGGACCGAGCTTGGTGTCGCGCGCGACACACTGCAGCTCCTCGATGTGGATCGTCGTGAAGCGGTCCTCCTTGACGACCCGCTCGGAGATCAGGATCGAATCCTCGAAGTTGTAGCCGTTCCACGGCATGAACGCGACCAGCAGGTTTTGGCCCAGCGCCAACTCACCCATGTCGGTGGACGGGCCGTCGGCGAGCACGTCGCCGGACGAAATGCTGTCACCGGCTTTGACCAGCGGCCGCTGGTTGATACAGGTGTTCTGGTTGGAGCGCGTGTACTTGGTCAGGTTGTAGATGTCGACGCCAGGCTCGGCGGCCGTGGTCTCGTCGTCGTTGACCCGGACCACGATGCGCGACGCGTCCACCGAATCGACCGCGCCGCCGCGGCGTGCGACCACGGTCACGCCCGAGTCCACCGCCACGGCGCGCTCGATGCCGGTGCCGACCAGCGGCGCCTCGGCGCGCAGGGTGGGCACTGCCTGACGCTGCATGTTGGAACCCATTAGCGCGCGGTTGGCGTCGTCGTGCTCGAGGAACGGGATCAACGCCGCCGCCACCGACACGATCTGACGCGGGCTCACGTCCATGTAGTCGATATCGCCCGGCGTGGACAGCGTGAATTCGTTCTTGTGACGAACGGCGACGAGTTCCTCGACGAAACGGTTGTTGTTGTCGAGCTCCGAGTTGGCCTGCGCGATGACGTACTGGCTCTCCTCGATCGCCGAGAGATACTCGATCTCGGACGTCGCCTTGCCGTTCGTGACCTTACGATACGGCGTCTCGAGGAAACCGTACTCATTGGTACGCGAATACACGGCCAGCGAATTGATCAGGCCGATGTTCGGTCCTTCCGGCGTTTCGATCGGGCAGACCCGGCCGTAATGCGTCGGGTGCACGTCGCGTACCTCGAATCCGGCGCGCTCGCGGGTCAGGCCGCCCGGGCCCAGCGCCGAGACGCGTCGCTTGTGGGTCACTTCCGACAGCGGATTGTTCTGGTCCATGAACTGCGAGAGCTGGCTCGAGCCGAAGAATTCCTTGACGGCCGCCGCCACCGGCTTGGCGTTGATCATCTCCTGCGGCATCAGCCCTTCGGTTTCCGCCTGGGTCAGGCGTTCCTTGACGGCGCGCTCGACGCGCACCAGGCCCACGCGGAAGGCGTTCTCCGCCATCTCGCCGACGCTGCGCACGCGGCGGTTGCCGAGGTGGTCGATGTCGTCCACGGTACCGTAGCCGTTACGAATGTCGATCAAGGTCTTCAGTACCGAGAGGATGTCCTCCTTGTCGAGCACGCCCTCGCCTTCGGAGGTCTCGCGGCCGACGCGGCGGTTGAACTTCATGCGACCGACGGCCGACAGGTCGTAACGATCGGCGTTGAAAAACAGGTTCTGGAACAGGTTTTCGGCCGCTTCCTTGGTCGGCGGCTCGCCGGGACGCATCATGCGATAGATCTCGACCAGCGCTTCCAGACGGGTCGTGGACGGATCGATGTTCAGCGTATTGGAAATGAACGGACCGCGATCCAGGTCGTTGACGTACAGCGTCCGGATGTGTTCGATGCCGCCTTCGACCAGCGTCTGTATCAGCTCGGCCGTGAGCTCCGAGTTGGCCGGCGCCAGCAACTCGCCGGTCTCGGTGTCGATGATGTCGTGCGCCAGGATCTTGCCTTCGAGGTACTCGGCCGGCACGGTCAGCTTGTCCACCGTCGATTTGGCCATGTCGCGAACGTGTTTCGCGGTAATCCGCCGGCCCTCCTCGACGATGACTTTACGGCCGAGCTTGATGTCGAAAGTGGCCGTCTCGCCGCGCAGGCGCTCCGGGACCAGGCCCATCTTGATTTCTTTCTCGGATAGATAGAACTCGTTGGTCTCGAAGAACAGGTCCAGCATCTCCTCATTGGACATCTCGAGCGCGCGCAGGATGATCGTAACCGGCAGCTTGCGGCGCCGGTCGATACGCGCGAACACACAGTCCTTGGGATCGAACTCGAAGTCCAGCCACGACCCGCGATACGGAATGATGCGCGCCGAAAACAGCAGCTTGCCGGAGCTGTGGGTCTTGCCTTTGTCGTGGTCGAAGAACACACCCGGCGAACGGTGCAGTTGCGAGACGATGACGCGCTCGGTGCCGTTGATCACGAAGGTGCCGTGATCGGTCATCAACGGCATTTCACCGAGATAAACCTCCTGCTCGCGAATGTCTTTTACGGGCTTGGGCGTGCCGCTGGCTTCCTTGTCGTAAATGACCAGCCGCACCTTGACCCGGATCGGCGCCGCGTAGGTGAGCCCGCGCATCTGGCATTCCTTGACGTCGAATACCGGATCGCCGAGCCGGTAGCTCACGTATTCCAGCGCCGCGTTACCCGAATAGCTGACGATCGGAAAGACCGATTGGAAAGCCGCATGCAAGCCGATGTCGTCGCGGTCCTCCACGGACTTGTCCGTCTGCAGGAACTTGGCATAGGAGTCTACCTGGATCGACAACAGGTAAGGCACGTCCAGGATCGTCGGTCGCTTGCCGAAGTTCTTGCGGATGCGCTTTTTCTCAGTGAATGAATAAGCCATTCGGGATCACCCTCAATAATTTACGAATGCGCGGATTACAGATGCGCGCAGGCAGCCGACCGCATCGCGGCCGGCTGCCCGCCCGACTCGAGGACCGTCGGGTCCTTTGTCGAAAGCAAAGCGCCCAAGCGCCCCACTTCAGTCGACTGCGGCCGACTACTTGAGCTCAACCGTCGCGCCCGCCTCTTCGAGCTGTTTCTTGAACTCTTCGGCCTCGTCTTTCGACACGCCTTCCTTGATCGTCGACGGGGCGCCCTCGACCGTGTCCTTGGCTTCTTTAAGGCCAAGCCCGGTAATCGTGCGCACCGCCTTGATGACGGCAACCTTGTTGCCGCCGAAGCTTGTCAGGACGACGTCGAACTCGTCCTTCTCGGCAGCCGCCTCCGCGGCCTCGCCGCCGGCTGCAGGCCCGGCTGCAACGGCAACCGGTGCGGCCGCCGATACGCCCCATTCGTCTTCGAGCATCTTGACGAGCTCGACGACTTCCATGATCGGTTTCGCGCTCAACTCCTTGAGCAGATCTTCGTTTGACATTGCCATTTTCTGTTTCCTCTGAATATTGTTTCCTGAATCAGGTAAAAGTATTCGACCCCGGGTCCGTCAGGCCGCTTCCTGTTCGCCGCGAGCGCCAAGCGTGCGCGCAAGCATTGCGGAAGGTTCGGCCAGCGTCCGTACCAGTTTGCCCATCGGTGCCGTCATGACGCCGAGCAACATCGCGCGCGCCTGATCCAGCGTTGGCAGATCCGCCAACCTGCCGAGATCGGACGCAGGCAGCAATTGCCCGCCGGCCGACAGCGAGACCGCCTGCAGAGCCTGGTGCTCCTTGGCGAAGTCCTTGATGACCCTGGCAGCGGCACCCGGATCGTCCTTGGCGAATGCGAGCAGAATCGGACCTTTGAGTGTTTCTTGCATACACTCGAAGTCGGTACCGACGACAGCGCGGCGCGCCAGCGTGTTCTTGACCACACGCAGGTACACGCCGGAGTTGCGCGCTTCCTTGCGCAACTCGGTCATCTCCGCTACCGACAGGCCCCTGTATTCGGCCGCAACGGCCGTAACAGAGTCGCCCGCAACCGCTTTCACCTCTGCGACAAGTTTTTGCTTGTCTTCGAGTCTCAGTGCCATGTTCTCTCCTGGCCCACGGTTACAACTCACGAACGGGGCGAGCCCCGCTCCCCATTGATGGCAACCGTTGCCAGTCCTTCTGACTCAGGTAACACCATCTGCGCAGGCTGCGATTAAGAGCCTCAATCAAGCGGCTCACCTGCGGTCTTCGACGATTGCCGCGTCCCTGCGGCGCACCGCCACAGGGTTTACACCCTGCGGCAATGATCTTGATCAGGCGTCAAACGTCTCCCGGACGACGACCGATCTCATCGATGCGTGTTACGCATCGACTGAACTCCGGTCCACGGATGCGGCTTCCATTTCAGGCTGCCTAGGCATCGACCGAACCTCGATCCACGGATACGGCTTTCATTTCGGAGGACCTAGGCATCGACCGAACCTCGATCCACGGATACACCCGGACCCATCGTGGACGATACGGTCAGCTTCCTGACGTATTGCCCTTTCGACGCCGCCGGCTTGGACTTTTTCAGATCCGCCAACAGCGCATCCAGGTTTTCCTTGAGCGCACCGACCTCGAAATCGGCACGGCCGATCGGGCAATGGATGATGCCCGCCTTGTCGGTGCGATACCTTACTTGCCCGGCCTTGGCATTTTTGACCGCCGACTCGACATCGGCCGTCACCGTGCCGACCTTGGGGTTCGGCATCAATCCGCGCGGCCCCAGAATCTGGCCGAGTTGGCCGACGACCCGCATCGCATCGGGCGTCGCGATGACGACGTCGAAATTGAGCTCGCCGCCTTTGATCGTTTCCGCCAGATCCTCGAAGCCGACGATGTCGGCACCGGCCGCCTGGGCCTTTTCGGCGTTGTCACCCTGCGCAAACACCGCAACACGAATCGATTTGCCCGTACCGTTGGGTAGCACCGTCGAGCCGCGTACGACCTGATCCGACTTGCGCGGATCGACGCCGAGATTCACGGATACGTCCACGCTCTCCGGAAACTTCGCCGTGGCGAGTTCCTTGACCAAGGCCAGGGCATCGTCGATGACGTAGGCCCGGGTCGAATCCACTTTTTCCTTCGCGGCCTTTCTGCGTTTGCTCAAACCGGCCATCAGCTCACCCCCTCGACTTCGATCCCCATGCTGCGGGCCGTGCCCGCTATCGAACGCACGGCCGCATCCATGTCCGTCGCGGTCAGGTCCGGCATCTTGGTGCTTGCAATCTCTTCGAGCTGCGCACGAGTCACCTTGCCGACCTTTTGCGTATTCGGCGTACCGGAGCCCTTTTTGAGACCGGCCGCCTTCCTGAGCAACACCGCCGCGGGCGGGGTCTTGGAGATGAACGTAAAGCTGCGGTCGCTGTACACCGTGATGATCACGGGGATCGGCAAGCCCGGCTCGACACCCTGGGTCTCGGCGTTGAACGCCTTGCAAAACTCCATGATGTTGACGCCGTGCTGGCCCAGCGCGGGGCCTACCGGCGGCGACGGATTCGCCTGTCCGGCCGGCACCTGCAACTTGATGTAACTGGCTACTTTTTTTGCCATCGGTTTTTACCTCCCGAGTTCAAACGCCGCGGTCCGGCCGCGGCTCCTCGTCACCTCGCCGAAACCGGGTTCGGCACAGTATTCGACTAAGCTTTCTCTACCTGGCCGAAGTCCAGCTCGACGGGCGTGGACCGGCCCAGAATCTGCACCGCCACCTGCAGCTTGCTCTTCTCGTAATTGACGGATTCGACGACTCCGGAGAAGTCGTTGAACGGCCCGTCGATCACGCGAACGACCTCGCCGGGCTCGAACAGCACCTTCGGCCGCGGCTTGTCGGCGCCCTCCTGGACCCGCTGCAGCATGTTTTCCGCCTCGCGATCCGAAATCGGCGCCGGACGATCGCTGGAACCGCCGACGAATCCGAGCACCTTGGGTACGTCCTTGACCAGGTGCCAGGTCTCGTCGTCCATTTCCATCTGTAAGAACACGTAACCCGGAAACAGCTTGCGCTCGCTGCGGCGCTTTTGCCCTTCCTTCATTTCGACGACTTCCTCGGTGGGCACCAGAATCTCGCCGAACCTGTCCTCGAGTCCGCCACGCTTGATGCGCTCTTCGAGCGAGGCTTTGACCTTGTGCTCGAAGTTCGAATAGGCATGGACTATGTACCAGCGCAGAGCCACGTTATCTATGTCCTGATTATCTATGTCCTGGATTGCCGGCCGGGGTCAGCCGACCAACCTGCGGGTCAGCCACAACAGGCCCGAGTCGAGCGCCCAGAAGAACAGCGCCATGATCAAGGCGAACACGAACACCGCAATCGCCGTTTGCGTGGTTTCCTGGCGCGTCGGCCAGACGACCTTGCGGATCTCGACCCGGGAACCCTGAATGAAATGCCATAAACGCTGGCCCTGAGTACTGGTCATCGCAATGGCAATGCCCACGCCGGTACCGCCGAGCACCATCAGCACCCGCAGCGGCAAGGCCACATCGGCTTCGTAATAATAGTAGCCGTAGAGACCGCCGATCATTACCGCGGCACCGACGGCGAGCTTCACGATGTCGAGGAAGCCGCTTTCGCTGGTTTCAGTGTGTGTGCTCATTTCCGCTGCTAAAGCTCGCTAAATAAAGCTCTCGAGTGCCGTCGAAGAACCGCGCCGACGCAATCCTGCCGCTCAAGTGGCAGGCCAGGAGGGAATCGAACCCCCAACCTGCGGTTTTGGAGACCGCCGCTCTGCCAATTGAGCTACTGGCCTAGTCCGAAAAAAACTCCGTTCCAATCGATTGGCACAATCCGCATTCGACAGTAGCCAATCGCTAACAACGAGCGCGGCCAAAGGCCGCAGCTCATCCCGTAGCCTACTCGATGACCTTGGCTACCACGCCGGCACCCACCGTACGGCCGCCCTCACGAATCGCAAAACGCAACCCGTCCTCCATCGCGATCGGCGCAATCAACTCAACCGTCATCTGA
>JANQMR010000009.1 GCA_028279985.1 Woeseiaceae bacterium
TGAAATCGTCTGCCCGCCGAACTCGCCGAGCAGGTCCGAGGAGATGACGGTGCTCACATTCGGCGCGGTACGCTCCTGGTTCAGCGCCTGTGCTCGAGCAGATCGCTGCCCGAATACGACAATCTCTTCCACCGCCGAGCCGCCGAGCAAGGAGAAGTTCCGTGACGTGGCCGGACCGCGAACCTCGGTCACGGCAGATTGATTCGCATAACCCAGATAGGAAACAGTGATGGTTGCAACACCCTCCGGGACGCCCGGGAATCGAAACTCGCCGAGATCGTTCGTGCTCGTCGTCTGCCCCGTCTCCTCGATCGTTATCAGCGCGCCTTTGAGGTTCGCTCCGGTGCGAGCGTCCGTTACCTTGCCGGACACGACGCTTGTCCCGGCCGCCACCTGACTTGATGCCTTTTGCTCTCGAGCGTCAACACCGGCGTCAGATGCCTGCAACCTCGCTTGAAGCCGAGCCAATTGGCTTGTATGTTCGGTGCCTGCCGCATGAACCGAGATTGCTTGGACGCCGAGAGTGCCGTCTTCGGTTACAACGACAAAATCGGTATTTGCAAACTGGTAGTCGAGACCCGTTCCTTGTAGTACCGCATCCAGCGCCTCCTCTACGGAGTATGGGCCAGTGATCGGCGGCGACTTGGATTTGCTCGCGCGATCGGCCGCAAAGGCAATTTGGATACCGGCTGTTTCGGCAAGCTCCAGCAGGGTGTCGTCAGTCGGCTGCGCAACGATATCGAAATCGATGCTTTGTGCCAAAGCCTCATAGGCAAACCCGGCATAGGCGAACCCGGCAAGGAGCGCGATAACCGCAATGCGACTTGGACGCGATATCGGCACTCTCGCCGCGACGTCGGTCCGAGAGATTTGTCCGGTACGGTGGTTCTTCATTACGTTCCCCAGCACTTTATGTTATTGGCGTCGCGGACTTGCTACGGCGCTATTGGGTAGAACGTAAGAAAATGGAAATACCCCAAGAAATAGCGATAGGAAATAGCGATGGGGAATGGCGATGGGAGATAGCAAAGGAGACAATGACGGTCAGCGATCACTCGCGCTAACGATCAGCATATGGTCACCACGATCCAACACTTTAATGGGGAAAATGAGTTCCAATCCCGATATCGTGTTGTCGATATCCGATGTGCGGAAGACTCCGCTGACCTTCATGTTTGCGATGTCTGGAGATCCGACACTCAATCGCGTACTCGAGTACCGGTTGAGCTCCTTGATCACGGCGCTCAGCCGCTCATCGTCAAATCGAATGTAACCAAATCGCCAACTCTGGTACCGATCGGTATTGCCTGAGATCGCCTCTATCACAGGTTCCGCCGTTCGCGAAATCTGCGCCACATCACCAGCCTCCAGCACGACGCCGTGCTGCAGGGCCGTCGAACCGGGTAAACCACCGCCGGCATTGTTGAGACGGATCAGATGCTCCGCCGCCATCTGTTCAGCCCCCTCGGCCTGCACCGCAACCTGGCCTTCAATGACGGCAACGGTGACGTCTCTACCGTCCCAATTGACGTTGAAACTGGTGCCCAACACGGTAATCACGCGGTCGCCGGCAGATACGGTCAATGGACGAGACAGGTCTTTTGCAATATCGAAAAACGCCTCGCCATGATCGAGGATGATTCGTCGCTCGGTTTCGGAAATATCGACAAGGATCTGGGTATTTGTGTTCAACGTGACATTGCTGCCGTCGACGAGGTCAACCTCACGGATTTCACCGACGCCGGTCTCATAACGCCTCAGTTCACTACCCGGGCCGCTCGTGTAGAACATCAGTAACGGCAATGCCGTCAAAGCCAGCAGTGAAGCGGCCACGCCGAGTAAGAATCGATTGCCAAACCGAAGGCCGCGCGTTTCCTGCCCGGTGGATCCACCCACATTGCCCGCCGTATCCCAGACATCGAGCATTTCCTGATAGTACGCGCGATGCCGGGGGTCCGCTTGCAGCCAGGACTCGATATTGCGCTCCTCCGCCTCGGTCATCTCACCCGAGTACAAACGCGCAACGGCTTCTGCCGCGAAAGTCCTGCCGCCGGATTCGTTACTTGCCATCGCTGGCACCATCCTGATCGCTGTTGTCGTCCACCGCGCGCCGGACGACGACAAGCGCATTCGTTATGTGTTTCTCTACCATCGACACACTGATACCCATCTGGTCGGCAATGTCACGGTAACTCATGCACTCGAAGCGACTCATCTCGAACGCTTGCCGACACGACGGCTTCAGAGTCTCGATGGCTTTCCGGACGATTTCGAGCATCTCCCTCGATTGCAGACGATCCTCGATCGACGGTGCCTGGTCGGCCGTACCGTCCTCATCGATCGGTTCGTGCGCGCTGTGCTGCCGACTCGTCTCGCGCCGGCGCAGATCGCGAATCAGATTGGCCGCCGTCATGAATAGAAACGCGCGGGTGCGCTCGGCCCCCAATGACAATTTGTCGGATAGGTTCTCCATACGGCACAGCCGCATGAATACTTCCTGCACTATGTCTTCCCGGTCGGCCTCGTTAGCCAGACGCAGGCGCAGGAATCGTTTGATTGCCGTCTCGTGCTCGTTGACGATCTGGAGCAGAAACCGCTGGCACTCCTTCCCCGCCAGTAACGAGATCGGTACGACCTTGTCGCCTGCGCCCATCGGATCATCGAACCTCCCTTAAGGGTATAACGCAGCGGAAACCGGATACCCCAATTATTCGGGCTCTTTTGCCGGTTCCAGGGCCTGTTGCCAGAAGACCAGGCTTCGCGCCGGCACGCAGGGGAGCACTGGTACCCGGACCCAACAGGTACCAGTGCTGCTTCGACCGTAGCGCCCGCTTCGGCCGTCCCTAGGCCGTCCCGTGGGGGATTACGGCTACAATTCGAAGGACTTCCTGACTTCCGCGAAGATCACGCGGCCTTCCGGATCCACCCGGGTCGGGTCGTACGGCAGCGCGAATCCGCCGCGCAGAAAGGGCATGCTCGAATCCGTCAGGTTTCTGACGCCGCCGCGAAATTGCCAACCGGAAGCCGGCAGTCGATAGAAGGCACTGACATCGACGGTGGCGTAACTGTCGATTTCGTCTGTGGTCCGCTCGAAGGTGCTCAGATCGAAAAAGAGATTGCTCGTATAGCCGCTGCTGTAGTTATAGACCACCGTCGCGCCGTAGTTGTCGCGGTACCAGTCCAGCGACACGCTGGCTTTCACGCGGTCGGGACCGCTTTGCGTCGCATGGGATCGATCGGGCTCGAAACCTTCCCGCGCAATGTCCTCCAGCTTGATCGTGTAGGTTCCGAACAGCCTGCCCGCAAAAGTGCCGGCGCCGGTGTCTACTTCGTAGAGAATGTCGACATCCACCGATTCGCTGAATCTTCCGGCGATATTGATCGGGAACCGGCGCAGCTCGAGGATCTCGTTGGTCACGGGATCGCGAACCGCGAAACCGGGCACGAGCTCCGCATTGCTCAGCAATTCATCCAGCGAGAAAACCGACGAACTGGTAATCAAATTGGTGTAGTTGATTCGATTGAAGGTAACGACCGTACGCAGGCCGCTCAGGAACGACGGTGTCCACTCCAGTCCAATTGCGGTGTTTTCCGAGGTTTCCGGCTGCAGGTTCGGGTTGGCTCCCGAGATCTGTATCGGGAAGTACTCCTCGACCACGTCTTCCGTCAGCGGATCGTCCACGGGACTGAAAGTAGGCCCGAAATTGGAAAACGGCCTATTCAACTCGAAAGGCCCGGGCGCCCTGAACGACTCTCCCCAGGACGCTCTCAGCAGGAGATCGTCGGTGAGTGTCCATACCATGCCGAAGCGGGGCGAGAAATGATCGAATTCGGCCGTTTCGAATACGTCCTCCCTGCGCTGGACGTCGGGATTCGTGTAGTTGTCCCAGCGGCCGGATGCAGTGACGATCAAGGACTTGACGCCCGGAAACGCGTTGTCTTCTCCAACCAAGGGTACGCCGAACTCGAAGAATGCCGCTTCCAGGGTTTGTTCGGGCTTCAGGTTACTGAAGCTGTTGGCAGCCCGGGGCGCATCGGAGTAATCGAGCGCGAACTTCCGGTACTGACCGCCCAGTACCATTCTCAGCTCGCCGCCGGGCAAGTCCAACAACGCCCCCTCGACATACGCTTCGATGTCGTTGGTCGTCGAGTCTTCGTCGCCGATGACCCGGTCCGCGACCAGCGAACGCAAGAGATCTTCGTTCTGCGCGGCGTCGCTGGCCGGACCGAACAAGTCGATGAACGGGTCGCCCGGCTGAATGAAGTTCACGGGCTCCCCGGGCTGGGGAAAGCGAACATCCTGCCCCAACGCGGCGATCAGGTACTCCGGGCTCTGCGTATCCAGGCCGAAGGTCGAGAGTACCACCGATTCCTCGGAATAACCCAGGACCATGTTCGCGCGCCAGTCCTTGAAGGGGAGGTCCGTCTCGAAACCCAGGTTCAAGTGCAGACGTTCCTGCTTGCTGCTGCTGACCGGACGAGGAATCACGCCGTCTTCGAGCTCTTCGATAAACGAGTATCTCGCGAACCCCGGGCCGAGCGGATGAGAATCGTTGACACGGCCAAAACCGCCCGGCGCAGCGCCGGCAATGCTGGTGTCGTTCTCGCTCACGATCAGGTCGGCAAAAACCTGCGAAGACGCGCCGAGGTCTTGCTGCAGGTTCAAGGTGGCGGACCAACTGTCCGAATCGGACGACAACATCGGCCTTACGTCGTCGACGCGAGTGAAGAGCTCACTTTGCGTGTTGAGTATGGGCCGGCGGTCGAATCCGCCCCGGTCGGTGAAATCCCGCGACGTGATGCCGACGTCGGCGGCGGACAGCCCGTCGGCCGATTTGTAGCTCAGGGCCGCGGACAAGGAGCCGGTATTCCAGGCCGTGCCCAGGGTCTGTTCGATCGTGCGGCTGTCGGCGCCGCCGCTGCTGTTCTCGTACCGTACCGTGGTCTCGGCGCCGGTGTAATCCTTTTTCAGGATGATGTTGATCGTGCCGGCGATCGCGTCGGAGCCGTAAATCGCCCCCGTCCCGCCCAATTCGACTTCAACCCGCTCGATGGCGCCGAAGGGAATGGTGTTGAGGTTCACGGCTTCACCGAACTCCGCCGTCGAGCCCGCTACGCGCCGGCCGTTGATCAGCACCAGGGTCGCGTCCTCTCCCAAGCCGCGCAGGTTGGCCGAGGCCTGACCAACGCCGCCGCCGGGCGTAAGAGTGTTGTCCAGCGAACCGGCTGCGGTAAAGCTGGAGAAGTTCTGCGGCAGCGCCCGGACGACTTCCTCGATGCTGTTGAAGCCGCGTCGATCGATCTCGGCCCGGGTGACGACGGTAATCGGCGACACCGGGGACTGGTTTCTCAGCCGCGTGCCGGTGACGAGGATTTCCTCCAGAACGGTCTCGCCCGCGACTTCGGCAGCGCCGTTATGCGGGTTTCCCTGCTCGGTTAAAACCGGTTTCCTGGAGATCAGGATCGTGTTTTCCGAGACGTATTCGAACGTCAGCTCGGATCCGTCCAGCATCTTCCGCAGCGCGCCTTCCAGGCTGTAGTCGCCCTGCACTTCGGGCACGACCAGCGCGCTCGAAACCTGGTCCGACAACATGATCTGGACGCCGGACGCATTGGACAGCTCGACGATGGCCAGCGATATGCTCTGCCGGTCGATATCCAGGCTGATCTTGTCGTCGTCGGCCGCGTGGACCGGTGCGGCAAACGCCAGTGCAAGCACCGACAGCGCCGACAACACCGAGCCGAACCCGGCGCGGCTGCGATTGACCTCTTTCATGACTCCCCCTTACGTAGTGTCTTCGGTCTTGGTTCGTTATTCGTCAGGTCTAAAGCTCCTGCCTACTAAATAACTAACGAATACACTCCGCGGTTGCCCCTCGCTTGCGCTCAAAAAAGGTGTTTCGCTATCTGGCCCCTTTTTACCGTTTCTCGACGATAACGATATGATCGTAGTTATGTGTAACCTCAAGCGAATGTGCCAACGCCAGCCCCTTCAATGCGGCGTTGATACTGTCGATACGAACGGTTGCGGTAACCGATTTGTTCATGATGGACGGGTCTTCGATCAGTATTTTCTTGGCGCCGTACCGGTTGAGCTCTTTCACGACCGCAAGCAAAGGCGTGTCGACGAAATTCAGCACGCCTTCGCGCCATGAAGACATGTCGGCCGGGTTCCCCTGTTTTGCCACCAGGGCATTTTCCGCCTGATCGAACTCGACGATCCAGCCGGCCGTGACACGCCGTTGGACGGCATCGTCCATGTTCAAGGCACCGTCCTCGGTAACCCGTGAGGCCTTCGGCACCACCGGGTCGTTCACCGGATGGATGGCAACCTGGCCCTCGGCGACCGACAGGGTGAATCCGGACGGCTGCTTGCGAAGATTGAACTCGGTACCCAGCACACTCACCGACTGACCGTCGACCTCGACGAAAAAACGCCGGGTCGCATCCGCCGCCACATCGAAGAACACCTCGCCGCGGCGCAAGATCGTGCGCCTGACCTCGTCGTCGAGGTCCACCAGCAACTCGGTTCCGGTATTGAGTGCCGCCAGCGTGCCATCGGCGAGTTCCACGGTTTTCTGTTCGCCGACGGCGGTGACGTAGCGCTCGATATTCGAGACGCCGGCGTCATCCGTCCATATCTCGGTCGTCAGTATCGCGAAGACGCCGACAGCCGCTACGGCCGCAGCGGCAGCCGCCCCCACCCATTTCGCATAGGGCGGTGCCCGGCGAACCGCCGGCCGGTCGAGCGCCTCGTCGAGCAGGCGCGCGATGTCTCCGTCATCGCGCAGCGCCTCCATGTTCGCCAGCGCGCGGCAGGTCGCCTCGAAGCCTTCTCCCGGCCCGGCCTCTTCGGTATCGAGCGCCGAAATCTCCCGCAGGCACCGGGCCTCGTCATCGCCGGCGAAAATACGCGCGATGCGGCGGGCGATCCTGTAATCCTGCCGGTAGCCCCGGCGAACGTCGTTTCTCATGACCTAATGCCCACAACTAGCCGTCCAGCGCTTTCTGTGCCCTGCGAATTCTCACCAGCGCACGCGCCATGAAGTTTTCCACCTGCTTATCGCTCACACCCATGTGCCGCGATATCTCCCGATAGGTCAGGTTCCCGAAACGATTCAACAGGAACGCCTGCCGCCAGGTCGGCTTCAGGTTCATGATCACGTCCTTCAGCACGGCCAGCTCGTGGTGCGCGATGGCGGCCGCCTCGGCGCTGACATCGACCATCGCCATCTCGTCGACGACTTCCCGGCGGATGCGCTCCTCGTATTTTTTCCGGGTGGTCCTTTTTCTGGCCAGATCCACCAGCAGGTTGTTGGCCATGCTCAACAGATACGGCCGGGAATTGACTTCACCGCTGCATATCTTGTCGATCAGGGCCTTGTTGTCGGCCAGGCGTACGAACACTTCCTGGATCACGTCCTGTGCGTCCACACCCAGCACCCGCGCGCGCTGTCCAACGAACGCGCCCAAGACCTCGTGGTGCTCGGAAAACAAGTCCTCCAGCACCTCCGCCCGGGGCTTTTTACAGCGGCTCACCGGGAAGTCGACGATACTGCCTGTGGATTGCTTCATGGACTGCCCGACACGGAAATATTCCGACTCTATACACTAGACGCACAACACATTGTTTACCCCTCGCTGCCGCGTGGCGCGAAGGGAGACCGCCAGCGGGACAGGGCCGTCGCCACTGTCACAGATTTACTCTCGCACGATGGAGAGATTGCGATTGCCCGGCACGTCGGTAAAGATCGTATCTGCCGCCTCGGGAGCCGGCCAGCGTACCCTGAGTTCGTCAACGACAGCATGCTCGCCCAGGCCGAAATGCAATTCCGGCGGACCGCCAGCCAGAAACGATCCCCCCGCCCGCACTTCCCTCATTTGCGTAATACCGCCGGCCGTAACATATACCTTGGCGCCCACGGCCGATGAATTCGCACTGCCGGGAACCTCAAGCGCAAGATTTAGGTAGTTGCCAGCGGCTGCCTCATTGCGAAAGAGATACGGTACTTCTTGATGGTTGGATACCACGATATCCAGATCGCCGTCCCGGTCGTAGTCAACACATACTACCGCTCGACCTGAGGCCAAGCCCTCAATACCGGATTCCCTGGCGACTTCGCGAAACTGCCCGTTGCCATCCGACATAAACAGCACACTCGGGGTCTCTTCGAAATCGGCCATTGACTGTTTTAGCTTGACATACACGGAGGGATGCCCAAATTGGGCTGCCAACTGCACTGGCAGGTCAAAGCCGGAAGTTTGAAACAAATCCAAATGCATGTCGTTATCGAAATCGGCAAAGCAGGCTCCCCAGCCCCAATAACCCTTGGCCACGCCTGAATTGTCAGTGGCATCGCTAAAGTTACCACCTTCGTTGCGGTACAGGCGGTTGCCCGTTACGCCCCAGTTTCCCTCGGCGTGACCGTCCGGATCCCAGATACTACTGACAAACCAGTCAAGGTCGCCGTCGTTGTCATAGTCTCCGACGGCGCTTCCCATACCGTTTTCATCGCTGATCTTGCTGAGATGAGTCGCGCGCACAAAACCGTGACCCGCATTGCGGTAGTACTGACTGCTCTCGAAGTCGGCGGCGAGCAGCAAGTCGGGCAAACCGTCGCCGCCCACATCCGAGAGCGTGGGCGTAAACGTGAAATCTGTCTGTCCAATCACAGTGCTCAAGCCCATGTCCACATTCGCCGCGGTAAACTTCAATGCGCCATCGGTCACGTCGCTTCGCCACAGGTGGTTGGGTTGAGGGCCGCCGAGGCCGGGGCCACGCCAATGAGTGGTCATGACATCCAGATCGCCGTCGGCATCGATATCGGCCAGGCTCAAGGACCAGGCGGTCAACTGCGCCTCGATACCGGAGTTTTCGATGCGTCGGAACTTATCACCATCGTTGCGCAGTATCATAATCATCGATTCGCGAACGGCCGCTCCGTTCACGGCTCCTTGATTTACCGTATTCTCGCGAGACACCCCTTCCGCCGGTGAAACAAAAGTAATCAGCAAATCAAGATCACCGTCGCCTTCGAGGTCGGCGAAAGCGGCACCGTTACTGATTGCCTGCGAGCCGTCACCTCGCAGCAGATCGAGCCCCCACTCCTGGCTGACGTCGACAAACCTGCCGCCCACGTTCAAATAAAGTACTCCCGTATCGCCATCGCCCGTAGGCTGAAAGATGTCGACCAGGCAGTCTCCGTTTACGTCGCCGGCGGCTACACCACCGCTGAATAACAATCGCTGCGCAGTTCTCAAGGAATATTGCTGCCAAGGTATGCTATGTCGGCGTGTGAGTCCGGAACTCCGCCCCACCTCCGTGAAACTCTGGAGCGACGACGGCCCATGCCTCTCCTCCCCGTCAAGGCCGGACCGGTCAGAAGAAGCAGCCCGACACTGATCGCGCTCGAGCAGACGGGCCGGTACAAGCTTGCGCGGCATCGCCCCATAATCGTCGCCATAGTCGCTGTTATCGACAGTCAAGAGTTCTGAAGAGTAGCCAACGGCTGTGCTCCGAAGCGGTTCTTGCGGCGGCTGCATGCTCGCCTTGGGCGCAAACTTCGCGACGAGGCGATGCTCATCGGGCGGCGGCATGTCCGACGCCGGAATCCATTTCTCGACACACGCTTCATCTTTGAGACAGGGGTCGGTAAGGGCTTTCAAAAAATTCACCAGCGCGTCAATCTGCTCTTCATCAAGTCGTAAGCCCGCGGGCAAAAGACTCTCCCCGGCAGCTTGTTCGCGTTGCAACGATTCAAGCACCTCTTGCGACAGCGCGCGTGCATCCGGATACAGATGCGCGGCGAAGGCCAACTGCGGATTGTTTGCAAAGTTGAAATCGAATTGCCTAAGCGAATTTTCCGGGTCGATATGGTGTTCGATAATCTCCCGCAAGGACATGAAAGCGCCCGTATGTCCATAGGGGGCCATCATTTCAACGTTGTAAACCGATGGGGTTCGAAATCGGTAGCGGTCTTTGTTGTCGCGCGTTACTTGATAGCGGCCATAGTCGGATGTATCCGCGTTTTTTCCACGCCCGAACTGCGGCATGGCAATATTGTGGTAGGACTCGTCCGTGAAGAACGGCGGCGCGTGACAACTCACACACCCGGCTCCCGCGTCAGCCGCGGGCGTCAGAAACAACCAGGCACCGTATTTCGCCTCGGGCGTCAAAGCGGAGACGTCTCCCGACAAATACCTCTGCCACGGATTTTCTATCGCAACCTGGGACTCCTGGTAGGCAGCCAGGGCAAGCTGAATCTTATTGAAATCAATAATTTGCGAAGTTTCATTTGAGTCGATTCTAAAAGCTTTTCGAAACAAGTCCGGCCAACGATTATTTTCCAGTTCCCTGGTATCTCCTCGAAGACGCGCCACGAACGCATCCCGGACGGCTTCATTACCTGCGCCCTTACCGAAAGTGTGTCCTCGCATTTCAACGGTGGACACCATGGGAAATCGGGTCTGAGTTTCCAAGAGTGTGGACCCGGCTAGCGGGTCGAAACGCCCTAAATTGCTTTCCGGCGTTCTGTAGTAGAGCTTTCCCGACGGTTCAGCATCGACATCGGACATCAGAAAGACCCGGCCGTCGTTGAATAGCGCTTCTTTGTAGAAGCCCGAATTAATCGTCGTCGGCGAATTTCTAGCTACGTTTGGTCCGCCATCTGCCCGCGGCTCACGCGAATCGCTCCAGTCGTGCCAGCGCCCCGGGCCGAGCAGTTCGGGCTTATACGCTTCTACTCCCACGGGAAGGCTCAGGCCGTCGCCTCCCGCCAGCTTCGGATGGTGGCAGCTCGCGCAGGCAACGTCGAAGTCACCGCTTAGAGATTTCGAGAAGAACAACTCCTTCCCGAGATAGATCAGCTCCGGGTCGAGACCTTCGACTTCAGCACTAACTGAGAGGCGCAAGTTCTCAACACCGACGGCCTCGATGCGTTCCTGAAGAATTTCGTCGACCGCA
>JANQMR010000039.1 GCA_028279985.1 Woeseiaceae bacterium
ACGAATCATCAACCTGCAAGGGGAGGAGTGAGCGATTAGCACGAAGCCATTTGACATACCCAAAGAAGCAGTGTGGGAGGCGTGGAAACAGATAAAGGCAAACGGAGGTGCCGCAGGCGTTGATGGGGTGACGCAACCCACCGTAACGGACCTTGTGCTTGCGACACAACCACCGGCGCAGCCGGACCGCCGTGTAACGATCGAGTGTCCGATAGGCTTCGCTGACCGGGCCACAACAGAAGTACGTCGCCCAGCCCCGTAGCCCACGGTTCAATCGGTCCACGATGATATCGGCATCGACCAGGACCATCCGCGCCGCCGTCTGCTGACGGATCAGCGCCTGCACGCGGCGGATGCTCTTCTTCGAGGGCCAGGTGCCCAGATAGGCATGGCCATCCTGCTCGGAGTAACACCGTCCAAAGGTGTAACCCAGAAAATCGAACCGTTCGGCCGGTACCCGGCGGATACAGGTCTTCTCCTCGTTCACCGTCAGCTTCAGCCGCTGCATGATCCGTCGCATCTCGGCCAGCGCCCTCTCGGGCTGCCGTTTACAACAGATCACCAGATCGTCGGCATAGTTGACGATGCGAGCGTCGAACCTCTGCTCATGCCCCAGGCGCTTCCATCCCAAACGGCCCCGCCATTCGAACGAGGCGATTACATAGCGAGTGTATATGAGGATTCCGACTCGGGTGAAGCCGCTGCGCTAGGACTTTTCCTCGCCCTCTTCCGCTTCCTCTTTACGCCAAAACTTCCACGGCTTGTTCATAAAAAGAGAAACCAGTCCAAGTAAAGTTACACCACCAAATATCGACCCGGCCAAGACCTGTCCCGCCGAGATCAGGTAAGCGGAGATCGCGATCATTGCAATCGCAATCCCAAAGGCCATCCACTGACCACGCTTTTCTGCACTAATCGAAGCCCCAAGCGCGGACTTCTCACAACCGTGACGATGTTCTTGTTCGCGCTCCGATGATTTGATAATGCGGTCAGCAAATCCGGGACTGATTTCTTCGTACTGCCGGAGCATGTCCGCTGGAGGAAGAGGGGCTTGCCAAGACGTTATCGAAGCCATCATCGTCGCTGGTGCGCCCCGTCGGTCAAGGGCCTGTACCAGCAATTCCGGAGGAACCGAATCGAGGAGTTTTTCTAGATGTTTTTGCTCAGGTGTTTGCGTTGCTATCCCGCCCTGACTAACACCTTCAGCTTCTTCAGGAGCCTCATCCGGCATACTTACGAGTCATGCGTTTCCGAGGTTTCAGGAAGACACCTTTAACAGTATCCGAAGCAGTCTTGTAGAAGGCCAGCTTGAGGTCTGAATTCACTTTTTCCCAATCCTTTGCTCGTCCGTGAACCAAGATATTGGCCTGCTTCAAATGGTCTCGTGGACTCTTGACGGGAAGAATGCTAAAACTCGAAACAAACGAGCGTTGCGGCGTTTCTAGCCTTTTACAAGAGTAGTTTCTTTCGTGTTCGATATGAGCAACAAGAGCATTGATTTTAGTTTGGCAATTTTGCACGTCTTCGGTAGAAATCCTTTCGTTTGATTTATAGCGAACAAAGATCGTTTGCAGTAACTCATCAATTTCGGAAGACTCGGATTCGAAATCGTGCTTTCGCCCACCCAAATTGGCAACCATTTTGTTTGATTCAGCAAATAGATCTAGCTGCACGGAAGCAGTTTCTTTCGAGGACACTTTTGTTTTAGATCCAGCGGCCATTTCTTTAGAAAATAGTATACCGTTACTCAATAAACTTGCGTGTTAATATTTCGTCGTTTCGCGTCAATTCAAGTTCAGTAACCGCTGATTATTCTTGGGATTTCGAGCTAAAAACAGTTACTACGTCATAGCGTGGCGTGCCAATACGGCAGTAAGTCCAGACAAAAAAAGCCAACCACCGCTAAGTGATTGGCCTTATTAACAAAAATGGCGCGCCCGGAAGGATTCGAACCTCCGACCGCCTGGTTCGTAGCCAGGTACTCTATCCAGCTGAGCTACGGGCGCGTTGATCTGTTCAATTCACTGGCGGAAAGATTGCTGGCGGAGAGAGAGGGATTCGAACCCTCGATACGCTATTAACGTATACTCCCTTAGCAGGGGAGCGCTTTCGACCACTCAGCCATCTCTCCGAATTCCTGCTCTCCTAAACCGGCACACGGGACGGGGCCTCGCACTCCCCGAACCTGCCGGGCCTCCGCGGGACGCGACAGTGTACTTATCGCATTCCGCGAGGTAAACCCTGTTACCTGTGTGCTCGTTCCCGAAATCCGGGAGATTGTCCCGGGAATTGGGCGCTTGCCTCGGAATCGGGGGTATCTCACCGATTTCCGAAGCCTGGCCCATTATCAGGACACGAACTCCTATGACTCGCCGCTGGCCTTATCGGGCTCTTCGGCGGCTTTTTCGCTTTGGATACGCTCGAAAATCTCTTCACGGTGCACGGCCACGTCCTTCGGCGCGTTGATCCCGATCCGCACCTGGTTTCCTTTCACTCCGAGTACGGTGATCGTAATATCGCTCCCGATCATGACCGTTTCACCAGCGCGTCGCGTCAGAATCAGCATGACTTCCTACTCCTGCCAGGCGGGGTTCCACCCCGTTCTTATACGCGTGGTACTTCCTTAAACCATTGTATGGTAGCCGATTTTCGGCAGGGATGCGCGTCAGGCGGCAAAAACCGCCGCGCGCCGTTTTCCGGGCCCGGAACTGGGACCGGGAGATCAGGCGAGCTGTTCCGCGACCCAGTCGGGCACGGAGCCTAGCGCCCGGTCGAGCGCCGCCGGGTTGCTGCCGCCGGCCTGGGCAAAATCCGGACGGCCGCCGCCCTTGCCGCCGACCTGCGCGGCGACGCTCTTGATCAGGTCGCCGGCACGAATCCGGTCGGTGTTGTCGCGGGTGACGCCCGCGGCAAGCCGGACCTTGCCGTCGTCCACCGAGCCCACGACGACGATGCCGCTTTCGAGCTTGTCCTTGAAACGATCGACGGCATCCCTGAGCGTCTTGGCGTCGGCGCCGTCCATGCGCGTCGCCAACACCTTGATACCGGCGATTTCCTGGATCTTCTCCGAATGGTCAACGGCCTGCCCGGCGACCAGCGCCTGCCTGGCCTGGGCCAGTTCCCTCTCGAGATGCTTGGACCGCTGCAATACCTGCTCGAGCTTCGCCACCGTTTGATCGGGTTGCGCCTTGAGCATAGTGGCCATCGTGTCGAGCATGTGCTGATTGGCGTCGATCCAGTCCAGCGCGCCCCGGCCAGTCACCGCCTCGATACGACGAACACCGGCTGCGACCCCGCCCTCCGACGTGATCTTGAACAAGCCGATGTCGCCGGTGCGTTCGACGTGCGTGCCGCCGCAAAGCTCCATCGAAAAGTCGCCCAGGCGCAACACCCGAACCTCGTCGTCGTACTTCTCGCCGAACAGCGCAATGGCGCCGGCTTCGACGGCGGCGTCGTAAGACATCAGCCGCGTCTCGGCGGCGGTGTTCTTCCGGATCTCGGTGTTGACCAGCGCCTCGATGTCGGCAAGCTGCCCGGGCGTCACGGCTTCATAATGTGAAAAGTCGAAGCGCAGACGGTCGGGCGCAACCAGAGAACCTTTCTGGATCACGTGTTCGCCCAGAACGCGACGCAACGCGGCATGCATCAGGTGGGTCGCCGTGTGGTTCAGGCGAATCGCCTGCCGCCTCTCGGCGTCTACAACCGCTTCGAGCTCGTCGCCAACCCGAATCTCGCCGCTTTCGACCTCGCCGTAATGCACATTGGCCTGCGCGCTCTTCTGCGTGTCGTCGACACGGAAGTGTTTGCCACTTGCAGACAGCTTGCCGGTATCGCCAATCTGGCCGCCGCTTTCGGCGTAGAAAGGCGTCGAGGACAAGATCACGGCGCCCGTATCGCCTGCAGCAAGCACTTCGGTCTCACCACCGTCCTTAAACAGCGCAACGACACGGCCCGTCGCCTCGGTGCCTTCGTAGCCAGAGAACTCACTTTCGGCGTCGGTCCTCACCATACCGCCGGCCGCCGCGCCGAATTTGCTCGCCGCCCGGGCGCGCTCGCGCTGGCCGGCCATGGCCTTTTCGAATCCCGGCTCGTCCACGCCAAGCCCCCGCTCGCGGGCAATGTCCGCGGTCAGGTCCACCGGGAAACCGTAGGTGTCGTAGAGCTTGAAGACCAGATCGCCGGGCAACTGCTTGCCGTCGAGCTTGCCGATCGCCTCCTCGAGAATCTCCATACCGTGGTGCAAGGTCTCGGCAAAACGCCGGCCCTCTTTCTCCAGCACCTTCTCGACGTGCGCCTGGGCCTCGACGAGCTCCGGATAGGCCTCACCCATTTCCTTCGCGAGCGGCGCGACGAGCTTGTGGAAAAACAAGTCATCGTAACCGAGCTTCTTGCCGTGACGAATCGCACGGCGGACGATACGCCGAAGCACATAACCCCTGCCCTCGTTGCCGGGCAGCACGCCGTCGGTAATCAGGAACGCACAGGCACGAATGTGATCGGCGATGACGTTCAGCGAGCTCGAACCGTCGTTGGGGACGCCCAGGGTCTGCGCGGTGGCTTCAATCAGGTTCGCAAACAGGTCGATCTCATAGTTCGAGTGCACGCCCTGCATCACGGCGGAGATCCGTTCGAGACCCATGCCGGTATCGACCGAGGGCTTCGGTAACTTCTCGAGCTCGCCGTTCGCCGAACGATCGAACTGCATGAACACGAGATTCCAGATCTCGACATAACGATCGCCGTCCTCGTCCGGAGAACCCGGCGGACCGCCCGCCACCTCCGGGCCGTGATCGTAGAAGATCTCGCTGCACGGGCCGCAGGGACCGGTGTCGCCCATCGCCCAGAAGTTGTCCTTCTCCCCCATGCGCGAAAAACGCGCCGGATCGACCTTTACTTCCTTAAGCCAGATATCGGCCGCTTCGTCGTCGTCCCGGTACACCGTGACCCACAAGCGCTCGGGCGGCAGGCCCAGCGTGCCGGTCAGGAAGTCCCAGGCATATCGAATCGCGTCGCGCTTGAAATAATCGCCGAAACTGAAATTGCCGAGCATCTCGAAGAAAGTGTGATGCCGGGCCGTGTAACCGACATTCTCAAGATCGTTGTGTTTGCCGCCGGCGCGCACGCAGCGCTGCGAGCTCACGGCACGCACGTAGCTCCGTTCGTCGTCGCCCAGGAAAACGTCTTTGAACTGCACCATGCCGGCGTTGGTGAACAACAAGGTCGGATCGTTGCCGGGTACCAGCGGCGAGCTCGCGACGACCTGGTGATCGTGTTGCGCAAAAAAGTCCAGGAACGCCTGGCGCAGCTCGTTGCTGGTCATGGATTTCATCGGGAATACGTCGGGGGGAAATACGTCTTGGGGAATACGTCGGGGCCGCCGGTGGAATATCAACCGTGCCGGGGAATGAGATAAACGGGTCTGTCGACAACGGGCCTAGTGTAGATGAGCCTAGTGTACGGGAATCGCAGGGCTTTGCGAGTCAATCCTCGCCGCCCACCGCGGCCTGGATCTGCTCGGACTCGAAGCCGCGATACTGTAAAAATCGCATCTGACGGCTCTTGTCCCTGAAATCGGCGGGCGTGGCCACGCCGAATTTCTTCTGCCTAACGTCGGCCGCCAGCGCCCGCCAATCGACACCGGCAGATTCGATCGCGGCGTCGGTCACCGACTCGCTCACCCCTTTCTCGCGGAGTTCGGCACGAATCCGGGCCGGCCCTTTGCCCTGGTTGATCCGCGACTGCAGGAAAGACTCGACGAAACGCGCATCGCTTTGCAGGCCTTCGTCGTCCAGCGCCTCGAGGACGACCGCCGCAACGTCCGTGTCGAATCCCGCGGTCTTCAGTTTGCGTTCCAGCTCCCCCCGGGTATGCTCGCGCCGCGCAAGCAGGTCCATCGCCTTCTTACGCGCCGCAACCGGGTCTCGTGAACGATCGCCGCAATCGCCGCAATCGTCAATGAAATCGTCGCCGGGAACGGTAACGATTTCATTGACGATGTCGTGGACCGAGGGTTTGTTTCCCATCCGGGCTGGTGTCCTTTCCCCGGCGATTCCCGAGACGCTCTACCGGGCCTTTCTTCGGCTCCCTAAAGGTGTCTCTCCCTAAGGTGTCTCTCCCTAGGTCTCGTCTCGGTCTCCCTAGACCCTAGGCAACCCCCCTAGGATCCCCCAGGCATGCCTAGGCCTCTTTCGCCACCGCCTCGTCGGCGACGGCCTCGACCGTATTCGGCAACAACCGCGCACGGATCTTGTGCTCGATCTCGGCAGCCACTTCCGGATTGGTCCTCAGGAACTCGCGCACGTTTTCCTTGCCCTGGCCGATGCGATCGTCACCGTAGCTGTACCAGGAGCCGGCCTTGTCGACGATGCCGTTTTGCACGCCGAGCTCGATGATCTCACCTTCCCGGGAAATACCCTCGCCATAGAGGATCTCGAACTCGGCCAGCTTGAACGGCGGCGACACCTTGTTCTTGACAACCTTCACACGGGTCTGGTTGCCGATGACTTCGTCACCTTTCTTGATCGCGCCGATCCGCCGGATGTCGAGGCGCACCGACGAGTAGAACTTGAGCGCATTACCGCCCGTCGTCGTCTCGGGACTGCCGAACATGACGCCGATTTTCATTCGGATCTGGTTGATGAAAATCACCATCGCGTTCGAACGCTTGATGTTGCCGGTGAGCTTGCGCAAGGCCTGCGACATCAGGCGCGCCTGCAGGCCGACATGGGAATCCCCCATCTCGCCTTCGATCTCGGCCTTGGGCGTCAAGGCCGCCACCGAGTCGACGACGATGACGTCCACCGCCCCCGACCGCACCAGCATGTCGGTGATCTCCAGCGCCTGCTCGCCGGTGTCGGGCTGCGATACCAGGAGCTCGTCGACGTCGACGCCGAGCTTTTCGGCATACACCGGATCGAGCGCATGCTCGGCATCGACGAAGGCCGCCGTGCCGCCCACTTTTTGCGCCTCGGCGACGACCTGCAGGGTCAAGGTGGTTTTACCGGACGACTCCGGCCCGTAGATCTCGACCACCCGCCCCCTGGGTAAACCGCCGATGCCGAGCGCCACGTCGAGCCCGATCGAGCCGGTCGACACCGCCTCGATGTCGCGCGACGCGCTGCCGTCACCGAGGCGCATGACCGAACCCTTGCCGAACTGTTTTTCAATCTGGCCCAGGGCCTGTGCGAGCGCTTTTTTGCGGTTGTCGTCCATTGTCTTCGTGTCATCCGGAGCGTGTTGAGACCAAGCAGGCATTATTCCACAAAGCCCCGTCGCGAGCAGTAACGGCCCGACGGCGATTCCGGGCGATAGGTGAAGAAACGGACCGAAGCTATTGTTTCAGCGGGTGGTACTTTGCGCCGCCCGGCGCCGAGACCGACTCGATCAGCTCGAAGCCGGTCCAGTCCACCACTGCCGCTTGCGCCAGCCGCTGCGTTTCGAACGGCCGCGCGCGGCGAACGACGGTGATGTGCGGCCGGTAACGGCGCTCTTCGACCGTAACGCCCAGATCCGCAATGACCTCGTTCAGCGACTCGACCAGGCGCTCGAGCTCGGGCGACACCGTGGCACCGACCAGGCAGGCGACCTTGGAACGCGGCCAGTACTCCACCCGGTCGAAGCGGGTCCGAAACGGCTCGAAGGTCACGGCCGCGACGCGCGTCTTGAGTTCGGGAATGCGGCTTTCGGGAAAGGCGCCGATGAACGCCAGGGTCACGTGCCAATCGCCGCGATAAATCGCCTGGCCCTCGACGAGCTTTGCCACCGGGCTGATCTGGTTTCTCAGGCGGTCGCGCTGGCGGTCGTCCGGCCACAGCGCGTAAAACAGCCGTTTGGTGCTCACGGCCGCCGTTCCGCTTGCATACGCCCTCGAACCCCGTCGAGGGCGTGCGCGACGCTTTGCAGGCGAACCCGTTCGCGATCGCCGTCGAAGTCCCGGCGCTCGGCTTCGATGCACACACCGTCGCCGCTGCGGCCTGCCCAGGCAAACCACACGGTACCCACGGGCTTGTCGATCGTGCCGCCGTCGGGGCCGGCCACACCGCTGACCGCAACCGCAAAGTCCGCGGCCGAGCGCTCGATTGCACCGGCGGCCATCTCCCGGACCACGGCTTCGCTGACCGCGCCGTGACCGCCGAGGGTGTTCTCGTCCACCCCCAAGAGCGCCGTCTTGGCGGGGTTCGAGTAGCTGACCACGCCGTAACCGAAACAGGCCGAGCTGCCCGCGATGTCGGTCAGCGCCTTGGCTATCCAGCCGCCGGTACAGGACTCGGCGGTGGCCAGCGTCTTCCCGGCGCCGCTCAGCGATCTCACGAGCCTTTCGGCCCGCTCGCGAATCTCGGCGTACTCAGTCATTCAGTATCGACTCGTAAAGCGCCACGTGCCTGTCCACCATCGTCTCGATCGAAAACTCGTTCCGCATACGGGTGCGGCCGGCGGCGCCCAGGCGCTGCCGCAGCGACGGGTCGCGCATCAAGCGCTCGATGGCCGCCGTCAACGCATCGGCATCGCCCGCCCCGACCAGGAGCCCGGTCTCCCCGTCCGCAACCGCCTCGACCAGGCCGCCCGCCGCAAAACCGACGACCGGGACCCCGGCCGCGGCGGCCTTCAGCGCCGCCACGCCCAGGCCCTCGCCGAGCGCCGGGTGGACGAACACGTCGATGCAACCGAAGAAACCGTCAAGATCGTCGCGAAAACCCGCAAACCGCACGATGTCGGAAACGCCGAGGCGCTCGGCCTGCTCGCGCAACTCGCGATCGAGCTCGCCTTCGCCGAACAGCACGACCCGAAACTCGGGCACCCGGCCGCGCAATGCCCGCACAGCGTCGAGCAGGAAACGGTGTCCCTTGCGCTCGATCAACTGCCCCGCCGCCGCGACGACCAGGGCATCGTCCGGCACGCCGAACTCGGAGCGCATGGCGGCACAATCCGGGTGATCGGTGAGCTGCTCCGCGTCCACGGCGCTGCGAATCACGACCAGGCGCTCGTCCTCGACGCCGCTATCGCGCAATACGTCGGCAATCGCATTCGAGATCGCGATCACCTTCTTGAACGGCCGGTAACGCAAGGCCGCGATCAACCGCATTTCGGTATTGTCCACCCGCCGCGACACGACCGCCGGGATGTCGGCGAAGCCTGCGGCCAGCCCCCCCAACATGTCGGCGCCGCGGCGGCTGTGGCAATGCAGGATGTCGGGCTTTTTGTCCTTCAGGTACTGGGCGAGCCGATAGGCGAAGGGCAAATCCAGGTCGCCGGCGCAAAACAGGTTCCGCACCGGAATCGCGGCCCTGCGCGCGGCCGAGTCGATGCCGGAGCCGGGCGGACAGACCAGCGTACAGTCGTGACCGCGCTCGGCCAGGGCAGTCATCAGGTACAGGACCTGCTGCGGGCCGCCGTAGAGATGGCGTCCGGTTTCGACATGCAGTATTTTCATTGGCCGCAATCATACTGCACCTGATCGGTGGCGGCTCTTTAAAACGCGCCACGAACGCGCCATGAATGCGCCATGAATGCGCCACGTACAGGCGCGAATCCTGTCGCGGCCTTCGGGAACCGCGCATTTGACGAACCATTCGAAAAACCATTCGATAAACCACTCGAAAAACCATTCGATGAACCGAACGACAAACACCAACGTCTCCGCCGCCCACACGCCGATGATGCGCCAGTATCTGCGCATCAAGGCCGACTATCCGGACATGCTGCTGTTCTACCGCATGGGCGATTTCTACGAGCTGTTCTACGAGGACGCGCAACGCGCCGCGAAGCTGCTCGATATCACCCTGACCTCGCGCGGCAAATCGGCCGGCAACGCCATCCCGATGGCCGGGGTGCCTTATCACGCGGTCGAAGGCTATCTCGCCAAACTCGTCAAACAGGGCGAGTCGGTGGCCATCTGCGAGCAGGTCGGCGACCCGGCTACGAGCAAGGGACCCGTCGAGCGAGAAGTCACGCGCATCGTGACGCCGGGCACCCTGACCGACGAGGCGCTGCTCGATGCCCACGACGACAACCTCGTTGCCGCGATCGTTCCGGACGGCGACGCAACGGGAATCGCCTGGCTGGACTTGGCGGGCGGGCGCTTTCGGCTCACCGAAGTCGGCGACACCGAAGCCGTGCAGGCCGAGATCGAGCGGCTGAAACCCGCCGAGATCGTCATCGACGAGGACCGCGGGGCGGCCCTGGCGTTCGACGAACGCATCCGCATCTCCAAACGCCCGCCCTGGCATTTCGACCTGGACAGCGCGACCCGGCTATTGTGCTCGCAGTTCGGCACCCGCGATCTCGAAGGCTTCGGCTGCGAGGGCATGGAACGCGGGATTGCCGCCGCCGGAGCGCTGCTGCAATACGTCGGCGACACGCAGAAAGCGTCGCTGCCGCATCTCGCGTCGCTCACCGTCGAGCGCCACGACGAGGCCGTCATCATGGACGGCCCGACCCGGCGCAACCTGGAGCTCGAAACCTCCCTGTCCGGCCACGACGAACACACGCTGGCCGCCGTCATGGACCGCTGCCACAGCCCAATGGGGTCGCGCCTGTTGCGGCGCTGGATTCAAAGACCGCTGCGCAATGCCGGGATTCTGAAAGGCCGCTACCAGACGATCGACACGCTGCACGCCGCGGCACTCGTCGAGCCCCTGGCGGCGAAACTGACGGGTATCGGCGATATCGAACGCATCCTCGCCCGGGTTGCGCTTCGCTCGGCGAGGCCCAGGGATTTGCGCCAGTTGGCGGAGGCGCTGTCGCGCCTGCCAGATCTCAAGGCATGTATCGCGGACCTGGATTCTCCATTGCTGCTCGCGCTCGAGCAGGCCATCGCCGAACACCGCGGCGAACACGGGCTACTCGACAAAGCGCTGGTGGACAACCCGCCGATGGTGATTCGCGACGGCGGCGTCATCGCGGCGGGGTTCGACGAAGAGCTGGACGAGCTTCGCGCGATTGCCGAGAACGCCGATCAGTACCTGATCGATCTCGAAGCGCGCGAAAAAGCGCGTACCGGTATCCAGAACCTAAAACTCGGTTACAACCGCGTACACGGTTACTACATCGAGATCAGCAAGGGCCAGGCGGACAAGGCGCCGACGGAATACGTCCGCCGGCAGACGCTCAAGTCCGCGGAACGTTACATCATGCCCGAGCTCAAGACCTTCGAGGACAAGGTGCTGAGCGCGCGTGAACGCGCATTGGCCCGGGAGAAACACCTCTATGACAGATTGATCGAGCGCCTGGTCGAGGTCCTGGCGCCGCTGAAGCAGACGGCCGAGTCGATTGCCGAGCTCGACGTGCTGGTGTGTTTCGCGGAACGTGCGCTGGCGCTGAACCTCAGCCGCCCGGAGCTTGCCGAGGAGCCGTCGATCGAAATCGAAGGCGGCCGCCACCTGGTCGTCGAACAGGTCATCGACACACCCTTCGTCGCCAACGACCTGACTCTCGGGCACGACCGGCACCTGCTGGTGATCACCGGTCCGAACATGGGCGGCAAGTCGACCTACATGCGGCAGACGGCCCTGATCGCGATCCTCGCGCACATCGGCAGTTACGTACCGGCCGAACGTCTCCGGATCGGCCCGCTGGACCGCATATTCACGCGCATCGGCGCATCGGACGATCTTGCGGGCGGACGCTCGACCTTCATGGTCGAAATGACCGAAACGGCGACGATACTCAACAACGCCACCGAAAGAAGCCTGGTATTGATGGACGAGATCGGCCGCGGCACCAGCACTTTCGACGGACTGTCGCTGGCCTGGGCGGCCGCCCATTACATGGGCGAGACGGCGCGGGCCTTGACCCTGTTCGCAACCCATTACTTCGAGCTGACGACCCTGACCGGGGAGTTGCCGGGCTGCGCCAACGTGCACCTGGACGCGACGGACCACAAGGGGCAATTGGTGTTCCTGCACGCCGTCAAACCGGGCCCCGCGAGCCAGAGTTACGGGTTGCAGGTTGCCGCGCTGGCGGGCGTGCCGGCGGAGGTAATCCGTCGCGCGCGCGGCTATCTCGGCACGCTGGAGGCGGGACGAAACGACGGCCCCCAGGCCGAGCTGGATTTCTCCGCGTCGAAGGAAGCATCGAAGGACACGCCCGCAAAGACGCCGCCTGAAACCGATCCGCTGCGCGCCGCCGTAGACGCGCTGGATCCGGACGGGATGACGCCGCGCGATGCGATGGACGCCTTGTACCGGTTGAAAGCGCTGTAACCGCTTCGATCAGCCTTCCCGCAGGAACTCACCGCGTTTCAGAAACGCGCCGGCCTGATCGGCAACCTGGCGGGAAATCATCATCGACGTGTGACTGACGGGCAAGACGATGTGATCGCGAGCCCCCTCGAGCTCGGTTTCGGCAACGGCGACGGTGCCGTCGCTCGGGCCGTCGAATCGGCCGGCGACACGGCCGATACCGACGGATACCGATCCCGCGACCACGCCGACGTCGCGGCGCCGGCAGACCTCGGTCGCCCATTCGTTGGCGGCCACGTCCAGCACCCCCTCGGGCAGCGAGTTGCCGAGTATCGGTTCGGCCCAGTCGATCCGGCTGATCATCTCCGCTACCCGCGAGCCGCGTAACGGCGACCCGAGACAGACGACCCGGCCCGGAACCGCATCGGGCTCATTCGCCAGCATGCGTAAAGCCACGACACCGCCCAGGCTGTGGCCGACGATGTGTGCGGCTTCGAGCTGCTGCTCGCGCAGGAACTGCGACAACAGGGCGGCATTGTCGTCGAGCGTGCCTTTCACCGACGGGTAGCTGAACAGCAATCCCCGCAAGCCGTATTCACGCTCGAGATGCCGTTTGATCAGGTACATGCCCGCACCATGCGCCCAGATACCGTGCAGGCAGACAACGGTGTTGATCTCGTTCACTTCCGGGTACCTGACTCTCCGGGTGGGGGCTTTGTTCCTGGTGGCAGATCTGTGGCGGGTGGAGGCTCGGTTCCCGGTGGAGGCTCTGTGCCGGGAGGGGGCTGCGTCCCTGGCGGAGGTTCTGTCCCTGGTGGAAACACCGTCCCCGGAGGGGGCTCCGTTCCGGGCGGAGGCTCTGTCCCTGGTGGTGGTTCCGTCCCCGGTGGAAACTCTGTTCCTGGCGGAAACTCTGTTCCTGGTGGAGGCTCCGTTCCGGGCGGGGGCTCGGTCCCCGGAGGGGGTTCAGTGCCCGGTGGAAACTCCGATCTCGACGAGGCCATTGTCCGGCGTCGCCGGTCCTATTCCGCGCGCGGCGTGCGCAGGCGGATACCGGTCTCTCGAAGTTGTTCGGCGGAGACTTCGCCGGGTGCATCGGTCAACGGATCGTGGGCGGACTGGGTTTTCGGGAAGGCCATCACGTCGCGGATGCTGTCGGCGCCGGCCATCAGCATGACGATGCGATCGATGCCATAGGCGATGCCGCCGTGCGGCGGCGCACCGTATTGCAGCGCCCGCAACAGGAATCCGAATTTCTCGTCGGCTTCCTCCGCGCCGATGTCCAGCACGTCGAATGCCGCCGACTGAACGTCCTGCCGGTGAATACGGATCGAACCGCCGCCGATCTCCGAGCCGTTCAATACCATGTCGTAGGCGCGGGACAGCGCCCCGCCCGGGTCCTCGCGCAACGCATCGGCGTCGTTGACGGCAGGCGCGGTAAACGGGTGATGCAAGGCCGTCCAGCGTTTGCCCTGCGGATCTTTTTCGAACATCGGGAAATCGACCACCCACAACGGGCGCCAGCCCGCTTCGACCAGCCCACGATCCTCGCCGAGCCTGACGCGGAGCGCGCCCAGGGCATCGTTGACGATACGCGCCTTGTCGGCGCCGAAGAAAACCAGATCGCCGCTGGCCGCCCCGGTTCGCTCGAGGATGCCGTCGACCGCGTCGTCGGGGAGAAACTTCAGGATCGGCGATTGCAGGCCGTCGCGGCCCGCCGCGACGTCGTTGATCTTGATGTAGGCCAGGCCCTTGGCGCCGTAACGGCCGACGAAAGCCGTGTAATCGTCGATCTCCTTGCGGCTCAGGAACCCGCCGTCCGGAACGCGCAAGGCGGCGACGCGACCTTCGGGATCGGCCGCGGGTCCGGCGAATACCTTGAACTCGACACCGCTCATCAGGTCCGCGACTTCGACCAGTTCGAGATCGATGCGCAAGTCCGGTTTATCGGTACCGTAGCGCTGCATCGCATCCGAATAACGCATACGCGGAAACGGATCGGGCAGATCGACATCCAGCACGCGCTTGAAAACCTGCCGGATCAGCGCCTCGTTGATACCCATGACGTCTTCTTCGGCGACGAAGCTCATCTCGATATCGAGCTGCGTGAACTCCGGCTGCCGGTCGGCGCGCAGGTCTTCGTCCCGGAAACACTTGACGATCTGGTAATAGCGATCGAAGCCCGACATCATCAACAACTGCTTGAAGATCTGCGGCGACTGCGGCAACGCGAAGAACTTGCCCGGATGCGTACGGCTCGGGACGATGTAGTCGCGGGCGCCCTCGGGCGTGGCACGCGTCAGCATCGGCGTTTCGATGTCGACGAAGCCTGTGTCGTCGAGGAAGTGGCGTATCGCCTTCGTCACTTCGTGACGCAGCCTCAGGTTGGCCGTCATGTTCTCGCGCCTGAGGTCCAGGTAACGGTACTTGAGCCGCAGTTCCTCGTTGGCGTGTTCGTCGTGGTGAAACGGGGGCGTTTCCGAGCGGTTGAGGACTTCGAGTTCCTGCGCCAGGACCTCGACACGGCCGGTCCGCATGTTCGGGTTGATCGTACCCTCCGGCCGCTCCCGTACCCTGCCCCTGACGGCCAGCACGTACTCGCTGCGAATCCGCTCCGCCTCGGCGAAAATCCCGGCGCGGTCGGGATCGAAAACCACCTGCAGGAGGCCCTCGCGATCGCGAAGGTCGATGAAAATCACGCCGCCGTGGTCCCGGCGACGGTGCACCCAGCCGCAGACGGCAACGTCTTCGCCGATCAGCGACTGGTCAACTTGTCCACAATAATGACTGCGCATCGTCACACTCGGGTGCGCGAAAAAGAGGCGGAATGTTACGGGCTGGGGGTCGGCAGGGCAAGAATAGGGCGGAGCCGACAGCGCGGCGTATTTGTACTATAGCTCGTCGGTCCGGTCGCCGGACCATTCCGGGACGACGACGCCCAGCGAGATGATCATCTTCAAGGCTTCGTCCACGTCCATGTCGAGCACCGTGACATCGCGTTTGGGCACCAGGATGATGAAGCCCGAGGTCGGATTGGGCGTGGTCGGCACGAAACAGCCGACGACGTCTTCGCCGGTACGGATCTGGATCTCGCCGAGGTCGGTGGAGGTCTGGAACGCCAGGCTGTAACTGCCCTTGCGCGGGTACTCGATCAGCAACACCCGCTTGAAGGCGTGACTCGAATCGGAGAACACGATCTCGGCGAAGTTCTTCGCCGCCGAGTAAATCGAGCGGACGATGGGAATACGGTCCAGCAACGATTCCCAACCGCCCAGAAATGCCCGGCCCAGGAAATTGGCGGCCAGCACCCCGGTGATCAGCAGTATCAGCAACACCAGGATGACGCCGAGACCGGGAATGACCACGGGCTCCTGGGTGTGGAACAACTGCTGCAGGAGGATTTCCGGCCGGTACGGCGCCGGTATCAGCCCCAGCGTCTTGTCCATCTGCCTGACCGCAAACGAGATCAGCAGAATCGTGATGCCCAGGGGTATCCAGACCAGCAGTCCGGCTACCAGATAACGGCGCAGTCGCACTCCGGACCCTCAGGCCGACTTCGCCGCACCGCCGCCGCTTGCGGCCGGTTTGGCGGTCTTGGCTTCACCCTTGCCCGCCGTTTTGGCGGGACCGGCGCTGTCCTTCTTGCCGTCGGTTTTTGCGTCCTTCCCGTCGGCTTTGCCGTCCGCGGACTTGCCGTCTTTAGACGCGGCTTCCTTATCCCCGGCGAGATTGCGCTGGTTGTCGGTCTTGAAATCGGTCTCGTACCAGCCCCCGCCCTTCAGGCGAAAGCGCGGCGCGGACAACTGGCGCTTCAACGCCGCCGCGCCGCACTCCGGGCAGTCGGTCAGCGGATCGTCCGAGATCTTCTGCAAGGCATCCAGCGTATGCTCACAGCGCTGGCAGAGATAACCGTAAATCGGCATTGGGTACTCCGTTGCTTGTCGCGAGATTGTAGGAGCCTGCGGTCCGGGCGACAACGAACCCACTCACGATCCGGTAATTGCCCGCAGAACAGGCTCCGCTTTTGTTCTTTTCGCGCATGTCCTTGTCACGCCCTTTATAAAGCCTATCGCGCCTATCACGCCTATCACGCCTATTAGGCCGCGTTCTGAAACGCCAGGCGGTCCTCGGCCACGCCCACTTCGATGACGTCCCCCGGCTTGAACTTGCCTTGCAGGATCTCCTGCGCCAGCGGGTTCTCGACCTGCTGCTGTATGGCGCGTTTCAGGGGCCTCGCGCCGTAAACCGGGTCGAAGCCGGCTTCGGCAAGCCGGTCGCGAGCGTCGTCCGACAGGTGAATCCGCATGTCGCGTTCGGCCAGACGATCGTGCAGGTAACCGAGCTGGATGTCGACGATCTTGCGGATGTGCTCGCGGCCCAGCGGGTGGAACACGACGACGTCGTCCACGCGATTGATGAACTCGGGCCTGAAGTGCTGGCCGACGATGTCCATGACGGCGTGTTTCATCGCCTCGTAGCGTTCCTCGTAGTGTTCCTCGCCGGCCATCTCCTGGATGCGCTGCGAGCCCAGGTTCGAGGTCATGACGATCACCGTGTTCCGGAAATCGACGGTACGGCCCTGGCCGTCCGTCAGGCGGCCGTCGTCCAGGACCTGCAGCAAGACGTTGAACACGTCGGGATGCGCCTTCTCGACTTCGTCGAGCAGGATCACCGAGTAGGGCCGGCGCCGCACCGCTTCGGTCAGGTAACCGCCCTCCTCGTAACCCACGTAGCCCGGCGGCGCGCCGATCATCCGCGCCACCGAGTGTTTTTCCATGAATTCGGACATGTCCAGACGCACCATCGCATCGTCGGTGTCGAACAGGAAGTTCGCCAGCGCCTTCGTGAGCTCGGTCTTGCCGACACCGGTCGGTCCGAGGAACAGGAACGAGCCGATCGGCCGGCGTGGGTCGGAAAGCCCGGCCCGCGAGCGCCGGATCGCGTTCGCCACCGCGGTAACGGCCTCGTCCTGCCCGACGACCCGCTCCTGCACGACGGCTTCCATCCTGAGCAGCTTGTCCTTCTCCCCTTCCAGCATTTTGGATACCGGGATACCGGTCCACTTGGAGACGATCTCGGCCACTTCCTCGTCGGTCACGTTGTTGCGCAACAAGGTCGTCTCGCGGTTTTCGGCCTGCACGGCCTCGGCGAGTTGCTTCTCTAGCTCGGGGATGCGCCCGTACTGCAGTTCCGACATGCGCGCGAGGTCGTTGGCGCGATGTGCCGTTTCGAGCTCCAGCCTGGCCCGCTCCAGTTCCTCCTTGATGTGGGTCGTACCCTGCAGCGCCGCTTTCTCGGCCTTCCACACCTCGTCGAGGTCGGCGAACTCCTTTTCGAGATCGGCCAACTGGGCGTCCAGATCCTCGAGCCGCTTTTTCGACGCTTCGTCGGATTCCTTTTTCAGGGCCTCGCGTTCGATCTTGAGCTGGATGATGCGCCGTTCCAGCCGGTCCATCGCCTCGGGCTTGGAGTCGATTTCGATCCGGATCCGGGATGCCGCCTCGTCGACCAGATCGATGGCCTTGTCCGGTAACTGCCGGTCGCTGATGTAACGGTGCGAGAGCGTCGCGGCGGCGACGATGGCGGGATCGGTGATCTCGACGCCATGATGAACCTCGTACCGCTCCTTGAGTCCGCGCAGGATCGCAATCGTGTCCTCCACGGTCGGCTCGCTGACGAGCACTTTCTGGAAACGGCGCTCCAGTGCCGCGTCCTTTTCGACGTACTTGCGATACTCGTCCAGCGTCGTGGCGCCCACGCAGTGCAACTCGCCCCGTGCCAGCGCCGGCTTCAACATGTTGCCGGCATCCATCGAGCCCTCGGCCTTGCCGGCGCCGACCATCGTGTGCAACTCGTCGACGAACAGGACGATCTGGCCTTCCTGCTTCGCCAGATCGTTGAGGACGGCTTTCAGCCGTTCCTCGAATTCGCCGCGGAACTTGGCACCGGCAATCAGCGCCGCCATGTCCAAGGACAGGATGCGCTTGCCCCGCAGTCCCTCCGGTACCTCGTTGTTGACGATACGCTGCGCCAGGCCCTCGACGATCGCCGTCTTGCCGACGCCGGGCTCGCCGATCAGCACCGGATTGTTCTTGGTGCGCCGTTGCAGGATCTGGATCGTGCGGCGTATCTCGTCGTCGCGGCCGACGATCGGGTCGAGCTTGCCCTGCTCGGCGCGCTCGGTCAGGTCGATCGTGTATTTTTCCAGTGCCTGGCGCGTGTCCTCTGCGTTCGGATCGTCCACCTGCTGGCCGCCGCGTAAATCGTCGATCGCCTTCTCGACGGCGCCGCGCACGGCACCGGCACGCTCGAAAATGTCCTTGAGCGGCGATTTGTCGTCCAGCGCGGCAAGCACGAACAGCTCGCTGGAGACGTACTGGTCTTCACGTTCCTGGGCCAGCTTGTCGGTCAGGTTGAAGAGTCTCGCGAGGTCGTTGCCGACGTGCACGTCGCCGCCGGCGCCGGTAACTTTGGGCAGCCGGTCGATCGCGTCGCCCAATTGTGAACGCAACAGGTTGACGTTGGCGCCGGCCTTGGTCAAAAGACCCCGCACCGTGCCGCCCTGCTGGTCCAGCAGCGCCACCATCAGGTGCGCCGGCTCGATGAACTGGTGATCCTGTCCTACCGCCAGCGACTGCGCTTCGGCGAGCGCCATCTGGAACTTGCTAGTCAGTTTGTCCAAACGCATGACAGTCCCTTGCCCCGTCCGCCGGGGGAATTCGTAAACTGCCGCAGAAATTGCGGTTTCGGCAGGGTTTTCAAGGCTCAGGTGACACTTCGGCAAGCCCGGCATCTGGCCGAACCGGCTTCAGAGGCGAGCCGGTCGCCGGCATCAGGCCGAACCGGCTTCAGACGGATGGCCCCCTCCGGCAAATCACGGTAGCGATGCGCCCGCAGGGGCCGTCGCGGCGGTGCGAGAAGAATCGAAGCTCGTCGGCCGCCGTACAATAATCGCCGCCGTAGACGCCGGCGACGCCGGCGGCTTCCAGCCGCCGGCGGGCAAGCGCGTAGAGATCCGCCTGCCAGCGCCCGCGTTCGTTGCGCTCGAAACCGCAGCCGGCACCAGGATCGGAATCCTCGAAAGCCCGGCGCACCTCGTCGCCGACCTCGTAGGCAGGCTGTGAGATGGCCGGGCCGAGCCAGGCCAGCGTATCGCGGGTATCAGCCGGCAGGACTTCCAGCGCGCGTTCGATGACGCCGGCCGCCATGCCCCGCCAGCCCGCGTGGACCGCCCCGACGGCGCCACCGTCCGTCGTACACAGCAGGATCGGCAGGCAATCGGCCGTCAAGACCCCGCAGACGACGCCGGCGGCATGGCTCACGGCCGCGTCGGCTTCCCGGCCGGTCTCCCCGGCGCCGGTCAGGACGGCGATCTCGGTGCCATGCACCTGCCGCAGCCAGCCGGGCTCGCTGGGAAGTTCCGCGGCTTCGCGCAGGCGGCGGCGGTTCTCGGCCACGGCGGCCGGGTCGTCGCCGACACGCGCGCCCAGGTTGAGCGAGGCATACGACCCGCCGCTGACCCCGCCCCGTCGCGTCGTCGAGGCCGCGAAAACCGATGCCGGCGCGGGCCAGTCGGGCAGGATCAGCGGGACCGGCATGCCGCGTCCTGTCTCAGTAGCGCGATCAGGGTCTCGAAATCGTCCGGCAGTCCGGACTCGAAGCACAGGGACTCGCCGGAGACCGGGTGCGCGAGCTCGAGCCTGCTTGCGTGCAAGGCCTGGCGCCGGAACCCCCTCACCGCCTCGACCAATGCCTCGCCTGCGCCTGCCGGCAACGCCAACCGGCCGCCGTAGACCGGGTCGCCGAGCAGGGGATGCCGGCGGGCGGCAAAGTGCACGCGTATCTGGTGCGTGCGGCCAGTCTCCAGCCGGATATCGACGAAGGTATGCGCGCGGTATCGTTCGCGTACCGTGTAATGGGTAACGGCCGGCCGGCCGTCGGCACGGACCGTCATACGCGTGCGATCCACCGGATGGCGGCCGATCGGCGCATCGAGCGTCCCGCCGCCGGTCAGGACGCCGCGACACACGGCGACGTACCGGCGCGAGATCTCACGCTTCTCCAGCATTCGCACCAGCGCCGTGTGCGCCGGCAGGGTCTTGCCCACCAGCAACAGGCCGCCGGTGTCTTTGTCGAGCCGATGCACGATCCCGGCTCGCGGCAACTCGGCCAAGGCCTGCGAGTGGTGCAGCAGACCGTTCATCAGCGTGCCGGCCGGATTCCCGGCACCCGGGTGCACGACGAGGCCGGGCGGCTTGTCGACGACCAGCAGCGACTCGTCCTCGTACACGAGCTCGAGTTCGATCGGTTCCGGTTCGGCCGGCGTGCCGGGCTCGGTCACGATGTCCACTTCGACCCGCTCGCCGCCGCGGACCCTATCCCTGGGTTTGCAGGCAAGACCGTCGACCCGGATCGCACCGCCCAGGAGCCAGCTTTTGAGGCGGCTGCGCGAATAGTCCGGAAACATCTGTGCCAGCGCCTGGTCCAAACGGCTGCCGGCAAGCGTTTCGGGGACCGTGGCGGTCAGACGATGCGGTTGGGAGGATTCGACGGCAGATCTCCTGGCGGCGGCTCGACGCGGACCTTCCGGCCCCGCCTCGGGCCCGGCGTCCGCGAAGTTTACGGTATACTCGCACGCTTGGCCGCGAGCCGGTCAACGGCGGGGGAACGCGCCGAAAATCCCGCCCGGACAGTGGAACGACACGACATGCGACAGCTTAGCGCTCAGAGCGCCTCAACCACGCGAACAACGACGGAAACGAGGGTACGCGGCCCGTCCAGGCCCGGGCGAGCCGCGGGCCTGATCGCCCTTGCCGCAAGCTGCGCACTGCTCGCAGCCTGCGCCGGGAAAGAGCCCAAATCGGCGATACAAGACCTCAAGGAAGCCTACGATCTGGCGCAAAGCTCCGTCGAGCGCGGCAATTATCGTCGCGGTATCGAGATTTTCGAGGCGATCCAGGCGCGTTATCCGTTCAGCGACCTGAGCCGGCAGATCCAGCTCGAGCTGATGTACGCGTATTACAAAAGCGGCAGCAAGGAGCTCGCGGTCGAGACGGCCGAGACCTTCATGCGCGAGAACCCGATCCACCATCGGGTGGATTACGCGATGTACATCAAGGGCCTGTCCTACTTCGAAGCCGGGCCGGGCTTACTCGAAAGGCTGTTCCGAAAAGACGTGAGCAAACGGCCGCCCAAGGACGTGGAGTTGTCGTATACGACGCTCAGGCGGCTGGTCGATCGTTATCCGGCCAGCGAGTACGCACCCGACGCACGTCAGCGGCTGTTGTTTCTCAAAAACCGGCTCGCCGAATACGAGAACCACATCGCGGATTTCTACCTGCGCCGCGGCGCCTACGTCGCATCGCTGCGACGTGCCCAGCGTGCGCTGGAAGAGTACAACGGGGCGCCGGGTAATGCCCGTTCCCTGGAGCTGATCGTCGAATCCTACGAACGGATGGGCATGAACGAGCTCGCCGCGGACACGCGCCGCGTTCTCGAGAAGAACTTCCCCGAGCGCGGCAGCACCAGAGACCGGGGACTGGCTAGCGCTCCCGTCCCTGCGGAAACCGATACCCGGACGTAATCGGGTAACGCCAGTCGCGGCCGAATGCGCGGCTGCTGATCCGGATGCCGGGCGGCGCCTGGCGCCGCTTGTACTCGTTGCGTTTGACCATCTCCAGCACCCGGATGACGACATCGCGGTCGTAACCGCGGCCTGCAATCTCCTCCACCGACAAATCCTCCTCGATGAACGCCTCGAGGATCGGATCCAGCACCTCGTAAGGCGGTAGCGAATCGGAGTCCTTTTGCCCGGGACGCAGCTCCGCTGTCGGCTCGCGGGTCAACACCCGCTCGGGAATCACGGGCTCGATGCCGTTGCGATAACGCGCCAGCCTGTAAACCAGCGATTTGCTGCAGTCCTTGATCGGCGCGAAGCCGCCCGCCATGTCGCCATACAGGGTTGCGTAACCCACCGCCATTTCGCTCTTGTTGCCGGTGGTCAGCAACATTCGGCCGGTCTTGTTGGAAATCGCCATCAGCAACAGGCCCCGGCAGCGCGCCTGGACGTTTTCCTCGGTCGCATCCGCTTCCCGTCCGGCGAAAACGGGCTCTAGCTGTTTGACGATCGCATCGTAAATCGGCGCGATCGGAATGACCTCGTAGTCCACGCCCAGGTTGGCGGCCTCCTCGGCCGCGTCCTCCTGGCTCATCGTGGACGTGTAACGAAACGGCATCATGACCGTACGCACGCATTCGGCGCCGACGGCGTCGCGGGCCACGGCACACACCAGCGCCGAATCCACGCCGCCCGAGAGGCCGATGACGACGCCCGGGAAACCGTGTTTACGGACGTAGTCGCGGGTGCCGGTCACCAGGGCGCCGTAGACGCTAGCCTCGGTTTCCTGCAGGTCTGCGATCTCGCCAGGCTCCACGGCGATGCCGCCGGGCCTGCCCTCGATCACGATGCGGTGCAGGCCTTCCTCGAACGGGGGGGCGCGGAAGCGTGTGCGGCCGCTCGCGTCCATCAGGAAGGAACCCCCGTCGAAGACCAGCTCGTCCTGGCCGCCGACCGTATTGACGTAGGCGACGGGCAGGCCGGTTTCGACGACTCGGTCCCTGACGACCTGCTCCCGTTCCGCCTGCGCTTCCAACTCGTAGGGTGAGCCGTTGATCGCGACGATACACTCGGCACCCGCCGCCCGCGCGGCCGCCATCGGCGCCGGCTGCCAGACGTCTTCACAGATGTTGAGGCCCAGGCAGATGCCGTTCAGCCGGAACACGGCCGGACGCTTGCCGGCCGTGAAGTAGCGTTCTTCGTCGAACACGCGGTAATTCGGCAGCAGCCGCTTGCGATAATGGGCCAGCGTCTGGCCGTCCCGGAACACGGCGCAACTGTTGTAGATGTTGCCGTCCTCATATTCGGGGAAGCCGATCAGTACCGCAATGCCGCGGACCGCATCGCGTATCTCGGCAACCGAGGTTTCGACACCGCGCCTGAACCCCGAATGGAACAACAGGTCTTCGGGTGGATAACCGCAGACGCTGAGCTCCGGGAATACGACAAGGTCGGCGCGTAACTCGTCGCGGGCGCGCGCCGAGGTTTCCAGTATGCGTTGCCGGTTACCGTCGATATCGCCGACGATCAGGTCGAGTTGTGCCAGTGCAAGCGTCAGTCTTTCGTTCATTACCGCGTCGGCGCCGGGCCTGCTGCCGGGACCCGTCGACAGGCCCTAGTCAACGGGCCGTAGTCAACGGGCACTAGTCTACGGGCTCTAGTCTACGGGCTCTAGGCGCCGAGTACCTCGTGCATACGGCTGCCGAGCTCCGCCGGAGAGCGCACCGTGGCGACCCCGGCCGCGTCCAGCGCCTCGAATTTGGCCGCCGCCGTTCCCTTGCCGCCGGCAATAATCGCCCCGGCATGCCCCATGCGTTTGCCGGGCGGCGCGGTGACGCCGGCGATGTAGGCGACCACGGGTTTGGAGACCCGGGCTTCGATGTACGCCGCGGCCGCTTCCTCGTCGGTGCCGCCGATCTCGCCGACCATGATGATACCGTCGGTATCCGGATCGGCCTCGAACAGTTCGAGACAGTCGATGAAGTTCATGCCGCGCACCGGGTCGCCGCCGATGCCGATGCAGGTGCTCTGGCCGAGATCGTTTTGCGTGGTCTGAAACACGGCTTCGTAGGTCAGCGTGCCCGAGCGGGAGACAATGCCGATGCGGCCGGGCTTGTGAATGAATCCCGGCATGATGCCGATCTTGCATTCCGCGGGCGTGATGATGCCGGGACAGTTCGGCCCGATCAGCCGGCAGTCGTAGTTGCGCAGCGCCGACTTGACCCGCACCATGTCGTTGACCGGAATCCCTTCGGTGATACAGACCACCAGGCCCACCCCGGAGTCCGCCGCTTCGAGGATGGCGTCGGCCGCGAACGGCGCGGGCACGTAGATCATGCTGACGTCGGCGCCGGTCTCGGCGACCGCGTCGCGCATCGTGTCGAAGACCGGGACCCCCAGGTGCTCTTCGCCGCCGCGGCCGGGCGTGACCCCGGCCACGACCCGGGTCCCGTATTCGATGCACTGCTCGGTGTGGAACGATCCCTGGTTGCCGGTAATGCCCTGGCAGATCACCTTGCTCGATTGATTGACGAGTACGCTCATGTCCCTTCCACTAACTTCCCTTCCACTAACTCGCCGCGGCAACGGCTTTTCGGGCGGCGTCCGTCAGGTCGTTCGCCGCGATGATGTCGAGCCCGCTGTCGGCGAGCATTTGCCGGCCCCGGTCGACGTTGGTGCCCTCGAGGCGCACGACCACCGGCACGCCGACCCCGACTTCCTGCACCGCATCGACGATACCCTGTGCGATCAGGTCGCAACGGACGATCCCGCCGAAGATGTTGACGAGAATGGCGCCTACGTTCTCGTTCGACAGGATCAGCTTGAAGGCCGCCGCCACCCGCTCGCTGGTCGCGCCGCCGCCTACGTCGAGGAAATTGGCCGGCTCGCCGCCGTGGAGCTTGATCAGGTCCATCGTCGCCATCGCGAGCCCGGCTCCGTTCACCATGCAGGCGATGTTGCCGTCCAGCGAGACGTAGTTCAGATCGTGCTCGGCTGCTTCGCGTTCCCGCTCGTCTTCCTGCGTCAGGTCGCGTAAGGCCTCGAGTTTCGGCTGCCGAAAGAGTGCGTTTGCCTCGATATTGATTTTTGCATCGAGTGCGACCACGTCTCCCGACTTGGTCGTAATCAGCGGGTTGATCTCGACCAGGCTCGCGTCACATTCCAGGTAGAGCCGGTACAGGCGGCGGATCAGGTCGCCGAACTGCCGCATCTGCTTTTTGTCGAGCCCGAGACCGAAAGCGAGCTGTCTCGCCTGATAGTCCTGTAACCCCGCATCCGGCGAGACCGCCACGGAGAAGATTCTCTCCGGCGTCTCTTCGGCCACCTGCTCGATGTCCATGCCGCCGGCCGCCGACGCGATGAACGCGACACGGCTGACCTCCCGATCCACGAGCATGGAGAGATACAGCTCGCGATCGATGTCGGAACCCGCTTCGACGTAAACGACGTTGACCGGCAGGCCGTCCGGTCCCGACTGGTGAGTGACCAGCCGGGTGCCCAGCATGCCGGCCGCGGCTTCCCGCAGCTCGTCGACGCTCCGTGTGAGCTTCACCCCGCCGGCCTTGCCGCGCCCGCCGGCGTGCACCTGGGCCTTGACGACCCACAGCTCGCCGCCGAGCTCCTTCGCCGCCTCGACGGCTTCTTCGGCCGTTTCGGCCGGGATGCCGCGCGGCACCGGGATGCCGTAGTCGGCGAACAATCGCTTGGATTGGTATTCGTGGAGATTCATCGGGTTGTTGTTTCTTCTGTGGCGGGACGAGTGCGGCCGCGGGACCGCGAAACCGGGCGTATTGTGGAGCAAAGCCTGCCGTTTCGCAAAACCCGCCGCGGCGGCCGGCAAGGCGGCATCCATGTCCGTCGGCCGTCGTGGCGGGTCGCCGTAATGCGCGACCAAATGAACGGCGAAATAAGCGACAATCCATGGATGGAACAGGCGACCGGGGAAAGCTTCGGCAAGCGCACGATTCGCACCAGCCGCGAGACGCTGTTGCAAATGGCGGTAGACGAGCCCGATCTGAGCTGGCGCGTTCTGAGCACGCTGAACCTGTTCCGGCTGCTGATCGCCGCCGGGCTGCTCGGCCTGTTTTTCGTCACCGGCGAGCCTTATGTCTTCGGCGACCGCTACCCGGCCTTGTTCTCGGCGACCGCGGCGGGTTACCTAGTGTTTGCGGCCCTGTCGGGCGTCGGGCTCAATCAGCGCTGGGTGCCGGCCTACGTCCAGGGTGTCGGGCAGATCCTGGTCGATATCGTCGCGGTTACCGTACTGGTACACGCCAGCGGCGGCGTGGGCACCGGCCTGGGCGGGCTTCTATTGGTTTTCGTCGGCGCGGGTAGCCTGGTGCTGCCGATGCAGTATCCGGCGGCGCTGGGCGCGGTCGCGACCATTGCAATCCTCGGGGAGCAGCTTTTCTCGCAGCTCGGCGGCTACGGCGCGAACTACCCGGCCGCGGGCCTCTTGTGCGCGATCATATTCACGATGTCGCTGGCCGCCAGGCCGCTGGCCAGGCGCATACAGGCCAGCGAGGCCTTGGCGCTGCAGCGCGGCGTGGATCTCAAGAACCTCTCGGAGCTCAACGAATACATCGTTCAGCACCTCCGCGAGAGCATCGTCGTCATCGATCGCGACGATTCGGTCCGGCTCAGCAATGCGTCCGCGGCGCGACTGCTGGGGATCAACGAGCCGCTGCGCGGTATGCCGGTCTCGGGCCTGTCGGCGCCGCTCGCCGAGTACCTCGGCCGGTGGCGGCACCGGCACGAGCTCTCGTCGCATCCCGAGTTTACGCTGATCACCGCCGGCAACAACGCGCGTATCACCGCACATCTGGCGCCGCTCGGCAAAGACGGCACGCGGCTGGGACCGGTGCTGATATTCCTCGAAGACGCGAGCCTGATGAACGCCCGTGTGCAGCAATCCAAGCTCGCCTCGCTCGGCCGGCTGAGCGCCAGCATTGCGCATGAGATACGCAATCCGGTGGGCGCGATGAGCCACGCCGCGCAACTGTTGCGAGAGTCGGAGGGCTTGAAAGACGACGATCGACGGCTGACCGACATCATCCAGACACACTCGGAGCGGGTCAGCCACATCATCGACAACGTGCTGCAGTTGTCGCGGCGCGAATCGGGCCGTCCGGAGCAGCTCATGCTGAAACCCTGGCTGGAGGACTTCGCCGTCGAGTTCACCCGCACCTTGGGGCTGCAAGAGGGCGAGCTGACGGTCGCAGACGCCGACGAGGGTATCGAGGTGCGCATGGATCGCAGCCACCTGCGCCAGGTGCTGTGGAATCTCTGCGACAACGCGGTCAAGTATGCCAGCGAGACCGGCGGTATCCTGGTGGAGCTCGAGGCGGGCCGCCTCGACGGAGCCGGCCGGCCTTACCTCGAAGTGCGGGACCACGGCCGCGGGATCGAAGACACCACGGCCGAGAAGATCTTCGAGCCGTTTTTTACCGCACAGTCCGGCGGCACCGGACTGGGGCTTTATATCTCGCGGGAACTTTGCGAATTGAATCGCGCGACCCTTTTGCACCTTGACCGGCCGGGCGGAGGCAGTATCTTTCGTATCGTTTTTGCCGATTCCGAACGCTGGGAGGCTCAGGAGGGCGCCGCAGGAACGGCTGGCCGGGGCAACAGCGAGACGGGATCGACCGTGAGCCAGGACCGAGAATGACCCGCCCTCTTGCCCTCGTCGTCGACGACGAACCCGACATCTGCGAGCTGCTGGCGATGACTCTCGGGCGCATGAATATCGATACCGAGACCGCAGGCGACGTCGGCGGCGCGAAGGGTCGGCTCGGCGCAACACGTTTCGACGTGTGCCTGACCGACATGCGGCTGCCGGACGGGGACGGCCTGGAGCTCGTCGAATGGATGCAGTCCCACGCACCGGACGTTCCGGTCGCGGTGATCACGGCGCACGGCAACATCGAGACGGCCGTGCAGGCTTTGAAGCTGGGTGCCTTCGACTTCCTGTCCAAGCCGCTGGATCTCAACCACCTGCGCAACATCGTCGAGAACGCGCTGAAGCTCGATCGGGGCGGGGACAACAACAAAGCCGGCCTGCTCGGCGACTCCGCGCCGATGCAGGCGCTTCGCGACATGATCGAACGCGTGGCGCGCTCCCAGGCGCCGGTGCATATCTCGGGCGAGTCGGGCACCGGCAAGGAGCTCGTAGCGCGGTTGATTCACGAGAGCGGTCCGCGGGCCGAGGGGCCGTTCGTGCCGATCAACTGCGGCGCGATCCCGGCGGAACTGATGGAGAGTGAGTTTTTCGGGCATCGAAAGGGCAGCTTTACCGGCGCGGTCAGTGACAAACAGGGGCTGGTGCAGGCCGCGGCCGGTGGTAGCTTGTTTCTGGACGAAATCGCCGACCTGCCGTTGGCGATGCAGGTGAAACTCCTCAGAGTGATTCAGGAAAAGTCCGTACGTCCGGTGGGCGCCTCGCGCGAAGAGCCGGTCGATGCGCGGATCTTGTCGGCGACGCACCGGAACTTGTCTGAGATGGTGGCAACCGGCGAGTTCCGAGAAGACTTGTTCTATCGAATCAACGTTATCGAGCTGCGCGTCCCCGCACTGAGAGATCGCGGGAACGACGTGCTGCTGCTCGCCGAGCACCTACTGAAGAAACTGGGGTCCCGCGCAACGCTGGACGAAGGCGCCCGGCACGAGCTGCTGAGCTATGCCTTCCCCGGCAACGTCCGGGAGCTCGAAAACACGCTTGAACGAGCAGTGACGCTTTGCTCAAGTGGCACCATTGGCGAGACGGATTTGAACTTGAAGTCGAACGAGATCGGCGGCGGCCGAAGCGTTGCCGCCACCGGGGATCTCGGAAGTCGCATCGACGACGTGCAGCGGCAAGCGATCGTCGATGCGCTGGAGAAAACTCGCTACAACAAGACAGCGGCTGCGAAGCTGCTGGGCTTGACGTTACGGCAACTTAGATATCGTATCCAGAAGCTAGAGATCAAATGAGCCGTGACCTCGTTTGTGACGCCGGACACGAATCTCGTTGCCGCGGGCCTGTATAAGTTTCTAGTCATTTGAAAAACAAGGCAATTTGATCCGTGCACCACGAGACCGCGCGCGAATCTCTGCTTTTCGGCGCGATCGTCGCGACAATCCTCATGCTCGGGTGGTTCGTCTACGAACCGGCATTGGACAGCGTCTTTTTGTTCGACGACGAGCCGAATCTCCACCAGCTCGAAGCGGTCACCGATTCCGAGTCGGCGCTCATGTTCACCCTATCGGGGGCGGCTGGCCCTTTGGGACGACCATTGGCTCTTGCGACATTCTTGCCTCAAGTAGACGCGTGGAATGACGAGAATGCCGCAGCGTTCTTGATTATCAATGTCCTGATACACCTCTTTAACGGACTGCTCGTTTATCACCTGTTCCTAAGGCTGGCCCGGACTCAAAAGGCAACTAGTCCGAACGATCAGTGGGTCGCAATCGGGGGTATGGCGTTATGGCTATTCATGCCGCTGCTCGCTTCCTCATCGCTCATGATCGTCCAACGGATGACCACGCTGAGTGGGACATTCATGTTAATCGGTCTCAATGCCTACCTAGCTGCTCGATCGCGGATAGGGATGAGTCCCGCTTTGGCACTGACCGGGATGAGCACTGCGCTCGTTGCTGCCACTTCTCTAGCGGTTCTCACGAAAGAGAACGGTGCACTGTTACCTACGCTAGTGCTCATGCTCGAAGCCACGCTGCTCTCGCAACCTAGCGGCGTTCGCGTCGCGCACTGGCGGGCGTGGCAAACGACGTTTCTTGTCGCGCCAACACTAGTGATTTTGCTATTCGTCGCGAGCAAGTTGCAATACGCCGACTTCCTGGTCGAAAGACGTGGCTACGACGGGATTGATCGCCTGGTTACGGAGGCGCGAATACTCTTTGAGTATCTCTACAATTCATTTATACCGAACCCTGAGAAACTCGGTCCCTTCCACGACGACCGGAGGATCAGCGTTACACTCGCCGCTCCATCTACTTTGGTCCCGGTAGCAGGCTGGCTGACAGCAATCAGCCTCGCGCTAATGTTTCGCAGGAGATATCCGGTAGCTGCTTTCGCGATACTCTGGTATCTCGCGGGACATGCGCTCGAGTCCACGACGCTGCCGCTTTATCTTTACTTCGAGCATCGGAATTACATGCCACTACTCGGGCCTGTGTTCGCGGTGGCTAGTCTATGCTGCGCTGTGAATCTTCGGTACCGCAAGATCGCCCGGTTCGCTCTGCCGCTTTACATCATCGTCAACGCAGGAGTACTGTACAGCGTTACTTCCCTTTGGGGCATGCCGTTGAACGCCGCGGCCTACTGGCACCACAATGCACCGGCGTCAGTCGCCGCGGCGAGTCACCTTGCGATTCAGCAGTCCCGATACATGGCGCTGGCGGTAGGAATTCTCACTCTCAGAGAGTTCGCCCTACGAAATCCCGAGCATGCCTACCTGCGCTTGCCGGAGCTGAGCCTGTCCTGCAAGGTAGCACGGGGTGCAGATCACTCCGAAACCGTACAATACCTCAGTGATACTCTGCCCACGGTGAGATTCAGTCACTCGGTCGGCTCAATGCTCGATTCACTAATGCTTACGATCGCGACAACCGACTGTAACGGCGTCGACCTCGACGTTGGACGCAAACTGGCAGACACATTGATGAGCAATCCGCGCTATCGTAAAAGCCCGAGATTCGGCAGTTATTACCACCAGCTTCTGGCGCAGATCGCATGGGATAGCGGCGATCCCGAGGCAGCCACTACAAATCTCGAGCAGGCGAGGAACTTGCTATCCACCGATCAGTTGCATCGACAATTCGTCGGAATTCTCGCCGCGCAGAACCGGTTCGACGAAGCCCGAGAGTATCTCGCTGTTGCTGAAGGTGAGCTTCCGTCGCACTTGCTGCGAAATTATGCCGGACGACTAAGATTGAGAAGCCTCGGAAGACACATCGACACGTTGGAAGCGCAGGCCGGCGAGCAGGTCCCCAATGCCGGGCGCATGGACCACTGAGGCCAGGAACGATGGTCGGATGATTGCGCAGCGGAAATCCATGGTGACCGCCCTCACAGTAGGCATCCTGCTGTCGGTAGGCTGGCTCTTGTATCGCCCGGGGACAGGCGGCGTTTTCCTGCTTGACGATTTCGATACGCTTGGCGGACTCGCAGTAATCGAGGATCTGGGATCGGCAATCGATTACATCGGATCTTTCAACGAAGGTCCCTTGGGCCGCCCACTCGCAATGGCCAGCTTCGCTCTCCAGGCTGAGAGCTGGGATGAGGATCCGGCTTCGTTCATCCGAGCCAATACTGCGATTCACTTGTTTAATGGCCTTTTGGTATTCCTTTTCCTTAGCCATTTGTGCCGGGCACTGCGCTTCGACGATACCGACTCTCGATTCGTTGCGATCGCAGCGACGGCGCTTTGGATAGTCATGCCGCTACTAGCATCGGCGAATCTGTTGATTGTCCAACGTATGACTACACTGAGTGCGACGTTTGTCCTAACCGGACTGGCTGGTTACCTGAGCCTGCGCCGCAGAATCAAACACAGTACTGATATGTCGCTGTTGCTCCTGGGACTGGTTCTGGCATTGACAACCTTGCTTGCTGTGCTCTCCAAGGAAAACGGTGCACTTCTGCCGACACTTGTCCTCGTGTTGGAGCTCACATTACTTAGTCGGCCAGAGTCCGTACCTACGGTTAAATGGCGATCCTGGATGGCTGTCTTTCTCGTACTGCCGACGGTCGTTATTGCCGTCTACCTCGCTTTTAGAATCCCATATAGCGAGTCGGTGCTTGCCAGGCGAGACTTCGATACAGGTGAGAGACTATTGACTCAGGCGCGTGTTCTATGGGAGTACCTCTCTCATGCGCTACTTCCGAGACCTACCGAGCTAGGTCCTTTTCACGACGCGTACCCAGTAGCCAGGTCCCTTACCGATCCAGCAACCGCTGCGGCGGCCTGTAGTTGGGTGCTGCTTGCTGTTGGCGCATTCGTTTGGCGCAGACGTTACCCTGTTGCCGCTTTCGCCGTACTCTGGTATCTCGCTGCTCACTCGATCGAATCGACGACCATACCGCTGGAACTCTATTTCGAGCATCGTAATTACGTACCCATTATTGGCCCGTTGTTTGCCCTTTGTGCCGTGGCTGCCCGCGTCCCGACCGGATACCAATATAGTGCGCGCACTGGCATCCTCGCATACATCTTCGTCAACGCCGGGATACTGTTCAGCGTGACTTCACTATGGGGACAGCCGATGGTCGCTGCAGGCAATTGGTATGCAAATGCACCGAATTCTATGCGCGCCGTTTCAAACCTCGCCAATCGCCAAATGCTCGAGATGGGCCCGATGGTCGGCGCAATAACACTCGGGGATTTCGCGCAAGCTCATCCCAAGCATTCTTACTTGCACATTCCGCAACTGGCGGTAGCATGCAACGCTAGGCCGGACTTGGACTACACGGAAGACGTAGAACGTTTGCTAGAAGTACTTCCAAAGACCGGATTCTCATATACAGCAGGTGAGATGCTGGATACTCTGCAATCCGTCATAACCGACGAACCTTGTAAGGGAGTTGACAGCGAGGTCATCGCCAACCTTGCAGCAGCACTGATGCGGAACCCACGTTATCGAGTAAACCGCGTGTATCGCCAATATCACGAGCAATTGCTGGCAAGACTCGCCTGGGACGACGGCGACGTGGAAAAAGCGATCGAGCACTTGCACAATGCGTTCGAAATATGGCCGCATGCACGCGTTAACACAATGATGATCACCGCACTAGTGAGTATTGGCAAATTCGAGGAAGCACGAGAGTTTGCTGCAGAAGCAGAGCGGCGCTTGCCGCGACACCCGCTCAGGCGTCGGATCTCGCGCAGGGAACTCGACGGCCTGAGTGACTATATCGACTCCGCCGAAAGAGACGCTCGAACGAGCGATGAATCGTCAGGTGCCGGGCTGGCACACAATAATGACTAAGCCTGAGAGGATTTTGAGATGGCGACGCTATCGATAATCATACCGGCCAAGAACGAAGCCATCACAATCGCCGACATCGTCGCGCGAGCGCACTCACGATTCGGCGACGCAGAGATCATCGTCGTCAACGATGGATCGGACGACGAGACGGCGCGACTAGCCGCCAACGGAGGCGCGACCGTCGTCACTCATCCCGTGTCGTTAGGCAACGGAGCTGCAATAAAGAATGGCGCCAGGGCGGCGACGGGTGACACACTGGTAATGATGGATGCAGACGGCCAACATCAACCGGAGGAGATCGTTAAACTGCTCCAAAAACTTGACGAAGGATTCGATATGGTAGTCGGTGCACGCGATTCTGGCTCGCACGCCAATGTCGGCCGCCTAGTCGCCAACGGATTCTATAATCGTTTCGCATCGATGATCAGCGGCCAAACTATACCGGACCTGACATCTGGATTCCGCGCAGTTCGCGCTGTCCATTTCAACAGGTTTCTGCACCTATTGCCGAACGGCTTTTCGTATCCAACAACAATCACGATGGCCTTCCTACGATCCGGTTTTCCTGTCGGGTTCGTTCCGATTAGCGCAAAAAAACGGAGAGGAAGAAGTCATATCAGGCCAATTCGAGATGGCCTACGTTTCCTCGCGATTATTTTTAAAGTGGCAACACTATATTCACCGTTGAAGATCTTCCTGCCGATCAGCGCCGCGTTCTTCCTGACCGGTATCGGCTACTACGTATACACCTATCTCATGGTCGGTCGGTTTACGAATATGAGCCTCCTCGTTTTGAGTGCTTCCGTGATTGTCTTTCTGATTGGATTGATCTCGGAGCAGATTACCGCTCTTACATTCAGCAAGTCGTGACCGATGCTCGATCGACTAAGGAAGTTCGCCGCTCGCGTTCGGAAGACGCCGTTACATCCACAATGGTTCGCATTCCTGCATTCGGACAGAGATCTACAAGAAATTTGCAAGGACCTCTCCGGCATGGTCCTTGACGTCGGAAGTGCGGAAGGTCGTCCTCGTCGTTACCTGTCTGAAAGCGCTACTTACGTCGCTCTCGACTACTACGAAACGGCGAGCGAATGGTACTGTACGCGACCCGACGTGTATGGAGACGCGCAAGCGCTGCCCATCGCCAGTGCCTCCATCGACCACGTGCTGCTATTGAACGTGCTTGAACACCTTCCCCGACCGGATCTGTGCCTACAGGAACTAAACCGGGTTCTCGAGCACGGCGGTAGCCTGACTATACAGGTCCCGTTTCTGTATCCAGTCCACGACGCCCCGCTCGATTTTCATCGCTGGACTCGCTATGGACTGGTACAGGCCGCAGGTCGATCCGGCTTTGAGGTCGTTTTGGAAGGTGCGATCGGTCACCCGCTGGAGACTGCCGCATTGAACCTGAACATTGCTATCGCCAAATCCACCCTCAATTGGATCGAAAAAAAGAGCCCTTTGGCGATACTGGTTGTTGCGGTACCTCCCCTTGTCTTTCTCATAAACTGCCTTGCCTGGGTTGTGGCGGCTGTAAGCCCAGATGATGACATGATGCCTCACGCATACCGAATGCGCTGGATCAAGAGCTTCTAAGCCTTCCGGTGCGCGCCCGCGAGCGTTGCAATTGCGACGAAAACAAGGTCGACAATTAGCGACCACAGCCGACTGAAGATAGTGAGAACCAGCGCAACCTCTCGCGGCAGGATTACTGACAGCAGCACCAACTGGCTTGCGTCTCTCACGCCGAGCCCGCTGGGAACACATGGGGCAGCCATACCGATTACACCAGACAGATTGACGGCACCGACGATAAAAATGAGGTCCGCGGCGGATACGGAACCCCATACGGCAAGTGCCATAAAGTAGTACGCGACCCCAGCCAGCAGGCTACCGATCGCGTAGAGTAACAGAGATCGCAAAGTCGCCTTGGAGTTCGTCGCCAACTCAGCGTAGGCTTCTTGGCCCCGTAGCACTTTGTAGGAGAATCTGATCACGCGGTTGAATATCGCCGGTATCAGCAGGATAGCAAACACCAGTCCGGCACTCAGCACGGCCAACCCGATTCGTCCGTTGAACTGAGAAGTCAGGCGACCATCCAATCCGAGGAGCAAGAGTGAGACTGCTGCAATCGCGACTATCTGCGTGCCAGCCTCAAGGACAGAGGCAACCGTGAGGCGGCTTTTGGAAATCCCAAGGTCCCGCGCAAGAAGCACGCGACCGGCGATCCAAGGAACAGTACCGGGAATGTAGCGAGCCATCCAGGACCGCGCATAGATCGATGCAAGCACGCTAAATGCAGGTATGTCGGTTGCGCCAAGATCCCGCAGAATTCCCCGCCAAATATAGACTCCCCAGTAACGAAATCCCAGAGAGAAGCAGGCGCCTATGAGTAGCGGCCAGGGATCGAGCCGTAACTCTCGGAGGATTTCATAATCTAGCTCCTGGAGAAACAGCGCAAGGAACACGACAATTCCGGACAACAGCGCGGCGCGCAGCCAGAATTCTGTGCTGTGGCGTTTAGTCCTAGTCGAGGAGTCGGCCAAACGCGTCGCTCACTAGCTGCCGCTGTTCATCGATCCTCGATGCCAACAACATACGTAGTCGTGGCGCCTCTCGAAGCGCCCTGTCGATGGCATCTAGTACAATTTCCTCCGCCTCATCCAGCAGCAGATCCTCAATCGGAAAAGCATACTCTTCGAGGCCCAGTTGGTCGAAATAGACCCTGCCTTTGTCGACGTAGAAAAAGCTCAGGCTCGGCGTGCATCCACTAGTAGCAATGATACTGGAGTGGAGCCTTACGCCAATCATGAGCCTCGCTGCCGCCAATAACGCCCTAAGTAGACGCGGCGAGACGACATCGTCTCGCAAGACCTTCAGGTTGATCTGCCGATCCAGTTCACCGGTGATCTGCTCGCAAAAGGATACATCCTCACCCATGTGCATGGGAACCACCAATATGTTGGGTGTGAACTCGGCCATTGCCTCGATGGTCATGCTCAGGGCCGCTCTATACCGTTCGTTCCTGGAATCGGGACCCTCTTTAAAAAAGACCTTGCGATATCGGTAAGGCAGGACTCCACCCGTCGAATAGTGAAACCAGTTTCTTGGCGCGAATGCAATAAAGTCTTCAAGAAACGACTTGGTTATGCCGAGACGATCGAGCACCGCAAGATCGTCGGAACTGAAGGGACCTGGCTTCGGTAGAATCGCCGGGTCGTAGGCCGCATCGATTTTGGATGGCTTCACTCCCCAGCTTCTCAACTTCTCGTACGATTCGTCGTCGCGAAGTATGAACTTCCGGGTACGATTCACTATGAAAACAATCAATCGCTTGCTGACCGCGGATCCCGTGGGGCCAATGCCTTGGAATACGCCGTATATGTTCGGATTAAAGGTGCGCAGCCAGAGAATCTTGAGGCACCAGTACCACAACGTAGCCTTGTTCGTATAGTCCTTGAGATACTCACCTCCCCCCCAGTACACAACATCGGAGCGTTTCGCCTCGCGACCGAGTCTTATCCAGTCCAACAGGTTGATCGATTGCACGTCGGACCTCAGAAAGTCGATCCCGAGCCAACGTCGATCTCGCTCGGCTTGCTCTGAAACTCCCGTTATCTCCGCACCGTTGTGCCGACGTCTCACCAGTTCGATGACACCTTCCGCAATCGCACGATCGCCACGATTCTTCGCAAGATCACTGTTGATCAGTAGTACCCTCACCGCCCGCGCACTCCAGCGGCAGACTGCAGCAAATCCAGGTACTTCCGGCTAATAGCTGGCCAGTCAAAATCAGCAGCAAGGCGTTTCGCCTCTTCCGCCTCGCGGGCAACGACGGCCGGCTCGGCATTGACATACCGGATGATAGCTGTCGCTATTGCCGCCGTATCTCTTTCCGGCACAATGGTGCCACAGCGACCATCGAGTATCTCCTGCGCGCCACTGACGTCGGTTGCGACGATCATTTTTCCGAACGCAAGAGCTTCCATCAATGCCACAGGCAGACCTTCCGAGTCGCCCATGCTGTCGATGACTGATGGCAACACGAATAGTTCGCTGGCCTGAAAAAGGGCTTGCTTTGACTCACCGGTAACGTGACCCGTAAAGGTAACGTCACCGGACAACTTGAGACCCATCACTTGGTCCGCGAGCTGCCCCATAAGCTGACCGTCGCCTGCGATTACCAGCTGTATCTCACGACGAATATCCTCCGCGAGCGTAGAGTATGCATCGATTAGTACGTTGAATCCCTTTTTCTCGACCAGTCGCCCCAGCGCGAGAATGATTCTGCGAGATGCGTCTATCCCGCAGCCGTGCAAAGCCTCTCTGACGGTATGATCCGGAAGTCTGTCGGCGCCCATACCTGTGCCCATCGGTAGAATTGTCAGTTTGTGCGCGAATCTTTCTTCCCACTCTTTTTCGTCAAAGAAATCAATCAGTTTTCTAGCTGTTTGATTAGAGACCGCCGTAAAGGCCGAAGCATGCCGCAGGACGCTCCGAATTAGTCGTTTCGCCAAGGGAATACTCCGTAGTACCGAGACGTCCGAGGCATGTGTGGTAAACACGAAAGGAATACCTGAACGTCTGCTGACACTGTAAGCTATTACAGCTTGCGGCATGAACCAGTGCGCGTAGATGAGCCTTGGGTGAATCTCACGACACAACAAAGCCAGCGCCCTTCGCTGTGCCAAGAGAAAAAATGGAATCAACAGATACCGCGCCGGCTTCTCCCTGAGCGCTGGGAGAATTCCACGACCGGTCAGTGTTTCGAGTTTATGTGGCCAAAAATAATGATAACGAACTTCGGTGAATCCTTCGCGACGAATGAGCGACGGTAGAGATCCATCATATGTGTTGTGAGGAACGAGAACGTAGACGTCGAGCGAGGGGTCTTCTGCGAGCATTGCCGAGACCTGTTCGAAGACAAACGCCGGTACCGGATCGTCGGGTCGAGCGGGAAACGTCGTTGTGGAGACAATGATCTTCATTGATTTAGCGGCGTCGTCGAACGACGACTAGCGGACGAAATCTGTCACATTTTGACAATGGCTGACAGTTTTGTCGGATCACGACCGTGACATCGATCACAGCCAGCGGCTGGCTTTTCGGGTACTTTACCAATACAAACAGCATCTTAGCAACGATTGTCAACTATTGGCACAGCGTTTGCTTTATCACGCGTACGGGCAAACTCGCCGTATTAATTTAGATACTCTCACGGAGACTGAGAAATGAAGAAGCAGCAGGGTTTCACACTCATCGAACTGATGATCGTCGTTGCGATCATCGGTATTCTGGCCGCGATCGCGATTCCGGCCTATCAGGACTACACGATCCGCGCGCAGGTATCCGAAGGCATCAATCTGTCGGCCGGCGCCAAAACCGCTGTCACCGAGTATTACCAGGATGTCGGCTCACTACCAGCCGACAACCCGCAAGCCGGTATCGCTTCAGCTGGCGAGATCCTCGGCAGGTATGTCACCGGTGTGGCAGTCGCAAATGGCGTTATTACAGTAACCTACGGCTCCCAGGCCAACCCGATCATCGCCACCAGACAAGTTGTTCTGAGGCCGGACACGACCAACCCGGGCAGCGTAACCTGGCAGTGCGAGACGGCCGGTGGCATGGAGAACAAGCACGTTCCGGCGTCTTGCCGCAACTAGTACGCACCTGAATCAACACTAGTTGCTGAAAGCGGGAGGGGCTCCGGCCGCGTCGTTGGAGCCCCTTAGTTCTCCTCATCAATCGCGCTTATCGGCCGGGGACCATTGCAACTGCCCATGATCCCACGCTCAACTCGCGCGAGTTCTGCGAACCTACAGCCGAGGCTCGGACCCAAGGTTTCGTTTAGAATACTTCACCAACCCGTCGAAACGGCCGGCAGTTCGGAGAACAGGAGCTGAATAATGCGAAATGCCGCAAAAGGGTTCACGTTGATCGAACTGATGATCGTCATCGCGATCATCGGTATTCTTGCGTCCCTCGCCGTCTCCGCCTACCAAACGTATACCGTTCGCGCGCAGATCGCTGAGGGGTTGAACATGGCGGCCGCCGCAAAAACACCCATTGTCGATGCTTTCAACGTCAACGGCACACCGGCTGCCGACCGGACCGAAGCCGGCCTGACCCCGCTCGCAACAGATACCCAGGGCAACTATGTGGCTTCGGTCGATGTCGTGGATGGACGTCTGGACATTGTGTTCGGCAACAACGCGCACTCGGCTATTTTCGGCGACCGTCTTTCGATAACACCCTACACGACACCCGGGGGAACCATCGCTTGGCGCTGCGGCGCTGCGGCGCCGCCGAGCGCAACGCCACTGGACGGTGGCGGCGTCACTTCCCAACATCTGGTTCCGACCGTCGAGACCCGCTATCTCCCCGCCGCCTGCCGGGACTGAGCAAGATTTGGGAGGAAACGATACCCGACCGGCCGCCCCCCCCGAGGCCGACTGGACCGATCCTCTATTTGTGTGATGGCGCGCACAAAATCCAGTTGATCCGAGCGGTTGGATCAGTGAGACTGTAATACTGGGAGAATCGGCACGGTGCGCTAGACAGCTTATGGCAGCAACGGCTTCACAAACCAATCTTGCTGGGCTACCTCGCCGGCTGGTGCAGGACGGCATTATTGCCGAGGACAGGCTCCAGGAAGCCACCGAAGCCGCCCGTAAGGACAAGCTGCCGCTCGTCGCCTATCTGGTCAACCAGGAACTCGCCGAGGCCCGCGCGATTGCGGTTGCGGCCTCACACGAATTCGGCGTGCCACTACTGGATCTTGATGCCATCGAGCTCGAAATCGACCTCATCCGTACGGTCGATCAAAAGCTGATCAACAAACACCGGGTGCTACCACTGGTCAAACGCGGCCAGCGCTTGTTTCTGGGTATCGCCGACCCGACCAACCTGCAGGCCATCGACGAGATCAAGTTCCAGACCAGCCTCAGGATCGACCCGGTTGTCGTCGAACAGGACAAGCTCGAGGAGCGCATCATCAAGGCGATCGAGGCTGTCGATACGAGTATGCCGGGCCTCGAGGACGACGATTTTGACCTCGAGAACCTCGAGGTGGGTCCAGACGAGGAAGAGACTGAGGACGTTCACCGCGACGATATCGAGGACGCGCCGGTTGTCCGTTTTGTCAACAAAATCCTGCTCGATGCGATCAAACGCGGCGCATCGGACGTGCATTTCGAGCCCTACGAGAAGTACTTCCGCGTGCGGACACGCCTGGACGGTGTCTTGTCCGAGGTGGCACAACCGCCGGTCGCGCTTGCGAACAAGGTCTGCGCGCGGCTTAAGGTCATGTCGCGAATGGACATCGCTGAGCGCCGCGTACCACAGGACGGACGCATCAAGATGCGTTTGTCCAAGAATCGCGCGATCGATTTTCGAGTCAACACCTGTCCGACCTTGTTCGGCGAAAAAATCGTGTTACGTATCCTCGACCCGTCGAGTGCCAAGCTCGGTATCGATATGTTGGGTTACGAGGAACATCAAAAAGACCTGTATATGAAACACCTGATGAAGCCCTATGGCATGATTCTGGTGACAGGTCCGACCGGTTCAGGTAAGACCGTGTCGCTGTACACGGGCCTCAACATCCTGAACACAGTGGATCGCAATATCTCGACAGCCGAGGATCCTGCCGAAATCAACCTGCCCGGCATCAATCAGGTCAATGTGAATCCGAAGGTCGGCCTGACGTTCGCGTCTTCACTCAAAGCCTTTCTGCGCCAGGACCCGGACGTGATCATGGTAGGTGAGATTCGCGATCTCGAGACGGCCGAGATAGCTATCAAAGCCGCACAGACCGGCCACCTGGTACTTTCCACGCTGCACACCAACGATGCCCCGCGCACTTTGACGCGCATGGTGGACATGGGCGTGAAGCCCTATGCGATCGCAACCTCAGTTAGCCTGATCATCGCCCAACGTCTGGCGCGGCGGTTGTGCGACAACTGTAAGGAGGTTCGAGACGTGCCGCGCGAGGCCTTGGAAAAGGAAGGATTCGACGCCGGTGATCTCGACGACGGTTTGACAGTCTTTGGGCCGAAAGGCTGTAGACAGTGCAACGACGGCTACAAAGGCCGGGTCGGCATCTTTCAGGTCATGGAGGTCTCGGAGACGATGGGCCGGATCATCATGGAAGGCGGCAACGCGATGCAGATCGCCGACCAGGCGGTCGCTGAAGGCGTTATCGATTTGCGCAGGGCTGGTTTGAACAAAGTCAAGGAAGGGGTTACCAGCCTGGAAGAGGTTAACCGGGTTACAATCGAATAGACCGAGCCGCGTACAGACGGACTACAGAAATGGCTGAAACGGCAATCATGAACGAGCCGTTCCTCTGGGAAGGGACGGACCGTAAGGGTAAAAAAGTCAAAGGCAAGAGCATGGCGGCAACCGAAGCGGCCGTGCGCGCGGATCTCAGGCGCCAAGGCGTCGTTCCCACCCGCATCCGCAAGCAGCGCAGGAGTCTGCTCGCGGGTACCAGCAAGATCACACCAGGCGACATCGCGATATTCAGCCGTCAGCTCGCTACCATGCTCGCGGCCGGCATCCCGCTGGTGCAGGCCTTCGAAATCATCGGCAGCGGCCACGAAAACGCGGCTATGCAAAAGTTGATCATGGCGATCAAGGCCGACGTCGAAGGCGGCAGCGCTCTGGCGGAGGCGCTGGCCAAGCATCCCGTGTATTTCGACGACCTGTTCGTCAATCTCGTCGAGTCCGGCGAGCAGGCGGGCGCGCTGGAAACCTTGCTGGACAAGATCGCGACCTACAAGGAAAAAACCGAGGCGATCAAGAAGAAAATCAAAAAGGCGCTGACGTATCCGGCGGCTGTGCTGGTTGTGGCCTTCGTCGTCACGACGATCCTGCTGATTTTCGTGATTCCGGCCTTCGAGGACCTGTTCCAGGGCTTCGGCGCGGATTTGCCCACGTTTACTCGGATGGTCATCGACTTGTCGGTATTCGTCAGAACCCAGGGGTGGTTACTTGCGATGGGTATCGGCGCCGGCTTCTTTACCTTTTTCTATTTCAAGAAACGCTCCAAGGCAATGCGCCATTTCCTCGACCGAGTGACACTGAAAACACCGGTCATCGGTCCGATCATGCAAAAGGCCTCGATCGCCCGCTACGCGCGTACACTGTCAACGATGTTCGCCGCCGGCGTTCCTTTGGTCGAGGCCTTGGAGTCGGTTTCCGGCGCAACCGGTAACATCGTCTACGAGCAGGGTGTGCTCAAGATGCGCGACGAAGTCGCCACCGGCCAGCGCCTGCAGCAGTCGATGGAAAACACCGATCTGTTCCCGAACATGGTGATCCAGATGATTGCAGTCGGCGAGGAATCGGGATCGCTGGACGACATGTCGGCCAAGGTGGCGGACTTCTACGAGGAAGACGTCGACAACGCCGTGGACAACCTGTCCAGCCTGCTGGAGCCTATGATCATGGCGATCCTGGGTGTGCTGGTCGGCGGCCTGGTCGTCGCGATGTACCTGCCGATCTTCAAGATGGGTTCGGTCATCTAGGCATATCACCGTCCCCTGCCCGTTTGCATTACAACGGCGTTCGGAGGAAACTCCGGACGCCGTTTGCGTTTGAGCCAAAGGAAGTACCGGAACTCCAGCATGGCCGAACTCTTCACCGAGGCCCCCGCCGTCTTCATTGCGGTCGTGTTTGCATTTGCATTGATGATCGGCAGCTTTCTCAACGTCGTGATCTACCGGCTGCCGCTCATGATGCAACGCGAATGGCGCGAACAATGCGCCGAGCTCGCGGAGACGGCGGCGCCCGAGCTGCCCGAGGTCAGCTTCAACGAGGGCCGGTTCAACCTGGTCGTGCCGCGCTCGCGCTGCCCTTCCTGCGGTGCCGCAATCAAGGCCTGGCAGAACATCCCCGTGCTGAGTTACCTGATGCTGGGCGGCCGCTGCGCCGAATGCCGCAAGACGATTTCACTGCGCTACCCGGTCGTCGAATTTGCCACCGCCGTGCTCTGCGCCGTGGTTGCCTGGCGATTCGGCTTCGGCTGGGAGTCGGTGATGGGGATCGGGCTGACCCTGGCGCTGGTGCCGATCACACTGATCGACTACGACGAGCAACTCATCCCCGATTCGATCGTGCTGCCGCTCATGTGGGTCGGACTGGGCATGAGCCTTTTCCATCCGCTGGCCGGCGCCGACACGCTGTTCATCGCGCCAACCGACGCGATCGTCGGCGCGATGGCCGGTTATCTGACCTTGTGGGTTTTCTACCAAGCATTCAAGCTCGCTACCGGCAAGGAAGGCATGGGTTACGGCGACTTCAAGCTGCTCGCTGCGCTAGGCGCCTGGCTGGGCTGGCAATACCTGTTTACGATCATCATCACCTCCGCCGTCGTCGGCGCCGTGATCGGCATCGCCTTGATCGTGTTTCGCGGGCGGGATAGCCAGGTGCCCATCCCGTTCGGGCCGTTCCTGGCCGGCGCCGGTTGGATAACGATGCTTTACGGCGACACCGTCAGGGACTTCCTGCATCTGCCGTTCTAGTGCCTTTATAACTAGTGCCTTTATAACAGGGCCTTTGTAACTAGGGCCTTTTAACACGACGCCAGTGAAGCCCGCTGAGTCCCAAACCGCGCCAACCCTAAGTGCTAGGAGCGAGCTTTGTGACACTGAATGAGATAAGCGACGAGCAACACCGAGTGGCGCGGTTTGGGAACTCGACCCGAAGGGCTGGTGCTGTGTTTCCGGCTAGCCAGGCTCCGAGAGGAGGATTGCGTGACCGACACGCGTGACGACAAGACACGGCCACTCCGAGTCGGCCTGACCGGCGGAATCGCCAGCGGCAAGTCCACGGTCAGCGCCATCTTTGCCGAACTCGGCGCCGCCGTGATCGACACCGACGTCATCGCGCGCGAAGTGGTCGCGCCCGGACAAGCGGCCATCGACGAAATCCGCCGCGAATTCGGCGAGGACTACCTCACCGCCGACGGCAAGCTCGACCGCGCGACGATGCGCCGTCTGGTGTTCGCCGACGACACGGCACGTTCCAGGCTCGAGGCGATCCTGCACCCGCGGATTCGTGACGAGACTCTCGCACAAGCCACGGCGGCCGGCGGCCCCTACCAACTGATCGTCGTACCGCTGCTGGTCGATTCGCCCTTATTGCAATTCGTCGATCGGGTCCTGGCCGTGGACTGCGCCGAGGACACGCAGATCGAGCGTTTGATGGCGCGGGACGCGGATTCCGAAGAACAGGCCCGTCGCATTTTGGCGACACAAGCCAGCCGGCAGGAACGACTGGCCATCGCCGACGATGTAATCGACAACGACGGTTCGCTGGAGCGAACACGACGGCAAATCCTCGCACTGGACCGCGCATATCGCGCAGAAAGCGCCTGCTAGGGACGACTGTTAGGGACGACAGGGGCTGATTTGCCCTGCCGCAAGCGGTGGCGCAGAATAAGCTGCATGGTGAAACCTGCGGGCAAAATAGCCGCTCATACGGTGAAGGGCGGTGCGTACTACGAGCAACCGCTGAACGAACGCATGCGCACCTTTCTGAGGCTGGAGTTCCTCTACCAGCAGTTGCTCATTTTTTTCGAGCGCGAGGCCGACTGGGCGACCCGGGCCACGATCGCGACCCTGCTCGAGATCCTGGCCATCCTGTCGCGCGGCGACGTGCGCAGCGAAGTCCACAAGGAACTCGACCACCAACTCGACCTGCTCAGGCGATTCCAGAGCCAGCCGGAGGTCGACACCCGTCGCCTCGACTCGCTGGTCCGTAATCTGATCGACAGCCGCGCGCGGTTGAGCGAGATCGGCACCAAATACCTGCAACCGCTGAAAGACAGCGAGTTCCTGAACGCGATCAAACACAGGAGTTCGATCCCGGGCGGAACCTGCGAGTTCGATCTGCCCGAGTACAGTCACTGGCTCAGACAGACCTTCAGCCGCCGCGCCGAGGATCTGTCGCGCTGGATCGACGCAATACGCCCGCTGTGCGATGCGGTCGCCGAAGTGCTCTGGCTGATACGCGAGAGCGCGCGCCCCGTGGAGAAGCGTGCGATCAACGGCATGTATCAACACAACATGCAAAAGGATACGAGCTGCCGGCTGTTGAGAGTGAGCCTGCCGGAAGGAAGCTCCCTGTTCCCCGAAATCAGCGGCAGCCAGCACCGCTTCACGATACGTTTTCTCGACTGGTCCACGATCGACAGCCGCGCCGTCCAGACCGGACACGACGTGGACTTTCAGTTGTCGATTTGCTGAGTCGGCCGGACCGTCATCCGGACAATTGTCATCTGTACGATCGTCAACCGGACGATTATCAATCGTACGACCGTCAACCGGACCGAATCCCGACGGCTTCCAACTCGCACAAGGCCTCGATGACCGGTCGGTCCGCGGGCAGCAGGTTCGCATCGGACAGCCCCCGGGCCTCGACCCAGCGCAGGCGCTGACCTTCCCGGCCCTCCGGTTCGTTACGCCAGGCGCTGATCAGGAAAAAGTCGATCGACACCGCCCGGTCCGGATACTCGTGTTCGAGGTGCATGAAATGACGCGATGACTCGAGCCCGATACCCAGTTCCTCGGCGAGCTCGCGATGCAAGGCCTGTTCAGCACTCTCGCCGGCGCCGATCTTGCCGCCGGGAAACTCCCACATCCCCTGGAACGGGCCGTCACCGAGACGCTCGGCGATCAGGACCCGGCCGTCCGCGTCACGCAGAATACCGGCCGCTACCGCAAAACGGTTCATTCGTTCAACTGAGCTTGCCGTGGCAGCGCTTGTACTTGAGACCCGAGCCGCAGGGGCAGGGTTCGTTGCGACCGATCTTGCGGCCCTCGCGTACGAAGGGCGCGACGGACTCCTGCGCCGATTCCCGCGGCGGTGCCGGCGGCGGCGGTACTGCACCGCCGGCGGCTGCGGCGGCTGCCGCTTTCGGCGCCTGCGCGCCCAGCGCCGAGGCCTGCGCGTGACGGAACTGCATCTGCTCGGCGGCGCGGCGCTGCTCCGCCATCGCTTCGAGCTCCTCCTCGCTCTGGATACGGATGCGCGACAGGATGCTGATCGTATCGTGTTTGACCTGCTCCATCATCGAGCCGAACATCTCGAAAGCCTCGCGCTTGTACTCCTGCTTGGGGTTCTTTTGCGCATAGGATCTCAGACCTATGCCCTGACGCAGGTGATCCATCGCCGCGAGGTGTTCCTTCCAATGGTGGTCGAGTTGCCGCAGCATGACCTGCTTTTCGACGTTGCGTAGCAGCTCGCCGCCGACCATCTCTTCTTTCTTGCGATAGGCCTCGGCGGCTTCCTCGATCACGCGGGCCTTGATCCCGTCTTCGTTGATGGACTTGTCCTCGCGGACCAGGCGGCTGACGTCAACGTTGATGCCGAAGTCCGATTCCAGCGCCGCGGTCAAGCCGTCGGTGTCCCACTGCTCGTCCAGACTGCCGGGTGGAATGTGCACCGAAACGACGTCCTCGACGACCTCGTCGCGAATCGCCGAGACGGACTCGGCAATTTCGTCTGCGGCCATCAGTTCGGCGCGCTGATGGTAAACCACCTTGCGCTGGTCGTTGGCGACGTCGTCGTATTCGAGCAGGTTCTTGCGGATGTCGAAGTTGTGTGCCTCGACCTTGCGCTGCGCGCGCTCGATCTGGCGAGACAGGAGCTTGCTCTCGATCGCTTCCCCCTCGCGCATGCCCGCGCGCGACAACAGGCGCTTGGTACGTTCGGGGTCGCCGAAGATCCGCATCAGGCTGTCTTCCATCGACAGGTAGAACCGGCTGGAGCCCGGGTCGCCCTGGCGCCCCGAGCGGCCTCTGAGCTGATTGTCGATACGCCGCGATTCGTGCCTCTCGGTGCCGACGATGTGCAGACCGCCGGCTTCGAGCACCTTGTCGTGCCGCTCTTGCCAGTCCGCCTTGACGGCCTCGATGTCGGTGTCGTCTTCTCCCGCGGCAGCGAGCTCGGTGTCGAGATTGCCGCCGAGGACGATGTCGGTACCGCGACCGGCCATGTTGGTTGCAATCGTGATGCTTCCCGGCCGTCCCGCATGCTGGACGATATGGGCCTCACGCTCGTGCTGCTTGGCGTTCAGCACTTCGTGCTTGATCTTGCGTTTCTTGAGAAATCCGGACAGCAGCTCCGAGGTCTCGATCGACGTCGTGCCGACCAGCACCGGCTGGCCGCGTTCGCTGCAGTCCGTGATGTCTTCGACGATCGCCTCGAACTTGTCCGTCTGGGTCAGGTAGACGAGGTCGGGGGCATCGTCGCGGATCATCGGCTTGTGCGTGGGAATCACGACGACCTCGAGACCGTAGATGCTCTGGAACTCGAAAGCCTCGGTGTCGGCCGTGCCGGTCATGCCGGACAGGTTGTCGTACAGGCGAAAGTAGTTCTGGAACGTGATCGAGGCGATGGTCTGGTTTTCCTGCTTGACCGCCACGCCTTCCTTTGCCTCGATTGCCTGGTGCAGGCCGTCGGACCAGCGGCGGCCCGGCATCGTGCGGCCGGTAAACTCGTCCACGATCACGATATCGCCGTCTTTGACGATGTACTCGACATCCTTCTGGTAGATCGCGTGCGCACGCAAGGCGGCGTTCATGTGATGCAAGAGCCGGATGTTCGCCGCATCGTAAAGACTCTCGCCTTCCTCGAGCAGGCCGATCTTGGTCATCAGCCGCTCGATCTTTTCCATCCCCTCTTCGGTCGTGTAGGCCTGCTTGGCCTTCAAGTCGATCGTGTAGTCGCCGCGCGGCGCCAGCTTGCAGGCTGCGGTCTTGCCGTTCATCTCCGACAACACGACGTCGGCGCCGCGCGCTTCGGCAAGGGATATCGCCTCTTCCAGCGGCATGGTCTCTGCGCCGTCCTCGGCGGTCAGCGCCGCACCCTTTTCGTCCACGAGCGCCACCCGGCGGGCATCGATGTCGTAGTTTGCGGCTTCTTCAGGCTCGACGTGGGCTTTGAGCTTGGGGATCAGCGTGTTGATCTTGCCGTAGAGGTCGGTACTGGTATCGGCGGGCCCCGAGATGATCAGCGGCGTGCGCGCCTCGTCGATCAGGATCGAGTCGACCTCGTCGACGATCGCGAAATTCAGGTCCCGTTGGACCTTGTCCGCCTGCGAAAACGCCAGATTGTCGCGCAGGTAGTCGAAACCGAGCTCGTTGTTGGTCGCGTAGGTGATGTCGCTGTCGTAGGCCGCCTTTTTTTCCTCGTGGCTCTGACCGCTGCGCGCGACACCGACCGTGAGTCCCAGTATTTCGTAGGCAGGACGCATCCAGTCGGCGTCGCGTTGCGCGAGGTATTCGTTGACGGTCACGACATGCACGCCGCCGCCGGAGATCGCATTGAGATAAGCCGGCAGGGTCGCAACCAGCGTCTTGCCCTCGCCGGTGCGCATTTCGGCGATATTGCCGTCGTGCAACACCATGCCGCCGATCAACTGAACGTCGAACGGACGCATGCCCAGCGTGCGCCGCGCGGCCTCGCGGGCAACCGCGAATGCCTCGGGCAGGAGGTCGTCGAGGGTCTCGCCGTCGGCGAAACGCTGCCGGAACTCGGCCGTCTTACTGCCGAGCGCGGCATCGTCGGCCGCCTGAATATCGGCTTCCATATCGTTGATTCTCGCAACCACCCTCGAGTAGTCGCGAAGCACCCGCTGGTTACGGCTGCCGAAAATACTGGTCAGGAAATTGGCCAAGAAGGACTCCTGCGGAACGCTTGCGCCGGCCCGAGCCGATTGGCCCCGGGCGAAACCCGGTATTTTAGAGGCTTGTGCACGTGTTTAGTACCTGCCGGGGGCTTCCGGCGAATCGCCGAACAACCGCCTGGGCCCTCGACGGCTCCCTTGTGACGGCTTCGGTTATCGCTGTCGCGGAACTGTGGTCGAATCAGCCGATCACAAGCCCAATCGGACTATTATTGGCCGCATCTTCGGGCACATCTTTGAGTCCGTCGTCAGGCCCCGCCGACCGCTCTCCGGATTGGATGTCCGCCCTAGTCGGAGGTTCCGCGAATGAAATTGACCGGATTCACCCGACGACCGCCTTTCAGCACTTCGAAATGCAGGTTCGGACCGGTCGCCCGTCCGGTTTCCCCCATCAATGCAACGGTCTGACCCTTGCGGATCTCGTCGCCGACGTCGACCAGGTTTTCGGAATTGTGCGCGTAACGCGTTGCGTAGCCGTTGCCGTGATTGATCTCGACCATCAGTCCGTAGCCGTAACGCTTGCCCGACCAGGTAACGACGCCGTCGGCGACGGCAACGATGTCGGACCCCGACTTGCCCGCGAAGTCGATACCGGTGTGGTTCGCAGGTTTACCCGTGAACGGATCGGTGCGCTTGCCGAAGTAGGACGAAATCCAGCCCGACTTGACCGGCCGGCCCTGCGGATAAACCCGTTGTTTCAGATTCTGCCCGGCGATGACGGCCTCGAGCACACCGAGTTGCGCTTCGCGGTCGTCGAGCTGCAGATCGAGTTGCTGCATCGCTTCGACGACCTCCGGAATCGCTACGCCGGAACCGGTGGCAACCGGCTCTTCCGGTCCACCTACGGCCGGAACATGGTCGAAATCGAACTCGCCGTCATCGATGTCCGCCATATCGGTGAGGCGTCGGCCCAAGGCATCGAGGCGGATGATCCGCGCGTTCATCTGCGCCATGCGTATCGCCAGTGCGTCCAGCGTGTCTTCCTTGTCCTGCCGAATCGCCGCGATCGTCTGCTGCTGGGAGTCGATTTCTTCGTTCAGCGACACCAGTTCGCCGGCGCTGACGCCGGACCCCGTGTGAGAAGCATACAAGTAACCGCCGGTGAAACCCGCGGCGCCGAGGACACCGAGCAGACCAAATGCGGCGACACCGATGGACAAGCCGGACAGGGTCAGTTGCCGGAGCTTGCCAAGCCCCTTGCCGAAAATCACCACGTTCATCGAAACCGCCTCGAGTGCGCTTTTGTCGTCTTGTCGTTTTTCCGCCGGTAACTTTTCCACCGGTAACTCGTCCACCGGCAACGCGGTGTCGTTCGAGCGTCGGCATCGTTGCGGCGATCACCCGTGTTCTGTAACTTGCGGTGGATCATCGTTCAGGCAGCCCCGCTGTCTTGGGAAAGAATCCCTTGAGACCGGTGAGACCGGTGGTTTTGCGCCCCCGCTTTTCGGCAGGTTTGCCTTTGGACACCCGCCAATATGCATAATGTCCGTTTTTAATACAAGAACAAGGCGCTGGAACGGTGACTCCGGTCACTTCCAGCCGGCCGAATTCGTCAACCCAATCACGTCTCGATGCCCGCAAAACGCCTTGGAAGCTTGATTAACCCCTTGAATAACGGGGAGTTGGCGGACATCGTCCGGCGTGCCAGGGACATGGGCGCGCTGGTCGAGGCCCTGGCCCAATCGCTGCCTCCGGACGAAGCCGGAAGTCTGGTCGCCGCGAACCTTCGCGACGACGGCGAGTTGGTCGTGATCTGCCGTTCCCCGGCCTGGGCGGCCCGGCTCCGTTACGAAGCGGACACCCTGTTGGACGCCGCCCGGCGACACGGGGCCGTTGCGAACCGGCTTACGATACGCGTCGCACGCCCGTGATCCCAAAGTAAACGGGGCTCGCCCGCGCTATCCGCCGTCTCGGCCGACGCCGGGGAACGGAAATCGGCTGGTACCTCCCCGGCCGATCAGGCGTAAGACGGGGTCGCGTAGGAGATGGGTGACTTGCGGGAATCCTCGAAGATCGTTTCTTCCCAGGCGGACTCCTGTTCGAGCAGCTCGCGCAAGAGCTTGTTGTTGAGACCGTGCCCGGACTTGTAGGCGCTGTACTCTCCGATCAGCGTGTGTCCGAGCAAATACATATCGCCGATCGCATCGAGAATCTTGTGGATGACGAACTCGTTCGAGTAGCGCAGGCCGTCTTCGTTGAGAATCCGGTAGTCGTCGAGAACGATGGCGTTGTCCATGCTGCCGCCCAAAGTCAGGTTGCGCTCGCGCAAGGCCTCGACGTCGCGAAGAAAACAAAACGTGCGGGCCCGGCTGATCTCTTTCAGGAATGAGGTCGAAGAAAAATCGATACTGGCATTCTGGCTGATCTTGTTGAACACCGGGTGATTGAAAAACACCTCAAAGTTCACTTTGAAACCGTTGAAAGGCCGAAGCTCCGCCCACTTGTCGCCGTCCTCGACCCGAACCCGCTTCTTGATGCGGATAAAACGCTTGGGCGCGTTTTGTTCCTCGATACCGGCGGATTGCAGCAAAAACACGAACGGACCCGCGCTGCCGTCCATGATCGGCACTTCAGCGGCCGACAGATCGACGTTGAGATTGTCGATTCCGAGCCCCGCCAAAGCAGACATCAGGTGCTCGACGGTGGCGACTTTGACGCCGTCTTTGATCAGCGTCGTGCCCAACATGGTTTCGCCGACCAGCTTCGGGTTCGCCGGCACGTCGGCGGGTTCGTCCAGGTCGACGCGGCGGAACACAATACCGGTGTTTTCGGCGGCGGGCCTCAAGGTCATGTAGACCTTCTCACCGGTGTGCAACCCCACCCCGGTTGCACGAATCGCCGTTCTCAGTGTTCGCTGTTGCAACATCGCTACCGCTTTTTGCTTTTGAAACTCGGCGGCTGCTGCCGATCTGTTGTAGACCCACCACAGCATTGCCGTGAATGTGTCATTTTGATGTCAGCCGAGCGCGCGCAAGCGTAGCATAGCGTTTTCAAACTTTTCAAGATTTTCAGTGCGTTATGACTTCATGTCAGACACTGCCCGAACACGGGGATCGCAGGACGAAGCAAAATCGCCGACCCGGGGCGAAAAACCCGGGCCGGCGCGGAGGTTGCGCCCCGACGCTGGTGAGTGCGGTTGCGGCGATGCGTCGGAGCGCCGGCGGGATACGACCCGATCCGCCTGGCGGTGGATCGACCCGCTAGCGGCGGGCTAATACGCCTGGCGGCGCACTAGTCCGCCTGACGGCGAAGGAATGCCGGAATGTCGAGCAGTTCCTCCTGCAGCCCCATCGGTTCGACGTCGTCACCCACCGCGCGCTTGCGCTGCACGGTCGGTTTGTCCAGCCCGTGATAGTTCGGCTCCACCGGCTGTTGCGCGGGACGGCGAACGATGCGCATCGGCGACTCCGATTGCGCCGCAGCCTGACCGAGCCCGGTGGCGACCACGGTAACCCGGATCCGGTCGGTCATGTCGGGATCGATCACGGTGCCGACGACGACCGTCGCATCGTCGGATGCGAACTCCTTGACGGTGTTGCCCACGCCCTGGAACTCGCCGATGGACAGGTCCATTCCGGCCGTCACGTTGACCAGGATGCCGTTCGCACCGGCCAGGTTGATGTCCTCGAGCAGCGGCGAGGAAACGGCCGCCTCGGCGGCTTCGCGGGCACGATCTTCGCCCGACGAGGAACCCGAGCCCATCATCGCCATACCCATCTCGGCCATGACGGTCCTGACATCGGCGAAGTCGACGTTGATCAGCCCCGGCCGGGTGATCAGCTCGGCGATACCCTGCACGGCGCCCTGCAAGACCTGATTGGCCGAACGGAAGGCGTCCAGCAAGGTCGTTTCGCCCCCGAGAACGGTCAGGAGCTTCTCGTTCGGAATCGTGATCAGCGAATCGACGTACTTGCCGAGCTCCGAGATACCGTGATCGGCGATGGCCATGCGCTTGGCGCCCTCCATCGAAAACGGCTTGGTCACGACGGCGACGGTCAGGATACCGAGCTCCTTGGCAACCTGCGCCACGACGGGCGTCGCACCCGTGCCGGTGCCGCCGCCCATGCCGGCCGTGATGAACAACATGTCCGCGCCTTCGATCACCTCGTGAATCCGGTCACGATCCTCCATCGCCGCCTGCCGGCCGACGTCGGGGTCCGCCCCGGCTCCCAGACCCTTGGTGATGTTGCAGCCGATTTGCAGCGAGGTTCGGACTCGCGATCCCTTCAAGGCCTGCGCATCGGTATTGGCGCAAATGAAGTCCACGCCTTCGATGCCGGCTTCCACCATGTGCGCGACGGCGTTGCCGCCGCCGCCGCCGACCCCGATGACCTTGATGACCGCGCTCTGGCTGTGCGCATCCATTAACTCAAACATCTGTGTTTCCTCCGCGTCATGCTCGTTCGGGGCACTCACCCAGCCCCTGCTTCGATCCGGCCGTCTCCTGCCGGTTTTCTTTTGGCGATGTTGCCGCCAAACCCAAGAATCTTTCCTAAACAAGAATTCTTCATAAACAAAAATCTTGCTAAAACTGCCCGCTGAACCACGCCTTCATGCGTTCCCAGACCTCACCGATACCGCCGCCGATCGGAGTCGCCCGGCGTCCGCGGCGCGTAACGTTCTCGTAGCCGTAAAGCAGCAGGCCGACCCCGGTTGCGTGTATCGGATTGCGTATGACCTCGCGCAAACCCTCGACGTACTGCGGCGCGCCCAGGCGCACCGGCATGTGGAACACCTCCTCGGCAAGCTCCACGGCCCCCTCCATTTTTGCGCTGCCGCCGGTGATGACGATGCCGGCCGCTATCAGCTCTTCGAATCCGCTTCTTCGGAGCTCTTCGCGAATCAATCCGAAAAGCTCTTCGTAGCGCGGCTCGACGATCTCCGCGAGCGTCTGCCGCGCCAGCCGGCGCGGCGGCCGTTCGCCGACGCTCGGCACCTCGATGGTCTCGTCGGGGTTTGCAAGCTGCGACAGCGCGCAGGCGTATTTGATCTTGATGTCCTCGGCATACTGGGTCGGCGTACGCATCGACACGGCGATGTCGTTGGTCACCTGGTCGCCTGCGATCGGTATCACCGCCGTGTGCTGTATCGCGCCGCCCAGGAAGACAGCCATGTCGGTCGTGCCGCCGCCGATGTCGACGATGCAGGAACCGAGCTCCTTCTCGTCGTCGGTCAGCACCGAATAACTCGAGGCGAGTTGCTCGAGCACGATGTCGTCGACTTCCAAGCCGCAGCGCTGCACGCATTTGACGATGTTCTGCGCCGCGCTCTCGGCGCCGGTCACCATGTGCACCTTGGCTTCGAGGCGTACGCCCGACATCCCGACCGGTTCGCGTATGCCTTCCTGATTGTCGATCAGGAATTCCTGCGGCAGGATGTGCAGGATCTTCTGATCGGCGGGAATCGCGACCGCCCGCGCCGCGTCTATGACCCGGTCGACGTCGCCCGCGGAGACTTCCTTGTCGCGAATCGCGACGATGCCGTGCGAATTCAAGCTGCGGACGTGGCTGCCGGCGATGCCGGTATACACCGAATGGATGTCGCAGCCGGCCATCAGCTCGGCTTCCTCGACGGCGCGCTGAATCGAGTGGACGGTGGACTCGATGTTGACCACCACGCCTTTCTTGAGGCCGCGAGACGGGTGCGAGCCGATCCCGACGACCTCGATCCCGCCGCCGTCGTTGACCTCGCCGACGATCGCCACGACCTTGGACGTGCCGATATCGAGGCCGACGATCAGGTTCTTGTCGCCGCGTTTCGACATTCAGTCGGTCCCTCGCTCGATCCCGCGCGATGCCAGCATTTCCTGCTCCTCGGCTGCCGTACCAAAAACCGGCGCCGGTGCGCCTCCCTTCCAGCCGATGCTGAAACCGTTGCCGTAACGCATGTCGACGTAGTCGATGTCGGCGGCATGACCGGTGACGATGCTGGCGACGACGTCGAGAAACAGCGCGACACGCGCATTCACGTCGCGACGGCCGAGCCGCACTTCGACGCCGTTGCCGAGCGTCATCAACCAGGCGCCGCGATCGTCGAGCTCGATGCTTCGGATATCCTGTCCGAGCGGGATCAGATGTTTGCGCGCCTCGAGATAACGCTCCGCAACCTCGCCCGAGCGATGCGCCGGACCGTTGAGCGTCGGCAACTCGGCAGGCAGGTGCTTGAGATCGGTGACGAACAGCTCGCCGCGTACGTTCAGCAGTCCGCGCTCGCCCCAGATCGCGGCAGGCGTCTGCTCGCTGACGACGATTTCCAGGCGGCTGGGCCAGCGTCGTGCAACGGTCGCCCGATCGACCCAGGCCAGGGCCTGCACCTTCGCCTGAACCCGGCCCAGATCCACGGCCAGAAAACCCGCCGCAAGCTCGTCACTGATCGCCTCCTCGATCTGCAAAGCCGTCACCCGCTGAAAAGGTCCGCTGATCGAGATCGATTCGATCGGCCGATCGAGCAAGTGGCTGCTGAGCTGGTAGGTCGCGACAACCACGGCGACGGCCGCCGGCAGGGCGACGAGACGACCGACGCCAATACCGATACGCGGCAGACTCAGCCGGATGCGGCGCGCCGGCTTGCGCTTGCGACGCCGTGCCTGTTTACGCGCCATCGGCCACCCCCTTTAACTCCTGGCCGAGACTTTCGACGACGATGTCGCGGTCGAAGCTCGTCTCGAGGATTCGCCAGCACAAAGCCTCGAAATCGATACCGGCCCGGCTCGCCGCCATCGGTACCAGGCTGTGACTGGTCATGCCCGGAATCGTGTTGACCTCGAGCACCTGCGGCTTCCCGTCCGCGGCCGTCATGAAGTCCACGCGCCCCCAGCCGCTGCAACCGAGCTCGCAGAAAGCGGCCGTGGCGAGCTCGGCATAAACGGCTTCGGTCTCCGCGTCCCCGGTACCCGGACAGTGGTAGCGGGTTCGATCCGATTCGTATTTAGCGCGATAGTCGTAAAAGATCCGGGGCGTCTCGATACGTATGGTCGGCAACGCCCGGCCCTGCAGAATGCCGACCGTGAACTCGGCGCCGACGACGCAGCGCTCGACCAGCGCGGGTTCGTCGAAGCCGAGCGCAAGATCGACGGCCTCGCCGAGCTCGTCGGCGCTGAAAACCTTGGTCATGCCGACGCTCGAACCCTGCCCGATGGGCTTCAATACCAGCGGATAACCGAGCTGATCCGCCGCGCGGACCGCCTCGCCGCGGTTCTGGACGACGGCGTAGTCCGGCGTCGGAATGCCCGCGGCCTCGAACACCCGTTTGCTGCGCCACTTGTCCATCGCGAGCGCAGACGCCATGACGCCGCTGCCCGTGTACGGCATATCCAGGCACTCGAGCGCCCCCTGGATCGCGCCGCCCTCGCCGCCCGGACCGTGGAGGGCGATCCAGACGCGATCGAACCCGGCCGCGGCAAACGCCGCAAGCCCGCGCCCGGCCGGGTCCCAGGCGGCGGCGTCGACGCCCCGATTGCGCAGCGCCTGGAGCACGGCATTGCCGGTCAAAAGCGATATCTCGCGCTCGGCCGAATCGCCGCCGAGAAAAACCGCGACCCGCCCGAACTCGGCGGGGTCCGACGCCGTCCGACGGTGTTCGTCGATGTCGCAGGGTCTCCTCATTCCGGCGGCATCCCGACAATACGCACTTCGTGCAAGAGCTCGACGCCGTGGACGTCGCGCACGGTGCGTTGGACGTGATCGATCAAAGCCTCGATGTCCGCGGCGCTGGCGTCACCGGCATTGATGATGAAATTCGCGTGCTTGGGCGACACTTCGGCGCCGCCGATGCGATGCCCCTTGAGTCCGGCCGCCTCGATCAGCCGCGCCGCATGGTCGCCGGGCGGGTTCCGAAACACCGAGCCGCAGCTCGGCAGGCCGAGCGGCTGGGTGCGTTTGCGCCGATCCAGCATGTCCTGCATCGCTTCCATGCTCGGCGTCCAGTCGGAATCGAAACACAGGGTCGCGCCCAGGAACCACTCGTCGGGCGGTCCGACGACATGCCGATAGCCAACCGAGTATTCGGCCGGCGCGCGCAGGTGTATCTCGCCGTCGCGGTCGATCGTTTGCACGGACTCGACGCGCTCCCAGGTTTCGCCGCCATGGGCGCCCGCGTTCATCGCCAACGCGCCGCCGACCGTTCCCGGAATACCGGCGAAGAACTCCGACGGCCCGAGACCCCATCGAATACACTGCCGGGCGAGTTGGGTGCAGGTCAGGCCCGCGCCCGCCCGAACCCGGAGTCGATCCAGGCGTTCGAGTTCGCGCAGTATCGGCGCCGCGGAAATCACGGCGCCCTTCAGCCCCCCGTCGCGGACCAGCAGGTTGCTGCCCGCGCCATGCCAGAAAACGTGGGTGTCCTCATCCAGCCCGCGCAGGAAATGCTTGAGGTCTTCCACGTCGGCCGGCCGGAAAAAGCTTTCCGCCGGACCGCCGACACGCCAGGAGGTATGCCGGCTCATCGGCTCGCCGGCGCGGAGCTCGCCGTGCACCCGAGCGGACGAGGCGGCGTTCATCACGAGTGCACCTGCAATGAAGGCTTGCCGCTAAGGCACCCGGCAAGACCCGCCGCATAGGCGCCGATGTCGCCGGCGCCCATCGTCAGGACCAGATCCCCGTCGCAAAGCAGTCCTTTGAGCACGGACTCGACACCGTCCAGCGATTCGACGAACACCGGCTCCACGCCGCCGCGCGACCTGACCGCCCGCGCCAGCGCCCGGCCGTCGGCGCCGGCAATCGGGGCCTCGCCGGCAGCATAAACGTCGAGCAGGATCAAGACGTCAGCCTCGGACAGCACCCTGGCGAAGTCGTCCATCAGGTCGCGGGTTCGCGTATAGCGGTGCGGTTGGAACACCAGCACGACCCGGCGCGACGGCCAGCCGCTTTTGGCCGCTGCCAGGGTCGCGGCAAGCTCGGTCGGGTGATGGCCGTAATCGTCGATCAGCAATACCGTTCCGACCGCGGTATCGACCTCGCCCAGATTCTGGAAACGACGATCGATACCCTGGAACTGCTCGAGCGCCCGGACGACCGCCGCATCCCCGACCGCGAGCTCCTCCGCCACGGCAATCGCCGCGAGCGCGTTTCGGACATTGTGCAGCCCCGGCAGACGCAGCTCGATCGCGAGCGCCGGCCGGTCGTCGCCGCGAATCACGTCGAAGCGCGTGACACCCTGGTCGAAGCGTACGTCGACCGCCCGCACATCGGCGTTTTCGTCCAGGCCGTAACTTCTCACGCTGCGGCCGATCCGGCCGAGTATCTCGCCGACCCCGGGATCGTCGATACAGACCACGGCCAGGCCGTAAAAAGGCAGGTTGTGCAAGAACTCGACGAAGCCGGACCTGAGTTTTTCGATGTCGCCGTCGTAGGTCGACATGTGGTCGGCGTCGATGTTGGTCACTACCGCCAACATCGGCTTCAAGTGCACGAAAGAGGCGTCGCTCTCGTCCGCTTCGGCAACCAGGTATTCCCCCTGGCCGAGACGCGCATTGGCATCGGCGCTTTTCAGGCGGCCGCCGATGACGAAGGTCGGATCGAGGCCGCCCTCGCCAAGCACGCTGGCGACGAGGCTGGTCGTCGTCGTTTTGCCGTGGGTACCGGCGACGGCGATCGAGTAGCGAAAGCGCATCAGCTCGGCCAGCATTTCGGCGCGCGGCACGACCGGCATCAGCCGGTCCCGGGCGGCGGCGACCTCGGGATTGGTTTCATCGACCGCGCTGGACACGACGACGGCGTCGGCATCGCGGATGTTGTCGGCGGCGTGGCCGATGAATACGGTGGCACCCTGCCGCTCCAGGCGCCGTGTCTGTTTGTTGGCTTTGAGATCCGAGCCCTGCACGCGATAGCCGAGACTCAGCATCACCTCGGCAATGCCGGACATTCCGGAGCCGCCGATGCCGACGAAGTGGACGCAGTGGATCCGGCGCATGCGTTCGATCATCGAGAGTCTCCCGCTTGCGCCAGACACAGCTCGGTAATCCGCTCGGTAATCCGCGCTAACGACTCCGGCCGCGCCAGCTTTCGGGCGATCACGGCGCGATCGCGAAGCGCATCGCGCGATGCGAGATATTCGCCCAGTACGGCGGCAAACGACTCGGCGCCGAGATCGCGCTCGTCGATGACGCTCGCAGCGCCCGCCTCGGCCATGGGTTTTGCGTTGGCCGTCTGGTGATCGTCCACGGCCGCCGGATAGGGTACGAATATCGCCGGCAGGCCGACCGCGCAGAGTTCCGCGACCGTCAGCGCCCCGGCGCGACAAACGACCAGATCGGCCCATGCGTAAGCCTCCGCCATGTCCTCGATAAAGGGCAGCAGATCGACGTCGATCCCGGCTTCGGCATAAGCGGCGGACGCCGCATCGCGGGTCAGCTCGCCGCACTGGTGGCGGACTAGCGGCCGCGCGTCCTCCGGCAACAGCGCCAGCGCCGCCGGCACGATGCGATTCAACGCAAGCGCACCCTGGCTGCCGCCTAGGATCAGTAAACGCATCGGACCGTGTCGCTCGGCGTAACGACGCTCGGGAACGGCCACCGCAGCGATATCGCTGCGCACCGGATTGCCGACCGTTTCGGCATCCGCGACGGTGTTAAAACTGCCCGGGAAGGCTTGCAGCACAACCCGGGCAAGACGCGCCAGAAGTCGGTTGGTCAAGCCGGCGACCGCGTTTTGCTCGTGTATCAGCAACGGTCGCCGGGTCAGCCAGGCGGCGACGCCGCCCGGCCCGCTGACGAAGCCGCCCATGCCGAGCACGACGGCCGGACGGCGGCGAAACATGATCCGGAGCGATTCCATCAAGGCCCACGACAGCCGGACCGGTGCCAGTAGCATCGCCAGGCCGCCTTTACGGCGCAGGCCGCGGATCGATATCCATTCGATGTCGATACCGGCCGCCGGCACGACACGCGCCTCCAGTCCGCGACGGGTGCCGAGCCACACGACATCCCGCGACCGCGACATCAGCGCGCGCGCCACGGCCAGGGCCGGGTAGACGTGACCGCCGGTTCCGCCCGCCATGATCATGATCGGACGGCCGCTCACGAGCGTCTCCTGCGACGCCGATTGACGGGACTGGCATCGACGGTCAGCTCGTGGTGGATGCGCAGCAGGATCGCTATGGCCATCATCGTCACGATCAGGCTGGACCGGCCGTAACTGACCAGCGGCAGCGTCAGTCCCTTGGTCGGCAGCAAACCCATGTTGACCCCGAAGCTGATGAAAGCCTGCAGCGCAAGCCAGGTGCCGATGCCGATCGCGACGTAACTTTCGAAACAACGCTCGGCCGCCGCGGCGCGTTTGCCCAGATCGAGGATTCGCCACAGGAATGCGAGAAACAGGCCGATCAACAACAGCGAGCCGGCCAGGCCGAACTCCTCGGCGAACACGGCAAACACGAAGTCCGTATGCGCCTCGGGCAGGTAGAACAGCTTCTGCACGCTGTTGCCCAGACCGACGCCGAACCATTCGCCCCGGCCGATCGCGATCAGCGACTGCGTCAACTGGAAACCGGAATCGTAGGGATCGGCCCAGGGATCGAGAAAGGCGGTCAGGCGCTCCATGCGGTACGAGGACGTGAGCGCAAGCGCCGCTGCCGCAAAGACTGCCGCCGAGAAAAACAACAGGAAATCGCGAATTCTCGCGCCGGCGACGAACAGCATCGTCAGCGCCGTCGCGAGCAGCACGACGGCGGCGCCAAAATCCGGTTCCGCAAGCAGGGCCGCACAAGCCAGGCTCAAAACCAGCATGGGCTTGAGAAAACCGGTGAAGCGTTCGCGGACATCCTTGCTGCGCCGGACCAAATATCCCGATAGGTAGAGAATGAAACACAGCCGCGCAGGCTCAGATACCTGCAGGTTGATGAAGCCGACACGAATCCAGCGACGACCGCCGTTGACCTCGTGACCGATACCTGGAATCAGCACCAGCAACAGCAGTACGAGCCCCGCCAGCAACAGCAGCGGTCCGACGCTGCGCCAGAATTGCATCGGCAGGTATAGACACACACATCCGGCAACGCCGCCAATCAGCACCGCCACGAGCTGGCGCTCTAGGTAGAAAAACGGGTTGCCGGTCTCGTCGTCCGAAATCGAGATCGATGCCGACGTCAGGATCACGAAACCGCTGAGCATGATGCCCAAAGTCAGGCTCAGCAATACCGGGTCGAGCTTGAGCGGAGTCTTGAGTCTTGCCGGAAACGGCATTGTCGCGCTTTGTGCGGTCACGGTCCGAGCTCCATGACCGCATCGGCGAACGCGTTCCCGCGCGCGGCGTAGTCGTCGAACTGATCCAGGCTCGCGCAAGCCGGCGCCAGCAGAACCGTGTCGCCCGCCGTCGCATGCGCGCTGGCCTGGCGCACGGCCTCCTGCATGTCACCGGCGAAGACCACCGGCAGCGCCGTATCCAGCGCCGCGGCAATCGCTGCGGCAATCGCTGCGGCGTCCTTGCCGATCAGCACCGCGGCCCTGAGCTTGCCGTCGAGCGCGTCGGCCAGCGCCGAAAAATCGCCGCCCTTGCCGTCCCCGCCGGCAATCAGCACGAGCATGCCGTCGATGGATGCGATCGAGGCGACCGCCGCCGCGACGTTGGTCGCCTTGGAGTCGTTCACGAACTCGATCTCATCCAGGCGGCGCACGAACTGCATTCGATGCGGCAGGCCCGGAAACTCACACAGGACCTGCAGCGCGTCGGCAGGCGGGACCCCGATCAACTCGGCCGCCGCCAGCGCCGCGAGCGCGTTGGCGCGATTGTGCACGCCGACCATCTTCAACTCGTTTGCGGCCAACAACCGTTCTTCGCCGCGGGCGAGGAACAGCACCTGATCCTCCCGGCGAACGCCGTACTGCCCGTCGGCGGGTTCGTCGAGGCCGAAACCGATCTTGCGCTCGATGTCGCGGACGTGCTCGCAGGCGACGGCATCGGCTCGATTGAAAACCGCGGCGCCCGCCTCGCGAAAGATCCGGTACTTGCTGCGGCGATACTCCTGCTCGTCGGCGTGCCAGTCGAGGTGGTCCGGCGAGACGTTGAGCAGCACGGCCACCGCCGCCGGAAGGTGTGCGGTGCGTTGAAGCTGGAAGCTGGACAGCTCCAGCACGTACCAGTCCGGTACCGGCCCGTCGAGCAGATCGAGCGCCGGCTCGCCGAGATTCCCGCCGGCGCGCGTGTCGATCCCGCCCGCGCGACAGATGTGATGGATCAGCGTCGTCGCCGTGCTCTTGCCGTTGGTTCCGGTGACGGCAAGGAATGGCGCCCCGGCGTCGCGGGCAAACAGCTCGACGTCCGAAACCACCTCGATACCCGCGTCGCGGGCGGCAAGCAACAGCGGGTGACTGTCCACGATTCCGGGCGAGGCAATGACGCGCCCGAGGCCGCCCGGCAGCTCGAGCTCGCCCAGCGCGACTTCGGCGTCGGGCCAGATCTTCTCGAGCGCTTCGATCCCCGGCGGTTCCGTCCGGGTGTCGAAGAACAGCGCCTCGCCGCCGCGGCGCTTGAGGTACCGGGCGATCGACAGGCCCGTCGCGCCCAATCCGACCACCAGGTCCGGGACGGTCGCGCTCGTCCGCTTCGAGACGCTCATCGGATCTTGAGGCTCGCAAGGCCGATCAGCACCAGGATCACGGTGATGATCCAGAATCGCACGATTACTTTTGGCTCGGCCCAACCCTTGAGCTCGAAGTGGTGATGCAGGGGCGCCATTCGGAATACGCGTTTACCGGTCAACTTGTAGGAGGCCACCTGGATCATCACGGACAGCGTCTCGACCACGAACACGCCGCCCATGATCACCAACACGATCTCCTGGCGGACGACGACCGCGACGCAGCCGAGCGCCGCGCCCAGCGCCAGCGCGCCGATGTCGCCCATGAAAACCTGGGCCGGGTAAGTGTTGAACCACAGAAAACCCAGCCCTGCGCCCGCCAGCGCGGCGCAAAAAACCAGGATCTCGCCGGTGCCCGGCACGTAGGGGATGCCGAGGTAACCCGAGAAATTGATGTTTCCGGTGACATAAGCGAACACGCCCAGCGCGCCGCCGACCAGCACGGAAGGCATGATCGCCAGGCCGTCGAGACCGTCGGTGAGATTGACGGCGTTCGAAAAACCAACAATAAAAAAGTACGTCACGACGACCTGCAATATCCCGATGGATATCGCGAGATCTTTGAAGTACGGAATCAGCAACGAGGTCGAAACCTCATCGGTCGCCGTGACGTACAAAGCAATGGCAGCGGTCAGAGCCGCTGCAGACTGCCAGAAGAACTTGGTCCCGGCCGAGATGCCGGCCGGATCCTGTAATACGAGTTTCTTGTAGTCGTCCACATAGCCGATCACGCCGAAGGCAATCGTGACCAGCAGCACGATCCAGACGAAACGGTTCTCCAGGTCCGCCCACAACAGCGTGCTGAACGCGATCGCAATCAGGATCAGCGCCCCGCCCATCGTCGGCGTGCCGGCCTTCGGCAGATGCGTGATCGGTCCGTCGGCGCGTACCGGCTGTCCGACTTGATTGACGGACAGCCTGGCGATCATTCGCGGTCCGATCGCGAAGCACAGCACCAGCGCGGTCAGCGCTCCCAGAATCGCGCGCATCGTCAGGTAGTTGAAGACGTTGAAGCCCGATTCGAACTGCGACAGGTATTGCGTGACATACAGCAGCACGGCTATACCTCCGGCCGATCGGTATCGGGCCGCCGCAGCGCGTCGACGACCCGTTCCATGCGCATGAAACGCGAACCCTTCACCAGGACCTTGACGTCTGCGTCCAGCGCCGGTGCGAGCGCCGCAATCAGCGCGTCTACCGAAGAGAACCACTCCCCGTCGCCGCCGAAACCGTTCACGGTGTTCCGGGACAGGCCGCCGGCCGCGAACAGGCGCGATACGCCGGCTTTCTTTACCCGCTCCCCGACTTCGCGATGCAGCCGCGGGGCGTCGTCGCCGAGCTCGGCCATGTCGCCGAGCACCAACCAGTGCTCACCCGGTAACGTCGTCAGGAACTCCGCGGCGGCGACGACGCTGTTCGGGTTCGCGTTGTAGCTGTCGTCGAATACCGTCGATCCGTTCACGCCCTCGAGCGGTCGCAGCCTTCCGGAAACCGGCTGCACCGATTCGAGGGCGGCGCGAATCGTTTGCGCGTCGATGCCGAGCGCAGTGGCGATCGCCGCCGCCGCACAAGCGTTCCGAACGTTGTGCCTGCCGGGCAAGGCCAGCGACACGTCGATCTCGCCGCCGGGGAGACGCATGCGGAAGCCGGTCAGCCCGGCTTCGGCTTTAATCCGAGTCGCGTGGACGTCCGCGTCGCCGCCGAGCCCGAAACTCAACACGCCCACATCTTCGACCAGCGAAGACCAGTACTCGAAATAATGGTCGTCGGCATTGAGCACGGCGAAGTTCGGTCTTTTTTCCCCGGACAGGATCTCGCCTTTCGCACGCGCGACGCCGTCGATGGAACCGAAACCCTCCAGGTGCGCGGCGCCGGCGTTGGTCAGCGCAACGACGTCCGGACCGGCGAGCGACGTGAGATAGGCGATCTCGCCCGCGTGGTTCGCGCCCATTTCGATGACCGCATATCGGTGTTCGGACTCGATTCGGCTCAGCATCAGCGGCACGCCGATCTCGTTGTTGAGGTTGCCGTGGGTCGCAAGCGTCTGCCCGGCCGCCGAAAGGCACGCAGCGGTCAGCTCTTTGAGCGTGGTCTTGCCGTTACTGCCGGTGATCCCCACGACCGTCACGTCTTGACGCTCCCGCCAGGCGGCCCCGAGCCTGCCCAGCGCCGCCCGCGTATCGGCGACGACGATCTGCGCGAGATCGACGTCGGCCGCCTCGCTGACCACCGCAGCCGCCGCACCCTGCTCGGCGGCCTGGGCAACGTAGTCGTGACCGTCGAAGTTCGGTCCTTTGAGGGCAAAAAACAGCTCGCCGCCGACCATGTTGCGGGTATCGGTGCCGATGGCGGTGAACGGCCGGTCGTCACCCCGCAATACGCCGTGCATGGCTGCCGCCGCGAAGCTCAGATCCGCTTTCATCGCTTTGCCCCTGCGTCGCCGGTCCGCCCGGCCTCGAGACGGGCGGCGGCGATTGCGTAATCGGAGAAATCGATACGTCCCGTGCCCAACTGTTGTTGATGCTCGTGGCCCTTGCCGGCAATCAGCACGACATCGCCGGTTGCGGCGGCATCGATGCCGTGCGCAATCGCCGCCTCGCGATCGTTTATGACCGTGGCGTCGGCAGGCCGCAGCAAACCCGCCAGGATTTCGGCGTTGATGCGCTCCGGCGCCTCACCGCGCGGATTGTCCGACGTCAGCACGACCGCGTCCGCCAGACGCTCGGCGACGCGACCCATCAGCGGACGTTTGCCGCGGTCGCGCTCGCCGCCGCAGCCGAACACGCACCACAATCTGCCGCGGCAGTGCGGCCGCAAGGCTTCAAGCGCCGCCTCCAGGGCATCCGGCGTGTGTGCGTAGTCTATGTAGACCCTGGGCCCGCCGCGGTCCGACCCTACGCGCTGCATACGCCCCGGCGGCGCCTCGGCGCCGGACAGGGCCCGACACACGGCGTCGATCGGATGTCCCTGATGCAACAACAACGCGAGCACCAGGACCGCGTTTGCAACGTTGAAGCCGCCCGGCATCGCAATCTCGAGCCTTGCCTCACCCCAGGAGCCGCTAAGGTCGATCTCGGAGCCTTCCTCGCGGGCGACGACCGAACGGACGAAAACGTGCGGACGGCCGTGCGCCGCCCGGTCCGGTGTCGTGGACACGACCACGACCTCGCCGCGGCAGCGCTCCGCAAGCCGGCTACCGAAGTCGGAATCGATGTTGATGATCCCGACTCGCGGCCGGCAGTCGGTGAACAGCAAAGCCTTGGCTTCGCCGTAGCGCGACATGTCGCCGTGATAGTCGAGATGGTCGCGAGTCAGATTGGTGAACAGGGCGTACTCGAACGTAAGGCCGTCGACGCGCCCTTGCGCCAGGGCATGCGACGACACCTCGACGGCCGCCTGCGATGCGCCGCTATCGCGAAAATCCGCGAGCCGCCGGTGGAACTCGATGACATCGGGCGTGGTCATGCCGTCGCCGGCGGTCAACGCTTCGACGCCGTAGCCGAGCGTACCCGCGTATCCGCAGCTTACGCCGAGGTCGCGAAGACACCGTGCAATCAGCCAGGCCACCGTGGTCTTGCCGTTGGTGCCCGTGACGCCGCTGACCGCGATCCGTTCGCTGGGAGAACCGAAATACCGGTTGACCATCAGGCCGAGCTTGCCGGCCAGTCCTTCGACTGCGATCAGCGGCACGCCAACGTCTACGGGCACGGCGTCCGCCGTCGAGGCGTCGAAGACGACGGCCGCCGCCCCGGCGCGGATCGCGTCCTGAACGTAGTCGAGCCCGTGGCTGCGCTCGCCGCCGGTGGCGATGAACAGATCGCCGCTCCCGACGCGGCGCGAGTCGCTGCTGATGCCCGACACGCGGATGCCCGACGCACCGGCAGCCGGCGCGAGATCGCACAGCAGCTCGTCGAGATCGCAATCGCGGGCTTTAGTCTCGGCCGGCATGCTCATCGACCCGCGGCCCGTTGTGTCATCGCCTGCACGACCGTATTGGCGTCACGTGCCGGCAGTGCATCCGGCGGCACCGCGAGCAGTCGCAGCGACTCGGCCATCACGTCCGCGAACACCGGCGCGGCGACGTCGCTACCGTAGTAAAGCTCGCCGGCAGGCTCGTCGATCACGACCACCGCGGCAAGCCGCGGATCGCTTGCCGGCGCGAGGCCTGCGAAAATGGACATGTACTGGTCTTTGGAATAGCCGCCGGTCGCGAACTTCCAGGCCGTACCGGTCTTGCCGGCAATCCGATAACCGGTAACGGCCGCCTTGCTGCCGGTGCCGCCCGGCCGGACCACCTCCTCCAGCATCCGGCGCACAGCGATCGCCGTGTCCGCCGACAGGATTGCCTGGCCGGCCACCGATTGCTCCAGGTGTACGAGGGAGACGGCGGTGAGCCGGCCGCCATTGCCGATCGCGGCGTACGCCTGCGCGAGTTGCAACGGCGTGACGGAGATGCCGTAGCCGTAGGCCAGCGTCGCCTGGCTGATCGCCTGCCAATGGTTGTGGTGGGTCAGCCTGCCGGCTGCCTCACCGGGAAAGCCGCTGGAGGTCAGCGCGCCGAGACCGAAGCGACTCATCGATTGCCAGAGCTGCTCGGGCTCCAGCGACATCGCGAGTTTTGCAACACCGACGTTGCTCGACCTCGCGAGTATCGTCGTCAGGCTGACGCGCCCGAGGTTACGGCGGTCCTCGATACGTTTTGCGCCGACGGTGACGAAGCCGGGCGCCGTGTCGACGATACTGCTGGGCCGAAACCGGCCGCTCTCGAGCGCGGCTGCGATCACCAAGGGCTTGATGCTAGAGCCGGGTTCGAAAAGATCGGTAATCGCGCGATTCCGGTAACTGTCGGGCGGGTATGCGCCGCGGTTGTTCGGGTTGTACGCCGGCTGGTTGACGACCGCGAGCACTTCGCCGCTCTCGACGTCCAGCA
>JANQMR010000021.1 GCA_028279985.1 Woeseiaceae bacterium
TGCCGCCAATACTGGAACGGCTCGACCTTTCAGGAAAAAGCTGGATCAATGAGATGCACCACTACGGACGCTGGTACTACCGCGCTGTCGGTTCGTTGGCCAAGTTACAGCACTACTGCCAACACCTGGGGCAGCAATGGCTCAAGGGGCAAGGCCAAGCCACTGCCCTTTGCTGATCAACCGACCGTTTACAACGGTTCGGCCAGCTACCTGCCGCTCCGGTTTGTGTAGAGCGCGACGGACTACAGCAAATCCAATTTCCCGACATCGCCTACAGAGGTATCCGCACCGCGCTGGGAGATTTGTGATTTGTGGATGTCCCAGATGTTTCCCAGATGTTCCAGATGTTGTTGCCAGCTGCTTTGTGGGTGTCCCGGTTGCTTCTTCTGTGGGTGTCCCGGTTACCCCCCGCCGTATCGCTAGCGTCCGTTACCAACTCCTCGACAGAAACGGCACATCCACGAATTATCTAAAGATAAACAGGACATCTACGAATTACCTACCGCTCCGGTTTGCGTAGAGCGCGACGGAATACAGCAAATCCAGTTTCCCGATATCGCCTACAGAGGCATCCGCACCGCGCTGGGAAATTTGTAATTTGTGGATGTCCCGGTTCTCGGTGGATGTCCCGGTTCTCGGATGTCCCGGTTCTCGAATCGAGGCGTCCATATATGTCCCGGTTCTCTCCCGTTGTCCGTCTGTCCCCTGCTTTCTCCTCTCCTCCCACAGATTCCCTCTCTTGGCTCATCTGGGCTACCTGACGTCTAACGAACAACAACCACTCATCTTTTTCTTGATCAATAATCCTCTCAAAACTCGATGATGTGTGGAAACGTCCATCTTTCAACATAACCAAGTACAAGCCGTCCTCATAATACTCTACCGGCGCGTAGTCACAGTCTCCCATCAACCGAGCATTCGATTGCTCACCCTCCCAAAAACTTGTATTTGAGTGAAGACTATCCAGCCGTCGGTCGCTTCGGTGAACAGCTGAAACAATATCGGTTACGACGACTCTAGTCAGGGACTCTTCGCCCTTTATAGTTTCGACGTTGGCGAGGACGACCTCTACTTGTTGAGAGTTAATCGGCTCAAGGCGTACAAATCTGGCTAGGAAAATTGAATCAGAGTGTAAGACGCTGTGCTCTGTCGGAGCATCTTGCCACTCTCTGGTTATCAAACAAGAGTATGCATTCGTGGTAATCACTAAAAGAAACGTCACTGTGAGGATTAATGAAACTCTGGTCATAGTTAAAGGCCTAACTCAGTTACACTTTACGTTGGAACAGAGAACGGAACGGTGGTTTCGCCGACCATACCTTTCCCCAAAGTGTCTCCTCATAAACTCATTCGTCGCATCAATGATATATTGCTCATCATTTTCCAATCCGGAGTAAGCAAGGTGTCTAACTTCATGGTAGATGATTCGTTCTAGTGTAAAACGAAAGTACTGGTTTTCGACGAGATGTTCTTCTTCCCAGGCGTTGTAGTCTATGGAGCCGTTGTTCCACGCAGCATCGGCAAGTCTTCGGAAATCGTCGGACTGCCGGTACTCGGACTCGTATCCCAAGCCGGCGAAATCCGGATCAATACGGACCCGGTTGTTCATACCATCTGTAGCTCCACCTAGAACACTGCCATCGATTACAATCGAAACTCTCTTTCCGTTACGACGTCTCTCAGCTATCTCCACGAGACCCCGAAACTCTTGAATCCCCATAAGCCGAGCAAACACATCATTGGCTTTATCAAGCACTGATTCATCCGTCTCCCCCCCTTCATTGAATTTGATACTGCGCGTCAAATCAACCGACTGCTCGAAGTACACAATTTCGGTAGCTAACCCGAAACCAAAATCCAAGCCAAACATGCCGTAACAATCAAAACACCGGCTGTCAAGCTGAAACCGATCAGGGCCGAGGGTGATATACACAAACCTATCATAGGACACCCGGGTTTGCGTGAAAGGCATCTGCACCGAAGTCGAACCGCCGACGGACCCGGAGCCGCCATCCGGGCCAGTCGCATTCAAACACACCGGAGGCCGACATAGACCCGATGCCGACTGCCGCACAAAACCGCTCGGGTCCGTGTAACTCAGCGGGCTGTTCATCACGTAGCTGTAACGGTTCCAACTCTGGCTGAACCCGGGCGACTGCACTATCGGATCCGGACTCAGGAAGCGCCCTAGCTCTGGATCGTAGATACGGCCGGTCATGTGTATAAAACCGGTCCGGTCCAGGCTCTCGTGTCCGGTAAACCCACGGCTGGTGCTCGTCCGCAGGTCGTCAGCCAGGGCATCGGTCTCACTGCCGGTGAGCAAATCCATCCAATCCGCACGGCGCCGTTCTCCGTATGGATCGTAGGCCAGCGCCCGCAACTGGTTGCCCGACTCGTCGGTGACCCGCTCTACCGAACCCAGGTGGTCGCGATGCAGATACTCGATCGAGTATGTACTGACATTGAAACGATCCACCTCCTTGATATGCAATACATTGTCGCCGACGCGGCTCTTGTGGACTTCCTTGACCGCCGTGTCGCTAGCGTCCGTTACCAACTCCTCGAAGCTACCGACGTAGAACGTGTGTTCGGTCTTTTGGGTGCCGTTGTCATCCCAAACGGACTTCTTGTAGAACCGCTGTCCGTCGGGACCGTACGCAAACTCGTCGCTCGCCGTCGGCGTCAGGTCCGTCCGGCTGTCGCCGACAAGGACTTTTTCCGGCAAGTTCCTCCGGCTCCAGTCGATGTACTTGTCGTCGCCGCTGCCGTTCCGGTCGTACTCCGTGATGTTGCCGTTGGCATCGTAGCTTAGCGTGTGATCAACGCCGGACCTTCTAAAGCTGGTGAGGCGATTCTTGTCGGGCGCATATTGATACACGATCTGACTGGATAGGTGCCATATGGATTTTTGCTCGATGTTGCCACGCTTGTCGAATAAGGTATTCAGTACTCTTCTAAGGATGTTGCCCCCTGACCCAAGCTCGTACGTCCTGGCTTGTATCAGCCGGTCCAAATTGTCATGTATGAACGCCTCCTCAATCGTGATGCCGTTATTGACGTGGAAGCGGCTCTCCAGCATGCCGTTCGACCGCCACTTATATCGATTGTCTTGAATGGTCGTACCGCCAGACCCGGTGTCTATATCCGTCAACCGCCCGGTCTTGGCGTCGAACGCCCGTGACGTCACGACGCCGTTCCCGTAGGTCTCCGTCTTCATGTTGCCGAACGCATCCATGTCAGAAAACGTCTGCAACGCCGTACCGGTCGCTGTGTCCGTGATCGCGGACAGATAGCCACGGCTATAACTGTGTGCCACTCCAATACCCGACGGGTACGTGACGGTATCCAGCCTACCGTCGGCCCGGTAGGTCATCGAATGCGTGTAGGATTTACTGAAGCCTGCGATATTGATCGCGGTCGCAATCGAAGACGGTCGCGCATCGACACCGTAGGTGAAGGTCTCGACGAACTCCGTCAAGTTGTACGCTCGCCGATACAGCAGGCCGATCCCGTTGGTCGGATCGTAGCTCCACGTTGCCGTCGTCGCAGGTGTCGTTGTCGTCGTACCCTCTCTTAGCGAACTGACCCGACCGAGCAGGTCGTAACTCCACTCGAGGACATTGCCGCCATTGTCGGTCTGTTTTTCGAGCTGGCCGAGTGCCGTGTACTCGGAGGTCACCGTACCGATATCGGGCCCGGTGATGCTGAGCTGGTTGCCCGCATCGTCAAACTGGTACGTCGTGACCAGGCTGGCACCGGCCGGATCGACGGTCACGGTTCGCGGCAACCCTGAGGCAAAATACTCGTAGTCGGTCGTTGCGCTCAAGCCGCTGCCATGGGGGGCATCATCGTCAATCTTGGTGACGAGTTCACCCATAAGATTGTAGATGTTCGTCGTGAATCGGCGGCTGTAGATGGCAACACCATCGCCGTCGACGAGCTGCTCCTGAACCGTCGTGCGCACGCCTATACCCGGTTCCACGGTATAGTGGATTAACATGTAACTCCCGTCCGGGTGGTCTTCGCGCACGATCCGGTCGCGAATATCGTATTCGTAGCTGACAAAATGGGCAGGACTGCCCACCAGGTAAGGCTGACTGACCCGTTTGATACGGCCCTGACTATCATATTCCGTATCTTGACGTATGTACGCACCGCTGAGAGATTCGACCTCCGAGCGGATCTCGCGCCCGAGCTTGTCGAGATAGCGTCGCGTCGTGGGACTAACCGCGGAGCTGGTCTGAACGCGCGTCCGCGGCGCGATGCCGCTCACGGACTCGCAGCTAACGGCGCCACACCAATCATAGCTGGTGGAAATGACCACATTATCCGGTGTGGTGCGGCTCACTTCACGGCCGAATCCGTCATATACGACGGTAGTCCGGCGGCCGTTGGGATCGGTTACCGTTTTGACCCGCCCGAAACGCTCGTCGAAAACCAGATCCGTCCTGTGGTTCAAGGTATTACGGACGAAACTCGGATACCGGCCTTGCACATGATTGTTCGCGGTTGACGTGCGGCTGGCGACGCCGACGCCGGACGTCGTCTCGGTCGTGAGATTGCCGAGAGAGTCGTAACTGTAGCTCGTCGCGAGTTCATTCCAGAGGTCGCGTTCGAACAGCACCTCTGTGGCAATCTCGTTGGTGCCGGGGTGTCGGGTATAAACGGCCCATTGCGCCTGATCGAAATTGCCCGGACTGATCTCGCCCCGATAGTGCCGCCTTACGAAGTCTTCCCGGAACGCAATCAACCACCTGGTGCTGCTCACCTCATTGACGAAATCCGTCTCGGTGGCGACGCTGCGCTTGATATCGGTCAGGTTGTACCTTGGCACGTTCCCCCAAACGCTGCCAGCGGGCTCCGCAACCTGTAGCCCGCCCGCAACAACCGTAGTCGTGTCGAGCGACCTCAAGAACCCGTGGCCGGAATCGAGCTGTGAGACCACGTTCTTGTACTGCACCACACCGATTTCCGTGCCGCCTTCGAGCAGTCGGTTGGTCACGGTTTCCCGGTAAGGCAGATACGTTCTGCCCACGCCGTCGAAGAGTCTGAGCGTATCAAAATTGGTTTCCGTCTTCGTGAGCAGCTCGTTGTGGATAGTGAATACGCCGTCGTACTGATGCGTGGCGCTCACTTCGCCAAAATGCGGAAAGTCGAGCCGATACTGATGATAAGTGACGATGCCGGACCGTTCATCGGTGATCCGCATGCCGTAGAAGCCGAGGTATCCCCAGTTCTTGGTGCTTTCGAGCGGAGGGCCATGGTACATATAGCTGGTTCGATGCAAGCTGCCGGGACCGTGCGCCCCACCGTGCTTGCGATCTATCTTGCTCACAACTGAATTGATGTTGCCTTCAACGCCTGGGACTTCGCGAGTGAAATCCGGCACGCCGGCAGTGCCTGCCCATTCCACCTCATAAGCGCCGGTCGCGCTGAACGGCGGTGCCTACAGAGAAGCCGCGGCAGTTGTATCGACGTTTACCGTCAGGAAAAGAACCAAACCCGAAACTGCTGCGGCCAGAATTCTCATTGTCACTCCGGGACTCGAATGGAAAGCAACCAACAAACGGTGGGAGCACTTAGTAGCTCTGCCCAGACGAGCATCCTTACAGCGTCGCGATCAAATATGATCATTAAGAAGTTTATTTTTTGTTACGATTCTGTTTTGGCTTCTCCTGAGCAACCCTGATCATATAACAACCACGAACGTGTCAACCAACCGCATATAACTGCTTGAATATGGTTAAACCGATCAATTCCACGAATCAGTCTGCCGTGTTCCTAGAACGCCAGGCACCGCCAAACCTTGGAATGAGGCCCGCTCGAAAACCGCCGGAAATCCCGGGCCGATTCAGCGCACCAGGCTCGAGCGCGTCGTACTTTTTGTGTTAGAGCGGCCCGTGATACCTTTGGCGGCATGAACCAGAAGCGAAACAATGGCCCGACGGTATTCGTCGTCGACGACGACCCTGCCATTCGGTTCGCCATGCAAGCCCTGATGGATTCGGTCAATCTCGGCCACGAGATTTTCGGGTCCGCCGATGAATTCCTCGCACAGGTTTCCAACGATCGGGCAGGCTGCCTGGTACTCGACATTCGCATGCCGGGCCTGGGTGGACTGGAGCTGCAGGAGGAACTGATCGAGCGTGGAAACACGCTGCCGGTTATTTTCATCACCGGCCACGGCGACGTACCCATGGCCGTGGAGGCCATGCAGAAGGGCGCCGTGGATTTCATCCAGAAGCCGTTTCGCGACCAGGACTTACTCGATCGCATCCGCGATGCACTGAAGACGGACGAGCTCCGGCGCCAGGAACAGCTTCAGCACGACGCGGTCTCGGGAAGGCTCGCCCGCCTGACCAACCGCGAACGCGAAGTCTTCGACCTGGTGGTCACGGGCAAACCCAACAAGGTGATCGCCTACGAACTGGGCGTCAGCCAGCGTACCGTCGAGATCCACCGTGCCAGGGTGATGGAAAAGATGCAGGCCAGGTCGCTCGCGGACCTGGTCAAGATGCACATGCAACAGAGCTGACGGCGTCAGCCCGGTACCCGCCCATGCGCCGTCAGACAGGCCGCGACCCCCTTATCTCGTCGTCGCGCGCGCAATCGATACACTCGGCCGCGAAAGGATAGGCGGCAAGCCGTTTTCGATCGATCGGTTCCCCGCATTGCGTACATACACCATAATCCCCGGCGTCGAGCCGGGACAGCGCAAGGGAAATCCTGGCAAGCTCGTCGCGCGCCTCGTTACCCAGCGCATCGACGACTTCGTTGTCCTCCATTTCCTTGGCACGCTCTTCGGAATCGGCCTGAAGTCCGCGACGGACGTTTGCCGTGATGCGTTCGAGACGCTCATTGAGCTCCCGTTTCCTGGCCTCGAGCACAGCCCGGATTTCGTCGTATTGTTTCGCTGACATAGGCAACCCCCGTGTTGCAGCCCGCACATCGCCCGAAACACGATATTCAATCACAGTGGCCGGTTTGTGTGTCGTCAAATCCCGCTGGGACGCCGTAGGTACATTCCGAAATCGCCTTGCTGCGTGGCCGTATGGAAAGCTCACGGATCGGACCCTAAGCTGATGGCATGTCCCGCAATGATCTCTGACGAGTTCGGTTGCGGTTCCTTGCGAGCGGCGTAGCTCGATGGCGAGCATTAGGGAAACTGTTGCCAAAAGACGCAGCGCTTGATGCAGTATCCTTGCGGGACGCGACACCAGCCGATACCCGCTAAGGATTCTCGAATCGGGCGGCCTCGCAGCGTAACCGCAGGTATGGGAATGCATAACTTGAGCCGGATTCTTGCCGTGATCGACCCGACCGTGGAAGAGCAGCCGGCGATGCACCGCGCCGCCTGGCTCGCAAAGCACACGGATGCCGAGCTCGACCTGCTCGTGTGTTACTACAACGAGTATCTGAGCGGCGACAGGTTGTTCGATTCACCTTCGCTCGAAAAAGCGCGTAACGAGGTCATCGGCAATCACTCGGCGCATCTCGAGGAGATCGCCGAGCCTATTCGCGACGACGGCGTGGTCGTTCGTACCTCGGCGATCTGGGACCATCCGCTGTACGAGGGTATCGTAAGGCATGCCGCGGCCACCGATGCGGATATCGTCGTCAAGGACACCCACCACCATTCGGCGATGTCGCGCGCCCTGCTGACCAACACGGACTGGAACCTGCTTCGCACCTGCCCGACGCCGCTGTGGCTGGTCAAACCCGTCCCGATGGCCGAACGTCCCGTACTCGTCGCGGCGATCGATCCGATGAATCAGCACGACAAACCAGCCGCGCTGGACGACGAAATCCTGCAGGTCTCGAAGCTGATTTCGGGCAAGGTCGGCGGTGAGGTACACGCTTTTCATTCCTACGATCCGCGCATCGCCGTCGCTACCGCAACCGCCAACGCCTATATCCCGGTATCGCTGCCGTTCGACGAGATCGAGCAGCAGATGCATGAGGATCATCAAAAGCGCTTCCGTGAGATTACCTCTTTTCACGGGATCGAAGACGATAAATCGCACCTGGTTGCAGGGCTGACTCACGAGGAGCTGCCGATCATCGCCACTAAGCTCGAGGCCGATGTCGTCGTCATGGGGGCCGTGTCCCGCAATCGCTGGAAGCGCCTGTTCATAGGCGCCACGGCGGAACGTACCCTGGAGCACCTGCCCTGTGACCTGCTGATCGTCAAACCGGACTGGTTCCAGACGCCGGTGGACCTAGACTCACCCGAAGCCGCCTGAAATCCGCCCCGTTCTACGGCACGCGGCGCATCGCAGCTCGCGTCATCTTGCCGGGGACCGGGTCAGTCCTGGGGAACCTTGCCGGAGCGGGTTGCAACGGCAGCCGACGCCAGCAGGCGGGCCGTGTTGACGGGCTTGCTCATCAGCGTGCAGTTGTCCAGGGGTCGCGCGTCCATCACGACTTTGGACGTGTCGCCGCTTACGATGAAGGCCGGGATGTCCTCGCCGAAGTGCTTGCGAACGTGAGTGACGGATTCCACGCCGGTGGAACCGTCGGCCAGATGGTAGTCCGAAATGATCAGTGACGGGATCTTGACGAGTCCCTCGACCACGGCGTCGGCTTCGGCGACCGTGCCGGCGGTGACGACCTCGTAACCCTCGGCCTCGAGCAGCATGCCCCAGGCGCTGGCCACGTTGGCATCGTCCTCGACCAGCACCACCAAACCGGCGCCGCCCGGCCGTTCGGCGGTATCGTCGCCCGAATCGGCCTTGCCGGCGTCCTCGATCGAGACCACGAGCGGAACCGTGACCGAGAAACACGACCCCTTACCCGGCGTCGATTCGACGCCGATGTCGTGTTCCAGCAGGTCCGCAAGCCGGCGCACGATGGCAAGCCCCAGCCCGAACCCCTCCTTGCTCGCGCTCGGCGATGCGCCCTGGTGGAACTCCTGGAATATCGCTTCGAGCTGGTCCTTTTCTATCCCGATGCCGGTATCCCGGACCTCGACCCGACAATGGCCGTCCAGGTAGGTACACGACAGCCGCACACTGCCCTTCTCGGTGTAACGGATCGCGTTGGAAACCAGGTTCTGGATGATCTCGCTCAGCAGGTTCGGATCGCTGCACACCGTCGACGTGGACGACTCCGCGATGAACACCAGGCCCTTGTGACTCGCCTGCCGGCCGAATTCGGCGGACAGGCGGTCGATCAGGCGCTGAATCGGGAAATCTTCGATCTCCGGTGTGATCGCACCGGCGTCCAGGCGGCTGATGTCGAGCAGCGAATTCAACAGATTCGTCATCGCCGTCAGCGAATGTTCCTGGCTTTCGATCATGTCCAGCGCGCGAGCATTGGTGACGGTTCGCCGCAGCGCGCCGTTCAAGAGGCTCAACGCCTGTACCGGCTGCCTGAGATCGTGACTCGCGGCCGCCAGGAAAGCGCTGTTGGCCTTGTTGGCGCGCTCGGCCTCGAGCCGCGCCTCGTTGATCTCCTGCTCCATCTGCTTGCGCTCGGTCACGTCGCGAATCACGCTGGAGACGAAGGTGCCGCTGGACGTGACGGCGGGACTGAGGCTGATCTCGACCGGAAACTCGGTGCCGTCGTTGCGCCTGGCAACGAGATCCAGACCGGCGCCCATCGGCCGAAGCTCCGGATCGTCGATGAAGGCGCCGCGGTGCTTCTGGTGTCGCTTGCGCAGACGCTCAGGCAACAGCATCTCGATTTTTCTGCCCAAGAGCTCGCCGCGGCCGTAGCCGAACATGCGCTCCGCCTGTTCGTTGACGATCGCCATGCGGCCCTTTCGATCGACGATGATCATCGCGTCCGGCGCGGAATCCAGCAGCGTTCGGAAATACGCCTCGGACGGATCGTCCGGCTGCAGTTCCCGCACCGTGCTTGCAACCAGGATGCCTTCTCCGGTTTTCACCGGCGTCAGCGCAATCTCGGCGCGGAAATGACTGCCGTTTTTCCGGCAGCCGCGCAGCACCAAGCCCGAGAGCATCGGCCGCGCGTGCGGTACTTCACCGTAGTCCCCGCGGAGCTTCGCATGCCCGTTTCGCTGACTCTCGGGAATCAGGATCTCGACCTGCTGACCCAGCATCTCGGTCGCCGTATACCCGAACAGCAGCTCCGCTTCCCGGTTGACGAAAACGATGGCCCCGTCGCCATTGGTGACGACGGTGGCATCGCCACTCGACTGCAAGAGCTCTTCGACGACCTCGAGAGGCAGTTCGGATGCTGGCATCGGGGAGGTCATTCCGCTAAAAGCGCGAGAGTATACCGTCGGCCAAACCCTATTTAGAACCCAGCCCGATGCGGAAACGCCATACGTATCGCTACGTATACGGCGGTCGTGCCATCGCTGATAGCCTCGCGCCTGGACATAACCGTACTGAACTCAATCGATTAACGGCAGGCGCCGAGTCGCAAGGCGCCACGCGCCGGCCGTCCGTGAGCGCGTTTCCGCCCTCGCGGCTTTCTTCAATATTACCGAACGAGAAGCCAGCCCAAGGGGTCCTGTTTTGGAGAGTAAAGCGGAGTACAACGACAAGGTCGTTCGCCAGTTCGCGATCATGACCATTGTCTGGGGCGTGGTCGGCATGCTCGCGGGTGTCTTTATCGCCGCGCAACTGATCTGGCCGCAACTGAATTTCGACCTGCCGTATCTGACGTTCAGCCGCCTGCGCCCGCTGCACACCAACGCGGTCATCTTCGCTTTCGGCGGCTGCGCATTGTTCGCGACATCGTATTATGTCGTGCAGAGAACCTGTCACGTGCGTCTCGCCTTCACCAAGCTGGCTGCGTTCACGTTCTGGGGCTGGCAGCTCGTTATCGTGCTCGCGGCCATTACCTTGCCGCTCGGGATTACCCAGTCCAAGGAGTACGCGGAGCTCGAGTGGCCGATCGATCTGCTGATCGCGGTGGTCTGGGTCGCTTATGCGATCGTGTTCTTCACGACCATAGGCCAGCGCCGGGTCAAGCACATCTACGTCGCGAACTGGTTCTACGGCGCCTTCATCATCACGGTCGCGATACTGCACATATTCAACAATCTTGCCGTCCCGGTCTCGCTGACCAAGTCCTACATCATCTATACCGGCGTCATCGACGCGATGATGCAGTGGTGGTACGGCCACAACGCCGTCGGCTTTTTCCTGACCGCCGGATTCCTGGGCATGATGTATTACTTCGTGCCCAAGCAGGCGGGTCGCCCGGTCTACTCGTACCGGCTGTCGATCGTGCACTTCTGGTCGCTGATCGCGGTTTACATGTGGGCCGGTCCGCATCACCTGCACTACACGTCGCTGCCCGATTGGGCACAGACGCTCGGCATGGTGTTCTCGCTGGTGCTGCTGGCGCCGTCCTGGGGCGGCATGATCAACGGCATCATGACCCTGTCGGGTGCGTGGCACAAGCTGCGTACCGATCCGATCCTGAAGTTCTTGATCGTATCGCTGTCGTTCTACGGCATGTCCACGTTCGAGGGCCCGATGATGTCCATCAAGACCGTCAACGCGCTGTCGCACTACACCGACTGGACGATCGGGCACGTGCACTCCGGCGCGCTGGGCTGGGTGGCGATGATGAGCATCGGCTCGCTGTACTCGCTGATCCCGCGGCTTTACAACCGCGACGGCATGTACTCGACCAAGCTCATCGACGTGCATTTCTGGACTTCGACGATCGGTGTCGTGCTCTATGCCGTGTCGATGTGGGTATCCGGCATCACGCAGGGATTGATGTGGCGCGCGGTCAACGACGACGGCACCCTGACCTACTCCTTCATCGAGGCGCTCAAGTTCACCTATCCGTATTACGGTCTGCGCCTGCTGGGCGGCTTCCTGTTCTTCGCCGGCATGCTGATCATGGTCTACAACGTCTGGAAGACGGTCAGCGCGCAGAAACCCGTGCCCGTCGCGGTCATGGAACCGGCATAAAGGAGCGATCGTCGATGCGTCACGAAACAATCGAGAAAAACATCAACCTGATGATGGTGCTGATCATCGTCGCCGTCAGCATCGGCGGGATCGTCGAGATCGTACCGTTGATGTTCTCGTCCGACGCGACGGAGCCGGCCGAGGGTATCGAGCCCTACTCGCCGCTGCGGCTGGCCGGCCGCGACGTTTACGTTCGCGAAGGCTGTTACAACTGCCATTCGCAGCAGATCCGTCCGTTCCGCAGCGAGACCGAGCGTTACGGGCCGTATTCGGTCGCCGGGGAGTTCGTCTACGACCGGCCGTTTCAGTTCGGCTCCAAGCGCACCGGGCCGGACCTCGCCCGGGTCGGCGGTCGTTACAGCGACGACTGGCACCGCCTGCATCTCATCGATCCTCGAGTGCTGGTGCCCGAATCGAACATGCCGGGCTATCCGTGGCTGGAGGAGCGAATCGTGGACCCCGAGCTGCTGACGGCCAAGCTCAAGACCCTGAAGCTGCTCGGCGATCCTTACACCGACGAGCAGATCGCAGGCGCGGCCGCGGCCGTCGAAGGCAAGACGGAAATGGACGCGCTGATCGCCTACCTGCAAGGGCTGGGCATCAACCGCAGTAATCGTCGCTAGCGAGCAGAACATTGGATATCAACGACTTTCGCGGCCTGATGACGGCAGCCATCCTGTTTGCCTTCATCGGCATATGGGTGTGGGCCTGGAGCAAGCGGCGTCGATCCGATTTCGAGGAAAGCGCGCGCCTGCCCCTGGAGGAGGACCGACCCCTCACCGACAATCACCGGGAGAAAACCTGATGCCTGCGTTCTGGAGCTGGTTCATCGCCGGCGGCACGATACTGTTTATCATCTGGTGTGTCTGGCTCGTGAGCTGGTCGGCCAAGCAGGGGCCGGTGCAGAAAACCGATTCCGACCTGGTCGGCCACCGCTGGGACGGCGATCTCGAAGAGTGGAACAACCCGACGCCGAGGTGGTGGTTGTACCTGTACTTCCTGACGATCATCTTCACCATCGCTTACGTGATCGCATTCCCCGGCCTGGGCGCTTTCGACGGCGTGCTGGGCTGGTCGCAAGAGGGTCAGTACGAGCGGGAGATGGCGGACGCAGCCGCGCGTTACGAACCGATTTACGCCAACTTCGCCGAGATGGAATTCGAAGCGCTGGCGGCCCACCCGGACGCCAATGCGCTGGGCGCCAGCCTTTATGCGAGCTACTGCACGACCTGCCACGGGTCGGACGCGAGAGGCGCGCGCGGTTACCCGAACCTGACCGACGACGACTGGATCTGGGGCAATAGCGAACAGCAACTCTACGCTTCGATCTTCAACGGCCGCACCGCCGTGATGCCGCCGGTGCCCGCCGCATTCGCGAACGGCGAAGCGGAGCTCAGGAACCTGACACGTTACGTGCGTAGCCTTTCCGGCTTGGTCGAAGCCGACGATGCCGCCGAAGCCAAGGCGCCGGTATTCGCGACGTATTGCGCCACCTGCCACGGCGCCGACGGCACCGGCAATCCGCTCCTGGGCGGACCGAATCTGACCGACGACGTCTGGCTCTACGGCGGTTCCGAGGAAGACGTGTATACGAGCCTGGCCGAGGGCAGAAACGGCATCATGCCGGCCCACGGACAACTATTGGGTGAGAACCGCACCAAAATCCTGGCTGCTTACGTCTATAGCCTGTCGGCGGGTCGGTAGACAATTGCCGGTAGACAATTGCCGGTAAACGATTGGACGAGAGACAAGCAGAAGGGTCTGCCTCGAGGGCTAGAGTGATTCAGGAGCAGTATCGCGGCGCAAGACAGTGGAGTCGTAATGCCCAGGCGATTGCAATCGTCGTCTGGATCTCGTTCCTGACGGCCGCCGTTGCCACGATGTTGTTCTTTGCGGTCTTCGATCCGGCGGAGTTCGGTATCCAGCTTCACGCCGACGCCGAGATCGCCCGCGAAGCCGGTTACGCGGCCGGTTTCTTTTTCTTCTGGGTGCTATCCGCCGCCTGCTCGGCCGTTACGGCATGGTTGGTTCGCACCGCACCCAAGCGTGACCGACGAAACCGCTAAACGACATGGCAACGGACACCAAACCTGCCGAGGCGCAACCCGCTTCGCTGTACGCCAGCGCGGAGAAGATTTATCCGCGGGAGATGAAAGGCCGCTTCGCCAACCTGTCGGCGCTGTCCACTGTCGTCCTGCTGGGATTGTTCTACGTCGTACCGTGGCTGAGCTGGGACGATCGTCAGGCCTTTTTGTTCGATCTCCCGGCGCGCAAGTTTTACCTGCTCGGTGTCACCTTGTGGCCGCAGGATTTTCTGTACCTGGCGCTGTTGTTGATCATCGCCGCGGTATCCCTGTTTTTTTTCACCGCACTGGCCGGACGCCTCTTTTGCGGTTTTGCCTGCCCGCAAACCGTCTGGACCGAAGCTTTCATCTGGATGGAACAGCTCACCGAGGGAACGCGCTCGCAGCGCATGAAACTCGACAAGGCCCCGTGGAGCTTCGACAAGTTCCGCAAGAAGTTCTCCAAGCAGTTTCTCTGGATCGGCTTCTCGCTGTTCACCGGTTTCACCTTCGTCGGTTATTTCACACCGATCCGCGAGCTGGGCGGTGAGCTTTTCAATCTGACGGCGGGCGGTTGGGCCTGGTTCTGGACCCTGTTCTACGGTTTCGCCACCTACGGCAACGCCGGCTACATGCGCGAGCAGGTCTGCAAGTACATGTGCCCGTATGCGCGCTTCCAGAGCGCGATGTTCGACCACGACACGCTGATCATCTCCTACGACGAAAAACGCGGCGAGCCGCGCGGCGGCCGGAAGCGGTCGGTCGATCACAAGGCCGCGGGCCTCGGCGACTGTATCGACTGTACGCTCTGCGTCCAGGTCTGCCCAACCGGCATCGATATCCGCGACGGCCTGCAGTACGAGTGCATCGCCTGTGCGGCCTGCATCGACGCCTGCGATTCGGTGATGGACAAAATGGGCTATCCACGCGGACTGGTGCGTTATACGACCGAGAATGCCGTCACGGGCGGGAAGACCCGAATCTTGAGACCGCGAATCTTCGTTTACGCAGCCTTGCTGACCGTCCTGGTCGGCGGCCTCGTCACCTTGATGGCCACGCGGACGCCGCTGATCCTGGATGTCCTGCGCGATCGTAATGCGCTCTATCGCGAGGTGTCGGGCGGCCTGATCGAGAACAGCTACACCTTCAAGATCGTCAACCAGCGGAACGAAGGACGGAGTTTCCGCCTGTCCCTGGACAGCGATTCCGGATTGACGCTGGACGGCGTACCCGACGTGGTCCACGTCGAGGCCGGCGCGGTACGCTCGCTGCCGGTGAGCATCCGCGGTACGCGCGAGGACACGTCCGGCATCTCCGACATCAGGATCACGCTGACGGATCTCGAGGATCCCTCCGTCAGTGTCATCGAAGACAGCCGGTTCATCGGACCGGTGAACCGGTAAATGGACCGGTAAATGGACCGGTACACCGGTAAATTCGACGCCGGGTAGATTAGCGAATCGGTAAACTCGACACCAATGGACGAACTAGACAGCAAACCCTGGTACCGCCAGTTCTGGCCGTGGTTCCTGATCTGCCTGCCGGGCGCGGCGGTCGTCGCCAGTCTGTACACCTTGTCGCTGGCCGTGCGAACCAGCGATTCGCTGGTCGTCGTCGCGGACGACGAGGGTGTCGATGTCGTCACCGAACGTAACCTCGCCGCCGAGCGGCGGGCGAAAAGCCTCGGGCTCGAAGCATTGATTGCGATCGATCCCGGCAGCGGTGCGGTGAATGCAACGCTGATCGGCACGGCGACGGCGGATTGGCCGGATACCCTCGAGCTCCTGTTCTCGCATCCGGCATTCGCGGATCGGGACCAGCGGGTTACCCTTGCCAAGGCACCTCCCGACGCGGACGGCAACCCGACCTGGTCCGGCCACGTCCTGTCGATAGCCGGCGGGCGCTGGTATCTGGTGCTGCGCTCCGGGGACGACTGGCGGCTGAACGGTGTCTGGTCGGGCAAGCCGACGGTCAGGCTGATTCCGGCCGGCGCGAGCGGCGATGGCGACGCTTGACGGCTGTTTTCACTGCGCGCTGCCGATTCCCGCCAACTGCGACTTCACGGTCGAAATCGATGGGAAACCGAAGCCCGTGTGCTGCCCGGGCTGCAAGGCCGTGGCCGAGCTGATCCGCGACGCCGGGATGACCCGTTACTACACGCTCAGAGATACGCCGACGCCGGGACTCGGCAGACCCGATGCGACGGCCGACGAATGGCAGGTGTTCGATCGCGACGACATGCTCGAGGCTTTCGCCGAGCGGGAGGGCGACCGGGCGAGCGCTTCGATCTTCGCGGGCGGCATGTACTGTGCCGCCTGCAGTTGGCTGATCGAAACCACGCTTACGAAAACGCCGGGTATCCTGTCCGCCGACGTCAATCCGGTCACGCATCGCGTACTCGTCACCTGGCGGCCCGGCGAGATCGGTCTCGGCGGCGTACTCGGCGTCTTGTCCGGGCTGGGTTACAAGCCGCAGCCGCTGGCGCCGGATGCCGACGCGCGTCCGGAGCTCGTCGAGCAGCGCGCTGCGCTGAAACGCCTGCTGGTGGCCTCGATCGGCATGATGCAGGTGATGATGTTCGCCGTGGGACTGTACTCGGGACAATTCCAGGGCATCGACGAAAACATGCAGCGCTTTTTGCGCTTCGTCAGCCTGTTCGTCACGACCCCGGTGGTGTTTTATTCCGCGCGGCCGTTTTTTGCCGGCGCGATGCGCGGCGTGCGTGCGCGGCGCCCGGGCATGGACCTGCCGGTATCGATCGCCATCGGCGGCGCCTATCTCGCGTCGGTGTATTCCACCTTCACCGGCGGCGCCGAAGTCTGGTTCGACTCGGTGACGATGTTCGTGTTTTTCCTGACGCTCGGCCGTTTCCTGGAGATGCGCGCGCGACATCGTTCGGTCGACCGGAGCGCGGCGCTTTCGTCGCTGATGCCCAATACCGTCACCCGTATCGACGCGGACGAGACCCGGGTGGTACCCGCCAGCCAGCTCGTTGCCGGCGACCGGGTCCGGGTCCGGCCGGGCGAAGCGATTCCCGCCGACGGCGTGATCGAATCGGGTACCACCGCGATCGACGAGTCGGTATTGACGGGCGAGTCGCAAGCACAGCTCAAGCGGCCCGGCGACGCGATCGTCGCAGGCAGCGTCAATCTCGACGGCGTGATCGAGATGCGCGTCAGGCACACCGGTGTCGATACCACCCTGGGCACGATCGGGCGGCTGAGCGAGCGGGCTAGGTACGCCCGCCCGGCCTTCGTGCAGCTCTCCGACAAGATCGCGAGTTATTTTGTCGTCGCAATACTGATCCTGGCGGCGGGCGTCGCCGGCGCCTGGTACCTCGTCGATGCCGAACGGGCCTTCGTCGTCACGCTGTCGGTGCTGGTCGTGACCTGCCCGTGCGCGCTCGCGCTTGCGACACCGGCCGCGTTCGCCGCCGCCGGCAGCCGGCTGTCCGAGCTGCACCTGTTGATTACCAACGGCAATGCCGTCGAGGCGCTGTCGCGCGCGACCCACGTCGTGTTCGACAAGACCGGTACTTTGACGCGGGGCATGCCGAGCGTGCTGCGCGTAACGCTGTTCGACACCGGCCTCGACGAAACGCGGGCGCGGAACATTGCCGCTGCGCTGGAGACGGCGTCCACGCACCCGATTGCGCGCGCGTTCTCCAAGCCCTCGGCGGCGCTCGCGGTGTCGGAACCGAAGGTGGTCGTCGGCGAAGGCGTCGAAGGTATCGTCGAAGGCCGGCACTGGCGTCTCGGCTCGCCGGCTTTCGTCGCCGCGGACGCACCGGACGACACGGAAATCGACGACGGCGCCACCCGGGTGTTCCTCGGCACGGACGGTCGCCTCGCGGCGCGTTTCGACATCGGTGACGAACTCCGCCCGGATGCGCGTCATGCGCTCAACGAGCTGAAGCGAATCGGCCTGGACCTGGCTTTGTTGAGCGGCGACCGCGAACCGGCGGTGAAACGCGTCGCGGCGGCGCTGGACATCCGGGATGCCCGCGCCCGGTGTTCTCCGAAAGACAAGCTCGAGGCGATTCACGCCTTGCAGTCCGCCGGCGCCACCGTCGTCATGGTCGGCGACGGGATCAACGACGCACCGGTACTGGCCGGCGCCGACGCTTCGATAGCGCCGTCCCACGCCGCGCTGCTCGCGCAGACCAGCGCGGACATCCTGATGTTGGGCGAATCGCTCGAGCCGCTGGTGACGGCGTTCCGCGCGGCGCGCCAGACCATGCGGATCGTACGCCAGAACATGGCCTGGGCGATCGGCTACAATCTTTCGGCCGTGCCGCTGGCCGCAGCGGGCCTGGTGCCGCCCTGGGCCGCCGCCATCGGCATGAGCGCAAGCTCCCTGATCGTGGTGTTGAACGCGCTGCGCCTGAGCCGCTTCGAGGCCCCGCCTCGAAACGACCGCGCTTCGAGCGCGGGCAGGATCGCATCTAGGCCCGGCCGCAGTCGCGAACCGCTCGTCCGGTAGCCCGATGGACATTCTGTACTTTCTGATACCGCTCGGCCTGTTGCTGCTGGGTCTCGCCGTGTGGGCCTTTTTCTGGGCCGTGGGCAGCGGGCAGTTCGACGACCTGGACACGCCGGCGATGCGGGTGGTCATGGACGACGACAGCCATCCGGCCGATGCGCCCGACGGTTCCCACGGGTCCGACGAGCGGCAGGCACCGGATCGATGACGGAGCTCGTTGCCCTGACTACCGCCGGGTTCGTGGCGGGCCTGATCGGCAGCGCCCATTGTCTGGGCATGTGCGGCGGCCTGTCCGGCCTGTTCGCCATGCACGCAAGCGTATCCGGCATCAGCCGCCAACTGCCGATGGCCCTGGTCTACAACGCCGGTCGATTGCTCAGTTATGCGAGCCTGGGCCTGATCGTCGCGATGCTCGGCGAGCAACTCGTCGACCTGATACCGGAGCTCGCCGGACCGGTCCGGCTGACTGCCGGGTTGATCATGATACTGGTGGGCCTGCAGATTGCGTTCCAGTGGCGGTTTCTCGGCCCGATCGAGAACGCCGGCGCACGGCTCTGGGAACGCATCTCGCCGTTGGCCGGAGGGCTGCTGCCGGTCGTGAGCCTGCCGCGCGCACTGGGGCTCGGTTTGCTTTGGGGGCTTTTACCTTGCGGGCTGGTCTACAGCGTCTTGCTGATCGCCGCGACCAGCGGTGAAGCCGCTTACGGTGCCATGACCATGCTGGCTTTCGGCGCCGGGACGACGCCGGCAATGCTCGCGACGGGTCTCGGTGCCGCGCGCCTGTCGCAATGGACGCGCCAGCGCCGGACCCGGCTCTGGCTCGGTCTCATCGTCGTGCTGATCGGCGCGATCACCTTGTCGATGCCGATCATGGATTTCATCCCCGGCGGCGGCGGCCACGCTCACCATATGCACGGCGGTTGAGCGCTCGACTCACGGCAGCTCGGAACGACGGGTCGCCGGACCGAAGTAACCGGTGCGAGGCTTATGCGATGGCCCGATAGAACAGCCTTCCGGCTGCGATCGCCAGAAACAAGCCGAAAAAAATCGACAGCTTGCGAGCCGACAAGGCGTGTGCGATGCGGGCTCCGACCGGCGCGAGCAGCATGGTCGTCGGCGCCAACAAGGCGAAACCGACCAGGCTGACGAAACCGAGGTTGCCGGCCGGCAGGCGTTCGTCGCCGAAACCGGTCACCATGAAACCGATCGTGCCGGGCAAGCTGATCGCAAGACCGAACAGCGCCGCCGTGCCCACCGCACGATGCATCGGTTCGTTGAACAGTCGCAGTGCGGTGACGGACAGGATGCCGCCGCCGATACCCATCATTGCCGACAGGCTGCCGATGCTCGCGGGAATCGCCGCGACCAACGGCGATGCCGGGACCCGCTGGGTCAGATTACGGGTCTCGGGAAAGAGGCTCATCTTGACCGCGACGAGACTCGCGAGTAGCGCAAAGATCAAGGCCAGCCCCCGGCTGTCGATCTGGGACGCGATCCAGGCACCCAGGATGGCGCCGGCGAACACGAAACCGAACCAACGCCTCGCGATCGCAAGGTTGACCGCGCCGCGGCGGTGATGCGCGCGCGCCGATACGATCGAGGTCGGGATGATCGTCGCCAGCGAGGTGGCGACGGCGATATGCATACGCACGGCGGCGTCGATGCCGGCGAACCCGAGCACCGCTTCGAGCACCGGTACCAGGACGATGCCGCCGCCGATGCCGAACAGCCCGGCCAGCACCCCCGCCACGCAGCCGGCGGCGAGCATGGCGACCGCAATGAGCAGCAGCGAATCCATCTACTAGGGGCTCAGCGTCCGAGCAGGCGGGCGTGATGCTTCAGGTGGTCCTCGATGAAGGTCGAGATGAAATAGTAACCGTGGTCGTAAGCTTCGTGCCGGCGCAGCGTCAGCGACAGGCCGCTATCGGCGCAGGCCTTCTCGTACAACTCCGGTCTGAGCTGCTCGTCCAGATAGATGTCCGCCAATCCCTGATCGACCAGGATCGGGTTGCGCGATGCCGCATCCGGGACGCTGCGGGCGACCTCGCAGGCGTCGTAATCGGTCCAGGTATCGGTGTCGTCGCCGAGATAGTAACCCAGCGCCTTCCTTCCCCAGGGCGAGTTCAGGGTCGAGCAAATCGGCGCGAATGCCGACACGGAGGTGAACAGCGCCGGATTGCGTATGCCGATGGTCAGGGCGCCGTGACCCCCCATCGAGTGACCGCTCAGGCCGTGGCGTGACGGGTCGCCCGGAAAATGGTCGAACACCGCCCGCTGCAGCTCGGTCGTCACGTAGTCGTACATATGATAGTGGCGCGACCACGGCTCCCGGGTGGCATTCAGGTAGAAACCGGCCGCGAGTCCGAAATCGTATTCCCCGTCCGGGTCGTCGGGCACGCCCTCGCCGCGCGGGCTGGTGTCCGGGGAGACGAGCATCAGGCCGAGCTCGGCTGCGTAACGCTGCGCGCCGCTTTTGATCATGAAGTTCTCTTCGGTGCAGGTCAGCCCCGACAGGAAAGTCAGCACCGGCACCTTGCCGTGTTTCGCCTGCGGCGGCACGAACACGGAGAACCGCATGTCGCATCGATTGACGGCCGAGGCATGCCGGTAGAATCCGATCCGGCCGCCGAAGCAGTGGGTCTCGCTGAGGGTCTCGAGCGTCATGCGCGTGATTATTGGGGATTTCCGCCGAACGTGCGAGGTTTCAAGGCTTCTGGAACACCAGCGTGGCGTTGGTGCCGCCGAATCCGAAGCTGTTGGACATCACGGTACGGATGCCGGCGCCGTGAATCGTCTCGGTCACCGGCGGTGTTTCCGCAATGGCCGGATCGAGCGTATCGACGTTGATCGACGGCGCGATGAAGTCGTGTTCGAGCATCAGCAGGCAGTGGATCGCCTCCTGGGCGCTGGTGGCGCCCAGCGAATGCCCGCACATCGACTTCGTGGAGGCGTAATGCGGCATGTCGTCGCCGAAGACCTCGCGGATGGCTGCGACCTCGACGATGTCGCCGGCGGGCGTGCTCGTGCCGTGCGTATTGACGTAGTCGATTCGGCCTTCCGTCGTCGCGCGCGCGATCTCCATGCAACGCACCGCCCCCTCGCCGGACGGCGCGACCATGTCGTGGCCGTCCGAGGTGGCGCCGTAACCGGTGATCTCCGCGTATATCTTGGCGCCGCGGGCTTTGGCGTGTTCCAGCTCCTCGATCACCAGCATGCCGGAACCCGCGGCGCTGACGAATCCGTCGCGATTGGCGTCGTACGGTCGCGAGGCTTTTGCCGGCTCGTCGTTGTATTTCGTCGACAGCGCCCCCATCGCGTCGAACATGCTGGAGAGGTTCCAGTGTTCTTCCTCGCCGCCGCCGGCAAACACGATGTCCTGTTTGTCGAGCTGGATCTGCTCCAAGGCCATGCCGATGCAATGCGCGCTGGTGGCGCAAGCGGAGGTGATCGACATGTTCACGCCCTTGATCCTGAACGGCGTCGCCAGGCAGGCCGACACCGAGCTCGACATGGTCCTGGGCACCATGTAGGGACCGATCTTGCGCACGCCGCGGTTCCTGAGCGTGTCGGCGCTGAAGATGATGTTCTCGCTGGATGCACCGCCCGACGATGCGACGAGTCCGGTGCGCGGATTCGAGACGTCGCCGTCTTCGAGCCCGGCGTCGTCGATGGCCCACTGCATCGCGATGTAGGCGTAGGCGGCGGCTTCGCCCATGAAGCGCAGCACCTTGCGGTCGATGTGCGCCTTGATGTCGATATCGACGCTGCCCGAAACCTGGCTGCGAAGACCCATTTCCTTGAAGGTCTCGTTGGCGACGATACCGGAGCGTCCCTGTTTCAGCGCCTCCGTGATGTCCGCCGGCGTGTTGCCAAGACATGTCACGCCACCGATGCCGGTGACTACCGCTCGCCTCATTGCTGGATCCTTCAGAAGTCGTCGGTCGAGGTAAAAAGGCCGACCCGCAGGTCTTCGGCAGTATAGATCTCACGGCCGTCCACCGACAGGCTGCCGTCAGCGATCGCCATGATCAGCTTTCGCGAGATGACCCGTTTGATGTCGAGCTGGTAGGTGACGAGTTTCGCCTTGGGCAACACCTGGCCCGTGAATCGCACCTTGCCGACCCCCAGCGCGCGCCCGCGGCCTTCGAGGCCGGCCCAGACCATGTGGAAGCCCACGAGTTGCCACATTGCGTCTAGCCCCAGGCAACCCGGCATCACCGGATCGGACTCGAAGTGGCAATCGAAAAACCAGAGATCCGGTTTGACGTCGAGCTCGGCGCGCAGCTCGCCCTTGCCGAATTTTCCACCGTCGGCCGAAACATGGGTGATGCGATCCAGCATCAACATCGGGGGCAACGGCAGGCGGCCGTTTTCGGGGCCGAACAACTCGCCACGGCCCTGCTGCAACAACTCCTCGTAGTCGTAGGAGCTTTGCCGCTCCGGCGGCTGCGGCGCCGCGGTGGATGTCAGAATCGTCATACGCCCTCCGGCGCGTGGGGGAATTGCCGCGCGACGCACGCGGCGCGGCTACCCTTCCATTTTACGGTTTTCCGCCGCCCGGGACTTTCGATTTCGCGCCAATTTCTTAACAGGCATCCCCTGTTCGGTTGGGTACTCTTGCTAATCGGAGCGCCCCTGGAGAACATCCCATCTCAGATTGGGACCACGGTGATCCAAGGTTGCCTGAACGGCACCCGCTGCCGCCCCTTCCACTCAAGTCTTGTCGTAATCCAACACCACCGCATCGCTAACCGGCATCGACTGACAAGCCAGCACGAACCCCGCCTCGACCTCCCAGGGCTCGAGCGCATAGTTACTCGCCATCCGCACTTCCCCCTTGCGCAGGTGGGTACGACAGGTAGCGCAGACTCCCCCTTTGCACGAATACGGCAACTCGATGCCGTGATCGGCGGCCGCATCGACGATATTCGAATCGCCGTTCGCCGGGTACATCGGCATTTCGAAGGACTTCTCGTGTCCGTCCAGTATCACCGTAATCGCGGCCGTCGCCTTTTCTTCCGCCGGGCTTTCCGCCGCTCCGGCGCCGCGCCGTTTCGCCGCCCCGTAGCGTTCGGCGTGAACGTTCCCGGCCGGGATACCGAGGTCGACGAGCGCCGCCGTCACGTCGTCGATCATCGAATCCGGACCGCAGACGAAAACCTCGTCCGGATCGAGTCCGGCGCAGAAGCGTTCGTACAATTCGCCGACCTTGCCGCGGTCCAGCCTGCCCGCCGCGACCGGGAACTCCTGTTCTTCGCGGCTGAACACGAAGTGGACTTGCAGCCGTTCGGGATACCGGTTTTTCAAGGCGTAGAGATCGTCGATGAACATCGTCGTCGCCTGCTTGCGGTTCCCGTAGAACAGGGCCACGCGGCTGTGCGGCTCCTGCTCCAATACCGTCCGCAGGATGCTGATGATCGGCGTGATCCCGCTGCCCGCGGCGAAGGCGAGATAGTCCTTCTCGTTCGCGGCATCGACGGCGGCGTGGAAACGGCCGACGGGCGGCATAACCTCGAGTCGATCGCCGACCGAAAGCGCCTTGGCCGCATAGCTCGAGAATGCGCCGCCCGGCTGCACCCGGATTCCGATCTCCAGCGGCCAATCGCCGGGTACCGAGCAGACGCTGTACGTCCGGCGCAGCGTATTGCCGTCGCGGCGCGCCTGCACCGGCAGGTGCTGGCCGGGCAGGAAAGCGAATGTCTCGCGCAGCGCCTCCGGCACGTCCAGCGCGAGTCGGACCGAGTCCTGCGTCTCGAAGCGTTTGCGGGAGACGGTAAGCGGATAGTATTGCCTCACGTCGGCTTCACGATTTCGTTGCAGCGGTTCTCGAGCCGCGGCGACCGAGACGGGGCGGCAGAAACGGGTCGGCGTAAGGGTCTCAGATACACTTGAAGTACTCGAACGGTTCCCGGCAGGCCTCGCAACGATACGACGCCTTGCAGGCCGTGGAACCGAACTCGCTGACCAGCGTCGTGTCGATCGAGCCGCAGCGTGGACAGGCTATGGAACGGGCAATGGAACGCTCGCCGTGCAACAGCGCGGCCTTGCCGGCGCCCTTCTCCGGCGGTGCAATGCCGTAGGTTCTGAGCTTGTCCCGGCCCTCGTCGGATATCCAGTCGGTGGTCCAGGGCGGCGCCAGCACCCGACGGATTTTCACTTCGTCTATGCCGCGGCGTTTCAGGGTTTCGACGACCGTGGTTTCGATCGCCTCGGTTGCGGGACAGCCCGAGTAGGTTGGCGCGAGCGATACGGTGACGGCCTCGTCCACGGCCACGTCACGCACGATCCCGAGGTCGGTAATGCTCAGCACCGGGATCTCCGGATCCGGCACCTGGGCAAGCCAGTCGATCACCTGTTGCCTGTTTGGGCTTTCGGCTACCACGTCGCCTCCGGATAGGCCCGCTTGAGGAATTGCATCTCGGCGATCAGGTAACCGAAGTGTTCGGTATGCACACCCTGCCTGCCGGCGGCGTTCATCCACGGCTCGTCCGGGACCTCGAGGGTTGCCTCGGCAAGCAGTGCATGGACTTCGTGTTCCCACTGCTCGCGAATCGCCGACAGATCCGGGCCGCCGTAATGTGTCCCGACGATTTCGTCCACGTCGTCGCCCGCAAAGAGCTCGCCGCAATAAGGCCACAACCGATGCAACGAGGCCTGCACCCGCGCATGGCTTTCGCCGGTGCCGTCGCCCAGCCTGACGAGCCACTGCAAACCGTGGCGCAGGTGATAACGGATTTCCTTGACCGCGCGCGCCGCGATCCCGGCCAGGCCCGGGTCGCTGCAGCGGGTCAGGGTGTCGAGCTGCCGGATGTAGAAAGTCTCGAACAGGACCTGGCGGACGATCGTGTCGCCGAAATCGCCGTTCGGCTGCTCGACCAGCAGCACGTTGCCGAACTGCTGCCCGTCGCGCAGGTAAGCGAAGTCGTCTTCCGTACGGCCGGCGCCTTCGAGCGCAGCGGCATGACTGTAGAACATGCGCGCCTGACCGATGTAATCCAGCGCAAAGTTGGCGTTCGCGAGTTCCTCCTCGAGCTCCGGCCCGTGGGTGACCAACTCGACCAGCCGCTGGCCGAGCACCAGCGCCGTATCCCCGAGGCGCAAGGTGTAGGCAAGTAGCGCGTCCTCGGGCTTCACAGGTTCTCGACCCCTTCGGGTATCTCGTAGAACGTCGGGTGGCGGTAGATCTTGTCCTCGGCCGGCTCGAACAGCGCCGAGCTTTCCGCCGGATCCGACGCGACGATGCGATCGGAGCGGACGACCCAGATACTGACGCCTTCGTTGCGGCGGGTGTAGGTATCGCGCGCATGATCCAGCGCCATCTGATCGTCGGGCGCATGCACGCTGCCGGCATGCCGGTGGCTAAGTCCCGACCGGGTTCTGATGAACACCTCGTAGAGAGGCCATTCCTGGTTGGTCATCGTTTGCCCTCGTTCCGCGGTCAAGCCGCTTTTGCGGCATGTTTTGCCGCGTATGCCCGCGCCGCTTCACGCACCCAGGCACCGTCGTCCTGCGCGCGCCGGCGCGTCTCCATGCGCTGCCGGTTGCAGGGACCGTTGCCGGCGATCACGTCGTGAAACTCCTGCCAGTCGATTTCGCCATAACAATAATGACCGGACGTTTCGTCGAAACGCAGATCGGGATCGGGCACCGTCAAGCCCAGGAAGTCGGCCTGCGGCACCGTCACGTCGACGAACTTTTGCCTGAGCTCGTCGTTGGAGAATCGTTTGATCTTCCATGCCATCGACTGCGCGGAGTGTTTGGAGTCCTTGTCGGAGGGGCCGAACATCATCAGCGACGGCCACCACCAGCGATTCAGCGCATCCTGCGCCATCGCTTTTTGGTCCTCGCTGCCGTTTGCCATCACGTGCATGATTTCGAATCCCTGCCGCTGGTGAAAACTCTCTTCCTTGCAGATGCGCACCATCGCGCGGGCGTAGGGACCGTAGGAGCAGCGGCAAAGCGGAATCTGATTCATGATCGCGGCGCCGTCCACCAGCCAGCCGATGGCGCCGATGTCGGCCCAGTTCAGGGTCGGATAGTTGAAAATGCTTGAGTATTTGGCTTTACCGGACAAGAGATCCGCCACCATCCGGTCGCGTGAGATACCCAGGGTCTCGGCGGCGCCGTACAGATAGAGCCCGTGACCGGCTTCATCCTGCACCTTGGCCAGCAGGATGGCCTTGCGTTTCAGCGACGGTGCCCGCGTCAGCCAGTTGCCTTCCGGCTGCATGCCGATGATCTCGGAGTGGGCGTGCTGCGAGATCTGCCGTATCAACGTGCGCCGATACGCCTCGGGCATCCAGTCCTTGGCCTCGATTTTCTCCTCGGCGTCGATCCGCGCCTGGAAGGCCTCGAGCCGCTCGGGCGTTTCCAGGCTGTCGCGCCGGTTCTCCGTTTTGCCTTGTTGATCGAGACCTTGTGTATACATAAGAAACGTTCCTGGGTGTTTTCTACAGCCGTTGGAGAATCGCCGTCACCAAACGCCCGTCCCGGGCGCATCCCCGGAGCACACATGGGAGCACCCATGGAAATATGTCACGGATTACTCCGGTTTTCCAGGAATTCTGTATCATTTGGATGGCGCGACCGCCTCGCCGCGGCTTGCCGAGCGCCCGCGGAACACGGCAAGCAGCGCCCCCTCCGGGTTACGCACCTCGACGCTGTACACCCCGCCGCGCCTGCCGTGATGAACCTCGGTTGCGGTCGCGACCAGTTCCTCGCCGAGCCGGCCGGGCCGCAGGAAGTCGATGCTGGCCGAAGCGGCAACCGACAGGCGATCGTAGGCGTTGCAGGCAAAGGCAAACGCGGTATCGGCCAGCGTGAAGATCAGGCCGCCGTGACAAAGGTCGAAACCGTTCACCATGTCCGGCCGGACCCGCATCCGTGCGACGGCCGCGCCGGCCTCGGGTATCTCGACCGTGATACCCAGCGCCCGTGACGCATGATCGGCGGCGTACATCGTCCGCGCAACCCGCCGGGCACGGTCGAGATCCTCGCTCATTGCCGCCTGCCCTCCTTTGAGTTCCCTTCGACGTCGAGGTCACTCATCGCCACCTGCCCTCCTTTGAGTTCCCTTCGACGGCGAGGCCACTCATCGCTGCCTGCCCTCCTTTGAGTTCCCTTCAACGTCGAGGCCGCCGAAACGCCGGTAATAGTCCTCGTCGGGTTTAGGCAACGGCCCGTCCGCGGACTCGAAGCTCGCATCCAGATACGCGTCGGCCGGCTGCCATAGAGAACGGTACAGGTCTTTGCACAGGCTATAAGCGGCGTATCCGTGCCAATCGTCGGGCAGCAGATCCTCCGGCAGTTGCGGATCGCGTAAGAGCACCTTGCGATATTCCTGGATCAACAGGGTCCGGACCAGAAACGCCGTGTGCGGGTTTATTGTCGATGTCATCGTGGATGCATTCGCGGCCGCGTTCGACACGGCGGCCGATACAGGGCGGAACAGATGCAGGAAACCTTCGTAACGCCGGTCGATATCGTCCAGATTCCAGCCGCCGCGAACCAGCGTCCGCATCGCCGGCTCGTTGCGCAGGGTTCTGCCGCTCATCACGACGACGTCTTCGGCGACGCCGACACGCCGTAGCGTCTCGTCTAGGTCCGCGATGTCGGGGCCGGGATGCGCGAGCACGTTGGTCGACATCGCGGCAAAACCCAACCAGCCGCATTCCTTGCGAACGAGATCCCGGGTCGTCGCATCGAGACCGGACAGCAGCAGCAGGCACCATTCACCGTCCCAACCGGATGCGGGTTCGCCGTAGATACGATAGATACGATGCGTCGCGGTGCGAAACCGCTGCCGACCCTCCCCGGTGAGCCGGTAATAGGAACGCCGTCCGCGATGCTCGGACTCGAGCCAGCCGTCCTGCGAAAGCCTGAACACCGAAGTCCTGACCAGGCGCTCGCTGATACCGAAACCGGCCATGGCCTTGATCAGGCTCCCCAACCACACGGTGCCGCCGCGCGGGGCGATCGAATCGCCGAACACGGTCGTAATCAGCGATCCCGCGCGCAAGGTGGGCCGCGATCGATAGTCGTCGAGGAGCGCCCGGCAGGCGTCGTCGACGGTCATGGCCGCAATCGTCATTGTCGTCATAGACGGCTTGCCCGCTTTCGGTTGCTTGCATTCAAACGCCCTCACCGTACAATCTGATACGGAATTATTCAATTATTTCCGATTTTTGTATCTCACAAAACCGCCGCGGCGGCATCGCCGCACAACCGCCGCATAAAGGAGACAACCGATGAAACTCGCCAATCTCGTCATGGACCAGTGGGTGGACGGCACTGGTGAAGGCAGGCTTCTGACCAGCGCCGTCGACGGCGAGCCGGTTGCGGCGATCTCTTCGAGCGGCATCGATTTTGCGGACGTGCTCGAGCACGCCCGCAAGGTGGGCGGCCCGGCGCTGCGCGCGATGACCTTCCACCAGCGCGGCGAGATGCTGAAGGCGCTGGCCAAGGACCTGCAGGAACACAAGAAGGCGTTTTACGCCTTGTCCACGAGGACCGGCGCCACCCGCGCCGACAGTTGGATCGACATCGACGGTGGCATCTCCACGCTGTTCGTGTTCTCGAGCAAAAGCCGCCGCGAGATGCCCAACGACACGGTTTACCTGGACGGGCCACCGGAAGTATTGTCGCGGGAGGGGACGTTCCTCGGACAACACATTTACACGTCCAAGCTCGGCGCGGCCGTGCACATCAACGCCTTCAACTTCCCGGTCTGGGGCATGCTGGAAAAACTGGCGCCGGCCTTGATCGCCGGCGTGCCCGCGATCGTCAAGCCGGCGTCGAGCACCGCTTATCTGACCGAGATCGTGGTCCGGCGCATGATGAAATCGGGCATCCTGCCGCCCGGCAGCGTACAGCTCATCTTGGGCGGCGTCGGCGACCTGTTCGATCATCTGAGCTGCCAGGACACGGTTGCGTTCACCGGCTCCAAGGCCACGGCCGAAAAACTGCAACGGCATCCGCGGGTGATCGCCGAGTCGGTGTCGTTCACGGCCGAAACCGACTCGCTCAACGCTTCGATACTCGGGCCCGATGCCATACCCGGGACGCCGGAGTTCGACCTGTACGTCAAGGAGGTCGTGCGCGAGATGACCAGCAAGGCCGGCCAGAAATGTACGGCGATCCGGCGAATCGTCGCGCCGGCCGCCATCGCCGGCGAGCTGGTCGCGGCTTTGTCGACCGCGTTGGGTGAGATCAGCATCGGCAATCCGGCCAACAAGGACGTCGGCATGGGCGCACTGGCGAGCCTCGGTCAGCGCGACGAGGTCCGTGAACGCATGGGCGAGCTCGCCGGCGAAGCGGCTGTCGTCTACGGCGGCAAGGAAAACTTCGACGTCGTCGATGCCGATGCACGCAAGGGCGCGTTCTTCATGCCGACCTTGTTACATTGCGAAAAACCCCTGGCCTCGACCGCCGTACACTCGGTCGAGGCTTTCGGCCCGGTGAGCACCGTGCTGCCTTACGACTCGCTGGACGAAGCCGTCGAGCTCGCACGCCTCGGCGAAGGCAGTCTCGCCGGTTCGGTTTTCACGAACGACAATACGACTGCGCGGGAGCTGATCCTGGGCACGGCCGCGTACCACGGCCGCATGCTGGTCATCAATCGCCATTGCGCGGCGGAGTCGACGGGGCACGGCTCGCCGCTGCCGCATCTGGTGCACGGCGGTCCCGGCCGCGCCGGCGGCGGCGAGGAAATGGGCGGCATCCGCGGCGTCAAACACTATATGCAGCGCACGGCCATTCAGGGCTCACCCGAGACCCTGACCGCGATCGGCCATCGCTGGACCCGCGGCGCCGACCAGCGCGACCCCGGCGTCCATCCGTTTCGCAAGACCTTCGAGCAGCTCGAGCTCGGTGACACCTTCACCAGCGAGCCGCGCGAGGTGAGCTTGTCCGACATCGAACACTTCGCCGAATTCACCGGCGACCGGTTCTATGCCCACACCGACGAGGAAGCCGCAGCCAAAAATCCGTTTTTCGAAGGCCGCGTCGCGCACGGTTACCTGATCGTGTCGTTCGCGGCCGGGATGTTCGTCGATCCGGATTTCGGACCGGTGCTGGCGAACTACGGTATCGACGACCTGCGTTTCCTGACGCCGTTGAACTACGGCGACACGATGAAAGTCCGCCTGACCTGCAAGCAGAAAACGTTGCGCGGCGACAGCGGATACGGCGAAGTCCGCTGGGATACCGAGATCACGAACCAGGACGGCGATGTCGTAGCGCTTTACGACGTGCTGACGATGGTCGCCACCGACGCCCACTGGGCGTCGGTGGCCGGGTAATACAAAAAACCGTCGCGGTTGTCCCGTCCCGGAAACGACGTGTGCGGGTCGCGCGGTGACCCGCGCGGCGTGCTGGAAGCCCGGTGCCTTTAGAACATCGCTTTTGGAACGTCGATTTTGGAACGTCGCTTTTAGAACCTCGCCGGATGCGATAAAGTTGCCGATGAAACTAATTTGGCGAGATCCATCCAAAATCCATGGCAACCGCAGCGCACAGCATCCAGCCGTCATGCCCGCTCGACAACTATGAGCTGCTCGACCGGTATCGTCGCGAGTCCGGCCGGGTCTTTTTGACCGGCACCCAGGCGCTGGTCCGCATCCCGCTGATGCAGCGGACCCTGGATCGCGCCGCGGGGCTCGATACGGCGGGTTTCATCGCCGGTTATCGCGGCTCGCCGCTGGGCGGCTACGACCAGGAGCTGTGGCGCGCCAAACCGTTTCTTGCCGAAAACGACATCGAGTTCCTGCCCGCCGTCAACGAGGACCTGGCGGCCACCGCCGTACTCGGATCGCAACAAGTCGAGACCGACCCGCACCGGCAGGTCGACGGCGTATTCGGCATCTGGTACGGCAAGGGCCCCGGCGTGGATCGCTCGGGCGATGCGCTCAAGCACGGCAACGCCTACGGCAGCTCGCCGCACGGCGGGGTGCTGGTCATCGCCGGCGACGATCACGGCTGCGTGTCCTCGTCGATGCCGCACCAGTCGGACGTGGCCTTCCTGACGTTCATGATGCCGCACCTGAACCCGGCCAGCGTTGCCGAGTATCTCGAGTTCGGGCTGTACGGCATCGCGTTGTCGCGATTTTCCGGGATGTGGGTGGGCTTCAAGGCCGTATCCGAGACCGTCGAATCGGGACGCTCGGTCGAGTTACCGCCCTACCCCCGGTTCGTCGTCCCCGACTTCGAAATCCCGCCGGGCGGCCTGCACTACCGCTGGCCCGACCTGCCGGGGCCGCAGATCGAAGAACGCCTGGAGGCCAAGAAGGCGGCGACCCTGGCGTTCGCCGCCGCCAATCCGATCGATCACAAGGTGTTCGATGTGCCCGATGCGCGTTTCGGCATCGTCACGACGGGCAAGGCGCACCTGGACCTGATGGAAGCACTGCGACTGCTCGGTATCGACCGCGAAGAGGCGCGCCGCATCGGTATCGACGTGTACAAGGTCGGCATGGTCTGGCCGCTGGAACACGACGGTGCGCTGGAGTTCGTCAAGAACAAGCACGAAGTGCTGGTCGTCGAGGAAAAGCGCGGCATCATCGAAAGCCAGTTCAAGGAGTATTTCTACGACCGCCCCGGCCGCAAGCCGAAACGCATGGTGGGCAAGTTCGACGAAAACGGCGCACGGCTGGTACCGTGGGTCGGCGAGCTGTATCCGGTGCAGCTCGCGCAGATCGTCGCCAAACGTCTCGATCGCGTGTTGCCGGGACGAGACTTCGCGGCGCGCGCGTCACGTCTTTTGTCCGGCGGCGACAACGTGATCTCGATCGAAGGCGCCACGCGCATGCCGTATTTTTGTTCCGGCTGCCCGCACAACACATCGACCAAAGTCCCGGACGGCTCCAGCGCACTGGCCGGCATCGGCTGCCACTTCATGGCGAGCTGGATGAACCGCGACACCGAGGGCCTGATCCAGATGGGCGGTGAAGGCGTCAACTGGATCGCACGATCGCAGTTCAACGGCGGGCGGCATGTCTTCCAGAACCTCGGCGACGGCACCTTCTATCACTCGGGCTCGCTCGCGATCCGGCAGGCGGTGGCGGCCGGCACCAACATGACTTTCAAGATCCTGTTCAACGATGCGGTGGCGATGACCGGCGGCCAGCCGGTGGACGGTCCGATGACCGTGGCCGGCGTTGCCCATTCGGTGCGCGCCGAAGGCGTGCAGCGGGTTGCGATCGTCTCCGACGAACCGGAACGGTTCACGGCGGCCGACTTCCCCGGCGGCACGACGATCTCGCACCGGCGCGAGCTGGATGCCGTGCAACGCGAGCTGCGCGAAATACCGGGCGTCACGGTATTGATCTACGCGCAGACCTGCGCGACCGAGAAACGCCGGCGAAGAAAACGCGGCCTGATGGAGGACCCGAACAAGTTCGTCGTGATCAACGACCTGGTCTGCGAAGGCTGCGGCGACTGTTCGGTGGAATCGAATTGCCTGTCGGTGATACCCAAGGAGACCCCGTTCGGCCGCAAACGTCAGATCGACCAGAACAGTTGCAACAAGGATTACTCCTGCGTCAACGGTTTTTGCCCGAGCTTCGTGACCGTGGAAGGGGGTCGATGGCAGCGGCGTCGCGAAGCCGTCGCGGCGGATAGGCTCGAACAGGCGCTCGCCGGCATCGCCGAGCCCGAGCAGCCGGTCGTCGACGGCTGTTACGACCTGCTGGTCACCGGCGTCGGCGGCACCGGCGTCGTGACGGTCGGGCAGCTCATCACGATGGCGGCGCACCTCGAGGCCAAGGGCGCCAGCGTGCTGGATTTCATGGGTTTTGCGCAGAAGTTCGGCCCGGTCCTGAGTTACCTGCGTATCGCCGATACGCCGGGCGACATCAACCAGGTCCGGATCGAACAGGCCCGCGCGGATGCCCTGGTCGGCTGCGACCTGGTCGTGAGCTCCTCGCCGCAGGCGTCCAGAACCTACGCGCCGGGCAAGACGCGGGCGCTGGTCAACACGGCGGAGATGGCCACCGGCGACTTCGTCAAGCATCGCGATGCCAGCTTGCGTGCGGATGAACGGCTCGAGGCCATCGCCGGCGTCGTCGGCGCCGGCAACCTGGCGACCCTGGACGCCAACCGTATCGCCGAGCGGCTGATGGGCGACACGATTTACGCCAACGTGTTGTTACTAGGCTGCGCCTGGCAAAGCGGACTCGTCCCGCTAGCCCACGAAGCGCTGATGCGCGCGATCGAGTTGAACGCGGTCGAAGTCGAAAACAACCGGCGTGCCTTCGGCTGGGGCCGCGTCGCGGCCGCGAATCCGGCGCTGATCGCAAGCCTGATCGCCAAGAACGGCGAGGATGACGTCGACGAAACGCTGGACGCACTGATCCTGCGCCGTCGCGAATTCCTGACGGACTACCAAAACGAGGCACTGGCAGACCGTTACAGCAAACTGGTCGACAAGGTCCGCAGGGCCGAGGAGGCGCAGGGTGGACACGGCGGGCTCGCCGAAGCCGCCGCGCGCAGCTACTTCAAGCTCCTGAGCTACAAGGACGAATACGAAGTCGCCCGACTGCACGCACGCAGCGGTTTTGTCGAAACCGTCCGTCGCGACTTCGGCCGGCAGGGCAAGCTGCGCTTTCACCTGGCCCCGCCGATACTGAACAGCGGCACCGATGCGCGCGGCCGTCCCCGCAAGCGCGCTTTCGGCGCCTGGATCTTGCCGGCATTTCGCGTGCTGGCGGCAATGAAAGGCTTGCGCGGCACGCGTTTCGACCTGTTCGGCATGACCGCCGAAAGACGTATGGAACGCGCGCTGATCACCGAGTTCGAAACCCTGACCGACGAGATCCTCGCCGAGCTGACGCCGGCCAATCTCGAACGGGCGCGCGACATGCTGGCGCTCTACATGGACATCCGCGGCTACGGCCCGGTCAAGGAACAGGCCGTGAAGGACGTGCGCGCGCGCCTCGCCGAATACCGGACGCGCACGGCGTAGCGTTCTCGCGGTGCAAAGACGCGCATCGACGCCCTGATCTGCAGCGGCACTCAGGCGAAGCCGCCGGCGTCGCCGAAGCCTCCGGCGGTCGACCGACGGAGGCCGCGCACCGGGCTTATCCTCAGACCACTCCGTGATGCTGCATCAGCACCGGCAGTTTTGCCTTGCGTATCAAGAACTCGGTCGTGCCGCCGAACACCTTCTCTCGCCAGCGGCTTCTGCTGTAGGCACCGGTCAGCAGCAAATCCGCGCCTGCTTCCTTGCAGGCACCGGCCAGCTCGGCCTCGACGTCACGGCCCCGTGTCGCGACGCGTTCGGCCCGGATCCCATGGTGTTTGAGGTAGTTGACGAGTTGGGCGGATTTGGGCCCGATCCGGTCCTCGGGACCGCAGGCGACGATCGTCACCGCATCCGCCGCCGCCAGCAGCGCGATAGAGGAAGACACGGTACGCGCGACGCCGGCGCTCTGGTTCCAACCGATGCAGACGTGGCGGCCGATCTTGCGCCTGCCCGACTGCGGCAACATCAAGACCGGCCGGCCGGACTCGAGCAGGGCCGCCTTCATGAACAGGTCGGCCACCCCGCCCGGATTCCCCGGCCGTGAAACCACGATCAGGTCCGCCAACGGGCCGTTGATCGCCATGACCCTGTCCGGCGAACCGACGCGCTCCTGCCATACCGCACACGGCGTCGCGCGGGGCCGCTTGGCCAACTCGAAACCGTGTTGTTCGGCCATCTCCCGATACAGGGTCGCGGCAGCCGCCGGCGCCTTCTTGGTCGACTTGCGCCGCCAGGACGCGTCGGCAAACGCCGAGCTCATCGACACCTCGGAACCGCGGTGCGGTCGTATGTGACAACCGTAAACGCTGGCGTCGACGCGCCGGCCCAGCTCGAACGCATGCTTGAGCGCCCTTTCGCACTCGGGCCGGTCCGCGACCGGGACTAAGACTACCCGCATGTGTGGTCTCCCGCCGATGACGCCCGAAGCATGTCATCGACGGCGACGGCGAACAAGCCCCGCCAGGCTCAGCGCTTCACGGCACCGGAGCGGAACGGCTTCACATCCGCAGCGCCCCGTCTACCTCGATACAGCGCCCGCTGATGTAGTCGTTCTCGAATATGAACTGCACCGCCTGCGCGATCTCCTCCGGTTCGCCGACGCGCCCGGCCGGGATCATCGCGGTGAGCTTGTCGCGCGCTTCCGGTTTCATCGCCATGACCATCTCGGTGCCGATGAAACCGGGTGCGATGGAAGCCGCGCGAATACCGTAACGCGCAAACTCTTTTGCCCAGACGACGGTCAGCGCGTGTACCCCGGCTTTGGCCGCCGAATAGTTCGCCTGCCCCATGTTGCCGGCGCGGCTGATCGACGAGATGTTGACGATGCACCCGGCCGTGCCGCGTTCGACCATCTTCGCCGCGGCCTCGCGCCCGCACAGGAACACGCCGGTGAGATTCACGTCGATGACCGATTGCCACTGCTCGATCGTCATTTTCGACTGCTGCTCGCCGTTCTTGTATTTGATCGTCAGTGCGTCGCGGGTGATGCCGGCGTTGTTGACCAGACCGTCGAGCGCGCCGAAGTCCGAGTCGATGCGGTGGATCGTATCGATCACCCGGCTTTCGTCGGCGACGTTGGTCACGTAGGTCCGCACTTCCGGCGCACCGCCATTCCGGCAGAGCGCAGCCGTTTCGTCCAGGGTGTCATCGTCCAGATCGACGAGTGCGAGCCTGCTGCCCGCGGCGGCGATCCTCTTGGCCATTGCCGCGCCGAGCCCACGCCCGCCGCCCGTGATGACGATCGTCTTGTCCTTTAGATCCATGTCGACTCCCGCAGGCAATTGCCGACCTGCAATTGCCTGCCTGCAGTTGTTGGTGTGCGATTGTTGGTGTTGGGCGGCGATCGATCGGGGCGGCCCGTTTTTGTGCGGCGCACCATACCAGAATCTATCGGTAACTGCCTACGGTTGCGTTGCCTGCCCGGCGTTACAATCGTCCGACTACCGCCGCAATCCGGCAAACCGGGGGGCCGATGACGGATCCGGGCGATACGCCGTCCAGTCGCGAGGACATGCCTTTCGTGGCGCCGTGCCGGAACCTTTCGCCGTGGGCGCCTTTCGGCTGGCTCAAACGCGGTGTCGGCGATTTGCTGCAGGCGCCGCAACAAAGCCTGTTCTACGGCCTCATGGTCGCCATTCTAATCGGCATCGTGTCGCTGCTTGCCTGGTTTCGCGGCAGCCAATGGATCATGTTCGCGATGCTCGGCGGTTTCGTGTTCCTCGCGCCGCTGACCTGTATCGGTCTTTATGCGATCAGCGCACAACTCGAGCGCGGCCAGGAGCCCTCGCTCGTGCGCAGTTTTCGCGCCGCGTTCCGGCGGCATATCGGCAACGAGGCCGTCTTCGCGCTGGTGTTGCTGGTGATTTTTCTGGTCTGGGCGCGCGCGGCGATCATGGTCGCGGTCTTCTTTCCGACCGACGGCGATACGAGCTCACAGGAGCTGACCGGCTTCCTGGCCTTCGGCAGCATGGTCGGCGCGGTATTCGCATCGGTGACGTTTTCCGCGAGCGCGTTCTCGCTGCCGATGATCATGCATCGCGACGTAGACAGCGTGACCGCAATCGTCACGTCGATCAATGCCGTGCTGCGCAACAAACTCGCAATGACCGTCTGGCTGGCGCTGATCGTGGCCGGGCTCGCGATCGGGGTGGCCACCGCCTTCGTCGGGCTGATCGTGATCGTGCCGGTGATCGGATACGCGGCATGGCACGGCTATCTGGAGACCGTCGACGCCGGCCGCTTTCCGCGCCATAGCGTCGGGATCACCGCCACCCCGCGCAGCGGCCTGCCGGCCTGAGGTCTGTCGACCGGAGCCGGCCGACAAGTCCTAGAAAGACCCTAATACAAAGACCCTAATGCAAAGACCCTAAGCAAAAACCCTAGCAAAGACCCTGGAACAGATCCTAGACAGATCCTAGACAGGTCCTAGACCGAAGACTGCGCCAATCTCGCCGCGCAATAGCTCGCCCCCAACAGGCCCGGCTGCTCGTGCAGTATCAGTTGGGTTGGGATTCTCTCCATCAGCGAGCGGTGCCGGCCCTTGCGTTCGAAGCCGGCGCGAAAAGTGCTGTTGGCGATCAACTCCGGATAACGCCGCACGATGCCGCCGGCGATGTAAATCCCGTCCTCGGCCCCGAGCGCCAAGGCGAAGTCGCCGGCGAACTGGCCCAGGAGCTCGAAGAACACCTGCACGGCTTCGGCGGCCAGCCCGTCGCTGCGTTCGATCGCCGCGGCAAAAATCTCCGCGGCGCCGAGCGGCGTGCGCCGTTCTCCGTGTATCTGGGTGATGGCCCAATACAGGTTCTCGAGCCCGGGGCCGGACACCAGGCGCTCGGTGGACACGCGATCGAAGCGTTCCCTGAGCGCGGTGAGAATCTCCAGTTGCACCTGCGTCTCCGGCGCGAATCCGCCGTGACTGGCTTCTCCCGCCAGCGGCAATACCAGGTCGCCGCGTTTGACCAGGCCCACGGCACCGAGACCGGTGCCGGGTCCCAGGACGCCGACGGTGTAAGCGTCGAGCGCCAAACTCTCGGCCAGCGGCAGGCCGACGGCAAGACAATCGTCACCGTCGAGCAACGGAATCGAATAGGCGATGGCCTCGAAGTCGTTCAACAGTTGGACGGTTGCGCCCGGGAAGGACTGGCGCAGGTCGCCGGCGGCAATGACCCAGGGGTTGTTGGTGAAACGCACCCGTTCATCGACGATCGGGCCAGCCGCGGCGAGGCAGATGACGAGCGGCGTGCCGGCACCGACGGATTCGAGGTAATGGCGGATGGCCGCGTCCGCCGATTCGAAATCCGCGCACTTGAGCTTGGCGATTTCCGAAAAGGTCTTGTCCTGGCCGTCGGTGAGCGCGAATCGCGCATTGGTACCGCCGATGTCACCGATCAGCAACCCCCCGTCAGACATCGCACTCCCCCGATCGATCAAGCCTCTGGCACATGGATTGGCGAACGGCGCTCATGCTCTCATACGCGAGCCGGATCGACATCACCATTTTCCCGAACGGACGTTTCAGTGGCCGCCGAAGATCGTCGCGCCGGCTTCGGCGTCGCAGGCTTGGGCGCGAAACACGGCAAAGAGCTCACGGCCCATGCCGGAATGGCCGGGGCTCAGGTCGTATGCCGGTTCGGGCCGCCGCTCGATGTCCGGCACCGCGGCATTCAGTCGCCCGCTGCGCGCGCAGATCGTGATCCGGTCGCCGTCTCGTATCTTGCCGATCGGGCCGCCGTGCACCGCCTCGGGGGTTACCTGTATCGCCGCGAGGACTTTGCCCGACGCGCCGGACATCCGGCCGTCGGTCAGCAAGGCCACCTTGAATCCCCGGTTTTGCAGCACCCCCAGATACGGTGTGAGCTTGTGCAGCTCCGGCATGCCGTTCGCGCAGGGTCCCTGGTAAGGCAACACGGCGACGAAATCCCGCTCCAGCTCGCCGGCGTTGAAGGCCCGGGTGAGTTCCTCCTGCGACCGGAACACACGCGCCGGCGCCTCGACCGTATGATGCGCCTCGGCAACCGCCGACAGCTTGACGATGGCCCGGCCGAGGTTACCCTCGACGAGCTTGAGACCGCCCTCGGCGTCAAACGGATCGCCGGCCGGCCTCAGGATCTCGGTGTCCAGCGATTGCCGCTCGGCCGACTTCCAGGCGATGCCGTCACCGTCGATCGAGGGCTCCACGCAGAATCGGTCGAGACCATCGCCCATGATGGTTCTCACATCGCCGTGCAACATCCCCGCGTCGAGCAACTCGGCGATCGCAAAGCCTAGGCCGCCGGCAGCGTGGAAGTGATTGACGTCGGCAATCCCGTTGGGATACACGCGGGCGATCAACGGCACCGCCGACGACAAGTCGGCGAAATCCTGCCAGTCGATCCGGATGCCGGCCGCCTTGGCAATCGCCACCAGGTGTATCGTGTGATTGGTCGAGCCGCCCGTCGCCAGCAGGCCGACGATGGCATTGACGATGGCGCGCTCGTCGACGATTTCACCGATCGGCGTATAGCTGTCGCCCAGGCGAGTCAGCGAGAGCACGCGCCGCACCGCCTCGGCCGTCAACCTGGGCCTCAGATTCGAGCCCGGGTTGACGAAGGAACCGCCCGGAAGCTGCAAGCCCATGAATTCCATCAGCATCTGGTTGCTGTTGGCGGTGCCGTAAAACGTGCAGGTCCCGGGCGCGTGGTAGGCGGCCGACTCGGCGGCCAGCAACTCCTCGCGGCCGACCCGGCCGGCGGCGTATGCCTCGCGCACCTGGGCTTTTTCCTTGTTGGACAGGCCCGATACCATCGGGCCTGCCGGCACGAAAATCGTCGGCAGATGACCGAAAGACAGCGCGCCGATCAAAAGCCCGGGCACGATCTTGTCGCATACGCCCATCAGCACCGCGGCATCGAACATGTCGTGCGACAGCGCCACGGCCGTGGACAAAGCGATGACGTCGCGGCTGAACAGCGACAAATCCATGCCGTCCTGTCCCTGGGTAACGCCGTCGCACATCGCGGGAACGCCACCGGCGAACTGCGCGACCGCCCCGGCTTCGGCAGCCGCGCGCTTGACCTGTGCCGGATAGGTTTCCAGCGGCTGGTGCGCGCTCAGCATGTCGTTGTAGGCGGACACGATACCGATGTTCGGCGCCTGCGAGTCGGACAGCGCGGTTTTGTCCACCCGGCCGCTGGCGGCCATGCCGTGCGCGAGATTGCTGCACGACAAGCCGCCCCGCGCCGGTCCGTCACCGGCCGCCTTGCGGATACGATGGAGGTACGCGGCCCGGCTCGACTCGCTGCGCCGGCGAACGCGTTCGGTGACTGCCTGAATGGTCGGGTTCATGGGCTGATGGATCTCCGATGGGGGCACGCGTTTCGGCGGCGGAACAGGACGGGCAAAACGTCCGGACTCGGTTTCACTGCGCCCAGTACGTGCGAACGGGCGCGCGCTTTTGCCTCAGCATGGCCGAGACGGGAAACAGGTCCGGCGCCGAGCGCGCGCGTTCGAGCACGCGGCGCTTCTCGTCGCCGAAGATCAGCAACACGATCTCGTCGCTGCGGGACAGGGCCGCAAGCGTCAGGCTAAGGCGCCTGTGCGGACTCGCCGCCGTCGAAACCGGAATGCAGAACGCGCGCGACTCGCCGTCCAGTCCGAGCCGGAGCTCGTCCGCATCGGGGAACAGGGACGCAAAATGGCCGTCCGTGCCCATGCCGAGCATGGCGCAGGCGAAGGGCAACAGGGGAACGCCTTCCTCGTTGAGCTCCGAGACGCGCTCCTCGACCGTTTTGCCTTCGACGTACATCGGCACGAAGCGCGCCTCGGCCGCCGGCCCGACCAGTAGCTTGTCGCGCAATAGCTTCTCGTTGCTGGCTTCGTCATCGACCGGCACCCAGCGCTCGTCGCTCAGCAGTACGTTGACGCGCTCCCATTCGAGGTCCGCTTTTGCGAGCGCCTCGAAACAGGCCACGGGCGTCGTACCGCCGCTGACGACGATCGACGCCCTGCGCTGCGATTCGAGACGTCGCGACAGGTTGGCGGCGATCTTCTCGGCCACGGCGGCGGATGCCGCTTCGCGGGATTCGAACTCGTAGTACATACCCTTACCTCTCCGTTTGGATCTCGGCGCCTGTAGTCCCTCAGGCGTCGGCCTGCCAGGCGCGGCCGTCGCGGTCGAGCAGCAGCGAAGACCCGGAAGGTCCCCAGGAGCCGGCGACGTAGCTCTCGACCTTCTGGCCGGCCTCCTGCCAGCCGGCGACGATGCCGTCGATCCATTGCCAGGCCGTTTCGACTTCGTCCCGGCGCATGAACAGCGCCGGATTGCCGCGCAGCACTTCGATCAGCAGCCGCTCGTACGCGTCCGGGTAGCGGATGCCGAAGGTCTCCTCGAAACTGAGGTTCAAGGACACGGGCCGGAGCTCGAAGCCGCCCGGCCCGGGCTCCTTGGCCATGACCGTGAGCTCGACGCCTTCGTCGGGTTGCAGCCTTATCACCAACTGGTTCGGCTGCACGTTGTACTTCTGCTCCGGAAAAATCGAATGAGGCACTTCGTGGAACTGCACGACGATCTCGGAATGCTTCGAATGCAGGCGTTTGCCGGTACGAACGTAGAACGGCACGTTGGACCAGCGCCAGTTGTCGATCTCGAGCTTGAGCGCGACGAAGGTCTCGGTCGTGCTCCCGGCGTTGCCGAGTTCCTCGGCGTAGGCCGGCACGGTAGCGCCGTTGATCGCGCCGGCCGCATATTGCCCGCGCACGGTGCGGCTTCGTACCGCCTCACCTTCGATCATGCGCAAGGCTCTCAGCACTTTCATTTTTTCGTCCCGAACCGAGTCGTGGCCGAGGCTCGACGGCGGTTCCATCGCAACCAGGCAGACGAGCTGCAGCAGGTGGTTTTGCACCATGTCGCGCAGGGCGCCGATCTTGTCGTAGAACTCGATGCGCCCGCCGACGCCCAGCGCCTCGGCAACCGTGATCTGCACGTGATCGACGGCGCCGCGCCTCCACAAGGGTTCGAATAACGAGTTCGCGAAGCGCAGCGCTAGCAGGTTCTGTACCGTTTCCTTGCCGAGATAGTGGTCGATACGATAGATCCGGTCCTCGGCGAAACAGCGGCCGACGTCGTCGTTGATTGCCAGCGCCGATGCGTAGTCGTGACCGACGGGTTTCTCCAGTACGATGCGGCTGCCTGCGTTCACCAGTCCGTTTACCCGGAGACCGGTGGCAATCGCCCCGTACAGGGACGGGGCCGTGGCCAGGTAGGCGATCCGGACCCTGTCCTCGAAGCCGGCCAGCGCCGAAACCAGATCGCTCCAGGCATCGTGCGCAAAGGCGTCGGCCTGGAAATAGTGGATCCGTTCGGCGAAGGCCCGCCAGCCTTTAGCCTCGAATTCACCCTCGCGCAGGTTCGCGCGGAGCGAGGCCTCGACTTCGGCAAGATAGGCGTCGCGCGTCAGCGCGCCACGGCTGGCGGCGATGATACGACTGTCGCCGGTGAGCTGCCCGTCGCGATCGCGGTGGTACAGCGCCGGCAACAATTTACGCATCGCAAGATCGCCGGTGCCGCCGAAAATGATCAGGTCGAAACATTCGACCGGCACGAAATTGGCCATCTCACTCCCTCGACTGATTCTGAAATTTTACTACGACTGAACCTATTTTTGGAATTTTCTTCGTGATTTCAGAATGCGGATACTGTAGTTTTACTACATGTTGGCGCAAATCGAAAACCGGCTCCCATCCTTGAGCCGCGCCGAGCGGCGTGTCGGGCAGTGGCTTCTGGCGCATCCGCGCCAGGCTGCCGGGGCGACCCTGGCCGAGGTGGCCGGCGCCTGCGGCACCAGCGAGCCGACGGTCATCCGATTCTGCCGCAAGCTCGGGCTCGGCGGCTTCCGGGAGCTGACCATCCGCCTGACCGAGGCCTTGAGCCGGCCGGCAGGCTACGTGCACCGGGATGTCCTTGCGGACGACAAGGCCGTCGATGCGGCGATCAAGGTGCTGGACGCCTCGATCCAATCGCTGATCGAAGTCCGGGCGGAGCTCAGCGGTATCCCTATCGAACGGGCCGTCGCGATACTCGCCGAGGCACGGCAGGTCGCGTTCGCCGGCCTAGGCGCGTCGGGTTACGTCGCGCGCGACGCCAGCCACAAGTTCTTTCGCCTGGGGATACCCTGCTCGGCCCTGACCGACACACCCGGCATCCTGCAGTACGCGGCCGTTGCCGGACCGGGCGACGTACTCGTCCTGATCTCGAAAACCGGGCGCGCGCCGGACACCGTGCGTGCGGCCGCTCGCCGCAGCGGCGGCGCAACGGTCATTGCCGCCACCGACCCGACCTCGCCGCTGGCGCGGGAAGCCGCGCTGGTACTGCCCTGCCGGCCGCAGGAAGACACCAATGTCTACACGCCGATGAGCTCGCGGCTGGCGCAACTGGCGCTCCTCGACGCGATCCAGGTGGCGCTGGCGCTGGCCTTGGGCGAGCCGGCCATCGCCAAGTTACGCGCCAGCAAACAGGCGCTGAGGCGACCGACGACGCACTGACTATTTCGTTTTTGGCGCGTATTTGGTAACAATTCGTTTCTAAACCCGTCGTTTGTGTCGAATACCGGCGGAGCGGGCGCCTTGTCTCGTCTAGAATCGAATGATGAAAACGTCGAATCCGACGTCGCGTGACATCGCCGATATCGCCGGCGTCTCGCAGGCGACGGTTTCGCGCGCGCTGCGCAACAGCCCGCTGGTCCGCGAGGAGACGCGGCATCGCATCCAGGCGATCGCGCGCGAGCTCAATTACTACGTCAATCGCAACGCCGCCGGGCTCAGAACCCATCACAGCAATACGCTGGCGCTGTTGATGTTCGACGACAGCGAAGGCGCCGACCGGCAGATGAATCTGTTTCTGCTATCGATGCTAGACAACATCACGCGCGCGGCGGCGCGCTTCGGGTACGACGTCCTGGTCTCCCTGCAGCAGCTCCACGACGACTGGCACATCGAGTACCAGGCGAGCCATCGGGCCGACGGTTTGATCCTGCTGGGTTACGGCGACTACGTCGAGTACCGCGAGAAACTGGCGGCGCTCGCCGATGCCCACACCCGTTTCATGATCTGGGGGCCGATCGTCAAGGACCAGCCCGGCCACTCGTTCGGCTGCGACAACGAAAACGGCGGCTACCAGGCGACCCGGCACCTGACCGACCTGGGCCGAAAGCGCATCGCATTCATCGGCAGCACGTCGCGCCGCTGCCCGGAACTCGCGGCCCGGCATGCCGGTTACCTGCGAGCGCTGGCCGACGCGGGGCTGGCCGCGAACGAAAAAATCCGCGTCCCCGCCAACAACTCCGAGAGCCTCGGCTACCGGGCGGCGCAGCAGCTAATGGAGAGCGGCGAAGCCTTCGACGCCATTTTCGCCGTCACCGACCTCGTCGCCATCGGCGCGATGCGCGCGCTCCAGGAGGCCGGCCGCAAAATCCCCGACGACGTAAGCGTCGTGGGCTTCGACGACATGCCACTGGCCGCCTACGTGTCGCCGGCGCTGACGACCGTGCAGCAAGATGCGGAAATCGGCGCGGAAGGCCTGGTACGCGGCATCGTCGGCCTGATCGAGGGTGAGCCGGTCGAGTCCGGCTTGATGGCGCCGAAGCTCATCGTGCGGAATTCGACGGCCTGAGTTGGAACAGCCGGCCAACGCGTCCCAGGCCGTTGCAGATAGCGGATCGTCATTCCGTTTGGATCAGGCGTGAATCGATTCGCGCCGGCGCTGGCTTGTGGATCGTCAGCCTGGCGAAATCCTCGTGCATTTGATTGACGAGGACGTTGGCTTCTACTGGGGAGACGATCGACGGCACCCAAAGGACCGCCGTCTCGCCGCGCTGATACCACTCGTCGCCAATCTCCCGAAAAGCGGCGTAGTCGTCGGCATCGGCCTTGGGCAGATCCTTACGATCCAGCTCCTCTTGCTCGACATCGTCCGGGATGTCGGCGGCGACGCAAACGAGCCCTTTCGGAACGGCGCTGGTCTGCCAGTGCACCAGATTCTCGAGCACAGCGAGCGCATATGACTCGGCGGTGTGAACGACATACTGGTGCGGACTGATCCAACGGCTGCCCCAACGGTGCGTGCCCGTGCCGTCGAAGGGCGGGTACTGTGGGCTGACGATACGGTAGACGCGCGTGGCGTGGTCAGGCGGGGAGGCCATGCAGTCCGCGTTCGATAACTTCCTCGACCTCACGACCGCCGATTTCGGTCAGGGCGGCCTCGAACGGCGCGCGATCGCCGAGTTCCGGGTGCGGATTGGCCATGAAGCGCGCCGCAGCCTCTGGGTCATCAAAGACCGACAGTGCCATGGCGTACAGGCGGGCCATACGCTCGGTGGTCTCGCTGACCTGCAGGTTAAAGCGATCGACACGAGTGTACGTTGCTCGAGGCACGATCTTGTTGCGTAGCTGAATGGCGAATTCGCCGTATTTCGACGCGCCCAGCGCGTCGATAAATGCGTCCAGCGCCGTCTTCGGCATACCCTCACGAACAATATCGTCGAGTTCGCGCATGCTCTTCACCTGACGACCGAGGACTCGGCGTCCACCCAGGACATTGGCGATTTGTTCGGCTGCTATACTCATATAAGTCGATACTATGCCTCAAATGAGGCGCTGTCAAGCCACTGCTACCCAGTTACGCTAAGGGGCGCAGCGCTTGCTCTCAACGGAAGTGTCATTCACGTGCAATCCCCGCTAAATCCTCGGGTTTTAGTTTGTATCGAATGACATTGCCTTCGTGAAGCCCATTGAACTGCGCACCTATATAGGCCACGACCTCTGCACGGTCTTCTTCGGGTACGTTTTTGGCTTCGGCCATGGCCATGACGGCGTCAGGATCGAAAGCCTTGTAGTCTAGAACGCTGGTCCGGATAGCTTCTTTGACAAAGTCGCGATAGGCAATTGCGGCTTTTTCCGGCGTGTCGACTTCAGCGCGTAGAGTCTTGTAGTTCTCAGCCGAAGCCAGATAGGCATCGATATAGACTTCACGCAGCAATGACACGTTGTTCAATTCATAGATGCCTATCAGGCCGTCTATGTAAGCCCGGTCATCCATCGTAATGAATGACATTGGCGCAAGATCTGCCTTGAGCAGCGGAATATTTGAAGAAATTCTGGACGTTCGCTTGTTTACGTCAGCGAATGCTTGCAGGTAGGGGATGTGAACCAGCAGGAAGAATGATTGCTCGAATGGGTCAGCGATTGCGGCTGCTTTTTCGATTGTGATATCAAATTCTTCCCCGATGATGAATTCATCATCGGGCGGCGTGTAACTTGAGTAACCGATGCCTGCCGGCATTCGGCGGAGTCGTCCGGCCATGGCCGGATCGATAAGCAGACCATCGGAAAGCAGAGCGTGGATATTGCAAACATCTTGTCGATTAATCCCGATCTCGTCGATATTGTCGACGAGATACTGGATTGCTTCCTTGTGGTTCAGGATCATGACCGCTTCCTTGCGATCCTTGCCTGTCGCTTCTTCACCGAATTTGACGAGCTGCTCGGTCTGCAGGATGTCGTAGGTGTTGCCTTCCATCCTGGATGATGCCCAAGCAAGGTCGACGAGCAATTTCTCCAGGATACGGCGGGCATACGTGCCAGCCGGCGTAGGCTCGCCGGCCGGCTTCCCGGCATCGTGCAGGCGCTCCCGGTCTGGCGTACTCAGGTAGAAGGTCTTGTCCGGCACATAGCAGTCCAGGAATTCCTTGTTGTAGGTTTTCGCAGGACGTTTGTTGTAGGGCGTTTGCAGATAGGCGCGCACCTCTGCCGATCCTGCGAGGGTGTAGCCGGTCGCGCGGGCCTTACCGGACACAGTGAGCCTTCCTTCATCCGTAAGGCGCTTCAGCGCCCGCCACATAGTCGTGTCGCTCGCCTCCGGGGCGACTGCTTTACGGATGTTCTCCCGGCCGGCACCCGGATGGGTGGCTATGTAGTCCAATATGGCCTGGTCGGTTACGAGCATGAAACGATTTCCTTACTTGGTGAAATTATTATCTAATTAAATTATATAGAAATTTTCGTTTCTCCAAGAAACCATTGCGCCCCATATGCAATGATAATGGTTTCCTGCGCTCACTCTCAATGCAATGATAGCCGAATACAGTGAAACGACTAAGGCATTGTTATTACTACACTATATCAACTTCTTCCTCGTATCGTTTCGGTTGAATTGCAACGAACCAAATCGCCAGAAAGTCGTAGGTGCGACAGCGCGTATACTCGGATAGGATCAGGCTAAGTGATCTGACAGCCAGTTGTTGATCAACGGCTGGATTTTCGATTGAAGCATCGAATTCGCGTAGCCGCACCAGTGTATCGGTGTATGGACATCGAAGAAGCTATCCAGTTCTCTGCCCCAACCGTCGGTGATGATAACTCCGGAATTTCTGGCGGCCATTAAACCCGCTATGTCATAGGGGTGACACTGTAGTCCGAGGATTGGCTTCTCGCCCGTGAGTCGCTCCGAAATTTGGTAAAGCAGGGGTCGCAGATCACAACAGAATCGATCTTTACCGCACATTAGCTCAACAAACTGACCTCCGGTGGAAATGTACTGATCGTCAAATATCAACGACCGGCCAGCGAAACTTTGATTAGTACATTCAGTCGCGATCAATTCCATTAGGTCAGCGGCCAACGCTTTAGTCCCAGGAAAGAAGTTTGAAACCTGAGAAAAGCTATTCCGAAGATCAACACTGGTGCTCGGTCTGCAGTCGATCTTCCAACGTTTGTCGGAAAAAATATCTTTTCGAAATCCGATTGTTTCGCAGTCCTTTGCAGACACAAACGAATCTACCAAGTACTGTTTACTGATTGGAATTTCATGTATTACTGAGACTAAGCTGTCGCTAAGCATCGTTGCGTCGCCATTGTCACGCGCACCAGCGGCCAGGAACCAAGCAGACCGTTTGTCGTACATAAGTCCGCGGGTACCATCGATTGGATCTAGAAGGATTCGGAATTTTGCCGAGTCGCCCTTGTCGCCAATTCGGAACTCGCCTTCATCTCCCATTCCCTCAGCAACAACAATCACAGGCTTCAACTCGTCGGGCCATTGACCAATGGCCTCGACGATTACCGGCTCTACTAACTTGTCGATAGAGTAGATCGTGTCCCCACCTTCGAAGCCGCGCTCTTCGAAATCGCAAAATGGATCTCGATGACGGACTACGTGTGTGCTTACCTGCTCTCCGAGCAACTGTATGTATCTCGCTAATTGTTCAGCCTCGGTCATTGTAATGATTCCTATCGATTAAGTTTAAGACTAACGCAGGTAAGAAATCACTGCCATTGCGACGTTTGGGCGTTGGCACGTCTTTAAGGTTGATTACCGTCGTTGGTCATTCGCCTGAACTAACCCAATCACCAGTTTTTTTGAGAAATGCCTGAAATGAAAGAACGAGTATAGGAGATTTCTTGACCCCCAAGCGCAATGCAAAAACGTTGCCAAGAGCCGCGCGTTCGCGGCTTGAGGTTGTTAACGTTATGATTGTAGGCTCAAGTATTGTTGGGCAAGAGAATGATTGAGTTTTTGAAGGGCATAAGTTTGGTGGGCGACCTCATCACGATTACGAAAGCAGCCTCCGAATTGGCGCAATCATCAACTGACTGGAATAGTAGCGACGAAGATAAACGGTCAAACCAGCCACCGTCGGTCGGACGATTTAACGCTACCAGAGCCCTTCTGAAAAGTAGTCGTCGAATTCTTGCTGAGACTGCCTATCTGCTTCCTGAGCACGCGAGCGGGCATCATCTGCAAGGCGTACCTCTTCTTTGCCACCAAATTTGGATTCCTTCGGAACCAATAAAGCTCGCTACTCCAAACGAGAATCTTTCGGATGATACGGACCAACTTGTTACAACTAGCGTCGCGACATCGCCGATTCACGCCGAAATTCAGAATAGTTCGAAATTTTGGCACATCCAACAGCGAATGATGCCAGTCGCAATTGATAGCGATAATGCATTGATCCAAAACTATTGCGATGCAATTCGCAGGATTGAGAAGCCGAGCGAGGAATACTTCATTAATCGAAGAAGCTATAGGTTAGTAGACATTTGGCGAGACGATAGTCGAACTCGCATAGACTTCGAGACTACAGGCTACTTTGACTACTTGAATGTGGGGGAAGTGCTGTGCCATGAGTTGGCAGACGTACTGCTGGACTACCATCATGATTCGCCGCGATCTTACCTTGATAATCTCTCCGATGAGCTTCGTTTGCGAAAACTGGCTGGAGATTGGGAGAATGTTCGATACAGAAACTCGATAGCGGGAATAAATAACCTGACAGTGGTCGATAGCGGCGAAACGAGAACTTTCTTGATGATGCGACGAAACAGCGCACTCGGAAGTGCTATGGGCACTCGACATGTCATACCAGCAGGAGAATTTCAGCCTTCGCAAACTAATGATATTGAGATCGTTCGACAATGCACTCTCTGGCAGACGCTGATGCGTGAATTCGCCGAAGAGGTTTTGAAAATGAAGGAAGCGAAATTCAACGAAAAGCCAATGGTTGCTCTGGCAAAGGAACCGCCACTGCCTTCAATCGTCAAGGCAATCTCTACCGGCCATTGGAAGACCTGGTATCTAGGAACAGCATTGGATCCACTGAGCCTGAAGCCCGAAATCATGCTTGTTTCGGTTATAGGCAAGAACACAGTCAAGAACTTACTGGCCGAAGCAGGACTGAGCGATGTGCATCCGCCGAGAACGAATCACGAAGGGGAACTGGAATTTGGGGACGACGGTTGGGGGTACGCGCTCACGGAGGAGAACTTGATAGGATTTGCCAATGACCGTAAAACATTGCCGGCCGCCGCGGGTTGTTGCATCCTAGCTGCGCGGCATTTAGATCGTTTAAATCTGGACTAGCCAAGAAATTTCAGAACTAGACTCTCTCTGCAGCAATTCGGCGGTTCGTCGTGAGGGTGCGACAAAATCTGACAGGCTGGATTGGCTGCGCAGGTCAAGAACGGAATTTGGTGAACCACAATCCACCATCAGCAATCGTTAATCTCTAGTAGAGACAATGTCGCCGACAGCTAAGCCAACCAACCATGTCGTCAGAAAGTCGCGGTCGGTTCGGCGCGCGCCCTTTCCATTTGTGATTTCGGATTGCTTTCTACCGCGGGAGTTTTGCGTGAATCGGCACCGCATCGTTTTGCAGGGTAGGACATTTAGTACAACGAACGCCCCAACGACTCTTCTCGAACCTGGCCGTGGGCGCGACGTCCTTGCCGGGCAATCCGCACGACGGCCACACGCTCAAGAGTGCATTGCAACAAGTCGAGCGACTAACGGGCAGCAAGCCAGAGCGTTGTTACGTTGACCTCGGTTATGGTGGTCACAATATTGAAGACACCCAGGTCTTCAAAACGCGGTGTCACAAAGAGCATCCGAGAAGAGTTGAAACGACGTAACGCTATCGAACCGATTATTGGTCACATGAAAAACGATGGGCACCTGGGCCGCAACTACCTCAAAGGCGCTGACGGCGACGCCATCAATGTCATCCTCTGCGGTGCCGGTTAGAATCTGCGGCTGATCCTTAAGTTTCTGAGGGTCTCTTGGCCAAAAATCCGCGCAGTTCTCATCCCGGAATCGCTTCAACTATCATCATGCGCCGCTTGAAAACCGGCTTTTTCAGGGCCGACTAGCTAAGAAATTGCGAAGGCCGTTTCCTGTGGTCAAAAAGCTGATCGAAAAACGTCATCGGCTCCACTCGATGCGTCAATAACAATACGCCGACCTAGTCACCCTCTGTAGACAGGCACGGTGTGCTGAGTATCAGGGTGGAGCGTCTGGTTAGTAGCCACGTAAGCTAGAAAGCAAATACGCTGGCCGAATATGACAAATGTGTCCTGAATGTGGCTCATATTTGGTACAGTGCAAAAGAGTAGCCAGCTGGGATGGCGAACATTACGTGCCCTCCCATAGAAGAACAAATCAGGCAATTGACAGCGGCGTGTCATTAAGTAGCGTGACACATATTGACGAGGGGCGGCGAGAACCATGAATCCGTCAACGGAACAATTCAACTATCCCGCAAATATTCAGTGCATAACGGCGCGAAAGATCAACTTTGCCTGCCATCAGAACTCCTACTCCGTTCTGCGTGATCTCCACGTTGAAAATGTCAACGAGACAGATGTTTTGGAGAATCTCGCCATTACGTTGGAGTCCGACCCAGCATTTCTGAAGCCAAAAACGTGGCATGTCGACAAGATTGAGCCGGGCGGCCGCGTGCCCGTTAGAAACAAAGATGTCGATCTCGTTGGCCAATACCTCGCTGAGATCAGGGAGTCGATCTCTGGTTCATTAACGATTCGTGTTAAGCAGAACGGGAACGTAGTCGGCGAACTGTCCCAGCCAATCGAGTTGCTTGCGCCGAACGAATGGGGTGGTGCGGGATTTATGCCTGAGCTTCTGGCGGCTTTCTGTCTCCCAAATGATCCGGCGATCGACCGGATAATTCACTCCGCATCCAAGATACTCCGCCGGGCTGGCAAGTCAGATGCTATTGAGGGATACAAGTCTGGTAGCCGGCAGCGCGTATGGGAGATCGCGAGCGCGATCTATGCAGCTGTGGCTAATTTCGGGATTAGCTATTCAGCGCCTCCAGCCAGTTTTGAAATCAACGGTCAAAAGATCCGATTACCCAATCAGATTCTAGAAGGTCGGGTAGCAACCTGCTTAGATACGGCGCTATTGCTAGCAGCGGCATTTGAGCAGGCAGGCTTAAACCCGATCATCACGTTATTGAACGAACATGCTTTCGTTGGCGTATGGCTCCAGCCCGAAAAGCTCGCGAGTGTTACGAACGACGAAGCGGAAGTTCTAAGAAAACGATTTCAACTAAGTGAGTTGGTTCTAATCGAGTCTACGTTCGCAACTTCTCAACCAACCCCACCTTTTTCGCGCGCAGTAAAGCGCGCAATGGATCACCTCGAACCCGATAGCGACGCTTCATTCGTGACCGCTGTGGACATCGCGCGTGCTAGAGCTCATAGAATCTCGCCGCTGGGGTTCCGCAGCGACAGAGATGGGTTGGCCGGGGGTGATGATGATGGGGCCGATGTCCAGCTTCCATTGGAGGAAGCACCTGCACTTCCGGATTTCGACCAAGAGCTGGAAGAGGAAAAGCCCGAAACACCGGCTGGGCGCATTGAGCGGTGGCATAGAAAACTGCTCGATTTGTCCGCGCGAAATCCAATGCTGAATCACCGGTCAACAAAGAGCAGTCTCGCCATCTACTGCCCCGACCCCGGCGCTCTGGAAGACAAGCTTGCTGCTGGCGCTAGAATATCCGTCGTTCCAGTTCCGAAAGCAAAATCGGAGGAGCAGGATCGTGAACTGCACAGTCAGCGCACGGGAGAGCTGATCGATGAGGCATACGCTCAGGATGCGCTTGAGCAGAATCAAGTTCTTGTACGTCTTACAAAGGAGGAACTCGACAAACGGCTAGTAGAAATATACCGAAAGGCACAAACGTCGCTTCAGGAAGGTGGCGCCAATACGCTCTATCTAGCCCTAGGGTTCTTGTTGTGGAAGCGCGATGAAAAGGACGGCCGTCGGTTTCGTGCGCCTCTGATTCTGATGCCAATGTCACTGCAAAGGCAGTCGGTTCGCAGCGGCGTGAAGATGGTCGTACACGATGACGAGACACGCTTCAATACGACATTGCTTGAAATGCTGCGGAAGGATTTCGGAATCAATATTCGCGGACTAGATGGTGCGCTGCCTGAAGATGAAAGCGGCATAGACGTGGCAGGTGTCTGGAATAAGGTTCGTCGCGCTATCAAGGAGTCGCCGGGGTTCGAAGTTGTTGAGGACGTTGTGCTTGGCCATTTCTCGTTTGCGAAATACCTGATGTGGAAGGACCTGGTTGACAGAACCGATGATTTACGTCAAAACCCCGTTGTACGCCACCTGATCGATACACCCCGAGATGCGTACGATTCAAGTATCGCGTTCGTCGGACGTGACGAGATTGATCGTAATTTTAAGCCCGCTGATTTTCTAGCCCCGTTGCCGGCGGACTCCTCTCAAATGGCCGTACTGGCAAGTGCGGATCGGGGAAAAGACTTCATCGTCATCGGCCCACCAGGGACCGGCAAGAGTCAAACCATTAGCAACTTGATTGCGCACATGTTGGGCATAGGAAAGACGGTACTATTTGTTTCCGAGAAAACCGCCGCGCTCGATGTGGTCTATCGACGGCTCGATGAGGTAGGGCTTGGTCGGTTCTGTCTCGAATTACACTCAAACAAAGCCCGAAAGACCGATGTACTGAATCAGCTTAAAGAAGCATGGAGCGCCAGCCTTGCGAAAGCCGAGGAAGCTTGGGACGAGGAAGCTAATACACTTCTGTCGCTGCGAAACCGGCTGAACAAGCTAGTCGATCAGCTACACCATAAGCACCTCAATGGAATGACAGCACACTACGGGCTCGGTGTTAAGGTTCGTGATGAGGCTTTGGCACAACGTGTCAGTTTCTCTTGGCCGTCGGGCAGTCAGCACTCCAAAGTTGAGCTTGATCGTATTCGCGAGGCCGTGAGTCTGCTCCAAGTGCAAGCCCGTACCGTTGGAGAGGTTAGCGGCAGCCCTTTTCAAGTGATTTCGCACGGGGACTGGAGCCCCACATGGGCGCGCGAGATGCTCACCAGCGCAACGAAGCTCTCGAGTGCCGCTCGTGAGGTAGAGGCGACGTGTGAAGCGCTCAGCTCATCGACAGAAGTTCGACTTCCAGATAGAAGTATCAAGCGATTGGAATCGTTCGGAGAATTCTCCGACGTTCTCAAGGCAGCTTATAGGAAGCAGACAGCATTTGCGCTTGAAGCAGAAGGCCAGGATAGGATCGAGGCGCTGGAAAGATCGATAGAGCACCTGAAGGCTTACGCTGTAGCCCAGGCCAAGCTCAGTTGTCCATACGATCCGATGGCGTGGAAACGTCTTGACGGCGAAGAGCTTCAGTCCCGTTGGGAGGAATCGGAGCAATATTGGATATTGAGGCGCCTCATTGCACAGCGAAAAATAAAGAAATACATGCAGGAGGGCGGAGCCAAGGGGAAGCCGGATCCTTCGGTAGATGCGCCCGCACTTATCCAGATCCGTAGGGAAGGCGAGGCAATCGACGCGCTGGATGTACAGCTCAAGTCACTTCGCGCTTGGTCGGGCCATAGTTCTGATCCTGCTCTGATGGAGCAAATTCGAACACTGGCGCAACGTGTTCGTGTGGCTGTCAGCCGACTCGCAGATACTCCGCAAGGACTGATAGACGTTCGCGGTAAGGCAATGGCCCTTCTTGAGAATGGGAACGATTTGTTGGCGCCAGATGCTCCTATAGGGATCGCGGCCGAGAACTATACTCGGTCGCTGCAAAATCTTCGTCAGGTCATCGAGGAATTTGAGACCCAGGCAGGTAACTCGATTAGGGAGGTCTTGTCTGATGGTGGGTATTCACTGGAGAAACTACAGGAGGTGGCAGATCTGATTGCTGAGCGCCACGCTGATCTGAATCATTGGTGTGGTTGGCAGCGACGTCGGAATGAGGCTCTAGACCTCGACCTTGGGCCGCTGGTCGAAGGCATTGAATCTGCTCAGGTCCCATTTGAAGAAATACCCGAAACGTTTGAGGCTGCCTATTGTGCTTGGTGGTCGGAGAGAATTCTCGACGAAGACGAGGTACTACGTACGTTCTCCAGCGTCGAGCATGAGGATACGATTCAAAAATTTCGAGAACTCGATGATCTTTTTCAGAGAACAACAGCACAGTACATTGAGGCCCGGCTCAGCGCTGGAATGCCGCGTGTCGGTGATGTTTCACAGAGTTCCCAGTGGGGCCTGATTAAACGAGAAATTACCAAACGTGCGCGTCACAAGCCTGTTAGAAAACTCCTGGAGGAAGCGCCGGATGCGATTATGCGACTCGCTCCGTGTTTGATGATGTCTCCCCTGTCAGTTGCTCAGTATTTGTCATCAGACCAATCTCTATTCGACGTGGTCATATTTGATGAGGCATCCCAAATCACTGTTTGGGATGCAGTCGGGTCTATAGCGAGAGGCAAGCAGGTCATTGTTGCCGGCGACCCAAAGCAGATGCCACCTACCAATTTTTTCAGCCGCACAGACGATGATGCGGATGGCGATATAGATTACGGCGGTGATCTGGAAAGCATCCTGGACGAGCTAAGAAGCTCGAATGTGCCGGAACTCACGCTCAATCTACACTACCGGTCGCGACGAGAAAGCCTCATTGCCTTCTCGAACGATCGTTATTACGACAATGGTTTGGTGACATTTCCTACACCCGAACGTCCAGACAGAGGGTTGCGTCTGGTTCGGCCAGAGGGTTTCTACGACCGAGGAAAATCACGAACCAATGAAGGCGAGGCGCGCGCTATCGTCGCGGAAATAGTAAGACGATTGAATTCCGATGATCCTGGAACCAGGGATAGTACGGTCGGGGTCGTCTCGTTCAATTCGGAACAGCAATCGCTGATTCAGGATTTGCTGGATCTAGAACGATCCAAGAACCCCGGAATAGAGTGGGCATTTGCAGAAGACTCCACAGAGCCCGTGTTCGTTAAGAATCTCGAAACCGTTCAGGGTGACGAGCGCGATGTGATCCTATTCAGCGTCACCTATGGGCCCGATCGGGCTGGCAACGTCTATATGAACTTCGGTCCATTGAATCGTGACGGTGGAGAGCGCCGTATAAACGTAGCAATGACCAGGGCGCGCTCGGAGATGGTGGTATTTTCGACTATGCATCCCGACAAAATTGACTTGTCCCGTACTAACGCTAGGGCGGTCGCAGATCTAAAACACTTTCTGGAATACGCCGAACGCGGGCCAGATGCTTTGGCGGCGGCAGTGCATGGCTCCCTTGGCGACTTTGAATCACCGTTCGAGTCGGCTGTTGCAATAGGGCTTCGGGATAAGGGATGGACTGTGCATCCGCAGATAGGTGTTTCTGCATTTCGGATAGATTTGGGCATAGTTCATCCGGATCACCCCAGTGTCTATCTGGCCGGCGTTGAGTGTGACGGTGCGATGTACCACAGTTCTGCGTATGCTCGTGAGAGAGACAAGATTCGTCAGTCAGTGCTTGAGGGGCTAGGTTGGACGTTGTTTCGCGTGTGGTCAACAGACTGGTGGATAAATAAAGCAGGAGCACTGGAGGACCTCGACAAAAAGCTACAGGAACACCTTAGAGCAGATCGGGCAAAGCAAGCATGTGCTGAGTCTAAGACGGACGAGGATGGCGTCACGGACGGCGTCGATGTATCAGAGGAACCCGACGTGTCTGAAAACGGCGATACGCCGAAACCGATTTGGTCTGGAACCAGACAAGTTGCGAATTTCGCGGGCGATATCGCTACTAACCGGCTTGACAATCCCACCGCCGCGAGCGATACCAGCGCACCTGTCGAGAGCTTCGATCAGATTGGCGCTAGTGAATTCAAGCAAACAAAGAAGTACGTGCAGGCAATAGTCCAAATTGATACCGGTTCGGAGCAGCTTGGGCAGATGAGCCCTGCGGCGCTTGTCGATACGATAGTGCAGGTCGTCGAAACAGAATCGCCGGTCCATGTAGATGACGTAATTCGCAGGCTGACCCATGGGGCTGGTTTTCAAAGAGCTGGCGCACGTATTCAGGATGTAATTGATCGGGCAATCGGGTTGGCCGTCCGCCGTAAGCGCGTTCGGAAGAAAAAGTCTATCTTGTGGCGATTTGATCATCATAAGCCTGATGTGCGTGACAGAAGCGATCTGCCTGCCCAGGACAAGAAACTAGACCGCATTTCGCCGGAGGAAATCGCCGTTGCATTACTGGGTGTTGTACGCCGTAATTTTTCGCTTTCTGAAGACGATACTGTTTCCGAGGCGGCGAAAGACCTAGGCTTTCAGCGAGTTACAGCTGCAATGCATACGCAACTACTGCGAATTCTGAATGCTCTGATAGCGAAAGAGTTGCTGATGCGAGATGAGAGAACAATAAGCACTCGTTAAGTTATCGATCGCCAAAGGCTAGCAAGGATTCAGTTCGTCATCCCAGATAGAGGTCGTATGTTGTCCCGCGGCCACATACTCTAAGGGTATAACGTCAATGTGTAGTCGGCAGCCAACGCTGCATTATCGAGATTGGGCATCATTGTGTGTCGTGTGATGTTCAGATCGTAGAGTTCACGTAGGAGATTGTCGGCTTCAGATGCCGGAAGGGTTACCTGATGTAACTGCAGTTTACCAGACGAGTTGAAATTCCAAAGTGCTTGGTTAGTTGATGGCCAACATCCATGATCTTTGTAATAGAGGTTTGCGGTCTTAATATTTGTGAATACGCCCTGTTGTGCCCTTATGTTTTGACCACTGCGTGGAACTCTGACTAACTCAATGGGATATTTCTCCTCACGGAGGGTACGTGACTTGGTGTATATAATCGCGATTTTCTGAGTTGGTAAGGGTGGTTCGTTTGCGAACGAGGATGCACCGTATGCAGCAAAGTAACACGCAACTAGCGGGGACTCTGTCCAGTCCAGCAATCTGGTAGGGACGCCATGGTGCTGCGCTAGACCGGTCGCTCGTGCAAACGATGGGGATGGAAAGGGCTTGGAATAATCATAGCTTTTGTCGTTCAAGTACGCGGCTTGGATTATCTCAATGCCCCGCTTCGCCTCTGCAAAGTCCAGTGGCGTTTCCAAGCCTAAGGCATCGGCAGTTTCCAGAAACGTAAAGATCGCTCGCGCTTCCGCATGAAGATGACTTCCCATAGCCGTCAATGTTTGATTCTTGCTCGGTCCAGTCCACGGAGGTTGGGGCGTGAATCTGTCGAGAGAATTCGGCCGAAACGCTGACGGATACAGAGCCCAATCGGCGTTCGCTTGCCCGCGAAATATCATTCCGCCGGTGCCAACTTGGAGCGCATCGTACTTATGGGAGCTTTTGAGCCATGGCTGGTCGAGAAAGTATCGAATAACTTCGCTGGCCTTGTCGAATGAATTTCGTTTTGAGTAGTAGAGCGCCATACAGTTGGTATTGTAGTTAGTCGGCCCTGAAGAAGTCGGTTTTCAGATGCTATGTGGTGATAATAGAAGCTGTTGAGGTATGAGAGCCGCGCGGATATTGAGCCAAAGAATCCTCAGATGCCTGAGGATCAGTCGCAGATTCTGGCCGGCACCGCAAAGGATGACGTTGATGGCATCGCCGTCAACGCCTTTGAGGTAGTTGCGGCC
>JANQMR010000011.1 GCA_028279985.1 Woeseiaceae bacterium
TCACCGCCACGTGGCCGCAGTCGAAGGCGTCCGGGTCGTCCGACGGTGTCAGCACCGCTCCGCCCTCGAGATGGTGATCCTCGCGTTGCCAGCGTAAACCGTCGTCGGAAACCGCCGTTGCAACGCTGCCGGTACCGAAGGCGGGCGCCACGTCGCCGGCAAAACCGTTGGCACGGCAGTAGTACCACATGCGCCACCGGTCCTCGTCCCTGTGCACGACCGGCCCGCCGAGCCTGAAGTCGTCACAGCGCGGCCCCGCTGCGGGACCCAAGATCAGACCTTTTTCGAACATGCCGTTCTTCCCCTTCATCGTGCCAGACGTGCGTGTCGTCGAGCAGTCCCGTCAGCGCGGCTGCGCCGGGGGCCGCTCGTCCTTGTCGATGCCGCGCATGATCGTATTGGGCAGGTAAACGTTGTCCCATTGCGGCTGTTTCGGCGGCGAGCCGCCGCTGCGCAGGATCACCAGTTCGTAGGACGGAATGACGTACACCACCTGATTGCCGTAACCGTCGAACAGGAACGTATCCGCGGCCAGATAGGGCTCCGAGTGCCAGGCACGCGATTTCTCGATGTCCGGATGAAACGAGCCGCGCCATTCGACGTAAGGTCCGGCGACGAACACACCCATGCCGGCATGCGGGTTCGCCGCGGTCGGGGTGCGCATCGCCTCGACGTAGCCCGGCTCGAGCAGGCGGCGCCCTTCCCAGACGCCGTCCTGGAACAACAGGACGCCCAGCCGCAGCCAGACCTCGGCGGGCAGCAAGATGCAACATCCGGCATGCGCGACGCCGCCCGGACGATTGATCCAGACGCTGCCGCCCGGAGCGCCGATCGGCGCCAGCACCTCGGCGGATACCCAGTCGTGGTAACGCTGCCCGGTGGCCCGCTCGATCAGCACGGCGACCAGCTCCGACGTGGCGTTCGAATACTCGTAACGAGTGCCGGGCTCGTGGGTGAGCGGGTAGTGGTGAACCAGGAAATCCTCGTGATGCGGATGCAGGTAGGTGAGGGTGAAGATATTCAGCGGATCGTCGGAAAAACCCTGCGGCAGCAGGCCGCTGCGCATGTCCAGGAGATGCCTTACCAGGATGGCCGCCTTGTCGCTATCCTGCCACTCGGTAATGAAATCGGCGACCGGCTGGTCGAGAGACTCGATATGACCCTCGACGATGGCCCGGCCGATCGCAACGGCGGTGATGGGTTTCGCCAGCGAGCGCGACACGATCGGCGCGTCCCGCCGGACATCGCCGAAATAAGACTCCTCGACCACGGCACCCCGATGCCAGATCATCAGCGCGCTGGAGTTCATCGCTTCGGTGTACTCCCGCGCAGCTTCTATTGCCTGTATCGAGATTGCGCTCTCGGCGGCGGGCCGTGTCGGCAGCGGACGTGGATCCACTGCGCCGGGTACCGGCTCCAGCACGTCATAAGCGCGCAGACCGCCTCGCACCGTGCCCTCGGCCGGACCGCGCTTATACGCTTCCAGGCGAGTCTTGTAGGTCTCGTAGACCTCCGGCGGGTATGGGCCGAAGGCCTTTTCGTGACTGACCGTCAACAAGGGTTCGGCCGCGGCGGCCTGAACGAATACCGGTAGTATTAGCGCCGCGACGCCGGCCAGCAACGAGTGACGCGCATTCGGTTTCAACCGGGAAGACGGCGTGTGCGACTGCGGGCGGGTATCAGGAAGATGCATCGTCTTCAGACTCCGGCAACGGCTGCAGACTGGACAGAGACCCGCGATAAATCACCAGCGGATCGTGGTCCCAGGCACGGAGGGCCTGCACCCGACCCACGAAGATCTCGTGATCGCCACCGGGATAACGGCGCCAGGTGGAACAGATGATCTGCGCGACGGCGCCGTCCAGCAACGGCAAGCCGTTGCTGTCGCGCCGGTAGGCAACGCCGCTGAACTTGTCCGGCGAAGGTCGCGCAAACTGTTCGCACAAATGCCGCTGGGTACCCGGCAGGATGTTCACGGCAAAACGCCCGGCACCGCGAAACACCGGCAGGCTCGGCGCCCGCAGGCCCAGCGACCAGAGCACCAGCGGCGGTTTGAGCGATACCGAGCTGAAAGAGCTTACGGTCACGCCCACCGGCGCACCGTCGTTCGCGACCGTTGTCACCACCGTGACGCCGCTCGCGAACCGCCCCATGACGTCGCGGAACGCCCGCTCGTCGATCGGGGTTTGCCTGTCTTCCTGCGCATCGTCCGGCAACCTGGTCCTTTCGCTGGCCATCATCCTCATGATCCGATCTCCTCGCGCGCGCACTTCGCACACGGCTTTATCGTCCATGCTAAGGCGTCGGGCCGAGATGGCCAGTGAGCTTTTCTGATCCGCGGCATCACGCTTGTTGATCCGGCCCGGCAAGCGCCGCAGACCACGACTCGCCGGCGCCGGATGCCTGTCGTTTTGGGCTGATGAGGACCCTGATCCGGCTTGGCGGCCGGAGCCGGCCCGGTGACCGGGACCGACCCGGTGACCGGGGCCGATCCGGCAGCCGTCAGGGCCGCCGTTGCGTGAGCTCGGCAACCGTCGACTCCGCGGGGGCGAACGGCGCCCCGATCACGTTGCCGAACACGGTGTTGCGCAGCGTTTCCAGCGCCTCGGCCATTTCTACCGACGGCACGTACGCATCGATCTCGCCCGCCGCCAGAATCTCCCGATCGCCGAGGATCGCTTCCAGTACCGCCAGCCGGTCGCGCAGGATCCAGTGCTCGGTCAGTAGCGCGTTCAGCATTCGAGCAACGGCTTCGATGTCGCTGCTGTCGAGATAGCCAGGCTTGTCCACGTTCGTCAAACCGGCTTGCTCGCGCGGGTAATCCACGGATAACCCTGCTCGCCCAGCGAGTAGGCCTCCGCGTCGACGAAGCCGATCTCACGGAGCTCGGCAGCCCAGTCGGCGGCGCAGGCATCGGTGAAAAACGGTTCGCCGCGATGCCGGGTATCCCAGTTGAGCACGACGGCCTGGAACGGCGACACCGCGTAAAACGGCGGCGGATCGGAGATTATCAGGTCGCCGCCGGGCTCCAGTATCCGCAGGGCCTCACGGAACGTATCGCGCACGACGTCGACCGGCATCTCGTGCATCAGCGCGAACATGATCACGGCATCGAAACTCGCGTCGGGCTCGCGGGTATCCCGGGCGTCGCGCTGCTTGAACTGCACGCGAACGCCCTGGCGTTCGGCCATGATGTGGCCGGTTTCGAGCAACAGCGGCGACAGGTCGCTGGCGACCAGCTCGGCATCGGGAAACACCGAATTCGCGGCAGCCATCGTCGAGAAACCGCCGCAGCCGGGCTCGTAGATCCGGCGGTAGTTCCGTTTCGGCAATTGCCGCACGGCCTGGGCGCGGTGTTCGAGTATGTCGTCGCCGACCTCCACCGCCGCATAACCGCCATGACGGAACACGTAAGGACCCACGGCGAACGCGAACAACGCGCTGTAGAGATCGTAACCGTCCCAGCCGCCCGGTTCGAGATGCCATTCGACCTTGTCGTAATACTTGGGCACCGGCACCGACGGATCGAGCTCCAGCGTTCCCAGGGTCGGGCCCTCCGGCATCCGGAAGAAGGCCTCGAAGCTCTCGCGTCGTTCCTCGACAGCCGGGATACCGCGGCGATAAATCTCCTCGGCGACGTAACGCTGATGGAAGCGCTCGATTCGGTACGCCGGCAGGCGCCCGGCGATCTCGGTGGCGCTCCGCAGCCAGCGGCGCCATTCGGTCACGTTGGCCGGCCGCGGCTCCTGATCGCTCAGCGCGCGGGCCTCCGCGTCGGCTTCGAAGCTCTCCCTCGCGCGCCGGCGCACGGCGCTGGACGAGAACGCCTGCAAGGCGCCGAGGGCCTCCAGCCCGGCTCGCCCGCGCTGCGACAGAGAAAGTTGTTCGGTCCGTTGTTCGGACGGATCCAGTTTGGTCAAGAACGTCATTTGGACACCTGCATTTGCCGACCGCCGTTTTGCAGCCCGATTGACTTTCTACGTTACCGTCGATAATCATGTCAAATTCATTATTTCATCGTATTAATGAGTTTTAATCATATTCATTGACCTGATTAAGGGGTGTCGCACTTGGACATCAAACAACTGCAACACTTCGTCGCGGCAGCCGATGCGCAGAGCATCGTGCGCGCCGCGGAGCGGATCGGGATTACCCAATCGGGGCTGAGCCGCAGCCTGCAGGCCCTGGAAACCGCCGTCGGCCTGCCGCTGTTCGAACGCCGCGGCAAGGGCGTGGTGCCGACCGAGTTCGGCCGGGAACTGCTGCCCAGGGCCCGCGCGATACTCAACGAGCGCGACCGGACCCTTCGGGAGTTGCGCGCTTTCGACCGGCTGGAACAGGGCGGCTTGTCGATCGGCGTGATGCCGAGCTTCAACTACACGGTGGCGCCGGATCTGATCGCGGACTTGATCAACGCTTCCGCCGGCATCGAACTCGGCGTGACGACGGGAACCTACCGGGAGCTGATCGGGAAACTGACCGGCGCCGAGCTGCATTTCGCCTTGTTGCTGGCCGTCGTGCCCGACCGGTCCGACCTGGTTTTCCACCGGCTCTACGAATCGGAATCGGCCGTGTTCGCCGCGAGGAACCATCCCTTGGCGAAGACCCGCAAGTCCGGCAGGCCCGGCATTCGCGACTTGCTGGACTACCCGTGGGCACTGACCGAAAGCCGTCCGCTGAAGCTCGCTTTCGAAGGCTTTTTTCGCGCCCGGACGGACACCGTCCCGTCGCTGCGCCTGACTTGCGCCTCGATTGCACTGCTGGTGCAAAGCATGCAGGCGACGCCGCTATTGAGCGTGCTCCCGCGCCAGTTCGAGAACAGCGCACTGTTCGGCGGACAGCTCGCACGGATCGACGTCGCTTCGCCGGCCGGCGAAGCGAGCGCCTGGCTGGTCACCCGGCCGCATCAGGTGCAGGGGCCTGCCTTGCGCCTGGCGCTCGAGTGCCTGACCCGGCGGTTTCCGGCGGCCGAGCTGCCCCGTCCCGGCCGCGCGTAGCACGGCCGGTCAGTTGTCGCCGATCTCGACGAACCGGGCCGTAAGACCGCGCGTCGCCTCCGTTAGCAGGAAAGTCAGCGGCAGCGCGAAAACGTAAGCGACGGCAAAAGCCTTGAGCCAGCGCTGGAAGAAGTCGTCGACCAGGCCGATGTTGACCGCGGTGATGATCAGGGTCATCGCAAACGCCATCGCCGTGCTCGTCAGCAGGGAATGCACCGGGCGAAACCAGCGGCTCGACAGTTTCTTGTCGGATGATCTCTCGTCGAACGATCTCTTGCCGGGCTTTGCCATGTTTGCCGTATAGGGCGGCGGTCTTTCGGACGAGATTTGGTCGGAGATTTCATTGGAAGATGCTGTTGGGGACGATGCAGCCGGGCTGTCGCCGTCCGATATCCGCGCATTCATTCCGAGCCGGCCTCTTCGGACTCGTCCGGTCCCGGCCATGCATGCGGCTGGAATGCATCGTCCAGCGGCGTATGCATCATGTGATTGGTATAGTTAGACAGCGTCTTCATTGCGATCGCGGTGACGACCTCCAGCACCTGCGGCTGCTCGAAGCCTGCCGCCAGGAAGTCTTCAAGCTGCCCCGGCTCGAGGAAGCCGCGCTGCTCGACGACCTGCTCGACGAAAACCCGCAGCGCGTCGAGACGCGGCTCGCCGTCGATGGTCCGCCCGGCGCGGGTTGCAGCGAGTATTTCGCCGCTCAGGCCGCCGCCGGCGCTATGCGCGGAGACGCAGTACTTACAACGGTTGCTGCGGCTCGCCGTGATGAAAACGACGTCCCGCTCGACACGGGTCAGGCTAGACTTCGCAAGCAATGCGCTCAAGGTCGCGTAGCCGTTCAACGCCGCCGGCGCATGCGCCATCAGGCCCTGCTGCACCGGTACGAAGCCGAGCCTGCCGACAACCGCTCGCAGTTGCGCCTGCGATGCTTCGGGCGCCTCCTCGGGACTCAGTGGTTTCAGTTCCAACATCGTTCAATACTCAACCGTGGGATCGTAGTCTCGATCGTGGTCTTGACAGTGCCCTTATCGTAATTCGCGGCGAGCGAACGAAACCAGCATGTCGCATCAGGCTATCTGATGCCGAGAATCAGCAATGACGATCTTCATTCTCCGCAAATCGCGTTGACCGCGCGGCAACTAGTGCACTATCCAGTCTGGATCAAACCGGAACCGACAAATCGGGACAGTCATGAAACAGACGAATCAGGACAGCCACGATGTATTCGGCATCCTCCCCTGCCCGACACGCTGTGACGAACCGGGACAGCCACAACTCAAACTGGGACAGCCATGAAACGAATCAGACGAATCAGGACAGCCATGATGTATTCGACATCCTCCCCTGCCCGACGCGCTGTCGCGACCTTCCTCGCCGCGGGCAAACCGGAGCAGCAAAGACAAACCGGGGCAGTCACGCTGCGTTCGATACTCTACACAGCCCGACGCGCCGTCGCGACGCTCCTGGCCGCGAGCCTTGCAGCTAGCTTTGCGTCCGCGGCAGTGGCGTCCGCCGAAGAAGGCCCGAAGCTCGTTCGGGTCGGCGCGGCCGTGACCGCCGACGGCGAGATCGACCGCGCCGCCTACTCGAAGCTCGCGCCGTGGCCGCGGGCGGACGGCGGTTACCTGTATTCCGGTTGCTATCCGGGCGCGCCGCTGCTTGCCGATACCATCGGCGCCGATCGCTGCTTCATGAGCGTCGATCTCCGCGACCCAGCCCAGCCGAGGCGCGTCGCGACGGTGCACACCTACGATCTCGAGCGCTCGCCAGCGCCGCCGCCGGATCACGCCGTCTGGTCGCCGGACTACCCGTTCGCGAACCTCCCGGTAGAGGTTCCGTGCAGGATCGACTGGAGTGACGAGGACATTGCCGCCGGCCGCAAGCCGCCCGCCTGCTGGGACCCCGGCTGGAACACGCAATCGCACTATGTCGCCGCGATTCCCGGCAAGCTACTCGCCGTGAACCAGGAACGGTTCCGCTACGGCACCCACCGGCAGGCCAACTATCACGGCGTTCGCTTCTACGACCTGTCGGACCCGACCGAGCCGCGCTTCCTCTCCTACTGGGAAGCGCCGGTATCCGAGCCCGATCCGGCCACCGGCGTTTACCCGGACGCCCGCGGCGTGCATCACTTCAATTTCGACGGCTCGCATCTGTTCCTGGGCACCGAATACCGGGGCTACGTCGGCCGGGTAATGGTGATCCTCGACGTCGGCGATCCGCGGACGCCGGTGGAAGTCGGCCGCTGGGCATTACCCGGCCAGAAGACGCCGGATGAGGACGCCCAAAGAAACTGGATACAACAACGGCTGTTCAGCCGTCCGATCGTCAAGACCGAGGACGGCCGCTGGACCCGCTTCGTCGGCATGCATTACGTCACCGTTCGCGACGACGTAGCCTACCTCGCCTATCATCAGGCGGGCCTGGTGATCCTGGACGTAGGCGACGTGCGCGCGCCTGAACTGCTGGCCTGGGCCGATTACCTCAATCCCGGCGCCGATCCGACCAACCCGAATGTAGCGGCTTGTCTAAAGGCCGCAGGCGGCCGTCCCGCCGCCTGCGGCAACACCCATACGGCGAGACCCGTGCCGGGCCGCGACCTGCTCGTCGTCGAGGACGAGTTCTTCACTTGCCCTTACGGTCACGTCAGGCTGTTCGACATCCGCGATCCGTCACGGCCGGCCCTGCTGTCGCATTTCCTGTTCGACGAAAACCTGGCCTGCGATCCGGACCGGCCGATGTCGTCCACCGAGCCCGACCGTTTCCCGATCCGCGGACCCTCCTCGCACATGGGTATCGCCTGGGATCGCGACACCTATCTGACGACCTGGTACGGGCTCGGACTGCAGGTGATCGACATTTCCGATCCCAGAGAACCGCGTGCGATCGGCCGCTATGGATACCGGATCGCCGACGAGCTGGACCAGCATCAACCGGAATACGCAGGCTCAGACACCTACGACGTCGTGATCGGCCCCGAAGGCTACCTCTACGTCGCCGACGCGACCGCAGGACTCAGGGTATTGAGATTCACCGGCCGTGAACCGGCCGGCGAACAGGTCCGTTGATAGTCCTCAGCGCAGGACTTCGTCGAGGAAGTTCTCGATCGCGCGCGACGAACGCCGGTCCGCGTCCGGATGATACTGGACGCCGCGGGCCGGATCGTCGGCATTCGGATTCGTGAACGCGTGCATCGTCCGCCCGTAACCGTGGATCTGCCAATCCGCACCGGCAGCGGTAAGCTCCGCGGCCAGGCTTACGACCTGTTCGGGCGGCACCATCGGGTCGTCCCAGCCGTGTAACACCAGGATCTTCGTATCGATCGTGTCCCGAGTCTCTTGCGGCGGCGGAACGAAAAGGCCGTGCACGCTGACGACCCCGTCGAGCCTGGCGCCGAAGCGCGCCATGTCGAGCACACATAAGCCGCCGAAACAGTAGCCGATGGCGGCCGCCCGGCTGCCGTCGGCCTCGGCCTGGTCCGCCCCGGCCTGCAAGGCGAGTTGCAGGCGGCGCTGCAGCGCGGCGCGATCGTCCAGCCAGGGCTGCATCAGCGCCTCGCTTTCGCCGGGGTCCGTCGTGAACACACCCTTGCCGTAGAGGTCCACGGCAAACCCGGCATAACCCTGACGGGCCAGTGCCTCGGCACGTTCGCATTCGAAGGGCCCGCGGCCGCCGTAGGCATGAACGACGGCGACCAGCGGTTTCGGCGCGGAAACCGCATCGTCGTACGCGAACAAACCCTCCAGTTCGACATCGCCGTCAACATAGCTTACAGGTCTGGTTTTTACGGCCAAGGCACATCCTCCGTTCAGGCGTCGTAGTGTAACGCGAAAGTCTACTGCACGAGGCAGCCGTCGCGCTTGCGCGCCGTCATCATCGATGCTGATGCCCGTCAGTGGCAACGATGCTGGCGGCGGCGGCGATTCGCCGAGCATTGGTATGGCTTTTCGCGCAAGGCTTGCGCACTATCTTCGACGGCTAGTTCAACGATTCGGTTCAACGATTCGGTCGACGACTGGGTCAACGATTCACTCGACCATTCGGTTGACGATCCGGACCAGGGTCCGCGCGCGATCCGGCAGGCCGGGTCCCGGTCACGAACGACAAGACCCGGGTTACGAACCACAAGACTTAACCATCAAGATTCAAGGAGCTCACAAATGGCGGTGGAATACCTCGATATCGAAGGCCTGGTGCAGACCGGCAGATTCCGTCATGCCGTCAAGACCAACGGCAACCGGACCGTATACCTGTCCGGCCAGGTACCGCTGGACGAACAGGGCAACTGTGTCGGCGTCGGCGATTTCGACGCCCAGGTGCACCAGGTGTATCGCAACCTGACGACGATCCTCCACGCGCTGGATGTCGGCTGGGAGGCCGTCGCGATGATGCACATGTACATCGTGGATTACACGCCGGAACGATACGCGCGCTTGCGCGAAATCAGGGCCGAATACCTGGGCGACGTCCTGCCGGCCGCAACGGTGCTAGGTGTCACGGCGCTGGCGCTGCCGGAGTTCGACGTCGAGGTCGAGCTTATTGTCGATCTGGACTAGGGTCGATCTGTGGACTAGGGTCGATCCGGAAGGGTCGATCCAGATCTAGAGTCTAGACTTAGGGTCGACCTGAACTGATCCCGGCCCGGCGTCTCAGCCGGTCTGCGCCTTCTCGCGATTCAACTCGGCTTCACCCAGCCTGAACCGGGTCATGATCAAGGCCGCGGAGGCAATGCCTATCGCCGGCAGGACGCTGACGCCGGCATAAATCACCCAGCGGCTTTCCTGCGTCTGCTCGGCCACCGCCTCCGATCCGCCGATGTAACCGGCAGCGCCCAGCAGGATACCCATCAGCGCCGGGCCGAGCGCAAACGACAGTTTCTCGGCCGTCGTGTACACGCCGGCGAAAACGCCTTCCCGGCGAACGCCGGTGCGCTGGTAGTCGTATTGCATCGTGTCCGGCAGCAACGACTGTCCGATCAACAGTACGCCACCGGCTCCGAGGCCGGTGAAAACGGCGCGCAGCAGGATCAGCGCCAGCGGCTCTCCCTCCGCGGCCAACAGCCACGAAGCCAGCGCCCCGACGTAGAAGAATGCCGCGAGGTAATAAGCCCGGTTCTTGCCGAAGCGCTGCGTGAAACCCACCCAGCCGAACTGCGAAATCAGAATGAACGAGCTCTGTACCAGGAAGTACAAGCCCATCCAGGACAGCGACACGCCGAGGATCACGCTGAAGAAAAACGGCATCGACGACAGGTAGGTCGCAAGGCCGATCAGGTGTGTGATCTTGACGCCCAGCAGCAGCACGAAGGGCCGGTTCCCTAGCGCGGTGCGAAGCTGCTCCCGGAAACTCATCGTCTGCGGCGGTGTGTGCGTCACGGTGGGCGCATCGCGGGTCATCCACAGGCAGGTCACGCCGGCCGCGAAAATCGTCAGGCCGAGCGCGTAGGACATCGCGGAATGGCCGGGTACGCCGTTACCGAAACTGGTGATGATGAAAGGCCCGACCGCGGTCGCCAGCACGCCGCCGACCGAGACGGCGCCGGCCCGAAACGAGATCAGCTTGGTGCGCTCGTGGTAGTTGCTGGTCATCTCGGCCGGCATGGCCAGATAGGGGACGTTGAAAATCGTGTAACCCGTCGCATTCAACAGCAAGGCCAGGGCGACGACGAAAATCAGCATCTGCCCGGTCAGGCCGGTGAACGTACCCAGATTGAACAACAGGACGAACGATGCGGCGGACACCGCGGCGCCCAGCAGCAGGTAGGGCCTGCGTCTGCCCCAGCGGCTCTTGGTGCGATCGCTGATGGTTCCCATCAGCGGGTCGGTGACCGCATCGTAGGCCTTGGCCGCGCCTATCAGGAGTCCGGCCAAACCGGCCGCGATACCGACATAGTCGACGAGGTATTTCAGCACCAGCAGGCTGGTCGACTGAAACATCAGCGACATCGCCAGGGTACCGAGACCCCAGCCGACGCGAATCCTGAGTGACAAACGGTTTGCCGGCGTCTCGGCGGACGCACTGGCGGGGCTTGAGGAAGGTTCGGTCACGATCGTCGTCGCCGGTCCCGGCTTGCAAAGGCGGCCGAGTATTGCACCGCCGAATCGCCTATGGCAACCGGGAGTGCGGTCCGTTGTAGCCGTCGGACCCACGCGTGGCCCGTGTACTGTCCGCGAAATCCGTTGAACGAGCCGGCAGAATCAAGAAAACTGATGTATGCCATCAGAAAGTATTGAGCGAAGGTATTGAGCGACTGCCACCGCGGCCGGATGACGAGCGCATCGACCACCCGCGGCATTCGATGCGTAGCCCACGTTACATGCCGGTCCCGAACGACACAGCGTGGCCGATGTCGCCGGTCACTCCCAAGCGCCGCCACCGCTTACGACAGGCCGTCTGCGGCATTGTCCGCGGTATTGGGATCGACCCGATAACTCGACGATGCACCAATCAAGCACATAAAGCATTTTGATGATGTAAATAAGAAACAAAGATTGGCTAAATCGCATTAATCCTGTCGAATATTGCAGCGATTATTGGCAGCGGCAGCCGGTCCGGCGTGAAAGCGCACAACTTTACGGTCGGTCGGTCGCAAGCCTGTTCGAGCGATTCGGACAGACCGGATCAGCATAGTACATAAGTACGGAGCTTCAGGGGGATTACCGCATGATCAACACCTACGGAAGCGGTGCGCAAGCGGCCGCTGTGAGCCTGAGCCTGGGTCTGATATTGACGTCCGTTCAGGACGTCAATGCCCAGCAGCAGGACGAAGGCGCGCGCAACGTGCTCGAGGAAGTCATCGTTACGGCGAGAAAGCGCGAGGAGTCGTTGCAGGACATCCCGTTATCGGTATCGGCCATCGGCGCAGAGACCATCGAGCGTGCCGGTATCGACGACCTGGAGAGCGTCGCGGATTTCACGGCCGGACTGATCTATCAGGATTTCGGCGGCGGCGGCCTGGGCTCGCCGGTCATTCGCGGTCAGGCGCAAACCGACATCCGCAGCGTCGAGTCCAACGTCGGCGTGTTCGTCGACGGCGTGTTCGTCACCAGCCGCGGCAACCTGGAATTCGGCCTGCTCGACATGGAGCGTGTCGAGGTGGTCAAGGGCCCGCAGAGCGCGTTGTACGGCAACAACACCTTTGCCGGCGCGATCAACTACGTCAGCAAGCGCCCGACCGAGGAGCTGAGCGGTAAGCTGTCGGCGACGGTCGGTGACGCCGGACGTTTCGACGTATCGGGTGCCATATCCGGCGCGCTGGTGGAAGGCGTCCTGCGCGGGCGGATCGCCGGCGGCTACAGCGAGTTCGACGGCACGGTCGACAACTCGATCGGCGGCGACCTCGGCGGTTACGACGAGAAGTTCGCCGTGTCGGCGCAACTGGACTACACGCCCGGCGACAATTTCGAGGCCCGCGCTTACCTGTACTACGGCGAAGGCAGCATGGACCCGACGGCCGGGTTCGTTTACCTGAACAACTGCGGCGGTTTCAACAGCCTGCAAAGCGATACGACGACCGGCCGCGGCGGCACGATATTCCGCTACTTCTGCGGCGACATGTTCGCCCCGGATCAGGTCACGGTGCGCGAGGACCTGACTTTCGGTAACAAGACCACCAGCCTGCTGGCCTATGTGTCGCTGGCCTGGGACATCACCGATCAGTTGAGCCTCAGCAGCCTGAGCAGCATCGGCGATTACGAGTCGGATGCGGTCGTGGAGTTCTTCTACAACGCCCCGCTCGACATCCCGCCGGCGGCCAAGCAGTTGCTGATTCCGGATTTCGGGGGCTCCGAGGACTGGAGCCAGGAGCTGCGTCTGGAGTATGCGGGCGACGGCCGCTTCGACTGGACGGCCGGCGTTTATCTCAACAGCTTCGACGTCGACAGAAACTTCGGCGTGGGTTTCCCCGCCAACCCACGCCAGATCGTCAACCGCGACACGCTGACGGAAAGCGAGCTCTGGGCGGTGTTTGCGGGCATCGACTACGCCCTTTCCGACACGATCAACCTGCGCCTGGAAGGCCGCCACCAATCCGACCAGCGCGACGTGCGGCTGATCAACGCCAATTCCGGAACGGAGACGCCGCTGAACGAGACTTTCGACGACAGCACTTTCCGCGCGTCGCTGGACTTCGGTGTCGCCGACAACGTCATGCTGTATACCAGTATCGCACAAGGCACCAAGAGCGGCGGTTTCAACAACACGCCGCTGGAATCGGAGCAGACCTTCGACCCGGAAGAGAACCTGGTCTACGAAGCCGGCATCAAGTCCACCTTGCTGGACGGCGCCTTGCAGCTCAACGCCACGGTGTTCTACGCGGAGTGGTCGGACGCCCAGATCACGACACCCTCGCAGGTGCCGGGCAACACCAACGTCACCCGCAACGTCGGTAACGTGACGACGCCGGGCGGTGAGATCGACCTTAGCTGGGCCGTGAACGACAACTGGCTTTTGACCGCGGGTTACGGATATTCGGACCCGACCTTCGACTCCGGTACGATCGACATCCAGCACGGCAGGCGTTGCGATACACCGGCAGACTGCGGCCTGCCCGCAGGCCCGGGCGGCGTCGGCATCGACGTCAGCGGCCAGCGGGTCGACCGCTCGGTGCAGCACACGGCTTATCTGTCATCGACCGTCAACTGGAGCGTCAACGACTACGAGTTCTATTTCAGGGCCGACGGCAGCCACACGGGTGACCAGCCGCAGCGGTCGCTCAACCTGCAGTTCGTGCCGTCGCGCACGCTGGTCAATGCCAGGACCGCGGTCATCATGCCGAACGGCTGGGAGCTCGCCTTGTGGGCGCGTAACCTGTTCGACGAGGAATACATCTACAGCGCGGTCAATCAGCCGGAACGGGTACCGTCGTCGACGTTCAGCACCGGACACGTCGCCAATGGCAGGACCTTCGGCTTGACCGGTACGCTCAACTTCTAGGTGCCGGGCACAACGGCCCCCGCTTGCCATGGACATACAACGTCGCGAGCGGGTGGCCGATCAGTTTTCGCGGATCGTGGTACACGGGCCGACGGCCTATTTTGCCGGGCTGGTTGCGGACGATCCGGCGCAGGATATCGCCGGCCAGTGCCGGCAGGTCCTCGACAAACTGGACGGCTTACTGCGTAAAGTAGACAGTAGCCGCAGCGATCTGCTGACGATGACGGTCTACCTGAAGGACTTCGAGGATTACCCGAGCTTCAAGGCGGTGTACGCGGACTGGATCGACACGAATAATCTGCCCGCCCGGGCCACGGTGCGGGCAGATCTTCGCGACCCGGCGCTGCGCATCGAAATCATGGCGGTAGCGGCGGCCGGCCGAAACCGATAAAAAAGAACCTGCTAAGGAACCTGCAATGAAAAGCTGCAGTACGCTGATACGCGGAACCGTATTTTCGATGGACGACACGCGGCGCGTTTACGGTGACGGTTTCGTCGCCGTCGACGAGGGTCGCATCGTCGACGTAGGTCCCGCCGAGCTTTGTGAGTACGAGGCCGACGACGAGATCGGCGGCGACGGGCACATCGTCTTGCCCGGCCTCGTCAACGTCCATTCGCATCTGGTGCAGGGGTGCATCCGCGGCATGGCCGAAGGCACGACCTTCATGGAACGGCTGTTCGGCTTCTATTACCCGATGACCGGCGCCTGCGACGAGGAACGCTCCTACGATTCGGCGATGCCGCCCTTGCTGGACCTGGTTCGGCGCGGCGTCACGACCACGGCGGACGACCATTTCACCCATGTGCACAAACGCTCGATCGACGGTGTGCTGGCGGCGGTTCGCGACACGGGCATGCGTTGCCGCATGGCGCGGCTGACGATCAACGACAAGGACGCGGTGCCGGACGGCTTTCGCGAGGACCTCGATACCGGACTCGCGGAAACCGAAAGGGTCAAATCGGCCTGGGAAGACGACCGGATCTCGGTAACGGCCTCGACGATCGGCATCTCCTACTGCGAGCCCGACCAGTTGAAAGCCCTGTGGCAATGGACCGTCGACAACGACCGGCAGTTCGACATCCATGCGCCGGCGATCATGGACACCAAGTTTCTTGCGGCGCGGCGCGGCTGGGAAGGCGGATCGTTCGAATGGCTGGACCAGGAAGGCATCCTGGGTCCCAACCTGATTTCCGCGCATTCGCAGAACCTTCGTCCCGGCGAAGCGAAGCTGATACGCGACCGCGGCGCGTCCATCGCGCTGGTGCCGGACATGGAACAGGTTCTGGGGCTCGTCAGCTTCGACGCGCGGGAGTTCCTCGACAACGACGTCACCTGCGGGCTCGGACTGGACGGACCGGTAGTCGCGTATGGCCACGATCTGTGGATCGCCTTGCGCAGCTTCCTGACCGCACAACGTCTGGGTGACGAACACCGGCGGCGTTCCAGCGATGCCGACACCTCCTGGACCGGCGACGAGGTCCTGTACGGCAGCGCGGAACAAGCCCTGGAGCTTGCCACCATCGGCGGCGCCAAGGCGCTGATGATGGACCATCGCATAGGCTCGCTGGAAGTCGGCAAAGATGCCGACGTGCTGGTGATCGACCGCCGCGGCGAAACCCATTTGTCGCCGCCGGCCGCGCTGGTGCCGAATCTGGTGTACGGCAACGGACCGAGCCCCGATGCGGTGAGCCGCGTCATGATCGGCGGGCGAACCGTAGTCGAGAACGGCGAGCACGTCAGCGTCGACCGGCAGCAAGCCGTGCATCGTTCGGACGTGCTTCAGGACGAGTTGCTGGACGAAGTCGACGCCAGGCGTTTCGTCAGAATGCGCAGCCGGTATTCCTGGCTGTAAGCAGGAGCCGCACGCGCCGCGGCAGGCTCTAGTTTCCGCCCGGCACGGCAGCGGTCTCACGACCCGGCCGGTCCGGCACGCCCGCGATCAGGATGTTCGGCAACAGCGCATCGTCCCACAGGAAAGCGCCGGTGACAGGGTCCCGTGCCGGCAGCCCGGTGCGCACGATCACGAGCTCGGACGACGGAACGACATAGACGCGCTGCCCGCCTGCGCCATCGAAGTAGACGACGTCGTCCGCGGCAAACGGCGCCGAGTGCGGCACGAAGGCCGGCACGCCCTTACCGTAGCCGCGCTCGGGCTCGTGGACGGTGCCGAGCCACACGTGGTAACCGTAGTTCGGATTGAGCGGCGACGGCGCCGTCACCTCCCGCATCCAGGATTCCGGCACGACCTGCTCGCCGGCCACGCGGCCGCGGTTCAGATACAGGAGACCCAGGCGCAGCCAGTTGCGCGGTGTCGTCAGCAGGGATCCGGAGGTGCGGGCAAGACCCTTCGGCGAATCCAGGAACACCCGCGCCTCGCTCTCGGCCACGCGGCGCCAGAGCTTGTCCTCGAGATAGTCGGCATAGCGCCGTCCGGTCGCGCGCTCCAGGAGTATGCCCAGCGCCTGTGATTTGAGGTTGTTGTACGAGAACACCGTCGCCGGCGGATCGTCGAGTGCGTGAGCCAGGACGAGCGGCGCCCAATCGGTGCCGAAGCGGGCCCGTGCATGGTCGGAGAACGGTCCGGCGCTTCTGGACGGACGATCGAGTCCGGCCGCCATGTGCAGCAGATTCTGAATCGTTATCGTCGAGCGATCGTCCTGTCGCCACTCCTCGATATAGGTCGCCGCCGGTTCGGCTGCCGATGCGATGTATCCCTCGTCGATCGCGATACCGATCAGGAGTGCGAGCACCGACTTGTGCATCGAAGCCGATTCCATGATGTCGCGGGCATCGCGGCCTTCGCCGTACCATTCCAGTTGCAACGCGCCGGCGTGCCAGACCAGCAGGGACAGGGAGCCGGTTTCCCTTGCGGCCACCAGCGCCGCGTCCAGCGCCGCCGGCGCAATGCTGCGGGCGCCTGCTTGCGCGGTGACGATCGGGGGTACGTCGCCGCCGGCGACGACATCGAAAGGCCGGTACCAGTCGACGTCGACGAAGGTCGTCATCGGGTCGTAAGTCAGGTAGCGTTTATAGAATCGCCAGTCGGCGGCGAGAAGGACCGCCAATAGGGCGGCCGCTACGGCGAGGCTGCCTATGCGACCGGTTTTGCGGGCGGCCGTCAATCCAGAATCTCGCACGGGTCCGGAATGCCGTTTGTATTGCCGACTCTGACTATTTTTATTTTGTGTTCCATGACGCAAAAAGAGGACGCGGGCATGTGCCCGCGTCCAAGTGTACACCTTACCTCAGGACGGCTTAAAAGACACCGTGTCGCACCCGGGTATCCGGTGGAATCGGATCCGGGTGGCGAGGGCATCGGCGTCGAGGCTCGCCCGTTACTCAACACTCTGTTCGATTCCCGTCACCCGCTCCAGGACAAATGGAAGGCGTGTCGAACTATCGAAGCGCCGCCGTTTTTTGCTTCATCGCTCGGAGAGGGGCCCATTCCTCCTTCGTGCGATTGCATTAGACGCGGCACGCCGGAAGGCGGGAATTGAGAGAGGCTTTGTCAAGACGCCGTCCATACCGGCTGCATGGCAGCGTTCATGATCTTCCGCATGTGCGCTCGCGCTGAGCGCTATGATTGGCGTTTGCTCATCGTGCGTGCGGTGCATTTCGGCAAAATCGACGCCGGATGCGTCGGGCAGAAATATGTCGGTGACGATCACGTCGTATTTTCGTTTTTGTATTGCCGCCGTTGCCGACGCCGCATCGCCGACATCGGTTACGACAAGACCTTCATCTTCAAGTTGCTCCTTGAGCATGAGTCTGTTGAATGCGTGATCTTCGATGAGAAGCAAGGACAGACCTTCCAATGAGATGCGTTCCGCCGGGGCGGCGGCGTTGTCTGCCCGGTTCGCTGTTTTCAACGGAACTTCGATCCAGAACAGCGAGCCGGCGTCGGGTGCGCTTTTCACGCCGATCTCACCGTCAAGCGTTTCGATGATCCGCTTACAGACGGCAAGCCCCAGCCCGATGCCTGGGACTTTTCGATTCCGCGGCGTATTACGCGAGAACAGATCGAAAAGCTTATCCTGCCGGTTGGCGGGAATGCCGATGCCGGTGTCTTGAACCTCAACCCGCAAGCGCGTCGCTTCCGATTCGGGTGCAATGTCGAACCTGATGTCTATCCGGCCCTGTTCTGTGTATTTTACGGCATTGCCGACCAAGTTCAGGAGGGCCTGACGTAGAAGCGTCGGGTCGCTGACGACAACAGGCGGGCATGACGGCGCAACATCGGCGGCGGCAACAAGGCTTTTCTTCTCGATATCGACGGACAGCATGCTGATGACGTCCCGTGCAAGGGCGCGCAAGTCCGTGTCGCCAAACAGGGGGATGAATTTACCCGAACTGTATCGGGCGTGATCGAGTGCATTTTCAAAGAACAGCAATAGCGAATGCGACGTCGCTTCGATCGCCTCCAATTCGTTTTTGAAAGCGATTGCGTCGCGCCGGTTGCCGAGCGCTTTTGTCGTCGCGATCAGCGTTGTCAGCGGGGTTCTGAACTCATGGCTGATCATGGCCAGGAATTCTTCCCGAGCACGGGATGCCGCGCGCGCCCGGTCCCGTTCGTTCTTCAACTGGTCCCGCGCCTTGCGCAGCAGCGTCTCGGATGCGTTGTATCCATCGTTGGCGAGGAGCGCGAACACGAAGAGATAGCCGATGATGAAGCCGTCGATGGCGCTGCGCGCATAGTTTTCATAGCCCGGAGGAACTGAGATAAGCGGCGTCGGTCGCCAAAACTGTGTCGTGATAAAGGCTGCGCCTGCGCCGATGCAGATAAGTCCGACAGAGCGAAAATCCCGCCAGCGAAAAAAGAGCAGCGATACGCTGGTGGTTACAACGATATAAAGCACGAGGCTGGCTTGCGGTCCGATCAGAAACCAGAAGATCATCGGCGAGAAAAAGGCGTAAAGACATACGGTGATGTAGGACTGTCCGTCCAGGGCGCCTTTTATCAGCGGTTTGATCAGTCCGGAAAAACCGAGGACGGCTTGAAACAGAAAGAAGGGTGCGAGAAACGGCTCCAGTACCAGGGCAAGCCCGATAGACGCCGTCAATACAATCACCCCCGAGGTAACGGTGAACCGGTTGCCGGCCTGGATAAAAGTGTCGGGGTCGGAAACATAGCGTTCAAAAGCGCTTTGCAGCGTCTTGTATAGCAGCAGAATAGACTGGCGTTTGACAGCCGCGTCGCGATCCGCATCGGGCGTATGAAGTGTCATTGAGTTCAGGCGCGCTCCGAGAAGAGGTCTAGGAACGCATTGTCGATCCTGTCGCCGCAGGCCTGAAAGCATCAAACTCCTTGCGAAGCTTGGCTATGCATTCTTGTGCATCGCCCCGCCGCCCATCCTCTATGGCATCGACGACGTTTCGAACAGCCTGCGCCAAGGCCGAAGCGCCGATTATCAGCACCGCACCTCTGATGCTGTGAAGGGCGTTCAGCACCTCAGCTTCATCACCTTTTTGCAAGCGCTGCTCGACTGTTTCAATGAGCGTAGTGTTGACGTCATAGAAAAGACGGTTCTGTTGGTCGTTCATGGCGTGTGAGTTTATACGAGTAGTTTTGTTGCACATAGTTTTGATCCCGCCCGCAAAAACCACACCGGTATCATGAAATACCCATGTGCGTTTGTACATATCAAATTCTACGCGAGAATCTAGTCCATAACGGATCAAAATATCGGGCGGTACGGCACCTTAGTTTCCAAGGTGTCCGGCAGATCTTACCCAGCATTCAATCCGTTACGGACCGAATAAGCGTGCATGGAGCACGCAACACACATGATTAACAATAATAGTCTCTCCTCTTCGGAAACCATGTCCCCAAATACTCTTGAGGTTTACTTAGATGAGAGAGACGCGGATACGAAGACACTCAAAGGTTAACCATTCAATCGCGTTCTCCCGGCTAAGAAGTACGGCCCTGTCAATGGGCGCGGTGTCGCTTCTGTCGATGGCGGCGACACCCGCTACGGCGCAATGCGTGGTCAACGGCACCCCGGCCGCTTCCGGAACGGCCGGCGCCGACACCGTCCTTTGCGACGCGGCCAACTCGCCGGCCACAACGCTCAACACACTTGACGGAAACGATGAGCTAACGATCGACGGCGCGGTCACCTCGTCCGAGATTGACCTCGGACTTGGCGATGACACCCTCACGTTCCGGTCGGGCACCACCAACGCCATCATTAGAATGAACGCCGGCAACGATACGGTGATCATTTATGACGACGCCAATTTCCTTGGCGGCATCAATCCCGGAACGGAAGACACCACATTGATCTTTCGTACGGCGGTTGCGCAGACCCTGGATGGGAACTTCCTCACAAACTTCGATCGGCTGATCAAGGAGGACGCCGGCACCCTGACAAACACTGGAATCTTCCCATTGCTTTACACTAATGGCGTCTCACTCAACGGTGGTGTGTTGCGTGTGAGTTATTACATTGGCGGGCCGAACCTTGACATGGCCGATGACACGACCCTGATCGTTGACGGCGGTTTCGGTTCAACCAGCCCAGGCGGCACGACGATGTTAACCGGTTCGTCGGGGGTCAACAACATCACGGTCACTGACGCTAACACGTTTCCTTTCCAGAACGGTCTGTATGCAACCGGCGACCTGGGGGACGGCGCCGATCTTCTGACCACTGCCGGTATCGTTAACACAGGCGCGGGTGTCCTGTCGCTGGGTCTTGGCGATGACGTCTTCACCGTCAATGGTGGTGCAGATGTCACAGGCGTCATCGGTGGCGGCGATGGCGATGATCAGGTGAACGCCGATATCGCCGCGGCGGCTACGGGAACCGTGGATCGGGTGACCGACTTCGAGACGCTGACCAAGACCGGCGCCGGTACGCTTGTCGTCGAAGGGGCCGGCGCGTCGAACATCGGCACGGTGAACATCAATGCTGGTATGCTCAACGTGGCCGCTGGCGGGTCGATCATCGATGTGGGGACGGCAACCGTCGCCTCTGGCGCGACGATCGATCTGGCGGGAGCGTTCTCTTTCACAACAGGGACCGACACGTTCGACGTTTCGGGCGCGCTCACAGGCGCAGGCGCGTTCGACCTGCTCGACGGAGATGACACGCTCACCTTAGGCGACGGCGCCGATTTGAGCGGCCTGACCAGCGCGATCGACGGCGGCGCAGGAAACGATCAACTCAACGCCGACATCTCGACGTCGGCGATCTTTGGCGCCGCCGCCGGATTCGAAACCCTGACCAAAACCGGCGCGGGCGTGTTGAATGTCGTCGGTCCGGCCGGATCGAGCTTCGATGTAGTCAATGTCAATGCCGGCACGCTGGACATAGACGCCGCAAGCTCTATCACGAATGTCAACGTGGCGACCGTGCTTGGGGGCGCGACACTCAACGCGGACGGCGCTTTCGGTTTCACGACCGGCGCCGACACACTGACTGTGATCGGAACGATTTCCGGAGCCTCGGCAATCGATCTCGGCGCAGGCGACGACACCTTCACGTTCCAGGAGGGCGCCGTCACCAGCGCGCCCGTGGACGGCGGCGCGGGCACCGATACGCTTAACGCAAACATCCTGACGACGGGCGCGCTTGCTCAGGCGACGAATTTCGAAACCCTGACCAAGACAGGCGCCGGCACGCTCAACATCGCCGGAGCCGCCGTTTCGGATTTCTCGACCGTGAACGTCAATGAAGGAACGCTCGACCTCGCCGCCGCGGGCTCGATTACGACCGTGAACGCGGCGACGGTCGCGTCCGGCGCTACGCTCGATGCCGACGGCGCCTTCGGCTTTACGACGGGTACGGACACGTTCGATGTCGCCGGCGTCGTTACGGGCGCGGGAACGTTCGACATGCTGGGCGGGGACGATACGCTCACCCTGCGGGACGGCGCGGACCTTTCCGGCCTGACCGACGCGATCGACGGCAATCTGGGCTCCGACACCGTCCTTGTCGACAACGCCGCCGCCCTCGCTTTCAACGGATCGCAGGTGGCGAATTTCGAAACCCTGCAAAAAGACAACACCGGCGTGCTGACGCTCGCCGGCGCACAAAGCTATTCTGTCGCGACCGCGCTCAACGGTGGAACGCTTGATGTGAGCGGTACGCTGGAAACCCCCACCGTGACCATGGCGGACGGCACAACGCTCAGTGTCGATGGAACCGCGCAGGCGAACGGCTCGGCGCAGGCCGTGATCAACGGCTCGACCGGCGTTAACACGGTCACTGTCAACTCTGGCGCAACGCTGCTCGCAACAGCGGACCTAGGCGACGGCGCGGACAGGCTCACCGTATCGGGAACGCTCAACGCCGGAGGCGGGGTATTCGCCCTGGGCGCGGGCAACGACACCTTCACCATCAATGACGGGACAACGGTCATCGGCACTGTGGACGGCGGCACCGGCTCGGATGTTTTCAATCCCAACATCAATACGGCCGCGACGCTTGGCACGGTGCAGGGTTTTGAAACGCTGACCAAGACCGGCGGCGGCGTTCTCAATCTGACCGGCCCCGGCGCATCCTCATTCAACACCGTCAATGTCAACGGAGGAACGGTCGACGTGGCTGCCGCGGGTTCGATTACCGGTGTCAACGCGGCGACGGTGGCGGCCGGCGCGACGCTCGACGTCGACGGTACTTTCGACTTCACGGCCGGCGCCAATACGTTCGATATCGCCGGCGCGGTTACGGGCGCGAGCGGTTTCGACATGCTCAATGGCGACGACACGCTGACGCTTCGCGACGGCGCGAATTTGAGCGGCCTTGCCGCGAGCATCGACGGCAATCTGGGCTCCGACACCGTCCTTGTCGACAACGCCGCCGCCTTCACTTTCGACGGATCGCAGGTGACAAATTTCGAAACCCTGCAGAAAGACAATACGGGCGCGCTGACGCTCGCCGGCGCACAAAGTTATTCCGTCGCGACGGCGCTCAACGGTGGAACGCTTGATGTAGACGGTACGCTGGAAACCCCCATCGTGACCATGGCGGATGGAACAACGCTCAATGTCGATGGAACCGCGCAGGCGAGCGGCTCGGCGCAGGCCGCGATCACCGGCTCCACCGGCATTAATACGGTCGCTGTCAACTCTGGTGCAACACTGCTCGCAACAGCGAATCTAGGCGACGGCGCGGACGTGCTCACCGTGTCGGGAGCGCTTGACGCCGGCGGCGGGGTATTCGCCCTGGGCGCGGGCAACGACACTTTCACCATCGATGACGGCGCGACCGTCAACGGCACTGTCGACGGCGGCGCCGGCGCCGACACCATCAACACGAATATCGCAAGCTCGGCGAATCTGGGCGCCAGCATCGGCTTTGAAACACTGACCAAGACCGGCGCGGGCGTATTGAATGTGGTCGGTCCCGCCGCATCGGTCTTCGATACAGTCAACGTCAACGGCGGCACGCTGGATATTGCAGGCGGCGGCGCCATCACGGATGTCAGCATGGCGACCGTGCTTGGGGGCGCGACGCTCGACGTCGACGGCGCTTTCGACTTCACGACCGGCGCCAATACGTTCGATATCGCCGGCACGGTTACGGGCACGAGCGGTTTCGACATGCTCGACGGCGACGATACGCTGATCCTGCGCGAAGGTTCCGACATCTCCGGCGTCACAAGTCCGATCGACGGCGCCGCCGGAACCGATACCGTAGTCGTCGACAATGTTACCGAACAGACGTTCGACGACAGCAATATCGTCGATTTCGAGATTTTGCGGAAAGAGAACGTTGGTACGCTGACGCTGGAAGGCATGCTTTCGTTTTCTTCCGGGACGATTCTGAACGGCGGCCTTCTCGATGTCGAAGGCAGCTATGAGACGCCGACTGTCGCCATGGCGGACGGAACCGTTCTCGATGTGGGGGGAACCCTGCAAGCGGCTGCTTCGACGCAAGCTGTCTTTACCGGCTCGGCGGGCGCCAATACGATCAATGTCACTGGAACGTTGCTGGCATCGGGCGACTTGGGCGACGGTGCGGATGTGCTGGATGTTTTCGGCGCGTTGGATACCGGTGCGGACGGCCTGGCACTGGGTGGGGGTGACGATACCCTCACCATCCATGACGGCACTACTATAACCGGCATTGTCGACGGCGGCGACGGGGCCGATACCTTTAACACCGATATCAATACCACAGCGGACATCGGTGCGGTGCAGGGCTTTGAAACGCTGACCAAGACCGGCGCGGGCGTGTTGAACGTGACCGGCCCCGCCGCGTCGAGCTTCGATACGGTCAATGTCGAGGCGGGCACGCTCGACATCGCCGCGGCGGGCTCGATAACGAACGTGAGCGCGGCAACGGTCGTCGCGGACGCAACCTTCGATGCGGACGGCGGGTTTCTGTTTACGCCGGGATCGGACCTGTTCGATCTCGGGGGAACGCTTGCCGGCGCCGGCGATTTCGACATGCTGGAAGACGACGACGCGATGATCGTTCGCGCCGGCGCCGACATTAGCGGCTTTACCGGCACGATTGACGGTGGCGACGGGACCGATCGGGTCGAATTTTATAATCTTGTCGGCGTTCTGCCGGATGCGTTTACGAGTTTCGAGGAAATCTACCTTCTCGACGATACGGCTGCGGATGCGCACATGCCGGGTGACGATATGCGCACGCTCGATGCGATGCTGTTCGTGGGTACCGATTCCCGTTTCACCGCAGATGGAAACAGCCCCGGCGCCACCAACATCATGGGCGATTTCGTCAATCTCGGCGTCGTCGCCATGGCTGACGGCGGCGCCGACGATGTGATCAATGTCAGCGGCGACTATGCAGGCGGCGGCATTCTCGAAATCGACGCGGCGCTCGATGCAACGGCAACCGCAGACCTTCTGGTGATCGAAGGCAACGTCGGCGCTGTGGCGACGACCCTGGAGGGAACGGTAGAGAGCCTGCCCACATTGCTTTCCGTCACCGACGTCGGCACGGGTACTGGCGTCGATACAGGGACGGGGCCGGGCGCGGGTATAGCCGTCGTCGATGTGTCGGCGACCGGCGGAACCGCCGAGGGGGACTTCGTGCTGGAAAACCCGCTCGTCGCCGGCAAGTACGCTTATGATCTCAATCTGGAAACGGACGGTGTCTGGTATCTGCAAAGCGAGCGGCTCGAACAGGTCGCCGGATACAGCGCCGCATTACCGGACATGATCGGCCTCATGAACCACACCGTCGCCCTCGGCAGCGACAGCCGCACGGCCCGCGCGGGGCGGGCGGATTACTTCTATCGCGACTATCGCGACGCGGATACAGGTGACTGCGAGGCGACGGAGGCTTGGATGCGCGCTCGCGGCGGGCGCCTGCGTGAAACGCCAGAGGTCGGATCACGGCTGCGGCAACGCTATGGACAGCTAGACCTCGGGCTCGGACGGGCGTGGGAGGCGCGCGATTCGGGGTGCTTCAAGCTTGCGGCGCGGGGTATCCTCGGCCTTGCGGACAGCGAAGCCTATGACATTGACGAGGAAGCCGGGGCCGAACTCGATACACGCTATCACGGCGCCGGACTGTCCATGACACTGCAACGGGACAATGGTTTTTACATGGACTTTTCGGGCCAGGCGCTTCGTTTCGATACGGATGTTTCCGTACGCGATGAAGGCGTGAAAGCAAGAATGGATGCATGGGGCGTTTCCGCCGCGGTGGAAACCGGCTTGCGAGTTGCGCTTTCCGATGTTCTCCATGTTACGCCCCGGGTCCAGTTCAACTGGAACGGCCTTTACGGCGACGATTTCACCGATGCGGACGGCGCGGAAATCTCGTTTGCGGACAACGAGCAGTTTTCCGTCACGACGGGGCTAATCGTAGAGCGAACAAGCGATGCAAACTGGGCCGGCGATGAGGCGAAGCTGGCGGTCTACGGCGTCTTCGATGTGCAGTACAACGCAGATCGCGATCTTTCCATCGTCTCCTCTGGCGAAGAGTTCGAGTATGTAGGTAACAAAATCTGGACGCGCGTCGGCGCCGGCGCGACGCTGGCGCTCAAAAGGAATGTCAGCATCTACGGCGAGTTTAGCGGCGCCGGCGCTCTGTCGGGCAGTATCCGTGAATCCTATGGCGTTGAAGGCAATCTCGGGTTCCGGGTGCGCTGGTAAGTAAACCGAGAATTGCGATTTCCTGCCGCCGGCGTGCGGCAAGGGAATAGAATAGAAAAGCCTGTTTGCCGAGAACTTCCGATATTGTTCGATGTTTGGGAGAAATCCCGATCAGTCTGCCCTCGGATCGACGCATAGCGTGTGGGTGAGGATGTGCCGAACGTCTCTGAGGAAGGCGTTGACCGTTTCGAGGCCTTTCGCGGTCAGCGTTACAATGACGCGCCGCGAGTCATGGGCGTCCTCTCGTTTGGCGGCCAATCCAAGATTGCAGATTACGTCAATCCGCCGAAGCGCTGTGGTCGGAGGCGCGTCTGTTGCGTCGCACAAGCCTGTAACTGTCAGGTTATATTTATCGACATGGCTGATATAGAGCTCGAAGATCATTATCAGTGCGGAATCCTCGATTAAGTCCTCTGCGATGAGCGTTTTGCGGTGTTGCCTGATTTTCATGAAAGCATCGACAAGCCTGCGCGCATCATCTTCGAGCGGTGCAGTCGGTTCCGTACCGGACCCGCCTCCGTCATCAAAGGTACGGTCAAAGGCACGCGATCGCGCAGAAGGCGATTCCTTGGAGCCTGCCATCTTATCTGCGCGTCGAATCCATGTGCATTGGAGTGAGCGCGTCCCTGGCGAAAGTCGATTGATCCATTTTGGAGGAATCAAGTATTCAGTATTGTTGCGAACGCGATTATATATATGGACAACTTCTCCTAATGGACAACTTCTCGATCTTTCGTTGCGATTCACCTGACCGATTGAGCACCTGCAAATGCACTACCGGTCATATTCTCGTTCGGCAGGTAGCTCACGCGATCTACGGGCCGCGTTGTTTCGTTCTGTTGGGCAAGATGCGGGTTTCAAATAAAGAATGACGCTGACTCAAGAGAGGCGTCGGCAATATTGGCGAGAATGTTAGTGAGCATATGGTGATGAAAAAAGAAACGGACGCGCGGCAGGCCATTGCCCATACGCCAAAGAGCATTGTCATTGCCGACGATCATCCTTTCGTCGGCGACTATCTGAAGCGTTTCTGCGCTGAACGATGGCCCCACGCCGACATTCACCTGCATTGCAACTACACGCATATCGTCGAGTTTGCGAGGAAGTCGCCGGTCGACTTGCTCATCATGGACTACGCAATGCCGGGGCTTGACGCCCTGGAGGCCGTCAATGCCGTGTTGGAGTCCCGACCCGAAACGAAGATCATCGTCTTCTCCGGCGCCGTGACAGCGAGGAATGCGGCGGAGATACTGGCAGCGGGCGCTTGCGCTTATGTCTCCAAGGCGGCCGGTGTCGAAGGCTTAGAAAAGGTCGTTGATCTCGTCATGCTGGGCGAAACCTATGCGCCCGCATCGGTCGTGACGGAGATGCTCGATGCAGTTCACCGTGCGGAAACAGGTGGAAATGTGATCGAGACGGAGAAAGGTCTGCTTTCGGACCGTGAGCGCAGGATTCTCAACAGGCTTGCAGCAGGCGATTCCAACAAAATGATAGCGAATGACATGGGCTTGTCCGAAAGCTCCGTCAAACAGCTCGTGCGCACGATTTTTCGTAAGCTCAGCGTCAAAAACAGAGCCCAGGCAGTTGCAGAAGCCTTGCGTTTAGGGCTGGTCGAGGCTGTCTCCGAAGCATAGATCGCGAACAGTAGAGGCCTGGAAATTCTCTATATGGTCAAAGCCCTCCAGGCTTGAGAACTTCGCAAAGATCGACTGCGCAATATCCTCCGGCTTTGGAGGCCCGTCACCGAATTTTCGCCTTAACCAGGCGTCTCCGGTTTGCGGTACACTCCGAAACACCGGCGCGGGCGTCGTATAGTGGTTATTACCCGAGCTTCCCAAGCTCGTGAGGTGGGTTCGATTCCCATCGCCCGCTCCAGTTCACTCCCACTTCTATATGGACACCGTCGATGAACCGATTCGCGCCGATAGTGTTGTTGATTGTGCTGCTGTCCGGAATCCCGATACCGCCCGAGGCCGACGCCGGCGCGCCCGCGTCGGTACGGATCGATTTCTACCATACGGGCAATCACGAAATGGAAGTTTTCAGCCTCGATGAGGTCGTCATCGAGCCCTTGCCCTGGCCCGGCAACACGCAAAGACCAATCGATACGACGCTGCGGGGCAAGTACCTGTTCGAGGTACTCGATCCGGAGACAGGTGATATCGTCTACTCGCGAAGCTTCAGCAGTATCTACGGCGAATGGGAAAACACCGCGGAAGCGCGGCGGATGAACCGCACTTTTCATGAGTCCTTGCGATTTCCGCATCCGGGCAGGCCGGTTGAGGTCGCGTTGAAGAAGCGTGGTGCCGGTAATGCCTTCGAGGAGATCTGGCGCACGCCGATCGACCCCGACGATTACATGAATCACCGTGAATCCGCGATGTACCTGGATCAGGTCGTGGCAATTCACGAGAGCGGCGATCCGGCGAAAAAAGCGGACCTGTTGCTCCTGGGCGATGGTTACACGGCCGAAGAAAAGGACGCGTTTCTCGCCACGGCGCGCGAGCTTACCGACACGTTGTTAGCCACCGAACCGTTCAGTGAGCGCAAGACCGACATCAACGTCTGGGCCCTCGTCCCTGCCGCAGCACGTTCCGGCGTATCGCGCCCGTCCACCGGCATCTACAAGGACTCGCCGATCGGCACCCGTTACGACACCTTCCGTTCGGTGCGATACGTACTGACCACCGACAACAAGGCCATGCGCCGGATCGCGTCATCGGCGCCTTATGACTTCATCGAAATACTGGTGAATTCCGAGGTGTACGGCGGCGGGGGAATCTACGGCCTCTACAGCACCGCGGCGGCCAATAGCGCGTGGGCGCCGTATCTGTTCGTCCACGAGTTCGCTCATCATTTTGCCGGGCTGGCGGACGAGTATTACACCAGCCCGGTCGAATACCTGCCGCCGGACGAGATAACGGAACCCTACGAGCCCAACGTCACGGCGTTACTCGATCCGTCGAACCTGAAGTGGAAACACCTCGTCGACCCAGCCACACCGATACCGACTCCCTGGCCGAAACAGGAATACGAGGCGCATTCGCTGGCCTACCAGCAGCGGCGCGCGAAGATGCGTGCCGAAGACGTGCCGGAATCGGAGATGAACGCCTTGTTCGACGAGACGCTGGCATACACGCGGGATCTGTTCTCCAGTAATCGGTACAGGGACGCAATCGGCGCGTTCCAGGGCGCAAATTATGATGCAAACGCCTATTACCGCTCCGAACAGAACTGTGTCATGTTCACGCGTGTCGACTACTTCTGCCGGGTTTGTGCAGACGCGATCGAGGCCGTTATCGACGAATACACGCTAGACGCGAACTAGTGTCCGGTAACGAATTCACCAGACAGGACGCTAGAATGACGGCGACAGACCTGGTTACAGGCGCCAACTTGGGTAAGAACGGACATGGGCGGTGATGCCGCGGCGCTATCGGCGGAGTAGAGTTCAGTCACGACTTTCTTGCAAGGCCGGGAGACGAACAGGCATAGAGAGCTAATCCTCGCCTGACGCCGCCCAAATCTGGCTTATGGGCATGGCGAAGAGTTTGTCCCCCGTGCGTTGAATGCGATCTCCGTCATGAAGCAGGATGCCGCACGAAAAGGGGCTTCCCATCGCATCCTGAAGGCGTTTCAAGCCGGTAAAATCGTCAGCTCTTACGGTAGCACCGGCCTTCACTTCAATTCCGATAGCGCGCCCTGCTTGCTCAAGCACGAAGTCGACTTCGACCTTATCTTTGTCTCGATAGTGGCTAAGGGCGATTGGGCTTTCTGCCTGACCGGCGAGCTTGGTCAGTTCGGAAAACACAAAGCCTTCAAGCAGGAATCCCAGCTTGTTGCGATCGTTCTTAATGGCGCGGATAGGTCTCTGCGGAGATCGGCCGATCAGGCATGAGGTGGCGTCCAATCCGGAATCAGGTGCCGTCTGATTCGGAGTGCAGTACCGTCCAATCCGGAATGGAAGGCCGTCTGATTCGGAATGAAAGGGGGCGAGTTTGCGAAATCGCCACTCGAGTAAGGTTCGATTTGCGCGGCAGGTGGAGGGCCTATAAGAGATCGAATCTGTTCTACCGCTCCATTTTTAAAGTAGCCCATCATGGGCTACTATTCGGGAACAGATTGAGCTACTATTTCGGGAGAGAAATCATTTAAATTATTGATTTAAATGTATTTTCTGATACTTTGGGCGTATCGCCCGCTCCAGCTCGCTCCCACTTCTACATGGACACCGTCGATGAACCGATTCGCGCCGATAGCGCTGTTGATTGTGCCGCTGTCCGGGATCCCGATGCCGCCCGGGGAGATCGGGGAACCCTACGAGCCCAACGTTACGGCATTACTCGACCCGTCGAACCTGAAGTGGAAACACCTCGCCACCCCGAGTACACCGATACCGACGAGTAAAGCCGTGACGCGAACCAGTGTCCTGTCCGGGTGAGCCGGTCCGCACTAAGAAACCGCGACTATGTAATCTACCTGGCAGGCGCAACGATTTCGTTGCATGGCCTCTGGATTTACCGCGTAGCGCTCGGATGGTTCGCCTGGGAGCTCTCCGGGTCCGAATTGTGGGTGGGCATCGTCGCTTTCACCCAATTCGCGCCGGCCGTCCTTCTCGGTCCGATCTTCGGTGTGCTGGCCGACCGCTTCGACCGGCGGGCGGCGTCGATCCTGATCAACACCCTGAGCCTGATCAACATGCTAGTGCTGGGCTCGTTGACTTTGCTCGGCTACGTCGACATACAACTCCTGGCACTGCTGTCGCTGATGCAGGGCACGCTCGACGGCGCCCATGCCCCGGTACGGATGTCCATCGTGCCCAATCTCGTGCATGCCGATCAACTGTACAGCGCGATCGCGCTGACCTCGGTTTCGTTCAACCTGTCGCGTTTCGTCGGGCCCGCGCTGGCCGGGCTCGTGATCGCTCTGGGCGGGGTCGGCACGGCTTTTGTGATCAACGGGATCAGTTACCTGTCGATGATCGCTGCGATGTTCGCCCTGAGGCAGAACCCGTCGTCGAACCCGGTAGATCGTCGCAAGCACCCGTGGGTCGAGCTGATCGAAGGCGCGCGTTATGCACTGTCCCGGCCGCTGATCCGAAGCCTGCTGGTGCTCGCCGCGCTGGGGTCGGTATTCGGACGCGGGGCCCTCGAGATGATGCCCGCGTTCGCCGACGCGGTGTTCGGGGGCGGGGCGGCTGCGCTGGCGGGCCTGACCTCGGCCGTCGGCGCCGGCGCGGTCGTCGCGGGTATCGCACTATCGCGCGGCACGCGCTGGCTGACGATAAAGGCGGTCGAAGCGGGTCTCATCGTGGCGGGCTTGTTGGTAGTAACGCTCGGCATGATCGACCGGTTCGAGGCGGCGATCGGCGTCGCCGCCCTGCTCGGCGTCACGCTATCGGTATGCGGTGTCGGGTCTCAGATCCTGTTGCAGGCACAGGTCGACGACGAGGTTCGAGGACGTGTCAGCAGTTTCTGGGGGATGATCGTGTTCGGCGGCACGTCCCTGGGCAGCCTCGCCGTCGGCGCCGCGGCAAGTATCTTGGGCCTGCAAAACGCCGTCGTTGCGGCGGGCGTGTTGTGTGCGGGCGCGACGATCCTGAACGCGCGAACGGCTTCCCAGACCCAATAGAGCAAGCCCCAATAAAGCAAGTTCCAATAGAGCAAGTTCCAATAGGGCAGGTCCGATAGGGCCGGGTCGACGTCCTGCTTGAATCGGCTGCGCGTCCAGGGAGCCTCTGCACGAGTCTGGCGAGGCTCCCCGGTCCGATGCCGCTCCCTAGTTCCTGTCCCGTAAATAACCTGCCTAATTCGGCGCCGCGAATCGCTCGACCCATTCGCGTACCTGGCCATACCAGTAAAGCGAATTGTTCGGCTTCAATATCCAGTGATTCTCGTCCGGATAGTAGATCAGACGCGACTCGACACCGCGGGTCTGCAGGGTGCGGAACAACTCGAAGGCCTGACCGACCGGCACTCTCAGATCGTTCTGACCGTGGATGATCAGGCTAGGCGTGTCGAACTCGGCGGCAAAATAATGCGGCGAGATCGAACGATAGATTTCAGGGCGCTCCCAATACTCACCGAAACGAGTGCCGTGCACCGAGAAATCCGCCGCCATCTGCGAATACATGTTGTAGACGGGCGCATGAATTACGAGCGCATTGAACGGATGTTCGCGGCCCACGAGAATACTCGACAGATACCCGCCATAGCTACCGCCGCCGGCGACCATTCGCTCGGTATCGATCCAGGGCTGCGCTTCGAACCACTCGGCGGCAGCAATGGTGTCGGCGTACGGCCGGCTGAGCCAGTCCGGGTTGATCGAATCGGCGAATGCCTGGCCAAACCCGGATGAGCCGTGGAAGTTGTGCCAAGCCGTTACGTAACCCCACGAGGCGAAGGTTTGCGCGTTCCAGCGGAAGTGAAACGCATCGGTAATCGCGTTGTGCGGTCCACCGTGAATCAACAGGAACAACGGGTACTTTTGCTCCGGGTCGAAGCCGGGTGGATAGTGTACCCACATCTGTATGTCGGCGCCGTCCGCGCCTTTGAAGGTCACCGATTCATAGGTGCCGAGATCGACGCCGGCAAGTAGTTCATCGTTGAAGCTATCGAGCCGCTCGGCCGCGCCGTTTCGCGTGTCGATGCGGACGACCCGCGGCGGATACAGAAAACTCTGATTGTTGCCGACCAGCGTGCCGTCGTTCGCAATGGACAGATTGCCGTAGTCGGTCGCGCCGGTAACCGCCCTCGGATCGCCGCCGCCGACCGGCAGATAGTAGACTCGTCGGGTGCCCATGTCATCGACGGCGGCGTAAAGGCCGCGCGAGTTGGGTGCCCATACCAGGCCGTCCGCGGAACGGTCCCACGCCTCGTGCAATGCGCTGCTTTGCCCCGCGCGCAGCCTGTGCACCATCAGCCGGCGGGTATCGCCGTAGAAGCCCGGTATCTGCTGGCGGCTGAATGCCAACAGCCGGCCGTTCGGCGAGAACTTCGGATTGCTGTCCGGCGCCTCGTTGTCGGCCGTGAGATTGCGCGGTTCCCCGGAACCGGCCTCGAGCAGAAACACGTCGAAGTCCGGACGGGAGCCGCTATTCCTGGAATCGGCCACGATTGCCAAAAGCGACTCGTCCGGCGACACGTCGTAACTCGAAGTACCCTGCGTCGAACGCGGCAATTGCAGGCCGGTACCCAGGGTCAGATTCTCGGCCGCGCCGCCGTCTGCGGGGATGCGGAACAAGTGTGCCTCACGCTCTTCGTCGATCCAGTGATCCCAGTGCGAATAGGGCAACGCGTTCCAGGTATGCGCCGTCAGTTTCTTTTCCTTGTCCTGCTCGATGCGCTCGGCCGTTTGTTCCGCTGTCTTGTCGGGCCATATGCGAGACGCGAAATACAGATGTTCCCCGACCCATTTCAGGGCCGAGACGCCGGTCGGGATTTCGCCCAGACGCTCTGCCTCGCCCGGAGCGTCCATCGGCAGGACGTAGATCTGATTGACCTCATCGTCGTTTCGCTTGCCGGTGAAGGCCAGGCGCCGGCCATCCGGCGAGAACACCGGGTTCGAGGCGCTGAGACCCGCGACCGTCAGCGGCCGTTGGACATCCCCGCTCTCCGACAACAGCCACAGGCGGGTTTCCGACTTGTCCGTTTCGACGTCGAATGTCGTCACCGGCACGACCACGAACTCGCCCGCGGGCGAGATGACCGGATTACCGACGCGCTCCATTTGCCAGAGTACCTCGGCCGACAAGTGCTGGCGCTCTTCCGCGCCTGTGGTCGCGGCTGCCAATAACAACGGAATCAGAACGAAAATGCGTTTCATGACTATCCTTTTTGCTTTGTTACTGCTTTGAGAATTGTGGGTGCCCGGAGCCGACTTCACCCACAGAATTGTGGACATTCTGACTCATTCTAATCTGATTGACACCACCCGAAACCTGTGAGTTTTACGCCCCTCACCAACAAACCCCACTTGCCAGAACAACTCGGGTTCCGAGTGGCGTGGATCGATTCCGCAATCGACAGAGGAATTCAAAGTAAGCAATGCCGACACCCGTGCGATCATTGTGGACGTACCGTACCGGTTCAAGGAGGCGGGAATGCCGCGCCGCGGACCGCTACGGACTTGATCTGTGCGTAGACACGGTCACCGACGCCGAGTTTCAGATCGGTGCATGAGCGGCGCGTGACGATCGCGACCAGGTGATCCGGACCCGCGGCCAGCCGCAGTTGCACCGTCGAGGCGCTACCCTCCGCAATGGCGTCGATCCGCACCGGGAGGATGTTGAGTATGCTGGTCTGCGACGGATGCTCGCGGCAAACGCTGATGTCGGAGGAACGAATCAAAAGCCTCAGGCGGGTATCGATGCCGTAACTCCCGGAGACCCGCAGGTGTCCGGCGGTCAGCGCCACCGTCGACAGATCGTAGTGGCGATCGTAATCGGTAACGCTGCCGTGCAGAATCGAAACACCGGCATCGAGCGCCGGGTTGTCGATGTCGCCCAGCACGGTTTCGATCGGCCCGCTGGCCCTGATCGCTCCACCGCCGAGTACCACGAGCGTGTCACAGAGCCGGCAAACCTCATCGAGGCTGTGACTGACGTACAGCACGGGTATGTCGAGCTCCGCATGCAGGCGGTCGAAATACGGCAACAGCGCCTGCCTGCGCCGCTCATCCAGCGAGGCCAGCGGCTCGTCCATCAACAGCAGCCTGGGCGCCCTTAGCAGTGCCCGCGCGATGGCGACACGCTGCGCTTCGCCGCCGGACAAGGCGTCCGGCATGCGATCGAGCAGGCCGCCGATACCCAGCAATCCGACCGCGTGATCGAAGTCCACGCGCTCACCGTCGGCGCGCCGCCGCCCGTAGTCGAGATTGCGGCGCACGTCGATATGCGGGAACAGCCTCGGCTCCTGAAAAACATAACCGACCCGGCGCCGGTGCACGGGCAGGCAGGTTCCGCTGGCGGAGTCCTCCCAAACTTCGCCGGCGACGGCCAGACGCCCGGTTTCGGGCCGTTCGAGACCGGCCACGCAGCGCAACAAGCTGGTCTTGCCGGCCCCGGACTCACCGAAAATGCCGGTGATGCCGCGCATCGGCAGATCGGCCTCAAGCTCCAGACGAAACTCGCCGCGCACGAGCGTATAAGCGAGCGACAAGCTGTCGCGCGGTACGCTCACCGCTTTGCCAAGCTCTGGTTAAGGACGTACATCGCCAGCAGCATGACAAATGCGATCACCAGCAAGAGCGCGGACGTCGCATGCGCGGCCGCGTAATCCAGCGACTCGACCTGATCGTAGATCGCAATCGAAATCACCCGCGTCTCGCCCGGGATGTTGCCACCGACCATCAGTACCACGCCGAACTCCCCCAGCGTGTGGGCGAAACTCAGCACGACGGCGTTGACGAAACCGTGGCGCGACATCGGCGCCGCCACACTGAAAAACGCGTCCAGGCGCGTCGCGCCCAGCGTTCGGGCGGCCTCGATTTCCCGTCGGCCCAGCGACTCGAACGCCGCCTGCAAGGGCTGCACCGCAAACGGCAGACTGTAAACGCAGGAGGCGATGACGAGCCCGAGAAAAGAGAAAGTCAGCGCCTCGCCGGTGATCTCGACCCACCAGCGACCAATCCCGCCGGCCGGGCCGAGCAGTATCAAAAGGTAAAACCCCATGACCGTCGGCGGCAACACGATCGGCAAGGCGACAATCGCCTGGGCGGCCGATTTTGCCGGCGATTGCGTATTTGCCAACCACCAAGCCAGCGGCGTTGCGATCAACATCAGCAGCAGCGTCGTTATCGCCGCCAGTTCCAGCGTCAGCCAAAGCGGGCCCCAGGCCGCGGCGGTCACGGCGTTGCTCCGTCCGTCGTACCATCCATTGTTCCATCTATAGACCCGTCTATTGGCCTATCCATGGGCCTATCCATGCGCCTATCCATGCGCCTATCCATGGGCTCCATCGGCTCCGTGGGTTCCGTGGGTTCGTCAATGGGTGAATAACCATGCGCGGCAATGATCTCGCGCGCCGCCCCGCTTTTCAGGAATTCGAGGAACGCGATCGCCGCCGCGTTTTCGTTGGCCCGGTCCAGCAAGATCGCCTGCTGCTCGATGGGCGCGTGCATCGACCGCGGCACTTCCCAAACGCAACCGCGCGGCGACAGACGCGTACGCCGTGTCGTCTGCGACAAAGCGAGCAGGCCGGCTTCGGCGTTTGCCGTCGCAACGAACTGGAAAGCCTGTGCGATGCTCTCGCCGACCGCCAACCGATCCTCCAACGCGGCCCAGTATCCGGCCCCTACCAGAAACTCCCTAGCCGCCCTGCCGTAAGGCGCGAGCTCCGGGTTGGCAATCGCAAGCCGGCCGTCGAGGCCACCGTCGCGCAACTCGCGCAGCAAATCGTGCAGCAAATCGCGACACACACGGCCGGCGGTCGCAGGATCGGCAAACCACAACACCAGGCTGCCGGTCGCATAGGTAAAACGCGACGCTTCGATACCCGGTCCGGATTCGGCAAGTAAACGCGGACGCTCCACATCGGCGGCCAGGAACACGTCGAACGGCGCGCCGTTGACGATCTGCGCATACAGCTTGCCGGTGGAGCCCGCGCTCAGGCGTACCCGATGTCCGGATGCGTTCTCGAACGCATCCGCCAGCGCGTCCGCGGCAATCTTGAAATTGCTGGCGACGGCGACGGTCACGACGCGAGGCTCCGAGGCCGCCGCCGGCGGGACCGCCGACAAGAAACCGAGCGGCAGCGAGGCCAACAGGACGATGACGAGCCGGTAGTGAGCCACGGGCAATCTTCGCGAACCCGGAGACGGCCGACCTTAGCCGACCGGCGGCGCCCGCGCCAGGTCGCGTCAGGTCGCGCCTATGAGGCCAGGCTGACCTTCAGCCGGCGGCGGTGGGCGTGCAGCAAAGGTTCGGTATAACCGTTGGGTTGTTCACAACCCTCGAAGACCAGGTCGCAAGCCGCCTGAAACGCGATGCTCGCGTCGAAATCGTCGCTCATGCGGCGATACGCCGGATCGTCCGCGTTCTGTTCGTCGACGACCGCGGCCATGCGGCGGAAGGTCTCGCGCACCTGCGCTTCCGACGCGATCCCGTGCAGCAGCCAGTTGGCGATATGCTGGCTGGAGATACGCAAGGTCGCACGATCTTCCATCAGGCCGACATCCCGGATATCCGGCACCTTGGAACAGCCGATGCCCTGGTCGATCCAGCGTACGACGTAACCCAAAATCCCCTGGGCGTTGTTGTCGAGCTCCGCCTGTATCGTGTCGGCGTCGAACTTGGGATTCACGACGAGCGGCGGCGTCAGGATGTCGTCCAGGCTGGCGCGCGGACGCAGCGCGAGTTCGCGCTGCCGCGCGCGGACGTCGACGGCATGATAATGCATCGCATGCAGGGTTGCCGCGGTCGGCGACGGCACCCAGGCGCAGTTCGCGCCGGCCTCGGGATGCGCCTGCTTGGTCTGCATCATCTGCAACATCTCGTCGGGCTTGGGCCACATGCCCTTGCCGATCTGCGCCCGGCCCGGCAGGCCGCAACTTATGCCGATATCGACGTTCCAGTCCTCATACGCATTGATCCAGGGTTGCGCCTTGATGGTCTCCTTCGGCAACACCGGACCGGCCTGCATGCTGGTGTGTATCTCGTCGCCGGTGCGATCGAGAAAACCGGTATTGATGAACACCAGGCGCTCGCGCACCGCGTGGATACACTCGGCGAGATTGACCGTCGTGCGGCGTTCCTCGTCCATGACGCCGACCTTGAGCGTGTTGGGCTCGAGGCCGAACAGGGTCTCGACCCGGCCGAACAGCGTATCGGTGAAAGCCACTTCGTCGGGGCCGTGCATCTTGGGTTTGACGATATAGACGCTGCCGCTGCGACTGTTGGGCAAACGCGCCTGCTGCCGCCGGTTTGCCAGCGCGCAGGCGGTGGTCACGACTGCGTCCAGGATACCTTCGAAAACCTCGTTGCCATCGCCGTCCGCACAGGCGTCGGTGGTCATCAGGTGGCCGACGTTGCGCACCAGCATCAGGCTCAACCCCGGCAGGTGCAACGGCTGACCATCGACACCGGTGTATTCGCGGTCCTCTGCGAGCCGCCGGGTCACGGTCTTACCGCCCTTGTCGAAGCTCGCCTCGAGCGTGCCGGTCATCAGGCCGAGCCAGTTGCGGTACACGCCGACCTTGTCTTCGGCGTCCACGGCAGCCACCGAGTCCTCGCAATCCTGAATCGTCGTCACGGCCGACTCGAGCAGGACGTCGGCGACGTGTCCGGGCGCGTCCTTGCCGACCGGGTGGTTCGGATCGGCATGGATCTCGACGTGCAGGCCGTGATTGGCGAACAAAAAATGCGTCCCGGACCCGCTTTCGCGGTGTCCGGCAAACTGCGTCGGATCCTCAAGGCCAATCAACTCGCCGCCGCCGATGGAGGCGACCAGCCGCGCCCGGCCCGAAGCATCGTCGATCGAATACGCGGTCACGTCGGCGTGACTGTGGCCTTCGAGCGGCAAGGTACGATCGAGAAACTCGGTGGCGTAACGGATGACCGCGGCGCCGCGAACCGGATTGTAGCCCGCGTCGCGCTCGAGCCCGTCGTCCTCGTCGATCACGTCGGTGCCGTACAGGGCGTCGTACAGGCTGCCCCAACGCGCATTCGCGGCGTTCAGCGCGAAACGCGCGTTACTGACCGGCACGACGAGTTGCGGCCCGGCAAGCTCGGCAATCTCGGGGTCCACCCCGGCGGTTTCGATCCTGAACGGCTCGCCCGGCTCGCGCAGGTAACCGATCCGTTTCAGAAAAGCGACGTAATCGTCGTGATCCCAGGCGCTACCGCGGCGCTCGACGTGATAGGCGTCGATTTTCGCCTGCAGGTCGTCGCGCAGCGCGAGCAGCACGCGGTTCCTGGGCGTGAGCTCCGTAACGATCGACTCGAGACCGGACCAGAAGGCCGCGGCCTCGAAATCGATGGCGGGTAGCAGCTCGTCTTCGACGAAACGCCGGAAAACCGGATCGGGGGTCAGGCTCACGCGACGAACTGCTCTTCCTCGGTGCTGCCTTCCAGCGCGGTCGTGGACGACAGGCCCTGCATGATCGTGTTTTGCACCGCGTCGAAGTACCCGGCGCCGACGAAAGACTGGTGTTTCGCGGCACGAAAACCGAAGGCCTCGTCGGCGAACTCCCGCTGCTGGAGCTGCGAATAGGCGTACATGCCCTCTTCCCTGTAAGCCCGGCTCAGGCGGAACATGCTCGAGTTCAGCGCGTGCCAGCCGGCCAGCGTGATGAACTGGAACTTGTAACCCATTTTGCCGAGCTCTTCGCGAAAATGTTTCATCGTCTCATCGTCGAGATTGGCCTGCCAGTTGAACGACGGCGAACAATTGTACGCTAAAAGCTGCTCGGGGAAATCGGCGTGTATGGCTTCGGCAAACCGGCGCGCCTGGTCCAAGTCGGGCTTGGAGGTTTCGCACCAGATCATGTCGGCATGAGGCGCGTACGCCAGACCGCGGGCGATCGCCTGGTCCAGTCCCGCCTCGGTGCGATAAAAGCCCTCGGTGGTGCGCTCGCCGGTGATGAAGGGCCGGTCGCGTTCGTCGGAATCGGAGGTAATCAGATTGGCCGCATCGGCGTCGGTGCGCGCGATCAGCACGGTCGGCACGCCGAGGACGTCGGCTGCGAGCCTGGCCGCGGTCAACTTGCCGATCGCCTCGTGGGTCGGCACCAGCACCTTGCCGCCCATGTGGCCGCACTTCTTCGCCGACGACAACTGATCCTCGAAGTGCACGCCGGCGGCGCCCGCGCGGATCATGTTTTTCATCAGCTCGAAGGCGTTCAGGTTACCGCCGAAACCGGCTTCGGCATCCGCGACGATCGGCGCGAACCAGTCGATGCCGGTATCGCCGTTCAGCGCGTGAATCTCGTCGGTGCGGACGAAGGCATTGTTGATGCGCTCTATCATCTTCGGTACCGAGTCCACCGGATACAGGCTCTGGTCCGGGTACATCTCGCCGGCGCTGTTGCCGTCGCCGGCCACCTGCCAACCGGAGCAATAGATGGCTTTCAGGCCGGCCTGGATTTCCTGGATGGCCTGGTTGCCGGTCAGCGCGCCCAGCGCGCAAAGCGGCTCTTCCCGGTTGACCAGGCGCCAGAGTTTTTCGGCGCCCTGCCGGGCCAGCGTGTATTCGATCTGCACGGTGCCGCGCAGCTTGACGACGTCGCCTGCGCCGTAGTTGCGCTCGACGCCTTTCCACCGGGGGCTGTCCGCCCATTCGGATTCCAATGCCTCGATACTCTGTTCGCGCGTCATGTGATGCCCTCCCAAATGCTCATTCGCGTGAATACGCGCTTGCTTGTTGCGACGCACAATATCATACTCGGGAGAGAGCTTAATTTTTACAGTAAAAAATTCACATTGTGAATTTTACATACACACCCCCACTACGAATACCCATTACAAATAGCCATGCAACACGGTCTCAAACGCCGCGCACACTTTCTCGGTAGCAAAATCAAGAATTTACGAAAGCGCAATCGACTGACGCTGGAAGACCTGTCGGTCCGCTGCGTGCAGGTCGACGCCGAATCCGGACCCTCGGTCTCCTATCTGTCGATGATCGAAAACGGCAAACGCGTGCCGTCGGAACGCCTGGTCAGAATCATCGCGGACATATTCCAGAAGGACGTGGACTGGTTTTACGACGAGAAACTGGACGAACAGGCGCTGGACCCGGCGCCGGACGCCGCCGTTCACGGCATGCCGCTGGAACCGGGCTTTCTGTTTTCCGAAACCTTGCTACAGCGGGCGATCCCGGAGCTGCTCGCACAAACCGGCACCACCGGCCGGCAATTTGCGCACCTGCTGATCCGCGCGCAGCAGGAATCCAGCCACAACCGTTTTCCGGACATCGAGCGCGCCGCCGAAAGCGTCGGCGACAAGCGATTTCCGCTATCGGTCGAAGACGTGTTCCTGATCGCCGCCGAAGCCGGTCTCGAAATCCACTGGTTCGACCGTGCGCCGTTCAAGGACGCAGGCGACAGGACAACGCCGCTCAATACGCTGGTCCGCTCGTTTTTCGATGCACCGAACAAGGTCTACCTGAATACGGCGCTGCGCTCGAATCCGGCCAGGCTCAAGTTCGACCTCGCCAATCACATTGCACACAAGGTCCTTCACGACGGTGACGGCGCCAGGGCGCCGCAGGTCTCGGGCGGACGTGCGTCGGGCCGGCGTCACGACGCGGAGTCGCCGAACATCGATGCGCAAGACGTACTCTATGCCTGGCGCGACTTCGAGTGCAGCTATTTCGCCGCGGCGCTCCTGGCGCCCAAGACCCCGTTTCGACAGTACCTGGCGCGACACGCCTATGCGATCGACGTGGGCGACGGCATCGGGCTGACCACGACACTGGTCATGCGGCGCATGTCCAGTGTTTCACCTTACCCGCACTGGCATTACTTCGACGCCTATCCGCCCGGCAACCTGCGTGCCGTCTACCGCGGCAACGGCATCCCGCTGCCCTGGGGCAACATGAGCATGATCTCCGACCCCTGCCAGCACTGGGCCGTCTTCCGCATGCTCAACTCGCGGTCCCGGAAACCCTCGACGCAGGTCTCCGTCCTGCGCTCGGGCAACGACAAACGTCTTTACTGCTGCCAGTCCTTGCGTAGCAAAGACGCCGCCGGCAACCCGCACGTGCTATGCGTCGGCGTGGACATCGCCCCCGCGCTCGAGGCACAAAACATCGATGCCGGGGAGACGATCGATCGGATCGAGGCGAGCTGTAACGCGGGCGGCGGCTCCGGCCCGATCCCCGAGCCCGTGCGGCGCCAGCTAAGAAGCATCGGCAAGATCCTGAACATCGGCTGGGTCGCCGACGGCACCGCCCATGACGCAACGATCATCTGCCCCCGCAGCTCGAGCTGCCCACGCGACAAACGCTGCGTCCCGCAGGAACTGGAGAAGCTGACGCCGCAGATCGAGGCCATCCGGCGCTCGGTGTTGTCTGCCTGAACCGCCACCAGGACGCCGTTTCCATCGATTCACTACGGGCGTGTCGGTCACCTAGTCGATGAAAGCGCAGCGACGAGGCTCGCGTTCAGACCGCACGTTTATACCGTATGTTATACCGCACGCCTTTTGACCGCCGTGTGTTCCGCCAGGAAGGCTTCCGCGGCTGCAAAAATCGTTTCACGCCGCTCCGGCTTCAGCCGATCGAGCGGACGCGGCATCAGCGCACGCTCTGACGCGCGGCCGCCGGCTCGAAACCGAACAGGCGTCTCATGACGATCGCGGCGGGACAGAAACCGGTAAAAGCCTGCTGAAACAGGTTGGCGCCGACGAAGGCCGTCAGCCAGACGAATCCGGGGTGGACAAAAACCGTCAGCGCCACGGACAAAAGGACCATAAGACCGGCGAAGGCCTCGACGGCGTTTTCCAAAGACATTTTGCGTTGCATAGTCGTTCTCCTCTCAATAACTGAATCTCAGGCGCAAGTAAACGTTGCTGGCATCCTGAAGCTGGCTAAAAAAGGTATGGTCGTCGTCGCCGCCGAACAGATTCGCGCCGGCAACCAGCGACCATTGATCGCTGTGCCGATAAGTGAATGCCGGCCGGAGATAAAAATCCCGGTCGCTAGGCGACCAGAACGTAAGCAGGGACAGCGTGTATTTGTCCCGCTCCAGGCGGTAACTCAAACGATTGGTGATCAGGTGCCGATGTTCATCGGGCTCGAATTCCGGGACCGGCGAGTTTTCCAGCAGCGCGTCGTGATCCTGCGTCCACTCCAGATAATACTGGAAGCCGACCGTGAAGCTCGGCTTTGCTTCCCACTCGTAACCCAGCAGGAAACGAAGCTGGTCGTTCGGCAACAGGGGATTGTTGCCGTCGTCGTCATCTCTGGAGTCATAATACGAAAACTCGGCGTTGAACAGGCCAGGGCCCAATGGGCGACGCAGGCTTGCACCGATTGCGCTCATCGGCGCGAAGCTTGGCTCCAGTTCCGCCGTCAGGGCGGTCGGCTGCTTGAAAAAGCCGCGGTACAGGTAAACCGCATACTCGTTACCCCGCACGGTCTTGAACAGCCGCAACGCAAACTCACCGTTCGAAAAACCGCCGTCCGGCTCTACGGCCGAGAGCGGCGGCCGAGGTGCGACATTCCCCCCGGCGAGCGGCGAAAAAAACGAAAAGCGTTCACCGGTCAGGTAAACATCCGGCTCAAAATCGGGGGTCCAGACAAAATCGACGTTGACCAGCGGATTAAAATGACTGACCCGCAGACTGTCGCCGGGCGCCTTCAGGTATTCGTCGTCGCGACCGGCAAAAAACGAAACGAAGTCCTTCGGAAACAAGTCGTTTAGGAACAACAGGTCGCCGGTGCCCCAGGTCTGTACCTGCCGGCCCAGCCGGATGTCCGTTTTGCCTAGCGACGCCGACAGGCTCAGATCACGGAAATCGAGATAAACGTCGTCCTCGACACCGTCGTAACCCATGTCCGCTTTGGCGGCGACTGAGAAACGTTCGGCCTGCCAGTCGGTTTCGAAGCGAATCCGCAAGTCCTCGAGGATATTTCGTCCGGCAACCAGTGCATCGCGGGAGAAACGTGTTCCCGCTCCCCCCTCGGCAAACCCGGTGACGACGATCTCCTGCTCCGTTTCTTCCCAGTCACCCCAGTCGTCGTCGGCAAACGGATCGTCCTCCTGGGACCAGGCAATGCCGGGTAACAACAACAGCGCCAGCCAGCGGTTCATCGTAATGCTGCGAGTCAGTCGGTCGGGCGTTGCAGCCACTCCCGCGGTGGATTGCGCAGCGCACGCTCGGTGAATACGTCCTCGGGAAGACCTACGTCGTATTTGATGTAACGAAACTGCATGTCGGTACGCCCGCCGGTCAGAAGATCGGAGACTCGGCTGACCGTGACGGTCGGGTGACCGTCGAATACGTCGACTTTCGACACTTCCACGCGGCGGTACACGTCACCGGCGGCGTTGGTGTATTCGATTTTCATCGGCAGGAAAGTCTCGCGGTCGATCCAGGTCCGATAATGCGTGAACTCCACGCTGCCGGGATCTTTGGGCGTGTGGCCCAACACGTAAAAATCGTCGGTCGTCTCCTGCAGCTCGTGTGTATCGTCACTCGGCCGCCGGCCCGAAACATCTTCGTAGAAATAATGCGCACCGACGAAGCTGGTGCGTTTGTCGCCGGCCGATATCCGTTTGACCAGATCCAACCCCGGCAGGTACAGCCAGCGGTCGTCGTCACGATCGACGTGCTTGTGGACCAGGAACACGGTGCCGCGCACGTCGGACGGTTGGCTGAATACAACCAGGAACTGCTGGTCCGCCGCGTCCGCGACGTCCCGGCGCAGAACCGTAAACTGGCGCCGTTGCTGCCGGCCCTGACCGTCGGTAATGATCATGCGCACCTCAGAACGGCCGTCCGCGCCGCCATAATAAGCGGCAAGATTGGCGCGCTCGACGATTTCGTCGGCGTCGCTCAAAGGCTCGGCACTCACGGCGTTGACCGCAAGCAGGCCTGCCAAGGTAAACAGTATTCTCATCTCGATTTCCTTTCGCATCATGCGGCCTCCGGTTCTGCACCAGAATCGGCAAACACACCCTGCCGGTCGAGTTTCGGAAACAGCCAGGGCCCGGCCCAGGCCATGATCGCCGGCAGCAGGATCAGCGTCGTCGCGCCGGACAATGCCATGATCGCGGCCATGAACGCGCCGACTGTGATGTAGGGCACCAGCGGGGCAAAAAACAGCGGCGTAAAGCCGATTGCGATCACGATCGCGTTCCTCGCGATTGCCCTCGCCGGTTCCTCGAAGACCTTCGGCATTGCAACATCGAAGCTGACATGGGTCGCCAGCAAGGCACGCGTGCGCTCGATGAAATGGATCGCAAAATCCACCGACAGACCCAACGTCAGCGCGGACAGCACGGCAATCGGCATGTCGTAATCCTTACCGATCCAGCCGACGATGCCGTACACCGTAAGTATCGTCACCGACAGCGGAATCATCGCCAACAGACCGACTCGCAGACTCCGAAACAACAAGGCCATCATCACGAACACCGCGAGGAACGCGCCGAGCAAGCTCGTCAACATGCCCTTGACCATCGCGTCCTGCCAGATCACGTTGATGAAAGTCTTGCCGGCCCAGCGCAGCTCGACATCGGCCGGCAGCGGGTTCGCCTCAAGATAATCGTCGAGCCCGCGCATAACCCGGTTCATATCCTGGTTGTCACCGCTTTTGAGCTGCAACCAGACGGCCGTTGCCGTGAAATCGGGTGTGACCATGTGCCAGAGATCGCCGGGGCGGTGTGAGGACTGGTATTGCAACAGGGTTTGCGCAACTGCCGGCACCGTCGCCGGAATCTGATAGTCGGCCGCCTCGCCGCCCCGAAGCTCCCGGTTCACGACTTTGACCACGTCGGGTAAGGCGTTGGTTTTGCCGACGTAACCGGATTCGGCCAACACCTGTTGTAACTCGGCAACCCGCTGCAGCACATCCGGGCGTTGAAAATACTTCGATTCGACCTGCGCCTCCTCGGCAAGCGCCATCAGGCGCTCGAGCAGGTCGGCAACGTCCGGATCGCCCGTGTCGAACAGCGCGTCGTCCACGGCGCCGATCAACTCGCCGAAATAGGCGCCGACGTCGTCAGCTTCGGCTTCGACCCGTTCGCGCAGCGAGGTGATCATGCCGTCGGCGGCCGCAGTCCCGGCCGCGATCGCGTCCTCATTAGCCGCGGTCCCGGCGGCATCCAGGAGCTCTTTAGCCGTTTCGCGAAACCGACCGACGGTTTCGCCGGGGTCGCGGCTGAGTACCAGAAAAGCGTCGTAGGTACCGGCGAAATGTTCGTTCAGCACCCGGTCGGCAACCCGGATCGGATGGCTGGCCTTGAACCAGCGCACCGGGTTGTCGTTGACCTGGATGTGATAAATACCGGCCGCGCTCACGGCGATGACGGCAACCGCAACGCCGGTGATCAGCTTGCCGTGAGCCAGCGACCAGGCACCGACGCGGCGCAAGGTCCGCGCCAGCGGCGTATCGGTGTGGGGCGTCTTGTGCCGGGAGACGAGCTTTGCCAGCGAAGCGGGCCGCATACGCACGATGTAAGCCGGTATCAGGAAGATCGTCAACACAAATGCCAGCAGGATGCCGAAAGCGACAAAGGCGCCGAAAATCTGTACCGGCGGTATCGGCGTCAACAGCAGCGACAGGAAACCCACAGCCGACGTCAGCGAGGTGAACAACATTGGCGTGAACAGGTGCCCGAGCACCTGGCGTATCACGGCCTTGGGTTCCTTGCCGTCTTCGTAATGATCGGCAAACTCGGACATGATATGCACCGAATCGACGACCGCAATCGGCATCAGGAAAATCGGGATCATCGAACTCATGATGTGCACGGTGAAGCCCATGCCGATCAAAAGCCCCATCGTGATCACGACGGTGGCCATCGCCACCAGCATGGGCGCGACGACCAGCACGGCGCTGCGGAAAAAGTACAACATCAAGACAAAAATCATCAGCCCGGCGAGCGGCGCCGAAATCCCCATCTGCACGAACATGTCGTGACCGAAGGTGTCCTCCGCGACCGGCAGCCCGGTGATGTGATAAACGTCGTCACCATGGCCGAGCTCGGCGGTCAGCTCGTGTATCCGTTGCGAAATCGGATAACTCAGATCCTTGCTTTCGATCGGCACGTAGATCCCGGCGGCTTTGCCATCGCCGGATACCAGCGTATCCATCAGCAACGGCAGCCGGCTGACTTTGTCGCGGATATCGAGTGCCTGGCGCTCGGTGACAGGCGCCTCTTTCATCATCCACTCGAAACGAATCGTGCCCGGCCCGACTTGGGACAGATTGTCCACCTCGGCCAGCGACATCAGGTCCGGAGCGATGACGCCGTCGATCTCGAGGATCGCGCGGCCGAGGCGATGCAGCGCGCCCAGTGAATCGACGTTGTAAATACCGTTTGGATGACGGTCGTTGACGAGGCCCAGCACAATCGTGTCGTGCAGGGCAAAACGGTCCTCGACCTGGTTGTGAAACACCCGGTCCGGTTGGTCCACGGGCAACATGTTCTCCGGGTCAGTGTCGATCCGGATCCCGGCCATCAGTGCGCCGGTGACCAGCGTCACGACCAGCACGGCAAAATAAACCGCGCGCGGCCGTTCCGTGGCCAGTCGGGATACGTTGTCTCCTATCGGGCCGGCGATCACGTTTACTCCTCGGGGCGGCTTGCGTCCAATATCTTCGACCGGGTCAATCCCCCGATGCCGAACACGGCGTCGATGCCGGGAAAGGCAGGCAGGATCCTCATGATTTCTGCTCGATCCCCGAGTGGTCAGCTCATGGACGATTCGCACATTATATTTACTTTTTCTAATTTAGTCTATACTAATTTATTTACTTCTAAATTAGTATGGTCTATATTGTTCCTGCCCCGGAGGCCGAGTGGACGAGGGCATGGCAACGAACTCGAAACAGGCTACGAAGCAACGTGTTACAGGCGCCGACCTGGGGCAGATGCGCACGCACGCGGCTGACGCGGCCGGTCTGATGCGGGCACTGGGCAACGAGAGCCGGCTGATGATCCTCTGTACGCTGGCGAACGGTCCGCTGTCGGTGGGCCAGCTCAACGAGATGATTCCATTGAGTCAGTCGGCGCTGTCGCAGCAGCTTGCGCGCTTGCGCCGCGAGGGGCTGGTCGAGACTCGACGCGAATCGCAAACCATCTATTATTCGATCTGCCCCGGCCCGGCCGACCGGATCATTCACCTCCTGCACGAGATGTTTTGCAGCACGTAGCCGTCCGCAACGCGTTAGACTTGCCTGCTCGTCATTGTTTCGGCACGACACAGGAGCAGGCATGGCCAAGACGGTACCGATCGAGGAATTCGCCAGGCTGGCGGGCACGGAATTGCCGCCGTCGAAATGGCTGGAGATCACCCAGGACCGGGTCGATCAGTTCGCCGATGCAACCAACGACCACCAGTTCATCCACGTCAAGCCGCTCAAAGCGAAACTGACGCCTTTCGGCGGCACGATCGCACACGGTTTTCTTACGCTGTCCTTGCTCACCGATTTGATGTCGGACGGTGCACCGATACCGGAAGGCCACAAGATGACAATCAACTACGGCTCCGACAAGGTTCGTTACCTGAACGCGGTGCGTGTCGGTAAACGCATACGCGCGCAGCGGAAGATTGTAGAGGTGACCGAGAAAAAGCCCGGCCGCTGGCTGGTCAAAACCGAAGCGTCGGTCGAGATCGAGGGTGAGGAAACGCCCGCGCTGATCGCCGAAGTCCTGATGATGCACATCGTCTGAGCCGTGCGCGCGCTGGTCTGCAAACAGTACGGTTCGCCGGACGACCTCGTTGTCGAGGATTTGCCGGACCCGGTGCCGGGGCCCGGCCAGCTCATCGTCGACGTGGCGGCAGCGGGCATCAACTTCCCGGACGTGCTGCTGATCGGCGGCAAGTATCAGATCAAAAACCCGCTGCCTTTCGTGCCGGGCCGCGAAGCGGCCGGAGTGGTCGCAGGCGTGGGCGACGGGGTCGACACGTTCAAACCCGGCGACCGTGTGATCGCATTACCCGAAACCGGCGCCTTCGCCGAAAAATGTCTGGTCGATGCGACGCTGGTGACGCCCATGCCCGATACGATGGACTACGCCCAGGCGGCGGGATTCACGATCACCTACGGCACGAGCTATCACGCGCTCAAGCAAAGCGCCGGACTGGAACCGGGCGAGACGGTGCTGGTACTGGGCGCGGCCGGCGGCGTCGGGATCACTGCCGTCGAAATCGCGAAGGCCATGGGCGCGCGCGTGATCGCCGCGGCCAGCAGCGAGGACAAGCTCGAGTTCGCGCGCTCGGCGGGCGCCGACGAGACGATCAACTACACCGAGACCAGTCTGCGTAGTGCCGTCAGGGATCGGGTCGGCAAGGGCGTGAACGTGATTTACGATCCGGTGGGCGGCAAACTGGCTGAGGAAGCCTTGCGCGCACTGGCCTGGCACGGCCGTTACCTGGTGGTCGGATTCGCCAGCGGCGAGATCCCACGATTCCCGGCGAACCTGGCGCTGTTGAAGGAAGCGAGCATCATCGGCGTCTGGTGGGGTACCTGGGCGCAGAAAAACCCGGAACGGCAGGCTCAAAACATGCATGAGCTGGCGGAACTCGTCGAAGCAGGCAAGCTCGAGCCGCGCGTGACCGGATCCTACACACTGGACGACTTCAGCCGCGCGTTTCGCGCGATCACCGAAAGACGCGTACTCGGTAAGGTCGTGTTTCGTATGAATTGATGTGCCGCGCCGCCGACCAGGCGATGAGCGACATCAGCGCGGACATCGTCAATTTCCTGTCGGATACCAACTAGCGACGGTCGATGCGTCTATCTCGCTGGAACCGGGGTTTCCGGTAAACCGGCACGGCTAGCCCAGCGTCGCGCCGCCGTCCATGACCAGCGTCGTACCGGTGGTGTACGCAGCTTCGTCGGAGACCAGGAACAGTACGCCGCCGACCATGTCCGCGGGCTGCGCGGCGCGGGACACCGGCAAGCGCGAAATCCACTTTTGCACGCTCGGATCTTCGATCAAGGCCTCGGCCAGCTTGGTGTCCACCATACCGGGGCAGATGGCGTTGACACGAATACCCGCCCGGCCGTATTCCTTGGCGAACGCCTTGGTCAGATTGACGAGGCCCGCCTTGGTCGCCGAGTAAACGGCCTGCCCCGGCAGCGCGTTGATCGCCGCGATCGACGCCACGTTGACGATACGCCCGCCGCCGCTTTCGATCATCAGCGGCACCGCATGGCTCATCATGTAATACGGGCCCTTGAGGTTGACGTCAATCGTCTTCTCGAAGGCCTCCGGCGGCAGGGTCGCGGCGGGACCCGAATAGGGATTGGTGCCGGCATTGTTGATCAGTATGTCGAGGCGGCCGAGCTCGTCGCCGATGAAGGCGAACAAGGCCTCGATGTCTGCGAGCTCGCCGGCGTGGCAACGACGCGCCAGGGCATCGCCGCCATTGTCGACGATCGCATCCCGGACCGCTTCGACGGACTCGAGCTTGCGACTGGTCAGAATCACCTTGGCGCCGCAATCCGCAAGCCCGTGCGCGATGGCTGCGCCGATGCCGCGCGAGGCGCCGTTGACCAGCGCCACCCTGCCAGACAGATTCGTTTTCAATAGTCTTCTCCCGACGACAGAACCGTGCGGCCAATCGCCTTGCAAACCCCTTTGCCAATCCCCTTGCCGATTCATGATCGACCCGGGCGAGTGCCCGGCGGTCCGATGCAGTAACATACGCCAGGCAAGAGAGAGCGTACAATGCAACGAAGCACAATAAAACGATTCGAAGTAAGACTTCGCAATGAAACCGCAATGAAAAGATGCGCAGCAAACCGAAAGATACTAACCGCCGCCGAACAGCAGCCGGTGATCGGACGACAGCCTAGCTGATATAGCGCCAACGTGCCGCGCAAAACCACTCAACGGGAAGTCCGGGATGTCGCCGAGCGTTACGCGGTTGCAATCACGCCCGTCATGCGCGAATTGATCGACGCCGGCGCTGCCCGCGGCCCGATCGCCAAACAGTTCCTGCCCGATACGCGGGAACTGATCCACCGCCCCGACGAGCTATCCGACCCGACCGGTGACGATCGCCACTCGCCGGTCGAGGGGATCGTACACCGGTACCCGGACCGCGTGCTGTTGATGCCGGTCAAGGTCTGCCCGGTTTACTGCCGTTACTGTTTCCGGCGCGAAACCGTCGGCACCGGCGAGCACGCCTTGCTCGGCGAGGCCGAGCTCACCGCCGCCCTCGACTACATCCGCGCAGAGCCCGGGATCTGGGAAGTCATCCTGTCGGGCGGCGACCCGCTGATCCTGTCGCAACGGCGGCTGTCTTCGATTCTCCGCCGGCTGCGCGAGATTCCGCACGTCAGAATCGTCCGAATACACAGCCGGGTGCCGCTGGTGGCGCCCGACCGGATTAGCCGATCGCTGTGCCGCGAGCTGCGCGCCGCCGCGCCGCTGTTCGTCGTCTTGCATTGCAATCATCGGGACGAGTTCACCGAAGCCGGCGAACGCGCTTGCGCGATGCTGATCGATGCCGGCGTGCCGATGCTGTCGCAATCGGTGCTGCTGCGGGGAATCAATGACGATGCGGCAACCCTGGAGCGCCTGTTCCGGCGGCTGGTCGAAAACAGGATAAAACCGTACTACCTGCATCACATGGACCGCGCGCCGGGTACGTCCCACTTCCGAACGGACATCGCCAAGGGACGCGCGCTGACCGAAGCCTTGCGCGGACGCGTGTCGGGACTCTGCCAACCGACTTACGTGCTCGACATTCCGGGCGGATACGGCAAAACCCCGCTGTCGCCCGAATACGCGCAACGCGGGGACGACGGCTGCTGGCAGGTCCGCGACTATCTGGATTCACGGCACCGCTACGAGGAACGGCACGAGGACGACTGACCGAACGGTCGCGAGGAGCCCTCAACCTCGATGTTACAGAAACCATTCGAGGGCAACACGGCGTAAATACCGCGGATGGCAGAGGATCGAAAAAGGCCGGGGACATGGCGCCCCGGCCAGATCGTGCTGGGCTGATGCCTGCCGGGCCTAGAACCGGTAGCCGACGTTGATGCTGTAGACGAACGGGTTGATGTCCACGGTGCCGAGATCCGCCCCGTCCAAGCTGGCGTCGCTTTCGATATTGATGTAGCGAAGATCGATGTTCAAAAGCCACTTGTCGTTGAACTCGATGTCCGCGCCGAGCTGGGCCGCGAGCCCGAAGGAATCGTCCAGATCGAGATCGTCGCCCACGGCGGGATCGAGGTCCGTGCTGAAGAAGGTCGTGTAATTCACGCCCAGCCCGGCATACGGCCGGAAAGCGCCGTCGGGCAGGAAATGGTACTGCAACGATACCGTGGGCGGCAGGTGGTCGGTCTCGGCGATCTCGACGCCGTTGGCCTCGATGTCGTGCGAGAACGGCCAGGCGGCGAGGATGTCGAGCGCCCAGTTCTCGGTGAACAGGTAGGTGGCCGTCAAGGTCAGGCTCGTGCCGCTGTCGACCTCGAAGGTCGTGTCCCCGGCAACCAGATTGTCACTGTCCGGATCGACGATGCCGACGCCCGCGCGAAGTATCCATTGGCCCGCCTCGTTTGCGAAAGCCGGCGACGCGAAGACGGCGGCCATCGCGGCTACGGCCAGCGGTTTCAATACTGATTTCATGATGTTCCTCTCGAAGCTTCTTTAAAGACTGCAGATTTAGACGCAAGCAACCCGGCCACCTTCGGATCGGCCGGGTTGCGGGCCGTGTACGATCACGGCGGCCGCGAGAGTCACACAAGGTTCGATGGAGCACCACTTCGGACATCACGTATTGGCGGCAATACGGGCTGGGCGACGGCGTTTTCAGACGCTGCGCGGAATCGCTTCGGCGGGCTCGAATGGATCCGGCCCCGCTACGACTGACCGGCGACTGACCGGCGACTGAGCACGCCGCCGCCGGGATCGGCCGCGACGGCCCGCTGCGTTGCATAAACGCAACAAAATGGGAATTTGCTTCGGATTCCACTAATTACTATTGAAAACACCCGGCCATATCCGCAGAATTGGCGCACCTGTCTTAATTTGACCACAGATCAAAAAGGGACGCGTCGAAGTGAAAGACCGCGTCAAAAACAAGAATCTGAAGTGCGCCAAAGATAACGACAGAAACAACTAACTAGCATAGGGACCCAAAATGTATACAAGCAACCTAAGGTCGCGCTTACTCGCCTCGCTAGCCTCCATCTCGATGGTAGCGCTCGTGCCGGGCGCGGCGGTCTACGCGCAGCAAGACGAAGAAGACCTCGATGAAATGGAGATCGAGGAAATCGTGACGACGGGCTCGCGCATTCGTCGCGACGACTTCTCCTCATCCACACCGATGACGGTCATCGGCGGCCAGGCGATCCTGGACCAGGGCCTGTCGAACCTCGGTGAGGCTCTCCGGCAGCAAGCCTCCGTCGGCACCGGCGGCTTCAACCAGTCGAGCATTCTGTCGGGCGGCGGCGCAACGTCGATCGATCTGCGCAACCTCGGACAGAGTCGCGTACTGATCCTGATCAACGGCCGCCGGGTCGCATCGTTCGCGGACGCACTCGCCAACCAGGCGGCGGACCTGACCTTCGTGCCGACCGCGATGGTCGATCGTGTCGAGATCCTGCGCGACGGCGCATCGGCGGTTTACGGCTCGGACGCCATCACCGGCGTGGTCAACGTCATCCTGAAACGGGATTTCGAAGGCGTCGAGGCAAGCGTCAACACAGGCGCCAGCGGTGAGGGTGACGGCGAGACCTACGGCTTCTCGATTACGACGGGCACGTCCAGCGACCGTGGCAGCTTCGTCGCCGGCGCCGAATGGCGGCGCCAGGACCCGATCAAGCAAATCGATCGGGACTGGGCGTTTCCGGCCATTTCGAGCCTGAATGCCAGCGGAGCCGTGAACGGCTCGTTCTTCTCCCCCGGTGGTATTTTCTTCGGCAACGGCGGCGCACGCTTTTGCACGCGTTCGATCGCGCTCGGCGGCAACGAAATCGACGACGTGTCCGCGACGGGCTGCGAGAGCCAGGCTCCGCGTCAAAACGTTTCGAATCCGGATGACGTCGAGCTGGTTCGCTACGACTACGCGTTGGCGCAGGATCTCATCATCAAGTCCGAGGTACTTTCCACATCGCTGTTCGGCAACTACGAGCTGACCAACAACGTGAATGTCTTTCTCGAGTCGCAGTTCTCGAAGCGCACCGGCACCAGCAACCTCGACGGCAACCCGGGTTCTTTCGGCACGCCGGCTTTCCCGGACGGCTCGTTCGTCCCGGCGAGCAACCCGAACAACCCGACAGGCCAGGACGGCTTTTTCTATTTCCGGCCCTCCACGACGATCGGGTCGCGCAGATCCGAGTATGAGTCGAACACCGTCCGCATCGTCGCCGGTATCGACGGTGACCTGCCGATAGCCAACGACTGGATTTACGAAGGCTCGCTCCTGTACACACGCGTCGATGCCGACCTGCAGACCAACAGCGTCTGGAACCTGGCACGCTTCATTCGGATCTCCGATCCGGACCTTTGTGCCGCGGACACTCTGTGTGCGCAGACGGTCAATCCCTCGGGCGCGCTCGATACGCTCCGGCCGGGTAACTGGACCCAGGACGAGATTGAGTACATGCGCCAGAAGTCATCGGCGATTTCCAAGTTCGAAACGGTCGGCTGGCAGGCCTTCGTGTCTGGCCCGGTATTCGAGCTGCCTGCGGGCCCGCTTAGCGTTGCCGTCGGTGTCGAGAGCCGCCGGGACACGGGCTTCAACAAGCCCGACTCGATCACGGAGGGCGGCGAGAGCGTGGCGAACCAGGTATTCACGACCGACGGCGCCGTGGAAGTCGACGAGCTGTTCGCCGAGTTCGACGTGCCGCTGCTGTCCGGTGTTACCGCGGCCGAGGAACTGTCGCTGAACCTGCAGTGGCGCTATTCGGATTACGACGTGTTCGGTTCGGAGGACGTCTACCGTGTCGGACTCAACTGGCAGATCAACCCGTGGCTCCGTCTGCGCGGTAACGTCAGCACGGCCTATCGCGCACCGCAGGTTACCGACCTGTTCGGCGGCGGTACGGTCAGCTTCGACTTCTTCAGCCCCGACATCTGCGACGCGTCCGCGAGCGGTATTCAACCCGGCTCCAACGCCTACCAGAACTGCGTGCTCGACGGCATCAATCCTGCGACGTTCTCGCAGCCGTCGTCGCAGTATCCGGTTCTGTCCGGTTCCAATCCGGAGCTGAGGCCCGAAACCGCGGATACCATTACCTACGGTATCGTCTTCACGCCTGGCGGCTTCCTCGAAGGCTTCCAGTTCTCGCTAGATATGTGGGACATCGAAGTCGAAGACCTGATCAGCCGCAACACGTCCGAGTCGGTTCTCGACGACTGTTACGAAGGGCCGGTCGGCTTGACCGCGTCGGCGTGCGACCAGTTCGACGGACGCAACCCGAACACGGGCGTGCCGGTCAACTTCGTGAACCGGTTGACGAACCTGGACGTGGTCGAAACCAACGGGCTGGACTTCGGCATGAACTACGCCTTCGACGGCTTCGGCGACACGGCCTGGAACGTCTCTCTCAACGGCACCTATGTCGAGGAGAACACGTTCTTCCCGTTCGCCGGCGGTGCCGACGACCGCGGCTCGATCGCGCGTTTCCAGGGTAACCTGAGGACCGACCTGTTCCTCGGCAACTGGACCTTCTCGTGGCTGATGCGCTACATCGGCGACATGGACGATCCCAGCTTCGACGGCACCAACGCCTTCGGCTACGACGGTCCGCCGAGCTACGACAAGCACGATCTCCGTGTCTCCTACGACTGGGACCGGTACCGTCTCCTGATCGGTATCAACAACGTCACCGACGAAGATCCGCCGTATGTCTTCGACTCGGGCAAGAACACGGACGCGTTCCTGTACGACGTTATCGGGCAGTACTGGTTTGCGCGCTTGACGTTTACGCTCTGAGCGCCGCCCGAGAGTTCGGCAATCTCAGGGGGTGGGTTCTTCGGAACCCACCCTTTTTTTGCGGCGCTACCGGACGCGCCTCACCTTGGCGATCCGGTTGTTACCCTCCATCCGCAGGTCGAACGAGCCCAGCACACCCTCGACGATCGTGACGCCTCGGCCTTCCCGGAACCGAATACGGCTGTCGCCGATTTCGCGCCAGACCTGGCCGTTGTCCAACCGCAGGTAGTCGATCTTGAGCTCGGTGGTCCGTATCTCGACGATCGTCGCCTCGATGTACTGCCGGGGTGCATCGGCGGATTCTCTGCTGCCGAAGTCCTCGGGCGCGCTGGCGGCAACCGTCACCCCGGAGCTGCGGGCGGCGCCTCCCCGATCGGCCGGCTCCGACCGTTCGGATACTTCGGCGGTGACGCGGTTCCCGGAACGGCGGAGATCGTCAGCCGCCTGCTCGGCGGACGAATCCGTAATCGTGTACGCGCGATCGAAACACTCGAGACGTGCGCCGTCCGACTCGATCGATGCGCAGTGTCCGGCCGCGTCGAAGCAGGCCAGACGTTTCGCATCGTCCTCGATCAGGGTACAGACGCCGGCGAGTGTCGGACCGGGCAGGCACAACAGGAGGAAGACAAGACGTGATGGTTGCATTGTTGGCACCCGCGATTACTGCGACAATGGGGTGTTAGGTTACATGACTTGAATCGATTTTCACGAGGTGAGTTGATGGATTCGATGACAAAATCAGTAACGGCGTTCCGGTTCCTTGCCTGCTCGGTTTTGGCGCTGATGCTCTCGGCGGGTTGTGCGCAAAACCCGGCAACCGAAACCGCCGGTGGCGACGACGCTTCCGCTACAGTAGCGGCGGCCGGCACCGGTGACGGTAAAATTTGCCGCAATATCCGGCCTACCGGCTCACGCATCAGCGAGAGAGTCTGTATGACGGCCGAGCAGTGGGAGCGAATGGCGGAGCAGGACAGGCAGGCGATCGAAGATACGCAGCGCAACAACGCCACCAGCTTAGACGGCGAGTGACACGAGGAAGGCGGCGTTGGCCCGGTGGACGCTAGTTCCGCTGTCCGGGTGTTTCGCCCAGCGTTCTAAGCTCGTTGCGCTGTGCCGTCGTGATGATGCTAGACATCCAATCTCTTGCCGACTGTGTCGGCAACACCCCGTTGATCCGCCTGCGCGGACTGTCCGACCGGACCGGCTGCGAAATCCTCGGCAAGGCCGAGTTCATGAATCCGGGCGGATCTGTCAAGGACCGCGCCGCGCTCGGCATGATCCAGGCGGCGCGCGCGTCGGGTACGCTCAAACCGGGCGGGATCATCGTCGAGGGAACCGCCGGCAACACCGGTATCGGCCTTGCGATGATCGGCAGCGCGCTCGGTCATCGCACAGTGGTCGTCATGCCCGACAACCAGAGCCTCGGCAAGATCGACACCTTGCGTGCCTACGGCGCCGAGCTGCGGCTGATACCGGCCGTGCCCTACCGCAACCCGGAGCATTTCGTGCACGCCTCCGGCCGGCTGGCCGGGCAGCTCGACGCGTCGCACGAGCACGGCGCCTGGTGGGCAAACCAGTTCGAGAACCTGGCGAACCGGGCGTTTCACGAGCAGACCACCGGCGCCGAGATCTGGGAACAGACCGGCGGCGCCGTGGACGGTTTCGTCTGCGCGGTCGGCACCGGCGGCACGCTGGGCGGCGTCGCGCGCGCGCTCAGGGCCCACAATCCGGACGTGACCGTCGGCCTGGCGGACCCGGGCGGCTCCGGCCTGCACAACTTCTTCGCCAAAGGCGAGCTCGAGATCGAAGGCAGCTCGATCACCGAGGGCATCGGCAACAGTCGTATCACGGCCAATCTCGAAGGCACGGCGATCGACGTCTCCTGGCAGATCCCGGACAGCGAGGCAATACCGCTGGTTTACGAGCTGATCCGCGAGGAGGGGCTGGTGCTCGGCGGCTCCAGCGGCATCAACCTGATCGGCGCGGAGCGTCTTGCACGGGAGCTTGGGCCCGGGCACACGATCGTGACGATCCTCTGCGACTCGGCCTTGCGCTATCAGGAACGCTTGTTCAACCGGGAGTATCTGTTGTCGAACGACCTGGACCTGCCGGATTGGTACCCGCGCGAAGCGGCTAAGTCTTAGCCGCTGCTACGGCAGGCTGGGATCGATGCCTTTGCCGAGCAGCCAGTTTTCGTCCAGGACCCATACGACGCGACTGACGTCCTCGGAATCCGCCACGATATCCCGCGCCATCCGCTGCACCCGCGCCATTTCCTGTTGCGCCTCCATCATCGCCGGCGAGTCCGGCGCTTCGTTGCGCAACTGGGGATACAGGATCGCGAGCGCCCGGTAAGCGGGAAAGCTCGCCGAGCGCGGCGAGCTCATCGTCGCCACGCCGTTTTCGAGCCCTAGAACGCGGAATCGGTACGGATAATCGACCAGCTCCGCATTCTCGGACAGCTTGGCATTGAGCCGCGCGACGTCCGGACTCTCGTAGAACACCCAGACCAGAACGATGACGGCGAGTACCGCGAGAATGATCAAATAGTTACGGGTAAATCGGTCCATTTCGGCGCCTCCTCCTTTCCAGTCCGGTCGTGTCTCGATCCAAATCAATACCGCAGAGAGACTTCCAGTCCAAACTGCCGCGGTTGGCTCGGCCACGCGATATCGGCGGGCAGCCCGATAAAGCGCGCCGCGAAAAACCACTCGATGTAGTCTTCTTCCAGCAGATTGTCGACGAAAAACCTGGCCTCCCAACGCTGCCGGGTGAGCGCAAGGCTCAGGTTCAGGAGGTCGTAGGGCCTCTGGCTGTCGACGTTGTCGAGCGTCCAATAGGTCTTGCCGCGATGCTCGTAGTCGAGACGGCTGACCAGGTCCGTTGCATTCGCCAGCGGCAGCGTATGCTGCAAGCTGAGGTTCAACGTCCAGACCGGCGCACCCGGAACCTTGCTGCCGATGATCGCGTCACCCGGGACCAGAACGCCCGCGACGTCCCGGTACTCCTTGATCTCGCTGTCGACGAAACCGACGCCGACATTCAGCTCCAGTGAATCCGCGGGTTGCGCGGCGAACTCCAGCTCGCCGCCCAGTATCTCGCTCTTGGGAATGTTGATGTTCGCCTGTGTGCCGGTCTGGTCGAACAGGAAGAACTGTTGATCGGTGTAGTCGATGTAATACAGCGCCAGACCGCCGCGCAGCCGGCCTCCGTATGCCGAGGCTTTCAGTCCGGCTTCGTAACTGACCAGAGACTCCTTGTCGAAGCTGGGCTCGAAGCTGCTGCCGGGCGCGAGATTGTTGAAGCCGCCGGCGCGAAATCCCCTGCCGACCGTCAGGTAGGCGAGCAGATCGTCGCCTGCGTCGTACGCCAGACTGAGCTTCGGCTGCAGTTCCGAGAAGGTTTCGCGCCGGCCTTGCGTGCGGTCCTCGGGTGTCTCGATGTCGTACCGGAACGCGAGCGTCAACTCGAGATGCTCACTGAGATCGTAGCTCAGGTTGCCGAAGGCGGCGAAGTTCTCGAGGCTCAAGTCCTGCGCGGCGGGTGGCACCGGAACCCCCAGGAACGTAGTCGCCAGCGAGCGGAAACGATCCTGGCTGAAATAATAGACGCCACCCATCCACCGCAGCGTAGTGCCGTCCATCGACGCGAGGCGCAACTCCTGGGCCAGGGTCTGTGAATCGTCGTCGACCAGGATATTGATCGCGTCCACGAGCGTCTGATCCAGGTCTTGATCATTGCCCGACTCCACGTCCGTGTACGAGGTAATCGAGGTCAATACGCTCCAGCCAAGATCGTAGTCGATTTTTACCGAGCTCTCGGAGAAGGTCACAAACGACTCACCGATGACGTTCGACTGTATCTGGTAGACCGGATTACCGAAAAAGATCGGCGGCGATGGCGGCGGCAGGGGCAGCACGCCTTCGCTGGCCGGCATGAAGTAGCCGGATCCTCCTTCCTGGTCCGCGTACTGACCTCGAATGTCCACAGTCAGCCTGTCCGTGGCGCTGTACAGCAGGCGAAACCGCCCGGCCGTCGATTCCTTGAAATCCACGAGTCGATTGTCGAGGAAGGCGTTCTCCAACTGTCCTTCACGATCCTGGACCCGCAGTGCGGCACGGTAGAGTAAGGATCCGTCGTCCGCCAACGGACCGGAAGCGCTCGTGGCCAAAACATAGTCCCGGCCTTCCGCCGCCGACACCCGCAGACGGTACTCGGGCTCGGCCGTCGGCTGCCGCGTCGTCACCAGGACGGCGCCGCCGATCGCATTGCGGCCGTAGAGCGCTCCCTGCGGTCCGCGGAGTACCTCAATGCGCTCGACGTCGAACAGCTCCTGCGTCGTCAGCAGGTTGTTGGTTGCGCTGACGCCGTCGACCTGGAAAGACACCGGCGGCTGGCCGGTACCGCGATTCTGCCGGACGCCGCGAATGACCAGCGTGCTGACGCCGACTTCCTGATCGTCGGAAAAGCGGAGATTGGGAGTCAGCGATGCGACGCGGTTGATACGTTCGATACGGTAGCGCTCGACCTCCGCGGCCGTGAAAGCGGTGATCGAGTCCGGAACTTCGCTGAGCGACTCGGTTCGGTACCGTGCGCTTACGACGATTTCCTCGATCGCGATGCCAGGCTCCGCTTCTTCCCGTGCATTCGCTACCGTTGCCAACGGAAAAACCGATAGCGCGAATACGCTTGTATAGAAACCTTTCTGTCGCAACTACTCAGCTCCCCGGAGAAAATGATGAAGAGCCGGCAAGATATCGCGTTGCGCAGCCGCAACGTCCTGAAACCGACCGTTAACCTTTAACTATAGGACAAGCCAGGTTTCTGGCTAATCGGTAGATACCGCAGCGGCGTCGGCACGGGCCCGTTGTTCGTCGTGCTGCTCGGCTTGTCGTCATTCGCCCGGGCGAGCTCGCGGCGAACGTGATGAACCGTAACCCGGACAAGGCCGGCCCGGTTACCTGCTCCCGCTACTGATAACGGAACCGGTTCACGGCCAGCGCACCGACGGCCAACGCAGCTATGGTCAGGGTCACGAAGTTGGCGACGGCGGCCAGAGCGCCGGCCTCGAAGCTGATCAGCTTGTGCAGGGCGTCCATGGTCCATCCGGTCGGTGTGAGCTTTTGCACGAACTGCATCCAGTCCGGCGTGACTTCGATCGGCCACCAGCAACCGCCCAGCGCCGCAAGACCGTTGGCGAACAAAAGGCCCAGGCCGACCGCTTGCGCCTCGGTCCTTGCCAGGCTGCCGAGCAGCAGGCCGGCCGAGGCGCAGAACGCCGCCCAGGCCGCGAGCACGGCTACGATCATGCCGAAGTCCGGCCCCCAGTGCATGCCGAAAAGCCAGGTACCGAAAGCGAGCGCAGCCGCAACCTGCACCGTTGCCAGCATCATCCTCCCGCCCCATTTACCGGCGACGAGCTCGGCGCGGGTGATCGGAGCCGATGCGAGACGCCGCAACAATCCCTGATTCCGCTCGACCGCCAGCGACGTGGCCCCGCTCGTCAACAACACCAGTATCGTGAACATGACCAGCATGCCGGGGATCGCCTGCTCGAAACCGCTCGGCACTTCGCGGCGCTGGCCAGCCGGTGTCACCTCCAGTTGCCAGATACGCGTTTCGGCATTCAACGCGGTGAGATCGGCGGCCGCGAGCGGCGCGGCCGACAGCGAGTCGGCGACGACGATGTCGGCGAGCGCCGTGTACAGACTGCGTTGAATCCGGATGATCTCGTAGTCGCGCGTGAGGGCGGTGGCGTCGGTCTCGAACACGACCGGGATGGATTTCTCTTCGCCGATTCGTTCCGTCAACGATGCGCCGAAGCGCAGTGTCCGGGCCGGTGCTTCCCCCGCCTGATCCTCCGTGCCGGATGTTTCGTACCAGACCGGCGCAAACCCATTGTCGCGAAGACGCAGGTCGATCTGTTCCCTGAGAAAGCCGGGCGACTCGGCGTACACGCCGACGGGCGTGTCGGCCGCCTCGCTGAAGGCGCCGGAAAAACCGCTCGTGACCGTACCGATGAAATAGAAAAAAACCGGCGGCATGACGAACACCCAGACGATCGTCGCGCCTTGGCGAAGTTGATTGCGCACATCCTGCAGCGCAACGAAAAAGACCCCGCGCACGATTTCAGGCCCTGGCAAAGCCGGCGTTCAGCCGCCACAGGTTCAGCAGCAGGCCCGCGCCGGCCATCACTGCCAATACGAGCCAGCTCAGCGCATCGATGGACGTCGCGCTGCCGGTCACAGCGGTCACCGCGCTTGCCGAGGTGACCTCGGTCGTCAGCCGGTCGGCCATGAAGCCGTTCGGCGTCAGCCGGCCGATCGACGCGATCCAGTCGGGCAGCGCGGCGAGGGGAAAAAAGCTCCCGCCGACCATCAACAACGGGAACGTGACCATCGACGACACCAGCGACGCCGACCGCCGGCTCGGCAGGAACAGATGCATGACGCCGAACCAGGCGTAGAGCGCGAGGCCGGACAGCGCGATCCATGCGATCGACAGCGGCAGCCTTCCCCAGGAAACGCCGTGGTAGGCGAAGCCGATAAACAGCACGATGACCGCAAGCGCCGTAATCAGCGCGGTCGCGGCCAGCGCCTTGCCGGCCACGAAAGCCGGCAGCCGGCTCGGCGCGAATACCAGGCGCCTGAGCGTGCCCGCCTCGCGTTCCGCCCAGTAGTCCTCAGCGAGGCTGGACGCCGCGAACATGACGGCCATCAGAATGATCCCCGGCATGAACAACAGGGCCACGGACACACCCGGCGTTTCGGGCGGCGGCTCGGCTATCGTCAGGTCGATCGCAGGCGGGAACAAGAGCGGCGCCGCCGACTGGACACGTTCGTTGAACGAAACGGCAATGGCCGCGACGATCGCCGAGTCCGGGGCCACGTCGGCGCTTGCGGATTCCTCGATCAACGCGATCTCCTCGCCGAACATTCGGTTGGCGTAGAATCCGGCGTCGAGCAGGACTTCGGTCACCTCGGCGATGATCCCGGGCAGTATGGTCTGCGACGGATTCGTCTTGAGCTCCAGCGTGATCGGCTTCGAATCGAGCAGCGCTTCGCCGAAACCCTCGGGGATGAGCAGAAAGCCGCTGGCCTCGCCGGCATCGATACGCGCCCTGCCGTCGGCCGGCGAAACTTTCTCCACCGTAATCATCTCGCCGAGCTCGCCCTGGCTGTAGGTGCCCACGACCAGCCCGCTGATGAACGACGCATCCTGATCGGCGATCAGCAGCAGTCCGCTGGGCTGGCCGCCCCCGTCGCCGTCGACCAGCGACGTGACGAGCCCGCCCACCAGCAGCGGAACGCCTATCCACATCAGGATTGCGCTCTTGTCCTGTCGCCAGCGTGCAAGATCCTTGACGAGCGTGGAGAGCGCGAATCGCACGGGTTATTGCCTCAGCTCCTTGCCCGTCAGCGTCAGGAACAACGTTTCCAGGCTGGCGCTTTTGAGGCTGGTCTCGGTAACGGCGCCGCCGGCTTCGGATATCGCGGCGAAGATCCTGGGCAGATGTTGCGATCCCGCGGAAAGCGCCAACGTCATGCTGTCGTCTTCCGCGGCCAGCACTTCCAGATCGTCGAGCCCGTCGTCGATCAGCGACGCGACCGCCTGTGCCGTCTCGGCATCGGGAAACCTGCCGCTGAGTTGCAGCACGTCCCGGGCGCCGAGCTCTGCGCGCAGCTCGTCCACGGTACCCTGTGCAATCAACTTGCCGTGATCGATGATCCCGAGCGAGTCGCAAAGCTTCTCGGCCTCTTCCATGTAATGCGTGGTGTAGATCACGCAGGCCCCCTGGTCCCGCTCCTGCAACACCATGTCGAACAGCCGTTCACGAGACTGCGGATCGACGCCGACCGTTGGCTCGTCGAGCAGGATCAGACGTGGCTTGTGCACGATCCCGCAGCCGAAGTTCAGGCGGCGTTTCATACCGCCGGAGAAGGTCTTCGGCAGGTCCTTTGCGCGGTCGCCCAGCCCGATGTGGGTCAGGACCTCGCGGACACGGTCGTCGAGTCCGGCGCCGTTGAGTCCATACGCCTTGCCCCAGTAACGCAGGTTCTCGATCGCCGGCAGGTCTTCATAAAGCGCAAGCTCCTGCGGCACGACGCCGAGTGCCTGCCGGGCTTGTCGGGGTTCGGCGACGACGTCGAAGCCCGCGACCGCGACGCGGCCCGCGGTGGGCTTCAAAAGCCCCGAGATACAGTGGATGGTCGTGGACTTGCCCGCACCGTTCGGGCCCAGCAGGCCGAACACGGTACCGGCCCCGGCCGCGAAGCTCACGTCCTCGACGGCCGTGAGCTCACCGTATTGTTTGACCAGATTCTCGACTTCGAGCACGACGCTGCTCAATTCCGAACGCCGAGGAAACGATCCCACCGGTCGCAAAACGGCGCCGCCCTATCGTCGGCGGGGCACGCCTGTGAAGAATCCGGCAACGAAACCAAGAGCCGGGTGTTTAGAAAAAGTTCACCGCTCACCCCGCGGGGACTCCAGGACGTATTCCCGATGTCGTTCCGCAAGGTCCGGGAACTTCGAATTGAGAGACCCCAGTAAATGGCGAACCCGATCCGCGGACTTCCAGGCAACGGGCCGTTTGAGCAGGGAAGCTCCCCAGTCCACCCGCACTACTTCGGAAGGTTTACATTGTAGGCGCCGCGCTCGTGCCTCAACGGCAGCCCAAAGCTTCTCGCTGACCCGGACGGTCAACTGGCTTTCCATGGTTAAGAATTTCCTGAAGCTATACAGTGCAATGCGCTACATTGTATTGCAACTTTCCAGGTCCGACAATACAGCAACCGTTACCGAGAGCGACGCAGCCCGTCATGGCAGGAGATCGCCGAACGCCTCGGACAGCGCCCGCCGCGATAAAATAGCCCGGCCCGATAACTCGAATCCCTCACCTGCACGATCAATTTGGAATAGCGATGATGAAACGGTTTGTACTGCTGATGATCATGTCCGCCGCGGCCCTACTCGCCGGTACGCTTGCTAGCGCGCAACAGACGGCTGGCGAACATGTCGATAATGCGATCCTGAGCTCACGTGTCAAACTCGCGCTGCTCGAACATTCGGTCGGGGATGCCGCCGACATCGACGTCACGAGTTACAAGGGAATCGTACAGTTGTCCGGTTTCGTCGACGATCAGGAAGCCATAACGGCAGCCGTCCGGATCGCCGAAGCCGTGGACGGCGTCGGGAGCGTCAGTAACCACCTCAAGGTGAAGTCCGGCAAGCGCACGCCCGGCAGGGCCTTAGACGACGGCATCCTCACGGCCAGGGTCAAGCTGGCGCTGGCGGAAAACCGGGATACCCCGGTCACCCGGATCAACGTCGAAGTGCGGGCGGGGGTCGTCGAGCTGAGCGGATTCGTGGACAGTCACGACCAGCGCAACAAGGCGGTGGAACTCGTTGCCGGACTCGGCGGCGTCGAGGACGTGATCAACTCGATCGACATCGCGCCGTAAGCATCCCCTCGGCGGCATGGCCAGTGACATAGGATGATAAGCAGATCGCCGAATGGGGTCGCGCCGATACGTTCGAGAAAGGCGATCAGACGGTTGCCGATTACCTAGCGAATCTATAGCGATCGTTCGGCGCTAGATTGCAGAACAAGATCAAGACAACTTACTCGATACGAGACGGTTGAGGCTGACACCGGACTCGGCAGCCTCGATGGCGAGCATACGATGCACCTCCGGCGGCACCCGAACCATGAACTTGCCGCTGTATGAACGAGTCGAGACCGGTTCGGGCACCAGCTCCTTGTTCCGTTTCAGCTCCGCGACAGTATCGGCGACAAGTATCCGAATTCCCCGCAGCGCTTTCTCCTGGGATTTGTCCAGCCAGCTCAGGCTCGCAAACTCGGTACAAAGACCCACGTATTCCTGATCCTCCTCGGACCACGTGACTCGGTAGGTATAGGGATCAATTTTCACGGTCATTCGTATCTTCCAGGCGTGAACGGGTTTCGCCGCATTCTGGCCAGAATATGCTTGATTGACTCGGGAACGTATGGTACCACTATTGGTACCACCTTCAAAGCGATCAGACTACCCCTCGATTTCCCGGTCATAAAACCTCTGATTCTTTAGTTCTAACTGCAAATAGGCGCCAAGTTACGCGTCACTGCGGACAAACTCTTCATTCTCGACATGTTTACATGTTCTCAACATGTGAATAGTATTGCTAACATGTCAAAGATGATTCAGTTGCGTCACGTCCCGGATGCGTTGCATCGGCGATTGAAGGCCCGCGCAGCAATGGCCGGGCTGGCCCTGTCCGACTACTTGATTCGCGAGGTGCGCAAAATCGCAGAGCAGCCTACACCGGAAGAGATGCGTGAACGTCTCAGGCGACGTGCTCCTTATCGCGGTAAGGTTTCCCCAACCGAAGTCGTGCGCTCGGAGCGCGATCGGCGTTGATTGTCATTGATGCCTCGGCGCTGCTGGAGCTCCTGCTAAGCACGGATCGGGCGGAAGCGGTTGGAGTAATCGCACTGGAGCCGGACGAGCGCTTGCATGCGCCTCATTTGCTCGACGTAGAGATTGCCCAGGCCCTGCGCCGCCTCGTCCAGCTCAAGGAGATCACGGTATCGCGCGCCGCGCAGGCCCTGGATGACTATGGCGGATTTCTCATTGAGCGGCATGCGCACCGGGAACTGCTCCCACGCATCTGGCAATTGCGCAACGCCGTGACGGCATATGACGGCGCCTATGTCGTACTGGCGGAAGCGCTCAATGCCCCACTACTCACATGCGATACCAAGCTTGGAAGATCGCACGGCCACCGTGCCAGAATCGAAGTCGTCGAATAGGGTAGCGGTGTAGATTGTCGAAAGCGCGTGTGTCGTGCGGGTGCAAGTGCGCTGACCATCAGTTAAGCGATAGGTTGAACGACAGGTTTTTCTCGCTTCGCGCCCGGCTTATGTTCGACGGAGTCAATCGTCCGGAACGTAGATGATGGTGCCGTCTTCTAGCTCAAACGCGCTACCGACGCGGCGGCCGCGCGTGCCGGTTTCCTCGGTGACGCCGTCCACGCCGTAGGTTTTGATCTCGGCGCCCTGTTTGACGAGGATTTCCATTTCCGGAGTGCCCGGATTTTTGACGATGGTAACGTCGCGTTGCGTCAGCAACTCGTCCATTTCCAGCCGCTGCACGAGCGCGACGAGCAGCGCCACGGCAAACACCATCGCAATGTCGAACAGGTTAGTGAGGCCGGTCAGCGGATCGCTATCGTCGCCGTTATTAAGAAAACGCCTGTGTCTGGAACTCATGTCCGCTCCCGTCCGCATAGAGTCGCGGCGAACTCGGCTCGCGCCATGTCCTCCGCCGCCCACCGCTGGCGGCTTTGCTGCAGCGTAAAGCCGATGCCGCCGATCATGAGCCCGACGACGGTTGTCGCAAAGGCAACCAGCATGTTTTCCGCGAGGGCGTTCAGATCGCCCTCCGCCAGGCCGAGTAAGGCCGGACCCAGCGGTATCAGCGTGCCCATCAGGCCGAGCATGGGTCCGACACGCGCCAACAGGCGAGTATCGGCGATACGCCGTTCGTGAGCGATTTCCAGCGCCGCCAGTATGCGCTGCGCCTGGGCTGCGTCAGCCCCCAGAACGTCGAGGTCGGCCATTGTCTTGGCCAACGGCGCGTTTTTGGGGAGCCGGATCTCGGTCAGCACGCGCCGGTTAACGTCGGCCGCGGACAGCGCCCGATCGAGCTCCGATCCGTATCGACGCCGGTCGAGCGCCGTTGCGATCGTGCTTCCCGCCAGGACGAGAGCACGCACGACGAGTACGATGAGCAGCGCCACGGTCGGGATTAACAGCCCGGTCGTGATCCAATAAAGCAGTTGGCTGAGCAGGGTCATTGTGCCGTCGACTTCCGCAGGTAACCGTAAGTGATGAGCGAACCGCACACGGCGAACGCGATGAGCAGCCCGAAAGGCTCGAATTCGAGCGTTGGGGCGGGCCGGTGATGCAGCGAGGCCACCATCGCAGCGGCCGCAACACCCACGGTGACCCGAAGCAGTAGAAGCAGCTCGAGTAAAAAGTCGGGGGCGGCCCGTTTCAGCAACGAAGCCAACCAATACGCCACGATAGCGGCACCCAGGCATGCACCGAACCCTATCCAGGCCAGGGCCTCGAGCGCGATGCGCGGTCCGTGCACCATCGAAACGTAGGCCGCCAGCAGCGGCGCCGCAACGACGGATGGCGGCGGAACCAGCAAAAGGTGAGCCCATGTGAATCGCCGCAGAAATTGCCACGGGAATGGGCGCACGGACGTTGAGCAGCACAGTAACGTGGCGCCCAGTATCGCTTCGAGGCATAACACGATCGCAATCGCTTCGACCGCGTTTGCATTCGCGAACACGCGGCTGACGGCATCTCCAGGCAAGCCGGCAAGCCACGCCACCGCGGGGGATACGAGGAACACGAGCGTAGCAACGGCTATCGCGGCCAACACCAGCCGGGGCCGGGCGATCAATGCGGCGGAGGCCCACCAGCCGAATGCCGCAAGTGACAGCGATAGGATTCCGAACGTCACAATCATGAATGCGGGCGCCGTAATGCCCTGCGAGCGAGGGGTATACCGCCCACAGCCAGCCCGAGCAGGATGCCTGCAACAATCCACAGCGACAGGGTGCCGAATACCACAATCATGAATGTGCGCGCCGTAATGCCCTGGGAACGAGGAGCATACCGCCCACAGCGAGCGCGATCAGTATGCCTGCCAGCATCCACAACGCGTTGACTCGATCGGCCGGCGCGGTGTCGCGTTCGATGGCGCTGGGGGACGGCTGCTGCCTTGGCTCAGTCGGTTCAGCGGCGTTTCCACTCGCGTCGCTGCGTTCCGTCAAGACCAGGGACGCCATCGCGTCCGGATTGCTGACAGCGGCGTCGAGGTCCGATGCGTAACGCTGCGCGGCGGCCGCCGACAGCGACTCCGAGATGAATTGCCGCAGCGCGGGGTTACCGCAGACAAACTCGCTGCACCCAGCACCGTGCACCTCGATCAAATCCGCGTGCATCGACGCCAGCGCCGCGCGTTGTTCATCGCTTGCGGACCAGAAACCCTTGCGTATCGTTTCGAGCATGACGGCCGTCATTTCCTGGAGAGACTGCGGGTGCGCCGTGGCGAAGAAGCCGCGCAAGTCCAGGTTGTGACGGTCCTCGACGTAGACATCGTACAGGGCGTTCCAGGTCTCGTCGCCAATCGTTTCCGGACGCATCGTCTCCCAGCCGAAGCCGTTTCGAAACGACTCGGCAAACACCGCGGCCGAGGAGGCGCCGCCCGCCTGCAACGCTTTGATGTAGGTCGGGTTCAGGAGCGTGGCGTGCAGCTCCTCGGCGACGGAGTCTTCGAGCGTCCGGACTTCGGCGGCTCCCGGAGTTCGATAGTCGTTGAAATACGCATCGGGCGCGCGTCCGGTCACCGTTTCGGCCGCCCGGCTGAGTCCGCCCATGAACTCGTAGACATGATCCAGCGACACGGGCCCGTTGACGTTGCTCTCGCGCGGCTGGACGATCGCGTCGGTATCCTGCAGCACGGCGGCGAACAGTCCGGGCGTGTTCGCGCCCCAATCGTCGGAGGAGCCGTAACGCGCGTTCATGTTGACGAGGTATTGGCGGCCGATTTCCTGCGCATCGTTCCAGCGGTCGCCGTCTTCGACGAACCCCATGATCCCGGTGCCGTAGTTGCCGTTGACGCCGCCGAATACCCGCTCCGTCGATAATGCGCGTGCCTCGAGCGGCGACAGACCGTCCGCCAACAGTGCGCGTTCGACCCGTTCCGCACTTTGGGCAACCGGGTTGTTACCTTCTGCGGCCGCCATGGCCGCCGCCTTGTTGATCAACACGAGCCGGCTCGCGGCGAGATCGCGCAGTTGCCCCGCCGTCTGGACTACCACGTCGATCCGGGGGCGTTGCAGCGAGGACGCAGGCGTGAGACGCACGTCGGCAACCCGCCCGAACCGATCGCGCACGGGTTCCGCGCCGATCAGGTGCAGGATCTGGGCGACCATCGATCCTTCGTTCTGGATGAATTCGTTCGGCCACAGCGTCATCGCCACCTTGTCGGGATAGCTGCCGTGGCGATCGCGATAATGCTCGATCAAATCGTTCGCGAGTTTTTCTCCGACCCGCCAGGCCGCCGCGCTGGGCGTGCGCTCGGCGTCGATCGAGACCAAGTTGCGACCGGTCGGCAGCGCCGCCGGGGCAACCACCGGATCGCCGCCCGGCGACGGCGCAATATAGGCACCGCCCAGCGCATCCAGCGCCGCGGCGAGTTCGCGGTTGCCGCTGGCGACGATAGCCTGCAGGCGGTCCGGCGCCGCTATCAGCAGGCCTTCGATACGCTCGACGACGTCCAGGATACGGCAGTCCTCGGCTTCACACCGGCGTTGCTCGCCGGCGTGCCGTTCGCTTGTATTCATCTCGGCCGGCGAGTGCGTAAACTCCTGGTCAAGCTCGTCGGTGCGCATGTGCTTCGGCAACTCGATCAAACCGGAAATCTCGGCTTCCGCCACGCCGCCATCGAGCACGTTCTCGACCGCCCGTCGCGCCGGGTCGCGATAACGTGTCCGGAACAGGGATTCGTCCGCTTCGGCCGCAGCCACGTCAACACCGAGCATACGGTCGAGCTGGAGCAAGGCCTCGGCAAGTGGGGCCACCGTCATCTGGATTGCGGTCTCGCGCGCGTCGACCTGCGAATAACCCTTGCCGAGCGAGTAGAGACCGAGCGTTATCCGCGTCGTCTCCTGACGCTCGACGAAATTCGCCAGCGTCAGAAAATGATCGCCGGTCCACGCCTCCTCCGCCGGCAGTTCCAGCGCGGTCAGCAGATCGAGGCGCTCGGCGACGGCACGGATGTCCTTGGCACGCTCGACCTTGGTCGCACCCTCAGCGCGTCGCCAGCCGTCGAGCTCGCTGCGCAAAGCCGCCAGGTCGCCGGTCAAGCCGGCTTCGCCGATGGGCTGCGTGAGATGCGACAGGATGGTCGCATACGAGCGTCGCTTGGCGATGATCGCCTCGCCGACGTTGTTCATCGTATAGACGTAAAAATGCGGCGCGTCGCCAATCAGCACGTCGGACCAGTCGTAGCTCGACAAGGCCACCTGCTTGCCGGGCGTAAACTCGAGGCTGCCGTGCGTACCGAAATGGATGATCGCGTCCGCACCGAAGCCTTTATTCGCCCAGAGATAGGCGCCGGCATAGGGATGCGGCGGCGCGACCCCGGCGCCGTGAACGAGGCGAAAGCTGTCCTCGCCGACGGCCGGCAGCGGTTGCGGTAGAAGCACGACCTTGCCGAACTCGATGCGTGCAACGGCCAGCTTCGAACCGTCGGGCGCGACCAGGTAGGAGCCCGGCGCCGCGCCGTACTTTTCGTCGATACGCGCGCAGTTTCGCTCGCCGAGTTGCTCCCGGCACCAGGCTTCGTAAGTGGGCGTGTCGATCCAGGCCGGCGCACCACTGCCGAGCCAACGCGCCATGTCGCCGGCGGCATAAGGCGCGAGCACCGGCGCCGTCGCCATCACCCGGTCTTCGAATACCGCCGCATCCTCCGGCAGTTCGCCGAGATCGTAGCCGGCATCGCGCAAGCGCAGCAAAAAACGGTGCAGGGACGGCGCAACTTCGAGCCCGCCCGCGTTCATGGCGCCCTCGCCCGGGCCCTTGAAGAAAAAGATGGCGATGCGCTTGTCCACGTTGGCCAGGTCGTTGAGCGCCAGATGGCGTTCGACCCGGGTCACGAACCGTTCCAGACGGTCGGGGATCGCGCGGAAGGTAGCGAGGCCGTCGGCGTCGGGGTACTGGGCGACCGTCGCAAACGGATCGATGCCGCCGTCGAGCTCGGCCAAGACCAGGTTCATCGTCAGCAGCGGGCCGCTGAATCCCTGTGGGTCGTCAATCCAGTCGTCGTGGCGCGTGAACAGGGACAAGGGTGTAAACAGCGGAATCCGATTTTCTTCGAGCCACGTTATCGCCTGGTCGCGCTGACCGGGCGTCAGGGCGCCGTGCGGCATGTAGATGACGGCGTCGGGCGAGATTTCTTGGAGGAATGCCAACCGCCGGTTTGCGCTTGCGATCGGATAGACGTTGAAGCCGCGCGTTTCAAAGGCCTCGATAATCGCGTCGAGGTGATCGCGGTTGGCATTGAAGGGGCCCGGCACGCTCGTGAGCAGCGCGAGTGAGCGCCCTTCCGGCCGCCACGTGCCGGCGCGTTGGTACTCGGCCTCGAACGCTGCGACGGATTCGAACACGGCGTCACCCGATGCGGAAAACAGGACGTCGCTCGGTATCGGTTCTGGCTGGCCCGGCGCTGGCGCGGCAACGCGTTTCCCGTCGATATGACGACGGGCGTAAGCGAGTAGGTTTCGGTAGTTCACCGAGCCGCCGTACGCGAGGTAGTCGCGAATGCGGGTCAAGGTTTCCCCGCTCAGGTTCGTCATATCCGCATTCGGGTCGGTGGGCGCTTCCACGTACACCGCGGTACCGCGACGGCTTATCTTCCGGAACGCCTCCTGCTGCTCGGGGTCGAGCGACAAACCCCGCCCGAACACCAACACCAGGTCTGCGCGGCGAGCTTGCTCAAGCTCCCCCAGCGCTACCACGTCGACCTCGACCCACTGCGTCGCCGTTTCCTTCTTGATTCGCGCGGACGTGAAGTCAGGGTAGTTGACGAGCACGACCCGCGTCGGCAGCACGTATTGCTGCAAGGCGATAAGAAGCACGCCGACGGCGAGCAGGACCAGCCCACCCACCGTCAACATGCGCGGCGTCAAAAAACGGGCAACGACGGTTTCCCTTGTCATTCCTCTACCCTGTCCATGCAATGCACAATGAACGATCCACGACGCGGAACGCCGTGACCGGATGGCGACTCGCGTCGCGGTTCAGGCAATGCAGGAACTAGGGTGAGGCGCGGGACTGGTAGGGAGAGAGGGTTTCGACACATGCCGCCGCCGCGTCTTGCCCGGCTGCCACCGTCGAAACGCACGGCGATGGAGCCGGCGACCCAGTTGCGGCCAAGGCGTCGTCGCTGCGCTCGAATAGCAGACAAACCGAGCAGCTTTCGCCGATTTCGTCGATCGAATGCTCGAACTGATGGACGGCGAGAGAAACCTGCGACCACGCCAATGCCAGCACGAGGATTTGCGCCGGTGTAATGCGCTTACGTCTGTTCAGACGCTGTCGGTCGCTTGACATAAACGTGATGTGAACGGGCTGTTTCAGCTACGCAGTTCTTCTGCATCGGCGATGCGGACTGATTCCACGCGCTGTATAACATCTTTATTTGACGCTGTCACTTGCTCACGTCTCTAGCGGTTTTCTAGTGCCGGCGATTCAACGGGATGTGGTCCGTATGTTTGCTGACCGGCAGTTGGGCGAGCAGGCCAGTTCCCGCGCCCGCCTGCGGGGACACACGCGGCGGCAGTGCCGCTACAATGGCGTAGACGCTGTGTCACTTAACTTTCCCACTATGACCGCACTGAACTTCCGGTTGAAGTTATCTGCTCTTGTGCTCTGCGCTTTTGGCTTCGTTCCATCCGCGACGGCGGGAGATATTACCGAATGGATATCTGAAAACGCTGTCCCGTTAAATACCATCGACATAAGCGACGACACCTCCGATCTAACACAACTACAGAACATCATCGGTGACGCACGTTTAATCGCATTTGGAGAAGGAACCCACGACGCGCACGAATTTTGGGCATTTCGCAATCGTCTCTTTGCCTATTTGGTTGAGGAGATGGGCGTCACGGCGATCGCCGCCGAGACTGGACTGGCGCAAGCCCATGTTACGGATGCCTATGTGCTCGGCGACTCCGCCGACCGGATCGCGGCCGCGCGCGGCGTGTTTTCCTGGAGCGGCAGCGTCTTTGAAGAGAACCTTGCACTCGTCGACTGGATGCGCGCCTACAACGCCCGTCCGGCGACGAAGCGCAAGCTGCGATTCTACGGTTTGGAAATGACCGGCTGCATGGACGCTGACGGGCGGCCCTTGGTTGAGGGCGCGCTCGGATACGTAGAGACCGTCGATCCTGCCCGCGCGGAGGCCGTGCAGAAAGCACTTGCGCCGCTGCTGTATGGATTCAATCGGCAAAATGCGCGCCGTTTGACCGTCGAGGAATGGAACTCGCTCGTCGTCGCCAGCCAGGGTCTCGTCAGCCTGTTCGAACGCCGGCAAGTGGTTTGGGCTTCGGTTACGGGCTTCGCCGAATTTCAGCGCGCCTACCGTAAGGCGATTGCCGTACGGCAATTGACCGCACACTTTCGGATGCGGGGCGAAGGCCGCGACATCGCCGCTGCGAAGAATCTTCGCTGGGCGCTGGAACAGGAAGGGCCGGACGGGCGCCTCTTGGTATTCGCGCACAACAGTCATGTTGCGAAATGGCGGCTCCCGCCGAAGGACGACGACGATCTTCACAGTACGATGGGCGAATTCATCGCCAATGATCTAGGCAATGATCTCGTTGTGATCGGTTCACTCTATGACGGCGGCGAGGCCCGGGACCTCCTCGGCCTGTTCCATCCAGTGAACGCAGTCTACGAGGTGCCGCCCGCCAAGCCAGGTAGTCTCAACGGCGTCGCTACCTCAGCCGGCCTGCCATTATTCCTGCTCGATCTCAGACGGGCCGGGCGGTCCCCCGTCGCGCGAGACTGGTTTTCCGAATTGCGGGAGATTCGCAATCTCAACGTCCGCGCCGGCTATCACAGGCTCGATACGCTTGCCGCCTTCGACGCGCTTTTCTTCGTAAAGACCTTGACGCCGCTACGTCTCGCGTGGGCGCCGGAGCCGGCGACAAACGCCAAGGCTTGTTTTGTCGATTGACGAAAGCAGAGCGCATGCACCTCGATCGTCAATTGTGGTCGATACGCTTGAACCGAACGTCCGTAATCCAGCCAAACTGATAGGTCAGCGCCATTTCCGTCGGATGCCCCTCCTCGTCGTCTTGAAACCGAATGGCGAGGCGGCTATCTGGAGCAACAAATTCATGCTTCAACATGGGCTCGAAGGTAATAAGCGAAATTGAGTAGGCATCGGCGTCCAGAATGCGCGCCGTCAGCTTCCCACCCTCAACCGCAAAGCGATAGACCACCTCGAGTTCGTCGCTATAGTAATCACCGGCATACTGCAATAGCGCACCAGGAGACGGCACTACCCGATCGATCCTCGCAAAACGTCCGGTTCCGTATTTGCGACGGCCGCTCTGGATTAGCGCCTCGGCGCGTCCGTTGCCATCCATTTCGAAAACGATCTCGAGATATTGTTCGTTGCGAAAACGGTTTGCCGCGATGGGCTCAAAAAGGCTCGGCGCCACATCGCCGGTCACAAGAAGTCCGTTTTCCATCGCTTCGACGAACATCGGCAAACGCAAGACCGGCTCCCGATACGCGCCGGAGAACTTCGCAAGGGCTTTTGGCGACAATGCGAAATGTGCGGCCCCCGGCGCGCTCGCCTCGTCGCTGCCCAAATCCAAAACGATGTCGGCGAGGCGCATCACCATGGGCTGCGCATAACGCCCATGATTGCAGAATCCCAAGATCGCCATGCGCCGCTCCGGAAAGATCATCGTGTGCGCCTTGTAGCCGAGGCCGGAACCGCCGTGCCCGATCGTAGCAAGACCTTTGTAGGTTTCGAATCGGAAACCGAATCCATACGGAACGAGCGAACCGTCCCGTTTGCTCGACTGCGATCGCAGCGTCGCCAGCAGCGCGGCGCCGCCGGCGAGTTTGCTTGCATCCGAATAGAGATTCGAGAGCCATTTTGCATAGTCCTCGAGCGTCGTCATCAAGCCCTGATGACCCCACCCGCCGTCACCTAGGGAAAACGATTCGTCGTTACGCCAAGCATCATCGACAGGAGAATACGGCAGCGCGCGATCGACGTTGCCACGCGTGGCCGTGCCGAAGTAGCTATCCGTCATTTTCAATGGCTGGAAAACTACGCGATCCACATAGTCCGGAAACGACTGCCCGGTGACACGTTCGATGATTTCGGCGAGTAGAAGATACCCCGAATTCCCGTAACGATAATCCTCGCCAGGTGTAAAATTGAGCATTCGCTGACGCAACAGCAATTGAACTCGGGCGTCTTGGGAAACGTAGTCTTGGGGTCTGCCCGTCAACATCGTCAGCCGCCCGATATCCCGCAGTCCGTTCGTGTGGCCGATCAAATCGCGGATCGTCATAGCGGCGCCGTACTCCGGCATTTCCGGGATATGCCTGCGCACCTCGTCGTCGAGCGATAATCGCCCTTCGACGGCTGCAATCGCCGTCGCGGCGGCAGTGAATTGCTTGGTCACGGAGGCAACGCCGAAGATCGCGCCGGGCGTGATTGCACGACCAGTTTCCAGGTTCGCGAGCCCGAACGCGTCCAGAAAAACCCAGCGATTCGAGTCGATAGCGTAAGCGCCGACGGCGCAGCCGGGAGCATCCGCTTCGGCAAGGCGCTCAATGTACGCCTTGGCGCTTGCGGTCGCTGTGGAATAATCCGCAGCCGCCACCAGCGCCGGCGAAATCAGGGCTGCGCCGCAGATAGCCCTCACTAGCCGCAATGGCATTGATCTAAAGCGTAGCGACGCGTGGGAGCGGCATCTTGCCGCGACTTTGACCAACCCATCCCTGCTGAAAAAGCCCCATAGAATCTCCCACGAAAGCTCAAGATGCTCCCACGGATGCTACGGAAGTCGTTTAAGTAAGTGCCATTGTCACTAGCCACGATACCCAACGAAACAGTCCCAATGAATGTCGGCCCGCCGACTTCAAAGGCTCACGCGCACGCGGCCGAAGAAAGTGCGCGGCGGATTGATATCGATGAAGTTGGAGCCGATGCCTGAGAAAATGTCTTCGTCGGTCAAGTTATCGACGATTAGGCCAAGCTCGACCTTATCGTTGATCCAGTAGCTCAGGCCCAGATCGACACGCACGAAGCTCGGTGCCACCAGCGTATTCGCCGCATCGATGAATCGTTCGTCGGCATATTGAATGGCAGCCGTCAACCCCAGACCGGCAAGCGGGCCGGACGGCACCTCGTAACGGCCGGTAAACGAGAACGTGGTTTCCGGCGCATATCGAAGCCGATTGCCGTCGAGACCGGGGGCGTTGCTGCGGACTTCCGTATCCATGTAGGCATACGCGGCGTAGATATCCAAATTCGGATAAATCTCGCCGCCGATCGAAGCTTCGAGTCCCTGGGACGTGACCTTGCCGAGCGGTACCTGGAAACCGGGATTATCGAGATCCGGTGTCAGCACGTCGGGTTTCTCGATATGAAAATACGAAAGCGTGCCGTTCAGGCCGGCGGCATAGAATTTTGCGCCGCCTTCATATTGCGTACTGGTTTCGGGATCGAACACGGTGTTGTTCGCAGTGGTACCCGAGCGCGGCAGAAACGACTCGGAGCGATTCCCGAACAAGGAGATGGTATCCGTTACGTCGGCGACAAAACCGAATGTCGTCGGCATCTCGGACTGACCGATACTGTCTCCGGTGTTTTCGGACGTGATGTCCGCATAGCGGACACCCGCAATCAGATGCAGCCGGTCGCCGACGCTCATGCGATCTTGAATAAAAATCCCGACTGTCTCGTTATCGAGCTCCGACGGCCGATTTCGGATTTGATTCGCGGGATCGAGCACCGCCGTATAGCTTGGATTGAAAAGATCCAACGGAGCAACGATGAAGCGCGTCTGCAGATTATCGAGCTGTGTTCTGAAGTATTCCACACCGACCGACAACTGGTGACGAATCGGTCCCGTCGTAAACTCGCCCGTAAGGTCGACGTAGGCCGCATGATCGTCCCCGTCGCTGACATTGCCGACGTTAATCCGGTTGACGGTGCGGAAGTCGTCCTGCAAGCTGCCGATGATGGTCTGATCGTCTCGCTCGGTTTGGGTGTGGGATAACACGACGCGGCTCTTCAGAACATCACTGAACCGATGCTCGAGCGTCGCTTCGATATTCGTCGTTTGCCGTTCCCGGCCGACGCCTTCTTCATCGGGGCTCTGCATGTAGAACGATCGCGGGTAGTCGCCGTTAGGGTTTTCCGTCAATAGGCCGGCCGCCGGCGTTCCGAGATAGGCGCCGGCCGGCTGGTCGAGATCCGAGTAGACGCCCAGCAGGTTTAGCGTGGTCTTGGGCCCGACGTCCCATTCAAGGGTCGGTGAAATGATGAGTTTCTTCTCTTCCCAGAAATCGAGGAACGTATCGCGATCCTGATAGGCGACGTTGAGTCTTGCTCTGACAGCTTCGCCCAAAGGACCGCCGGCATCGAGCATATAACGTTGATGATCGAATCTGCCGACTTCGAGTCCGATGTCCAGATGGGCTTCGTCCAAGGGCGTCTTCGTGACGATGTTGACGACAGCGCCAGGCTGCATGGAGCCGTATAAGACGGATGCCGGACCCATTAATACTTCGACACGCTCCATGACCGCTGTATCCAGCGGAAAGTTGGACGTATTGAGACGGGCGCTGTTGATCACTTGAGTAATAGAGAATCCACGCACGGAATAAGCGTCGGCCAAAAAGCCGACTTCGGAGTACCGCGTCGACGCCAGCGGCACGAAGCGAACGATGTCTGAGATATCGACGGCCGCGACAGCCGCCAGGAACTCGGGGTCGAATACCTGAACGCTCCTCGGAGCGTCGCGCTGCGTCGTCTCCTGACCGCGGCCGACGACGGTTATCGTGTCGATGGCAGCGAACTCGTCATCCTGCTGCGCAACGGCCGGTGCCGCGCCGCCAGTCACAGCGGCAATGGCCGCGAAGGAAAGCGAAGCCGCGATAGCGCCTGAGAAACGGGCGCGAGGGAGTTGATCGGATTGCTTGTTTTCGGTGCGCATCGAGGATCCTCAAAAGCCGCAAATGATAATCATTCGCAAATTGAGTGCTTAGCATTTGAGGTCCAAGAATTAGCGCGAAGGCCCGCCGTCGTAGAACTAAGACCGGGTTATTTGCGGTATTTCGCCATGCGCCGCATTTCCCTAGGCGAGATGCCATAGGCGACCTTGAACGCACGGGTGAAACTGGGACTGTGTTCATACCCCGTTTCGAGGGCGATCTCGAGCATGGATTTCGAAGTGTTGCACACCAGGTCCAAAGCCAGTTCCGCACGCAACCTGTCACGAATGCTACCGACGCTAGTCCCATAGGCCTCACGAAACCCTTGCTGCAATTTCCGCCGTGACAAACCTACGGAGTTGGCAAGCTCGGCGATGGTTGGCGGGTCGTCAAGCGATCCTTTCAGATGTTGCATCGCAAGCGTAATCTTCTGTTGATCCGCCTTAGACATCGGAGCGTCGGTCGCAGTCAATGCGCTCTGAGCATCCAAGTCTTGAAACAGAACGCAAATGAACTCCAGTGCTTTCGCGCGTAAGTAACCGCTTCGAAGTGCCGGAGCGACTCGGCAATCCAGTATCTGCGTCGTTATGAAATAGGCGCTCGGCGAAAGGGTGGTATGCAGATAGGGATTTAAAATATCGCCGACCGAAAATTCACGAATGACACTGGGTCCGGCGGACGCCGGCAGCCCAATCGTTTCGAACAGGTCGCGCTGATCGAGGACAATCGTCATCCACCGCAGGCACTGACCCGACTCATAGACAGTTTCGAAGCAATCGCCATGATCGAGCCCGTAAACGGTACAAAACCCGCCGCTCAACTGACCGTCGACTCCATGAGAGCCATGCATCGCGACGCCGCCATCGAGTACCGCCGTTACGACGAGTTTCCGACCAAAACTATGCTGACGGAAGAGCTTGCGCTCCGCGACCATGTCGACGGTGATCAGCCAGAGACCACGCTGCAATTGCTGGAAGCTCCAATCGCCCTTGGCGAACTTTCGGTCGTATACGCATTGGAACCCCGTACCGTTGGGGATCGGTTCTCGCCAGCCGTCGGCGACGCGAACAGCGACATTCGCCTGCATCGCGGCGTAAAGCTCGCCGAAATCACGAGTTGCTTTTGCTCCGGTCATGATTGACTCTGCACCTGACGTTGCCGGCCTTTCCGCGCCGGGGGAAATCCTACCCCGCCAAAGCTGCGAATCAAGAAGATTTACTCGACACGAGGCGATTCAGGCTGACACCGGGCTCTACGGCTTAGATGGCGGGCATACGATACACCCCAGGCGGGACCCGGACCATGAACTTGCTGCTGTACGAGCGATGCGTGAAGCATGTCGGCCGTCGCCCGCCGGTAGCTCCGGAGGGTTATTGACGCTTCCATGGATCCAGAACTTCGACACCGGTCGGCGTAAAATCATCAACGTTCCGAGTGGCTAGGGTCATGCCGTGCACCAGCGCCGTTGCGGCGATCAATGCATCGCGATCGGCACACCGATCAGGTACGTGCAAGCTCGCACACCGTCTGGCGACCGCCGTATCGACCGGCAATATCCGATCGGAAAACGCCCGCAAAACGTAGCCGTCGAGCCAGGTTCGCAGTACGGCGGCCTGTGCCGCATCGCGCCGCTCTAGTAGCAGGATGCCCGTTTCGATCTCGAGTACGGATATCACGGAAAGAAACAGCGACGACGTGGACTGGGACTCCGCCCAGGCGACTACGTTGGCGTCGGCTATCTGCGCCTTCCTGAGTTCAGAGACGACATTGGTGTCCAACAGGAACATGGACATAACCCACGCTAGCTGAAATCCGCGGGCCGGTACAGGCGATCCCCGGCCCGAGCCGGCTCGAATTCGATCTCTGCCACTTCGGGCATCGCCAACATCTCAACAATACTCATTGGCTCTTGAGTGATGGCTTGGTAGTCCTCGACGCTCAGCAGGACATGGGAGACTCGGCCGCGATCCGTTACAAACACCGGCCCCTTTTGGGTCGCTCGCTTGGCCTTGCTGACGTCCTGATTGAACTCCCTGCTGGTTAAGGTTTTGATCGCCATTTCGTCCACCGTGCATTGCGCAATCGCGTGAAGTAGGTACGTTACTACATTCCTTGCGGTGTGGCAATTTGTTGATCGTACGTTGAGCATTCCTGGCAGTCTGTGTTCGCTTGATCAAACGCTCAGGATGCCGACGGGCGGCTCGCTCTTGGAAGCCCCAAATCTGTATCTTTGCTGCAGAAAGGCACGCTGCCTTCTTCGATCAGCTTGTCGGTGATGGTCGGGATCGTCGCTGTGGACACACTGATGCCGTGCGGCTCCTGGACATTGCCTGGCCCGATTGGATCGCTTTCAGAGCCGCTTCAAAATCGAATTTCTCGCTCATTCGTCAATCCCCTTTCCTCTAGATTGGAGGATTGACACCGAACTTCTAACACTCCCCGGCAGCTTTCTGCTTCAGTGAACGGTCGCTGTTTCTTTCTCGTCCGCCTCGGCGGCAAGCATCTCGTCAAGCAGCGTCTCCAGGTTGCGGCCCATATCGACCTCGCCGGTGCCGGCGCGGAGAGTACCGTCTCGATTCAGCAGCATGTATTGTGGGTAACCGTTGTACCCATATTTTCGTTCGACCGCCTCTCGTTGACTTTCGCCGTCAAGTGTCGTCCAAGTCAAACCAAGCTCCTCTTCAACTCGGCGCACCATGCTGCGGCGCGTTGTGCCATCGTACACAATAGACACGACTTCGAAACCGTCTTCTTTGAATCGTTCGTAGGCTTCGTGAATTCGCGGCATCGCACGGATACACGACGAACAGGTCGTTGTCCAATGATCAACTAAAACAATCTTTCCACTGAAGTCTTTCGCAACGTCGATCTCTTCGCCGTACAGCGTTTGAGCGACGAACTCGAAGGGCGTGGTGCGTAGCTCTACCAAACGATACGCCGCTTCGGCCAGTTGCCAAAGGCTCTCATTTTTCCGAGACAGCATTGGCTTGAAAAACGCGAGTAGCTCATCGTCATCAAGACCGAAATCCCGATGCTGGCTCAGTATTATCGATGACGGCATTATCGCGCTGTGGGCAGCATCATGATTTGTAAATAGAGCGTTTATGTCGTCCAGCAGTTGCTGAACTGTCTCCTTGTCTTGTTTGGTCAACCACGCAGCCCTGGCACGCCACAACTGAGACCAAACCTCGGCACCTCTGATACGCCCTCGTTCCTCTTCTGTTATGTTCTTGTCGGCCCACAACTCAGAGCGCAGTTTCGCATAAAGTCGGTTCCACTCCGCCCGCGCCGTCTCGTCCGAATCCGTCACCACCTTTCCTCGCGCCAGTTCCCATATCGCATCGACGAAGTGTTCAGCGTACGTTGTGGAATTCCACTGAGTCTTAACTATCCACTCAAGCTGTTGCTTCCTATCCGGGTACTCATACCACAATCGTCTGGCGCCGATTTCATGGTTTTTTCGAGTATTGACTACCATGTCATGATAGAAAATCACCCATTCCTCCAAGGTAACAGGCTGATTGAGCGGAAACTCGGGCAGCGCCGCCCACGCCAACACAGATTCGTCCGTCGTAGAGGGCAGTCGGTACTCAACGAAATCTGATGTCGCTGTTATTTCTTCAGCGACCTTTTGTGCAAATTCATTGCCAGTTTCGCCAACCGCAGAAAGATAAGCGGATAGCGACTCGTCGGTATCAAGGCCAAGGACCTCTCGGTTCGTATGTATCACAAGCTCAATCAGCGTACGTACCCTGACAAAAAAACCACTGGTGTCATGCACGTCGAGCAGCTTAGGAAATCTTCGGAAAAACTCAAGTGAATCACCGACAACAGAGGATGCTTCCACAGCTTCTCCCCGAGCCATACTCTCACTGATGCGCAGTAACTCCTGCTCGAGCTCGCCAAACCATAGAATGCAACGATCCCGCTCAGTGGTCTCCGGCGCATTCCAAAACTCGTCTCTCATCGCCTCGTATTTTCTCCGCCACTCGGAGAGCAAATCTGTGTTCACCGGCGCAGCATTTGGCGTTAGCTTCGTCTCGTTTTCTGACCATGTAACGATATCGCCTGCATAGTAGGGCGGCATGTGAACGGTGAGTAGCAGCCATTTGTATCGGCGAGGATCATCCGGATATCGACTCCAAAACTCCAAGCCCAACTCTCGCCGACGAATATTGGAAGTCTCTACCTGACGCATGAAGTACGCCAGTGAGGACTCGCCCGGGATTCTATCTGGCGCTACCCCACTGGAAGTCAGCGTTTTCCAAGCATCGTCCGCGGCGGAAGTCGTCGCACCGGCAATCTCGGCCGTTTTAGACGTCGAATTCCCGGGCTCTTGATCACAGCCTGCCAGCGCAACAACTGCAACAATCGCGGCTAGGGCACTATTGAGTAGTCCTTGATTGCTCGAATCGCTCATGTGGAAGACTCACTGGAACCAAACGGATACTGATTGCAACCCACTAACTTCTCTACCTGCCTCCCTTGGCCTAAAAGCGGATTGTTGCGCCGACTGTATAGCGACGCATTCTCGGATCTCCATAGGGGCTGAATCCGCTTTCTACGAAGATAGGGCTCTGTGTCACCACGATCGGTGGCGCCCGGTCGAATACATTCTGTATTCCAAGCGAAAGCTCTATTTTTTTGAAGATACTGTCGGCCGATAACCGTTCAGATTCAGCAAACCGATACACGGCGATAATGTCATGATACGTCTGACTCGGAATTGTCGATGCACCCTGCACCAGAGATTTCCGGGCCGCCACAGCCTCGCTATCAAATCGACCAGCTACGTTGTAGCCGTCGTAATACTGAGCGTTCCAACCTATCTTCCATGGGCCCTTACTCCAATCTACTCCTAAGTTTCCACGCCACTCCAGCGGACCATCGGCCAGCCCAACGATGTCTTTTTCCGGTAACTCCGGGGACACCTGCTGATAGAAAGACCTTGTCCAGGTACCGACGGCATAGGCATTAAACTCACCCCATCGATCGGTGGCTATGCGGTAGTTTATTTGGAAATCGTAGGCCTCAAGCGATGTATGGGCCAGATTTACACTTGTCGTATCTAACCGGGTTACACGCCCACCGGTGTAGCCCAGCGCCGCATCGGCATCGGACAGAGGCTCGCGATCAACTCTGTTCGCAAACAGGCCATCTTCGTTGGCGAGTACGAACGCCGCGCTGACCGTTCCTATCTCGTTCACCTTGTCGATCCGAACGAAATCGACAGACAACCGCAGCCCGCGGAAACTCTCCGGTGCGTAGATTATTCCGGCGGACCAGCTCTCCGAGTTCTCTGGCAAAACGTCCGACCGCCCGCCGTATACAAACTCAAAGCTGCCTTCTCCTCCAATAAAGGGACCGGTTAAGCCGCCGCGTTTCGGGTCCGGGTAAAGCGGTCCGTGTTGCCACAGAGTGGTCGTCGAACTAATGCAAGTGAAGCACGGTGGAAGGTATCCGGTACCCGCGCTGGCACGAATAGTAAGGCTCTTTTTCGGCATGTATCGAAAACCCAGAGTCGATTCGGTCGACCTGAAATCGGTGCTCACGTACTGTACGTTGGGAAAATCGTTCTTTGACGAATAGTACAAGGCGGAGAATGAATCGTTTGGCGGAGCAGAGGTCTTGTAGCGATCACTTCGTACCGACGCCTGTATGTCAAGCGAGTGAACGTAGCTCAATGCGCTTGCTTCGGAAATAAGTGGGATTGTCGCTTCCGCATACGCCGTATCGACCCGGTTCGACAGCGCCCGGTGCAGACTATACAAAGGCGTTCGATCAAACGTGCTAAGCTCGGTAACAAACGAGTCCTTTGTTTCGCTTTCGTTGCGTGCCAAACTCATCGAGATATTGAGAGGCCCGGCCGGGAGCGTTGCAACAGGACCCGCCAGACGGAACGACAAGTCTTTGGTAGTTGAGTCTGCAGGACCTATTTGTTTATGCCCCAGCGGCATTTCGTACGGTCCAAAGTCAAGAGGGTGTGTGTTGCTCTCTTGCAGCGCGTCAAGAACAGGGCGTCCGTCTCCGGAAGGCAACCCGGTTCTCAGACTGTTTCGCCCGGAGAAGTCGATCCGAGCGCCGTCCGAAACACTCTGTAGCCGCGACCGGCCCCACGTATAATCCAGGACAGCCGCCCAGTTTCCCGGCAATCTTGTTATGACGCCCCCGCTTACTCTCAGATTCTCGGACTTGCTGGAAGTGGCGCTCGTTAGCTGTGGCGTCGGTATCGCTACGAATACAGGCTGCTGAAACGGATTGGTCGGCGCGTTTGCGTCGAGAAAAACTGAGGACACTAGTATCAGACCACTGACTCGGTGCTTCTCGTTCTTTGCGTAGTGTGACTCGAGAAACAGCTCTACCGCGTCATTCAGAGAGCTATGTACATTCAATGAGATTGACTCCGAGATGGGCCCATCCCACAAGCTGCTCTTGAGTCCGTTAAGGTCGTTCGGAACATCGAGGTTATACTGACCCGCATTTGCAACTAGCGCCGTACCACTATCGCTCGCAACGCCGCCGTATCCAGGCGGTACATGTGTAAAAGTGCTATTCAGGCTAAGCCCGCCGTACTCCGGGTCCAGCACGAGCTCACCCGCCAAGCTCTTGATGTTCGTCGTAACACCAATAGGCGGCAGGAAACTTTGTGAGAACGCCTCTGCGTTGTTTAGTGCCGCCAGAGCACGAGCTCGTTCGGCGAAATGCCGGTCGCCCTGGAGCAATGGATCTCCAGCATCCGCAATACTCGCCGACACGAGAACGTCGGTTGTGCCGCGAAAAAGACTGAAACCGACATTACCCTCGATCGACCGCGTCATGGCGCCGCCGTCGACGACATCGGAATACCTCGCGATGAGTTCGCCGCCAGTGTAGTTCCGCTTCAGAACAATATTGATGACGCCGCCATTTGCGCTGGCGCCGTAGATTCCACCCGCCGTTGTGGGCAGCACTTCGATCCTCTCGATAGACCCAATCGGAATGGAGTTGATGTCCGGTTGCAGAATTGTTCCGCAACAGCTTATGCCGGCCATCCGACGACCGTTGACCAGAATCAGCGTTTGGTTACTACCCAGCCCTCGCAAATTTATGTTTGTCCCGTGCAACTCGGCATCAGAATCTCCAAACTGCCGCACGGTGTTAGGTGACGCCGATGCATTCATCGGGAGTCTCGATTGCAAGAAGTTCTCGAGATTCACCGCCTGCGAGTTTTCTAACTCGTGCGAGCCAAATACTACATACGGTTGGATGTCGTCTACGCTGCGGCGAATGTCCACATTCGTAGATCTCCCTGTAACGATGATCTCGGGCATTCCTCGTTCGGAGCGCGGTTCACCGTCAGTTTCATCCGCAGCCGAATCCTCATTCGCTTCCTGATTCTCGCTCGCCGGCGTCGGGATCGTGTTCTGCGTCATCAGCGCCGGCATCGGTTGGGAGTTTTTTGAGTCACTGTCACCCCGCTCCTCGTCGAACGTCGCACTGACGCTCACAGTCCGATCATTGATGAAAGCGTACTCCAGCCCATTAGCGGACAGCAGCACGTCTAGCGCCTCGGTCGGCTCGTCGAAGGTTCCCTGCACCGCCTCGGTCTCGACGCCCTCGGCATCGGCCGCGTAAATCACGACCTGCAAGCCCGACTGCTCGGCAAACTGGTTCAAGGCATCGCCTACGGGTTGCGACGGGATGTCGAACTCGACGTCGGCGAGGACGGAGCTGCTCAGCAGCACGGCAAGGATCGAAGATGGAGCAATGGCACGCATGGGTTTCTCCCCGTAAACTTAGCGCAAAGTGCTGATTGTTTGGGGGTAAGAGGTCCGCCAGCCTTAAGTGGGGTACACAAGACCGTAATAGAACCGGCCTTTTGCCAATGTTCGTCAGAGCCATACCCCACTTTGACCGGCTGACACTCTTAGGTTGATGGAGCCCTGTCCCCTGAAGCTGCGGAAAACCGCGATCAACGCGTGAAAAAGGCCAATCGACAATTCGTCAACCGGATCTTCGATCAATACCACGAGGAGCTGCATCGCTACCTAGTGAGCCGCCTGCGCGGCCGGCCAATTGAAGCCGCCGACGTCGCCCAGGAGACCTACTTGCGGCTCTTGCGCATGAATCACGTCGATGCCGTGCAGCACCCACACGCCTATGTGTACCGGGTGGCAGTCAATGTATTGCGCGAATTGGGCTTGAAGGAAAAAGCGCAGGCCGAGCTCCCGGAACGCCTGGCCGATCCCGCCATGCAACGCGACGTCATCGACACGCCCGACGATCTCATCGAACGGCGACAGCACATCAAGGCGCTTGAGCGCGCTATTCGCCGGCTGCCGGCGAAAACCCAGGCCGTTCTGGTTTTAAGGAAACGCGACGGCCTGTCGCGCCAGGAGATCGCCGACAAGCTCGATATCTCGGAACACACCGTCAAGAAGCATTTGCTCAAAGCCGTGGCCTGGTGTCGTGAGTACGGCATTCTCGATAAAGGACAATCGTCATGACGGGCAGTTACGACAACGCCCGGCAGGCGATTCAGGCGGAAGCCGCAGACTGGGTGCTCACACTCGAGGATGGTGCTTTGGATTGGGTCACGCGTGAGCGATTGCTTGCGTGGCTCAAAGCTTCGCCCGCGCATATTGATGAGTTCCTGTTGGCGAGCGCCGTGTGGCGAGAACTCGACGGGATCGATGCCGATGAGCAGGTTGTCGTTGACCAGTTGTTGGTGGAAGCCGGGGACAATGTAGTGACCTTGAGTAAGCCGGCGTCGCCAGAACCGGCCTTATCCGGTCAGCGGCGGCGGTGGCTGCATGCGACCTGGGTCTCGGGGCTGGCGGCGACAATGGCGATCGTTGCATTCGTTTTTTTCAGCGGCCGGCACGATGGCCCCATACACTACGAGACCGGCACCGGGCAGCAGACTTTGTTTACGCTCTCCGACGGATCGATTGTGCATCTCAACACGCAATCGGCCCTGGAAGTCGAGATGACCGCTTCGTCACGGGAGCTGGCCTTGTTGTCGGGTGAAGCCATGTTCGAGGTCGTCAAGGATCCCGCCCGACCGTTCCGCGTTACCGCCGGCGGCGTGATCGTGGAAGCCGTCGGCACGGCCTTTAATGTGTACCGGCACGACGGTCAGGTGCAAGTCACGGTCGTTGAAGGGGAAGTCAGCGTGGCACAAGCAGCCACTGTGCCAGTGATCACGTCGCCAACGGGGCCGGTTCGCCTGTCGGCGGGTCAGGAGGCGATCTCGAATGCGTCCGGAGAGATCGCGCAGGTCGAAGCGCCCGACCTCGAAAAGCGCACGGCTTGGCGCGAGCAACGCCTGGTGTTTCGTGAGGATTCTTTGAGCGATGTCGCGGCAGAGTTCAATCGCTACAACGCGCTGCAGATCGTCGTTGAGGACGCAGCGACGCGGCGGATTACGGCGACCTTCGATGCGCACGATCCGCAGTCGTTTATTGCGTTTCTGGAAAGGGACACGGGATTGTCGGTTAGGCGCTACGGCAAGACCGTCGAAGTCGGAGTGGTTGAGTAGCTGATTCAGCTAAGCTTCGTGCGCAAGCAATCATCCTTCTCCGGTAGGCAGGGCTGATCGGAATACCACAAGAAGCGGTCTCAAAAAGCGGGTTAGCTTTGAAGTGGCAACCGTGGGAGCGCCATCTTGGCGCGATTGAGACTGAATCGCGGCGGGACGCCGCTCCCATCAAGGCTAATACAACAGGTCTCGACTGGCGGGTTTTTGCCAACCCGACGCAATACCCTCTTCCATGTGCCTGATCGCCCGGCGCTTCGCCGCCGTATACCGCCGTTCGTCACCCACCAGCATCTCGATCCGCTCCGCAACCAGCCGGCTCAACGACATGCCGCGCTTCGCGGCCAACACCTTGGCCTCGTGTGCCAGCTTCGAGTCGATCGAGATTGTTACCTTCGTTTTAGCCATGACTTACTTTTCACAGAAACTGTGCAGCACAGTCTACGTGCCTGTTTTATCGACCTCAATTCGCTAGGTGACCCTATATAGCGTGCCGGGTCAACTCGCGCGCAAGGTCACACACGTGGATGGCCTCGACATCGTCTGCCACCCGGAATCGCTCGGTTCCCGAATAGACAACGAACTTCGCTTCCGGGTTTATGTCGGCACACGCATGGTGAAACCCTTTCGTCAGTTTCGGCTCGAGGCTGCGCTTGATCTCGATAGCCCAGGGTCGACGCCCAGGTAACACCAGCACCAGGTCCACCTCCGCTCCTCCCGACGCGCGATAGAAACTGGCGGCCGTGTCTGCAGGTGCGGCGTTAACCAGATTTTCAATCACGAATCCTTCCCAACTTTGCCCTGTCACCGGGTGACTCAGCACGTCCTCCTTGTTTCCCAGGCCAAGCAAAGCGTGCGTCACTCCGCTGTCTCTAACGTAGACTTTTGGCGATTTGACGAGGCGTTTGCCGACGTTGCGGTGCCAGGGTGCAAGCCGCCTCACAAGCAGCAAATCCACCAGTAGATCGAGGTATTTGGCGATGGTCTTTCCATCGACATCCAAGCCCCGCGCAAGCGATGCGGCATTCAATAGACCGCCTTGCGTGTGTGCAAGCATTACCCAAAACCGTCGTAGCGTTTCAGCGGGTATACGCGGACCGAGCTGCGGCACGTCGCGTTCCAGGTACGTACGGACGAAGTTCTGGCGCCAGCGCAGGCTTCGACCGTCATCGCGAGCAAGAAAGCTGTCCGGAAATCCGCCGCGAGCCCACAACTTGTCGATATCTTCTTTGTCGACCTCCAACACATCGAAAGGCGGAAGCTCCACATAGGCGATCCGGCCAGCCAGGGTTTCACCCGATTGTTGAAGCAGGTCCATGGACGCCGATCCGAGCAACAGGAAGCGCCGTGTCCGCCTTCCCCGGCGACGGCCTTTGTCGATGAGTCCGCGGAGGCTCTGGAACAATTCCGGCACACGATGAACCTCATCGAGAACCACCAACTTGTCTTCGTGATCCCTTAGGTAGAGTTCTGCATCTGCGAGTTTTGCTCGATCGCCGCGCGACTCCAGATCCAGATAGATGGCGGGTTTTAGCGCCTCGGCCATCTCCAGCGCCAGCGTGGTCTTCCCCACCTGGCGTGGACCGAGCAACGCGACGGCCGGGTATTCCTCGATCAATTCGATCAATCGTGGTTGAAGGCGGCGACTTATCATCCTTGCAATTATGGATCTTTAGTCCAGATTTGCAAGGATAAAAAGGCCGACTTGTGCCTGGAAATCGAGGATATCCTGGGTATGAGAACCGATTTGGTGCCAATGGCACTTAGCTTAAAGCGCGACGCGACATTCAGGGCCTCTGCCACCAGTACGCGACTAATCCCTGTTAAGCGCGAAACAAGGCCCAAATATGGCGCTCGAGAAGCTCAATGCAGGGGGTATATCCTTATCTACACGATCAAGAACCGTCCCGAGCAAGTTCGCCAGGCCTTCAAGCAACACGAAAACCAGATGTGCATTTCAGCCGTTACGCTCGGTGAGTTGGTCTACGAAGCAGAGCGTTCTGCTCAAGCTGAACGGAATCTGGCGGATATCGAAGGCTTGGTCGCACGCCTGGAAGTTGCTCCGTTCGAGGCCCACGCAGCCGAACATTTCGGTCAACTAAGGGCCGAGCTATACCGCTCCGGAAAACCCATCGGTCCCTATGACATGATGATTGCAGGTCACGCAAGGGCAACCGGCTTGATCCTGATTACGAATAACAGAGAAGAGTTTGAGCGAGTTCCGGGGCTCAGGGTTGAAAACTGGGTGTAAGCGGCGACCGGTCGCGGCCTGTTCGTCAACTCCGACTATGAAAGGGCCGGCTTGCGCCGGCCCTTCCGTTTTCCGCGGGTAACACGCATCAGATCACAGGATGTCACCCAGGTTGATCAGATTGGTCTCACCCGAGTTGTCGTCCACACCGTCGTTGTCGTTGATAATGTAGACGTCGCCGCCGGCGGTTACGGCTGAACCTTCGATCTTCTCGGCCACCAGGCCGCCGGTCGCGGTCAGGTCGCCTTCGACGACCAGATCGCGCACCAGGGTCTTGGTCAAGGTGCCGCCGTCGGCAACGCCGTTCACGTCGAACGTGTACAGACGCTTGACCGCGGCATCCGGCCCGCCCTGGTTGTCGCGTTCGACGACCAGGAAGCGACCGTCGCCCAGCGAGGTCAGGTCCGACAGGCCGACCCAGCCGCCGTTCTGCGATTCCGGTGCGTCCAGCGGATAGAAGAAAAAGCTCCAGGTACCGGCCGTCAGGTCGTAAGCGCCGATGCGCGCACCGGGGTCGGTGCCACCGTCCGCATCCGGCCAGACACGCTGGAAGGCGACGTAGCCGGAGCCGTTGTACTCGGCGATCCCTTCGAAACCGAAGCGAAGCTGCGCGGCGTTCAGGGCCTCCGGCAAAGTCACGACCGCCTCGATGACGCCGTCGGCGTCGGTCTTGAAGATGAAGTTCAGCTTCTCGACCGGCCGGTTGACCGCATCGCTGACCGTGCCGGAACCTTCCGACGCAATCCAGAAGCCGCCGGCGCTGGCCACCGCAATTCCCTCGGGATCGAGGTTGACGGTCCCGTCGGCGTTGATCATGGCCGCCAGGTCCGCCGAACTGAACACTTCGTTGTCGTCGCCCACGTCGTCGGTCGGGACGGCGGCAAAGACGTCGTTGGTGTCCTTGATCGTGATCTCGGTGACCAACTCGGCCGGCGCCTTGGTGATGTCGATACCGAAGATCCGGCTCGAGCCGTAGGCGCTGTCTTCGACGGCGTACAACATGCCCGGCGATCCGGCGTCGGCCGCCAGTCCGGACATGGCACTCCACGGAATCGGCGTACCGTCCATCCGGTCGGCGGAGACGATGGTCGGGTAGCTCTGATTCGCGAGCTCATATCGGTAGATGTTCAGCGCCGAGCGGAACTTGTCGCCGCGATTGTCTTCCTCGCTGGCTGCCACCAGCAGGTTGCGCGAAGTCACGGCGAGCATGCCTTCAGGCCCCAGCGCTGCCGGCAGCGTCTGCTTGAGCACCGGATTCACCGGATCCGACACGTCGTAGACGAACAGCAGGCTGGAACGCTCGGAGGCGATCACCAGGATCTTGTCGCCGCCGTAGTTGCCGAACTCCGCGTTCTCGGGCTCGTTACCCTTGTTGCCCGAGCGCCCATCCGGGTAGTGACCGTATCGTACCGCGAGATGATCCAGGCTGTTGCCGCTGGTGTAGACGACGTCACCCGACGTGTTGAAGATCGTGAAGCCGCGGCTGCCGCCCAGGTAGTCGCCTTCGTCGGCGGTCGCGAACAACTCGTCCGTGATCCAGGCGACACCGTCCGGCTCACGCGGCACGGCCATCTGCATCTCGGTCTGCGAGATGATGGCCGGGTCCTCCTCGGTGGCATCGATCTGCGTCAGATTGACGGCGCCAGCCGTGAAGTCGTTGATCACGGTGGCGGTGGCCAGATCGACCAGCACGAGATGATTGTTCTCCTGCAAGGTGACGACGGCAACGTTTTGCTCGTTGATATCCACGTACTCGGGTTCCGGATCGCCCGCCGCAACCGCCGCAAGGCTCGTCAGGTTCACCGCAACCGGCGCCCAGCCGCCGACCGGGCCCGAGATGTCGATGACCCACAGAAAACCGGCCGGCGCCTGCGGGAAGTTGGCGATATCGCCGTCGTTCTCGTCTTCGTCGCGCTCGTTCTCGATGACGACGGCAAGCCAGTTTTGGTCGGGACTGACCGCGATCGAGTCCGGCTGACCGCCGACGTCAATTGTCGCCTCGATGGTCTGGGTTGCGATATCGACGACCACGAGGTTACCCGACGGATTGTCGAAATCCGGTGAGGTATTGACGCCGACCAGCGCACGGCCGCCTGCGACCGCCACCGACGTCGATTCGCCGCCTACGTCCAGCACACCGAGTCCGGTCGGACTGGCCGGGTCGCTGATGTCGGCAAAGCCGATCGAGTCGGTTTCGCCATCGGTGTAAACCAGGGTCCTGCCGTCACTGCTGGCGGCGACGATTTCGGCGACGGTCTCAGTACCGTCGTTGCAGGCGGCGTCGATTTGCGAACAAACCGGAAACGACGAGATGCGATTGAACACCCGCTGTGCCGGATTGTTGCAGACGAACGAAGTGTCGGTGATCTCATCCGGGTCGAGCACGCTGTCGCCGTCAATGTCGGCGCCGGAGTCGATCTGCGTACCGCCGTTGGGGCAGTTGGCATTACCGGCCGCCAGCATGGTCTGCACGACGATGGAATTGGCGCCGTCGTTTCCGCCGGGTCCTGTCGAACCCGCGGGCCCGTCGGGACCCGCCGGGCCGGCCGGACCTGCGGGCCCCTGGGCACCGTCGTCACCTTCGCAGGCAACCAGCATGAACGGAATGACGACCGCAAGCGCGAGCGTCATCCCAGTCTTGTTCTTGGACATGGGAGGCTCCTTAAGGTTGTTCTTTAAATGTTGGCTGCCGCCAGCCGACGGCAGCCCGTAATTTTTTCGAAACGGCATGACGCCGGACTTACAGGCCCATTAAGATTATGTTTATAAAAGATTTCTAAATTGTTTCGATTTGGCCTGCGGCAGGCCAGGCTGCCTTTGCACCGTCGCGGCGGATCTCGTCACCGGGCCCGCGACGAACACGACGGCGGCCATCGATCTGGTCACGACGCTGACGGGCGTGCGCGGTATCAACATCGTCGATCCGGCATCGGTGGAGACGTTTCGCGAGTTTCTACTCGCCGTGCTCGACGTAAACGGACGGTCGTGAACGAGGACAGTCCACCTCGACCGTGACGTCGCTCAGGCGGTTGCCGGCCGATGCCGGCGAGATGACGAGATAGCGAACAGGATCTGCGCAATCAGCGCGACAGATAACCGAGCGATTCGACGGAGAAGGCTTGCGGCGGGCGGCCGATCAGTGGCTCCAGCGCCGACGGGTCAGCCGTATTGCCCTCGGCCAGCATCGTCAACTGATCCCGCGTTACCGGAAACGGCGGCAGCCAGTCGAAGAGCGCGGCGACAAACTTCATCGTCCCGATCGGCATCGGCAGAACCCGCTTGCGCTTGCCTGCCGCTTCGGCCACGCGCCCGAGCATGTCGGTCCAGGACAGGGTCTCGGGACCGCCGAGCTCGTAAGTCCGGCCTATGGTCGATTCGTCTTCCAGCGCGACGACGAAAGCCCGCGCGACGTCCTCGACGAACACGGGCGACATCAGGACCTCACCCCTCGAGGCGCCGGACCCGGTGTAAAAACCGATGGCCGGCACCGGCGGCACCACCATGTCGCGGTAGAGCTGAGTAGCGAACTCGATCGTGCCGCGCGGATCGCCGAAGATGACCGACGGCCGGAAGATCGTGAAGTCCAGGCCGCTCATTTGGAGCGCTCGCTCCGCCCGGTGTTTGCTGACCTGGTAAGGCGTGCCCGGCTCCTTGACGCCGTTGGCGCTCATCAGCAGGAAACGCGAGATGCCCGCCTCTTTCGCGCCCTCGATGACTCTCACAACGCCGCGATGCTGCAGCTTCTCGAAGGTGACTCCCTTGCTTGCGAACTCGCGCAGTATCCCGATGTTGTAGATCGCCGCGTCGCAGCCTTCGAGGACTTCGCCAATACCGCGCGGCGAGGCCAAGTCACCCGATACGGCATGGACCTTCGCAGGTTGCCGGAGCTTGGGTTCACTACCGGCGCGAACCAGCACCGACGGCTCGTGACCTGCGTCGATCAGCGCGTCTACGAGATAGCCGCCGACGAAACCCGTGCCACCGATGATCGCAACTCGCATGATGCTCATCCGTACCGCAACGGCGCGAGCATAACAGGATCGGCCGTCCGGCGGTGACGGCAGACAGGTTTCGTTAGATTCTCAACTCGACGGCCGCCGATCGCTCGCCACCCAGAAGCAGCCGAGCACGACCGGGATGGCAACGAGAGTGTCGAGAAAGCTGTTGTACCAGATCCACTGGTCGGTCGTCAGCAGGAAGACGAGCGGCAACTCGATCAGGATGACGAGCAAGGCGCCCGCCGCGGATGCGAATGCGGCACGCTGCGGCCGAATGCTGAAGCTACCCTCCAGGTAGCGCACCAGGCGCTTGCCGAGGTACCGTCCGCCGAGGAGGCCATCGACCAGAAAACTGGTCGCGCCGATTCCGGCCACGATCGAGCCGCGGAGCTTGACGAAAGTGTCGTCCTGAAACACGGCTGCAAGACCGGCGGCAACGAGCGCCATTGCAACGCCGAACACGGCAAAGCCGCCGAGCAGGTTCTTCTTCACGAGCGGCTGGATCACAGCCAACGACACCGTGGCCGCGGCACCCGTCAATGCCGCCGTGACCAGGCCGAACTCACGCGCGACGAAGAAGAAAACCACGCCCAATGCGATGTCCGTATAGATCGCCGGGCGTATCTCTTTCGCTCGCCGTTCCCTTTCGAGTACGTCCGGTGTCTTCGGACCGCCGCTTTCCGCCGTCTGATCGTCGAGCCAACGGAACAGCGCCTGCCCGCGTTTCGGCGCCTTGAAAGGCTTGTCGTGCGATCGATAGACGAGCTCGCCGTTACGCTCTACAACACAGCCGGTGGACCGCCAGCCGAGATTGCCGACGCTGATCTCGAGATCGCCGTCCGCCGTCGGCACGGCAATGCGGTGGGGACCGAATAGCTGTTGCATCCGAGGCTCGAAGTCGCGTCTGGCGACGACGTCTCCGTCCCGCCAGACGGTGAAATGCCAGTCCCGACTCGTGGCGCGCAGCTCGACCCGGTACGCATCGCCATCGAGGCGGAACTCGAAGCTGTTTTTCAGAAGGCCCATTTCGGATAGTGAGTCGGTCGGATAGTGCGTCGGATAGCGCAGCGGCAGTCCGCGAACCTCTGGCAGGTAGTCGATCCAGGCAGGAGGGTACCGGATTTGTTCCGAACCATGTTCGCCGAGTTTGTCCGAAACGGCCGCCGTCAATGACGCCCCGTGTGTTCAAAAACGCCGACACGAAAACGAATCCGGCGGCCTTTCGCCGTAATATCGACGTAATACTTGCGTGTAAACTATCGGTTCACAAGCGAATTTTGCGGCTCTGTCATGCCGCATGGGAACCGATGGGACTCGACATCATCCTCATTGCCGGCGGGATCGGCGCTTTTTTGCTGTTCGCCGTCAAACTGCGCGCCCGTCTGGCGCTGTCGCGGGCCAAACACCCGTCCCTGCGCGGCCATGCCCGGATCTCGCGCGCGCTCGCCAAGCTCGTGCCGTTCCACGAATACACCGATGACGCGGTATTCCGCTGCGACAACGCGCCGGCCGAGGTCGTGGCCAGGCGCAAGGCCGGTCTCGCCGCACTGAAACAGCGTCTCGATGCGATGTCCCCGGACGGTCGCGAACGGACGGCGGCGCTGGAGCCGGCCGTATCCGACATGCAGTTCACGAACGCTTACCGGGTGCCGTTCCAGTTTCGCAGTTTCGCGATGCGTAACTTCCAGGTCGGCGCGTTCGCCGATGCAACGGACGGGGTGCGGATTCGCGACCTGGACGGCAACTGGTCCTATGACCTGGCGGGTTCCTACGGCGTCAACCTGCTGGGCTACGACTTTTACAAAGGCTGCATCGAGCGCGGCGCCGAACGCGTGCGCGAGCTCGGACCGGCGCTCGGTCCTTATCACCCGGTGGTCGCCGAAAACGTGGCCATGCTGACCGAGGTCTCGGGGCTCGACGAGGTCTCGTTCCACATGTCGGGTACCGAGGCGGTCATGCAGGCCGTGCGCCTCGCGCGTTATCACACCCGCCGTTCGCAGATCGTATTGTTCTGCGGCGCCTACCACGGCTGGTGGGACGGCGTGCAGCCGGGTGTCGGCAATCAGCGCCCGTCGAAAGACGTTTACACGCTCAAGGAAATGAGCGAGCAGACGCTGGACGTGTTACGCACTCGCAAGGACATCGCCTGCGTGCTCGTCAATCCGCTGCAGGCATTACATCCGAATGCCGGCGCCGGCAGCGATGCGATGCTGCTCGCGAGCGACCGGACCGCGAATTTCGACCGCGAGGCTTATGCCGAATGGCTCGGGGCGCTGCGCGAAGTTTGTACCGCGCGCGGTATCGTGCTGATCTTCGATGAGGTCTTCGTCGGATTCCGGCTCGGCCTCAAGGGCGCGCAGGCTTACTTCGGCGTCAACGCCGACATGGTCACTTACGGCAAAACGCTGGGCGGCGGGCTGCCGGTCGGCGTGTTGTGCGGCCGCGCCGATCTGATGAAACGCTACCGGGCCGAACGGCCGACCGACATTTGTTTTGCGCGCGGCACGTTCAACTCGCATCCGTATGTCATGGCGACAATGAACGAGTTCCTGCGTTTTGCCCTGACCGACGAGTTCGCAAGCGAGACCGACGCGGCGGACGCGCTGTGGAACGAGCGCGCGCTGCACCTGAACGACGAGCTGTCGGAGCACAATCTGCCGGTGCGCGTGCACAACCTGTCGTCGATCTGGATTCTGACCTATACCGTCGTCAGCCGTTACAACTGGATGTTCCAGTACTATCTGCGCGCCGAGGGGCTGGCGCTGAGTTGGGTCGGAACCGGCCGATTGATTTTCAGCCACAATTACGACGACGGCGATTTCGAAGCCGTGGTCAAACGTTTCGTCAAAGCCGCCCAAACGATGTTGGCCGACGGCTGGTGGGAGCCCATCCCCGAGGCAAGCAACAAGACGATTCGCCGCCAGGTCTTGAAGGAACTGATCGCCGCCCGTTTGAGCCGGAGGCTGTCACCGACGCCCGAAAATACGGCGCCCGTGTCCGACAAACGGGCACGGGCGCGACAGGCGGCAGACCCTAGGGCCTGACCGCTAGAACCCGACCGGTAGAACCCGACCGGTAGGACCTGAACGGTAGGACCTGAACGGCAGCCGCCGATCAGGATCCGACGGTCAGCCAGGCCTTACCGATCAAGCCATCGCGGGCTCGTCGTGTTCATCGTCCTCATCCGGCTCCAGGCCATGGTGAATGTGGGTCATCGGGTCGATCAACTCACCTTTCATCAGGTACATCGGCGACTTGAAATAGATTTTGAAGTCGTGGAACGGATCGGTGAGGATCTTGGTGGCCCATACCAGGCCCGTCTGGACGTTGTGGATGAAAAACAGATGCACGGTACGGAAGACCAGTGCGCCGACGGCCAGCCAGATCCACATTATCGACAGGTTGTAGAAGAACCCGTCCCAGTTGGTGTGGGCATCGAACAGGCCGAAGAAAGCCGGGTTCATGTACAACACTATCGGTGAGATCGCCCACAAGGATTGCAGCACCCGTTTACGGAACAGGTTGTAACCGACCTTGATCTCCTCTTTGTGCTCGTGGGTCGCCTGATTGACCTCATCGTAACTCTTGGGCTCGAAGAAAAAATGGCCGATCTGCCGCGACCACATCGCAAACACCCAGCCCAGGATTGCCGCGGCGCTGGGATTGACGAGCAGCAGCGCGTAAGTCGTCAGAAAGCAGGTTGCGCTCAGCAGGTGCAGCGACTGGTTGATCCTGCTGTGATGGTAGTACCGGTGGTCGTCCCAGCGCTGGATCCGGAGTTCCTCGAAAAAGCCGGGGGTTTTCGCGACCGGGGCGGTCGTGTCATTGCTCATTAGATGTCTCTACGGTGGCGCCAAAGGCATGGAGGGTACATCCGGGCATGGTCACCCGCGCCTAGTTTGTGACCGGTATCTTACGTTTATGTGACAAACCGGCCACTGCCGGCATGCGGAGACGAAGCTATCCGGCACCGGTATTCGCCGAAAGCTCGAGCAAACGCTGTCCCATGCGAATGATTCCGCCGCTCGCAAGCCCGTCGCAGGCGCGAAAACGCTTCGAAGTCAGCATGACGATGGTCGAGCCATGCTCGAAGTAACCCACCTGCTCGCCGCGGCGATAAGCCCCGTCCAGATCGATCCGGTTCGGGCCGCGGTAGCGCAGATTCAGCGCCTGCTCGAGACCGTGTAGCCGGACACTCGCCACCAGTACCGCGGCAACCGCAACGAGCATCACCGGCTCGTCGAAGTCGTCGAGATCGAGCTCCAGGGCAACCCGCTCGTTCTTGCAATACAAGCGCTCCACGACCTTGAGCGTCGCGGGATTCACGTTCCAGGTATCGCCGGAGATGTAACAAAGCCCCCGCACCCGCCCCGCCGCGGGCGCGTGAAAGCGGTGATACATGCTGGATTTGAGCCTCAAGGTCACGAAACGCCCGTTGCGGTAACGGGCCGCCGTCTCGGCATCCCCCACCAGATCGTCGATCGTATACGGAAAACCCTTGGCCTGGATGGCCTCCAGGCCCTCGATGTCGCCGAACGCGCCGACGACGGCGTCGCAGGGACTGGCCAGCACCGCCGGGTCGGGATCGATCGGCCGCGCCTCCGGGATCAGCTCGCGAACGAAGCAGTCGTGCAGGCTGTCGAAGCGGGCCTTTTTGGCCTCGAACAGGCGCAGGTCGTCGGCGAACAGCCGCCATGCCGCCATCGACAACCAGCGCACGACGGGATTCCTGAGCTTGCTGAAGCGCCCCATGAACAGCGTCAGGCCCCGCCTCGGGATGCGATTGGTCAGCAGGAAATTGAGTCTTTCCGCGGCGGTCAGGCGGGAAACGGGCTTCGATGGAGGCATTCGGAGACGGTATTCAGCGGTTATACTTGGCGATTACAGGCGATTATGTTGGCAGCTCGCCGGCACTTGCGGGCCGCCATTCTGCCAGTAACAGTCCGCCACCGCACAAGCACCGGGGAGCACGACGTGGCCGATCCGTCCGACCGCATCAGCCAGCTCAAGATCGACCGCAGCGCACCGGCGGCGGCGACAAGCCGTCGGTTGTGGCCGATCGCGACGGGCGTCGTCGCAGTCGGCGCAATTGGCGCGTGGCTGGTGCTCGGCACCGGCAGCGCCGCGGTGACGGTCGAAACCGATACGGCCCGCCAGCCGCCCAGCGCCGCGGCGGCGAGCAGCGTGCTCGATGCCTCGGGTTACGTCGTCGCCCGCCGCCAGACCACGGTGTCCTCCAAGGTCACGGGCAAGGTCAGGGAAGTCCTGATCGAGGAAGGCATGCGGGTCGAAAAAGACCAGGTCGTCGCCCTGCTGGACGACACCACCGAGCAGGCACAACTGTCTTTGGCCCGCGCGCAGGTCGATTCGGCGCGGGCGGCCCTGGTCGAGGTCGAAGCGCAACTGCGTAACGCGCGCCTGGAACGCAACCGGCTGCGGGATCTCGCCGCGCGCGACCTGGCCAGCGCATCCAGCCTCGACGCGGCCGTTGCCCGTTACGACGAGCTCGCGGCCAGGCTCGACACCGGCCGCGAAAACGTCGTCGTTGCCGAGCGCAGCGTGGCGCTCGCCCTCGATGCCTTGTCGAACATGACGATCCGGGCGCCGTTCGCCGGCATGGTCGTATCGAAAAACGCCCAGCCCGGTGAGATGATCTCACCGGTGTCGGCCGGCGGCGGATTCACCCGCACCGGCATCTGTACGATCATCGACACGGACTCGCTGGAAATCGAAGTGGACGTCAACGAGGCGTACATACAACGCGTCGAAGCCGGCCAGCGGGTTTCGGCCACCCTGGACGCCTATCCGGACTGGCGTATTCCGGCCGAGGTCATCGCGATCGTGCCGACCGCCGACCGGCAAAAGGCGACCGTGCGCGTTCGGATCGGTTTTCTCGAACGCGACGAGCGCATACTCAGGGACATGGGCGTCAAAGTCGCGTTTCTCGGTGTGGAGGCACCCGAGGACGTCGGGGACGGGATCGAGGGTGTGCTGATCGCCGGTGAAGCCCTGCGCGCCGATGCCGGCGGCGACTTCGTCTGGCTGGTCCGAAACGGCAGCGTGGAGCGCCGCTCGGTGACGATCGGCGGTCCCGCCGACCGGCCGCGGGTATTGGTGGTGAACGGGCTCGCCCCAGGCGATACAATCGTCCGGTCCGCCGACGCGCCGCTCAACGCCGGCCAGGCGATAAGAACCGACTGAACCAACCGACTGAACTATGACCCCGAATGAACCATAACCCCGCAGCCGGACGCACCTCCGACAACCGGGTTTACTGACGAAGGAATTCGATCATGTCCAAGCCACTGGCCAAACTTCAAGGCGTCAGCCGCGTGTACCAGAAGGGCAAGGAGCGCGTCGAGGTCCTGCACGACATCGACGTCGAGATACCGGAAGGCGATTTCATTGCGATCATGGGCCCCTCGGGCTCGGGTAAGACGACGCTGCTGAACCTGCTGGGGGGCCTGGACAAACCCGACGCCGGCACGGTCGTCGTCGGTGATGCGGAGCTGTCGTCGATGTCAAACAGCCAGCTTTCGCACTGGCGTGCGACCCACGTCGGTTTCATCTTTCAGTTCTACAACCTGCTGCCCGTGCTCACCGCGCAGAAAAACGTCGAGCTGCCGCTGCTGTTGACCCGCTTCAGCAGCAAGGAGCGCGCCGAACGCGCGGCGATTGCGCTCGACATCGTCGGCCTCGCCGACCGCGCCAAACACTATCCGCGCGAGCTCTCGGGCGGCCAGGAGCAACGCGTCGCCATCGCCCGGGCGATCGTCTCCGACCCGACGCTTTTGTTGTGCGACGAGCCGACGGGCGACCTGGACCGTGAGACGGCCGACGAAATCCTGAAGCTCTTGCAGATACTCAACAAGGAGCACGGCAAGACCATTGTCATGGTGACCCATGACGCCCAGGCCGCCGAATACGCGAACCGCACCCTGTTGGTAGACAAGGGCAAACTCGGTTTCAAGGCAGCGGCATGAAGGACCGACCGGTAGACATGGGCAAACTCGATTTCGGGGCAGCGGCGTGAACGGCCCCCTCGTCGCCCAAGGCAAGCTCGACTTCAAGCTCGACTTCAAGGCGGCGGCATGAAGTACTTCGGCCTGATCTGGAGCAACGCCTGGCGCAAGAAGATTCGTACGTCGCTGACGATACTGTCGGTGTTCGTGGCGTTTCTGTTGTTCGCGCTGCTGTCGGCCGTGGGTTACGCCTTCGGCGTCGGCGCGAACTTCGCCGATGCAGAGCGCCTGATCGTGATCAACAAGATCACGCTGATCAATCCCTTGCCGATCGCCTATCAAAACCGCATTGCCGCGACGCCGGGGGTTCGATCCGTCACGCACAACACCTGGTTCGGCGGTTATTACCAGGACGAACGCAACCAGTTCGCCCAGTTCCCGGTAGACCCCGAGGAGTACTTTTCGGTGTATTCGGAGCTGGTGTTGCCCGACGAGCAATTCGAGGCATGGCGCAAGAATCGCACCGGCGCCATCGTAGGCCAGGCCCTCGCGGATCAATACGGCTGGGAAGTCGGCGACCGGATCCCGATCCAGGCGACGATCTGGACCAAGGCCGACGGCGGCCGTAGCTGGGAGTTCGACATCGAAGGCATTTTTTCGTCGAAAACCGCCGGCGCCGGCGCCACGACTTTCATGTTGTTCCAGTACGACTACTTCGACGAGGCACGCGCCTTCGGCAACGGAACCATCGGCTGGTACGTGCTGCGCGTCGATCCGGACGCGGATCCGGTTCAGGTCGCCGACGCGATCGACCAGCAGTTCGCCAATTCCGCCAACGAGACCGAAACCAGCACCGAGGAAGCGTTCGCCGCGTCCTTCGCCAAACAATACGGCGACATCGGGCTGATCGTGCGTCTGATCCTGGCCGCCGTGTTTTTCACCTTGCTGCTGGTTGCCGGCAACACGATGTCGCAGTCGGTGCGCGAACGCATCTCCGAGCTTGCGGTATTGAAGACGCTGGGTTTCACCGACATGTCGGTGCTCTGGACCGTGCTGGCCGAAGCCCTTCTGATCCTCGCGATCGGCGCTATTCTGGGCCTCGGCGTCGGCTGGCTGGCGGTGGAGGGTCTGAACTCGCAATTCGGGACGCAGGTGCCGCTCTACCTGACCCCGATGGCCTTCGTGACGGCCTTCGTCATCATGGTGGTGGCGGGTATATTGTCCGGCATCATGCCGGCCTTGCAGGCGATGCGGCTGACGATCACCGACGCACTGGCGAGGGGGTAGCTCAGATCAATGAAATCGGATCAATGAAATCGATACGACAAATCCTCGCAGTCACGCTGTTGAATTTGCGTAATCTGCCGAAACGGGTCGCAGCCTCGGTGGTGGCCGTCATCGGCGTCGCCGCGGTGGTCATGGTGTTCTCCGCCGTGCTGTCGATGGCAACCGGATTCGAGCGAACGATGACGGCCGCGGGCGCCGACGACACCGCCGTGATCCTGCGCAGCGGATCGACGGCGGAGCTCAACAGCGGTCTTAGCAACGAACAGGCGCTGATCGTCGCCAACGCGCCGGGCGTACTCAAGGACGGCGACCAGCCGGTCATTTCGGCGGAGCTCTACGTCATCGTCGATCTCGAAAAAAAGGCCACCGGCACCGAGGCGAACGTGCCGTTTCGCGGCGTGCAGGAAAGTGCATTTGCGGTCCGCAACAATATCGGTATCGTCGAAGGCCGCATGTTCGAACCCGGCAAGAACGAGATCATCGTCGGCCGCGCCGCGCAGCAGGAGTTCCGGGGACTGGAACTCGATTCGGTGATCCGCTTCGGCAAAAACGAATGGTCGGTGGTCGGCGTGTTCGAAGCCGGCGGCGGCGTGTCGGAGTCGGAGCTCTGGACCGACGTGCGCGTCCTGCAGGGCGCCTACCGGCGCGGCAACTCGTTTCAGTCGGTTCGGGTCCGGCTCGAAAGCGTCGACAGCATCGGCGCCTTGCGCGAGGCGCTGGAGGCCGACCCGCGCATCGACCCGGACGTGAGCACTGAGCGTGAGTATTATTCCGAACAAAGCGAGGCGCTCAGCACCTTCATCAAGGTCATCGGTTATCCGCTGACGATCTTGATGAGCATCGGCGCGATTTTCGGCGCGCTGAATACGATGTATTCATCGGTGTCGGTGCGCGGCAAGGAAATCGCAACGCTGCGCGCGCTGGGTTTCGGACCCTTGCCGGTCATGGTCTCGACGATCATCGAATCGACCCTGCTGGCGCTGATCGGCGGACTGATCGGCAGCGTGGCGGCGTTTCTGATTTTCAACGGCTTTCAGGTCTCCACGCTGAATTTCGCGAACTTCAGCCAGGTCGTGTTCGACTTCGCGGTCACGCCGGACCTGATCCGGCAAGGCCTGGTCGCGGCGCTGGTCATCGGTGTGGTGGGCGGCCTGTTCCCGGCAATCCGCGCCGCGCGCATGCCGGTGGCGCTGGCGCTCAGGGAGTTGTGATCCCGGGGTCGCTCGGAAAATTCAGCACTCTTGGCGGCTCACCATGGCCGAAGGAGCGCTTTTCGGTAGCGTCCGTTCGCGGTCCGGATTTTCAAAGGTGATTTCGCCGCCCGTAGAGTGCGCCTGGGGCAAGCTGCGGCGAGAATCGGGCGAGCGTCTGGCCTTCCTGGAACTGTCGTCACACTGCGCCGACGTCGCAGCGGTTACCGTTCGGCTGCTTGAGTTGCCGGTGTGGCGGCGACGTTTCGAGGCGCTGGCCGGGCGGCCACTCGGTCCGCCGGACATCGTACGCCTGGGTCTCATCGCTTACCTGCACGATCTTGGCAAGTGCGCGGTCGGATTCTGGCTCAAACAATTTGACCAGGAGACGGCTGACGGCGATATCGACACGCGTATCCGCCGCAATATCGTCAAGTCCATCGGCGGCGAGCTGGGCGAATGCGGTCACACGTCCGTCATCGGCGCGCTGTTCAGGAGCGATGCTGCAAAGATCGTCAAAGAGCATTCGTTAATGAATGTTCTTAAGCAAGCGTCCCATCACGAGCAGTTGCTGATTGCGTCGATTTCACATCATGGTCAACCGGTAAATCCCAAGGATACCCACGATTGCTCGTGGACTTGGCAGCCGGTTCCGCACTTGAATTACGATCCAAGCAAAGAACTGTCAGATCTCCTGGATGCGGGCGTCGAAATGTTTGAGGATGCTTTGCACGCCTATGATCCGCTGCCGGACACAGAACGCTTCGTTCACGGCTTCTGCGGGCTGGTCAGTCTCGCCGACTGGATCGGCTCGAATCCGAATACCGCGTTCTTTCCCTACGACCTCGCACCTCCCGAAAATCGCTACGCGCTCGCCTACGATCGAGCCGGCGAGGTGCTGCGGTGCATGCGAATCGACTGCGTTGATGCTGCCGCCTACCTTCGGAATCGGCAGTTGGCCTTCGGCGACGTCTTTTTCGACCCGTACACGAAAAAACCCTACGAAGCGACCCCGATCCAAGCGGCCGCCTGTGAACTCAATCTCGGACAGCTGGTGATCATCGAGGATGAGACCGGCGCCGGCAAAACCGAGGCAGCGTTGTGGCGTTTTAAGAGCCTCTTCGAAGCGGGTGCAGTCGACAGCCTCGTCTTTTGTCTGCCGACGCGGGTATCAGCCGTGGCCCTGTCGAAACGCGTCGAGACGTTCATCAGGCGCGTGTTTCCGAACGACGAAATCCGGCTCAACACGGTTTTGGCCGTACCGGGTTATCTCGTCTCCGACGGCCTGATCGGCGAGCGCCTGGCGCGTTTCGAGTTCCTGTGGCCGGAGTCCAGCAAGGAGTCGAGTGCACACCGCCACTGGGCAGCGGAAAACTCCAAGCGTTACCTCGCGGCGGCTGTCGCAGTCGGTACAATCGATCAGGTGCTGCTCGCAGGTCTGAAAACGCGCCACGCGCATCTTCGGGGCGCGGCGCTGTTGCGAAGCCTGCTAGTCGTCGACGAGGTGCACGCCTCGGACGTCTATATGAACCGTATCCTCGAGAGGCTGCTGGCCCGGCACGTCGAGGCTGGTGGACATGCGCTGTTGTTGTCGGCAACGTTGGGTAACTCGGCGCGATCCAGATTTCTCAGGCTCGTCGAATCGGACGATCACACCGGCACTAGCGAACGAGGTGGGCACGATCATGGACGAAACGCTGTCGCGCCTTATCCGGCAATTAGCAGCGCTGGTTCGCTACGCGGATTTGGATCGGTAGGCCGGCAAAAACACGTTGAGGTCGAGCTGATGCCGGTTCTCGGAGACTCGACCGTCGTCGCCGATATCGCCGCAGCGGCCGCAACGGCCGGCGCGAAAGTTCTAGTCGTGCACAACACCGTGAATCAGGCGATCGACGTCCATCGGGAGCTCGAGCGGAAAGATATCGCAAGTGGCGTACTCTTTGGCTGCAACGGCCAACCCTGCCCGCATCATGGCCGGTTTTCCGCTGTCGACAGGAAAGTGCTCGATGCGCAGGTGGACCGGTTATTCGGCAAACAGAGTCCTGGCGGTCCGAGAATCCTGGTCGGCACCCAAACGCTGGAGCAAAGCCTGGATATAGACGCAGACCTGCTAATCAGCGATCTGTGCCCGATGGATGTGTTGCTACAGCGCATAGGTCGATTACATCGACACCTGCGCGACCGTCCAAAGAGGTTTGAAAAACCGAAGCTCGTCCTGCTGGTTCCGCGGGAGCGGAACTTACAGCGGGATCTTTCACAATTGAAAGCTTATGGCCTCGGCTCCGTATATGAGAATACTCTCTCTATCGAGGCAACCTGGCGGGAACTGGAACAGCGGGCCGGATTGACGATTCCCGCCGATAATCGTGAACTGGTCGAGCGGGCGACCGACTACGACCGGCTCGAAACACTCGCGGCTGAGCTGGGGTCGGACTGGGAAAGAAGCTGGAGACAGCTTCTAGGTGCGGAAGCAGCCCACCGTCAGCAGGCGATGCCCTTCGTACTGGACTGGGACGGTGAGTTCGAAGTGTACAAGGAAAACACTGGAGTCCTCACTCGTCTTGGTACCATGCCGCGACTTGTCAAAATTGCCAAAACCCGATCTCCGTTTGGCCAGCCTCTGACCGAGTTACAGATACCGCATCATCTGTGGCCGGAAGGCTGTGATGAGGCTGAGGTCGAGATCGAGCACATCGGCGATGTGATCAGTTTCCGCCTGGCCGAGCGCTCATTCAGCTACTCCCGTCTCGGTCTGGTCTATTCCCGCAGCGGCGATGCGGATCTGCAAATGTCGGACTGAAATGACCATCTCCCGCGCAACGCGATCGTAACGAGCTTGGATGCTCAGAGATTCGATGGAGTTGGACACATAACGCCGGGAAGATTGTCAAAACACCATCCATAGCAGAGGAAATGCTGCTTGTACGTCGCCCGGTGGATCCCTCCGGTGGTTCTTTAACAGATTGGCTTTTAGTTATTAGATCAGCGAGTTACGATCTAGAGTCTGCCCCGCCTACGCGGGGATGGTCCGCAAAAGGCATGGAAGACATGCCGCCCGGTGTCGTCTGCCCCGCCTACGCGGGGATGGTCCCGATGACCCGGAATCGCGCTTGTTCAATCCGGCGTCTGCCCCGCCTACGCGGGGATGGTCCGGTATCCTCATAGTTACCGGCCAGCCCCAGAATGTCTGCCCCGCCTACGCGGGGATGGTCCTCCATCTTCCGTTATCTTGGTATCCCTTGCATTGTCTGCCCCGCCTACGCGGGGATGGTCCCCGTTGGACGAGCGGCAGACCGAGGAAAAACCGGTCTGCCCCGCCTACGCGGGGATGGTCCCAGATTATCGCTAGATACCAGCTCTAAATCACTGTCTGCCCCGCCTACGCGGGGATGGTCCGCGTTAGGTAATGACATTATTGAGGCTTTGGGGGTCTGCCCCGCCTACGCGGGGATGGTCCTCTGCCGCCAACAACATCGCCAAGGTCGTGCCCGTCTGCCCCGCCTACGCGGGGATGGTCCCCCTGACCTACCGAGCTTGCCAGCCACGAAAGCGTCTGCCCCGCCTACGCGGGGATGGTCCTTGTTAATGATCAATGCAATAGAATGCTTAATTGTCTGCCCCGCCTACGCGGGGATGGTCCCCGTGAAGGACAACAAACTGTGCTTGCTGTACTGTCTGCCCCGCCTACGCGGGGATGGTCCCGTCATATCGACCTCGTCCACGCCTGAGAGTTCGTCTGCCCCGCCTACGCGGGGATGGTCCCTACATGGCAGAACTTGCCGCAGAAAGGCTAACGTCTGCCCCGCCTACGCGGGGATGGTCCCCTCATTCGCTGAGGATACCGTATTGCCACGAGGTCTGCCCCGCCTACGCGGGGATGGTCCTTGGCTTACCACTCGCCACAATCGACGCATAAAGTCTGCCCCGCCTACGCGGGGATGGTCCCGTATACCCAGTGACAAGCCGCGCCTCGGGCAAGTCTGCCCCGCCTACGCGGGGATGGTCCCCTTGTGCGTACGAGGCACAGGCGATCCATCTCGTCTGCCCCGCCTACGCGGGGATGGTCCCGCAAACCACGGTTCCGGCACTCGATCTAAAACGTCTGCCCCGCCTACGCGGGGATGGTCCCGAGACTTTCTGCTGAATGACAATTCGGACACCGTCTGCCCCGCCTACGCGGGGATGGTCCTGACCGTGCCGATGTCGAGGCCACGCTCAATGAGTCTGCCCCGCCTACGCGGGGATGGTCCCTTATGAAGATGCCATGGTCGAGACCTTGACCCGTCTGCCCCGCCTACGCGGGGATGGTCCCTGGTAAACCGGCAGTCCGTGCATCCACGAATAGTCTGCCCCGCCTACGCGGGGATGGTCCCAACGACGGGTTGTCCTCGATCTGCCCAGGAATGTCTGCCCCGCCTACGCGGGGATGGTCCCCTAAGTTCCCAGTTCCAAAAACCGGCGTCCCAGTCTGCCCCGCCTACGCGGGGATGGTCCTTGGTCCTCTCATTGCGCCCTAGTGACCTCGAAGTCTGCCCCGCCTACGCGGGGATGGTCCCCCCACTCGCTGCCCACCTGATAAATCCGCTCAAGTCTGCCCCGCCTACGCGGGGATGGTCCGGCGAAATGCAGCTTTGGTTACATGACAGGGCAGTCTGCCCCGCCTACGCGGGGATGGTCCCTAACCGGACATTCCATTTTAGGTAGTAAATTCGTCTGCCCCGCCTACGCGGGGATGGTCCCCCTTCAGTACCAACGGCGTATAGTCCCCACCCGTCTGCCCCGCCTACGCGGGGATGGTCCCAGATCGAGGCCGGTCGGGAAAAGCTTTGGTGCGTCTGCCCCGCCTACGCGGGGATGGTCCCGTGACACCTGAGAATTTCGTTCGATCGAATCAGTCTGCCCCGCCTACGCGGGGATGGTCCCAAGACATCGTACAACGTGAGGCGCGGGAAGATGTCTGCCCCGCCTACGCGGGGATGGTCCGCAATGACTAGCACCGAAGACTACATCAGAGAGGTCTGCCCCGCCTACGCGGGGATGGTCCTTAGTAGGACAAGTTCAACGCCCCGGACAAAAGGTCTGCCCCGCCTACGCGGGGATGGTCCCCAGTCACGGGCCAAACAACCTCGCTTAGTTGTGTCTGCCCCGCCTACGCGGGGATGGTCCCTCAGCAAGCGGATGAGTCCGCGGGCGCGCGACGTCTGCCCCGCCTACGCGGGGATGGTCCCGTTTGTGTTGGCGGCCAGATACTCGGTAATTAGTCTGCCCCGCCTACGCGGGGATGGTCCCGGAAACGCGCTATGTAGCCCTTGCGTCGTGGGGTCTGCCCCGCCTACGCGGGGATGGTCCCGGAGGATTCAGCCAAACGCTGCCCTCCCAAACGTCTGCCCCGCCTACGCGGGGATGGTCCCCGAAACTGTGAGCGACGACAATGTCGCCGTGCGTCTGCCCCGCCTACGCGGGGATGGTCCGTAACAGTACACTCTTTCAAAGTGGCGTTGGGGGTCTGCCCCGCCTACGCGGGGATGGTCCTGCGTGGGGCATGTATCTCTGCCGCCGGCACTAGTCTGCCCCGCCTACGCGGGGATGGTCCGTGAACTGTCGATCAGTACCGGTATTGTGGCGAGTCTGCCCCGCCTACGCGGGGATGGTCCTTGTGTACGGTGGGAGGGTAGGCCACCCTACACTGTCTGCCCCGCCTACGCGGGGATTACCCAAACGAAGATCCAGGCCGACCAATTGGTCAAGGTCGGCATTGCAGAATGCCTGCCGCCCTGAGCTACTTCAAGCCGCCTGGACGTGCATATCGACATGAATATCCGCGTATGGGCACACTAATTTTCGGTCATCCGTTTTCTCGATCAACCCGAGTTCAATTAATGCCTGTGCATCATCGTGTACCCGACGAACGCCACGTCCAGCCCGACGCGCAAGTTCACGCACACCAACCGGCCCGATGGTCTGTAGCAGCCGCACCAACTCCCATCTTTTCTCCGTCAACCGGCTGAACAGGACTGACGGCGTCTCAAAGTTCAGAACTTCGCCCTGATAGCGACCCGTCTTGATTCCCTTCGCCGCTGCCTTGCCGGCGGCTTTCAACCCCGCCCGCCAATCGGCTGACAGTGTGATTGTCAGCTTTCGTTTTTTGGCTCGTGTCATGTCGTCCTCCGCTTGGCCACTTCGACCATGAAATCGTCAACCAGTTTCTCTATCGACACGAATTGATAGGCGACTTCCCGACCGTCCAAATGGCAGTGGTCGCCCTTCGTTCGCTCATTATCGAAACCTACCACCCGAACGCCGTCAACGATGTAAACCAGCCGGTATTTGAAATCGTGTTGCGATGGCTCGACCGGTTCCGGAACTCTCCAGATCACCATCTCGATCAGGTCACCCTCGGGCGTCACGTCCTTGTAGCGATAGATTAGCTCGGCTTTCATGTTGTCAACCATGACAACACTTTATGTTGTTGTCAATCATAACAACAGGGTGAAACCGCAAGATCTAGGGGAACGCGCGGGAATGGTGCCGGCGCCTCGGATGTGATCAAGGCATCTGACCCGCGTGTGCGAGGATAGCTGTCCGTGATAGAAAGGCTTGATGAAGCTATGTAACAATAGCGGTGCCCGAGGTGGGATTCGAACCCACAAGCCGCCTAGGGCTACAGTTTTAAAGACCGCTGTGTCTACCAATTCCACCACTCGGGCACCAAGGCCTACGGCGTTTCGCCGCAGGCCTTTTTTTATACTAGACTCAGGAGTTTTAGGTTGCAACGCGACCTTCATAATTTTATCATTATCCACTCCCTGCCTTCGGGGATGGTCCTTATGATGGGCGCGTTGTGCTTTTAGGATAGTGAACTACCCCGCCGGCGCGGGGAATTGGATTTGAACCTACTAACCGATTCGTTGATCACCGTTGCCGACAGCGGCGGCAATTCAAGCAGCTTCAGCCTGCCCGACATCTATGAGCTGGCGGCAACGGACACAATATCCGACTTCCCACGAATACGCCCACATCAGATTCCGGCGTTCCATGCGTTCCTAGTTCAGCTCGGCTCCCTCGCCTGTGAAGCGGCCGTGCTATCGTCTCCGCCCGAGAGCGCAAGCGAATGGCAGCGCATATTACGTTCGCTGACGGCCTCCTGGCTCGATGATGAACCCTGGCAGCTCGTCGTGGCCGACCGGACACAGCCTGCCTTTCTTCAACCCGCTCAGCCCGAAGGCGCGCCCTCGCTAAAGACGGTTGTCGAACAGCCGGATAAGCTCGACTTGCTGGTCACGAGCAAGAACCATGATCTGAAGCAGCGGCGCATGGGCAGCGGCAGCGCCGAAGACTGGTTTTTCGCCCTGTTGTCGATCCAGACCCAGGAGGGATTTCTCGGGCAGGGCAACTATGGCATTGCACGGATGAACGGAGGCTTCGCCAACCGCAGCTTTCTGACGATAGCGCGGGAACAGGCGGGATTTGGCGGACGCGTGTTTCGCGATATCCAGGCCTTGCTGTCAAATCTGGAAGCCTACTATAAGACGACGATAGTCAGGAGCGGCCACACGCTTCTTTGGCTCGAGCCTTGGGACGGATCGCAGTCGCTCGCCGTTCAGGAATGCCACCCATTGTTCATCGAGGTGTGCAGACGAATCCGTCTGATCGAGCATGACGGTGTCATCAGCGCGGCACTGGGTAACAGCAAGGTTTCGCGAGTGGACGCGAAAGCATTTAACGGAGACGTTGGCGACCCCTGGCTTCCGCTCGACATAAAGAGCAGCGAATCAAAAGCAATGACGCTGGCTTCGGATGGCTTCTCTTACCGACGCATGGCTCAGCTCCTATCCGGCTTCGGTGGCAGGTACGAGCTACCGTTTCTCGCAAAGCCTATGAAAGAAGAAAAAAACGAACCGATGGCCTACGAGGCTTACGGTCTCGTTCGCGGCCAGGGTAAAACCGAGGGCTTCCATCGCCGGCGGGTTCTCGTCCCCCCTAGAGCCTTGCGACTATTTTACGACCAAAACGGGAGCGAGGAGCTTGCCGAGCGCTGCGGAGTTTTCCTGAACCTCTCCGCCCATGCCTCGGGGAAAGCGCTTCGACCGGCGCTGATCCAGCTATACCAGGGTAAGGCCGATATCGATTGGAACAAACCGTCCAACGAAACGCTTTGTCGGCCCTGGTTGAAGCGCTTGGATGGGAAGATTGACAAGAAGTTCTTTTCCGTACTCTTCCGTACCCTGGACAAGAGCAAGAACGAAGCCCAACGAGAGTTCAGCCAAGTCTTAAAAAAGCTTGTGCAATCGACATTCGATGAAGCAGCGGAAGCGGCACCGCATCAGGAAGACGGCCGAGATATCGCGCGCGCCCGCGCAGAGCTCCTACTCGCGCGCGCGCTCAGAAAACATCTACCGGCATTGCGGACACCGGCTGCAACCGCGAACGGAGAAGTGCATGAACGAAGAACCTGACAAGAAGCGCCCCGACGTACTTTGGCGCCTCTCCAAGTGGTTGTTGGATGAGCGCAGGTCAACCGGCGACCTTGCGCGCCTGCGCCGCATGAATCCGAGAAATCCCGAGGCTGCCTTCGACGTGCTGCATCACGTGCTCGGCGAGCGGGCTCTCCATAGCTCGCTTGTCCGCTTGCAGCGCTGGGCCCTGATTGTGCACTGCCTGGCGCTTGCCGGAGGACGGCATCGCAAAGGCGCGGCCGGCTTCGGCCGGGTTCTGGTCGATGTTCACTATGGCGAGCTGCGCCTGCGGCAACTGCTGAGAGCCGACCTAGAGGTACTCCTCGATGTTCTGCCGCGGGTGGCCCGGCGTATTTCCGCCAAATCGCTCGAAGCGAACTGGTGGTCTATTACTAAACTGGTCCTAAACGTACCGCCCGACGATGGAAAAGCCGGACTGGATGAGGCGGATGACGCCCGTCGGGAAATAGCCAGAGACTTCGTCATTGCCAGCAGCGCCGAGCAGGCCGCAGCATCGTAACCTCAGACTACAGGAGAAACCCATGTCCCGCTTCCTTCAGATCCACTGGCTTGCCTCGTATCCAGCCGCGTTGCTCAACCGCGACGATGCCGGGCTTGCGAAGCGTATTCCGTTCGGCGGCGTGACCCGCGGCCGTATCTCGTCGCAGTGCCTCAAGCGTCACTGGCGGCTTGCCGGCGCCGATTCACTGGAAGCTGCGCAAGCCAATCCCTGGGCCCTGCAGAACATCGGAGTCAAAACTTCGATTCGCAGCAAGGAAGTCGTGGAGCAGCGTATCCGGCCTCGTTTGGAAGACCTCAAGACCGCCACCCCCGAGAAGCTCGACGCTTTGTGTACGACGTTGATCGAGACTGTTTACGGTACGAAGGCCGCAGATCCGAAAAAGCGTCAAGCGCTGCTGCTCGGAGAAGCGGAGATTGAATATCTTGCCAGCAAGGCCGCGGAGGCGATGCAGGCGGCCGACGACAAGGCCGCGGTCAATGCTCTGAAAACTTCGCTGAAAGACGAAAAAAAGAACATCAAGGCACTAGTCGGCGGCGGTGGTCTGCAGGCAGCGTTGTTCGGGCGAATGGTAACCTCCGACCCGGCAGCAAACACGGATGCCGCCGTTCACGTCGCACATGCATTGACGGTCCACGCACTCGAGCGCGAGCTGGACTTCATGACCGTCGTGGACGACCTGAAGCGCCGCGAGGACGGCGACGACAGTGGCGCTGCCGGTATCTTCGACATGGAACTCGCCAGCGGCCTTTATTACGGCTACGTGGTCGTCGACCTGCCGCTGCTGGTTGCAAACCTGAGCGCGGACAGCAACATTGCCGGCAAGGTTCTCGAACACGTCGTGCACCTGATTGCCGAAGTCTCGCCCGGCGCCAAGAAAGGATCTACCGCCCCTTACGCCTACGCCCAATGGATGATGGTCGAGCTCGGCGACCGGCAGCCGAGAACGCTGGCAAACGCGTTCTATGAACCACTGTCGGCGCGCGACGCCAGCGTGTCCGACGCAACCGAACGACTTGACTTTCATCTCAAAGCGCTTGACGAAGCCTACGGAGCACACGAAGACCGACGGCAGATGAGCGTGGAAGCAACACTGCCCAACGTTTCCCGGATAAACCTGAACGAGCTCGCGGACTGGGCGGCGGCAGGAGTCGCCAGTTGAGCGAATACCTGCTGCTGCGGCTGGATGCGCCACTGATGAGCTTCGGCGGCGTTGCGGTGGACAATCGCGGCGTCGAGATGCCATTGCCGGCCGCCAGCATGATGACCGGTCTGCTGGGCAATGCGCTGGGTCTGCGACGACAGGATTTCGCCGAGTTGAACGCGCTGCAGTCGCGCCTGCGTTTTGTCGTCCGCATGGACCGTGACGGCTTGTCGTTGACGGACTTTCAAACGGCAGAGCTGAACAAGTCTGACCAGGGCTGGACGACCCGCGGCGAGGTGGAAAGCCGCGACGGCGGTGCCGGGACGTATGCGGGCAAGCACATCCGGTACCGCGACTTCCACGCCGATCGCAGTGTCTTGATCGCGTTGTGGCTCGAGCCGGCGGAGCAGGAACCGACACTGGCGCAGCTACAGGTCGCTATCCAGCACCCTCGTCGGCCGTTGTTCATCGGCCGCAAGCCTTGTTTACCGTCGACCTACATCGATGCAGGCATCGTGGAGGCCTCCAGCCCGCTCGAGGCACTAGCAACACAGCCGGTTGATCCCTCGGAATCCATGACCGTTTTCGAGCAGCTACCGACGGCGACCGCTCCTAAGCCCGATGATTTACGAGTCAGCGGTATCCGGGTCTGGGAGAACCAGGTGCACGGTGGAGAGCAACGTTGGCGAGCGTCTACATTCCCGCCGAAAGATGGTTCATGAACGAACTCCAGATCGTCCGTTTTGAGCCGAACGAGCTGGCGTTTCGCCGTTGGGGACACCGGCACAGGCTGCTGGCTGCCGGAGTGGATGACGGTTATGCCTGGCACGCGCTGATGAAAGCGACGCTCGGCGACGACGCTCCCCAGCCGTTTGTCGTCAGAGCACGCGGCGGCAGCGCCGAGCTTCTGGCATACACCACGCTCGATACCCGCCACTGGCGGCCGATGGGACAAGAGGAAGAAGCGATCAGAGCACTGGGGCTGGCGCGGTTGCAGGTGAGAGCCTTCCCGATGGACTGGGTGGCTGGCGACCGGGCCAGCTTCGAAGTTCGTATCAGACCCGTCATTCGAACGCGAAACGGCAGGGACAGGAAGCGGGAGTTGGACGCGGCCGTACATGCCCGGCTGAGCGATCCGGAAGCGATCCGAGAGGATGTTTATCGGCATTGGCTGGAGGAACAGTTGGGGCGCGGCGGTGCTGCGCGGCTCCGCGGTACACCGCGACTGGTGCGGTTTCGCCGTTCGTACGTCCTGCGCAGAGACAGAAGCACAACGACGTCCGAAGTACGAAAAGTCGCCGGGCCAGACGTCACGTTTCGGGGTGAACTCGAAGTCATGGACGGCGAAGCGTTTATTGCCCTGATCGTTCGCGGTGTCGGTCGCCATCGCGCCTTTGGTTTCGGCTGCTTATTGCTGGCGCCTTCGGGCGCCTTGAGATAGAAGTATGCTACGCGGCAGGCTCGGACTGGAGACAGCACGCGTTGCCCACGCCGATCGACATGGCGTTATCTGGCTGGATCGGGGCAATCTCCTGGTGGGGGACGGCTGTCTCCGGTTCGTCACAGCCGGAGGCGCATTGGAGCCCGGCGATTATCAGATACCTCATCAAACTCTGAGCACGATCCTGCTCGGCCCGGGCAGCACGGTGAGTCACGATGCTTTACGCCTGCTGGCACGACACGGTACCGGACTCGCTGTAGTTGGAACGGATGGCGTGCGATGTTACACGGCGCCGCCGCTCGGGCCCGACCGCTCCGACTGGGCAAGGCAGCAAGCACGGCTCTGGTCGGACGAAAAGCAAAGGCTGCAAGTTGCCAGACAGATGTACGCTTGGCGTCTTGGCGAAGTCCTTCCTCACCGCAGCATAGAGGTTCTGCGGGGTATCGAAGGCGGTCGCATGAAGGAATCGTACCGCCTAACGGCGCAACGCTTTGGTGTGAAGTGGAAAGGCCGGCGTTACGACCGGCAGAACCCTGGTGCAGCGGACCCACCGAACCAAGCCATCAATCACGCCGCTACCGCCGTCGAGTCGGCCGCTGCGATCGCCGTTGCCTGCACGTCAACACTGCCGCAACTCGGCTTTATTCACGAAGACTCCGACCAAAGTTTCGTTCTGGACATCGCGGACCTGTATCGAACGTCCGTGGCGCTGCCGGTTGCATTCGCAGCTGCGAAGGAGATGGAAACCAACCACGGAGATACGATAGACCGTATTGTCCGCCGCCGAGCAAGCCGAATGTTTCGCAAGGAAAAGCTCATTCCGAAAATGATCGATCGAATCAAGGCGCTTTTCGAAAAGCCGGTTTCGCCATGAGCTTGACTGTTGTGGTCACCAGGGACGTGCAGAACCGGTATCGCGGATTTCTCGGCTCGGTCATGCTCGAGGTGAGTGCCGGCGTTTACATCAGCCCGCGGCTGAATGCCGGCGTGAGAAATCGGATATGGAATGTAGTGTCGGACTGGTACGGCCATCTCCAACGTGGCGCTATCATCATGAGCTGGAGTTCACCCGAGGAGCCCGGCGGAGTTGGGCTCAGAGTATTGGGGGAACCGCCGAAAACGCTGTCGGTGGTGGATGGAATGTTGCTTGTGCGTCGTGCCACGGGTTCGACCGATAGCTCTTTAATGAGCTAATCGGGAAGGACACTGGTATCTAGCGTGTCTACCCCGCCTCGCGATGTATTAATCGGTGTCGTTGCGCGACAAGGAGATCGCAACGCTGCGCGCGCTGGGTTTCGGACCCTTGCCGGTCATGGTCTCGACGATCATCGAATCGATCTTGCTGGCGCTCAGGGAGTTGTGATCCCGGGGTCGCTGCTCGGAAAGTCGCCTGTGGCGCTCCACTGTTCAAGCGCGTACTGCACGAGGTACGGGCATTCTCGGTAGCTCGCGTTATCGATGTCAGTGATGTACTTACGAAACAGTGTTTCGTGGATACCGAGGTCACGCGCAATCTGTCTTTGCGAGAGCCCGATAATGTGGATCAGTCCGCGGAGGTAGGTCGGGTCAGGATTGTGACGGTTGATATCCGGCCGCATGGGGAACGGGCGGCCGGAGCCGCCCCGCTGGAATCAGAGGAAGATTTTCACGACGGCGACAATGGCCAGTGTCACGGTCGCGCCGACAATGAACGGGTAGAACCGATTCTCGCGGTTGATCTTCGACGTCTCAGCGATCAACTTGGCGATCTCGGCGTAGGTCTTCTGCTCGGCCAATGGCATCTCGTTCTGCATTTCAGCTCACCTCTTGGTTGCTTTGCCGCTCCCGCCCAATGCGGTGCATGAAATCATAGTAGCGCCTATTGGCGCTAACATCAACCCTCGCAGACGACCGGCTCAGTGATTCTGCTTCTCGATTCGCCGGTGCGCCAGCTCGCGCTCGGCATCGTCGATTTCGCGTTGCTTCCGGCGGATGGCCTCCTCACGCGCCACCGACGGGCCGAAGTCGTGTATCGCCTCGCGCAGGTGGCGAATCTCATCGACACGCTCACGCACGATTTGCGCGAGCTGGGTGTCGGTCATCGCCTCGAAATCCGGATGTTCTTCGTCCATCAACTGAATTTGCCACGCATGTACTCGCGGGTCAGCTCTTCCCGCGGTTCCTCGAAGACCTGGCGCGTTTCCCCGAGCTCGACCAGGTAACCGGTTCGCCGCCCGCCCGAGATGTCGACGCCCATGAACGCGGTCTTGTCGGCCACGCGGCGTGCCTGTTGCATGTTGTGCGTGACCAGGGCGATCGTGTACCGGGTCTTGAGCTCGAGCATCAGCTCCTCGATACTCCGTGTCGCGATCGGGTCCAGCGCCGAGCACGGTTCATCCATCAATAATACCGCGGGTGAGGTGGCGATGGCCCGCGCGATACACAAACGCTGCTGCTGCCCGCCCGACAGCGACAGACCGCTTTTCTTGAGCTTGTCCTTGACTTCGTCCCACAAGGCGGCCTGGCGCAGCGCCTGTTCGACGCGTGCGCCGACCTCGCCCTTGTATTTGTTGATACGCAAGCCGAAAGCCACGTTGTCGAAAATACTCATCGCGAACGGATTCGGCTGCTGGAACACCATGCCGATGTAGCGGCGCACCGACACCGGATCGATGCTCTTGTGGTAGATGTCCTGCCCCTGGAAATAGACGTTTCCGCTGAATCGGAAACTCGGGATCAGGTCGTTGGTGCGATTGAAACAGCGCAACACCGAGCTCTTGCCGCAACCGGAAGGACCGATGAAGCCGGTAATGCTCCCGGATTCGACCGGCACGTGACTATCGCGGACCGCCAGAAAATCGCCGTAATAGAGCGCATCCAGCCTACAGTCGATGGCGATACCGTTTTTCATCGCAGCTTATCGTTGCATGCCGACCTGGCGCAGACTGAGCAAGCGCCCGGCCGCGTTGGCGATCATGACCAGAATCACCAGCACCAGGGACGCCGCCCAGGCGAGCTCCACCTGGTTGTCGAACGGCATCCCGGAGTAGTTGTAGATCAACACGGCCAGCGACGCCGTCGGCTCCATCAGCGCAAACCCGCCCTGCTGCGTAATCCAGTAATCGCTGAACAAGGCCGTAAACAACAGCGGCGCGGTTTCGCCGGAGGCCCGCGCGACGGCCAGCATGACCCCGGTCAGCGTGCCTGCGGTCGCGGTCGGCAACACGACGCGCAGCACGACCTGCGTCGGCGTGCAGCCCATACCGTAGGCGGCCTCGCGCATCGCATTCGGCACCATCCGCAGCGCCTCCTCGGCGGTCAATACGACCGTCGGCAACATCAACAAGGAAAGCGCAATACCGCCGGCGGGTGCCGAATAACCGCCGGTCAACAATACGACGGCCGCATACGCGAACACGCCTGCGAGAATCGACGGCATGCCGGTCAGCGTTTTGATGCAAAAGCGCGCGACACGCGCAATACGCGTCTGTTTGCCGAATTCGCTGAGATACACCGCAATCAGAATACCTATCGGCACGGACAGCAAGGCCGCGATACCCACCATCACGCCGGTGCCGACGATCGCGTTGCCGAAACCGCCGCCCGCTTCGAAAGCGGCCGGCGGGAGCTCGGTGAAAACGGCCGGGCTCAGGCGCGAACCGCCCTTGACGACCAGCATATAAAGCAGCGAGAACAGCGGCACGCAGGCGAGCAGCGCTATCAGCCAGGTCAGTCCGCTCAACAAGCCGCTTAGAAACGTATGCGGCCTGAGCCAGGAGCGTTTCAGTTGCTCCGGATCGATCGTCGTTTCCGTCGTCGTCTCGGTCGAGGCCGATGTCGCCATCTCAGGCCTCCAGCCGCTTCGTCGCGCGGGCGACGATGGCGGCGCCGATCACGTTGACGATCAGCGTGATCGCAAGCAACACGACCGCCGAATACATCAGCGCCTGTGTCTCGATCCGGCCGGCCTCGGGGAAGTTCAGCGCCAACGCGGCGGCCAGCGTATTGGCCGGCGAGAAGAGGGACAAGGTGATCTGATTGGAATTGCCGACCAGCATGGCCAAAGCCATCGTCTCGCCGAGCGCACGGCCGAGACCCAGCACCATCGCACCGAAAATGCTGGTCGAAGCCGCGGGCACGATGACTTTGACGATTGCCTCCCAGCGCGTCGCGCCGATGCCGTATACGGCCTCCTTCATCTTGTGGGGCACCGCCGTGAGCGCATCCTGGGAAACCGCGGCGACGGTGGGCAGGATCATGATCGCAAGCACCAGCGCCGCCGGAAACATGCCCGGGCCCGAGAGGGTCGTGCTGAAGAAGGGTATCCAGGAGAACCCGGCGTGCAGCCATTCCGCGACGGGCCGCAATAAAGGAATGACGACGTGAATGCCCCACAGTCCGTAGACGACGCTGGGCACGGCGGCGAGCAATTCGACGATGTACCGGAACGTGGTCTCGAGCGTGCGCGGCAGAAAACCCTGGGTCAGGAAAATGGCGATCGTGAGCCCGACGAAACCGGCCATCAACAGCGCCAGCAGCGAGCTGTACACGGTGCCCCAGATCTGCGCCAGGATGCCGAACTGTTGCCGGTTTGCATCCCATTCGGTGCCCGTGAGAAAGCCAGTGCCGTATTCACGGATCGCCGGCAGTGCGTGACCGCCGATCTCCCAGACGATGTAGCCGGCCAGCGCGACGACGCCCCAGGTCAGGATACGCGTCGCGCCGGTAAACCCCCGATCGGACAAGCGCTCCATGGCCGACGGCGGCCTCGCGACCGGCGCCGCCACGGGCGCTCCCGCCGCGCCGCCGTCGTCGCTCGTCGAGTCGCTTCTAGACTCGCTTCTGGAGTCGCTTCTAGACTCGCTTCTGGAGTCGCTTCTAGAGTCGCTTCTAGAGTCGCTCATTGAATGGCCGTGAGCGCCGCGCGCGCGCGATCCACGACGTGGGCGGGCAACGGCACGTAACCCATATCCTCGGCGATCTGTTGCCCCTCGGTCAGGCAGTACTCCAGCAGGTCGACCAAGGCTTGGGCCTTGCCGCTGTCGTCGTGTTCCCGGCGCACCAAGAGCCAGGTGTAGGTCACGATCGGGTAGGCGTCGGCGGTCGGCGGGTCGGTGACCCACACGCGCATGTCCTTAGGGATCTCGGCCGACTGCAGCGCCGCCCGGCCGCCGCCGGACCCGGGTGCGACAAAAGCGCCCTCGCGATTCTCGAGCTCCGCCATCGGCACGTCGGCGAACTTCGCGTAACCATGCTCGATGTAACCGATCGCACCCGGCGTCTGCATGATCGTTGCCGTGACGCCGTCGTTCTTGGGCGCCGCGACGATCTTGTCGGTATCGGGCCAGGCGACGGTCTTGCCGACGCCGGGTCCATCCAGCCAGGCCTCGGAAATTGCCCCCAGGTGTTTGCTGAAGACATAGGTCGTGCCGCTGCTGTCGGCGCGCCGCACCACGGTGATCGGCAAGTCCGGAAGATCGATGCCGGGGTTTGCGGCGGCGATGGCCGGATCGTCCCAGCGCGTGATACGCGCGAGAAAAATGTCCGGGTAAACGGTCCGCGGCAGCCTGAGCGACGCCGAAACACCGGGCAAATTATAGGCAACGACGATCTCCCCGGCCGTAATCGGCAAGAGGATGACGCCACCGTCCACCTCCGCGATCTCCTCGTCGGTCATCGCCGCGTCGCTGCCGGCGAAGTCCACGGTCCGGTTGATGAAATCGCGGATACCGGCGCCGCTGCCTTTGGCCTGATAGTCGATGATGACGCCGTCGCTCGCACGGCTGTAGTGCTTGAACCAGGTCGAATAGATCGGGTAAGGAAAACTGGCCCCGGAGCCGGTCAGGCGCACCTGCTCCCCCGAGCCGCCACAGCTCACGACGGCGCAGCAGGCCAGTAAAAACAAAAAGTTACGGTATTGGCTCACAACAGATCACCTAAAGACCATGGTCACGGTGTTTTGTGAACGTTTTGTGACAGGAGACTAGGTAGTTACCGCAAGCGCCTTGCCTCACACTCGCCTGAACCATTCCTCCCTACAGGCATCGTCATTAGGCATCGTCGAGCCGCCGAAGCACACTGCGTGCCTGGTCGCGGAACTCGTCGTACTTCATGGCTTCCCTGAGCGAGACCCGGGCTTGTTCCTTCATGCCGGCACGGAAGGCGCTGATGCCGGCCAGCAGGTGCAGGCGATCGGCTTCGTCGGTGCCGCCCTTGTCCAGCGCGCGCACGAAGGCACTGTGTGCGAGCCCCCACGCCTCGTCCTCGAAGTAGATACTGCCGAGCAACTCGTCGGTCTTGCCGTCGGGCGCGACCTCGGCCGCGCGCTTTAGCACGTCGACCGCCTTGGCACGCTCGCGGGACAACAGCCACAGGTCGCCCAACTGCTTGAGGGTTTCGAAATCCGATTCGAGCACGGCCTCCTCGACGAGTTCGTCGAGCAGCCGCGCGGCGCGTTCGGGCACCTCGACGTAACCGTACAAGGAGACGATCCGGCGCGAGTCGTCCTTGTCGTTCAGGATGCCCTGCGCATAAGCAATCGTCATCACCGACAGGGCCTTGCGACCGTCCTCGAGCCTCAGGTAGTGGTTGGCCAACAGCCGCCAGAAGTCCACCTCGCCCGGCCTGCGCGCGACGAGATCGACGACCACCTGCTCGGCCTGGCCGTGGCGCTTCAACTGCATCAGCGTCTGGTAATAGAGCCGGTACCAGGAATCCGGCGGATCGTCCTTGGTTTCGAGCTTGGCTTCCAGCGCCTGTGACAACAGTTCTTCGGCACGCCCGAAGCTGTCCGTCATGTAGTGGGCGTAGCTCGCCGAGAAAAGCTGGCTCGGATCGGGTTTCTCGGGCCCGAGCGCAAGCCATTCCTCGAAGTAGCGCCTCGCGGTCTCGAAATCCTCTTCCACGAGCACGACCTGCGCGTAGAAGAGCTTGAGGGTCAGCAACAGCTCATCCGGCAGGCCCGGCTGCCCGAGGGCCTCTTCGAGCGCGTTTCGCGTCACGTCGGGGCAATCGGCCAGCACGCAGGTGTGCGCCAGATACTGATTGGCCAGCGCGTAATCGTAAGGGTCGCCGCGCGTCTTCTCGCGCAGCGCTTCCAGTTCGGTCAGCGCCTCGTCGTAGTTCTCCTCCTCCCACAGCTCCTGCACATCCATCAGCTTCAGGAAGGTCTGACGCGAGGCCTGCTGTGCGTGGGTGACGTTCGTGAGGACGAGCGCCACGAGCGCCGTCATCAAACAAACTCGAATCGTCTCTGCCATTGTCATCGTCGCTGGGTCATTGCTGCCGGGTCATTGCGGCTGGTTATCGGCCAACTGGAAGGTGATGCGCGTCAGCGTCAACACCCGCGTCGGCTTGCCGTCGCGTATTTGCGGCTGATACTTCCAGCGCAGGACCGCCCGTTTCGCGGCCAGCTCGAAAAAGCCCGGCGGATTGGCGCGCAGGACCTCGGGGTCTGCGACCGAACCGGTTTCGGTGACGGTAAACCGCAGAATCACGTAACCCTCGACGCCGCGCGCCGCGGCGCGTTGCGGAAACTCGGGGGGGATGCGGACCAGCGGTATCAGCTCGCGTGCAATCTGGATGTCGCCGCCGATGTCGAGTCCGATGTCGATCTCGAGGTCGGGAATATCGACGGCCAAATCCGAGATGTTGCCGCCGCTTGCCTGCGCGAGCTGACGAAGCCGTTGTTGTTGCTCTTGCTGCGGCTTCTCGGGCGCCTTGGGATCCCGGCGGGAACGTACCTCGCGCGACTGCTCCTGCATGCGGATGAAGTTCGCGATGTCGAATTCCTGCGCGTCGGTCAAACGGATCCGCGGATTACCCACCATGTACTGGATCACGCCGAAGATGATCGCATTGATCAGGAACGCGACCAGCAGGACCGTCGGGATTCTGAGCGCGGCGGGCATGACGCTTACTGTTGGCCGCCGGGCGTCGCCGCCACCGCCACGTTTTCGACGCCGGCCAGCCGCGCCTGGTCCAGCACCTCGATGACCAGACCGGTGCGCGATTCCTCGTCGGCGAGAATCACGACCGCGCCTTCCGGATTCTCGGCGTGCAGGCGTTCGACGTGGCCCCGGACACTGGACGGATCGACGCGCTGGCGGTCCACCCAGACCTCGTCGTTCTCGGTCACGGCGATCATGATGTTCGCCTGCTGCTTGGTCGTCGCGGTCCTGGCGCTGGGACGGTCGATCTCAACGCCCGCTTCCTTGATGAACGAGGCGTTCACGGCAAAGAAGATCAACAGGATGAACACCATGTCGATCAGCGGCGTGATGTTCAGCGCGGTCGGGCCGGATTCGGATTTGAGATGGTCCTTGGTAGCCATTTGTCATTCGCCCTCGAAGAGTTCGGCTTCGAATTTGCGCGCCATTTCCTCCGCGCGATGCTCGAGATTCGAAACGAAGTACAATCCCGACAGCGCGGTGAACAGTCCCGCCATCGTCGTCACCAAGGCCTCGGAAATGCCCGACGCCATGCCGCGGGTGTTACCGGTACCGAACACGGTGATCACGTCGAACACCTTGATCATCCCCGACACCGTGCCCAAGAGGCCCAACAACGGCAGGATGGTCGTCAACGCGTTCAGCGCGCCGGTGTTTTTCGCCGCTTCCGCCCGCAGGTCGTTGGTCAGCGCCTGGATGCGCCGGAATACCAGCATCTCGTTCAGCATGGCTCGTTGCGCCAGGAACTCCTGGCGCAACCGGTCGCGAAAATCCGGTAGTTGCCGCATGTGCGCCAGGTAACGTTCGACGATCAGGATCCACAACAGTATCGACGCGAACAGGATCGCCCACAGCGTGGCGCCGCCCTTGTCGAACAGGTTCGACAGTCCGTCTAGGTAACTAGCCCAGTTCACGGCTGGTCAGCAGGTCGCTGCTCTGTTTGCCGAGCTGCTCGACGAGGCGGTTGACGCGCCCCGTCAGGATACTGTGCAGCAGCACCAGCGGGATGGCCACGCCCAGGCCGAGCTGGGTCGTGACCAGCGCCTGCGAGATACCGCCCGACATGAGCTTGGGATCGCCCGTGCCGAACAAGGTGATCGACTGGAAGGTCTCGATCATGCCTGTCACCGTGCCGAGCAGCCCGAGCAGCGGACTGACCGCGGCGAGCACCGCGAGCGTAGGCAGGCCGCGGTGCAGCAACGAGCTTTCCTCGGCAAGCTGTTCGTCCAGGCGGATGCTGGCTGCTTCGGTGCCGCCGTCCTTCGCCTCCTCGACGATCTTCTGCAGCCGGCCGAGCGGATTCTTGCCATTCGATTCGTCGGCCGTGGCCTGGGCGGCGATCGCGCGGCGGGCCAGCATCAGCCCGATCGAACGCCGGATCACGATCAGTATGCCGATGACACCGAGAATCAGGATCAGGTAGCCAATGAAGCCACCCTGGTCGACACGCTCGCCCATGTCGGGCGACTGCACCATCAGCGCCAGGATCGCGCCTTTCGACGGGTCCAGCGCCATCGGCCGCATCTCGCCCGGCCCCGCTTTCTCGAGCGCTCCGGCCATGTTCTGGAAACGCGCCGTCGGTTGCCGGCTGAGCTCGACGAGCTTGCCCGAGTCCGGTAGGAAACGCAGGAACTTGCCGTCCGACACGGACGTGAATACGCCGACCCGGGTCACGTTCTGCGACGCTTCATCGCCCTGCGGCTTGATGACGATCGACGGGAACTGCACGACCTTGCCGGACTCCGCGATCTCGCTCATCACGCTGGTCCAGAGCTGCTTGATGTCGTCGATCGTCGGTGTCGTGGATGCCTTGCCGAGATTCTGCAGGAAGGGCGAACGCTCCGGCTGCTCGGCGGCGACCAGCGACGTGTTCATGACGCTGTAGGCGTTCAGCGCCGTCTGCCGCACGATTGCGAACAGATCGTTGAGATCGCCCGAGCGCTCGCGCAACTCGCCCTCGTAACGCGTCAAGGTCAGCTCGTTTTCCTCGTATTCGGCGCGAAGCTGGTCCGCGCGGCGATTGGCCGCGGCGAGCTGTGCGCGGGCGTCGCGCAGGAGCTCCTGTTGCTCGGCCCGGACGGAGAGGAAACGGTTGATGCGTTCCTCGTCGTAGGCCGCTTCCTTGAGCGCCTCCTGGCGCACCGATTCGACCAGCGCGTCAACGTCGTCGATCGCCGCCGACGCGACTGTGGGTAAGGCCAGCGCCGCAGCCGCAAGCACGCGGAAAGGTCTTGCTATTGCTTGTCTCATGAGCGGCTCTCCGGTGCGGGTACGGGCAGTCGGATCAGGTCGGGCGGCAATTGCTTGCGTGCGATCCGAATCGCCCGGTCCAGCGGTTGCCGATATTCGTCGCCAAGCTCGACCCACCGATCGACGGTGTTGTCCCAATGTCCGATCTCGAGGCCGTCCAGGGTCATGTAATAAAGCCCCAAGCGTCCGAAGCGCAGGAAGTTCACGGTACGCGTTTCGGCGCCGTCCGTGAGCTCGCCTTCGTAAGCTTCAATCGTGTGGCCGTATTCGAGCTCGATCTGATAAGCCTCCGAAATCCGCCGGTACTTCTCCGAAGTCGGCACCTCCGGGCGTTCCATCAGTTGCCTGAGCGCGACGATCCGCTGGCTGCGCTCGCTTTCGAGAAACGGGATGTCGATCGACACGAATTCCTCCAGCACTTCGATCATCCGTACGATCAACGGCAGGATGCGGCGTTTCGTGACTTCGATTTCGTTGAACTTGCGTTCAAACTCGGCGAGCTCGACACGCTGGGTCGAGACCAGTCCCTGGAGCTGGTCGTTGTACGCGGCAAGATCCGTGACCTGCGCCATCGTCTGCCGGTACTCGTTGAGCGCGTCCCGGGTCTGGTCGTCCAGGGCATCGATGCGTCTTTGCACCTCGGCACTGGCCTCCAGACTGCGGGTTTGCACGTCCATCGCCTGGCGAACCTGGTCCTGGGCATGCGCGACGGTGACGACGAGAAAGAGTAGGAGGCTGCCGATCGGCGGCAGGACTTGCGGAGGTCTCATGTGCCTGTCCCCTGGTTTTTCACTCGGGCGAGTTCTTATTCTTAGCCGGATGGTAGAAGATCGGCAGGCGGGGCAGGGTCGTGGATTCTACCTAGGACGCCTGTGCATCGGTCCGGCGAGGCGCCCTTATGGTCCTATGATGGTCCGGTCCGGTCCGGTCCGGTCGAGCGTCGATATCGATTCTTGCCGCCTGCGCCACCGGAGTCGCCGGGATCCCAGGTATTGCCGGTATTGGCCTGCGGAAAATGCTCATGGTCGCGACGCGGGCCAGGTGTTGAAATCGGGTCAAATCCGGGCCGGCCTCAGGGCCTGCTCGGGCGGCGATACCCTTCGGCGGCAATGGGTGGCAATGGGCGGCAATACCGCGACCATACGACGACGACAAAGACAGCCGCGCCGTGCTCCGCATCGGGTCGGCCATACGGTACAATCTCGCGCCACGCCACCAACCAACAGCAAGACAACCATACGGGGACCACTGTGAGCAGCTTTGATCAACAACTCGAAAAAATCAGGACCAAACCCGGTTTCATCGCGGCGCTTGACCAAAGTGGCGGCAGCACGCCCAAGGCGCTCAGGCTCTACGGTGTCGGCGAAAACGCCTACTCCAACGACGAGGAGATGTTCGCCATCGTCCACGAAATGCGGACCCGGATCATCACCAGCCCCTCGTTCGGCGGCGATCGTATTCTCGGCGCCATCCTGTTCGAGAACACGGTGGACCGGGAGATCGAAGGCCAGCCGACTTCCAATTACCTCTGGCAGGTAAAAAACGTCGTTCCGTTCCTCAAGGTGGACAAGGGGCTGGCCGACGAATCGGACGGCGTGCAGCTCATGAAACCGATCCCGGATCTAGACGCGCTGTGCGCCAAGGCGAAAGCCAAGGACATGTTCGGCACCAAGATGCGCTCGGTGATCAAGAGTGCTAACGCCGACGGCGTTGCCGCCAACGTGGCGCAACAGTTCGAGTTCGGCCGTCAAATCGCCGCCGCAGGCCTGGTACCCATCATCGAGCCCGAAGTGGACATCAACGCACCCGACAAGGCCGAAGCCGAGGACCTGTTGCATGCGCATCTGATCGACCACCTCGACGGACTGGACACCGATACGATCGTCATGCTCAAGCTGACGCTTCCCGAGCAGGACAACCTGTACAGCGACTGCATCTCGCATCCCAACGTCGCCAAGGTCGTGGCCCTGTCCGGCGGATACACGCGGGAGGAAGCCAACCAACGCCTGGCGAAACAGAACGGCATGGTCGCGAGTTTCTCCCGCGCGTTGTCGGAGGGACTCTCGGCACAGCAGAGCAAGGAGGACTTCGACGCGATGCTGGACGGCTCGATTCAGAGTATCTTCGACGCGTCGAGCACCTGAGCCTCCGGGCGGTCCCCGGACCGCGGCCGCCGGCTATCGAAACGAAGTGTTACAAAAACGGTCTTAAACGCCGTAGCGCCTCCGCTCATACTTGTCGCTACCGTTTTGCCGTTACCCTTTAGGAGGGCACCATGCGTCTGATATCGGCGATACTCTTGCTCACGCTCGGCGCACCCGCGCTGGCCTGCGACGGCGAGCTACTGGATCAGGACTTCCGCAAGCTCGCGTCGGAGGAAGCGGTCAATCTTTGTGAAGCCTATTCGGGTAAGGTCGTGCTGGTCGTGAACACGGCATCCAAATGCGGCTTGACGCCCCAGTACGAGGGCTTGGAAAAAATGTACAGCGAATATGGCGAGGACGGCCTGGTGGTGCTGGGTTTTCCGTCCAACCAATTCCTGGGCCAGGAGCCCGGCACCGAAGAAGATATCCAGGAATTCTGCCGGCTGACCTACGGCGTTCGCTTCCCGATGTTCGAGAAAATCAAAGTTCGCGGCAAGAACGCACATCCGTTTTTTGCCGAGCTTGCCGAAAAATCCGGGACCTACCCGACCTGGAATTTTCACAAGTTCCTGATCGGCCGCGACGGTGAGCTGATTACCGAATTCAGCCCGCGTACCCGTCCCTACGACGAAAAAGTCATCGCCGCAGTCGAAACGGCACTGGGCGAGAGCTGACCGCAGCGCAGGCCGGCGCAGCGCACCGCCGGCCCGTTGCCGGCCTCGCGGAGCGCGAGGAAGCCGGCAGTTTCGTGGATCGAGTCACCTTCGGACGCGACCGGTGTCCTATCCCGCGGTGCGCGCCGTCCGGCGGGTATCGACCAGCCCGCGGTAATCGGTCGAAAATCCCGCCTTGCGGAACTCATCGGACAGTACCGACTCCGCGACCGCGACCCCATCGACTTTTTCGACGACCAGCAAGCCGCGACCGCGCGGCACGCTGCGCAACCTTTCGATGGCCGACGCCAGGGCGCCGTCCCCGTCGCGCAAGGCGGCCGGGAACGTAATCAGGTGCCGGCCGCGCCGGCCGGCGTACATCAGCGGCCGCCCGCGGGCGAGCAACACCCAGGCCCCTGCAAGCCGGCGCGGTTTTGCCTTCGCCGCGTCGGCGGGCTCCGGCCAAGGGACCAGCGCACCGTACGGATTCGCCGGATCGGTTGCCGCCAGTACCGCGACGTCCTCTGGCACGACGGCGGTATCGCGCTCTTCGGTCTCCGCCCGAAACACGCGCAGGCGGTCGACGGCGCCTGCGTGCGCGAATTGCGCTCCGGCCAACCCGTCGACGAAATGGCCCCGCCGCACGCGTCCCTGTTCCTCCATTTCACGTAACACCTTGTAGATCGGCGCGAACCCGCCGGGCAAAGCCTCGCTGCGCGCGCAATCGCGGCTGACGACGCCGTAACGATCGAGGAGCAGGCGCGTCCGGGCGACGGCGCTTGCGGTAGGCTCGGGCGCACCGGACACGAGTCCGCTGACCAGCGACCAGCGCCCGCCGGCCATCGGCCCGCCGGTGCCACGCCGCAGCCGGCCGCGCCGCGGGGCACTGCGGCCGAGATCGCGCAGCGGGGCGAAGGTATCGTTGGTGATCTGCCCTGCCCAGACGAGATCCCACAAGGTCTCGCGCAATTCGGCCGCGGAAGCGGCATTCACCGCGCTTTCGATTTCGACCAGAAACGACGCGCCGTTTTCGCCCAGGCAACCCAGCACGGCCGCGTGCAAGGTTGTCGGCGCGTCGTAGTCCTCGATCTCGAGAAGATCCCCGACCTGAGCGCGCAGATACAGCGCGACACGCCCGTCGCGCGCACCGCCGGCGCCGCGGCCTACCCAGACGATCCGGCCGCTCGCCGCCAGCGTATCCAGCAGGTCCGGATGGAATCCCGCGACCCGCGTCGGCAACACCACCGTGCTCCACACCGACCAGGGCAGGCTCAGGTCCTGTAACTGCGCAACGACTTCGACCAGCCGTTCCATACCCTGCCGGTCGCTGTGAATACCGTGCCAGGCCGGCAGAAACGCGGCCAGGGCCGACGTATCGACTGCCGCAACTTCGTCGCGGAGGCGGGCGAGATTGCGGCGCTTGAGCCGCTTCAAAACCTCGGCGTCGCACCAGTCGAGCTCGGCGCCCCCCGGCCGCATCTCGCCTCGCAGCAAGACCCCCTCGGTTTCCAGCACGCGCAGCACGGCTTCGGCCGGCGCCGGACGCAGGCCGAAGCGAACGGCGGGGTCCCGGGTCAGGAACGGTCCGCGACGCCTCGCGAAACGTTTGAACAGCCGTTCCAGCGGCCGCTCGACCGGCGCCAGGAAGGCATCTGGAAGGCCCGCCGGCGCCGAAGCGCCTAGCGCGTCCCGATACAGGCCCGCATCCTCCGCTGCGATCCAGCGCGGATCGCCGGCCACCCGGATTTCGGCAGCCCGCCTTTGCCGGACGAGCGCGTCCAGCCATGCGGCGGGGTCCGTAGTGCAGCGATCCGCGAGCTCCGCGGTCGTAAGGTCCCCGAGCCTACGCAACAGGTCGTGTGTTTCATCCGCGTCCCTGGCGCGGTAGCCGTCGGCAAAGTGCTGCAACTCGGCTTCGAGCTCGGCCAGCACGTCCGGATCGATCAGGTCGCGCATTTCCGCCTGGCCGAGGAGCTCCCCGAGCAGCGCCCGATCCAGGGTTAGCGCCTGCGCCTTGCGCTCGGCGAGCGGCGCATCCTGTTCATAGAGGTAGGCTGCGACGTAAGCGAAAACCAGCGAGCGGGCAAAAGGCGACGCCGAGCGGGTTTCGACATCCTCGACCGTCACTGCGCGGCTGCGGATGTCGGCGAGCAGGGATTTCAGTCCGTCGAGGTCGAAGACGTCCGCCAGCGCCTGGCGATAAGTTTCGACCACGATCGGAAAATCCGGGTACGAACGGACCGTCGCCAACAGATTCTGCGCTTTCAGCCGCTGCGCCCAGAGCGGTGAACGCCGGCCGGGATTCCGGCGTCTGAGCAACAATGAACGGACAGCATTCTCACGGAACAGTCCCGCGAACAAGGACGTGGCGGCAAGCTGATCGGTGACCCGCTCGACGACCTCGTCCGGGTCCGGTAACAGCGCATCCAGCGAGGGTAACTCCTCGACATCGGCGAAACGCAATACGATCCCGTCGTCGGTGTACATGACCTGAATCTCGTAACCGCCGGCCTCGCCGAGGATCGCCTGCAATGCCATCGCCCACGGTGCGTGGATGCGTGCGCCGAACGGCGTCAGGATGCAGACCCGCCAGTCGCCGAGTTCGTCGCGAAAACGCTCGACCGTGATCGACCGGTCGGTCGGCAGGCTGCCGGTTTCGGTTTTTTGTTCGGCAACATAGGCGGCCAGGTTCTCCGCGGCAAAGGTATCGAGCGGCGTATTGGCCTCGAGCCACGCGACCGCGCGCGCCTGGCCCAGCCGGCCCAGGCGCGCCGTGAACGCGCCGATCGCCCGGCCGAGCTCGATCGGGCGGCCCGGCCCATCGCCGCGCCAGAACGGCAGGCGGCCGGGCTCCCCGGGTGCCGGCGTGACGACGACACGGTCCCGGGTAATGGCTTCCACCCGCCAGGTGCTCGCACCCAGGGTCACCTTGTCGCCGACCCGGGTCTCGAACACCATCTCCTCGTCGAGTTCGCCGACCCGCGGGCCTTCCTCGCCGAGATGGACGCCGAAGGCGCCCCGATCCGGGATCGTGCCGGCATTCATCCGCGTCACCAGGGCCGAACCGCGTCGCGGCGACAGCCGGTCCTCGCTGCGATCCCAGGATAAAAGGGGCCTCAGATCGGCAAAATCCGACGACGGATAGCGGCCGGAAAGCATGTCCAGCACGGCCTCTAGCGCATGCCGGGACAGGTCGCGATAAGGCCAGGCGCGTTTGACGATAGCTTCGATGTCTGAGACCTTCATCGGCGACTGACAACACATCGCGACGATCTGCTGGGACAACACGTCTAGCGGGTTCGACGGTACGTCGATCGATTCGAGCTCGGCGTCGAGCATGCGCTGTGCGACCACCGTGCTCTCGAGCAAATCGCCGCGGAATTTCGGATAAATCCTGCCGATGCTGACTTCGCCGACGCCGTGTCCGGCGCGCCCCACGCGCTGCAGACCGCGGGCGACCGAACCCGGCGATTCCACCAGCAACACCAGATCGACGGCGCCCATGTCGATACCGAGCTCCAGCGAGCTGGTCGCAACGATGCCGCGAATCGTGCCGCTTTTGAGACCCTCTTCGATCTCGGCGCGTTTTTGGTGCGAAATCGAACCGTGATGAGCGCGGACCAGGGCTTCCCCGGCCAGCTCGTTGAGCTTGTGCGCGAGCCGCTCGCAAAGCCCGCGGCTGTTGACGAACACGATCGTCGAGCGCCGCTCGCGGATCGCGGCCAAGAGCGCCGGATAAATCGACGGCCAGATGCCGCGTTCCGCCTGCGGCGTACCGACCTCGCGGGAAGAAGATTCACCGGGTGTCGAGCCGCCGGTTTCGGGCGCCGGCGGGTTCTGCATGTCCGGTACCGGTACCTTGACTTCGAGCGACACCGCGGGCCTGGCCGAACAGTCGACGATTTCGACGTCCCGGTCGCCGCCGAGGAAACGCGCCACCGCGTCGAGCGGCCGCACCGTCGCCGACAGTCCGATACGCTGCGGCTCGTCTTCGGTAAGCCCGGCAATCCGTTCCAGCGACAGCGCGAGATGCGCGCCGCGTTTGGTCGGCGCGAGCGCGTGTATCTCGTCGATGATGATCGTTTCCACGCTGCGAAGATTGTCCGCGGCCTTCGAGCCCAGGATCAGGTACAGCGACTCGGGTGTCGTCACCAGAATATCGGAGGGGTGTTTGCTTTGCCGTTGGCGTTCGCGCTGCGGCGTGTCGCCGGTCCTGACGGCAAGCCCGACCGGCCTGAGCGGCTGCCCGATGCGCTCGGCGACGCGGGCGATGCCGGCCAGCGGCGCGCGAAGATTACGTTCGATGTCATACACCAGCGCCTTCAACGGCGACACGTAGAGCAGGCGTACGCCTGCCGGTACCGGGTCCGGCATCCCGCTCAAACGATCGATACCCGCGAGAAACGCGGCCAGGGTCTTGCCGCTGCCGGTCGGCGCGACCAACAGGGAATGGCGGCCGCTGCTTATGCTTCGCCAGCCGCGTCGCTGCACCTCGGTCGGCTCGCCGAAGCTGTCCTCGAACCAGCCCTGTGTCGCCTGGTGGAACATCAGCGACCGGCCGGCGCGGGCTCGCCGCTTTGTTGGGTGTACAGTGTGCGCACCGTGCCGATCATATCCGCTTCGGCCGCGGACTTGTCGTCGCGGTAAACGCGACGAGCTTTCGTCAGTCGAACTTGCCCCGCGCGGCAATTTCGGCGGCCTGACCGAAACTCAGCGCCGCGTCGCTGCTCGGCATCTGCCGCGGCAGATGAACGCTGAAGTTGTTGCGGCCCAGGAGCTCGACGGTCTGTTCGGTCAGCGCGCGATTGTGGAATACGCCGCCGCAGAGCCCGACGTGGTCGATCGGGTATTCGTCGGCGATCCGCCTTGCCTGCTGCAGGATCGACAGCGCGAGACTGGCGTGGAAACGCTCGGCGCGTTCGGCAAGCGGCCGCTCATCGTCGGCGAGCATGGTCAAAAGCGGCCGCCAGTCGCTGCGCAGCACGCCCTGGGCGTCCCGGGCCAGCGACAGGTACACGGGTTGTTTGCGTTGCCGGCAGAGGGCCTCGAGCAGCAACGGCGCCTGCCCCGGGAAACTCGTTTCGATTCTGCCGCAAATCAGCGACGAAGCCGCGTCGAACACCCGTTCGGCCGCGCTGGTTTCGACACAGCCGACGCCGTCTTCCCAGGCCTGCCGCTCGCGGCCATCCTCGTCCGGACTGTCGGGCCAGTCTTCGTCGCATTCCCATTTCAGCGCTGCCGCGCTGCGCCAGGGCTCGGTATGCGCGCCGTCCGCCCCGCCCGTGACCCGGAACGGCCTCAAGCTAGCCATACGGTGCCACGAACCGCTGCGGCCAAGCATCGCCTCGGCGCCCCACATCGTGCCGTCCTCGCCGCGGCCGTCACCGTCCCAGACGAAAACCAGCCACAAGCCCGGCAGCGCCATCTCGGCCGTCAGCGCGCTGGCATGCGCGGGATGATGCCAGACCGTGTCGACCGGCAGGCGCGCCTGCGACATCGCCCACTGATGGGTTCGATACTCGGCGTTTGCGTCACAGGCAATGCGCCGGGCGGATACGCCGTACATCGTCTGCAGGTCCGCGGCCGCCTCGGCCAGCGCATCGAGACTGGCGGCGCGACGCATGTCGCCGAGGTACGGGGTGACGACGACACGCCGGTCCCAGCTCAAGGCAATCGTGCCGATCTCGTCGCCGCCGATTGCGAGCAGCGGCTCATCCTGCCGCCACGGCAGGTCGAGCTCCAGCGGCACGAAACCGCGCCCCGGCCGGATCGGCCGGATCTTGCCGGCGATACGCCTAAAGACGGCATCTTCGACCGGCCTGACGATCTGCCGGTCGTGGTGAAGAAAGGCGTCGGCGACAGCGCCCAGCGCCTCGGCGGCCCGGTCGTTGTCGATCAGCACCGGTTCGCCGGGATCGTTCGCCGACGTGGCGACCAGCGGCCTGCCGAACGCGTCGAGCAGGCCCTCGAGTATCGGGCTTTCCGGCAGCATGACGCCGACTTCGCGCAAGCCGGGGGCGATGTTGTCGGCCAGATCCGAGTTGCCGCGCTTGCGAACCAGCACGACCGGCCGTGCCGGCGACTTCAGGGCCTCGGCCTCAAACTGATGTAAGAGAGTCGTGCGCCGCAGCATCTCGAGGCCGTCCTTGCCGGTGTACGGAAACGCCACCGGCAACGGTTTCTCGGGACGGCGTTTACCGCACCGGAGGCGGCCGATCGCATCGGCGTCGGCTGCATTGCACATCAGGCGATAACCGCCGATGCACTTGACGGCGACGATACCGCCTTTGTCCAGGCAAACGGCGGCCGCCGCCATGGCGCGGCGCCCGGTGAGCGCTTCACCGCCCGCGGCGGTCGTGTACGAGAGCGCAGGCCCGCAAACCGGGCAGCCGATCGCGGCCCACTGAAAACGGCGGCTGCACGGATCGTGGTATTCCCGGCTGCAATCCGCGCACATGTCGAAACCGGACATGCTCGTGTCGCGGCGTTCGCCGGTCGGCTGAACGGTCAGCGTGTAACGCGGCCCGCACTGGGAGCAGCTCGTGAACGGATATGCGTAACGACGGTTGTCTTGGTCACGAAACTCGCCGCGACAGTCTTCGCACATCGTGTAGTCCGCCGAGACATGGTCGATCGCCTGGCCGGTCGCCGTCGAATCGACGATCTCGAAGCCGCCGAACGCTACCGTGTCGATCGGGTCGAGACGGACGATCTGCGGTTTGGACAACGGGGGTGCGCGGCGGATGAGATCCTGCCGAAACTGCCGCACGGCGGCGGGCCGGCCGCAGGCGACGATGTCGACCTTGTTGTCCCTGTAGCCGACATGACCGGTAATGTCGTGCTCACGCGCAAGACGATTGACGAACGGCCGCAAACCGACCCCGCGCACGCGTCCTGCAAGCGTGATGCGTACCGCGTAGCTGGTCGCGGGTAACGGCGATTCCCTCGACTCGTTACCGCGCTGTTTCACCGGATCCGACAAACGACCCCCCTTCGCCGTTAAGTCAAATAAAACAGTGATCTGTGGTGAGCTATCTGTGGTGAGTTAGGATAATAGTCGCTCGTCTCGAAACCCGACTGTAGGTAATTACGCCTACCGCACTGTGTAGTGAACCCGGCGGACAAAACGACCCGATTCACCGCGACGGCACTGGCGGTCTGCCTGTGCCTGGCGGCGGGCTGCACGGCCGATCGGGACGGCTTACCCGTCTACGAGCTTCGCGGAGCGACGATGGGCACGAGCTTCAGCATCAAGGTCGTCGAGCCTCCCGAGAGTATCAGGGGTATCGAGGATATCGACATGGAGCGTCTCGGCCGGGACGTCGAAACCGAGATCCTCGACGTCGAAAACCGCATGTCTACCTACATCGACGACTCCGAGATCTCGCGGTTCAACGATTACCGGGATACCGACTGGTTTTCGGTATCGGCCCTGTTCTGCGATGCGATACGGGAGGCGCTCAATCTCGCCGAACGCACGGACGGTGCTTTCGACATGACCGTGGGCCCGGTCGTGAATCTGTGGGGCTTCGGCCCCACCGGGCGCATCGAAACCCCGCCGGACGCCGACGAACTCGCGGAACGACTGGCGCTGACCGGTTACGAAAGGCTGCACGCCGATTGCGCCAGGCCCGCGATTCGCAAGGACTTAGCCGGTCTTTACGTCGATCTGTCCGCCTACGCCAAGGGTTATGCCGTCGACCGCGCCGCCGCTATCCTGCGCGACCGCGGGATCGCGAACTTCCTGGTCGAAATCGGCGGCGAGCTCAGGGCCGCCGGCCACAATGCGCGCGGCAAGCCATGGTCGATCGCCGTCGAACGACCGGTTGCAGGCGGCCGTTCCGTGCAGAACATCTACGAGCTCGCGGATGCCGCGATGGCGACCTCCGGCGACTATCGCAATTTTTTCGAACACCAAGGCTTGCGTTACTCGCACGCGATCGACCCGCGTAGCGGACGCCCGGTGCGCCACGACGGCGCGTCCGTCACCATCATAGCGGACACTGCCGCCGATGCGGACGGACTTGCCACGGCACTGCTCGTCATGGGCCCGGCCGCCGGTTTCGAGTTCGCCGAGCACGAGTCGATCGCGGCCTATTTCCTGATCCGAGACGGCGACGACGGCATCGCGGAACGCGAGACGTCGGCTTTCGTCAGGCGGACTCGGACAACGCCTGGTCCAGGTCGGCAATGATGTCGTCGATGTGCTCGATACCGATGCACAGACGTATCATGTCCGGCGTGACACCCGCCGATTCGAGCTCGGCTTCGCTGAGCTGGCGATGCGTGGTCGAGGCCGGATGGGCCGCCAGTGACTTGACGTCGCCGATGTTGACCAGGCGCAGGAACAGATTCAGCGCGTCGTAGAATTTCACGCCGGCGTCGAAGCCGCCCTTGATACCGAAACTCATGAGCGCCGAGGGTTTTCCGTCGGTGTACTTTTTCGCCAGGTCGTAATACGGAGAATCCGGCAGCCCGGCGTACCTGACCCAGGCCACGCGCGGATGCGCCGCCAGGTAATTCGCGACGGCCAGCGCGTTCTCGCAATGCCGCTCCATCCTGAGCGGCAAGGTCTGCATGCCCTGCAGGATCAGGAACGCGTTCATCGGACTCAAGGCCGAACCGGTGTTTCTGAGCGGCACGGTCCGTACCCGGCCGATGTACGCCGCCTCGCCCAGCGCCTCGGTATAGACGACGCCGTGATACGAGGTCTCGGGGGTCGTCAGCATGTGGAAGCGTTCGGCATGCTCGGTCCACGGGAAGGCGCCGCCGTCCACGATCACGCCGCCCAGCGTATTGCCGTGGCCGGCGATGTACTTGGTCAGCGAGTTGACGACGATATCGGCGCCCCAGCGAATCGGCTTGATCAGCGCCGGCGTGGCCACGGTATTGTCGACGATCAGCGGCACACCGTGTTCGTGCGCCATCCCGGCCAGCGCCTCGATGTCGACGATATTGCCCGCCGGGTTTCCGATCGACTCGCAGAAAACCGCCGTGGTCTTGTCGTCGATCAGGCCTTGCATCGCCTCGACGCTGTCGTCGGCGGCGAAGCGGACGTCGATCCCGAGCTTGGGCAACATGTGGCGGAACAGCGTATAGGTCCCGCCGTACAGCAGCGGCACCGTGACGATATTGTTGCCGGCTTCGGCGATGTTCAGGATCGAGTAGTTGACCGCCGCGCTGCCGGCGCTGAGACCCAGGGCCGCGATGCCGCCCTCGAGCTCGGCGCAACGCTGCTCCAGCACGCCCACGGTCGGATTCATGATGCGCGAGTAGATGTTACCGGGCACCTCCAGGTTGAAAAGGTCGGCGCCGTGTTGCGCATTGTCGAACTCGTAGGCGACGGTCTGATAGACAGGCACCGCAACGGCTTTGGTTTCCGGGTCGGCCTTGAAGCCGGCGTGAATCGCCAAGGTTTCGTCTTTCATTGCCGAACTCTCATCGTTCATTGTCGTTTCCCTGGTTCATTGTCGTTTCCTTAGTCGTTTCCTTGGTATTTGGAGACCCGGACCGCCGGAGTCTCGACTGTTTCGTGGGTTCCTCGAGGAGCGGTTCAGAGAGAAACGGACGCGCGGGCATCGCGCAGACCGAGCGGGTCGTCGGGATCCAAATCCTGCATGAACTGCCGCTTGCGGTCGAGGTTGGTCGTCTGGTAGACGAGGCCCAGCCAGTTGTTGACGATGGCTTTGGCGGTATCCCCCCATGTGTTGTCCAGGTGGGAGGTCAGTCGACGCTCCAGGGCAGCCGTCGCGGCACCACCGGCTCCGGCAAGCAACTCGGCCGTGTAATCGGCGACCAGGTCGAGCGCCTTGCCGCGAAAGTAGTGCTCGGGCAGCGGCGGCCGGGTCTCCCGTTCACCGCCGGCAAAGCGCAAGAGCTCGCGTTTGTACTCCTTCAAAAGACTATTGACGTCGTACTCCGGGTGGCCTTGCCAGTAAATGACGCGGAACTGGTCCGGGCTCGCCGCCATGTGCACGCCGCCTTCCTCGCTCTCCGCCAGCACGATCAGGCCGGCCGCCTCGAGGACCGCGCGCGAGATGTCGTTGTATCTCGAGTGCGGCACGTCGAATCGGGTATTGATCTCACGCAACAAGGGATGGCCCGGATCGGCGACGCGGTGACTGTAAACGCCCCAGCGCTTGCGCGGCAGGGGTTGACGGTCGATTCCGTAATGGTGTTTGAGCAGCGCGTGGGTTGCCAGACAAGAGCAGAGCGTCGATGCGACATTACCGTGTGCCCAGCGGACGACTTCGATCAGGGGATCCCAGAACGCCTCCTGTTCCAAGGCCGGGTTGGCGACGTTGGCGCCGGTTATGATCAAGGCATCCAGCCCTGCCCCGCGCAGCTCGTCGAAACGACTGTAGTACCGGTCGATATAAGCCTTCGTCTCTCCGTCGCGCTCGAGTTCCGGCAACGAAAACGGATAAACGAAAAACTGCGCGATACGGTTGCAGCCGCCGACCAGCCGGATGAACTGGCGCTCGGTCGCACGTAACGCGGCGTCGGGCATCATGTTCAGGAAGCCTATGTGCAGCTCGCGGATGTCCTGGCGCACGGCCCGGTCCAGCGACAACATCTCGTGGCCCTGCTCGCGGAGCTGGGCGAAAGTCGGCAAGTCAGTGTGGGCAACGAGCGGCATGGCAGCAAGTGTACAGCGATTGCATGCGCCTGCGGAGCCTGGCCGCGGATCCGGCCGCGTGTTTGCCCGATCGGCAGCTCACCGGGCCGGCGTTACGGCTGCGGCGTCGGTTCCGGCGGGGATACGGAGGCCTCGTCGCCGGTTTTGACGATGATCTCGCGATGCGGATAAGGGATGCCGATACCGTGTTCCCTGAACGCGTCCCACAAAGCCAGCATCACCTTGCCGCGGATGTTGGTCAGGCCCTTCTGCGGATCGTCGATCCAGAACCTGAGCTTGAAATTCAGCGACGAATCGCCGAACTCGGTGAGCCAGCAGACCGGCGGATTACGCGTCGTATCGACGCGTTCCACCGAAGCGGCGGCTTCGCGGGCGAGGCGCGAAACCTCATGGGGATCCGAGTCGTAGGACACCCCGAAGGGCACGTCCAGCCGGACGTACTTATCCGAGAACGACCAGTTGACGACTTCGGTGGTGATGAAGTCCTCGTTCGGAATCAGGAATTCCCGGCCGTCGCGCGTGACGACCGAAACGAACCTCGCCCTGAGCTCGCGGATCCAGCCGAAGGTATCGCCCAGCGATATCGTATCCCCGGGTTTGATCGACTGGTCCATCAGGATGATGATGCCCGAAATGAAATTCGACACGACTTTCTGCAGCCCGAAGCCGATGCCGACGCCGATGGCGCCGGACAAAACGGCAAGCACACTGAGGTCGATGTCGAAACTCTGCACGGCGATCAAGGCCGCGAACACCATCAGGCTGATGCGGGTAATCTTGCCGAACAACACCCGCAAGGACGGCGTCAGCTCGTCGACCGTCTGGATTCTCCGGTCCAGGAAGTTTCCCGCCGACGACGCCAGCCAGAGCAGGACGCCGACGGTCAACAAGGCCTGGAACACGGTCAGGACCGAAACACGCTGTCCTTCACCGAGATTGAATCCGATGCCGTCCAGCAACAGCGCGGCGTCGTCGACCAGGCCGAGCACGACGGCCGCGACATAGATCCAGGCGAGGTAGTTGAAGATCTTGCCCAGGGCGCGATTGCGAATCGCATGTGCAACGACCGAAATCAGCAGCCACGCGGCCGACAACAGCATGACGCTGTAGATCAGGTAGTTGCTCTCCGGCCACCCGGCCGCAGCGGTTGCGACATAGGCAATGCCCAGGAACACCGCGAAGAACAGCCATTCGAAACGCCAGAGAAAAGCGACGATCACCCGCAAAAGCCCCGGCATGCCCTTGATGCGCCGGGCGCGTTCTTCGAGGGCCGGCTCGACCCGCTTCGACGCCAGCCAGGCCGGCAGAAACAGAACGACGATGATCCCGATCTGGATCAGGATCGACTCCCGAGTCAGGTATTCCAGGGCGATCTGTCCGTAGCGAATCGCGTGTTCGGTCATCTGTTCCAAGCCCGTCGCCCCCTGCCGCCCTGCCTGATCCGGTCCGTCGAAACTATATCATTGCCGACTCGGGCCACGGCCGGCGCGTGGAACCGGCTCAGCCGGCGACGAGGCATTCGCCTGTTCGGACAGCGTTTTAGACGCAGGCCCGTCGTCGATTGGCTGTAACATCGAGCCTCGGAGGAGCCCGCCGCATGGGACCATTGATTAGAACATTGATTAAACGATTGGCGTGGATTGTGCCGCTCGCGCTGATCGGGACGGTCGCGCTGTACCTGATCGCGCTGTCGATTCCGAAGCGGGACTATTTCCTCGAGCGCGCCGGCTCGCTGGTCGAACAAACCACCGTCGAGGCAAGCGAGGACGTAAGCATCGACGAGACGCTGGCGCTGGTTTCATCGTCGGGGCTCGAAGTCGCGATGCGCGTGCGGCGGCCCGTCGACAGCGACGGCAGCTTGCCGGTGCTGCTGGTTCTGGGCGGCGAGAACACCGGCAAGGACGCCGTCGATCTCGGCGGCGTGCCCGAGGGCGTCGCTTACGCCGCGATCGATTACCCGTATCGCGGCGATCGCAATCTCAAAGGTCTCTGGCGCACGGCCGGGGCCTTGCCGGACATTCGACGGGCCTTTCTGGATACGCCTCCGGCCCTGTCGCTCGCGATAAGCTGGCTCACGCAGCAGGACTGGGTCGATACCCGTCGTATCGAACTCGTCGGCGTAAGTCTAGGCGTGCCGTTCGCCGCGGTCTGCGGCGCGTTGGACAAACGGCTGTCGCGGGTATGGCTCTTGCACGGCGGCGCCGACAATCTCGAGTGGATCGACCATGCCGGCCGCGACGACATCCCGAACGACACGCTGCGGCGCTGGATCGCCCGCGCCCTCCTGTTGTCGATGCGCGGCAGCTCATTCGAAACGACGCGCTGGATACCCGAGATCGCACCCAGGCCGCTGGTCATCGTCGCGGCGAAGGACGACGATTTCGTGCCGCGCGAGGCGATCGAACCGTTCATCGCCGCGGCCGAAGGCGAGCACGTCGAACTGATATGGACCGAGGGCCTGCACATCAACCCGGCGCGCCCGAACGAGTTGCAACAATTGCTGGACATCGTCCTCAGACGGGTTGCGACACCCTGACATCGAAGCACTGATCCGCTCCCCGAACCGGCGGGCCAACCCGATGCGACCCGTGGGCAACTGATTCCTTGTCTCCCCAACCGACGCGGTAAACGGACGCGACCGAAGCTATCGCGTTACACCGCAACCGGCCTCGGTATTCCCCTACAGAACGCCGTTACCGTTCGTGTAGCATCGAAACGACGTTGGCTGCGAGCTAGGTCCTAATCCGGTGAATTGTTCAAAGAATCAACCGGACAGGACACTAGGCCTACACGATGGGAGCGATCCCTAGGTCATGATTGAGCTGACTTCCGTCGCTGCCCTGGGGGGGCTCACCCTGATGCTCGCCACGGGACTGGTCGTTGCGAACCGCCGGCTGCATGTCGAGGAAGACCCGCGAATCGACCGCGTCGAGGAGATGTTGCCGCACACCAACTGCGGCGCCTGCGGTTATCCGGGCTGTCGCGCGTTTGCCGAGGCGCTGGTCTCGGCGGCCGCACTGCCCGGCAAGTGCACGGTCTCCAGCGACGCGCAGCGTGACGCGATCGCCGCTTACCTGGGGGTGGACGTCGGCGCCGAGGAGCGCCGCGTGGCGCGACTGGCCTGCGCGGGCGGCAACAACGTGGCGAGAAACCACGCGGAGTACAAAGGCCATCAATCCTGCCAGGCGGCCGCACTGGTCGCCGGCGGCGGCAAGGGTTGTTTCTGGGGTTGTCTCGGGATCGGCGACTGCGAACGAAGCTGCGACTTCGACGCCATTACCCTGAACCGCTACACGCTGCCGGTCGTCGACGAGGCGCTGTGCACGGCCTGCGGGGACTGTGTCGAGGCGTGTCCGAAAGACCTGTTCAGCCTCGAGGCCGTGAGCCACGCCTTGTGGGTGGCCTGCCGCAATCTCGAACAGGGTGACGAGTTGCTCGAGGACTGCGCGGTCGCCTGCACGGCCTGCGCCCGCTGCGCGATGGATGCGCCGGACACGATCGAGATGCAAGACAAGCTGCCGGTAGTGAACTACCGGGCGCCGCAGCCGCGCGCCGCCATCGAGCACTGTCCGACCGGGGCGATCGTCTGGATCGATCCGGACGGCACGGTGACACGAGGCGACCGGGCTCGCCCGGTGCTCCGGCATTCGGCGCTGCCCGACGCCCGCACCTGAAACCGGCGACGAATCCTGAAGGCGACAAACCCACAGAGGCCCGATTCACGACGATGAAAAAGTCCAGCGAAACGATCAAGTACCCGGGAAGCCGCGCGGCCATGGACGGCAATACCGCCGTCATCCTTTGCGAGCGCGAAGCCAGCGACGCGGCGGGCGCCTATCCCATTACGCCCTCGACCCAGATGGGCGAGTACTGGGCGGAAGCGGCCGCGGCCGGCCACGTCAACGTCTCGGGGCGGCCGCTGATCTTCGTCGAGCCGGAAGGCGAACACGCCGCGGCCGCGGTGACGGCCGGCATGTCGATGACGGGCTTGCGGGCGGCGAACTTCTCGTCCGGCCAGGGCATCGCCTACATGCACGAATCGCTGTACGCGGCCGCCGGCAAGCGACTCACCTACGTGCTGAACATCGGCGCGCGCGCGATCACCAAGTCCACCCTGAACGTACACGCCGGGCACGACGACTATCACTGCATCGACGACACCGGCTTTTTCCAGCTTTTCTCGACCAATGCCCAAAGCGCGGCCGATCTGAACATCATCGCCCATCGTATTGCGGAGCTCGCGCTGACGCCGGGCGCGATTGCGCAGGACGGTTTTTTGACGACCCATCTGATCGAATCGCTGATGGTCCCGGAGCGGGAGCTGATCGACGAGTATCTCGGCCGGCCGGACGACATCATCGACACGCCGACGCCGGCACAGCGCATCATTTACGGCGAGACCCGGCGGCGAATCCCGGAGCTCTGGGACGTGGACAATCCGGTCATGGCGGGGCTGGTCGAAAACCAGGACGCCTACATGCAAAGCGTCGCCGCGCAGCGGCCGTTTTTCTACGACCACGTGCAGCCGCTGACCGATCGGGCCTTCGAGGAATTCGCCGCGCTGACCGGGCGTCGATACGCACGAGTCATGAGCTACCGCGCCGAGGATGCCGATTACCTGATCCTGGGCCAGGGCAGCCTGATTCCCAGCGCCGAGGTGGTGGTCGATTACCTGCGCGACACCCGCAAGCTCAAGGTGGGTGTCGTCAACGTGACGATGTTCCGGCCGTTTCCGGCGGACCTGTTGTCCGGAGTCGTCAAGGGCAAGCGCGGCGTGGTCGTGCTCGAACGTCTGGACCAGCCGCTCGCCGGCGACCTGCCGATGATGCGCGAGGTTCGCGCGATGGTCAGCAAGTGCCTGGAGAACGGCCGCGATCCGAAATCACCGCCCTATCCCGATCTCGAAACCTACAAGAAGGTCACCGATGCGCCCGTCCTGTATTCGGGGTCCTTCGGCATGGGCAGCCGCGACCTGCAACCGGAAGGGCTGATCGGCGCCGTCGAGAACATGCTGCCGGACGGCAAACAAAAGAAGCTCTTCTACCTGTCGATCGATTTTCTCAGAGACAGGCCGCACACGCCGAAGCAGGAGATATACCAGCAAACGATCGAGGAGTCTTATCCGGACGTGCGGGAGCTCGCCGTACGCGGCAGCGAGAACCCGAACCTGATGCCGGAAGACAGCATCACGGTCCGTTTCCACTCGGTCGGCGGCTGGGGCGCGATCACGACCGGCAAGAACCTGGCGATGACCCTGTTCGACCTGCTCGGTTACCACATCAAGGCCAACCCGAAATACGGCTCGGAGAAAAAGGGCCAGCCCACGACCTTCTATCTGTCCGCGGCACCCGAACCGATCAAGATCAACTGCGAATACTTTTATGTGGACGTCGTGCTGTCGCCCGACCCGAACGTGTTCTATCACACCAACGCGCTGGCGGGCCTGAAGGAATGCGGCGTATTCGTGATACAGAGCGACCTGGCCAAACCCGAGGACGTATGGGCCACGATACCGATCGCCTTCCAGCAGGCCATCGTCGAAAAAAACATCCGGGTGTTTTTCCTCGATGCGTTCAAGATCGCCCGCGAAGAGGCGACCGACCCCGACCTGCAGCTTCGGATGCAGGGCGTGGCTTTCCAGGGTGCTTTTTTCCGCGCTTCTCCGGTGCTGGAACAGCAAGGCCTTAGCGATGCCGAGTTACTGAAGGCAATACACTCGCAGCTCGAGCACAAGTTCGGCGCCAAGGGCGCGCGGGTCGTCGAAGACAACATGCGGGTCGTCAAGCGCGGCTTCGACGAGCTCCAGGAAATCACCGACAAGGCGTTTACCCTGAATGCCGACTCGGGATCGTCGGCATCGGCGGTGCCGGCGGAGCCGCCGGTGCCGGTCATGGTCAAGTCGCTGCCGCAAAGCCAGGCACCGGCCACCGACATTCACCGCTTCTGGGAGCAGACCGGCAACTTCTATGCCCGCGGCATGGGCTCGGACAACATCACCGACCCGTTCATAGGCCTGGGCGTCATGCCGGCCGTGAGCTCGCTGTTCCGCGACATGACCGGCATCCGTTTCGAACACCCGGAGTGGATTTCCGAAAACTGCACGGCCTGCGGCAACTGTTACACGGTTTGTCCGGATACGGCGATCCCGGGGCTGGTCAACGAAGTCGGGCAGGTACTCGACACCGTGGTCAAACGGGTCAAAAAGAACGGCAACGAGGTCGAACACCTGCCGCGCGCGGTCCGGCAGCTCGAACGTCATCTCCGCGCCGGCATGAACGGCGCCGAGGAAACCGCTTCCGTGCTGGGCCTGGTCGAGGATGCCATCGACCTCACGATTGCCCAGAGCGAGGAATCGACCCGCGAAGCGTTGAAACGCGAGTTCGCGGACTTCCGCGACGAGTTGGACGGTTTCCAATTTGCGCTGTCGCGACCGTATTACACCTTGCCGGAGAAAAAACAGGCGGGCAGCGGCGGACTGTTGTCGATTACCGTCGATCCCTATACCTGCAAGGGCTGCATGGAGTGCGTCGAGGTTTGCGACGACGATGCGCTGAGGCCGGTGACACAGACGCCGGAGACGATCAAACAGCTCCGGGAGCACTGGGACTTCTGGCTGGACCTGCCGAACACCCCCAAACAGTACATCCGTATCGACGATCTGGAAGAACGCATCGGCGCGCTCGAAACGCTATTGCTCGACAAGGACAACTACCTGTCGTTCGCCAGCGGCGACGGCGCCTGCCTGGGTTGTTCGGAAAAAACCGTCATGCACCTGTTCGTTGCGACGGTGGAAGCCTTGATGCAGCCGAGGATCAAGGCGCACGTCGCAAAGCTCGACGACCTGATTGCCAAGCTCAAACAAAAAGTGCAGGCGAACCTCGTTGGAGAAATCGACCTGTCGGATACCGAGGAAATCGCCAAGGTCGTCGACGGCATCGGCGACAATGACGTGACGCTTGCCGGTATCGCCGATCGCATCGAACGCGACCGCGGCTCGCAGCCAATCGATCCGGCCTGGCTCAAGCGCATGACCGGACTGATCGGCAAGCTCGAAAAACTCAAGTGGCGTTATACCGACGGCACGACCGGCCAGGGTCGCTCGCGCATGGGGATGGTGAACGCCACCGGCTGCACCTCGGTCTGGGGCAGCACTTATCCGTACAACCCCTATCCCTTCCCTTGGGCAAACCACCTGTTCCAGGACACGCCGTCGCTGGCGATGGGCGTATTCGAAGGCCACATGGCCAAGATGGCCGAAGGCTTCAGGGCCATCCGGGTCGCCGAGCTCGAGCTTGCCGGCGAGTACCGGCCTTCCGAGCACGACGAGTTTTTCACCTACTTCGACTGGCAGCAGTTCTCGGACGAGGAGTTTCACCTGTGCCCGCCGGTGGTTGCCGTCGGCGGCGACGGCGCGATGTACGACATCGGTTTCCAGAACCTGTCGCGGCTGATGATGTCGGGCAAGCCGGTTAAGGTGCTGGTGGTCGATACCCAGGTGTATTCGAACACGGGCGGTCAGGCCTGCACCTCGGGTTTTCTCGGCCAGGTGTCCGACATGGCGCAATTCGGCAAGGCCCACCAGGGTAAGGAGGAAATCCGCAAGGAGATTGGACTGGTCGGCATGGCGCATCGCACGACCTACGTCCTGCAGGGCACGATCGCCCATTCCAGCCACATGATCGAGGGTTTCATCGAGGGGCTGATGGCGCGCCGGCCGGCGCTGTTCAATCTGTACACGTCCTGCCAGCCCGAGCACGGTATCGGTGACGACATGGGTGAGCACCAGGCAAAACTGGCGGTCGAGTCGCGCGCCTATCCGCTGTTCCGTTACGACCCGGACAAGGGCACGACCCCCCAGGAGTGTTTCGACCTGTCGGGCAACCCGGCGCCGAAGGAAACCTGGCCGAGCTACACGCTCAGCTATCGCGACGGCGCGCGTGAGAAAACGATGGAGCTGCCGATGACCTTCGCGGATTTTGCGATCACCGAAACCCGGTTTCGCAAGCACTTCCGCACCGCGCCGCCGGACACCTGGAACGAGAAAATGCTGCCGCTGCACGAGTTCATGGAGCTCGATGCCGACGAACGCGAAGGACAGTTTCCGTTCATCTGGACCGTCGATCGCAAGCAGCATCTGAGCCGGCTGCTGGTCGACGAATCGATGCTGCGCTCCTGCGAGGACCGGCGCGATTTCTGGAAGATGTTGCGCGCGCTGGCCGGCGCCGACCGGACCGAACCGTCGGTCTCGGACATCGAAGAACGGGTACGGCGCGACGTGGTCGGCAAGATTGCCAGCGGCCTGGCGGCAATGGCCGACGGCGGGGCGCCCGCCGCGGCCGCGCCCGAGATCGACACTTCGCCGGCCGCCGCTCCGGATGAAGCACCGCCGGCCGCCGACGGCGACTACATGGCGCCGTGGCTGGACACCGACGACTGCACGGCCTGCGACGAGTGCATGACCATCAATCCGTCGATCTTCGCGTACAACGACTCGAAAAAGGCCGTGATCGTCGATCCCGACGGCGGCCCGTACAGCGACGTAGTCAAGGCCGCGGAGAAGTGCACGGCGCAGGTGATACATCCGGGCCTGCCGCGGGATCGCAGCGCGAAGGACATCGAGAAATGGATCGAGCGCGGCGAAAGGTACAACTGAGGCAATCGAATCGTTGCGGGAGCGGTCCTGAAAACGCGGCCGGGATGCGCCCGAACCCCATCCGTTACTCGAACGCCGCCTGCATTGCCGCTTCCGGTGTCGAATGAGCCTTGTCGAATGAGCTTGGCACGGCATCGTTACCCGACGTTCTCGCACGGCGTCCATCCGCCGACGTTCAAGGCCGACACGGCTGCCCTGCCGATCCGGCAATTTCCGTTCGCGCCGGTGCTGGTGATCCCCCTTTCCCAACATATCGGCAATCCGTCGGTACCGGTCGTGCGCGAGGGGCAGGAGGTCGTGCGCGGACAATTGCTGGCCAGGGCCGACGGTTTCGTTTCGGTGGCACAACATGCATCGGCTTCCGGTGTCGTCAGCCGTATCGGCCTGGTGCCGAGCATTGCGGGCAGGATGGTGCGGGGTATTTATCTCAAGACCTGGCCCGGCTCGTCGCAGGAGGTTGCGGAAGGCGAAGCCTTGAGGCTCGAGAACGCATCACCGGAGGACATTGTCACCGCCATCCAGAACGCCGGTATCGTCGGTCTCGGCGGCGCCGCGTTTCCGACCCACGTCAAGCTCAAGCCGCCCGACGGCAAAACCATCGACACGCTGATGTTGAACGGCGTCGAGTGTGAACCCTACCTGACCACGGATCACCGCGTGATGCTGGAACAGGCGTCGGACGTATATCTGGGTATCCGCTACCTGCTGAAGGCCACCGGCGCGAAACGCGCGATCGTCGGCGTCGAATCGAACAAGCTGGACGCGGCGAACCGCTTGCGCGCGGCCGCGCCGCCGGATCTGCCGGTATCGGTCGAAGTCGTCGAGGTCAAGTATCCGCAAGGCGCCGAAAAGATGCTGATCACGGCATTGACCGGCCGGGAAGTCCCGTCCGGCGCCCTGCCCGCCGAACTCGGCATCGTCGTCGTCAACGTCGCGACGGCCGCCGAAATTGGCCGGCTGCTGCCGCACGGGCGCGGTATCCAGGAACGCGTCGTCACGATCACCGGGCCCGCCATCCGCCGCAAGGGGAACTACCGGATACCGATAGGCACGCCGCTTCGGTTCGCGCTGGAACAGGCCGGGGTCGGCGGCGAAGTCTCCCGGGTCTTCCTCGGCGGTCCGATGATGGGACAGGCACTGTCCAGCCTCGACATTCCGATCACCAAGGGCACTTCGGGATTCGTTGCCTTCACCAGCCGGGAAACCGGCGTCGAACGACGGGAGTACCCTTGTATCCGCTGCGGCTATTGCGTGGATGCCTGCCCGATCCATCTGAATCCCGCGGAGCTCGGGCTGCTGGCCAAAAACCAGGACTACGAGCGCATGGCTGCGGAGCTGCATCTTATGGACTGCTTCGAATGCGGCTCCTGCTCCTATGTGTGTCCGGCACACATTCCGCTGGTGCAGCGTTTTCGCACCGCCAAGGCGGCCGTGCGCAAGGCGGAGCGGGCGTCGTGAGCGGCAAGACCCTGGAAATTCATACCTCGCCGCACATCGCAAGCGGCGCGAGCGTCGATCACATCATGCGGCACGTCGTCGTCGCGCTGCTGCCTGTGTGCGTATTCGCCGTTTATGTGTTCGGGCTGACTGCCTTGGTCACGCTGGCGGCGGCAACGCTGAGCTGCCTGATCACCGAGTACCTGCTCAACGCCGTAAGCGGCAAGCCGGCGACGATCGGCGACTGGTCGGTGGCGGTGACCGGCATCATCTACGGACTCACCTTGCCGCCGGGTCTGCCGGTCTGGATGGTCGTGATCGGCGGCGTATTCGGCGTCGCGGTGGGCAAATTCCTGTTCGGCGGCCTCGGTTACAACGCGTTCAATCCGGCGCTGGTGGGCCGCGCCTTTTTGCAGGCCGCTTTTCCGGTGGCGATGACGACCTGGTACGAACCGCTGGGCGCCGACCGCTTTACCAGCCTACCGTCATCGACCCTGACCTTTCCGTTTGCGACGCCGGTCTATGACGTCGTTAGCGGCGCAACGCCGCTGGCGGCAATGAAGTTCGACGGTGAGACGACCGCAACGATGGAGTTGGTCGCCGGCATCACCAGCGGCTCCACCGGCGAGACCAGCGCGCTGTTGATCCTGATCGGCGGCGCCTACCTGGTCGCCCGAAAGATGATGAACTGGCGCATCCCGGCGTCGATATTCGCCGCCGTGTTCGCGTTCAGCGGCGTGTTGTACCTGATAGACCCGGCGACTTATCCGGACCCGGTGTTCATGCTGTTCGCCGGCAGCCTGGTGCTGGGCGCGGTATTCATGGCGACCGACATGGTGGCCTCGCCGATGACCGGTTTGGGCTGCGTGATCTACGGGGTATTGATCGGCGCCCTGGTGGTTGTCATCCGCCTGTGGGGCGGCCTGCCCGAAGGGGTCATGTACGCCATCCTGATTGCCAATGCCGTGTCGCCGCACATCGACAGCCTGATCCGGCCGCGGGTCTACGGCACCGGAGGCGCGAAATGAACACGCCCGCCGGCCCGGTCTGGCCGATGTATCGAGCACTGGTCGGTATCGGCATGTTGTCCGGATTGCTGATCGCCGTCGTTTACGGCGGTACCCGGCCGATCATCGAAAAAAACCGGGCCGAGGCGCTGGAGCGTGCGATCTTCGCGGTGCTTCCGAAAGCCTCGCAACGGACGACGTACGCACTGGACGAGGCCGGCGGTTTCCGGGAAGACCCGCAGGCCGGCGGCGAGCGCGTGCACGCCGCCTTCGACGACACGGGCCGGCTGGTGGGCGTTGCGATCGAAGCCGCCGGCATGGGTTACGCGGATACGATCTCCGTACTTTACGGTTACTCGCCCGAAGAACAGGCCATCGTCGGCATCCGCGTCCTCGCCAGCAAGGAGACGCCCGGCCTAGGCGACAAGATCGAAAAAGATCCCGACTTCCTGGCCAATTTCGAGGCGCTGGACGCAAGGCTTGACGAGACGGACAGCAGTCTGGCGAACCGGATCGAAACGGTCAAACAAGGCGAGAAAACCGAAGCCTGGCAGATCGACGGCATTACCGGCGCGACGATCTCGTCGATTGCGATCGGCGATATCCTGGCCGCGAGCAGCGAACGTTGGCTGCCGCTTCTGGCAGGGCAGCTCGAGACACTGAAACCGTCAGCCGCGCCCGGAGGCGCCGCTGACGGGACCGATGGCCAGGACCGACGACCGGAACCGACGACCGAAACCGACGACGATGAACGCTGATAAGCCATCGCACACCGACGAACTCGTCGAGGACACATCGTCGAGGTCGCGTCGATGAATTCCGGCGAGCCATCGCAACCGACGAGTTCACCAAAGGTGCTCGGATGAATGTCAAAGAGCCATCCGCGACCGACGAGTTCATAAAAGGGCTATGGCGGGAAAACCCGGTGTTCGTGCAGGTGCTCGGCATGTGCCCGGTGCTTGCCGTGACCAACTCGGCGGTCAACGGCCTGGCGATGGGTGTCGCCACGACCTTCGTGCTGCTGATGTCCAACAGCCTGGTGTCGCTGCTGCGCGATTTCATCCCGAAGCAGGTGCGTATCGCGACTTACATACTGATCATCGCCACCTTCGTGACCATCGTCGACTATGCCATCGAGGCCATCAGCCTGGACCTGCATCGGGCGCTGGGCGCGTTCATCTCCCTGATCGTCGCCAACTGCCTGATCCTGGGCAGGGCCGAAGCGTTTGCGTCCAGGCACAAACCCGGCGCGGCCGTGCTGGACGCGCTCGGCATGGGCGCGGGATTTACCCTGGCCCTGTTGTGCCTGGGCGGCGTCCGCGAAATCCTGGGCGCCGGTTCGCTGTTCGGCCTGGTGCTGTTCCCGGCGGGCTTCGAGCCCTGGATCGTCATGATCCTGCCGGGCGGCGGGTTTTTCACGCTGGCCGGGTGGCTGCTGTTGATCAATCATCGTCGGCAGCGCCGCGAGCGCGCCGAGGCCGCGGGCGGACCGCTGCAGGAGGCGGGACGGTGAGCGAACAGTCGCTTTGGTCCGTGTTCGTCAACGCCGCGCTGGTCAACAACTTCGTGCTGGCCTACTTCCTGGGCATCTGTCCGTTCATGGGTGTATCGGCAAAAATCGCGACGGCGACGCGCATGGGCGGGGCGGTGATGTTCGTCATGCTGGTCAGCTCGGTGTGCGCGTTCCTGATCCATCACGCACTGCTCGCCATCGGCGCGCCCTTTCTGGAGCTCATTGCATTCATCGTGGTGATCGCCTCGACGGTGCAGCTCGTCGAGATGTTCATCAAGAAGATGAGCCCGGCCCTGTTTCGCGCGCTGGGGATTTTCCTGCCGCTGATCACGACCAATTGCGCGATCCTGGGCCTTGCGCTGTTTCAGACGAATCGCGACTACGGATTCTTGCAGTGTGTCGCGTTCGCGCTCGGCGCCGGCGCCGGATTCACGCTGGCACTGATACTGATGGCCGGCATTCGCGAAAAGCTGGCGCTGGCCGAGGTGCCCGAGGTCGCCAAAGGCAGCGCGATCGCGCTGGTCGTCGCGGGCATTCTGTCGATGGCGTTCATGGGTTTTGCGGGGCTGGCCGCATGAACGGCATCCACGGCTACCTGCTGGCGATCCTGATGGCAATGGTGCTGACGCCGCTGTTGCTGCTCGGCTGGGCCGTGGTGCAGGGCTTGCGGCGAAGACAAATTCCGAACGATCAATCGGACCCGTACGGTGACGTATTGGCAGGACGCGGCGGCTGCGGTCCATGCGGCTGCACGACATCATGCCGACAAACGTCATGCCGACAAAAAGGAGACCCACGTTGATGAAGCTCGACGACTACGACAAAGAGGAACAGTTCGCGGCTAGCGTCGTTTCGAGTACCCGAATGACCGAGGAGCGCTCGGACGCCGAGATTCGCGAGATCGTGCTCGAGATCGACCGGGACATGGCCTACGCGCCCGGCCAGAGCATCGGCATCCCGATTCCGGGTCCGCACCCGCAGGGGCACGACGTCCATTTCAGGCTCTACAGTGTCGCCGACACGGCGCCCTCAGAGCCGGGCGATAAGCCGCGGCTCACGATTGCGGTGCGCCGGGTCAACTACATAGACGAGTACAGCGGCGAACGTTACGACGGTATCGCATCGAACTACCTCTGCGATCTAAAACCCGGCGATACGATTACGATCACGGGCCCCTACGGTTACGCATTCGAAATACCCGAGGACAAGACCGCCAATCTGCTGCTGATCGGCATGGGCACCGGCATTGCGCCGTTTCGGGCCTTTGTCAAACACCTGTACCGGGACGCACCGGACTGGCAAGGCAAGCTGCGGTTGTTTTTCGGTGCGCATACCGGTCTCGAACACGTCTACATGAACGACCGGCGCGACGACTTTGCCCTGTATTACGACCGGGAGACTTTCGAGGCCTTCAAGGCCGTGTCGCCGAGGCCGGGCTGGTCGGACCCGATCGCCTGGGACTATTGCCTGGAGGAACGCTCGGAGGAAATCCTCGAGATGCTTGACGATCCCAAGACCCACGTCTATCTGGCCGGGCTCGAGGAAGTCCGCGACGAGCTCGACAAGGTGTTTGCAAACCTCATGGGCTCGACCGAGAAGTGGCAACGCCGCCGCGCGGAGCTGGCAGCCGGCGGACGCTGGGCGGAACTGCTCTACTGAACGACGGCGCGAGCGAGTCGATGAACGAACGTCACAGCCTGGGGCTTCTGGTATTCATCCTGATCGGCGTTGTCGCCGGCCTGTTCGTCGGCTGGTATTGGGGTGCGGCGGCGGTCGGCGTCGCCTGGCTGGGCAAGCTGTTTCTTAACACCTTGTCGATGCTGGTGATTCCGTTGTTGGTCAGCGCCGTGATCTCGGGCGTGACGTCGCTCGGCGACGTGCGCCATCTCGGCAGGCTCAGCGCCGTTACGGTCGTCTATTACTTCGTCACGGTGTTCATTGCCGTGCTGATCGGCCTGTTCATGGTGAACCTGATCCAGCCCGGCGTCGGGGTATCGACGGCCGGGCTCGAACAGCCCGACGACGTGATCCGCGCGGCGCAGGAACGGGGCTTCGAGGACATCCTGTTGTCGATGATCGCGCCGAACCTGATCGGCGCCGCCGCCGAAACCAACCTGTTGCCGCTGATCATCTGGTCGGTGGCCTTCGGTATTGCCATTGCAAGCCTGGGCAGGAAAGGCCTTCCCGCGGCGCGGTTTTTCGAAAGCTTCAACGAAGGCATGATGCTTCTGGTCTCGTGGGTCATGTACTTCGCGCCGATCGGCGTGTTCGGCCTGATCGCCGGCATGTTCGGCGCGGCCGGCAGCACCGAGGCCTTCGTCGAGAAGATCAGCGCGGTCGGCCTGCACGTCGTGACGGTCTTGTCCGGCCTGGGCGTACACTTCATCGTCCTGGCGGCGATCCTGCTGCTGGTCGCCGGGCGGTCGCTGACGTATCTGGTAACCATGTTGCGCGCCGTCGTCACGGCCTTCGCGACGGCGAGCTCGACGGCCACCTTGCCGCTGACGATCCAATGCGCCAAGGAAGCCGGCATCGACGAACGTTCGCGGCGTTTCGTGCTGCCGCTCGGGAGCACGATCAACATGGACGGCACCGCGCTGTACGAGGCGGCCGCCGCGATGTTCATCGCCCAGGCTTACGGTCTCGAGCTGGGGCTGGGACAGCAGGCCGTCATCGTCGTGACCGCGACGCTCGCCGCGATCGGCGCGGCGGGTATTCCGCAGGCCGGACTCGTGACGATGATCATCGTCTTGCAGGTCGTCGGCCTGCCGCTGGAAGGGATCGGCCTGCTACTGGCCGTGGACTGGTTCCTCGACCGCTTCCGCACCTCGGTCAACGTCTGGGGCGACGCGGTCGGGGCGGCCGTCGTCCACCGGTATCTCGAGAAACGGTTCTGACTCGCAGGATTACGTTCAAGCATCCCGCCACTCGGCATACGGGTCTTCCTCTCCTTCCACCACCTCCGGCAACGGGGGCCTCTCGGCGGGCGCATCCGCAGTCGCACCCTCCGGCGCGGCAATGGCATCGTGGCCCCAATGCGCGGTCCCGGCATCTACGGACTGGGTGGCGTCGTCGTAGTCGAAGTCCACCACACCGAGACCGCTGGCGCTGTCCAGCCGGGCGGCGACGGCGGCCTGATCCTCATCTTCTCTGCGCGGCGTAATGCTCGCGTTGTTGCCATTGACGACGGCGGTGAACGTCGACCCTTCGTCGACTTCATCCATGAACCTTTCGGCGGTATCGTCGTTCATGAAGCTGACGTGCCTGTCGTCGTAATCGTGGCTGACTTCGTCCGGGCTGCGGTACCAGTTGATTGGGGCATATCGCCGCATTCCGTGAGCGGTCACCTCGTACACCGAGTTTCCGAGAAACTGCCATAGCGGATTGTCGTTGTCCGTCGAGAACGTAGCGGCGACGTTGTCCCACATCCGTAACTGGATCGCCTGGAAATCGCTGCCGCGGACTGCGTTCAATTGCGCCGCCTGCTTTCCCGGCGGCCTGTCGTCAGCCAGCCGCTGCGAAATACGCAACCGTTCGAGACGCGGGCCGCGGATCGCCGTTTCCCACAACTTCCTTTGGGCAAGCGCGTGCGGGCGATTGTCGGAAAACCGGGATGTCGACTCGGATTCCCTGGGTTTGGCGGACGCATCGTTCGCCACAGGCTGGCGGTCGCCGGCTTTGGGTCTGTCCAGGCGGGTTTTCATGGTTCTTTTCACTTCGCGAGGGTCCTCATTTGATCTTAGTCGAGTACACGCAGATATCCACGTCGTCAAAGCACGATGCGGGCAAGTCCGGGACGTCTTGAAATCGGCGCCCGCGGCACAAGATACTGCGCAATGGACGAGCCGGAACCCGGACGACCATGCCAGACTCGACTCCGATCAAACCTGCCGCCCCGGACGAGGCAACACGATTGTCCGGACCCGCAATGCGTTCCAAAAACCGCCGCTGCTGCGGCCGGGCCGGCAGACTCGAGATTTACCGCCCCGGGCGCGGTTCGGACTGCTGAATCCCGGGCCCGGTTCGACGCTTATCCGATGCAGCGCTATTCCCGGATCTGGTGGCTCTCGATCCTGCTGTCGTCGGTGGTCACGGGCGGCGTTTCGTTTGTCCTGTTGACCCTGTTGACCGCGCTGCCGATCGAGAAGGTTCTCGTCATCAGCGCCTTGTCGATATTGATCGGCGACATCGTCCTCGCGCTGGCGATGGAGGCCATTGCGCCGACCCATGTCAAAGTGGGCCCCGGAGACCGGCGGCTGGACGCCGAGCTACCGTCGGAGCCGGCTTTTGCGCTCACCGATTTCGACGAATTCGGCCACGGCCAGGTCTTGGCGCGCGGAGAAACCTGGCAGGCGCGGCAGTCGGATGACTATAGCGGCCGTATCGCCGCCGGCGACCGGGTTCAGATCGTCTGCCGGGAGGCCTTGACCCTGATCGTCAGGGCCTGGAACGGTTCGTAGGAAAACGCCGGCCGTCAGCGGCGCCGATAATAGCCGAAATACACGAAAGGCGCCGTCGCGCGCCGGCCGGGCTCGACATCGTCGGGCACCCGGTGCCTGACCGCCTCGATACTGCGAAGATAAGCGACTATCGCTTCCAGATCCTCGTCGGTCAGCCGCGCATAACCCGGCCAGGGCATGACCCGGATACCGCCGGTGCCGTGCCGGCCGACACCGAAGCGAACCGCGTCGGCAATCTGCCAATCGCTCCAGTTGCCGATGCCGGTCTCGACGTCCGGGGTGATGTTCGGCGGATAAACGACACCCGGGTTCCGCTCACCCAGCGGATTGCTCCAGGCAATACCGGTACGCGAACCGGCCAGCGAGCGTTCCGCGTCCGGCACGCCGACCAGCGCGCCGTCGGTATGGCAGCCGCCGCATCCCAGAAGCTCGACGAGGTATTCTCCCCGCTCTACCTGTTCGGCACGATCGGGCGCATAACGGCCGGCGAGCGCGGACGGCGCGTCCAGGATCGTAGCCGCCTCGACTTCGACGTAGTCTTCGAGTGGATCGTAGGGAACCGAATCGTAGAGCGCGTCGCCCGCACAGGCGGCGAGACCGAGCGACGCCAGGACCAATGCCGGGACCAACGCCGGGACCGACGCCGGGAAAATCCGTCTGCGCAGTGGCATGGCCGCTGTTCCTTCGGGAATCCAGGCCTTAGTCTGTTGCAGTCTGGCACGAGGCGACATAGCGGAAAACCCATAGATGAAAGCGTTCCGGATCATCGCCGTGACAATCGCCGCGACCGCGATCGTCGCGGCGATCGCCGTCTTCGTCGCGGCACACCATCGCGACAGTATCGCGCGGCAGATCGCGGCGAGCCTGCTTGCGCCTTACGGCATCGAGGTCGAGAAGGTGTCGGTCGCTTCGATAGGCACCGACAGGTTCGATTTCGACGTCGTCGTGCTCCGCCACGACGACGCAACGGGAATCCGGCTCGAGGCGATAAGTCTGCCGGTCAGCACGCGTGGTCTCGCCGGGCTCGAGATCGCGATCGGCCGGGTGGAGATCGCGGCGCCGGCCGCCGGACAGGACGATGACGCCGAACGGGCAGACGTCGCGGGCATCATCGACCGATTGATCGAGCTTCCAGACACACTGCCCGGGACGAGCGTTGTGCTCTCGAGCCTCGCGATACCCGGATATCCCGAGATCGCAAATATAGGCTGGCGATCCGATGCCGGGGGTCAAAGCCTCACGGCCGAGATCGGGACTTATGCACTGAACGCCGCGATAGACCCGGCAGACACCGGACCTCCGACAGCCAGGCTGCGCCTGGCTGTCGGGACCCGCGACGCCTTCGAAGCGGCACTGCTTGTGACCCGGGGATCCGACGGCTACTCGCTGGCGGGACCGTTTACGCTGGCCGTCCCGCCGTTGATACCGGCTTTCGTCCGCCAGGGGCTTCTGCCGGAGCCGGCCGGGCGGATCGACGCAAAGCTCGACGGCGAAGTGACGATAAGAATGCCTGAGGACACGAGCAAGCCGATCCGGATCTCGGCGACGACGTCGCCGCGCGGCACACCCGATTTGAGTTACCGGGCGGCAGACGGCACGGTGACGAGGGCCCGGATACTCGAAGCCTCGGTTACCGAGGCGCAATTGGAATACCCGTCGCTGGCCTGGCAGGCGACGACATCGGACGCGAGGCTGCGGCTCGGTTACGGGGCGCTCAAGGATCTGTCACTACGCCTGCGGCAGGTCGTCTGTACCGACGGCATACGCTGTACGCTCGGCGTGATCCTCGACAGGGCCGACATCGGCGCGGACATCGGCCTGTCGGCAAACGCCGCTCGCGTTGCGCTCTCAGCCGCGGGTGACGACTGGCGCGTTCATGTCGACGAAGTATCGCTCGACGTGGACGGCATTACCGGCCCTGCTGACTTGGCGGCCGCGCTATCCGTCAGGCTCGGACCGGTGACGATCGAAGACGGGGGCTCGACGATTCTGTCCGGGTTGTCCGTTTCCGCGGCGGACGTACGGCTGCTGGGCCACGAGCTGGTCGTTCCGGCAATCGGCGGCAGGCTCGTTCGTAGCGGCAACGATCTCACACTGGCGCTCGAGGCCCGTTCGAACGACGACGCCTTCAGGGCAACGGCGACGCTCGCACACGATCTCGCCGCCGCGGAAACCCTGATCTTGCTCGACGAGGCACGACTCGATTTTTCGAGACGTGCGCTCTCGGGCTTCGTCGAGCGCTGGCCTTACGACTGGGACGTCGTCGCCGGCACCTGGACCGCGAACGCCGAAATCTCGCGGCGCGGCGATGGCCATGGCAATGACGATGACGATGACGATAGCGATCTCCGGTTTACCGCCGCGCAGGCGCTGGAGGCGCTCGCCGGCCGGTATCGGGACGTTGCGTTTACCGGCCTCGCCACCGAACTGTCGATGACGCATGAGTCCTGGCCGCCGAAACGGGCGCTGCCCGTCTCGCTGTCGCTGGACCTGCTCGACGTAGGCTTTGCGATCGAGGATCTCGAAGCGGATCTGTCGGTAGACGCCGGGGCCGGGCGGATCGCGGTCGATCGAGTGGACATGGAAACGCTGGGCGGCCGCGTCTCGGTGGACCCCTTCGTGTTCGACCCGGCGGCCGAGTCGCGACACGTGGTGCTGCGGCCGGAATCCATTCAGCTACAGTTAATGACCGACCTCGCAAACTTGCGGGCGCTCGAGGTTTCGGGCAGCGTCAGCGGCGTCGTGCCCGTCACGATCGGTCCGGACGGCGTCACGATCGACGGCGGCCGGCTGACCGGCGACACGCCGGGCGGCGCGATCCGTCATCAGGTGGCCGGCTGTACGGAGGAAATCATGCGCGCGCGATCGGGACTGGACTATGCGCGCTGCGTGCTGACCGATTACGAGTTCGACAGCCTGACCTCGGAGCTGAGTTACGGTCAGGACGGCAATCTGGTGCTCGAGATGAGACTCACCGGCGTGAACCCGCAATACGATCCGGAGCAGCCGGTGAACCTGAACCCGAAACTCGAAACCAACCTCGTCGATCTGATTAAAAGCCTGCAGGCGGCGCGGTCGATCGAGGAGGTCTTCAACCGGCAGCTCGACAAATGAGCCTGCTTTGCAGGCCGTGACACATGCGCTAAGCTCGGCACGGCAACGCGAGTGCGGGACAAGCCCGTACAGGACAACCCGGTACAGGACAACCCGGTACAGGATGACTAAGGAGCCGGACGCCGGCCGATGTCAGTAGTAAGCTCTACAAAGCCACAATGAATAGCCTGATCAAACCGAAATCGCCGGTAGCCCTGCTACTCGTGTCCGTGCTGGCTGTGGCGGCCGCCTGCACGCCCACGGTCAAGGTCGAGGCGCCGAAAGAACCCATCGAGATCAACCTCAACGTCAAGATCGAGCACGAGATCCGGGTCCAGGTCGACAAGGAGCTGGAAGACTTGTTCGAAGAAGAAAGCGACGTATTCTGAGGGTGCCGTCATGAAACGACTGTTTGCCGCATTGTTGTTGGTTTTCGCCCTGCAGGCCGCCTGGGCCATCGATCTGCACACCGCCAAGGACCGCGGTCTGGTCGGCGAGGCGAATACCGGATTTCTGGCGCCGGTCAAGCAGCCGGCCAGCGCCGAGGTGCGCGCGCTGATTGCCGGCGTCAACGCCAAACGCCGCGCCCAATTCGAACGCACGGCGAGAAACACCGGCGCGACCGTCGAACAGGTGCGGGTGCGTTTCTATCAGTTGGCGGTACAGAATACCCGGCCGGGACATTACTATCAGGACAGAAGCGGCGCCTGGAAACGCAAGTAGCATTGGTGAATCGCTCGAAACGCGGAAAACCGGCCCGATGATTCACCAGACCGCGTTCGTCTCGGACAATACAACCATCGCGCCCGGCGTCGCCATCGGGCCGTACGCGGTCGTCGAGGACGACGTCGAAATCGGCGCGGGCAGCATCATAGGCCCGCACGCGGTCATCCGCCGGTACTCCCGGATCGGCGAGAAGAACCGGATAGACGCCGGCGCCGTCATCGGCGGGCTGCCGCAACATACCCGGTTCGACGGCGCCGAAACCTGGGTGGTCATCGGCGACGGCAACACGATGCGCGAGGGTGTAACGATCAACCGGGCTTATGAAACCGGCGGCGTCACCGAAATCGGCTCGAACTGCTATTTCATGACCGGCGCACACGTCGGACACGACTGCAGGGTCTGCGACAACGTCATTCTGACCAACGGCGTCGTGCTGGGCGGGCATGTTACGGTGGGGCGTAACGCCGTCATGGGCGGATATGCCGGGGCACACCAGTTTCTCAATGTCGGCGCCTACTGCATGGTGGCGGCGTACGCGCCGCTCAGGAAGGATGCCTTGCCGTACACGATGATCGGCGGCACGCCGATCCGGCATTACCGGCTGAACGCGGTCGGCCTGCGCCGCAACGGCATCGTCGGGGAACGTTACCGGGCCCTGGAACGGGCGTTCCGCGCGATGCGCGACGGCGACAGGACGCTCGAAGACCTGACGGACACCGAAGAGATCGTCGAATTGCGGCGCGCGCTGACGGAAAAATCCAAGTACGGGTGTTACGGCTTCGCGGGCGCGCCCGACGAGAAGTCGTAGCGGGGCCGCGGGGAGGAGCCGCAGCGCCGCGAGGCGCGAATATACGCGGCGAATGGTTCGACGAGTTCACTCGACAGGACCCTGGAGCCTCGCCAGGCCAGGGGACCTCGCCGGACTCGTGCGGAGGCTCCCTAGATCAGCCTCGCGACGGTCGCTGCGACATACTCGACCTCGGCGTCGCTCATCTCGGGGAAGACCGGCAGGGACAGGCACTGCCCGGCGATCCGCTCGGCCACCGGCATGTCGTGGGCGCGGCAGGAACCCGCGAAATAGGCGTGGCGGTGCAGCGGTTTACCGTAGTACAGCGCCGTCGCGATCCCCTGCTCGGCCAGCTTCGACCGCAAGACATCGCGGTCCGGCAGGAGGATCGTGTAGTAGCCGTAAACGTGATGCGCGCCGTCGTAAGCCGCGGGCACGACGGCGCCGGCAGCGCCGAGGACGGTATTGTAATGGGCGGCAATCTCCCTGCGCCGCTGGTTCATCCGGTCGAGGCGCGCGAGTTTGAGACGGACGACGGCTGCCTGAACTTCGTCGAGACGGCTGTTGTAACCCAGCATGACATGCTCGCCGCCATCGTCGATACCGTGATTGCGCAGCCTGCGCATGCGGCGATCGACATTGGCGTCGTTGGTGCCCACCATGCCGCCGTCGCCGAAACAACCGAGAGTCTTGGTCGGGTAGAAGCTCAGCGCCGCCGCGTCACCGAAGCTGCCCGCAACCCGCTCGCCGAGCCGCGCGCCCAAACACTGCGCGCAGTCTTCGACGACCTTGAGACCCTTGCCCGCCGCGATGTCCATCAAGGCATGCATGTCGGCGGGCAGGCCGAACAAGTGCACCGGCAACAGCGCCCGGGTCGCGCCGGTGATCGCTTCCTCGACGCGGGCCGGGTCGATGTTGTAGCTGCCGGGATCGATGTCCACCAGCACCGGAGTCGCACCGACGTACTCGATCGCCTCAACGGTCGCGGCAAACGTAAACGGCGTGGTAATCACCTCGTCTCCGGGCCCGAGTCCCAGGCCGGCCAGGGCGAGATGCAAGGCGTCCGTGCCGGAACCGCAGGCAACGGCATGCTCGACGCCGAGGAAGGCCGCGACTTCCTGCTCGAGTGCGGTGACATTGGGGCCGAGGATAAACGCGCCGCTGCCGGCGACCTCGACGATACGGGCTTCGATATCCGGCATGAACGCGGCGTGTTGCCGCGCAAGGTCCAGAAACGGCACTTTCACGGGCTCTCTCTCCACGGTTCCGTCGCCGCGCGCTGAGCGAGCCGGTCGCCGATGACGGTTGCGGTGCGCAAAGCCTGCATCGCCGTTCGGCCGCTGACCAGGGGCGCCGGTCCGCCGGAGACGGACTTAAGAAACGCGCGGCTCTGTGCCAGCAGGGCATCGCTGCTTTCATAGGATTGCCGGTCGATGATCACATCCTCGGGACCGTTGACCGGGCCGTCATTGCGCCTGGTATAGGCGGTGAAGTATTTGTTGTGCAGGTCGGCCGACAGGTAGGAGTCGTCCTGGAAGATGCGCAGCGAGCGCTCGGTTTTCAGACTGATACGGCTGCTGGTGACGTTGGCGACGCAACCGTTCTCGAACCGTATCCGCGCGTTGGCGACGTCGATGCTGTTCGAGAATACCGGCCGGCCTATCGCATCGACCTGGATCATCGGCGACTGCACGAAGCTGTGGATCAGGTCGATGTCGTGAATCATCAGATCCAGCACCACGCTCACGTCGAGGCTGCGCGGCTTGTACGGGGCGATCCGGTTGGACTCGATGAAGCGCGGCAGCTCGACGCGATCGGCCATGCCGAGTATCGCCGGATTGAACCGTTCCAGGTGACCCACCTGGAACACCAGGCCGCGTGCATCGGCCAGCTCTACCAGGCGGGTCGCCTCTTCCACGGTCGCCGTGACGGGTTTTTCGACCAGGACGTGGATGCCGTTGTCGAGCAAGGTACCGACAATCTCAAAGTGTGTCCTGGTCGGCGTCGCAACGCTGACCGCGTCCACCTTGCCGATCAGATCGCGGGTGCTTCCGAAGGCCTCGACGCCGAGCGCGCCGGCAACTTCCCGGCACCGGTCGGCGTCGGCATCGACGACGGCGACGAGCTCCGATTGCTCGAGCGCCGCAAACTTGTCCGCATGCCAGCGGCCCTGGTGGCCGACGCCGACGACGGCTGTCCTGATCCCGCTCATGGCACCGCCGGGCCGGTGCAGAGGCTCCCCAGCTCGTGCAGCTCGACCTCGTCGTCGTCGATTCTGAGGTAGCAGGGTTTGTCCAGCCAGCTCCCGAGGTTGATGGACCGGAAAGCCCCCTCCGCCTCGGTGGCACGATAGTCGTCGCGGACATGCAGGTGACCGGAGACGATCAGGTCGAAGGGCCTGGCGGCGAACATACGCACCGCGTGCGTCCGGATTTTGGCGGCCGCGTCCGATTGCGAGATGGTGTTGGTCCCGGACGTGTAGGCGCGGCTGGTTTCGCTGGCCCGGTTGCCGAGCCAGGCGACGAAGCTGCCGGGCAGGTGGAAAATCAGGAAGCGCACCACCGGCGTGCGCAAAAACCAGCGCAAGAACCGGTAACCCTTGTCGTCGGGATCCATCTGGTCACCATGCTCCAGCCGCAGCCGCCATCGGCCGAAATCCGTGTGAACCGGCCCCTGGTGGACCTCGACACCGAGCTTACGGGTCCAGTACTCCTTCAGGTGCAGGTCGTGGTTACCTTCAAGATAGTGAACTTCGACGCCGGTGTCGACGAGGCGCGAAATTCGGTCTACGATCGGCGCGTAACGTTTGACGAAATAGTCGTGATCGGCGACCCAGAGATCGAAGACATCGCCCAGCAGGTACAGCCGCGAGGCGCTTTCGTCACGATACAGCGATTCCAGGAAGGTCACGAACAGTCGCGCCCTTTCGGTGTCGGGGGACGTGATGTGGAGGTCGGAAACGAAGTACGCGCCAGGCATGCGTCGGGCTTTAGGGAGGGACCGCGGCTCGGAGATAGCGGCATTGTAGCCGCCCGACGACGGTTCGTTAAAACGGAATTTCCAATGTTCGGCGCTTCGGTTGGCGTCGCGGCGCGTTACGGTCCGTAGTCGTCATGGATCCGGTTATCTGGTTTTTTCTGCTCGGCGTAGTCGCCGGGCTGTTTCGCTCGGAGCTCAGGCTGCCGCCGGCCGTCTACGACCTGCTGAGCGTCCTGCTGTTGCTGACCATAGGCCTCAAGGGCGGGGTGGAGCTTGCGCGTCAGCCGCTAGGCGGGGTGCTGCCGCAGGCCGCGGCCGTGCTGATGATGGGCTTCGTGCTGCCGCTGTTCATCTTCCCGGTCGCGCGTTACCTCGGCCGTTTCAAGCGCGCCGACGCCGCTTCTTTGGCCGCACATTACGGCTCGGTCAGCGTCGCGACCTATGCGGTGGCCGTCGCTTATCTCGGCACCAAGGCGGTCACTTTCGACCCGCAATTACCGGTATTCCTGGTCATGCTCGAAATACCGGCGCTGATCGCCGGCATCCTGTTTGCCCGCGGCATCAAAAAAGACACCCGCTGGGGCGCGCTGGCACATGAGCTGTTCCTCGGCAAAAGCATCGTGCTGCTGGTCGGCGGCCTCGCCATCGGCTGGCTCGCCGGACCGGAGGGTATAGTGTCGCTGGAACCCCTGTTCTTCGATTTGTTCAAGGGCGTGCTGGCACTGTTCCTGCTCGAGATGGGACTGATCGCCGCGAGCCAGGCGAGAAGCCTGCGCGATCACGGTTTGTTTCTGGTCGCTTTCGGGATCCTGATGCCGATACCGCTGGCCTGCGTGGGCGCGCTGCTGGGCTGGTCGCTGGGACTCTCGGTCGGCGGCACCGCGCTGCTCGCCACACTGGCCGGCAGCGCTTCGTATATTGCCGCGCCGGCCGCGATGCGTATCGCCGTGCCGGACGCGAACCCGACCCTGTCCTTGACGGGGTCTTTGGGAGTGACGTTTCCGTTCAACATATTCATCGGCATACCTTTGTATTTGTCGATCGCCCACTGGCTGCATCGGGCCGGGAGTTAGAGACGGCCGGGAGTTAGAGACATGAAACCGAACAATCGCAAGCTCCTGACCGTGGTGACCGAGTCCGTGCTCGAGCAGATATTGTGCGACGAGCTGATGGAGCTCGGCGCGAGCGGCTATACGGTGGTCAACGCACGCGGTCGCGGCAGCCGCACGGTACGCGAAGCAGGCTGGGACACGAACAGCAATATCCGCATCGAAGTGGTGTGCGAATCGGACACCGCGGACCGGATCATCGAGCACCTGCGGGAGCGTTACTACGAGAACTACGCGATGATCCTTTACATCGCGGACGTTGCGGTGCTGCGGCCGGAAAAATTCTGACCGGGCGCCCGGCCCTTGCGCCTTGTGAAGCGCAACCGTGTCTGGCCGGGAGCCACCGCGGTTACAGGATCAGGTGATTCGATCGAGCATAGCGTCGATCGCTGCCAGGCATTCAGGCTCGTCGAGTAAGGGCACGTGCCCCCGATTGGGGACCTCGACCACGTCGAGATCGGGTTTTTCGGCAAGCATCCTGTCGATGATGTCGCGGGTCAGGATATCCGAGGTCACACCCCACAACAGCGTGGTCGGGACGTTCGCGAGGCCCGCGAAAGCCTGCCACGGATCGCCGGTCTGTTCGCCGACCTCGCGTACCGCGCGGCCGATGCCGGGGTCGAAATCGAGTCGGGGCACGCCGTCGTTGCCGGTTCGGTACGCCTTCCAGACCATGCGGTCCCAGTCCGCGTCGCTCAGGCCGGGTAACCACTCACCGTAGGTCTCCTTGACCTGCCGCAAGGCCTCGGCGTGGTTTTCGACCGGCCCCTGGCGGCCGGTGTATTCCTTGACACGCGCAAGTCCGGCGGGGTCGATCTCGGGACCGACGTCGTTGAGCACGACGCCTGCGACCCGTTCCGGACGACCCCGGGCCATGCGCATCGCGCACAGGCCGCCCAGGGAAGTACCGATGACGAGGACCCGGTCGACCTCCAGCGTGTCTAGCAGGGTCCAGACATCCTGCACGTAGGTGCCCGGATGGTAGTTGTTCCAGTCCGGATCGTAGTCCGAGTAGCCGCGGCCGCGAAAGTCGATCGTCAGTACCCGGCGGCGGGCACCTAGGCGCTGCGCAAGATCCTCGAAGTCCCGGCTGTTGCGTGTCAGCCCGGGCAGGCAGATGACCGGTGTGCCGGGTTGTTCTGGCCCAAAGTCCTTGTACAGGATCTTCAAGCCGTCGTGGCTCTCGAAATACCGGCTATTGTCGTGGCTATTGTCGCGGTGATTTTTGGTCATCGGGCTCGCTCCATGACGGGACCGGCCGGCGATCAGTATTCGACGCTGGCGAACTGTTGGCGCAGCTCGCGTTTCAGGACCTTGCCATTGGGATTCCGTGGCAACTCGTCGACGAACGCGCTTGCGGCGACCCTCTGTTGTTTGCCGCTGCGTTCGTTAATCCACGCCGTCAGCGTCGCCTCGTCGACGGTGGCACCGGCTTTTCGCACGACGACGGCCAGCGGCGTCTCGCCCCATTTGCGGCTAGCCACACCGATGACCGCCACCTCGCCGACGTCGTCGTGGGTGACGATCAGCGCTTCGATGTCGGCCGGATAGACGTTCTGTCCGCCCGAGATGATCATATCCTTCTTACGGTCGACCAAGTACAGGAAGCCGTCGTCGTCGAGCCGTCCGATGTCGCCGGTACGAAGCCAGCGGCCGCCGTGCGGATGTTCGAAGGTCGCCTCGGCGTTCGCCTCATCGTTGTCGTGGTAACTCGCCATCATGAAACGGCTGTGGCCAACGATCTCGCCGGCTTCGCCGGCCGGGAGAATCTCGTCGTCGTTGCCGACGATGGCCAGCGCCTGGCCGGGACACGGGCGTCCGACCGACTCGAGTTTGTCGCGCATGTCTTCCGGCGACAAGATCGTGACCAGCCCTTCGGTCAAGCCGTAGAGCTCGATGAAAGCCCCCGGGATACGTTCGACGATTTCGCGTTTCAGAGCCGGGGCTAGCGGCGAGCCGCAGCACATGTAGGCGTCGAGGCTCGAAAGATCGTAGTCGTCGAGAACCTCGCATTCGACGAGTTTTCGGTATTGCAGGGGTACCATGGCCGAGTGGGTGATGCGCTGCTGCTGGATCGTCTCCAGGGTCTCGACGGGATCGAAGCGGCGGTCGACGACGATCGTACCGCCGGCCACCATCGTGGACATCATCGCCACCCAGCTTATGTTGGAGAACAGTCCGAGATTACACAGCGTCCTTGCGCCCGAGTGATAGCGCAGCGGCACGGCCATGTCCGTGGCCCAGGCGATCCGGCAGGCATGATCGTGCACGATACCCTTGGGCAGGCCGGTCGTGCCGGAGCTGTAGATGATGTTGCATTCGTCTTCGGGACGAATCTCGATCGAGGGCGGCTCGGCCGACGCAGCGTCGCGCAGCCACTCGTAGTCCAGCCAAGCGGTTTCCCCCGTTTTCAGCCCGATCAGCCGGTCCCCGACCTGGCCGCCGATCGATGCGCGGGCAGTCTCGAGGCGCGCAACGTGTTCACCCGACGCGATCACGGCTTTGGCGCCGGAGTTGGCGGTCATGCCCGCGACGGCTTCGTCGGTGATCGCGACGTTGAGCGGCACGGCAACCATGCCGCCGCGGATGATCCCGAACATCGCTTCGGCCATCTCGTAGCTGTTTTTCATCAGCACGACAACCCGGTCGCCCGGCGCGAGACCGAGATCGTTCAGGGCGTTTGCCACTCTGGCGGTACCGTCGCCGAAGCCCCGCCAACTCGTTTCGATACCCCGGTCGATCCAGGCCGGCTTGCCCGGCATGATCTCGGCATTTAATGCAATAATGTCCGGTAACAACAGCGGCTTGGGCGAAAACCAGGCCATGGCCGAGCCTCCCTTGAGGGTCTTTGGGGCGATTTCCTGGCGCTCTGCGGCGCCTTGACTCGATTTCAACGGCCGTTGAATATTAGTTGAGCGTTCGTTGAAATTCAAACCGCGATCGGGCAGCTTGAAGTCCCCTCGCTTTTTATCGGATGAATAACGAAACCATGTCGGCACCAGAGGCATCTTTGACCACGCGCGATCGGATACTCGATGCCGCCGAGACGCTGTTTGCACAGGATGGCTACGCGGGTGTGTCGGTGCGCCAGATCATGAGCCAGGCCGGCGCCGACGTGTCGCTGGCCTATTATCATTTCAAATCCAAACGCGACCTGTTCGACCAGGTCATGCTCCGGCGGGCCGAGCATTTGAACGACATTCGCCTCAAGGCGCTCGAAGCCGTGGAGAAGCGGCATCCGGACGATGCGCCGACGGTGGAGGAGATCATCGGCGCGTTCACGAACCCGTTGCTGGACCTGCTTGCCGCCGACCACGAGGAATGGAAACACTATTTCCGGCTGGTGGCGCAGATCAACAACTCGCCCGAATGGGGCGGCGAACTGATGACCCGTTACTTCGATCCGCTGGTGCGCCGCTTCATCGGGGCACTCAGGAAAGCGCTGCCCGACTGCAGCGACGAGGATCTTTACTGGAGTTACCACTTCCTGTCCGGCGCCCTGACGCTGACTTTCGCGGAGACCGGCCGTATCGACAATCTTTCGAGCGGTGTCTGTCGTTCGTCCGACATGGCCAGTATCAACGAACGGATGCCGACCTTTCTCGCGGCCGGTTTTCGCGCCCTCGCCGCCAGGGAATAGATCCGGCCACTTCTCCGGCAGCGACGACCGCATGCCGAACTTGCCCGCGGCCGGCTTCAACGCCGTTGCCGCCGAGCACAGACGACCGCCTGCGCCACCTCCGATCCGTGCCCGGCACTATCGCGAAACGGGTTCGGCGACGTTTCCGGCTATTGATCCTCAACGTACGTTCAATTAGGATTGTTTCAACGTTCGTTGAATTTGGGTTTCCGTGCCCAGAACGAAGGGGGGAATAAACCATGCTCAAATGCCTGAATTTACTGGCCCGCCATGCCTTTGTACCGGGCCTGGCCGGGGTCTTGCTGATACTCGATCCAAGCGCCGCAGCCGCGCAGGAAGCCGGCGCGGATGAAGGATTCGAAGAAATCACCGTTACGGCGCGGCGGCGCGAGGAGACGCTGCAGGAGGTGCCGATTGCCGTGACCGCCTATACCGCCGAGGCGCTTGCCGAGGCCGGCGCCGTCGACATTACGGCGCTGTCGCAGACGACGCCGAACACGACCCTGGAGGTGTCCCGCGCAACCACGACGACCTTGACCGCCTATATCCGCGGCGTCGGCCAGCAGGACCCGCTGGCCGGTTTCGAGGGCGGCGTCGGTATTTATCTGGACGACGTCTACCTCGCGCGCCCGCAGGGCACGGTATTCGATATCTACGACGTCGAGCGCATCGAGGTGCTGCGCGGCCCGCAGGGCACCCTGTACGGCCGCAATACGATCGGCGGCGCGGTCAAGTACGTAACCCGCAAGCTGTCGGCCGAGCCGGAGTTCGAAGTGACGGCCTCGCTGGGGAGTTACTCGCAGGCGGATCTGATGCTCAAGGGCTCGGTGCCCCTGAGCGACACCTTCCGTATCGGCGCGACCGCGGCAAGCTTCAACCGCGACGGCTTCGGCGACAATCTGACCACCGGTGAGGAAAACGCCAACAAGGACATCCTGGGCATACGCGCGACCGCCGAGTGGGAACCCAACGGCGATTGGTTCATCCGCCTCTACGGCGATTACACCCTGGACCGGGCGAATCCCCGCCACGGCCACCGTCTCCTGCCCGGCCCCGCCGGCGAGCCGGTGCTCGGTGATGTGTTCGACACCCGCGCTGGTATTTCGCTGGATTCGACCTACGACGCCGGCCTCGAAAACGAAGTCGATCAAAGCGGCGTCGGCCTGCTGGTGCAATGGGATTTCGCCGACCAATGGCAATTCAAGTCGATTACGGCGTCACGCGAGGACAACACCGAATCGCTGATCGACTTCGACAACCTGCAGGAAGACACTTTCGACGCGCCGGTCATCTACGAAAACGAGCAGTTCAGCCAGGAATTCCAGTTCACCTACACGGGCGACAAGCTGGCCGGTGTGTTCGGACTCTATTACCTCGATGCCAATGCTTTCGACGCGTTCGACGTCGTTTTCCTGAGCTCGGTCACGGCATTTACGCTCGGCGACTACGACACCGAAGCCTGGGCGGCATTCGCCGACTTCACGTACGACTTCAACGAACAATGGAGCCTGTCGGTCGGCGGCCGTTATACCGAAGACGAACGTACGGCCAGGGTGCAGCGTGAGACCTTCCTGGGTCTCGGCTCACCGTTTTTCGGCATCGACAACCTGTCGGGCACGTCGCCGGTGATCGTGGACGGCGAAGAGGTCGTGCCGACCTTCAACGGCACGCGCACCGACTCGGACTTCACGCCACGCGTCAGCTTGAGCTTCGCGCCCAACGGCTCGCACAATCTCTATGTCTCCTACTCGGAAGGCTTCAAGGGCGGCGGCTTCGATCCGCGCGGCGCCTATCAGGTGGCCGCGGTCCGCGCCGGCTTCGAACCCGAGACCGTAGAAAGTTTCGAGATCGGCGCCAAGTCGGTCCTCGCCGGCGGCGACGTGCTGACCAACATCGCCTTGTTCACGTCGGACTATACCAACGTGCAGGTGCCGGGCTCGATTCTGCTCGACGCCGACGGCGACGGCGAGGTGGACGGGTTCGCCGGCGCAACGACCAACGCCGGCAAGGCCGACATCTGGGGCGCCGAGTTCGAGATGATTGCCAATTTCACGGATGCGTTTTCGTCGACGCTGGCGCTGGGTTACATCGACGCCGACTACACCGAGTGGCTGGTTGCCGAAACCGATCCGGTCAGCGGCGAAACCACCTTCGTCGATATTTCCGGCGACCGGGTCTTCCAGAACACACCGGAATGGTCCGCCGCGCTGGGCCTTAGATACGAATGGCCGCTGAGCCTGTTCGGCAACAGCGGCGCACTGGCGTTTTTGGGCTCGGTTTCGTACCGGGACGATACCTTCCAGTTCGAGATCCCGAACCCGCTGGTCGATCAGGAAGCTTACGAGATTTACAACGCCAGCCTCGTGTGGAACTCCGACGACGGCCGTTATCGGCTAGGCCTGCACGGCAGAAACCTCGGCGACGAGGAGTACGTCGTCGCGAACTACGACTTCCCGGCCGTGGCGAACTCGGTGATCGGATTTTTCGGCGATCCCCGCACGTTTACCGGCTCTTTCACGGTTCGTTTCTAGAGAGCCTCTGTATAAAAAGTACGGCGAGGCTCATTCCGTGCCAGAGGGGTCGATTCGAGGGGCTCGGTCCGATAAATGTATCGTAAATGTACGAGGCGTAAAAAAAGGGCTGTGGATCAGCACAGCCCTTCACTACCGGTCAGCGCTCCGGGGGAGATAAGTGCGGCTCCGCTGACGGAAGAAATGATGGACCAGTCACTTTAGAAAATAAAATCTGTTGATGCGATCAGTTGGATCGGTAAAATCGAACTAACGGACTATCCCGAACCGCGACTGCACACCCGCCGCCGTGCGATTGCAGTTACGCTCGCCGCGATGGCCTGCCCGGTTCGGCATTGTCACCGTCCCACATGCCGGTAATGCAGCAGCCGCGGCGATCTGTCATACTTTCAAAGGCCGACAACAAGCCTGCGACCGGGCCGGGGATCGCAAATGGTATTCGAAGACGCAAACGTCACGGCACTCCTGAATTCGACGCCCGACGCGATGGTGTTCGTCGATCCCGCGGGCACGATCGTATTCGTCAACGCCCAGACCGAGGCGATGTTCGGCTACCGGCCGGACGAGTTGATCGGCCAGCCGGTCGAGGCGCTGATGCCCAAACGTTTTCGCCAGCCGCACGTCGGGCGCCGGGACGCCTACGCCCTGGCGCCTCGCCGCAGGCCGATGGGCCAGGGCCTGGAGCTCTTCGGCCTCAAGCGCGACGGCACCGAATTCCCGGTGGAAATCAGCCTGAGCGAGGTCGAGACCAGCAACGGCATGCTGATTTCGGGCGCGATCCGGGACGCTACCGAAAGGGTCAGGATACAGAACGAACTGACCGCCGCGCGCGACGAGGCCCAGCGCGCCAACCGGGCGAAAAGCTCCTTTCTGGCGGCTGCGAGCCACGACCTGCGGCAGCCTTTGCAGGCGCTGAGTCTCCTGAATGCCGTGCTCGGCAAATCCGCGGCGAGCGAGAGGACGGTACGCGCCGTCGAACAGCAGGCCCGCGCGCTGGATGCGATGACCGATCTGCTCAACTCGCTGCTCGACATCAGCAAGCTGGAATCGGGCGCGGTCAAACCGGACATTTGCGATTGTCAGGTGCAGGACATCTTCCGGCGGCTGTCGGCCGAGTTCGAGCTTCAGGCAGAGGCGAAAGGGCTCAAGCTGCTGGTCGACGACTGCCGGGACGTGGTCCGGACCGACGCGGGCCTGCTGGAGCAGATCATCCAGAATTTGGTTGCCAACGCGATTCGTTATACCCGCGAGGGACTGGTCCAGCTCCGATGCCTGCACATGAACGAAAACGTGCGCATCGAGGTCCTGGACACCGGGATCGGCATTCCGGGTCGTGAGCTGGAGTCCATCTTCGATGAGTTCTATCAGCTACATCGGGCGCCGGGCGAGCCTAAAGAGGGACTGGGGCTTGGGCTGTCGATCGTGCAACGTCTGGCCGAGCTACTCGACCATCCGCTGGATGTCGCATCGACCCCTGGCGAAGGCACCTGTTTCGCGGTAACCCTGCCCCGTGGCGCCAGGCATGCCGGCGGGCCGGGATCGGCCGCCGGCCTCGACGACCTGGCCGGGACCCTTCGGGTCCTGCTGATCGACGACGACGCAGCGGTCGCCCGGGCGACGACGATGCTGCTCGAAAGCGCCGCGCACAAAGTCGGACTGGCCGCCACCTGTAAAGAGGCGATCGCCGTGCTCGATGCCCGCGGTACGCCCGACGTCATCGTCGCGGATTTTCATCTCGGCGGCGGCCGTACCGGCATCGAGACCATTGCCGCGCTGCGCGCGGCCTGCGGACAGCCGATACCGGCGATACTGGTCACCGGAGACACCTCCTCCGCGGTTGCGGGGCAGGTTGCCGAAGTCGAGGCCTGCCGAATCCTCAGCAAGCCGGTGGACGCGAATCGCCTGCTAACGGAGCTCGACGAACTCGCCAACTCATCGGTTTCCCCTATAATTTAGGGCCTGTACTGCCAATCGCTCATATCGGCCGGTCGCGGGTTTTCGCGACCGGCAAGGCGCGGCTGCACGGCAAACCCAAGCTGATGATCGTGTCCTCTTTCGAGAATTACGCCGACATGACGCCGCCCGAGAAGAGCTTTTTCGAGTTCATGGCGCAGTCGATGTCCGAGAAAGAGTTGCAGCAAGCTTTCACCGCCTTCGGCGAAGGCTTCTCGAGCTCCGATACCACGATCTGGCGACATCGCGAAGAACTATCGTCACCGGGCGGCGACTAGAACAGACGGAGAAAAATCGGGGACAAACGGCGCAAGACCTCGACGGACAGTCCGCGCGAGCGGGCTGTCCGTTCGTGCCGGACTCAACGCTGCGGTTCGACGTGCACGCTGGTATCCGCCACCTCGAAGCGCGACTTCAGGCGCTTTTCGACCCGATCGGCAATCTCGTGCGCCTCGACCGTGGTCAGATCGGGAGCGACGGTGATGACGACATCTACCGCCCGCTCGGAACCGATCCAGCGGGATCGCACGCGTGACACCTCGATGACGCCGTCGACCGCCTGGATCGCCTGGGTCAGTCTTTCGGGTTCGATGGCCATTGCGTCCACCAGCACCGGAACGGCCTCGCGGAACAGGCCGAAGGCCAGGTACAGAATCAGTACCGCGACGCCGATTGCGGTCAAGGTATCCAGCCAGGCGTAGCCGTTCGCGGACAACAACCAGCCTGCAATCACCACCAGCGTCGTCAGCACGTCGGACAAGGTATGTTTCGCATCCGCGGCCAGGATGCGCGAATCCAGGCGCCTTGCCCAGTAACGTTGCCAGATCGTCAGCATCACGTTTACCGCCAACACGCCGAGCATCAGCATCAGCCCCCATCCGCTCATTTCGACCGCGACCGCCTCGCGCGTTACGGCGCGAATCGCGACTTCTACGGCAACCACGGCGAGCAGGGTCGCGAGCACGAAGACGGCCAGCACCTCGAACTTCTGATGCCCATACGGATGCTCGCGGTCCGCGGGCCGGCCCGAGGCGCGAATGACGATCCAGGCGATGACGTTGTTGGCCGCGTCGGTCAGCGAATGTGCCGCATCCGCGAGGATGGCCATCGAGCCGGTGGCAAGGCCCACCGCGGTCTTGGCGGCCAGGATCAAGACGTTGATCAGTCCCTCGAAGACGATCAGCCGCAACACCAGCACGTTTCTGTCGGCTTGCATCGGCGTCAATGGTACTCGAAGTCGCCGCGACGCTGCCTGGATGTCTCGCCTAGGGGGCCGCGCGGCGTGTTTCGGACGGGCTTGTATCGGGCTTGTCTATCGGTGGGATGTTCCGGATCGGCGGACGCTGCGCCGTTCGAGGTAAGCGAAAGGAAGGTAGTAGAGTAAGCAGAACAGCACGGTGGCCAGAAAGAGCGACAGCAGATACCAGGGCCACGGCCCCAGGTGGTCGAGCAGCGATGCCCCCTCCGGCTTGTGTCTGAGATAGAGGTAGTTCGCATCCAGCAGTGGATTCAGCACGCCGACCACGGCTGCGTAGGCAACGGTCACCGCCAGGGTCTTTGCGACCGACCGCAGCGTAGGCCTGAACCGGTAGACCCCGATCGCATAGGCGACGCCGACCATCACCAGGCCGTGGTTTATGAAAAAGACGATGTACAAGGGGGCTGGAAACCCCTCGCGAAGGTCCGGCGTCAGGATCGCCTGCAAGGTACCGCCCATGGCCCAGAAGTAAGCGACTTCGAAAGCCGGATAGTTCCGGCGCAGCAGCATATAGACGACGAGAAACAGCGTGACCCCGCAAAGATGCAACGGCAGGCGCTCGGCCGGAGTCAAGCCGTACAGATGGCCTCCGAAAACCATCCTGAAGGTCTCGTGCAGGAGCAGCACCAGCCCGATGCCGGCCGCGACGCCGCGCTCCCACGATACCGATTGGGTGCGCCGCACGGCCAGCGGCAGCGTAATGGCCAGCACTGCAATCAGGAGCATCGTCAACAGATGATCCGTGCCGAATAGCTGGAATGGGTTCTCGATATCCGTCGTCATGATCGTTGTCGGGACATTGTAGGCCCTGTCGGCCGTCGGGGTAATAGGCAGGACTGCGGCGTGATACGGTAGCGGGTGCTGCACGGTGGGCGGGCCGCCTGCCCCCGTCGTCACAGGGTATTCGATGCGCTTGATTCTGACACTGCTGGTTGCGGCCGCCGGACTGTACGTTTTGCTCGGTGCGACCTTGTACTGGATGCAGGAACGTCTGGTGTTCCTGCCGAACCTGCCGGGCCGTGCGCTCGAGGCGACGCCGCGGGCGCTGGGTCTCGACTACGAAGATGTCCGTTTCGAAACCGGCGACGGGGTCTCGTTACACGGCTGGTACGTCCAGGCGCCGGAATCCCGCGGTACGCTGCTGTTTTTTCACGGTAACGCCGGCAACGTCTCGCACCGTCTCGACAGCATCGCCATCTTCGTCGAGCTCGCGTTGGACGTGTTCATCATCGACTACCGCGGCTACGGGCAGAGTGAAGGTAAACCCGGCGAGGAAGGCACCTATCGAGACGCCGACGCCGCGTGGCGTCATCTGGTCGACGAACGGGGCGTGGACCCGGAGCGCATCGTCATTTTCGGTCGTTCGCTGGGCGCCGCCGTTGCCGCCCACCTTGGCGCTAGAACCCGGGCGGCGGCGCTGATCGTCGAGTCGAGCTTCACGTCGGCCGAAGACATGGCCGCGCGCCTTTATCCGTTCATGCCGGTGCGTCTGCTGACGCGGCTCCGGTATCCGGTTGCCGACTACGTCGCACAAAACCGGAACCCGATATTGGTCGTGCACGGCCGCCAGGACGAGATCATTCCGTTCGAGATGGGCCAGGCGTTGTATCGGACCGCATCGGCGCCCAAAGCCTTCCTGAAGCTTACGGGCGATCACAACAGCGGCTTTCTTATCAGCAGGGACCGTTATGTCGACGGTCTCGATGCCTTCCTCGCCGAACACCTGGGCGAATATCTGGACGAATATCTGGGCGAACGTACGCGATTCGATTGACGACCTGCCGCTCGATCGCGACGGCGTGTTCTACGAAAGCGGTGGTCCGGTGCCGAGAATCAGCAGAATCAGGATATCCACCATTCGGCGATTAAGCCGATTAAGACGGGTGTCCCCATTCGGTAGACGATGGGAGACAGAATCAAGACATCCACAGTTCGCGGTGACACCGCGGGGATGACGAGAATCAGAGCGGGATTCAGGACACCCACCATAAACGTGCACCATAAACGATGGGTGTCCCCATTCGGTCGATGGAGGTATAGAATCCGGACGGTTTCGCCACAAAGAGGATGAACAGGTGCTGCCAGAGCTGAACGACGTCGAGGCACGTATCATCGGCTGCCTTATCGAGAAGTCCGTCGTGACACCGAACCAGTATCCGTTGACCCTGAACGCGCTGGTGAATGCCTGTAACCAGAAAAGCGCTCGCGATCCGATGATGAACCTCACGCCGGGCGAGGTCCAACACTCGATCCGGAGCCTCGAGGCCAAACACCTCGTACGCACCGAGGAGAACTTCAAGAGCCGGGTCGAGAAGTACGTGCAGCGATTTTGCAGTACGCGCTACAGCGACCTTCAGCTCGATGATGCGGAGCGCGCAATCGTATGCCTGCTATTGTTGCGCGGGCCGCAAACGCCGGGCGAGATCCGCGCCCGCAGCGGCCGGCTGCATACTTTCGCGGACAATGCCGATATCGTAGCGGCATTGTCCGGCCTGATCGAGCGCGACGGCGAACCACTGCTGGTGAAGCTGCCGCGCAGCCCCGGGCGCAAGGACTCCGAATACATGCACCTGTTCTCGGGACCGGTGGACGTCGAATCTTTGTCTGCACAGGCGGAAACCGAGCGTAACCGAGCGGAGCCCGGCCGGGTCACAATAGCCGAGCTGGCCGAGCGGGTCGCAGAGCTCGAAGCCGAGGTGGCGAGGCTCAGGGAGCACCTGGACTGACCACGGAGGTTTGCGACATGGAGTCGGCGAGTGTAGAGCAATGGGGGCTGAAACTGACCGCGCCGTTGTGGTTCGACGAAAACCCGCGTACGGCGCCGGGTACCCCGGTTTCGGTACTTGCGACAGGGTTCCCGGTCATCGGCCGGTTCGCGATTGCACTCCTGTCACTCGCAATCTCGTTCGGCGCGTTTATTGGCGGCGGCCGGCGCCGGTCCCGGATTTGATGGGCAAGTGGATCATCTATCTCGGCCTGGCGCTGGTCGTGATCGGCGCAATCATCCAGTACGCGCCCTGGGCCGTTAGCTGGTTCGGGAAACTGCCGGGCGACATTCGTATCGAGACGGGACGTACACGCGTTTTCATACCGCTCACGTCGATGATTGTCGTAAGCCTCGTACTGACGGTGATTTTCAACCTGTTCCGGCGTTGAGGGTCCGACCCCCTTCGAATCCCCCTTCGAAAAATGGCGATCGCCTGCTGCCGCACCGACAGGCATAACACCCGGGCGACAAAACCACCGCACCATTCGCGCGCAGTGTAGGGGATTCAGTCTTCGCCCAGTACTTCGGAATTTACGGGGTTTTCGGGTCTGCGACCGCTCAGGACGGCAACCGCGTTCTCCGCCGCCATCGTACACATCCGGGTACGCGTCTTGATCGAGGCGCTGCCGATGTGCGGTACCAGCACGACGTTCTCCAGCGCGAGAAGCCGCGACTCCACCTCGGGCTCGGCTTCGAACACGTCAAGTCCGGCGCTCGCGATACGACCGTTCTCCAGTGCGTCCGCCAGGGCCTTCTCATCCACGACCGGGCCGCGGGAGGTGTTGACCAGGACCGCGGTCGGTTTCATGCGCTCCAACTCGGCAGCGCCGACCAGGTGCCGTGTCTGTTCGGTGAGCGGTACGTGGATAGACAGGAAGTCGGATTCGCGGAACAGCGTTTCCTTGTCTACATACTCGATGTCCACATACTCAATACCCCACTCGCGTTCCTGATCCGGCCTTGCACGTTGCATGTCGTGATAGACGACACGCATGTCGAAGCCGCTGGCACGTCGCGCCATACCCTGCCCGATACGACCCAGTCCCAGGATACCGAGCGTGTGACCGTGTATGTCGTGGCCGCAGAGGAGATCGATTTCCCATTGATGCCAACGACCGGCCCTGAGAAAACGGTCGGCTTCGGCGATGCGCCGCGCGGACGCCAATATCAGCGCAAACGCGAGATCCGCGGTCGTGTCCGTCAACACACCCGGCGTGTTGGTGACCACGATGCCGCGCTCGGTAGCCGCAGGGACGTCGATGTTGTCGAAACCCACCGCCACGTTGGCGATGACGGCGAGATCGCCGGCGCTGTCCATCAACGCCGCATCGATCCGATCCGTGAGTTGGCAGACGATTGCCCGCTTGCCCGCGGCCGCGGCCCTCAGCGCCTGCGCCGACAGACCGTCCGAGCTGTCGTTGTAGTGGACGTCGCCGGCGGCTTCGAGGATTGCGATCGCCTCCGGGTAGACGTGACGGGTAACCAGGATCGAGGGTTTCATGGCTCACGCTGCAGCGCTCGATGGGTCACGATACCACGCCGAAAGCGGATCAGGCGTTCCGTCTGTTTTTGAGCTCGATGTAGGCCATGAAGAGATTCGCGTGGCTCGCGTCGTGTTCGTCGAGTAGCGCGCGTGCCTGTTCGAGTTGCTGCTCGACGAGCTCGAGCACGGCGTCAGCCTGCGTCGCCCGCTCGTCGCCGGCTTCGAGGAGCGATGCCTTGAGCACCTGGGACAGGGCTAAGGCCTTGTCGACGAGACGCTCGGCCTCGAGCAGATGCCGGGCGTGATCCTGAGCCGCGGCATAGAGCCCCGGCCGGGGCTCGTACTCCGGGTCGCGGAGGTGTTCCGGAACGTAAAACTCGCTCTCTTCACGAGCTTGTGCATACGGCTTCGCGACGGAACACGGCGCAGCCTCGTCGCACTCATCGGCATCGAGCCGGTAGGTGGCCGCTTCGATCCTGCATTGCAGTGGATTTGAATCGTTGATGACAATGGTATCCATACCTTATTCCCCTTACACCCTTCCGTGAGTCCCCTTCCGTGAGCCGCGTGTCTCTGAGTCCGCTTTCTCTGAGTCCGTTTCTTCGACGGTTCGTCCAGTTAAGAGACGTTGTTATGCAGCACGAATGAAGCTTATGGTATCCGGATGCAGCGGTCAATGAGAGTGAAAATTGGTCCGAAATTCGGACAACTTTTCGATGAATGGAAGCACGATCCGCCAATTTCAGGGGAGATACATGTACGTCGATAACGGATTGCTTTACGAAACGGTCAGACAACGGATCAAGGCCGTTCGCACCGCCGAAGGTGAAAATCGCCTGACCCAGGCCGGGCTCGGCGAGTTCCTCGGGATGAAACGTTCGACAATCGCCAACGTCGAAGCCGGCGCACAGCGCGTCTCGCTACACAACGTTTACCAGATCTGTGCGCATTACCGCCTGGAGCTCACGGACCTGTTGCCGAGCATCGAGGAAATGCGCAGGCGTTCGTCGGATCTGAAGTTCGCCGGCATCGAGCCGGGGCTTTCGCATGTTCTCGAAAAACTGCAGCGTAGGGATTGATTGTCATGGCCTGGAACTTCGAAAAACACGCAAGCGAATTGTTACGCGATCACGGCTCGATCGAGGCGCCGGTAGACGTCGAGCGTCTGGCGAAGGCCTTGGGGATATCGGTGCGCTACGAGCGACTGGACAAAGACGTATCCGGCCTGTTGTTGGTCGAAAACGGTGTCGCAAAGGTTGCGATCAACGAATTGCATCATCTCAACCGGCAAAGATTCACACTGGCACACGAAATCGGCCACGTGCTGCTGCATGCCGGTAGCGACCGGGTTTTCGTCGATCGGCGCTTTTTTCGCAACGAATGGTCCAGCAAAGGTGAGCTTCGTGAGGAAATCGAGGCGAATGCCTTTGCCGCGGCCTTGCTGATGCCGCAGTCCTTGGTCCGGCAACACCTCGCGGCCGACGCCGGCATAACCGACGTCGACGTCTTCCGCCTGGCGACCAGGTTCCAGGTCAGCGAACAGGCGATGACGTTGCGGCTCGTCAAGCTGAAATACATCGAGCCGGACTGAACTGAACGTCGACCAGGGAATCAGCCGGTCACCGGTTCCGCCTTGGGCGGGCGGTGTTTGTCGGCTTCCTCGCGCGCCGCGATGATCAGTTCGCTGACGTCGAACAGGCCGATAGCATCCGACTCGCGCCGCAAGAAATCCAACGCGGTCGAAATCGCACCGGCGGTCTCTTCCGCCGTGCTTTCTCGGGCTGGCAGTATTGATTCAGTTGTCCCGCAATTCATGCTGCTACCGGCATGTTGGCATATGACACCAACCCGACGAACGAGGCCCGCCAGCGGAACTCGAGCAGTATATCGCCGTGTAGTTGGGCGGCTTCCCGGCCCGGGCGCAGGACAGTCATGACAAGTCTCCAGCTTTTCACAATGATGGAGCCACTAAAACACGAAATGGCTTCGTTGACACCTGCCAGAGTTAGTGTCCTGTCCCGCCAATTCACTGGCCGTGTCGGTGTGGATTTTTGTGCCTGGCAAGGCGCGGCGACGAGTCATAGCGGGGCTATGGCGAGGAGCCGCAACGCCGCCAGGCGCGAAAAGACGCGACGACACGGCCAGTGATTGGCGGGACAGGACACTAGGGAGTCTCTGCACATTGACGACTCCCTATCTAATCACCCCAGCCGCAACGATGAAACGAGTATCTTCGCCCAGTCTACAGAAAGCGCAGGGGAAGACCGGGAACGTGTAACGCACGCATCATTCGTAAAACGCTCGTGCACAATTGGCCCGTCTCTTGATAAGGACGAATCAGGGGCTTCCGCCTAGCCTCCCGGCTCCATTGTCTAAGAAGCCGCCACTCGAAGTACTTTTATGGGAAACAATAATTTGTAACACCTCCTTGGAGATGTTACCTGTCTCGACGGCCGGCGCCCCTACTAGATCTAGTAGGGGACAGCGCCCGCACCATTGGTTAGACTCATTCTTCCATGCCTGCGGATTCGCTACCGTCGGCGTAACGCATAGCGTCGCCGTTTGGAAGTGACAGGACTGCTCGGCTGGAGCGCTAAACGCTTCGCTGATCTTACCCGTCGTCGGTAACTTCAATTCGCAACGCCGGCTTCGGGGGTCGATGACCACCAGGTTTTCGCTATGGAGTTCTGGACTTTCTTGCAGGGGACGGGCGCACGAACCCGATCATCCGACAAAGATGATGGCGACTGGGTATACCGGGCAGTAAAGGCCCGTGTCATTGCCTACGAATTTCCGCAGGGCGAGCGGATTTACCTCCAGCCCATCGCCGACGAATTTGGTATCAGCACTTGGCCCGTTCGGCAAGCGTTCGATCGGCTGGCGCAGAACGGCCTGGTGATCAAGGCACCGCGAAAAGGCTACTACGCACCGACCTTAACGGAACCCAAAGTCAGCGGAAACTACCTTGTCACCAAGCATTTTCTCGCGCTCGGACTGGAAACGCTCAGCGCGAAGCCCATGCTAGATCTGCCGGATCGCGAGTCGATTGACGCTATCTTGAAGGCCCTAAACCGCCATGAAGAGCCAGATGCCAAACTGCTCGCAATTTACACCGGTGAGCTTTTCCGAACCCTCGCCGCGATCACCGGGCATTCCGCGACTGTTTTTGCCATCAAATACACCAACGACCATCTTTTCTATGTTCGTACGCTTGAGGCGAATCTTATAGATACCGTCCGAGATGATCTTGTGTATTTTTGTAAGTTACTCCGTGCGGGAGAATACGACGAATTGGCCTTGGCTATTCGCGACTATCATGAGCAGCGATTTGCGTTGCTTTCCGAATTGATGGATTTGATGAGGCCGTATCAGTCGGCCAATCGTTAGCACAGGTGGACGTATTCCGGACCATTCCAGGGAAATCCGGCTATTCGGTAGGCGTTGATTAGGGCGGGACAACAGCAGGTTGCACTGGCCTCTTTTTCAAAATGGAGAGACCAGGTGCCGGCGACGAGGTTACCCATGCGACGGATTGGAGATGTATCGACGCTGAAGGCGGCAGGGCTGAGCCGGCGCTAGCGCAAAGCTGCAGCAGTACGCGTTTCGCTGCGGCTCAGCATCCGACACAGACGGTCGAAATCAGTGGAGCACTCAGAAGTACATCTAGCGAGTGCTTCACATGTCGTTGCGGCCGTCTTCGCTAGAAGCACATGTAATCTCCGTACGAATCGTCGCGATGACAGATAGCTGAACGCTGTGGTCAGCGGTGTTCTGCGCGGATCGCGGTGAGCCTGATTTTCCTACGATTGCGCGACGAGAGTTCTTTAGCTTTCAAACATCGTCGAAACCATCAGCACTCTGCGATGGTGCGCTACGCTTTTCTTGCACTGTAGACATCTCTCGACAATTCTACTTGCAACAACCGCTTGTCTACGAATCTGGACTTGGTGACGGAGTACAAGTTCGAATTCATTGAGCTTCGCATCGATTTTGCCGAGAAAAATAGTGCCATTTTCCTTCGAAGAATAGCTCAATTTGACAAATATCGAAGCCATTGAATATGTTTGATCGAATGCCTCAAATTTGCTGACCTTTCTCATAAATAGATTAAGTTGACCAGGCTCTCCGAAGTTCTCTAGTTTGACGCTGCCACATGTTGTGGTGGTTCGACATCCCCAAAACCCCAAAGGAGAAAGTCATGAATGATCAAATGACCGAGCTTGGCCCGGTATCCGAAGAGACGAAAGGTCAAGGCAATGACTCAGCGGAAGAGCCGAGCGGAAAGTTCGGAAGCTAAGGTGAACGACATCACGTCGTAAATCGGGGGATGGGTGGTTCGCATTGCCGCGCATCCCCTCTTTCGCCCGTTTACTCAACGATAGCCACTTTCACCAACCACATGGAGCCCCCATTTCTGCTGTCTAAGCACGTTTTTCTAAGTTTGGTGGACGACTATTGTGTTTTTCTGGATCTCAAGAAGGACCGGTATCTGAGCATCGAACGATCGAAGACTAGAGCATTCGAACACCTTATCGCCGGATGGCCGCGTGATTGTCAGGACAACGAACTCGCCATCGGATCACGAAGGATGTCTTCTGATGACGCAAGTGTCCTGGCATTGGCCGACCGTGGCTTGCTCACCCGAGACCCTAGTAAAGGGAAGGGGGTGGTCACTGTCGCCTTACCAGCGCCGACCTCCGCACGAAGCCGGCGAGACCTGAGCACTCCGATCACCCTTTCCTCGCGGGACGTCGAGGCATTCATGATTGCATCCATACGTGCGGCGACGATGTTACGGTGGCAGTCCATCGAATCTACCGTACGACGGGTACAAGAGCGAAAAGTGTCTCGGTCGTCTGATAACGCATTGGATATCGATGAGACGGAACGACTACTAGCCGTCTTCGAAACGCTGCGGCCGTTCTTTCCCGCGAAATATCTGTGTTTATTCGATTCTCTGGTGCTCCTTGAATTCCTGGCGATAAACCGGCTGTTCCCTGACTGGATATTTGGCGTCAGAGTAAAACCGTGGCACGCGCATTGCTGGCTACAGCAGTCGGATCTGGTTCTGAACGATGCTCTACATCGCGTGCGTAGCTTCACTCCAATCATGGTCGTGTAACGCGAAGAGCATTGGCATGTACAAGTACGTGGCATTCGTGTGGAACAAGCAAAATAGACAGGCCGCGCATGAGTTCAAGAGAATCGTACGCCACTTACAGCGTGCATCAGCGTCCGAATGGCGCTGTGTACTGGAGCAGTCCGGTCTAGTCGTCTATCAATCTGGGAATCGCCGTCTTGGCCCTCGGGATCATCTTCTGTATGGGTCGCGGGGCGTCGTACTCGGAAGCTTGTTCTATTCATCAGACACAGAGGTGGCCGACAGTATTGTTTCCGACTTTGACGACAGCGAGGCGCGGAAGATCGTTAGATCTGGCGGTCGGCTTCTGGTGTCGGATTATTGGGGCTCGTACGTTGCGTTTCTTTACGACAAAGATCGTGACCGGCACTTTGTGTTTCGGGACCCCAGCGCCGCACTTCCGTGTTTCACCCTAAAGTATCAGGACATCGATCTGTACTTTTCATGGATGCCTGATCTCGCGGAATGCGAAGATTTACCGATGACAATCAACTGGCGGTACGTGGCCGGTCACCTCTTGCATGACCAGCTGAGGATTAGCGAAACCGGCCTCAACGAGGTGCGCGAGGTTCTAGCTGGGCAGTGTGTTGAACACGTCGACGGTCGAAGGACAACACAATTCTATTGGGATCCAAGGACCTTTGCACAACAAGACAGCTACGAGGACGCTGCGGAGGCATCTCAAACACTATATACAAGGGCGCGAGCCTGTGTCCGTACCTGGTCGTCATGTTATCGAAAAATCATTATGGAGCTCTCAGGCGGCCTTGATTCAGCCATAGTTCTAGGCTGTCTTGCTGATGCGCCAGATGGCGTGGAGATCATATGCCAAAACATCTATACGCCGCATCCAGATGGCGATGAACGGTACTACGCGCGACTAGCTGCTGAACGCGCCGGCTGTGAGCTGCTCGAATCTACGCGGCCATTGTCGGACGCAGATATTGGTCGTGCGTTGACGTCTCCACGCTTCGCCAGCCCAAGCCCTTATGTACTGTCATCTAGTTTCGATGACATCTATTCGCAGATGGCGAGGAAACACGGCGCCGACGCCTACTTTGCAGGACAGGGTGGAGACCATCTATTTCATGAAGCAAAGGTGAATCTGATCGCAGCCGACTATCTAGCGAGACACGGCTTCGGTAAGCAGTTTCTACATGCAGTGCACACGACTGCCTTTTTTACTAAGCAATCGTTCTGGCGGGTACTCGGGGAAGCACTCAGCGCCGACTGGCTTGGCAAATCAGTCCCGTTGTATGCACCACTACAAGATAACAAGAAGTTTCTGTCCCCCGATGCCCTCTTGCTGGTGCAAGACGATTATCTACTTCACCCGTGGCTGAAATCTGCGGAAGGAGTCGCACCAGCAAAATTCCGCCAGATCCGTGGATTAGTGGATTTACAGAGCTATTACTGGCCAGCGGGCCGCGCAGAGTTCGCCGACATTGTGTATCCATTGCTTAGCCAGCCGATTATTGAGCTTTGCCTTCGAATACCGACCTACGTACTAACTGTCGGCGGTAGAGATCGTGGGCTAGCGCGCCGTGCTTTTGCTAATGACGTGCCGCCGGAGATTATCGCGCGACAAACCAAGGGGAGCATTGGGTCATACTTCACCCGCATGCTATCCCGGAATGCGGATACTATTCGGGAGCTGCTACTAGATGGCGAACTCGCATCGGCCGGCATGATTGCCGACGACGAGATCGAGGCGCGACTTCGCACAAGTAAACTCGATCGCGGTGATGAGTTTATGCTGATATTGGAATACATCAGCATGGAGGCTTGGCTCCGTAGCTGGAGACACCAGCGCACCCGGGCTATTGCATGAACAGGAACTATTGGGCCGACACGCACGCGTTGCGCCTAGCTGTTCGGTTTCTTTTTACTGAAGTGGACCGGGTGGTGCGATGCTACTTCGTACTGGCTATTATCTTCGTGCTTGGCTCATCACTGCTAATTGCAATCTCTCCGGCATTGCTCAAGGCCTTAGTAGACAGCATTGCAGACGATGGTGGGACATCTTCTAGTATCGCTCCTTTGATGATTGCGATGTATGTCTCCAGCCTGCTGCTAAGTCGTTTGCTCGGAGAGCTTCGATGGTTTGCTTTTGGCCTTGGCGAGCAGCGCCTTAACCGTCGGTTGAGTCGGCGCCTCTTCGAGCACGTTATTCAACTACCAATGCAGTTTCATGTTGAGAACAAGGCAGGGGCCCTCGGCCAGACTTTGACAAATGGTCTAGTCGGTTATCGGTGGATTCTTCAGCACAGCGTTTTTTCGTTTCTACCGGTGTTAACAGAGTTGGCTACTATGACTATGGTTTTACTTTACTTCGGACAGCCAACCTTCCTCGCAATTTTTTCCGCGTCACTTGTTGCTTATGGTATTGCCTTCGGGATGGGGGCTGTGTACATCTCGGGCCCCGCCCGGGACGTATCTCGCTCACGAATTGCCGCCAACTCAACAATGACTGACAGCATCCTGAACTGCGAGGCGGTTAAGTTTGCCAACGGCGAAGAGCACGTCGGGCGACGGTACGACGACACGCTAAAGGAGTCTGAATGGCACTGGCGGAACTTCTATCGGCGCCGCACAATGAACGGTGTATTGGTTAGTGTTATTTTTGGGATTTCCTTTGGCGCGACGCTCATATTCTCATCACTTGCAATTGGCGCCAACACAATGACGGTTGGCGAATTTGTCCTTGTCAACGCGTACATGCTACAGATGATCCGGCTTCTAGAAACTATTGGCGTTGGAGTACGCGACTCCGCGCAGGGCTTCGCATTCATTGAGAAGATGACTAGCTTGCTCAAGCAACGGAGTGAAAACTTGACTGCGGCTGGAAAGACTCTACCCGCGGACTCACCTGTCAGTCTCGTTTTTGACGATGTAAGCTTCTCGTATGGGGATGGAGTGAATATCCTTAGTAACGTTAGCTTCTCTGTGAAGCCCGGTAATACCGTCGCTATCGTGGGTCAAAGTGGCTGCGGGAAATCGTCATTGATTCGTCTACTCGTCCGACTTTATGATCCGGACAGTGGGGAGATTCTCCTAAACGATACAGCAATTTCGCAGATATCCCTCTCGAATCTCCGCAGATCGATCGCCGTCGTCCCCCAAGACCCAGTGCTATTCCATGACTCCATTGCGTACAACATCGGTTTTGGCCAGAAGGGGCTATCGGAAGATATCCGGCACGCGGCGCGTCTTGCTGACCTTCACAAGTTGGTGGACCGGTTCTCGGAAGGATTCGGCACGATAGTAGGTGAGCGGGGCCTAAAACTCTCTGGAGGGGAGAAACAGCGTGTGGCAATTGCTCGGGCCGTTTTGAAGAATCCGCAACTGTTTGTTTTTGATGAGGCGACATCGTCTTTGGATTCCGAGACCGAATTGAGGATACTCCGAAATCTGAGAGAAATCTCGCGAGAGAGGACAACTCTTATAGTTGCTCACCGACTGTCAACAGTTGTTCATGCCGACGATATTATCGTCTTGAGGTGCGGCAAAGTTGTTGAACGAGGTAGCCACCGAATGTTGATGGCGCAGGATGGTCACTACGCCGCCATGTGGCAAACACAACGGCGAGAGGAGTTGCTTCAGCGTCAACAGCATGATGCGATGACGGCAGCCTAATCGCCGGCCACCGCGGGGCGGTTAGAGAATCAGGATGTAACACAGAAGCAGATTGGCAGCACCTTGGAAGGGTAATCATCGGAAGCGGGGGGTACCGGGAGCAGAACTGGCAGAGATAACCATAGGACAGCGGTTGAATGGTTCGGGTAGGACGCTCAATGGTTGGTTGCGTGCCCCAAAGTGGCCTCTGGAGCACGGCGATACGTTTGTCACGTACTCCGTTCTACGCTACCAGAGCTTGGCTAGTTCTCGTTAATGGCCCTAATCGTGCTTGAGCTTGCACGTTGTTGTGATCGCATATCACGCCAGCGAGCGTATTGCATAGGATCCAGCGGATCTTGGTCCTCGATTCCTTGGAGCCAGAACTTGAGCCACTGCAGATTGCGGCGATAGATATTGTACCGGTGCCTTGGTTGCATCTTGACGTGTTTCTCATCGGGGAACACGTACATCTCAAAGGGCTTGTGAGCCTCTCGCATCGCCGCAAGTGTTTCCAAGGCGATTAGATACTCGCTATCGGAAGCCTGCAACAGTAGTGGTGTCTTTATCACGTCGATGTTGGACGAAACAGCATGATTGGCCCACCGGCCGGCAGCGTTGCGGGCGGGGTGTCCATAGCCGAAGGATCTCAGCCGGTCCTGTTTCTTAATCCCGCCTAAGTAATATAGAAGAGGCTCCCGCGATGGACTACTAATTGCCGCCGCCGCAAATCGATTCGACCGAGTAATGCTATAGAGAGTCAATTCTGACCCCAGACTTAACCCAGTTATAGCAATACGGTGCGGATCGACCAGGCCCTTCCTAATCAGCATATCAATTGCTACATCCAGACTGGACTTAATCCGCTTGTGCATTCGATCGTTTTTCCGTAGCGCACGGTCAATGTCTTCGCTGCTGGTGGCCGTCGCGTAGAGCGTCCAATCACTAGGCTGGTCAAAATCCAATACGGCGAAGCCGTTGGCCGAAAAGACCTGGATTGGATATTCATCCCCTACGGCACCCCGGAGAAACCCTCGAGAATAATACGTAGTAATGACTAGCGGATAGAGCCTCTCCGAGTCGTAGTTCAGCGGTAAGACGAGATGCCCAAATGCCTCCTCGTCGTATTCGTTACTCTTCCAAGTAATTTTGGATGTAACACCCTTTTCAAGGTGCTGAAATTCCGGATTGGCGTCTACTAGAGTGGTTAGTTGGCCGGTAGATAGGTTAACCGACACCAATCTCCGGGGAGTCAATGCCGATTCGTGAAAGCAAACGAGTCCACTAGTTGCATTGGCACAGCTCTGCAGATCATCGTCAGTACGCAATATCAGTCGGACTGTGCCTGTCTCAGGTGTCCATGCGTATAAACCCTGGCTGGAGTTTTCGACGCCTTCACGACGTAAGAAATACACGTCAGACGCCTGTGGCGCTATCCAGACCCCTCGAATTTGGCCTTTGCACAGCGGCTTCCCGCACTTAAATGTGCGTCCAGATCCCAATTCTCGTGCAGCATAGAGAGACATCTGAGGATACGGCGCCTCTTCGTACTCAAGTTGCGTTGGTTCGGTCCAGGCTACTGTGTCGGTCACCGGCGAATGAGCGACCACTCTCGCATATGGATAGCTGGTTAACTTGGGTGCGGTCTTAGCCTCATAAATAAGTGCCTCGTCGTTGGTTGCAGCCCGCTCTTCACCGGTTCGCAAGTGCACAACCAAGATCGAAGGCTCTGATGATGCAAGAACACTCGGACGCCAAACGGGTTTGGAACTGTAATACGGTATATACCGGTCGTCGACTAGATAACCTCGCTCACCCTCCTCCAACAGCTCCTCTTCGATACGGGGCCGTGATTCGTCAACAGTGAAGTATATTTTGGATCCGTCGTCCGACCATGCAAAGTCGGCTACGTCGTTCCTGTTGTGCGTAATCTGCTCTTGCGCGCGGCCGTCAGCAGCGCTTCGCCATATCTGCAATCCCGATTCATCTCGCACCAAGTAAGCCAGCCACTGGCCGTTTGGAGACCATCTCGGCGGGCGCACAGCCGATGTACCATTCTGAATACCGTCAGCGCCGACGGGCCAAACGGGTTTACCGCCATCCCCAACGTTCGTAGCAGAATTGGGCCGAGACGTGGATGTAACATACCAAGCGAGTTCGTAGCTATTCGTAGCGAGATTTGCCCTTTGTAGCTGAAATGCGGCATAGCGACCGTCAGGGGAGATACTGAGGCCGCGCATATCCCGCAGATGTAGAAGGTCGAATGCGGTGACAGGCCGCGCAGATTGATCAACCGCAGTCGGAATCTCGACCCCGGCAGTTGCCGGCGACCCGAAGGCAAGCAGAACCACCGAACCAAATACCCGGATTGCAGCAATAGTCGACGACAAAGCTACTGAGGCTCTTCTTGGCGATAATTGCTTCTCGACGCGACGTGGCCTTTTGCAGATCACCATCTCTTTGTAAGCTGCAAAGCGAGAACACGCCCGCGAGCGTTCGCGTTCTCTGGATCATAGCCCACTCGGAGTATCTGGTTGTTCACGAACGGCGGGGGCCGGTCAAAGACATTCTGGGCGCTAAGGGCCACCGTTACATTGTTTGACCACCACGTTGCTCGATCAGCAAATTGGTAACGAACACTGAGGTCCGCTGTTGTCCAAGACGAGACACGTTGTTGTGGATCACTATCGTCGTTGATATAACTGTCTACATAGTTTACAAATGTGGCTATTCCCCATCCTCGTTGGTTCCAAGACACTTCGCCCCGGGCACGCCAAGTTACCGGATGATTCACCGTGCCCAACACGTCGTTCTTGGCAGCGGTCTCCGATATTGCATCTTCGAATGTAAAGAAGTAGCTTGCATTAGCGGCGACGTTGAATTGGCCTGCTGCCGTATCCCAGCCGGCTTGAAAACCTAGATCCAAGCCGCTGATTTTGGTAACCGAGACGTTGTTGAGACGGAAATCGATAATCGCCTCGACCTCATTCGGAGTCAGGCCAAGGCTATTGGAAAATCTCGAGTTAGCGAAAAAGTTGGAAACTTGACGCGAATCACAAGGACACCTTGTAATGACGGGCGCATACACGTCCTCTTGTTCAAGGACGATAAACACGGCGTCTTGAAGATCTGCAATCTTATCTTTGATATCGATATCGAAGTATGTCAGTTCCAAGGAGACATCACGCCCCTCTGGTTTAAGATCTAGCCCGAACGTGAAGGTTTCCGCTTCCTCTGGCTGCAGCTCGGGGTTATTGCCACGCAGTACGAGGGAGTCTGTGAATCCAGTAGCTGAGGTGGGATCTGCGATGGCGAAGGTAAAGAAGATGCGATCATCCTCTGCATCGACCAGTTGTTCGAGCAGCGGTGCCTTGAATGATTCGCTAAATGTTGCGCGGATATTGAAGCCCGGCGCCGGACTCCAACGAATGCCTATCTTCGGGTTGGTCGTTGTACCAAAGTCGCTATAATCCTCAAAACGTGCCGCTAAGGAAACCTCAAGAGCCTCAAGCCCCGGTCGACGATTCTCATTTGAAACGAATGGCAAGTACAGCTCGGCGAATGCCGCCGAAACACTTCGGCCGTTAACAATGGACTCTCGATTCACCGGCGCAGGAGTGTTCGTGAACAATACGCCGACGTTTTCAATATCTTCCTCGCGATACTCTGCACCAATCGCGAGTTTCGCCGGTCCCCCACCAGCACGGAAGACAGAGCCGTCCGTCACTACTCTCAAGCTATTCACCTGGGCCTCAACATCGCGTGTAGAGAAACCTAACATCGACTGAAGTGTGGCTGGATTGGTATGGGAACCATCGCCAAATGGGTTGAACACCGTCGAGGGGTCCAGGTCCGCAAGAGCGACGTTTCGAGCCAACCGGTTGACGATTTCGGAGTTATTGGATGTTGTATCTTTTGAGAACGTTCCGGATAAAGTTGCCTGCCACGACTCTGATATATCCGTCGTGGCCCCTATGGTACCGGCGATCAACGCCGCCTCAGCATTGGCGCCGAGAGAGCCGTAGTCGTCCGCATAAGAGTAGCGCAGTTGGAGGTCTTGCGAGCCGCCAAACGGATCCACAAAGAATGGATGGGATGATGGCACTGTAAGCGTATGTCGTGATGTTCCAAAGCTATACTCAGCATCACGCTTGCTATAGAGTACTTCTGCAAAGCCTTCTACAGTTGCAGTCAGCCGCTGCCCGAAAGTCAAGAATGCCGAATGCCGTTTCTGCCCCGGCATGATATATCGATAACCTTGGAAATCTTGAAGGTTCTGACCAACGACGAGATCGGCTGGGTCCAGCGCCGTCCCGTCCTGAGCTGTCGGGATGACGAATTGAACTGACTGTCGGGTGCCATCAGCAAGCGTATAGCGTGTAATGTTGCCCGGATTGTTCCAGAACCCCCGAAAGTCATCTCCGCCAAATGGAGTGAGGTCGTTTCTGTAGTAGTCTCGGTAGAACCCTTGCAGTGGATCTCGATCAAGGAACTCGTAATTCAGCATTACGTAGCCGGACTTCCAAGACTTGCCGAGTGTCTGTACGAATTGAAACTCGTTGACGTCGTTGCCCGTATCTGGCGCTGTCCGAAGGCGCGTTTCGGCGCCATCAAAATCTTTGCGCAATACGACGTTTACCACGCCACCTATCGCATCGGACCCGTAGATCGCCGAGGCACCATCTGTTAGCACTTCCATCCGCTCTACGGCCGACAGCGGAAACTGGGATAGGTCAACGAATGTACCGCGCCCACTCGGTGCAACACGGCGCCCGTTCAATAGTACCAACGTAGAATCGGCCCCGAGCCCTCGAAGATTCACGCCACTTCCTTTGCCCTGGTTGAGGTCTCCTTTTGCGTTAAAGGAGCCCAGGGTGCTTTCGGTAGGCCCGGCGCCGAAGTATTGCGGGACCGTCTGCAGCACTTCTTGGGTTGTCGACAGGCCGGTCTTGTCGATTTCGAAGCGATCTATAACAAGGACATTGGCACCGACAGCACCGGCCCCTCGAATATGTGTCCCTGTGACCACGATCTCTTCGAGTTCCCGCTCCACTTCTCCTATTTTCTCGCGGTCGTCGTCGACCGAGAGCTTCGCCCCCGGGATAGTAGTCGATGCTTGCGTCGCTGCAAGCATGGAGGTTGGCGTCAGCCGCAAGCTGGTGGTTTCTGCTACGGCTGCTGGCGGCTCGTCAACTCCACCGGTTCGGTGTGGCTTCGGAGTTCGCCGAATGACTAGCCCCCTTTCCCCAAGTTCAGCTTCCAAGCCGGTACCGTCGAGTAGCAGTTCCAGGGCATGATTATTCTCGTACTCGCCTACCACGGCATTCGTGACAACGTCGTCCGCTACCTCTGCTGCAAAACCGAGCTGAACCCGCGCCTGCCGCGCGTAAAGCGTCAACGATTTCTTCGCGGGCTGTGCCTCTATGTGGAACATCGTCTTCTTCGTTTCGGCACCTGCTACGGCGAATGACATACCGAAAGCGACAATGGACAGAAGGATGATTTGGAACCACGTAAAGCGACCGCTTCGCCTACTCAGGTTTTCTTTGGCGCAAACTGAACCAAGTTTGGTGTACTCAGACATGATCTCCCCCAGGAAAAACGCCTTGTCTCTTCGGGATCTACATACGAGGTGGCCGTTTATTACGACCAGACTGCGTTTTCATGGCAGAGGCATGGCTGCGTTGGGTAATCGAGCTGAGCACGCCAACGACAATACATGCTGTGCTTAAACCGCCGGTGCGGCAGTCGTTGCCAACCAGGGCGGGCTAACAGGCCCTAGTCGATTCGAATCGGCGGGGCCGCGGTAAGGTAAATGGTGTCTGGTACGTCTCGATTCACGGCAATGTCCAGGCCCACCTCGAAGAACTCCAGGACCGCTTCCAGATCATCGGAACGGAAAGCGCCGCCGACACGCAAATGTTTCAATTCGCTATCCACAATGATCAAGCGTTTGTCGGTATAGCGCTCGACTTCCTGCAAGACTTCGTCGAGCGATTGATCCTCGAATATCAGGAGACCTTGCCGCCAGGCAAGGTCGCGATCCAACTGGGCTGGCGCTACCACCGCGAGATTGGCACCACGGCGATCGTATTCGACCCGTTGGCCTTTACCGAGTTTTGCGGCTGGCGCCAGATTGGCTCCGCTGCCTCGGTCAGGAGTCTCTTGGACGACGTAAGCGTCGCGTACGACTTCCACGACGCCCTCCGTTACCGTCACTTTGACGACTTCTTCTTGTACGCGTACGACGAAGCCGGTGCCCACCGCACGTATCGAAGCCGCGCCGGCTTCGACTACGAACGGGCGGCCGGCGTCGCCCGCAACATCGAAATAGGCTTCGCCGCGGCGCAATTCAACGGCTCGAACGTCGTTGGAGTAGTCGACCAGAATTTCCGTATTCGTGTTGAGCTGCACCGTGGATCGGTCCGGTAAAGTGAACGTCGATTGTTGGCCGACCGCCGTTCGATACAAGTCGCCCTTTAGATAAAGTGGATGCAAGAGCAACCCGCCGGCAATGACGGCAACAACCGCTGCCGCAGACATCCACCTGACTCGAATTCGCGCGGAAGCTGTGATTTCCGACCGCCCGCTGGAGTCGGTACCAGCGACCGAATGGAGATCACGGGCCTCGGCGCGCCGGGATTGTGCTCCCAGAGCCACAAGCCAGCTTCTGGTGTTTTCCATTGCATCGAAGGCGGCTTTGTGACGGGGATCCTCCACCAGCCAGGCATCGCAGCGTGCGCGGTCTTCCGCGGATACGCTTCCGGACGCCAACAACGACACCCACTCACTCGCCTGTCGAGCCCTGTCCTTGACGTCTCGGATGTCGCACACCTTACTCATGTGCCCTGCTCTCGGCCGCGCTCGCGTACGGTCACACCGCCATCGAGGCATGCCTTTTCCGCGGCGGCCTGCGATCTTACCTCATGGAGCACCTCGAGGACCCTTGCCATCTCGCGATGTACAGTTGCGTTGGACACATTCAGCTTGTCAGCCGCTTCCTGGTACGTGAAACCGAGAAATGCGTAAAGGGTTAGAACTTCGTTCTGTCGTTCTGTGAGGCGATCCATGGCCTTGCCCAGAACCTCGAATTTCTCCGCCGTCATCGCTTCCTGCTCGACAGACGCCCGTTCGTCGAGAACGGCCGCGACTTCGTCCATGGGCTCGGTGTGCGTAACGCAATGTCGCTTTTTGTTGTTGATCGCCAGGTTTCGCGCGGTGGTGAACAGATAACCGTTTGAGGGGCGACCCTGGTCGAATTTCGACGCCGTATACACATTCAGAAACGCGTCGTGCGCGAGGTCCTCGGCAACCTGTTCCGAGCGAACGATTCTGAACAGGAATTTTCTCAGCTCGCCCAGACACTCGGCGTAAGTGGTTTCCAGCCAGTTATCGATGCGGCTTCTTTTGCGCGACATCCTTATCTTCTCGGCGCGTGTCTTCTCAGCGCGTATCTTCTCTGGGCGTATTCTCAGCGCGACTACCGGGCGCTTGCAGGCACGCTCGCTTTTTGTTTCATGTCCTTGCAGTGATCGATCGACGGAACGGCAGAACGTCCTTCATCGCAACGTACTTCATCCGCTTTCATGGGATTATTGATGTTAATGACCCTCGCGGATCCGTTGCAGCCCCCGAATTTTCCCCGAACGACCAAAAACGACCAAGAACGACGATTGCCTGTGTTGCTAACCAACGTCCCGTAGTGACGTTGGTGGCGTCATCCGCATAGCCGTCTACCCACATATGGTATTGCTCCGAATACGGAGCATATCAACTCGAACGACGTAACGCTACTTTTAGTCCGTAGACTCATAGTCATCGTTCTACGAACTCAGCGGCAGCGGCTCATAGCAACGAGAAACGGCTGATATTGAATGGTCCGGCCGGTTTTTCTACCCAACTTGCGTAGCGCAACCGGAACCTCGGCAAAACCCGGCGCCGAGCCGCGATCGGGACCGGGATCGGGATCGGGATCGGGATCGGGATTCCGGCAGCAAATCGTCTATCAATCGATAAGCCCGTAACGAATCGCCTTGACCACGGCCATAACCCGTGTGTTCGCGCCGAGCTTGTGCAGCGCATTCTTGAAGTAATAGTTGACGGCGTTGTAGCTGATTTTCAGGATCCCTCCGATCTCCTGCGACGATTTGCCGCGGGCAGCCAGCCGCAAGCACTGGCGTTCGCGCATCGACAACGGGACACCATTCCACCGTTCAATCTCCGACCGGCCGATGGCGCCGTACGCCGAATGAAACCGGCCCGCCAAAAACTCCAGTTTCGGGAACTCGGCGATCGGGTCGGGATGACCGTCGCCGGCGGCAAACGTCACGAGACAGACACTGCCGCGCGGACCGTGCAGCGGAACGGCTACGCCGTCTCGGAGCCCGAAGTCACGGGCCTGACGCAGTACCGTACGTTGCTCGGGTTCCAGATGGTAGGAATCGTTCAGGCTATCCCACAAGAACGGATGCTCGATTTCGGGCGCAAGCAGTAGCACCGGGTCGATGTTCTGGTAACCGTGTTCGAAGTAGTAGTCGTGCCACGCCGCGGGGAAATTGTGTGCGACCGTCGGCGGCGGATTCTCGCCGGCCTCGTACCGGTCGTGGCCGGTCAGCGCGCAATAGGCAAACTTGTCGAACCCCAGGTCGGTTGCGGCGCGCTCCATTAGCGCGAGAACGGATTGGGTCGAGTCGGCCTCGCCGAACTCTTGGACGAAATCGGGCAATCGCATGGCGATACTCCAATTCCTGCCGGATCGGGGTACGGGATATGATGCCCATTTTCCGGATTTATTCCAGCGCCAATAGTCTGTCTACACGGCTCGGCCGACTCCGGAAACCGAACCGGTAAGGCCTGCGCGATTCGGCAACACTCCATCCGGCCCGGCGTCGTCCTTGCGTTGGGCGCAAAGCGCAGGCGACAACTCGATGACCCGTCGGCAATCGGGGCGCGGTCGGTACAAACCCGTGCCGTACTGTCGCAGTGTCGCGACAGATCTTGGCCGGAAGGTCACGGGATGGACAGCGATGGCAATCTCATCAGTGAAACCGCGTAACTGAATCGTGATTCCAGATTCAGATCCACCGCACTGCAAGTGGAAGACGACAGCGCGTCGGGCATTCCCACGCCAGAATAGATCTATTCTGGCGTGAAAAATCGCTGAGTTTGACCTGCTGCTTCGCGAGCCCTAGATTCTATTCGGCGAAGATGTGCCGCTAATCCACCACTGCATTGAAGGAGCGAGTCATGGACAAACAGCATTCCGAAGAGAACGATAGCGCCGTCAATGACGAGATTCTGATGGAACTCGGTGCGGTTTCAAAGGAGACCAAGGGCATCATCGGAGGCATGTGGGAAACCGATGTCTCTCTTGACCTCAAGGGTTATCCGGCCAAGTCTTGAGATTGTGCAAGCGCTGCCGAGCTTGCCGATAACAAACACCAATTCGCTCCGTGGGCATTTGCGTGGCTGGCAGGCCACGCAACTTTTTGAGCACGGCCTATGGAGGAGCCCGGTAATACCATTCCCGGACACGGGTTGAAGACGGTACGCTCCGCCGCGTCGTCCATACGAGCATGTATCGTTTTGTTGCTATCTGCTGGGACGCGAGGGATCCGGGAAAATCGGCTACGGCTAAAGGGTTGAGCCGTCGCCTTCTGGCAAGCTCTACGGACATGGCGTGCGTGCTCGACGTTTCGGGGCTTTGCGTCTTTCACTCGCCTCATCGCGGCGGAGCCCGTCGCGCCTATATGCTCGAGAACAAGGCCGGCGTCGTCCTGGGCCGCCTGTTCGAGCGTAACGCCGGACACGACACATCCGGTCCGGTCTTCGACCCAGTGTTCGACGATGGTGAAACCGAACGGGTCGTCCGTTCGCGAGGGCGCCGCCTAGTCGAACGGTACTGGGGGCATTACGTTGCTTTCCTGCAGTCCGGCGACGGGCAGGAACAGTACGTATTGAGGGATCCGACCGGCGGCCTGCCCTGTTTCCGACTGGATGCAGGCGGTATCGAGGTCATCGTGTCCGACATGGAAGACTACGTTCGCCTCGATCTGGCACGGTTTTCAATCAATTGGCAGCATGTCACGGCATTTTTTCATCACGTCCGGCTGGTCACGGAAGCAACGGGATTCAACGAGGTGGCGCAGCTTAACGCGGGAGAGTGCCTCGCCATTGCCAACAACGGAAAAACGCGATCAAGCTACTGGGATCCCGTCGCCGTATGCAAAGCGAACGTCATCGAAGATCCGGAGCGCGCGAGATCGAGTTTAAGGGACGAGATCCAGGCCTGCATCAACGCTTGGGCTTCCTGCTACCAGGGCGTCGTGCTCGAACTGTCGGGCGGACTCGACTCCAGCGTCGTCGCCGCCTGCCTTGCGAAGGCAAATTCGTCTCCGAAGGTACTTTGTGTGAACTTTTACTCGGAGGATGCAGAAGGCGACGAGCGTCCGTTCGCGAGGGCGGCCGCGCGCCGCACAGGCTTCGGGCTCGTCGAATCACAACTGGACGCCACGGGTGAGTCGCTAGAAGGTCAACTCGACAAATCGAGGCTCCCCACGCCGGCGGTGCTGGGACTGGTCGGCAAAGCGACGTCGCACAGGGCGCGGCTCGTGGCCGATGAACGGGCCGGCGCCGTCTTTACCGGCCGCGGCGGCGACCAGCTATTTCAACATGACAACGGCGATCACGTCGCGGCAGAGTTTGCCCATCGTCACGGTCTGCGGCCGAAACTGTTCGAAATCATCGTCGACACCGCACGCGCGACCCGGCGCTCGATCTGGTCTGTCCTCGCCGCGGCGCTGCGTGACGGTGTGTTCAAGCGGGCGCACGATCCTTACGCAGAGTTCGAAACGCCGCCGATCCTCACCGACACAGCGGAAGCCGCACTCGAATCCGGGGCTTATCGGCATGCGTGGGTTGACGGCGCAGCGGGTTTGCCAGCCAGCAAGATCCGGCAGATCTTCCACGTTGTAGACTGCCAGCCCTTCCACCAACTGCCGTACCCGTACGCAGAGCTCGTGCATCCGCTGGTTTCGCAGCCGGTCATCGAGCGCTGTCTTCAGGTCCCGGGCTACGTCCTGGCTCGCCGTGGCGTGGGCCGTGCCCTGCTCCGCGAAGCCTTCGGGGACGATTTGCCCGCCGAGATAGCCAACCGGCAGTCGAAAGGGGGAACCACCACGCATCTCATCCGGACAATGCTGGCGAACCGCACATTCATGCGGGAATTCCTGCTCGACGGCACACTGGTTCGCGAGGGCATCCTCGACCGGGCCGCACTCGAGAAACGGTTGAGCGAGCGAGCACTGGTACTCGGCGTTGATACCGCTTCGATCCTGAAAGCCACAAGGGCCGAGGCATGGCTGCGGAACTGGGCGGATGTCGATCGCCACACGGCAGCCTAGTCGTGGATCTGGGTCTGCCGACAGGCCCTTGGGAGCCTCTGTATAAGTCTGACGAGGCTCCCTAGCTTCATCACCAGTCGATCTTCGCCTGGAGTGAAACGAAGCGACCGCGACCGTCGGCATTGGTACTGTCGTAGCCCAGACCGCCGATTGTGTCGGCAAATGGCGGATCCTCGTCGAACAGATTCTCGACGGCAAATCGGATCCGGGCGGCGCCCAACACACCGTTGGTGAAGTCGGAATCGAAAGACACCGACAGATCCACCGTGGCCCAAGAATCGATGGGCCGGGGTGGCTCGCTCACGTTGTCGGTATACCGGTCGGTGTAGTTCACGAATCCCGAAAGCTCCCACCCACCGCGCCGCCACGTAACGCTACACCGTGCCCGGAACTCCACCGGCCTGCCCAGCGTGTCTATCTCTTCGGTCAGCGAATCGGCGTCGATCAGGGCCTGTTCGAAGTCGAAAACGTAACTGCCGCTCAGCCCGAGCTCGATCGGCCCGAAGGCCGTTTGCAGCTCGTGTAACAACGACAGGTCGACGCCGCGTACGACCGAAGTCGCTGTATTGTTGACCCTGCCGTTACTGATCCCGCCGACTGGAGCGGCACCCGACAGAAGATCGGCGGCGGGCACGCCGAAACGTTCTTGCCAGCGCGGATCGTTGACGAGGTCGGCAATCTGTTGCGGCGTCGGATCGGTATCCAGCAATGAGGCAAATCTCGGGTCAAAAGCGCTCTGCAGATCGGTAAATGGCGTTTCGATGCGGTTCTCGAAATCGATGCTGAAATAGCTCACGTCCAGGGACAAACCGCCGACGTGTGCGGGAGTCCAGTGGAAACCCACGGACCAGCTCGTTGCCTCCTCCGCCTCGAGATTCTCGTTGCCGCCGGTCAGCAAGATTGTCGGAAACGGAACAATTCCGCCATTCACGAAAGACTGCGGAAAATAAACGATGGTGTTGGTGGCAAGATTACCGACGTCGAGCTCCGACAGGCCCGGCGCCTTGAAGGAAGTCCCGTAGCTGCCACGCAGAAACAGACTTCGCGTCGGCGACCAGGAAATGCCGAACTGCGGATTCGTGTTGCTGCCGAAGTCGCTGTAGTCTTCGATGCGAGCCGCCAGCGTGAGATCGAGTTGCCGGATGCCCGGCCGGTGATTGTCGGCGCCGACCAGCGGAACGGACAGCTCCGCATACGCGGAGATTATATCGCGGCTACCGTCGGTGCCTCGTTCCATTAGTACTGCGTCGAGTTCGGCACCGACTACCGAGTAAGCCAACAGCGATTCGCCGCGGAGCTCGGCGCCGGAGGCGAGCCGGACCGTGCCACCCGGCAGGCCGAAAGTGTCGAGGTTGAGGTTGAAGCCGAATGTCCAGAGCTCGTTTTCGGCGCTGTCCATGTTCCCGTCCGTTCGCAGGGACTGCAGCACTGCGGGATTCGTATTGGAACCTTCGGCGAAGGGATTCAAGGCTGTTGCCGCGGTCTTGCCGTTCGCCGCGACGGCAACAGCCATCCGACTCACGAGGTTGGTCAAGGTGGAAGTCGATTCCTCTCTCGAGTAGGTGGTTACCAACTCGCCTCGCCCACGGCGGCCGATATCGAAGCGCAGCCCAACCGCAGCGCCATAGGTATCGCTCTCGCCCCGGTTGACGATCGGGCCAAGATCGTCTCTCAACGAGTAGTTCTCGACCGTAACCGAACTCAGGCCCGTACCCGTGGGATCGACGAAAAAGGGATTGGTGTCCGGCACCTCGATATCCAGTAGCTTCCGGTCGGATCGTGCCGTATTCCGGCGCGTCGAAAACCGAGCCTCGGCAAACAACTCCGATGTGGCCGAAACGTCTTTTGCGAACGCAAGAAAGAGACCGTGCCGTTCCTGCTCGGGAAGAAAATCCTCACCGGCCCTGATATCGTGCCGGTTCAACGAAGCCGTGGGAACGCCGTTCGAGTCCACCGGAAAATCGGCCACCGTCAACGACGTGCCGTCCTGCGCGGCAGGAATGGCATAGGTTAAGCCGCCCGCAGAGATATTGGCCGGATTGCCGCCGGTTACCCGCCAGTCGGTTCCGCCGAGCGACGAGAGATCGGAGCTTGCAGCGAAACGCCGATCGGCGTTGGCGAGTTCGTCGTGACGATAATACTCGTAGGCGGCGAAGAGCCTGCCGCCGTCCCAGGTTTCGCCGAAGACCTGCCCGAACAAGAGCTCCGAGGTATCGCCTTTGCCGTCCCGGCCGTATCGGAGCTCCGTCTCTGCACCCTCGTAGTCGTCGCGAAGAATGAAATTCACGACACCGGCAATGGCATCGGCGCCGTAGATAGCCGACGCTCCGTCGGTCAGCAACTCGACCCGCTCGATTGCCGGCAGCGGAATGGCCGAGATGTCGAAGAAACGGGCACTGAGCCCGCTGGCATTGATACGCCGGCCGTTCAGCAGCACGAGCGTTGCGCCGGCGCCCAGACCGCGCAGGTTCACCGACGCGCCTCCCGCCAACTGGCCGACGTTGGCGCCTATCGCATTCGACGCGCCGCGCAGGCTCGTGAAGCTGTCCTGCGTCGCGCCCGACCCGAAGTTCTGCGGCACGCTTTGAACCAGGGCTTCCAGCGTCGTATATCCCGCCCGGTCGATCTCGTGACGGGTGATCGTGACGACCGGCGCTCTGCTCCCCGCACCGTGAATTCTCGAGCCGGTGACCAGTATGTCCTCGACGACACCCGGCGTACCGTCCGAATCGCCGCTTGGCGGCGCGCGCGCCCCCGGCCCGGCGACCGCTGCGGGCTCGGGCGATGTCACGACCCGCAGTTTGACGCCGAATTCAGGCGAATGGCGTGCCGCGAGCCCCGTTTGTGCAAGTAGCAGGTCCAGGGCCTGTTGCGTCGAGTAAGTACCGAAAACCGCGTTTGCCCTGACCGCTTCGAATTCGTCGGAAATGAAAAAGAGCTGCACTCGCGCCTGTCTTGCGAACTCGCTGAGCGCGGCGGGCACGGGCAGGCTGGGGATATGAAACTCGATCGGCGTGTCTTGCCCGGCGCTCTCGTCGGCCAAGGTACGAGGGGCGACCAGCGATGCCGTCAACTGGAGCAACAAGACGAGCGACGCCCGATTGCCGCAGCCTTTCGAGTTGAACGATCCGACCGTCCGGCGCGGACGCTTCATGCCCGGTTCCCCGCATTCGCAGCAACCGCAGGATTATACTGGGACTACAGAAACAGGGGGACGGTCGAGCCTGCACTACTTGGGTGCATGCGGGCGGAAACGTCGCGCCGGGGCTCAGTCCCGGCGCGCGGTGATGTGGACCAGATCCGGCGTAATGCGGTTGACGGCGACGAGCTCGTTCGACTCGATCAGAGCCAGCAGGGTTTCGACGTCACCAGCCTTGAGATAGCCGGTGACGCTCAGGTTCGCGATTTCGGGATCCTCTATGGTCATGCGTATCGAGGTATACCGGCCGGCTTCCTCGATGACCGAAGCCAGGCTGTCTCCCTGAAAATCGAGCATCCCGTCCTGCCAGGCCAGCTTTCGTGAAATTTCGCCTGGATCCAATGTCGACCTGGACTCGATACCGTCACGGTACCGGATTCGCTCGCCGCGCGTCAGCGTCTGGGCAAGCGGCGGTGCGTCCGTTGCGGCGGTCGCCGCCGCGGAACCAAGGCCATCGGCATTGTCCGCGTGAGCATTGCCCGCGTGCGGTAATACTTCAACGACACCTTCGGTAACCGTAACCTCGACGAGATCGCCTTTGACGAGAACGTTGAATGCCGTGCCCACCACCTCGACGGCGCCGGTACCGGCCTCGACCCTGAACGGCCGTTCCCGCGCGGGCTCGATCACGAAATGCGCCTCACCCCGGTGCAATTGCACGCGCCGGTATTCGTCCGTGTAAACCACGCTTGCTTCCGAGTCGGTGTTCAAGGTCAAGACCGACTCGTCCGGCAGCAGGATTTTGCGATGCTCGCCGACGGCGGTTCGATAACTCGCCTCGAATGCCGGTGAAGGCGGTAGAGACAGCGCGGCCGCAAGCGCCGCAATACCGGCGGCCGCCGCAAGCGGCAGATAACGGCGCTTGATACGCCGCCGCCGCAACCATTTGTCGATGATTTTGGGATCCGGTTCGCCGGATGCGAGTTGCTGGACGACGTCCAGCCTTCGCCAGTCCCGCTCGGCCTTCGTGAAAGCCCGGCGGTTTTCCGGCCGCGCGTCGAGCCAAGTTTGAAACTGCGCCCGCTCGACTTCGTTCAGATCGTCGAGATCGATCAGCCAGCGAAGCGCTTCCTCTTCAGCGCTCGTTTTGGCGGAGTCAACCGGACTGCTTGGATTGTTCACGTTGGACCATGAGCGCGATACCGAAGCGGTACCGCTCGTTCTACTCGTGTTTGTTGGAAAAGCGCGCTGCACTCGCCGTCCTATTTGCGATTGTAGGAAACTAATCAAACACTTGCATGCCCAATTCGGCGCTTGCGGTCGATTGGGGCCGATAGAGACCATTTTCAGAAAAAAGTCTTAATATCTATTCTATATGATATTTATAGACTAATTCATCCGTCGTTTCAGGTGCCGCTGGAGCCCCGGTCTCGCAGACTGCGCAGCGATGTCTCGGTTTGGTCCTGGTGGGCTTTTTCGCCGACGTGTCACTTACTGCCCAAATCAACAATGATATCAGTACGACGACAGAAATGGTACTTATAGTCCGTAGACTTATTGTCATCAGGCCGCAGTATTGGCGGCGATGGCGTATAGCGATGAAGAACAGCAGGTCTTACGTGAATTCGGCCGGCGCGTACGCATGTCGCGCGATGCACAAGGCTGGACTCAGGAAGACCTGGCCGCGGAAGCCGGGCTCGATCGGACCTATGTCGGCAGCATCGAGCGGGGCGAACGAAACGTCGCGCTGCTGAACATCAACAAGCTCGCGCTGGCGCTTGGCGAGCCTTTCGACGGATTCCTGCCGTGGCGCACGGGACGCCGCCGAACGTGACCGCTTCGGCAAGGCGGCGCACGCACGACTGAAAATCGCTGAGCAGCGCATTGCCGTTTGCCGGCAAGATCAGCCGCCCGGGTTCGGCGGCAGCAGTGCACGCACCAACTCGAAACCCCTCATGACCCTGGATTTGGCAGTATCGAGCGATACGTCCAGGTCTTCGGCAATCTGCTCGTAGGATCGCCCGTAGACTTTCTTGAGTACCAGCGCATCCCGGTAGTCGGACGGCAGACCGACGATTGCCTTGCATATAGGCAGGATGTCGGCGGAGCGGCGCGCCGCGATACCGCTTGGCGTCTCCAGGGCATGCTGTTTCGCCTTGTCCGATGCCTGACCGATCAGCGTACCCAACTCGGCAAGCCCTGCCGCCTTTGCTTCGCCCTCGAGGAAGTCCAGCGCGGCGGCAATCGATGCCACTGCCTGCTCGGGCGATTCCTCCGCAATGCGGGGTTCGGCCTTCATTCGACGGTGCTCGCGAAGGATGTTCATCTCAACCGTTCCGGAACCGATTTTGCGCGGACGATCCGGGCCCCTGCATTATATATGGATACTCGGTACCAAAGTTCCCGGTACGGACCAAATCGGCGTCATTTTCCGCGCTCGTCGCCGCGGAGACGGGGCGCCGTCCAGTGCCGCCGTATCCTGACTATTGTCTGTTCTGACAATAGTCGTTATGGCCTACGGTTCGGCAGTGGAACCGCGGACCACAGCTCGACATTTCGGCCGTATCGTTCGCCGCCGGCGCCAGCAGGCCGGTATGTCGCAGGAAACCCTGGCCGCCGAGGCCGCCTGTCACCCAACCTACATCAGCCTGGTCGAGCGCGGGCTGCGTAACCCGAGTCTGGACACCGTATTGAAGCTCGCACGCGGCCTGCAATGCCCGGCCTGGCAGCTCGTGCGTGAAACGGAGGCAAAGCTTTAGACGAGCGCAGGACTGCGTGAATTGTAGCGTGCGGCCGCTGCGATTCCCGCCAAGTCGTCAGGACGACGGGGCGGTCGGCGGAGTCCTGGTCTGCGATCCGTCGGCGGCTTCGTACGTACGACCGAAGCCGGTCAGCGCCGCAATCAGCATGACTGCGGCAAGAAACCAGCCGTGCAACACGAAACGCCAGACTTCGGTAGGCGGCACGGCCTGTACGAAGTCGTACTGCGATTCGAGCGTGCGGATGGTCTGAAAACCGATCAGCACGCCGCCGCCCCACGGAAAGATATAGCCGATGGCGGAAGTAACCGCATCCAGCATATTGGCCCGTCGATACGGGTGCAGCTTGAACCGTTTGCCCAGTTGGGAAACTACCGGCGCCGCGGCAATCTCGGCGGCGGTGTTGATCGTGATGAAGGCGTTGAGTGAGAACACGAGACTCCAGATAGCGGCCTCGGCCCGGGCAACCGATTCGCGGGCGAATCGGTTCAGGCCGTCGATCAACGCATCTAGCGCACCGCCAGAGCGCATCAAATGGCCGCCGGCGACGATCAACAGGATCAGAATCGACAGGCCGAGATATCCCACAATGCCGTCTACCAACGCGCCGCCGACCGTCCCGGTGGACGCGTCGATGAACAGGATAGCCTCGGGAGACGAAAGCCCGAGCGCAAGCTGCAGTACGACGGCCGTGACGATACCCCATGTCAGCGACACCAGGATGTGAGAACCCGTCAGCGCCAAGACAATCACCAGTGCAAAAGGCAGGAGCAGTACCAGCCCTTCGGGGGAAGCACTGTCGGCAAGCAGCTCGGCCGCACGGACGTGGTCGACCTCCGAGCCGCCTCCGCCGAACAGCGTGAAAATCACCAACGCCGGTATCGCCGCGATCAATGCGTATTTGACCCGCGAGCGCACGACGCCGGGAATGTCGGTCTCCTGCGTGGTGGCGGATACGACGGTCGTATCGGAGACCGGCGCCAGGTTGTCGCCGAAAGCGGCGCCGGAGAGGATGGCGGCGAACAGCCAGACCGGGTCGGCGCCGAGCACCAGCCCGGCCGGGAACATCAAGGTACAAAACGCCACCGCCGTGCCGTAACCGGTGCCGACCGCGGTACCGAAGGTTGCCGCCAGCAGAAACGTGGCGCCGACGAAATAACCCCCCGTTGCATTCGACTGGCTGCCGAGCCAGGCGAGGCCGTCCACCAGCCCGCCGACGCGCAGCACCTGGGCGAACATCCCCGCCCAGAACCAGGCGACGATCGTGACGGTCGCCACCGGATTCGCCATGCCGGCGAAAACCGCATTGGCATAATCGGCCCAGCGGCTGCGGCACAACAGCATACCCACGGTAAGACCGCCGACCATGCCCAGGATCAGGCCGTGTTCGCTGGGCGCCCCGGCAACCGAAATCGCGATTGCCCAGACGACGAAGAACAGCAATGGCACGGCGGCGCCCAGGCGGCCGCCGAAAAACTTCAGGGATGGTTCCATACGAGCACCGCGGGTTTTTCTTTGCGGGGCAATGTAGCAGATCGGCGAACTCGAGGCGCCGCTTACTGACTGGCCCGGAGCCGCGCTCGAACGGGGCGGTTCCAAGTTCAGTCGCGGCAAATCCTCTCGGACGAGTGAATTTATGGAAACCAGATCAAAATCGGTGTGCCCAATTAAGGCTGACTGCCGTAGCCTGAGGTCGCGAGTTTGACGCCAGCGCTTTGCTGGCATATGCTTAAGCATATGCTATCTGATTGGCAACGGGTGATATGCCTCTCGAACGTGAAGTCAGTATTTTTCGTAACGGCCGCAACCAGGCGGTCCGTATCCCCAGAGAATTCGAATTCTCCAGCGAGCGCGTGATCATGCGAAAAGTCGGCCAACGATTGATACTCGAACCGGTACCACGGCGAAAACTGGCCGAGGTGCTGGCCGAACTGTCCCCACTACCCGACCACGAAACGCTGCCCGACGTGGACGACCTGCTCTCGCTGGATTCGGACCCGCTGGCTTGAGCCATGTATCTGCTCGACACCAATGTCATTGGTGAACTTGCGCGCAGGCCGCAAGGACCGCTTGCAGAAAGAATCTCTACCCTTTCACCGGACGAATTCGGTATCAATCCGATCGTGGCCTGCGAGATCGAGTACGGCCTGACAAAGCGCGGATCGGCAAAGCTTCGCCGGCAAGTCGAGGCGATTCTCTCCGCCGTCCCGGTGCTCGAATTGCCGTCCGGCATTGCCCGATACTACGGCCGGATTCGAGATACGCTCGAGCAAAAGGGAAAACCGATTGGACCGAACGATCTATTGATCGCCGCACACGGCCTTGCATCCGACCTTACGGTGATCAGTGGAAACGATCGCGAGTTTCGGCGGGTGAACAGACTGAAAGTCGAGAACTGGCTTAAACCCGTGGCCGGTTGACGCCGGACACTGTGGGGTCTGGAAAGGTAATATGACCGGAACGGTCGGCCCTGCGACGGCAGCAGCCCCGCCGAGTGCGATCAGCGCCCATGGCATTTTCTTGATCGTTGCCAGGAAGCCGAAGAGGTCCCACTCATCGAAGCTACGCTCGGCTAATCGCGGATAAACCGAATTAGGGGAATACCGTAGTCCGCGGCGATAACTTCATGGTGGGCTACTGGAAAACAAGCCGGACCGGGCACGGACTCAAGTTGGACAAAAACGAAGTATCGCCAGTAACGCAAAGTAAGCGCTTCTAGATCAATAACCTACAGAGAATAAGCCAGAGATCCCGGCGACGCGACAGGTATAATCCAGGCAGAATTGGTAGTTTCGCCGCGTTGGAAAATGGATAGTCATCTCAGAGAAGTATTCTTCGACGTACAGTCCGGCCTGCCGCGGCAGGCGCCGGGCGATGAGCAAAGCGCGCGGGCGGCGTTGGCCCTTTGCGCCGGGCTGCCGGCGGAACCGTCGGTGCTCGACATCGGTTGCGGGCCGGGCGCTCAGACGATCGTGCTGGCACGAGCATTGCCGGGTGCTTCGATTACCGCGATCGACAATCACCAGCCTTACCTGGAAGAACTCGACTCGCGTGCGTGCGCTGCCGGTTTCAAACACCGTATTGTTACCGAGCGGCGCGATATGGGCACTCTGCCGTACAAGCCGGCCGGCTTCGATCTGATTTGGGCGGAAGGCTCAGCCTACATCATCGGCATTGCCGATGCGCTGGCTGCCTGGCGGCCGTTGCTGAAACCCGGTGCTTACCTGGCATTCACCGAACTCGTCTGGCTGACGTCATCGCCACCGGCCGAGGCCGCCGAGTTCTTCGGCAACGAGTATCCCGCCATGGCGACATCGCAGGCGATTGCCGCACTCATCGTCGAACATGGCTACGAGCTGACCGGTCGTTTCACACTTCCCGATGCAGCCTGGTGGGACGACTATTACACGCCGCTATCGGAGAAGTTCCCACGGCTGCTCGAAAAGTATGCCGGTGATGAGACGGGGCTGGCGGTTGTGACGATGGAGCAAGAAGAGCAAAGAATTCGCCGGGATTTCGGCTCGAGCTACGGGTATGAGTTTTTTATTGCGCGACGGTACGTGGAGTGAATCGCCGAGGTATCGACGTACGCCTCAGTCTTTGTGGCCATAGACCACATCGTCGATGGTTTGGCTGGACTCGGGATCGCCAGACGCCACCATGCCCGAATAACGCATCCACGGCTTGGACTTGTCGACCGGCAGGACGGCCCGCAACGATCGCCGCAAAAGCTCCGCCAAGGAGATGCCCAGACGAGCCGCCTCGGTTTTGGCGGCCTGGTATTCCTCTTCCGACAGGCTGATTTGGGTTCTGATCATAATGATAGTACTTTGTTGTCATTAGGGCGCGCATTGGCAATCCCTTGACATCGCTGGCAACGTGGACCTCACGAATTCTGCAACGTCCGCGACTCACGGATTTTGTAACGATGAATTCCATAAGTCGATGAGTTTCTTTCGTTTATCGGGGAGTCGTGTCCGTATGCGATTTTCCAGCTCGCAATTTGCGGCCTAGTAACCCGCCTCTTTCTGATGGCGGAATGCCAGCACAACCACGACGTCGTCCTCGGGCTCGTAGCGATAGAGCGCAACGTATCCCGAATCGCCGAAGGCAACGAGCAATTCCCGCAACTCCGGGACGTCGTCTGACGGCCTCCCAAGTTCTGGTTCAGATTCGAGTTGTGCGACACGCCGTGCAATCGCCTGAGCTGCCCGTCTTGCTGCACCCGGGTTCTTTTCAGCCAGGAATTGCCGGCAGCGTTCCAAACCCAGCGCTGCTTGCTCGGTGATGACTACTCGTGACACGACGGGACCGGTGTCTCGTCATCGGTACCCCATGTCGCCAGCCACTCACGAAGCTCGTTGCCGGTCAGGTGTCGGCCCGTTTCCCGGTACGCCGTCCATGACGCCTGGGCCTCTTGCTTGAAGCTTTCCTTGGCCTCCTCGCGATCCACGTAGTCCCGAATCGCCTCACACATTATCCAGTGAGGCGAGCGGTGCCGTTTGTCCGCGAGATTTCGGATACGTTTCTTCAAATCGTCGTCCAATTTGACTGAAGTGGCCATGGTATGTACCCGTGTATTACTTAGTAATACCTTTCGATACCATGGGACCGCCAGCTTGTCAAAGCTTGGCTGCACCGCAGCCATGTGGGCAAGGCGAAAAGTTCAGGTTTTTAAGCAGATTTGCTGCTTGATATACATAATTTGATACGTATATCGTTCCCAATCAGGAGGTTCCAACATGCAAGTATCGAAATGGGGCAACAGCCTCGCCGTCAGGCTGCCCGCAGCCGTAGTCGAGGCGCTGGCGCTTGAGGAAGGCGACGATATCGAAATCCACGTCGTCGGCGAGCGGTCCTTCGCGATCGGCCGTAAACCACCGCTCGCCGATCGCATCAAGGCACTGCGACGTTACCGCGGCCGTCTGCCGGGCGACTTCAGGTTTTCTCGGGAGGAGGCTAATGAGCGCGGCAAATGAGCAATGACACCCGAGTTTTCATCGACTCGAATATCCTGCTCTATCTGTTGTCCGACGATCAGCGCAAGGCCAACATTGCCGAATCCCTCTTGAGCGCCGAATCCGTCGATCGCGTAATTTCCACGCAGGTCATCAACGAATTCGTGAACGTTGCGCGGAAAAAGGCGCGACTGGGCTGGGACGAGATTCGGAACATTATCGAGACCTTTCGTGAAGCCTGCCAACTCGTCCCGCTTACCGCGGAAGACCAGGATGTTGCGATTGACATTACCGAAGACTTTCGGCTGCAGTGGTACGACAGCCTGATGATTGCTTCGGCGCTAAAAGCAGAGGCGCCAGTCCTGTTGTCGGAAGACATGCACGATGGTTTGTCGATAGACGGTACGAGAATCTCCAACCCTTTCGGCTGAAGCGCCTACATCGCCCATAAGGATGATTGACCGGGATATAGAAATATCCGTTGAACAAGCCCTGGCTCGACAAGCCGCCGAGGAGTTCGACCAGAATGTGCAGCCTCAACCTATCCGATATCGGCCGCCGGTCGAGCTCCCGTAAGAGCGTGCTGTAATCCTTAGCCGTTCCTCGGCCTACTCCCTTCGATCCGCAGCGTTCGTATGATCAGAAGCTCGCCGTCATGCCCAAGCGGAACTCACGGCCGCCGACGAAGCTGCGGCTGTTGGTGTAGCCGGCGTCGCCTTGACTGCGGGTCAGGCTGGGGTCGTTTGCATCGTTCATCAGATCGGTGGCCTCGAAGAACACGCGGTATCGCCCGACAGCGCGGTCGAACGTATACGTCAAGCGGAAGTCCAGACTCTCCACCTCGTCGAAGAACCGTGACAAGCCGTTGAACTCGAAGTCGGACTGGCGGCGCGCCTGATGCGAGTAGATCAGGTTGGCGTCGACGGCATCGCGGCTATAGGTGAGCGCGAACGTGCCGGAGTACTTCGGCTGTTGGTTGAAACGCACGTCCTCGGCCACCAGCACGAGACCGACGAAATCGACGGCATCGAAGAAGTCCTTCGGCTGATCCTTGGAGCTTTCGGTATAAACGTAGTTCGCGTATACGCCGAGCCCGCTCCAGAAACCGGGCAGGAACGTGAACTGACGTTCGGCGGCCAGCTCGATACCCCAGATGTACGCATCGCTCGGGTTGTTGGTCGGCTGCGACCGGCTGACGAAAAGCTGGCCGTTTCGAGCCGCCTCGAAGACGTCGAATCCCGCCGGATAGTCCTGGGCCGTGGTGAAATCCGGCAGCACGACGCCGTCGAGGTCGCTCGAACCTTCTCTGGTATTGAGTTCCAGGAGATTTTCTATGTTCTTGTAGAACGCGCCGAATTTCAGCACGCCTACGTCGTCGAAATAGTATTCCGCCGAAAAATCGAAGTTATCCGTTCGCGCCGGTTTAAGCGCCTCGTTGCCTTCTACTATGGCGAGTCTCGGCAGCGTGCGATTCGGCCCGAAGATCGGGCGAAGGTCGAGCGAGGCGTTGACGGCTCTCGAGAGATCCTGGATCCGCGGACGGGCGATATCGAGATAATACCCTGCGCGCAACACCAGGTTGCTGGTCGGCCGATAGTTGACGATGAACCGCGGCAGCACCTCGTTCTGCGACTCGGACTGGGTTATCAGAGCCGTATTGGCATCCTGCCATTCGAAATCGCGGTCGCCGTTCGCCGCCCTGTAACCCGGAATCAATACGTCCGTCGCATCGATTTCCAGGCTCGAGACGCGCGCGCCGCCGATGAATTCGAAATCGCCGACGTCGAGCCGGACCTGAAGATACGGCGCCAATTCCGTTTCACGAGTTCGGGCGCCGTCCGCGAGCCCGGCCGGCTCGAAAGGCGGGACGGTCAGGAGCCCTTCGCCGGCGAAGCGGTCGAGATTGCCGATGAACGTCCGCACTTCGTCGACCGCGGGCGCGCGCAAGCCGGCGTCGATACCGATTTCATCGTACACGCCGCGACCGAAGGCGAAACCGAGATCGGCCAGCGTCACTCCGGGCGCGCCGGTTATCGTGCTCACCTGCAGGCCCTTGACGAAATCGGAGCGCTTCAGGTCCAGCCCGAGCTCCACGTACTGGAGAACGTCGCCGCCGAATTCGTACTGCGCCGAAAACCCGCCGCTGTAACGCTCGTTTTCGCCGGTCCTGCGTTCCAGCAACGAACGGCCGGGCCGAAACGAAGCCGGGTCGCTCACCAAGGCCAGGCCCGACTCGCTCAGCGCCGGTATCGGAACCGACTCGTCGCCCGGCGTAACCCGCGAAAACAGCGACATGATGACACCCTCCCCCGGATCGGTGGCAGCCGGACTGAACGCGTCCGAAGGCAGGAAGAAGCCGAACCCGGCGCCTCCCGAGGGGGTGAAGGTGAAAGAATTCGGCGTCGTGTTCGAACCCTCGGTGTAGGAGGCGTCGTAGGTAAAACGCCACCTGCCGAATTCCGATTCCCCGCGCAGGGTGAGTATGTCGGTCACCTGCTCGAAGTCGTCTTCGATGATGTACGAAGGCGAGATGATCAGAATCGGGTCGAGCACCAGCGCCGACCTGACCTCACCGTCCAGCGCCTGCACCTCACGCGGCCAGTAGCCGTCGAGAGGGAACATCACATAGTTGGAACCGCTGCGCGACCGGGTGGTCTCCAGGTGCTGGTAGTCGAGCCGCAAGTTGGTGTGACCGGCAAGCTGCCACTCGCCGTTGAGACCGATGGCGACGTCCGAGCTGTCCTGGCGCGTCAAGCGGGAATTCATCGTCGAGACGAAGACGTCGCTCGCGCCGGGCAGGTCCTCGAACGGGAACGGATTGCCCGGCGGTACTTCATCGTGGAACGCATAGGAAACGCCTCCCACTCGATCGAGCGGCAGATACGCGCCGAAGACCAGGTTGCTGCCCACCGTCAAGGTCTGTACGTCCCTTTCGCGATACTGCACGGAGGCGCCCAAGCCGAAGTTTTGCCCGGCGCCGAAAATCCCCGAGGCTTCCGCCGAGGCTAGAAAGCCGTCGGAGAAATCGCCGTCCCGCCGCGAGCCTTCCACCGCGAACTGCGCGAAGCGGCGCGGCCGGTCCAGCGCCGACTTGGTTTCGATTTCGACCAGGCCGCCGGTGCCCCTGCTGTCCTGGTTCGGCAGCAAGGTCTTGCTGATCGTCACGCTGTCGATCGAATCGGCCAGAATGTTGCTCAGGCTGGCCGAACGTTCCCTGCCGCTGCCCTCGGGCAGCTCGATGCCGTTGAACAACACGGTATTGAAATCCGGGGCGAGACCGCGAATGATGATGTTCGTACCGTCGCCGGTCACTTCGTCCTGCTGGAAAGCCACGCCGGGCGCGCGCCGCAACGCCTCCGACAGCGTAGCCCCGACGAAATCGCCGATCAGGTCCGAGGAGATGACCGTGGAAACGCCCTCCGCCGTACGCTCCTGGTTCAGCGACTGGGACCGTGCGCTGCGCCAGCCGCGCACGACGATTTCCTCCATCTCGCTGCCGCCGGTCAAGGCAAATCTCGCAGCGACGGGCCGGCCGCCTTCCACTACCAGTGCGGCGCGTTGCGGTGCATATCCCAGGTAGGATACCTGCAGCGTGTACTCGCCGGCGACAACACTCGAAAACCGAAACTCCCCGAGATCGTCGGTGCTCGTCGACTGTCCGGTTTGCTCGATCGTGACCAGGGCGCCTTTGAGATTCGCGTCAGTACGCGCATCGGTGACCTTACCGGTAACGACGCTGGCCGCACCGTCATTGCTTTCATTGCTTTGGCGGCTGCTCGACGTCGTCGGCGTCCGACTCGTCTCGTTCTGTGCCATCAGCGGTGGCTGTGCGCTCGAGTTTTTTGAGTCACGGGCACCTCCCGCCTGATCGGTAACGGCTATCTCACGAATGACCACCGTCGAATCGTTGACGAACCGGTGCTCCAGGCCGCTTTTTGCGAGCAAGGCATGCAGGGCGACCCCGGGGTCGTCGACACCCGTGACGCCGCCCGTCTCCTTGCCTTCGGCAAGCTCGGCGGCATAACCGATCTGCAAACCCGTCTGCTCGGAAAACTCGCGCAGGGCGGATGCGAGCGGTTGCGCTTCGATGTTGAAGCCCGCCTGGCTGTCGTCGTCGGCTGCGGCCGTATTGCCTATGAACGTCTGAACTACAAGCGGCGCTCCAAGAACGAGGAGTGCGGTCGAGACGAGTCGATTCATGAATGTTCCCCCACAATGGATCGTATTACGTTTTTGTTGCCTCGTACGGAAGCCTTGAGGGGGATATGCGGAAAAATGCCACCGTTAAAACGAATGCGCCCCAAGGAGAATCACACCAAGGAGCATCACGCCAAAGAGCATAACGCCAAGGGGCGTCACACCAAGGAGCCTCTGCATGAAGTCCGGCGAGACTCCCTAGTCGCGACGGGGCGGGTGCAGCACGATCGTTCCGTCGGCCCGGTTTTCGGACAGCGCGATACCGGCTGCCGACAGGAACAACGCAAAAGAATCCCGATCGTCGGCGCTGAACGCGCCGCTGATCGAGCGCGTCGCCAGGTCGGCGTCCATGATGACGATGCGCTGGTCGTTATAAAGATTAAACTCGTCGACGACGTCCGCCAGCATCCAGGAATCGAAAACCAGGCGGCGCTCGCGCCAAGATGTTGTTTTCTGAACATTGGTATCGACAACGGCGACCTCACCGCTGGACACTCTCGCCTGCTGCCCCACCTTCAGCCGAGTCGGTCGAGAGACGACGGACGAGGATTCGGCCGGGGACTCGCCGGGCGCTTCGCCGACCTCGCCCGGCGGAGACCGCGGGTTCGGCACCAACTGCACGTCGACGATTCCCTCGACGACGGTGACGGTCGTGCCGGAACCGCGATGCCGCACATTGAACTGCGTGCCGATCGCCTGGATCACGGCACGTTCGGTGATGACTCGAAACGGCCGGTCCGGATCGCCGACGACGTCGAACATCGCCTCGCCGGCCGTGAGATGAATGTCGCGGGAGGTATCCGTATAGACGACACGCAGCCTGGACTGGGCATTCAAGGTAACCACCGAGCCGTCGTCCAGCAGAAAGGACAACTGCTCTCCGATGCCGGTGGTATAGAGATCGGCCCGCGGCGCATTCAGGTAAAAAATCCCCAAGAAGGCGACAATCGCAAGCGCTGCCGCCACTGACCGGACTGCCAGGCGTCGGCGCCGGACTACTTCAGTTGGCTTCGGCAGGTCCGGATCCGGCACCTCGGAACGTACCCGGGAACGTACCTGGACATCCGCATCCGGCAGGGACACGACGTTGGCTTCATCCGCCGACGCTTGCGCGAGACGCAGCAGTTCATCGACGTCGAATGCGCCGGCGAGTTCGCGAACGTCCTGCGTCACTGCCGCGACGGAAAGATATTCCCTGACGTGCTCGGCCGATGCCGCCAGCCAGGATGCCAGCTCCTCCCGGTCGCCGGTCGAGAAGCCGGGGTCCTGGGCTTTGACATACCAGAGCGCGGCCTCGTCGGTAATGCGATCGGTCCGCCGGCTCATCGCGTTCGTCTCTCTTCGGCGGCGATATGGCGCAGGCGTTTGTGGCAATGCGCCAGGCCCCGGGCCAGGTATTTCTGCACCATTTGCCGGGACAGGTTCATGCGTTCGGCGATTTCCGCCTGGGTCAGACCTTGCTGCCAGTGCAGCGCAAGCGCCGCCTGGCACTTTTCGGGCAACTCGCCGACGGCACGCCGAACCATCTCGCGCCGGCCGGCAAGCGCCGCCAGTTCCTCGGGCGAAGGCTCGTCGGTCTCCAGCAGGTCGAGCTCGAGGCTTTCGCCGGACGCCGGGCCCCGTCCGGTGTAGAGCTCGTGCAGCAGATTGTTTGCGATCCGAAACAGGTAGGCCTGCGGATGACGGATCAGATCCGCACGTTTCACGCGCAGCATCCGGAGGTAGGCCTCCTGAGCCAGCTCCGCCGCATCGTCCGCATTCGTCAGGCGCGCACGCAGGTACTGCTGTAGCCGATCGCGATGATCGGTAAACAGCTTGGCAACGGTCGCTTGTACCTTGGATTCGGGCATGTAGGCTCCGGCAGCCGCCACCCGGTCACCCGCCGGGCGGCATCTATGAACTATAGAGCCTATTACCGGGGAAAATGCCACCGTATCAAGCAGCCAATACCGATCGACACCGTCACCGAGGTTCACCCGCGCCGTCGCCGGCCCGCGGTGCAGGTGAGCGCCGGGCACCGACACGGCCAGTTATTGGCGGAACAGGACACTAGATCGAGCGATCTATCAGGCCCGCGCTGTTGGCCAGGTCGACGATGTCTACCAGGCTATGCAAATCGAGTTTTCGCATCAAGTTCGTTCTATGAGAGTCCACGGTCTTGGGGGAAAGTTCCAGTTTCTCGGCAATCTCCTTGTTTCGATACCCTGCGGCGATCATCTGCAAGACTTGTTGTTCGCGGCGGGTGAGCGCCAGTAGTTTGTCGAAGCGCGCTATCAAGGGCTTGACGCCGGCGGAGATGTACCGTTCGCCGCCCTGGACCTTTCCGATGGCGACACGAACCTCGTCGGCAGGTTCCTGTTTCAGTATCAAACCGTCCACGCCCTCGCCGATTGCCCGCGAGAGAATCGATTCCGAAGTCGAAGCAGTAAGCAGGATCACTTTGATTTCCGGATACCGGCGCTTGACCAGCGACAACACATCCAAGCCACTGAGGCCAGGCAGCGAGTAGTCCAACACGAGTAAACCCGGCTGTAAGCGGGCGATCTGGTCGATACTCTCCGCGCCGGAGGCAAGCTGTCCCACTACCTTGATCGAGGCGTCCTTCTCCAGGACAGCCTTCAGCCCGAGCCTGAATATCTCATGGTCGTCGACCAGTAATACTCGAATCATCATCGACTACGACTGTCTGACGGGTACCACCAGCTTCACCACTGTGCCAACACCGAGTTGCGATTCAATCTTCAGCGACCAGCCATACTGCTCGCAGATAGATGTCACAATCGACAGGCCCAGCCCGCTGCCGGGGGAGTCGGGCAATCTGTTCCACGGCTGCGACAGCGACTCGATCAGCTTCTCGTCGATGCCCCTTCCCAGATCGCGTACTTCTATCTGCGCGACGTTGCCGCGATATCTCACACCCAGCAGAATAGCCCCGGATTCCGAATGCTCGATCGCGTTCGTCAACAGATTCGTCAGGCAGCGCCTGAGGGGCAGTGGGTAAGTAACCACGACGATGCTGCTCCTGAAATACCGCAGGTCGATGTCATTGGTCTTTACCGTCGCATCGAAGGTATTGCAAACATCTCGAAAAAACTCACCCAAGACGATTGACTGCAGCTTGTTACCCACGGTCACTTCGGCCAGATCGGCGCTGGCCTGCGAAAGCGAGTCGGCTATGACCGATTCCAGATGAGCCAGAGTCGATCGAATTGCCGTGGCGGTTTTGCGCTCCGTATCCTTGCCGATCAGCTCGTCGATCGAATAACGCAAGGTCTGCAGGGGTTGATTCAGGTCGTGACCCGTGGCTGCCAGTATCTGCGATTTCCGAGCGAGCGCCTGCCTCGAGATTTCGTTTTCCCGTTCCAGCCTCAACCTCTCCCGGGATTCGACGAGCCGCTGCTCCAGGTTTTTTGCCAGGTTCACCAAAGTGCCTCGATGTTCCTGATTCAGACGGCGCACCTGATCGGCCAGGCCCATGGAGAAAACGATCGCCTGAATCACGATACAGATCTTGTAGAGCCATAGCACACCGAGGTAGTGCGTGTTCGGCAGCAGGCCGAACGTCGACAGGGAGTAGAGCAATGCCGCGACAAAGTAGATACTCCAGGCCACGAGAAAATAGCGCGCCGAATAGCTGCCCTTTCGTAAGGCGACGATCGCCGCGATCACACTCAGGCCCATGCCGATCGGTAACAAGGCCGCAGAGGCCTGGTTGCCGGCGCGACTATCGAATAGAGACAGGATGAATACGATGCTCGCAACGCCCATCAGGCCCACCAGGCTATTGTGAGCCCATCTCGAGTAGCGCCAGGTTTCGAGAAAGCTCACTGCGAACAAACAGCCCACGAAGATACCTGAACTGGCGATGACCGGCGTGGCGTTCGCATTCATGGCGGGCAGGCCGGGCCAGAGATACTGCCAGGTAAAACCTTCGATATGGGTGACATAAAGTGCGTTGAAGAACTCGTACAGCACGTAACCCAGATAGGCAAAACGGCGCACGGCGATGAAATGAAACAGGTTGACCAGCACCAGGGTGAGCAGTATCGAAACGAACAGGATGCTGGCCAGTTCCGCTCGATGCTGTTCGGCAAGGACCGTCTCTTCAGGCGCCAGTTCCACCGCCATGGAAACCCGGCCGCCGGCGCCAAGCCGGTAGTAGATCGATGCGGTTTCCCCTGCCGCCAGGCCGAAAGGAGCGGCGAGATAACGCAACTCCGGCATGGGTCGCGCGGCAAACGTGTCGAACTGGTCGTTGGCCAGTAGCTGTTCTATTCGGCCATCTCCCCGCAGCAGATAAACCTCCAGCGGGCGCATGAATCTTGCGTTGGTCGTAAACAGGCGCCCTATGTCCGCTGAGCTTCTATTGCTGACTGAAAAGCGTAACCAGAACTTGTCGCTGGTGTAACCGAAGTCCACGGGAGAGCTCAACGGCTCAAACGATGCGTCGAGCACGTCGTGCAGGCTGAGGCTGCCATCTGCATCGCGCAGAAAAGCCGTAAACGGCGCCGTATCTACCGGGCCCGTATCGTCGTTCAAGCTCAGGGGCGGTTGGCCAAAGGCAGATGAGCCCGATGCGAGAATGAGCACGAGCACTAGTCGTGACGCATGTCTGGCTGGGGCAGGCAGGATAAGTGTTTTCGAAGACCTGCGCTGCATGGGAACCCTTTGTGCCGGTGTGCCGGACCTCTCGAAAGGAGGATGAAAGAACCGGGTGCTCAGCAGAAGATCAGGCTGGGACCGACTTTCTTGTAAACCACCGGGTGGGCGAAATCAATAGAGTCGATTTCAATACTGCGGCGACAGTGCTCTGACGACCACGAGCTCCACAAGCCTCGGGCCGCGCAGAAATGGCGGTACGCTACCGCGATTAGCTCGGTGCCCCTGGCAGGCTTGGTTTTTCTGCCGCCGGACCCCCTTTTACTGTCGAGGATTTAAGGTCTGGCGCGCCGAGCGAACAGCAATACCAACAAGCCGGAAGCGAGCAGGACGAGAATGGAGGGTTCCGGAACGGATACGGAGGCCAGTTGAACACGTTCTCCCGTATAGCTCTGCGGTTGCAGCGGAATTCTTTTTTGATTAGAGAGATACTGTTTATAGGATCTGTCCATCAAGCGCACCGCAGGGCCGATACTGCCGCAGCAACCCGAGTTGTGTATGTTGAACTTGGGCAATACCAGGTCCGCAAGAAGGCCCCAGGTAATGGAGGTCGTGTTCCACAAAAAGCTGTCGAGCAATACGGTAGGCGTAAATCCCTGGTCCGGAGTCCACCATTCGGGTAAGTCTACTGTGGCGGAGTCACCCGCCAGAAACGAAGTAGTAAAGCCGTTGCCGAAGTCCAGCAGCAACTCGGGAGTCTCGGGTGACAGATCGAAGTCCTGTTCCACACCCAAGGAGGCATCGACTTCCACCGACAGTATGGTCCAGTCAGCGCCGACGTTCACTCCCCATGCATTGCCGCTGAATCCTCCGGTGCTGGCGGCCCCTACTTTGGGAATCAGTTGTACCGGCTTGAAGTTATCCAATTTCAGTACCGATGCGGAACTGCCGCCGGATACTGAATCACCCGCTACCGAACCATTGACGTGGATAGAAGAGTCGACCACGACTGAACCGTCGTAGTCGATGACTGAACCGCCGACCACGACCGGATCGATGTAGTCGACTATCGAGTTTGCAACACTGAGCCTGCCTTCATCCAGAGCCAGTAAAGTTCTCCGGTTAGCATAACCGGTCATATCGTGGCTTTTGTTAAAATCCGCCAGCGTGGCACAGTCAACAAAGCATGCCTCCAGCCTGCCCGTGATTTTGTACCAATGTTCATGATGGATACTCAGATCCGGAAGCGAGGTCGTCGTCGAAAAAAACGCATCCGGATCAAGGGCAAAACTGCTATCGAAGCGTATCTGCCGATCGGTGGCTATGGTGCTTTCATCGAAGCTGAGTCGAATGTCGTAGGGCAAGCTTGCATCGAGAGAGCCCCCATTCATGGAGAGCACGCCCCCGAAGGTATGATCGATCTCGACATATCCGCCAAATTTGAGTCCCACGCCGGCTACGGTTCCGTCGAAAGAATAGTCTCTTCGGGGATCGGACCCGTTCGCCCTAACGCGCGCCAGAAGCGCGCGACGAGAGATGTCGGTCGGGGCGGTGGCGCCCCAGATGCTCTGGTCGCTGATATTGAATACCGGGTTGAGGATTATTTCATCAGCCCGGGAGTGGACTGCCAGACCGACCAGCAGCAAGGCTGTCACCAGGTATTGTGCAAGCCTCGCAGGCTTTAGTGTCGACAGGGACGTAGGGCGCACGATGCCTCCCTGGATCGAATCCAGACAACGTAGAACGTCACGGATTACCAATACTATGCCGCAGATCGCGTGGCGGCTATCGGGTAAACACCTTAGCCTAGTGTCCTGTCCCGCAAATCACGGAGCGATACCAACCGCCCGAAACAGCCGGATCGTCGCCCGGATGCCTGCCAAGCGAGTGTTGAGTATCTGCTCGCGCTGCAGTATCAGGCTGCGCTGTTGACGGACGAGCTCGAAGCCGGATACGGCGCCGACACGGTAACGCGCCTCGGTTTCGCGCGTCAGGCGTTCCTGCGCGGCTAGCTGCAGTTGCCGGATCTCGAACTGGCGCAGGTTGACTTCCTGCTGGTTCAGCGCGCCTTCGACGTCTTGCAGCGCGGAGAGAATGGTCCCGCGGTAGGCAGCCAGCGACTGCGCCGCGCCGATGCGGGCGCTTTCGACTCCGCGCGAGCGCGCGCCGTTATCGAACAAGGTCGTCACCAGATCGGCGCCGATACCCCAGGTCCAGGACGAATCGGTGACGAGGTCGTTGAGCGCGTCCGATGCCAGCCCGGTGCTGCCCGACAGGGTGATGGTCGGGTAGAAGGCCTTCTTGGCCTGCTCGAAGCGGACCTCCGATACGCGCAATCGGGTTTCGGCTACGCGTATGTCCGGCCGCACCCGCAAGACCTCCGCCGGCGTTTCCGGCGCGAGCCGGATCGCCGGCAATGCCAGGGAGGCGATGCCCGGTAAGCGGAAGTCCTGCGGCGGACGTCCGGTCAGCACCGCGAGGCGGTCTTCCTCGAGGCTGCGGCTGCCCTCCAGGTCTTCGATACCCGCGCGCAGGCGCTGGATTTCGACTTCCTGGTTGTTGAGCTCGATGCCGGCAATGATGCCGGCCCGGTGCCGCGCCTGGATCTGCTGCTGCTGCCGGAGCGCGAACTGCAGCGCCTCTCGCTGCAGGTTCAGCCGCTCGTCCTGCACGCGCAGCGAATAATAGGCGTCGGCAACTTCGGCGGCCAAGCTGATGCGGGTGGTCAACAGCGAAGCCTCGGCCTGCACGATGCCAAGCTCCGCCACCGTCACGTTATCCGCCTGCCGGCCCCAAACGTCCACCTCATAGCTCGCAACGGCGGAGATTCCATAACTCTCGGTCGTCGAGAAGTCACGGATCCGGTCCGCGCCGGCGCTGCCCGTGACCGAATACACGAGGTTCCGGTTTGCACGCGCCTCGTCCAGCGCCAGTCGTGACGCGTTGAGCGATTCGACCGCCGTCGTAATGTCGGGATTGTTCGACAAGGCCTGTTCGATCAGTTCCGCGAGCACGTCGTCGCCGAAACTCGACCAATCGATGGCAGGGTCCGCGAGATCGGCGATCTCGTTTTTCCAGATTGCCGGCGTCAACGTATTACGCGAGTCGGCGGCGGCGGGCAAAGTGACCGTCGAGCAGCCTGAGAGAATGGCAAGCGTACTTGCCAGCATCGGCAATACGCTATATACGCAATACAGGTCGATCCGCATTACCGCCTTCCGTACACGACACGGATCAATCTGCATTACCGTCTTCCCCGTATGACGCAGATCAACCCGCATCACCGTCTGCCTTCTCGAAACGCACCAGCACCCGTTGTCCGATCAGCAACGGCACATCGCCGACACCGACGACCACCTCGATCACGTGATCGCCGGCGCCGCCGCCCTGGCGCGTTGCATCCTGTGTCGTGCGCCGGCCGAAGATCTCGCCGATCCGTATGACCGCACCTTCGTAACGCTCCTGCGGCCTCGCATCCGGCGACACGGTGGCTTTCTGTCCGATGACCACGTCGCCGACAAAACTCTCGTCGAGGTCCGCGCGCACGATTTTTTGCGCATCGGGCATCAGGGTAAACGCCGTCGAAACCTGGAACGTCGACGCGCCCACGCCGGGCCGCGCCCTGGCCTCGACGATGCGACCGGCGACCGGTGCACGCACCGTGCGCTGCTCCAGCCTGAAACGCGCCGATTCGACGTTGGCTTCCGCCTGCAGGATGCTGGCTCTTTGCGCCACCAGGTCGACCTCGATCTGCCGGATCTCGTCCTGCGCCCGGTCGAGCTCCTGCGGCGAGGCCGCGTCGATCTCGACCAGCGGCTTCAGGCGCCGGTATTCGCGTTCGGCGATCTCCTGCCGCACCCTCAAACGGTCGAGCTGTGCATTTGCGCTGACGAGCTGGGCTTCGCTCTGGCGCAAGGCGATCTGCTGTTCGTCGTCCTCCTGCACGGCAAGCACCTGCCCGGCCTCGACCCGATCCCCTTCCTCGACATAGATCTCGCGAAAAATGCCGGCCGAACGGGCCGCAACTTCGATGATGCCTCCGTCTATGTCGATCTTACCCTTGGCAACGGCGGCAAAGTTCGACGGCGGTACGTCGGCAACCCGCACCGGGTACTGACCGGCGCCGCCGCTGCCGCGGAACGCCCACCAGCCGACCAGGCCGATCAACACCAGCACAATCCATAACTTCTTCGATTTCCAGTTCATCCGGTCCTGCTTCATCCTCGTCTCGTTGCGCCTGTCTTCCGACAGCGCGCGAGCCCATCCCGTCCTACTCTGCTTTAGTGTCGTCTCGGCTGTCTTTGATCAGCGCACCGTCTTCCAGTTCGATGACCCGGTCCGCGTGTTCCAGCAGCCGGTCGTCGTGGGTCACGCACATGACCACCGCATCGTGCAGTTTTGCGGAGCGGTGCAGCAGGTCCGCAACGATCTGTCCATTGGCGCTGTCCAGCGCGGACGTCGGTTCGTCGGCAAAAATCAGCCGGGGGTTTTTTGCGAGCATGCGCGCAATCGCGACGCGCTGATTTTCACCGCCGGACATCTGTGCAGGACGGGCATCGCGCCGCGGCTGCAAACCCACCTCATCCAGCATTTCCTCGGCGCGCTCTGCGCTCGTTTTTGCATCGAAACCCATGTACTGTAAGGGCAGCACGATTTGCTGGTACGCCGTCAACGACGCAAACAAACCTACGGACTGAAACACGAAACCGCACTGCTCCCTCCGAAACGCATCCACCTGCCGTTGCGACAGCGACCAGATGTCCCGCCCGTCGAACGTCACCTGGCCCGTATCGGGCTTTTGTAAACCGCCCAACGCCGCAATCATCGTCGACTTGCCCGAGCCGGACGGGCCTTTGACCAGGGTCATCTCACCGGAGTGCAGGGTCACGCTCAGGTCGTCGAGCGCAATCACCTCCGCATCGCCGAGGCCAAAGGTCTTGCGGACGTCTTTGGCCGTGATGCTGACCCGTGCGCTCATCGCAAAAGCTCCGCGGGCTCGACCTTGTTGACCGCGGTCAGCGAAATGAACCCGGCAAAAAGTGCCACGGCGAGCAGCAGCACCGAGCTGCCAGCGATCAGATTGACCGGCAGGGCGATCGTAATGTCGAACTGCCTGGCGGCGGCCCTGACGACAAAGGCCAGGAAGATTGCAATCGGAATGCTCAAAAGCCCGGTCCACCAGGCCTGCTCCATCGCAACGACGGCCATGCGCCCGCGGCCGACACCGAGCGCGCGCAGCGAACCGAATTCCTTGAGCTGCGCCAGAAACGCGCCGCGCAAGGTCTGGCTGGCGATACCGCAACCGACGATCAGGCCGAACACGGCCGAACCCATCAGGATCCAGCCGAAGGTCGAGGTCAAGAGCTCACCCAGGCCGGTGCTGCTGGCAAGATCGCGCGGCCTCGTCGCTCTGAGATTCACCCGCCGCAGCATCACGTTCAGCTCGTCGATGACGCGGTCGGTTTCGTCCGGATCGTCCAGGCGTACGAGATAACTCGACACGTATTGGCCCAAACTCGCGTTGGAGACGAGCCGTGTCGTTTGTGGCGACGCAAAAACCGGCGTACCGAAACCGCCGCCGGGTATACCGTTGACGATACCGCCGATAACGACCTTGATGTTGCCGAGCTCCGCCGTGTCACCGACGCCGACACCGAGCGAGCGCGCCGACGACCTCGGTAACACAATCGCCCCAGGCGTCGCCAGCACCGAGCGCAGGGAGTCCGGGAAACGCGTCGGGTAAGTCATCGACTTATCACCGGGATCCAGTGTGTTGATCCGCACGCTGGTACGAACCCCGTCCTCGCGATACCAGGTTGCGTTCGCGAAACCCTCACCGTACCCCTGTACCTCGGCGACGTTTGGATGCATCCAGATCAGACCTTCGAAACGTGGGTCGATCTGCTGAAACATGCCAAAGCGGAACCTGCGGCCGCCCGATATTGATTGCTGGGTCACGACGATGTCGGCGCGAAGCTGACGCTTGAGTTCGCCGAAAGCTTCGGCAAACCCCAGGACCAGACCGAGCTGTATGGTCATCAACAGGCCCGCAAGCACCAGCACGACAATGGCCGTTGCATGGCGCCGCCAGTCATGAATGAGATTTGCACGAGCGAGAGAGATCATGTCCTTTTGTCTATGTGCCTTCGTCCATGTCGCTCGCAATCCATCAACAGATCACGATTGTATCGTTATAGGAAAACCGGGACACCCATGCCGATGCCCCTATGCCCATACCCCCATGCCTATACCCCCATGCCTATACCCCATGGGAAACCGAGGAACCCGGCGCGCCCGACTGTTTCAGTCGCCGGCCCGCGGTGCGGCTGTGCGCGAATCGCCTAGCCGTCCGGCCTTTTCACCCATGACGTCGGCCTCGCGCTCCAGGCCGGGGTCGTCGTTGATCGGAACACCGCGCACGCGCGACGTGGGCCGCACGCGCCCCTGTGCCTGCTGCACCACGTGCCAGGCTTCGTGCGGCAGGTGCCGCTGCTGCCCCGGAGCGATGTGTATGTCGGTGCCCTGGGTAAAGGCATGCGCGTTGAGTTGCGCCGGCTCCGATGAGTTGTGGTGCACGCGCACCTGGTCCATCGCCATGCCCGACAACCGCTCGATCCCGTCTTTCAGTTGGCCGGGCAGGCCGGTCCGACCGTTCGTGCGCGGCGACGCTTCGGGCCCACGAATCGCCGTACCGAAGCGGTCCCTCAATTGCCTGCCTTGCACCAGGACCCGGGCGCTGGACTGCAACGATTCGGACGCGTGGCCGACCGACGCCGATACGGCCGCGGCAAGCGGCCGGTGGGCGGCCCCGCGGTCTTCGCCTTGCGCTCTCGATGCTGCGTAACGGCGTTTCACGAGACTATGGCCTTGCTATAGCCTTCTATAGCCATGGCCTTGCCCGGTTCAGCCGATGACTCTCGACACCTTTTTCCATCTGAGACGGCCTCTCACGAAGTAACCGAAAATGAGCGCGACGGCGATCAGTCCGATCCAGAAACTGTCGTCACGATACTCCGGAACACACAAGGCGTAAACGTACGGGATCAGTAACAGACCTACGCCGACAGCCAGAAAGACCCAATAACTGACCGCGGTCCGCAAACGGACCACGATGATCGACGCCCCCCAAACCAGGGCGAATACCAGCAGTACACCGCCGTAGGCCAGCCGGATCGCGTCGCGATGGGGACAAACGAAGTTGCAAAAATCCGGAAACAGGTAAAGCTGCAGGGCTTTAATTCCCTCGGTGTTGTCCGGCGTCAAGCGGTAAACCTGCTCGGCGTATTCTACCGCGGCGCCGCCTGCACCGACATCGTTGATGCCGATACCGGCGAAATTGCTTTCCTCGTCGTACAGATCGGTGAAATCGCGCGGCTCGAGGGCCGCGTCGTTCGCGAGTATGGGAATGATCATGTTGCGCTTGACGAAACCGGTCATTTCGTTCTTCAAGAATATGACGTCGGGACATTGTAAGCCCGTCGCCCGGCCGTTCTCGTCCAGCCGGTCCACCAGAATGTAGTCGACCGTCTCGGAAAGCAGTCTCAGTATCCGCCGTCCGGGCGCCGCGTTCGGCTGAAAACCGGCGCTCCATTCGTCACAGCTCGGGTCGTCCGTCGGCTCGGGATTGCCCGGGTTGAGCTCGGTGTAGTCGATGATCAGGTTCAAGGCCAGCGCCGGCGAGTCCTGAGCCAGGCGATAATTCAGCCGCTCGACGAGATCCAGGCGCCAGCGGTTGAAGTCGGTCCCGGCGCGGTCGCGTGTCGACGCCGAGATGCGCAGCGTAACGCCGTCGAACCCGTAGTGGCGGATCATCCACGCGACGTCGTTGGTGATGTTCCGGCGCACGGAAGGATCGGACAAATCGACGACGTTCGGCGCCGGTCCGTTCTCCGACGGCTGCCAGTGGATCGGCACGACGAGATCCACCTTACTGTGATACCGGTGCGGCAATTCCACGAACGCGCCGGCATCGGGCTGATTGACCAGCAACGATCCCTCGACACGCGGCAGCATGGCCGAGTAGCCGATCCGTGAGAAACTGCCGAACCGGACCGGCTGTTCCTGCGGTTCGCCGTCGTTCGTTTTGGGTTCGAACAAACCGTAGCTCTGAAACAGGAAGTCCGGCGCGCATTCGCAGGGTTTCGCCGTCCAGCCGGGCGTGTTCGGCAACGGCGTCTCGCGCGCGGTTACGCGGTCGATGACAGGCGTTTTTTCCTCGGCCTGCCCGGGCTGCCGCGGGTCCGGGACGGGGATCGAGGTTTCGAAAACGGCCAGGACGGCGTCGGTCAGTCCCTGCACGTCGTTGAAGGTCTGAAACGTTCCGTTGCCGGCCAGCGCCGCCGCCGAGAGCGCTTCACCGTCGCGAGCGGCCTCGGGTGCGATGACGTGGAGAACGAACTGCCTGCCCTGCGCCAGCGACGCGTCGACGGCGTTCCGCAGGTCGCCCTCGCAAAGATCGGCGGCCGAGGCGATGAGCACGAACACCGGAACGCTGCCCGCGGTGGCGAAGGTCTCTATCGCCGTCGCGACCGCGCCGGCCGGCGCCGGCCTGCCGCCGGGCGCCAGCGATCGAATGGACGACGTCAGCGCCGGCTCGTCTACCGGACCGGGCCGGACGAGTATCGCGGTATCGGTGCACACGCGTTCCGGACCGCTGTAGCTGACGAGCCCGACTTGGCGGTCGTCGGGCTGGGCAGCGACGACCGCCGAAAGCGCGTCGCGCACGATTTCGATTCGATCGACGGCATCGATCTCGATCCACATGTTGTCGGTGGCGTCGACGATCATGATCACCGGGGTGTCCACCTGCCCCGGCAACACTTCGGCCGCCAGCGCAACGACTGCGGGGTAAACGCCTGCCAGCATTAGCGCCAGACGGCAAAGGCACTTACCGGCAATGCGCCCGGTCATGGTGTACGCCCTTCCTTGGCCAATTCGCGGACGACGCCCTGCAGCAACTCCGCCCCGCGGATCAGCGGCCGTTCCGCTTGCGCGGCCTGGATTGCCGCATAACGGACGACGTTGTTGATGGATCCCCCCGACAACTCGTAAGCCTCCGCCAGCGCCGGAACGTCGACCTGCTCGTCGAGCGCACACTGCGACGTGAGCATCATCGTCCACAGCTTTTCGCGCAGCTCCGATTCGGGCATCGGGAAATGCACGATGCTCTGGAAACGCCGTGTGAACGCGTCATCGATGTTCGCCCGGAGATTGGAGGCCAAGAGCACCATGCCCGGGAAATCCTCGATACGCTGCAGCAAGTACGCCACCTCCTGATTGGAGTAACGGTCGTTCGCGCTGCTGTTGCTGGTGCGGGCGCCGAACAAGGCGTCGGCTTCGTCGAAAAAGAGTATCCAGTGTTTGTTTTCGGCCTGGTCGAAGACCCCCGCGAGGTTCTTTTCGGTTTCGCCGACATACTTCGATACCACCATCGAGATGTCGATCCGGTACACGTCCGCACCGATCTCCTTGCCGATCAGCGTCGCAGCCAGCGTCTTGCCGGTACCGGGAGGCCCGTAGAACAGGCTTCGATAGCCGGGTTTGAAGTACTTCGCAAAACCCCACTCCGACAAGATCCGTTGCGAGGTTTTCGCCCAGGTGATGATGTCCTCGAGTTCGCGACGCGACGCCGTCGGCAGCACGAGCTCGTCCCAGCGGTATTGCGTCGTGATCAGCCGCGCCGGAAACCGGCTACTGAAGTCCGGCTTGTGGGTCACTCCCGAGGTCAGGCGATCCAGCCACTCGGGCGAGACCTGCAACGCACTGCCGAGCGCCGGTTCGTCGTGGCGATCGCGGTCGATCCGCAAGACATCGCTTGCAAGCAGCACATGATCCCTGTCGAACAGGCGCATGCACTCGAAACGGCGTCCGATGTCGTTGCCGGCCAGAAGAAACATCGCGGTCTCGCAGGTCGGCAGGAACCCACCGTGCGATTTGCCGCTGCGGCCGCCGAACTCGGTAAAACCGCGGTCGAAGTTCTTGTTGTGGACAAAAAAGGTATCGAGCGTCTGCGGACGAACGTCGGGCACCAGCGCCAGAATCAACAGCAGCCGCTCGTCGAAAGCCAGGGAGCAGCGGCGAACCAGGCCGGCGTACGCGGATTCGTCGCCGTCGACCGGCGGCGGCTCGAGCCGCCGAATGCTCTCGTAATCGCAGTCCTGCTCGAAGTACAGGCGAATACGGGTATCGATGACCCGGTCGAACCACGCGATCTCCCGGTCGATGGTCAGCGCATTGTTTGCCGCGGCATCCATTGCGGGCCTCATCGCCAATCCACGTGCAAAGGGACCCGCATCCACGGCAGCTTGATCGGCGACAGGCACCAGGGCAGGCGATCGAGCAACATGTCGTAGGCCCTCGGCTCGACCGTGAGCCTCCAACCGCCGTCCTCCGGCGACAGGCGTCCGGGTCGTTGCAGAAACGACGCCTGAAGACCGGACACACTCGTATTGCCCAGGGCTGTCCAGTGGACCAGCAGGTTTTCGAGCAGGCTCCGGACGAGCGTCAGCTCCCGATCGCCGGGTGCGAAATGCCTGCCGGCGGGATCTTGCGGGTCGAGGCCGCACAGCAGCTTGTTGAGCGCCAGGCCCGTGCCCGCCGCCGCGGGTTCGGGATCGACGATCCGCTGCGAAAGCTGCACGGCGCGCAGGGCCGCGTCTGAATCGACGAACCTGTTCGTCTTTAGCTCATCGTTCGTCGTCAGCTCAAGGGCCCGGTACAGACGCGGCAGAAAAACGGCGGCAATGACGAGTCCGGCATTGCCGACACGGAGCGTCGAGACTGCTTCGTCATGACGAAGCGAGGCGGGCTTCGCGCCTGCCGCAGCGACGTGACGAAGCGAGACAGGCCTCAGTTCTGCCATACCGGCGCGATCGGCGGGCGGCCGGTCCTCCAGGCCGGCCAGCAGGCCGCGCAGGGTTTCGGGCTCGATATGGCCGCCGACCGCCGTGACGCTCAACGCCCGTGCGACCCGTCGCCGGACACCGGCGGCATTCGCGCCGGCGCCTTGCGCGCACATTTGCTCGGCCAAGGACGCCGCGAGGACCCGAGGCGAATCGTCCGCGGCCGGATCGAGCGCGTGTTCGAGCACGCATGCCCACTTGCAGGCCCGGACCGACGCGACATCGGCGACACAAGCCGCCTCGACGCAGGCGCCCGCCAGCACCTCCGCCTGCGCAAGAAGTTTTTCTCCAGTTACGGGTCTGAAGCGCACGGTAATGGCCGCAAGCAGCGCCTCCGGCAGTACGCCTACCAGCGCCTCGAAGCGCCGGGGTTCCTCCTTGCGCAAACGATCGATCAAACGCCGCAGCTTGCCCGGCGACTCTCGGAATACTGTCCAAGCGAGATCGGCGATCGACGTTCGATCCGGCGAAGCGGTTTTGCCGTTTAGCAGCTCGCGTTCGAGCGCATCGCAAGTAGCCGCGACGGATATGTGCGTTGGTATTGTACTTTCGGGGATACCGTTTTCTGCGGTAGTTGCCAGCTTTAGATTACCGGCAGGCTCTGGAGCAGAATCCAGGTACTCGCAGTCCGACGTTAGGTTACCGGCAGGCTCTCGACCAGAATCCAGGTACTCGCGGTCCGACGCTAGGTTACCGGCAGGCTCTCGACCGGAGTCCAGGCACTCGCGGTCCGGCGCGCCAGCCGGATAATCTCCGGCGCCCGACTCGGCATGAACGGCCGATTGTCGCGTTGGTCGGCCACTCCGGATCAACTCCTCCAAAGTCTGTCCGGCACCGAGCGCCGATGCCGGCTGAGCGCGTACGGGCGTATCGGACCGCCGGCCGTCGGCGCCGTCGTCTCCGTTCGACCTCGCCGGCCGTCCCCGACGGCCCGGGCGCAGCGACACCAGAACCTCGTCGAGCCGGCCGGACAGTAAGGCCCGTAATGCCGCAAGGACAAAAAGGGCCGGTCGATCAGACCGGCGGGCGCAGGCAATGACAGCCTCGGCCAGTCCATCGGCGGAGCCATCGCCGAGGTCCTTCTCGGCGATGCCCTGCGAACCGTCCGGGGCCCCGCCGGGAACGGACGAGCGGCCGGTGGCGGGACTACGCAGGCTGAGCGCGGCACGCAGCAGGCGCTCCCCGACATCCGGCGCGATCCTGCGCGCCAGGGCTTCGTCGCTCAGGGACGAGTCACGGAAGTCGGTGAGCAACCTCGCGAACAGCCACGGCCGCCGGGCGATGAGCCGGTGCAGCATACGGCCGTCGAATACCGGCACGGATGTATATGCCGGTGCATCGGCCAGCACCGCCGACATCGCCGAGTAGTCTTCGTAAGCTTGCCGAACTTCGGCGATTGCGGAGTCGGCGTCGTTCGAAAGGCTCGCATCCGTCACGATCGCCGTGTCGGTATCATTCGAGGGATTCGTATCCGTCGCAATCGCCGTGTCGGTGTCGTTCGAGCGGCCCGTATCCTTCGTGATCGCCGTGTCGGTGTCGTTCGAGCGGCTCGTATCCTTCGTGATCGCGGTGTCGGCGTCATTCGAGCGGCTCGTATCCGTGACTCGGGTCTCGGCCGGATGCTCGGAACCGGCTCGGCCGTCGTCGACAGACTCGTCGATGCCGAACACGCCGGAATCACCAAGCCTTGTCCGAGCACCTTCGTACGACTCGGATTCCGTGTCACCAGGCCTTGTCCGAGCACCGCCGTACGGCCCGGGTTCGGCGTCACCGGGCCTTGTCCGAGCGCCTGCGCACGACCCGGATTCGGCCAAGCGGTCGGCCAGCCGCACGAAGACCTCGTCGAGCGCTTCCGGATCGGCGCTTGCCAAGCCTTTGAGAACGAGCCGGCGCGCCGCGACGGACAGTGCGGGATTGCCGCGATTGGCTTCATCCCGCTTCAATCGATTCAACGCCGCCAGGATCCAGTCGGCGTTTGCGCCGGCCAGCCGTCGGATCAACCGGTGCTGCAGGTCGATCGGATACCGGGCGACGAGCGCATCGACGAACGAATCCGTCGCTCCTCCGTTCCGGAACAGCCGGCTGAGACCGGCCTCGTCCGGAGAACGCCCGGGTTCCGATGAAGCCGCGAAACGCCGGTCTTCCGCACTCGGCGCATCCGGTCCGGCCCTGGCCAACAAACCGGACGCGTCCCCGCCGGCAGCCCCGTTTGCCGGATCGCCGGCGTCGCCCGGCACGACATCCGCGCGCCTTTGGCTCCGTTCGGCGACATTTGATCCGACCGACTCCGGCGTGCCGAGCGCGTCGCGCAGTCGTCGCCGCAAGCGATTCTCGAAAAGCCCGAAATCGCTCAGATCGCGGATGCGGCCCAGATCGACATCGATACGATCGAACCGCCGGCGTCCGGGCCCGGCCGAGAACCGATCGAACACTTCCGACACCACCGACATCAGGCGTTCCCGGATCAGCGGCACGACGTCCTGCTGGGTCCGAACGGCCGCGGCCTTCGACGGGAAAGCGACCCGAACCTGAAGCTCGTCGATGCCGTGTGCGTCAGACATAAGGCCGCCGCCTCGGGGCAACCGACTCCTGAGTACGCCGGGTGACGACGAACAGCGCAAGCTCCGCCGCAATGTCGTCGATTTCCGCCGAACCTTCGGGATGCCGCCGCTTTTTCTTCAACCAGAACGAATACAGGCTTTCGAAGCGGTACATGTCGTCGAAACCCAGCCACAAAATACCGGGCATCAAGTGTGCCGGACAGTTGGCGCGAACCAGCTCTTCGGCAAGCAGACGAAAGGCGGCGTCGTGACAACGCACGGTCCAGTCGGGGAAAACCACCGTCAACCGACCGTGAAGGAACTCGTCGTCTTCGTTCGGCGGCTCGCCGCCGGCGCTTCCGTCGTCGTGTGTTCTCCGCAACAGCAGGTGCTCGAGGACATGCAGTCCTTCACACCGCCGGTTCACCGACACCAGCAAGGACCGAAGCCCGTGGGCCAGCTCGATGCACTCGCGTTCTTCGCCAAGATTGGCCAATACCCACCAGCCGCCTTTTCCCGGCCGGAAAATCAGCACGCAGCCCTCGAAGTCAGCCAGACGCCCGACACGGTAGTTGTCCAGCCGGGTTCCGCCGCGGAGCAGCGCCTCGCTGAGGCGGCGACTTTTCGACAACACCTCGCGTTTGGCCTTATCGTGCAACGCTTCGATCGAGGCGGAACCGCCGTTCAGAGTCCCGGGTACGCGCGCGAACACGTCGTCGATCACAATGTCGGGAGCGACCGGCTGGAGCTCGTACGATTCGAGATCGTCCTCGCGCGGAACCGGTCTAAGGCCGAGCTCGATCAAAGGCCTCGCAAGCGAACGCTCGCGAGGCTGGCCGATGTCCAGGAGCAGGGACAGGCGCGCATGTAATCCCGAGAGGTTGAGGGTCCCCCAACAAGGCCTGGAGTAGTCGAAGCCGCCGCCCCGGTTCCGAGTGAGCCAGGCGATGTTTTTCAGGAAATCGAGCTTCCTGCGCAGGAGCCGCCGCGCGATGTCTTCATCCGAATCCCAGGCGGCGGTGCTCGTCAAGGCCGTGTCGGGGAACGACTCTCCATACAATGCCAACAGGTAGTCCAGAACCCGGTTACGCCGCTCGGGGAAATTGTCGTTGACCCGCGTCAGTCTGGGCAAGAACTCCGACTGCGGCTCGACATACAAGGCCTCGGCGTCGGCGACCAGGTCATTGCCGATCGGCTGGCAACAGTAACTGGCGTCCAGCGATTCGTCAGTCGAGAAGTAAGCGCGGATGTTGTCGAGCCCGGCCGCGAAGTCGGCCATGAGCTGGTCGAATATCAGCAAGAACGCCTTGAGCTGCCGCAGCCTTGCCTGCTGTTCGGGCCGGTCGGTCAAGACCTGGCCGAATCGGTTGACGCCGTAAAGCGGCGGCAGCATGTCCTGTATCGACGTGTACTGATCGAAACGGCGCCGGCGGGCAACGGGAACGCTGAGCAGCGAGGCGGCCGATTCGAGGCTGCGCTGACCGGTTTCGTCGGAATACAGCAGTTGTTCCAGATAACGCGCAACCGCCGCGGGCGAAACGGCAAGCGATCGGCCGTTTGCCCGGGGCAGGACACCCGGAGCGGAAATCGCCGTGTCGGGAAGAACCAGGCTGAGGTAGCCTTGCCGGTCGACGCGGGGTATCGACTGACGATAAGGCTTGCCTTCGGCTTCGAGCCAAAGCTCGTCGACCCGTTCCACGCCGTCGACGGCCGCTATCAGGGAGATCAGCTCCGCGATTTGAACCGGGTTTTCGGTTTCCTCGAGCGTCTCGGCGTCGATCATGCCGTGTTTCAGCAGCGGACCGGTGAAAATCTCCTCGAGCGAACGGCCGGATTCGAGCGCCTTTTTGAACGTGGTGTGTCTAAGCCCGCCGGCAATGTAGCGTGACGCGAGAAAATAACTCTCACCGAGTATCCTGGTCAGGTGGTCTTCGGCGGAGACTTCGATCACGGCGTGCAAGACACAGGCCCGACGCCGCACGATCCGGATATCGTGTTCGACGTCCTCGCAGAGATTTCTGTTTCGGTAGCAGGTTTGCCGGACCTGATCGAGGATCCGGTCCGGTTGCCGCTCGGCGTCGGGACGAATGGCGACCGACACCGTGGCCAGACCGTGAGCCGAGGTCTCCACCCAGGCATTGTCGATGCCGGCGACGCGACCGACGATGACTTTTCGCAAATCGGCGGCCGTGGCCGGCCGTGCCGGGAAGATCCGCGCCGGCGCGGCAAGGCCCTGTAGATCGAGATCCAGTTTTCCGTCGTCTCCGCACAGGAAATCCTGTACCGGAAAGTCGTTGCGATAAATCAGCTCGGACAATTGAAAACAAAGCTGCTCGAGCAGGGTGACGCCGGGATCGTGAACGTTGAAATCGGTCCATTCTTCGCCCGAGAGCGCCTGCGCGCGCTCGATCCCGGCCTCCCTCAGGCTTTCGTAGCTGCCAGGGTCCGCGGCCGGATCCTTCCGTTCGATCGTCAGGGTTGCGCGCAGTGGGTTCGTCATTGCGACTCCGACTCCGCCTCGGGACGCGAGGCCGCCATCAACGGATCGAACCACAGCCGGGTGAGGTAGAAGCGGACGACGATGCCGTCATCGTACGCGGAGTTCGTCTTGAGCTGCAGCCGGTAACCGTGGTTGTCCCCGGTCCAGCGCAAGCGGATTTTGTCGCTCATCGAGCGGAAGTAGGACTGGTCGTAGCGAATCCGCCGCTTGAGGCACAGGAAGTTGAAAAACCAGCCGCGCGGATTGAATGCATTGTGCGCGTAAGCGCGCATCAGCGCATAACGGCCTTTCTCGCGCTGCCCGACGCCGGCCATGACCTCGAAGGCATGGCAACCGTCCAGCGGTCCGGCGACATCGTGCCAGGCGCCGTCGGCCGGCACGGTCGTGAAGCCCTTTGCATTCGCGCCGATGCGTCCCTCGGACTTGACGACGCCGGCGACGTCCAATGCGCAGACCGGGTCGGATCGGTTGACGCCGATCCGGGCGCCGGGGTCCGTGCGATCGCTGGCCCGGTCTTCTTCGGTACGGTCTTCTTCGGTATCGACCGACAGGGTCAGCGCGGGTTGCTCCGCCTCGGCGCTTCTGAAACAGAGCTTGTTCGTGCCGTCGACGTAGGTCACCGACCAGACCGGATCGTTGGGCGCGTTGTCCCGGCGGAAGCTCAACAAACCGTCGTAGTTGCCCATCGCCGCGATGTGGAAGCCGTTCTCCCTGGATTTGGAAAAACCGTCGTCGACGATGTTCAGCGTAGACTCGATCAGATCGGTGAAGTGCTCCTCGGTCGGCAGATTTCCGGCACGGAAGTAGTTGATCAGCGTTTGTCGTTTCTTGAGTGCCATCGACTGCCGATCCTCACAGAATGAACGTTGCGCCGATTTCCAGGTCGTCGATACCCGCAGGGCGCCCCGCCACGGGCCCGGCGGCCCGCAGGCGTCGAATGGCATGCCGGCGAAACGGCAGCGCGAGCGCCCAGGGCACGCGCGGACGAACCATGGCCGTCGAACCCGCGTGCTCCACCGACTGACGGGCCGTGTCCCCGAGTGAGTACCGCCCCGAGTCGGTCTCGCCGACATGCAACATCGAAAAGCCGGTAACGACATCGACGTAGTCGAGCTCCCGAATGAAGGACTCGACATTGTGACAACGGAGGTGCCAGCCGAATCTCGCACTTTGCGAACCCCGGCCCCACGGCGACAGGAAATCGTTGACGTCTTCATTGAGCCGGTCGAGCTGCCGTCCGGCGCGGTCCCTGTCGCGGAAGCGAACGGCGCATCGAAGCTGTATGCGCTCGTAGACGGGATTGCGAACCTGAACGCTCGCCCCTGGCGGCGACAGGGCGGCCGCGAAATCCCGGATTCGGCATAGCTCGTCGAGGTCCAGCCTGTAACCGACGACCGGGTCCGCCGCGCGGTCGACCGCGGCGGGCACGACGACCAACAGCACCTCGCCCGGGGCCTCGGGCACCGGCGCCGATGCGGTTTCCGGGTCCGACCGGCTCGTTGCGGCAAAACACTTCACCTTGAATACCGAGTCGAAGTTCGCGAGCACGATGCGTTCGTAATCCCAGGGCGTGACGGCGCGACGTTTGTGCCGCAGCCGTTCGCTGATACGCGTGTCCAGCGCATCGACGGACTCGATCCGTCTGCGGCCGCTCGATCCATGGGGCTGATTCACGCCGGCGAGGCCATCGATGCCGCTTGCGGGACCGGCAATCGATCCGGCGCCAAGCGGCGTCCGGTCCCGGGGAGCGTCTGTGTCGTCTCGTACCTCGACAACCCGTACCGCGTTCGTGCGTATCGCACGGAGGGTGCCGAAAACCTGCGGGTCCCGTTTCGGCGAGACCTGCAGCCAGTATCGCTCGTCCGGCATGATGCTGTGCCGCCGATCGATATCGTCGGGCAGGTCGAGCGTTACGATACCGCTTTTGATCAGGCCCGCGGTCGTGTCGTGCACGATCCGTCGTTCGTCCAGCGCGACCCATTCGTTTGCACGCAGATACCGCCACTCGATGCCGGGCGGGTCGATGGCGACACACTCAGCAGTATCGGCCCGAATCTCGAATTGCAAGGACCTCTCCCCGGCTGCCGTATCCGCGCGCAAGCCGATGAACAGGCTTGCGGCGTCTTGCATCGGAAAAAGGCTTGCGTTCTCCCCCGCCGCAAGCGTCCTTACGCCGAAGGGGTGCACGTGGAACAAGCGGCATTCGGACGATCCATCCGGACCGCCCGCGCCGGTCACCAGGTCCAGCCGGGTTTCCACCCGGTAGTCGAGCGAGATACGACGAACGACCGGCGTATAGGGCTCGGCCGGCATCTCGACCGGCACGCGCAGCTTGGTGTTGCGCGCGACCGCCCGGGCGGTCAGGCCCGGATACTCCGAGTGCCCGAATGCCTTCGGTGGACAATCCAGCGCCAGGCGTACGAAACCGTTGCGGGCGTCTTGACCGAAGACCATCGGCTGTTCGGGGTCCCCTCCAGCCTCGCTGCGCAGGTGGCTCAAACCCTGCACGGCGTAACGAGCCTTGCCCGACGACACGCCGGTCTCCGGATCGGTTTCGAACATGGCTTCGGCGGTATTTTCCCCGGGTACGGAGCGCCGCCAGACGCCATCGACGAGCACGCTGCTTCGGATACGAAAATCGGCGGCATCGTAGTCTCCCCGATAATCGCGATAGTGGGCGCGGAAACCGCCCGGCGCGCGCGGCAGGGCGTCCCATTCGACATTGACGCTGGCCGCGGACGGCCGCTTGCCGGCGAGCTCCCTGCTGCCGACGATCAAGGCCGCTCCACTGGCCGGCTGCGGACCGAATGCCTGGAAAGGCGACGAGGTATCCACAGGCCCGAATTGATTCGAGACCTCGAATTCGGTCGAATCGGCGACATCGAGTGCAAGCGTCAACCGCCGTAGCGACATCTGTTGCAACAGCGTGATCGGGCAGAAGTGGGCGCGCGGATTTGCGAGCAGCCTCAATATCGGCCTGGAAGTACCCCACCGATCCCCGTGCAACGCCGGATCGCATCCCGACACCGGCGGTCCCTCGTGTCCCAGCGACACGCGAACGCGCAAACGCAAGGTATCTGCCGTCCGTTCGGGAGCGTACAGCAGGAAATCGCGCAGCCGATACCAGCCGTCGGCCGTCGTCACTTCCGGAAGCAGGCTGTCCTGCAGCAGAAAGTAGAACAGCGCACGTCGATCCCAGCTCAGATAATCGGCAATCTGGTCGCGGGCCTCGCGAGTCGCCTCGGCACGATCGGAAAGCGACTGACTGGAAAGCGACAGCCACTGTTCGAAAGCGGCCCGAATGTCATCCAGCGTCCGTTCATCGTCGTCAAGCAGATATCGCGAGAACAAGCTGCCGAGGACGTCGCCTGCATGCCCGCCGGACCCGATCGACTTAAGCTCGGCAATATCGGCATCCAGTTCGGACATCGGCCGAATATCGAAGCACAGCTCGATATCGCGGCGGCCTTCGCCGGCAAGAAGCATGTCGGCCGCGACGGCGATGCCGACATCGCCGGTGCCGGGCGCCGGCGTCGGCGACGAACGAACACCGAACAACGGCCGGCCGGTCGTCAGGCCGCCTGCGTTGTCGGCGGTATCCACCCGTGCGGTCGTGACTGCTACCCGGGTGATGTAAGCGAAGACGTTCTCCGGCGATTTCATCGGGTCTTTTTCGCAGTACAGCGTCAGCACCCGATCGATGGCGATGTCGCCGACGAGAACGTCCCGGTCCGTTGCATACAAGCGCTTGCGGCCGGTATCGTCGAAGCCCGCGCTGAATTTCGTCCCTCGGCGGACACGAAAATCGCGCTTGGTGCCGTCCGGCAGCAACAGGATCTCGGCCGAATCCGGGTCGCCGTCCAGCGGCCGGCATCCCAGGATCTGATCGTAGAAGAAGCGCCTGTGCCGGGCCGCAAACCGATTGCTGCGTTCCTGGAGGCGGCCGAACAAGCCGAGAAAGGCAATCGTCAATCCCAGCGCCGGATTGACGGTTCGGCTGGTCAAGGCGGCACGAAAACTCTTCTCCGCGGCGCGTTTGACGTACACCAGCGTTTTCAGGAACGCGTGGAACCGCGATTCGAGAAACCGCGAATCGGAGGGTGCCTCTGTCGTTTCGCCTAGGCCGGAGGCCAGGGACTCAAGCGTCTCGCCGTCCTCGGCGACGTTCCAGACGCCGCTGAGCTCGAGCGGGAGCGGCGCGCCTTCCATTACCCCTGCCGACAAAGCAAGCCTTTGTTGGCGGAGCAACCAGTCGGCGACGCCGTGCAATTCGACGCGCAGCCGTTCCCGGATAAGCTCGGCGATACGCAGCCCGAGGTCCCGGCCGGGCCCCGCTTCCGAGCGCGACAGGGCCACCTGCCAGGCATCCAGCCGCCGCGCCTGCGCGACAATGATGTCCGCGGCCCGCGCCGGCTCGCCGGACTCGGACGCCTCCCGGTAGTCGCGCTCCAGCGCGACCGTGTCGATGGCCGAGATGCGCGCGATCAGGAATATCTCGTTACTCAGGAACAGGTCGGCCCAGGTTCCGCTGGCCGTGTTGTCCAGGTCGAAAAACCGCAGGTTCGAAGCGAGATTCGAGCAATGCGCAAGCAGTTGCTCGAAGGAACGGTCGTCCACCCGGACGTAGCCGTCGCGAAATGCCGCCGGCCGGCGATCGTCCTGCGCGGTGCCGTCCGTGACGATCGCCGTCACGGACGGCACTGCTATCGACGACCCCGTTTCTTCGTTACCGGGCAAGTCACGCGCTGAAGTCGACATGCGTGCCTTCCTGCAGGTAGAACGGGTAAACCAGATTGCTGCGCGTGTTCGTGCCGCGGATCGAGTACTCGAGGTGCAGGCCCAGGCAACCGTCCATCGACCGGCTGGTATCGAACTCGATGCCCTCCAGCGTGACCCGCGGCTCGAAGAACAACACTGCCCGCCGCACCAGGTCCCGGATCTCCGCCAGCACGCTTTCGTTGATGACGTCGAAGACCAGCCTGCGCAACCCGCAGCCGTAGTCCGGCCGCATGATGCGTTCGCCCGGCGCGGTGGACAGCAGGATTCGCAGGCTCTCGCGGATGTCGTCTTCGCGTTCGACCATACGCGGCGCCCGCGACTCGCGGTCGAACTCCGGCGGAAACGCCCAACCGCGACCGAGGAATTGTGGATCGACGGGCACCTGCCGCTAACCTCCGATGAACACGGTTGGAAAACCGACGGCGATGAAACCGCCGTGTTCGGTCGGGTCGCCCAGCCGGGCCGCGGCCGCACCCTGAATGAAAACGGAGGACGAACCCGCCTTGATCGTGTCCGGGCTCGCCGCTGCCGCCGGATCGCCGGCGCAGGGGCAGGGGTCGCCGACGGCTGCCGCCGGGCTCATGCCCGTGTATACGGTACGCGCCGGGGGCATTCCGATCGGCCCGCCCACATGCGGCACCGGCCCCGGTTCCGACTTCGGGCAGACATGCAGGTCGCCGGTTCTCGCTGCGTTGGGCACGATCGCTTCCCCCTTTAGTTGATATCGACCCGTAGGCCCTTGATCGCCGTATTGGCGGCCTGCGTCCCGACATCGACGCCGCCGGAACCCTTGATCGTCACCGAGCCCTTGGCGTCGATGACGATGTCGCTCTTGCTGGTCAAGGCGATGCCGGACTCGCCCATCTCGACCGTATTGCCCTTCGAATCCGTCAACAGGATGGATTTCTTGTCGTCGCTCAACACGACGCTGTTTTCGCCGGGCGTCGCGAGACGGATCGAAAGCTCGTCTTCGTCGAACTCCATCGCCAGTTCTTTACTGGTAAGCAGACCCTTCTTCAGGTTCTTTGCATCGAAGGATTTCTGCCCGCCTTCGACGAACGGCGGTTTTCTCGCGGCGCTGTACAAACTGCCCAGCACGACGGGCGAGGCGGGATCCTGGTTGAAGTAACCGAGTACGACCTCGTCGCCGACTTCGGGTACGAAGCGGGCACCGAAACCTTTTGATCCGTAGAAACTCGCGAGCCGTGCCCACACGCCGGCCGTTTCGGCCTGCATGACGGGTACTTCGACCTGGATGCGGAACTCTCCGTCCGGGTCCTCGTCCAGTTTCTTGACGATCCCGATCTGCAGCCCGGCAACACCCGGCGTCGCACCGGCCGCGGCCGCTGCCATGACGTCGTCCCTTTCGGTGAACCAGGCCGGCGACATGCCGTATTCCGCTTCGGTAACCCAGTTGCCGGCCGCGATTTCGTGCCGGATCGCGCTGACGTAAACCGGACCGCTGAAACGCTTGCCGACACCTTCGAGCTCCAATGTGCAGCCGGGAAACACCTCGGCGGAACCGGCGAACTTGACCCGCCCACGGAGACGGGCCAACGCCGCCTTGGTCTGCTGGCTTTTGGCCCAATCGTCGAGCAGGGCCTTGTCGCCCAGCGTCGTCGTCTGCAGCAGGAATTCCCGGTTGCCGATGCCTTTGGCGAGCGTATCGGCGTCGAGATCACCCTGCCTGCAAACCGCCACCGGGGTGCTGCTGCCGGTGACGACGGCCTGGGTCTGCATGTCCCATGAGACCGTTTTGACGCTCGCGTACTGGGTCCTCGCATCCACGTCGCTGTGCAACTCCATCAGGCCGCTGCCCCAACCGACGTTCAACACGGGCTTGCCGGACTCGGGGACCGCGGTCTTGACCTCGCCCGCCTCGACGTTGACGATCTGCCCCGCCATTTCGGCGCGCGACATCAGGAAATCCCAGTCCGTGCAGTAATACTGAACCAGCTCCCGGTGTTTGTAGGTCGTGGCGTGAATACTGGCCTTAAGCCCGGCTTCCGAGTATTTGCCGACGAGTTGCGACATCACCTCGGAATCGGTTGCGTCCACGAAATTCGCATTGCTCCGCCCGGCCGTCATCGCCACGGCGCGATCGCGGCATTCGACGACCAGACGTGAATAGTTGCCGTGGGTCAACTTGACGCTCAAACGCACGACGATGCCGTCGAAAACCTGCTTCTGCTCCTTCCCGTATCCGGCGTTTATCGTGATCTTCGCGCCAGGTCGAAACAGCTTCCTGTTACTGACCGGAAAATCCTGTCGATCGATCTCACCGTCATCGAAAACGATTCGCGCCCGGGGAATGCGGTTCAGTTCCTTGCTGACCGATATCGAGATGAATTGCGCATCGTCGGTCACAGGCTTGCCGTCGCTGAAGACGGTCGCCTGAACGTTGTGTTTCGATACCAGCGCTGCGTCGGCAACCATGACTCACCTCAAAGGCGGAAACACGAGCCAGGTTCCCGGCCGGATGTCGTTGATGCTGCTTATGTCGTTGACGCGGGCGACTTCCAGATAATAGGAGCAATCCTCGTAGACGCGATGACAAAGCAGCGGCAGCGAGTCGCCGTCCCGGAACTCGATGCGATGCGTCAGGTCCGGCGAGGACTGGTTTTTGATGAGCTGCTCTTCCTTTTTGGTAATGAACCCCTGGAAAACGAGCTTGACCTTGGCCCTCAGCGGTTCGCCGCTCAGCTTGAAAAGCGTGTAGTCGATAGACATCGATTGGAGCCGGCCGTAGAACAACAGCGCGCCCCAGAGAATCTTGACGTGATTGGGTTCGTGCGTCTCGCCGTCGTATTCGAAAACCCGGTTGAGCTCCTCGACCTGGGTCTTTACGTCCGCGCCGCGTAGCCCCGGTACCGGGGTCCTGGCAACGCCGGTGCCGTCGAGCAAGAGCTCGAAGGACACGGTGTCCGGCAACATCGCATCGAATTTGGAGTCGGACCCGATCTGGCCGAATTTTTTCTTCTCGCTGTAACAGATCTTGTGCTTGTGATTGAAAGACGACGGATTCAGCATCGCCTCGAACTTGCGGTCCTTGTGCTCGGTGATCGAGCCGTTCGCGGTCACGGTACATGCCGTCATCGTGAGTTTTTTCTTGAGATAGGTGGTCTTCATCGCTCGACTTTCTTGTCTGTTCTCGTTTTGCCTGTTCTCGTTTGTCTATTCTCGAGGAGGCTTACCGCTCCCGGCGCGCCTCGAACAGTTCGACGAACAACTGCCGGCATTCGGCAAGTATTTCGAGGCGAAACTCCTCCACGTCGAAACACTCGCCGCCGTCGGAACGGCGCTCGTATCCCGCCGCCGCGGTCTCGTCCGGCCTGGCGCCCGGCTCCCGATCTGTGTCCCGATCCATATCGCGATCTATGGCCGAGCGGATCACCAGTTGACGAACCTCGACGGCCATTTCAGAGCAACCTCGACAGGTACGTGTACCTGAGCTCGATCTTCTCGATGGCGACTTCGTTTTTCGTCGAATCGAAGCTTTCGACGTCCCAGTTCACCGGGAAGGCGTTGGCGAATGCCCAGGAGCGGACCGGATTTCCGTTCTCGTTCAAGAGCGAAACGACGACCGGCATCGGGACGATCGGCGTCAGGAAACCGAGTTCCAGGGTCTGCTTGCACCAAACCACCAACGGCGAACTGATCTTGCCGATGCCGCGCTTCAAGGTCAGCGTCGGATGGTTGACCGCCGTGGGCAGGTGATGCACGTAACGATTCTCGCCGCCTTCGCGAAACTCCTCGGTCTTCATTTCCGCGCCGATACCCGATACTTCGCGAAACGAGGTGTCCCCCATGCCGAGGCTGACGGTCAGCGTGACCAGAAACGAAAACGCCGGCACCGGATAATCGTCTGCGCGCAGCAGCGATCGTGGATCGATAGATTCCTTCGTAACGTTCATCGACGAGCCGTCCGGGCGCCGTGTCGTATCGCCGCGCCCGCGTTTCGAGCGCCGCTCAACCGTTCTCGATCAAAAGCCCCTCGTGGACGATCTCGATCGACTCGATGGCGACTTCGTTGCTGTCGGACTTGAGATCCGTACCGGTGATCTTCGACGGCCAGGCGGAGTTCAGGGTCCACACCATCGTCGGATTGCTGCTCTCGTCCAACAGGCTGATCGTGACGGTCTTGCGCTCGATCGTGTTCATCTTGATCTCGTTGAACCAGTCCCAGAACTTGTTATCCGACTTGAACACACCCTTCTTCATGGTCACGTTGCCGGTTTTCTTGAGCCCCGGCATCTTGATCGGCGCGTAGTCGGGGCTGTCGCCGTGCCGGTACTCGATCGGTTGCGATTCGACGTCCAGGCCGGATACCTCCTGAAACGACATCACTTCCGAGGCCCATTTGACCTGAAAGCTGAATTTGGGAATCGGCCAGATTGTCTCTGATTGCTCGGCACCTTCGGCCATGTCACACCTCCGTCTCTTGAATCGTCATAGTCAGCACCATCGCCGCGAACCCGTAAGCGCCGCGGTTGCCGGTCCTCACGACTTCTGCATTTGTTGCTGGAAGGTAATCTCGATGAACTCGGCGGGCCTGCTGAGCGCTACCAGCACCGTCACGCGTAAAATCCCCTCGAGGATGTCCTCCGCGGTCATCGTCTCGCCGAGCCCCACGTGAACGCTGAAGGCATCTTCGGGTACGGCGCCTGCCAGTCCGCCGCGCTTCCAGATGCTGGTCAGGAAGTTGCGGATCATGCCTTTGATCGTGATCCAGGTGTTCGCGGTATTGGGTTCGAAGACGTAGGCCTTGGCCGCCAGGCGAATGGACTCTTCGAGCATGATCATCGTCCGGCGGACATTGATGTATCGCCAGTCCAGGCTGTTGCCGTCCAGCGTTCTCGCACCCCAGATCAGCGTTCCCTCGCCGATGAAGGCGCGTATGGCGTTGATCGACTTACCCTCGGTGGTCACGTTCAGGTCCTGCTGGTCCTCGTGCGTGATGTTGACCGCCGGCGAATTCACGCCGTTGATACTGACATTGGCGGGCGCTTTCCATACGCCGCGCGAGTTGTCCACCATCGTGTATATCCCGGCCATCGCCGGACCCGGGGGGAGCAGGTTCAGTTTCTCCCTGACTTCCCGCATGATGTCGGCGAACAGCGGGCTGATCGTGGTCAGCGTCTTGTCGAGCTGCATGCGTTGGGCGTCGGCGTCGGCTTCACCGCTCAGGTCCTTGGCGATCGCATTGACTGCGTCGAGCTGTTGCTTGATGCGGACCCGCTCGGCGCGTTCGCCGGGTTTTTCGTCTTCCGCCGGCTCGGGCGGCTCCTCCGGCAACCCGAGCTCCTGCTTCAATAGCGTCTGCAAGGAGCCGGCGTCGACGTTCTCGTAGCCGACGTCTTTTTCGGTCGTGATATTGGTATTCACCCACGGATAATAGGCAGCGCCGTAGTCCAGTGAGTTGATTCCGAGTTTGTCGCGAAACGCCGCGACCGGGTCGCCGTTCGGGTCGTGCCGGTCTTTCCAGCCGCGGAAGAGGTCGAGAATCGCGATCCGGTTTTTCATTTTCTGGCCGCAATGCATCAGGGCATGCTGCTGTACGTCGATGCAAGCGGCGTTGGCCTCGTCGGCCGGGCGGGTACCGTCGTCGTTGCCGAGCAATACGGCTTCGGGCACCAGCACCATCGTCGGTTCCTGTTCCTTGACGAGCGTGTCGATCCCGTTCTTGAGCGCGTCGGGGTCGATATCGTCCGAATAACCGCCGACCGATACGACGTAACAGGGACCGCCGCCATTCTGGAAGAAGTGCAGCATCGAGTAGTACAGCAGGTATCGGCCGGCCTGCTGGTCCAGACGAAGGGCCTGTGCGCCGCCGCCGTTGGCGGCTCGAAGCACGACGTCCGGTTCACCGTCGCCGGCCGGACCGATCGAGAACACCGGCTTGGGCCCGAAGCCGTAGTATTTGTGATACTCGGCCATCGAGCTGATACGACAGGGTTTGCCTTTGAGCGGTTTTCCCTGGTTGTCCGCCTTCTCGGTGTAGCCGATGAATGCCGGAACCGCGGTTTCGACTTCGACGACAGAGTTCGGGAACGCGTTTTTTTCGACGATATACACGCCGGGAGTTTTCATCGCCATCACGGCCTCCTATTCACAATCAGAAGTTGACATACAACTCCGAAACAAAAGCACCGTTGTTGTCGGCCGCGGCGCTCGTTCGACAATCGGCAGCCGCTACTGGCAGGTGCCGGATGAGTAGCCGGTCCTCGGACAGGTCGCCGGCGCGAAGCTGCGGTACGGCCGCGTATCGCTCCCGCAAAGCGATGGCGCGGTCCGACACGAAGGTCCTGACCGGCGTGGCATCCGCGAGCGACTCCGCGGGCCGTTCGGAGAACTCGGCGATGCCGGGAGCGCCGCCGATTCGATAGGCCTCGGCGGGATGCGCGCCGATCAGGTAGTACTTCCAGAAGCTGCTTGCTGCGGCAAAAGCGATGCTGTAACGCCGCGGCGCCGCGACGAGCTCTTCGAGCGGCGTGGATTCACCGCCGATCCGGATACGGACGAGGAAATCGGGCGGTACGGCACGCCGGTGTTCCCGCCGGTATGCACGCTCGTCGAAGTCGGATACGTCCGCCGCCGACGCGTGCTCGGTTTCATGCAGTCGCTCGGTAAGCCCGTCGGGCGGCCGGCCGTTTCGAAACACGAAAATCGACGATAGCGTTCCGGGACTTCGATCCGTGTAGAAACCGAAATCCGGGTCGCCGGAGAAGCCGGCGAACTCGAGCACCAGCGCCTGCTCCGGATCGGCGCAGGCGAGCCTGATTCCGTCCGGCCGGTCCCTATCGTAAAAAACCGAGCCGCCAGGCCGGTCGGCTCGGTACAACAGACCGAGATTGGCGATCGCATGCGCAGACGTTTTTGTCGGGGCCAGCGTAAGGCCGCGAATCCGGCCGGCCTCGAAAAACTCGTGGCTCACGGCTAGGTGGAACAGGGGCGCGTAACGGCTCATCGTTTATTGTCTGGGTTTATTGTCTGGGCCTATTGTCCAGCCTGTTGCGGGGTCTACTGTCCGGCCTGACGCCGGGCGGCCTGCTCCCGGGCTTCATGACACGAGCTCCGTCGCGGTCGTATCGAGTTCGCTGACCTGGCCGTGCACGGCGGCGCTGTCGATCGCGATCATCCGGATGCGGTAGAGGACCGAGGGCAGGTAACGGCCGCCGAGCGAGCCCCAGAGTATCGCCTGGTCGCTTAGGCTCAGGTTTTCCACGTCGATGACGAGCCGTTGGATACCGCGGTCCAGCGACGGAGAATTGTGACGATCGAAGACGGGCCTGGCCTGAAAGAACTCGACGACCTTCGACAGGACTTTCAAGGCCTCGGGATAATTGGCCGCGCTGAAATGCGCGGCGACCATGACGTAGAGATTGAAGCAGATCGGCGGCTGCCGCAAAACCCTGCGGCCCTTGCCGGGCTCGACAGGCGTCGCCGCTTCGCGGAACGTCGCGTCGCGCTCGACGCTGACTAGGAACACGACGACCTTGTTGAACACCTGCGGCGAGAGACTGCCGTCCTGCTCCTGTATGCCAGACAGCACGACCATGTCCTCGGACATTTCGAAACGCCTGCGAAGGTATTCGTTGGCCTGGCGTGTGATGTGTTCTATTGCCGCCTCGATCATTCAATCAACCCGTCACCGCCATATCCGGCTGACGATAAACTCGAACAGCACCTCGAAGTCGCGGAAGTAGCGCGCGTGATGTGACGGCAGATGCTCGACCCTGCCCCGCATGGCTTTGGGTTCATGTGTGTTTTCGACCGTCTCCATACGCACTCGAACAATAAAGACGTCTTCCTCATCTTCTTCTTCGGCACCGGTTTCCCGGCGGTCGTCGTCCCCGGCGGTCACTACGGCAGCCCGTGAATCTCGTCCGTTACCGTGTCGGTTCGGCGAGATATCGAAATCGCGTGGCGAAGGCCGTGGCAGCCATGTCGGCCCACGTCCGATGCACGCGTGATCCGCCGGACTCGTGCACGCGGGCGCCATTCCGGCGTTCGTGTCATGGGGATGTTCTACGGCTAGGGCGTCACGCGGCCGTCACGGCGGCATCACAGCGGTGTCACCTTGGCTCGGCGCCTTGTAACGGCTCGGAAAATCGGCCTTGATAGTCAGCCTTGGTAATCAGCCTTGGTTCAGGAGATTGCGCAGGCGTGACAATGCGTCTTTGAGTTGTACCCGGGCTGCGTCGCAGTCATCGAGACAACTCCGCATTTGATCGGCCAGGTCCGGTTGCCGGCCATCGGTGATGCCGTCCGGCGAATCGGACGACGAATCGGACGGCGAATCGGTCCGTGAGCGTAGTACCGCTTCGTAGACCTCGCGGGTTGCTCTGGTGGGGGCGACGCCGAGCTCGCTCCTGAGCCGCTCCACCAGTTCGCGATACAAGCTGATCGACTGCTCGTGCTGGCCGCTTTTGGCGTACAAACGCAACATTCTCCGGTGTGTGGATTCCCGTACCGGATCGAGCTCCAGGATCTTCCGTCCGTAACGTATCGCAGTCCTGGGCCGGCCGGCCTCCGCCATCGCACGAAACAGCGCGTTCAGCCCCCTGAGATACAGGCGCCTCAGCCTTTCGCGTTCGTAGATCACCCAGTCCTCGACCGAACCCTCGAGCAGGTCGCCGCTGTACTGGTCCAACGCAGCCTTGAGCGTCGCGATCCGGCGATCGGCCGGCATCGTCGATGCATCATCCTCGAAGGCACGGACGCCGGTCTCGAGCTCCAGCACGTCGGCGGTGAAGCTGCTTTCCCAGTTGAAGCCGACCTCGCCGTTCGAGGAGACGACGACGTACGTGCCCTTCTCGATGCCGACGGGTTCCAGTACCCGGCGCAGGCGCCATAACGCGGTTCTGAACGACCTCGTCGCGGACTCGGGAGTCGCCAACGGCCACAGGCGGTCCGCGATCAGTTCGCGGCGATGCGGACGCCGCCCCTGCAGCAACAGACAGGCAATCAACAAGCGGGACGGACGGCCGAGCGGTACGAACTGTCCGGTGCGCGTGTGTAATGCGGTAGGGCAGCCGAAAAGGCCAATTTTCAGTGCCGGTTCGCTCAAGCCATCGGCCCTACCTGTTTTCTGGCGGCGCCACCGCCGAATCAAGGATGCCCGCCGTGACGCATGGCAGGCCGTCGGTCGCTCGTTCTGGGGTCAGGTACCCACTAATCTTGTTTGTGCGACGCCTTTAGCATAGTTGGGGCATTATGTTTGGTCAAACCCGCAGGTGTGCGACACCGAACAGTCGTTTGTGTAGCGAAAACACGCCTGTTCGAAGCCGTCGTTGCGGTTGTCCGTTGCGATCATCGCCCCGGCCGCGTTCCGTTACGGCCAAAGTAGATAAACCAAGGTAGATAGACCAAGGTAGATAGACCAAGGTAGATAAAAAAGGGCCGCTTTCGCGGCCCAATAGTCCCAAACTGCCAGGGGGACAGTCCGGGGTGGAGCTGGCCCGGGGTGGAACTGCCGGGAAGCGTGCTCAGCCGCCTCGCCGATCCGGGTTCCTGCGTCGGTCCGGCATGGTCGGCAACTTGTCCATCAATGCGTTCACTAGCGGGTCCATTAACGGGTCCACTGCCGGGTCCACGACTGAGATCACCGCCGGGTGCGCCGTTGTGTCCACCTGTGGGACCGCCGTCGGCGAATCGTCGGCGAGGCCCGTGCCGTGAACCGCCCGATCCGCCATCTCCGCGCGGCGACGCGTAGCCTGCCGGCGTGCGGCGTAATTCGGGTTCCTGCGCTCACGGTCGCCTTTCTCGCTGGTGTGATCGATCACGCAATACTGTTTTTCACGATCGTTCGACATAGTCCATTACGGCGTCCGCTCCGGCCGGGCGTTTCTGTGCCGTCATGGGTATAAGCGTAGAAGACCGGCGAATCGCCTCACGCACGACGATTCTGTTTCGGCCGGATGACGAAAACGGTGGGTTAGGAAATCGGCAGCGGCAATGTCGTCGCCGATTCAGGCGTGGACGATGCCGAAGAAACACCGGCCAGGGCGAAGCTCGTATCGGCTATCCTGGAAGCGATTGCACAACGCGGTTCGACACGGCAGCAGGCGTCACTGCCGTAGTGTTGCAGGTTTTAATACCTCGGCACGCTCGAATCGATCTCGATCGACCAGGCTTCGATACCGCCTTCGAGGTTGTAGACGTCTTTGTACCCGAGTTGCCGGAAGCGTTCGGCGGCGGCGCGACTGCGGACGCCGGTGTGACACTGAAACACGAGCGGGGTGTCGGCCGGCAGGTTTCGGATTTCGTTTTCGGCGGCCTCGTCCAGCGGTATCGCGGCCGCGATGCTCGCCATCTGCCGCTCGGCGGGCCCGCGCACGTCCAGCAGCCGCAAGTTCCCGCCTTCGTCCAGCCGGCGCTTCAACTCGGTCACGCTCATGGGCTGAACGGCCGGCGGCGCATTGGGAATATCGAAATGCAATGCGCTGCCCTGCAAGCTGTCGACGACATCGATGGTCAGACCGTCGGCGCGCCCGGCCGTACTCGGGTCCATGAATACCGGGATACCCGACATGTCGGCCCGAACCGCCTGCTCCCGGGGAGGCCCGAGGTCCAGACGGACTTCCCAGCGTGCGCTGATTTGCACGTGCAGCGCCGCTCCATCCTCCTGTTGCAATGCGTTACGGATTGCCGCAAGCGCGGCGTCGGAGCCATGGATTCGGGGCACTGTCGGTTCCGGCCGCTCGATCCCCAATACGCCGTAGAGGTCCCCACGCTCGAACAACTCGCTGACGATGTCGCAGCCGCCAATCAGCGTACCGTCGACGTAGAGTTGGGGGATGGTCGGCCATTGACCGTAAGCTTTGATCGCTTCGCGCAGCGAGGCGTCCTGCAAGACATCGACGGTCGCGTAATCGGGTAGGAGCGTATCGAGTATTCCCGCAGTCCGGGCTGAAAAACCGCATTGCGGCCGGGACCGGTTGCCCTTCATGAAGAGGACGACGGGATGTGCGTTCAGGACGGATTCGATCGCCGCTTGCGAGTGTTCGTCTATGGACATCGGAACTCCTGCCGGTACTCACTTCGGACCCGCCACCCGGCCGGTGACGGGGCAGCCAAGCTACTCGAGGGCTTCCTGCTTGTCAATGTAGTTTCGAAACGCTACTACCTGGGTGTTTCGCAAATGTCGGCGCGGCGGTATGGGCGCTGCCGCCGCCTGCTCGCGGCGGCCCGAAAGCTGCTTCAGCATCGCCCGGTAGACGAAGCCCCGCGCTTTTTTCTTGTGCCCTCCCAGTATCGGCTGAATGGTGTTCGACGAGGTCGAATACCCGAGGCGTCGCGCCGTCTCCGCCACCCGAATGGCAAGCTGGCGCATCGACACGCCGGGATTTGCGGACAGCCACCGTTTCGCGAGCACGGACACGCGGCGTGCGTCCACCCATCGCAGATCGTCGATCCGGGTCCGATCCGCGGCGGCCGCGGCTATGGCCGCCGACAGCTCCTGCCCTTCCGGCAATACCGTGCGAAGCAAGGCTTCCATCTCCAAGACGAGGGCGGCGCGAACGGTTTTGGTCTTGCCCGCCAGCGCCACCTGTATCCGAGCCGCACTCAAGTGGAGCCCGCGCGCCGACAAGCGATCCTTGAGCCTGAACGCAAGCTGCCGCAACGAGGGCTTTCGCGTATGGACCTTCCACGCCAGCACCAGGGACAAGAGGCGCTGCACAGGCTCGAGTCGTCTTGCCGCCGTGTATCCGGCGATATCCGAGGCATGTTCGACGTAACGCGTGACGGCCTCACTCTCCGATGCGACACCATGGGCTTCGAGCATCCGGAGAAGCTCCTCCAGGATCTCGCGGCGTGCGGTGGGCTGCCGTCCGGCAAGCACGACCTGGAGCAGATCGACTTTGAGATCGATGCCGCGGCGCGCGAGCCGCCGCGACAAAGTCGCCGCCAGGGACCGTCTAGAGCGCGCGGGATTCAGTATCAGCCAGAGCTGTGTCAGCGGCAAAATCCGCTCGGCCGACACATAGGCGGACCGGCGCCGGTCCGTGACCACGGCAAGACCCGCAGACCACAAGGCGAATTCGATATCTGCCGGCGTTTGCATACTGGTGTCACGCAGCAGCATGTCCTGCATTGCCTGCTGGACGCTTTCCGGAACGGTGGCCACTCCGCCGCTCAACTGCCGCTTCAGGCTGCGCATGTGATATTGCACCCCTGTTCCCTCCAGGTAGTCGCGCAGGTTCCGCGCAAGGGACTCCCGCGACGATTCCGGATTGAGTCGCAGATAAAGGACACCCATGCCGCGAAACAACGCTCCCGGCACGCGTACCCCGCGGCTTGGGACACGAACTGGTGTGACCACTGGCAGGCTCCGCTGGCAAGGCAATTAGTAGCGTTTCCAAACTACTTTCCACCGGCCGTATTGTCAAGATAGTTCGCAAACGCTACTATTTGGCGATGCCTAAACAGCCCGCAACGAACGAGCGAGCGGTCGCCGAGCTGGTCGCTCGGCTCGGCCGGCTCGTTTATGGAGACGGGTTCGCCGAAGGACTGACCCCCGCCCAGTGGACGGCGCTACGCTACTTCTCCCGCGCCAATCGTTTCTCGCGTACCGTCTCGGCGTTCGCGGAGTTCCACGCAACGACCCGCGGCACGGCATCCCAAACGGTAAAGAGCCTGGTCGAGAACGGATACTTGCACCGGGAGCGTTCGACGCGCGACCGGCGCAGCGTACGTTTCGACCTGACCCGGCGCGCACGTACGCTGCTCGCCCGGGACCCCTTCGAAAACCTGGTGGCCGCCGCCGGCAATCTGTCGAACACCTCGCGCCAGGTGATGGGCCACGGTCTGGATTGCATGCTTCGGGCGATCGCCGAGCATCACGGCAAAAAGGCCTTCGGCACCTGCCTGAACTGCCGGTACCTCAGCACCGGGGTCTGTTGTCAGGAAAACCCGACAGGCCGCCAATGCGAACTGCTCGGCGAAGCCCTTACCGAACCGGAAACCGAACAGTTGTGCGTCAATTTCAGCGCCGCCCGGTGATCCGGGTCAGCCCTCGACGGCCGGTTCGAGTAGAGGCACGACCGTGGCCGCTACCGCCTGCTCGAAACCACCATTGCGCTGGGCGAGTCCCTGAACTCGTGACCGCGATCTCGGACCGCGTCTTCGGTTTACCGCCTAGTGCAGAGACCCTTAGCGTCAGAACGGCCCGTTGACGATTTGGGGTGCATTCCAGAACGATCCCCACACTTCCTCGTCGCGAACGTAGTAAATCGTATCGCCGTGGAGGAAGGCGCGACTGCGTTCGCTGAAGGGCATGTCGGGATGCATCGGCGGATGCACCGAACCCGCCGCCAGCAGGCTACTCAGCGCCGGCCTGTCCTTGTCGTGAATTTCGAACAGGTAGAGGCCGGTTTCGTAGACGCCGAAGATACCCACTTCCCTAGGGATGGTGGCGGGGATCGCCAAGCGGTCGACACCGTTCACATCCGCCTGGTAGGTGAATGCATGGCGATCGTACCTGGCCTCGCTGAACGAATAATCGTTAAAAGTGACACTGCCCCGTGACAAAGGCCGGGTCAGGTCCGACACGTCGAAAAGCTCGAGCTTGACCGCGCCGGTCGCGTTGGCGGTGCCGAGACCGAGCAACAAATCGTCCGAAACCGGGTGCAGGAAGTCTGAGAAGCCCGTCACCTCGAGTTCACCCGCGATCGAGGGATCGGCCGGATCGGACAGATCGATCACGTACAGTGGATCGATACGCTCGAACGTGACGGCGTAAGCGCGGTCGGCCAGGAAGCGGACCCCGTACAGGTCCTCGTCGGGTTTACCGATCTCCTGCGGCCTCTGAGCATTCGGCAGCTCCGAGACGACGTCCAGCTCGAGCCGGCCCTGGGCTTCGCGCAGCACGACCAGCCTGTGATCCGCAAAATCCGGATCGTTCCAGTCGTACGACGAAGCCATGACCCGCAGATCGCCCTCGTGCTCACTCATCCGGAAATCCGCCTGCCCGCCGCGCCAAACCTGGCCTTCGATCTCGGCCGAACCGCGATAGTCCAGCACGGCGCCGTCCAGCGCGAACTTGTGAATGCGCGTCTCGGTCTTCTCCGCCCGGCCGGACGAGCCGCCTGCGACAATCTCGGTGAAGTAGATTGCTTTCCCGGACACGTAGGCGCCGTAGGCTTGACCGTTGTAACAGGTCGCCGTGAACGCGGTCGGGTCGTCGATCGGCACCGCGGTGACGGTCGTGATCACCGGATGACCGACTTCGTCCTCGTCGCTCGGAATGAAACAGCGCACCGGATCGACCAGCGTCTGCGCCTGGCCGTCGATCGTAATCGTCGGCAACAGCTCATCCAGCGTGACGTCGGCAAGCAAGGCCTCGTTGTGCGCCTGCTGCTCGGATGTCGTGACCTCGTAGGTCAAGCCGTCTATCCACGGCGCATACCGGCTCACGATGTAAACGGTGTCGCCAACCCGCCGGCTTTCGACGAACACACCGTCGATGCCGACATCGACTTCGAGCGCGGGGGCCGCCGGGTCGCTCACGTCATAGGAACGATATCCAAGCTTCTCCGGCGCCCAGATCGCGATGTCGGCCCAGAAACCGCCGAAACCACCGTAATAGGCCTCCGCGGTCAGCGCAAACAGGCGATCCTCGGCGAGATACATCCCCTGTACCGTGAGGTCTTCCTCGAGCGGAATGCGGCTCTCGAGCGTTGCGGTGCCGTCGACCGGGTTGGTGGCCAGGATCCGGATCGACGGTTCGGGATCGCCGCCCGCGTCCACCGCAGCGTCGCCCTGACCGGTGTCCATGACGAAACAGCAGCCCAAGCGCCGCCGCGGCGCGACGTACAGGTGTGAACCGTCGTAACGGACGGCGTCGAACTCGTCGACGTTTTTCTCTTGCGTATACGTGCCGGTGAAGCCGTCGATGGAAACGTCGCCGCCCCGCGCCCCGGCCGCCAGCGCCGCCTGCTCCGTACCGCCCTGTATGGCCGTAAGACCGGCCTTGATCGAGCGTTCCAGGTCGTCCGGCGCCGCGACCCTGACCAGCATGCCGGCGGCCGGCTCGGAGCGGAGGTCGATGCGCACCGAGCCGTCACAGCCACCGACTGCCAACACGACCGACCCGAGCACTGTCCCAAGCAAAGTGCGGTTCATTCTGGTGTTCTCCCTTCTGTGGCTGAGTGTGGCTGAGGACAGGCTACGCGGCTACACGATGACAGTCTGTTGCAAAAGTTCGGCGAGATTGTCGAAATTTGTGTACTTCGGCCCGGCACGCTTTACATTATTCGACAATTTTCATACACCTTCCCTAACGGCCACCCAAGCCGCCGCTGTCACAATCGCCCGGTTACGATCTGCGGCCGCAGGCCTCGAGGCAGCACCGACATGAAGCCATCGAATCTCTGTTTATTATTCCTCCTGTTAACGTTACTTCCGTTAACGGCGTCCGCATCGGCCGCCGAATCTTCCGAATCTCCCTGGCGGCTGGGTATTGCCGCGGGTTACGGCGAGCGCAGCAACCCGCTGGTATTGTCCGACGACATCCCGATCGCCATCGACATCGACATCGCGTGGTTCGGCGAGCGCTTTTTTTTCGACAACGGCGATCTCGGTTACAGCTTCGCCGACAATGAACTCGTCACCGGCAGCCTGGTCGCCCGCTTCAACAGCGACCGGGTATTCTTCGGCAGGACCGAGACCCGTTTCGTCAACATCGGTCTCACCGGCGAGGTACTCGACGCCGAAGTCGCGTTGCAGGTGCCGGACCGAGACTACGCCGTCGAAGCGGGGTTCGAGTTGTTGAGCGACGGACCCTGGGGTCATCTGCAGTTCACCGCGCACCATGACGTGAGCGGCAAACACGACGGTTACGAACTCGACCTGAATTACGGCCTGGGCCTGCGCGACGGGCGCTGGTACATCGAACCCTCGGTGGGGCTGAGCTTCAAGAGCGCCGCCCTCAACGACTACTACTGGGGCATCAGGCCGGAGGAATCCAGCATCGCCCTGCCGAGCTACGAGGCCGATGCCGGAATCAACCTGCGGGGCCGCCTCGTGCTGTCCTATTACCTGTCCCGCCACTGGGCCCTGGCGCTGGCCGCCGAGTACGAGCGGCTGAACGACGAGGCGGCGGACAGCCCAGTCGTCGAGGACCGCGAAGTTCTCGCTTACTTCGCCGGTATCCGTTACCGGTTCTAAGACGATGCAAGCGTTCATCACCCGGTTCCTCACGACGATGCTGCTGGCCGTGGTGCTGCTGCTGTTGCTGTTGTCGCTGACGACGCCGGCAGCGGCCGACGACCCCGAGGCCGCCGAGACCGCCGAGACCGCCGAGATTACCGTCAGGCCGCTCCTTTGTATCGTCGACCGGCGCACGCCGGTTTGCGATCTGGTCTTTCACGTGACGTGGCGAAGCGAGCGGCGGGGTTATTATTGTGTCCTTAGCAACCTCGACGAAACGCCGCTGCGCTGCTGGCGAGAGCAGCGCGCGGGACGGCTTACCGACGAGCGCAGCGTCGCGGAGAATTTCAGCTACATGATCAATGAAGGCGAAAGCGAGCCGCCCCTCGATTCGGTGACGGTCGAAGTCGTCCGGATGGACAGCGACGACCGGCGGCGACGGCGGCGGACGCGCCACGTATGGGACCTGCTTTGAGCGGCGACGCCGTCGACATCCTGCTGGTCGAGGACGACCGGCGCCTTGCCGAGCTCACCGCCGAGTATTTTCGACAAAACGGCTTGAGTGTCGCGCTGGAGTCGCGCGGCGATCGCGCGCTCGCGCGCTTCCGGGACGAACGGCCGCGGGTCGTGCTGCTCGACTTGATGTTGCCGGGCGCGGACGGCCTGAGCGTGTGCCGCGAGCTGCGGCAGATTTTCGATGGACCGATACTGATGTTCACGGCGCGAGACTCCGACATCGACCAGGTCATAGGGCTCGAGGCAGGCGCCGACGACTATGTCGCAAAACCCGTGGACCCGATGGTGCTCCTGGCCCGAACCCGCGCACTGCTGCGCCGGACCGAGCGGACGGCCCCACCGGCGGAGACCCGGACCGATATCGTCCTGGGCGGCCTCCGGGTCAGCGACGCCTCGCAGCAGGTGTGGCTGGACGGCGAGGAGGTCGAGCTGACCACGCAGGAATTCGAGCTTTTGTGCCTGCTCGCGCGTAACGCCGGCAAGGTGCTCAGCCGAAAAGAAATCTTTCGTTCCATGCGGGGCATCGAGTACGACGGCCTGGACCGCTCGATCGACGGACGTGTCTCCAAGCTGCGCCGCAAGCTCGGCGACAGTGCGACCCGGCCGGCGCGTATCAAGACCGTCTGGGGCAAAGGCTATCTGCTGGTACCCGATGCCTGGGAGCCGGCGTGAAGCCCGGGCTGTTCGGCCGGCATCGGACGCTGCTTTTTCGATCGTATCTGTTCCTGGTCGCCGGGCTCTTGTCGGTAGCCGCTCTGCTGGATCTGGGTTTCGGCTATCTCGAATCTTCGCTCGCTCCGGACGAGGATCGGTGGCCCGAGATCGCGTTGCGGTTGATCGAAAACGAGCTCGCCGCAGCACGGCCGGAACGGCGGGACGCGCTTGCCGAAACTCTGAGCGAGGACATCGGCTTTACGATCCGGCTCCTCGATCGCGATGCCGTTGCGGCGGCGACGGAAACCGAGCTGACGATCAAAACACTGGTGGATGCGAACGGCAACCGGACGTTTCTCTACGCCGCGCCGATGCTCGATGAGCTGATCTATCTAGGTCCGGTCGAGACGGCACATGAAAGCCTGGTGCTGCGTTTGCTGCCGCCGCTGTTTTACTTGTCGATTTTCGTCGTCGTCGGCCTCTGGCTGCGTCCGTTGCTGAAGGACCTGAATCTGATCGCCTCGGACGCGCAACGTTTTGCGGCGGACTACCGGGAACCCTTGTCCACGGCGGAAAAGACAACGCAGCTCACGAGCCTCGCCGGCAACCTGGACGACATGTCGGCACGCCTGAGCGGCCTGATACAAAGCCAGAAAGAGCTGATCGCGGCATTGTCACACGAGATGCGCACGCCGCTGGCGCGTATCCGGTTTGCGCTCGCGGTCATCGAAAACAATGCCGATGTGACGCTCAAGGCGCGAATCGACGACCTCAACGACGACGTGCAGGAGATCGACCAGCTCATCGCAACGATGCTCGACTACGCGCGCCTGGATCATCCCGACCTGCGCATGAACTGGCAACCGGTGCCGGTCGAGCCCTGGCTGGCAGAGGTGCGCGATAAGCTCCATCACCCCGGCAAGACGCTCGAGCTCGTGACGGACGACGGCCTCGACGCGGTCTGGATGGACCCGCATCTGATGGGCCTTGCGGTGAGCAATCTCCTCGGTAACGCCGGTCGTTATGCCAAGAGCCGGATTCGCTGCCGTGTCGGCACGAGCGACGGGTACTGGCGAATCGAGGTGCACGACGACGGCGAGGGTATCCCGGCATCGGAGCGCGAGTCCGTATTCAAGGCCTTCACCCGGCTGGACGACAGCCGCAACCGCGATACCGGCGGCTACGGACTGGGGCTTGCAATCGTATCGCGCATCGTCGAGTTACATGCCGGTAGCGTGTCGGTTGGCGAATCGGCTGCATTGGGAGGCGCGCGCTTCGTATTGAGCTGGGCGATCCGCCGGCCGATGCAGGGAGACGACATAACTGGGGCCTTTTAACGCTATGCGCATGATCCCTGCCGGTGCTGTGTTGCCGCCCGGCAAGGCGGAAGGAACGCAGTGTAGTCATTCTACATAAGCGGCTGACACAGTAGACCCGATACAAGCGCGCGTCGGAAAAGAGCGTCGGCTAACTGTCGGCCCCGTTTACGATTTTCCATAAAAAAACACCGCGTAATCGAGGCCGGCGACGCACAAGCAATTGTATGCCGTAAGGAAATCTTCCCTGGTGTGCTTTTTGCATTCGATCAAAGGATAAAACCACGACTTACCGCGTGCGCCCCGGGGAGATGGGGCTCTCGACTGATTCAAAGAACAAACGCCGTTCGAGGTGCCGTGATGTTCAAGCCCGCGATCGAAGATCCCATTCGACCGACCCGCCTGTCCACCGTTCTACCGCCGTTGCTGTTGCCGATCCTGCTGGCGCCGCTCGATGTCCTTGCCGGTCCCGAAGACCCGTGGGAGGGCGGCCAATGGGGTGCGGTCATCGACTGGCCCCACATCGCCGTGTCGGCGGCGAACCTGCCCGACGGACGAGTGCTGACCTGGTCGGGTTCGGAGCGCGACATCTGGCCAAGCACCGAACAGACCTACAGCGCCACCTGGGACCCGGCCACCGGCGTGTTCGAGGAGATCTTCCATCCGACGCACAACATGTTCTGTGCGCATCTGGCCATGCTCGAAGACGGCCGCGTATTCGTCAACGGCGGCCGCAACCAGACCAACAGCCCATGGACGAGTATTTTCGATTTTCGCAACGATCAATGGGTGCAGATCGAAAACATGCCTTCCGGCGGTCGCTGGTATCCAACCACGATCGCAACCGCCGAAGGCGACATATTGACCGCTATCGGCACCGCGAGCCAACCGCGCTATCCGGAGGTCTGGAACGTCCAGGACGGCTGGCAGATAAAAAACGGCATCGACTTCAATACGATGGTTCTGGATGATTACTTTTCGACGGGGTCGCACGGCGAGAGTCGATGGTGGCCCATTCTCCACGTCGCGCCGAACGGACAGATATTCCATTCCGGTCCGACCCCCAAGATGCATTACATCGATACCGCCGGAAACGGCAGCTTCACCCAGGTAGGCCCCGAGTTCACCGACTGGTATCACAAGCACGGCACCTCGATCATGTACGACGAGGGCAAGATCCTGACGGCGGGCGGCTGGATCGCCGGCAACAACATCGCGAGCTCCAACCAGGCTTTCACGGTCGACCTGAACCAGCCGACGCCGGTCGTACAGCTTACGGCGCCAATGGAGTTCGCCCGCAAGTTCCACAATGGCGTCATGCTGCCGACCGGTGAGGTGCTGGTCGTCGGCGGCAATACCTCGGGCCTCAAGTTCAGCGACAACGGCACGATCCTCGCCACCGAGATCTGGAACCCCGAGACCGGCCAGTGGCGGCGCGGGGCATCGATGGCGACGCCGAGAAACTATCATTCGATCGCCTTGCTGCTCGTCGACGGCCGGGTGCTCGCGGCCGGCGGCGGTTATTGCGCCGGCAGCGTCACCTGCAACGGCTCGAGCCACATGGACGGCGAAATCTACAGTCCACCGTATCTTTTCGACAACAGCGGCAACCTGGCCCCGCGGCCCGACATCTCGGCGGCGCCGGGGCGGATTTCCAGCGGCGAGGTCTTCGACGTGTCGGCGACGCCGGGCATGAGCGGCTTCAGCATGGTGAAGATGAGCTCGACGACGCACGGGATGAATACCGACGTCCGCTTCATCCAGGTTCCGTTCACCGAAGTATCGTCGGGCAGCTACCGGCTGACGGCGAACAGCAACATCAACGTACTGACGGCCGGTTACTGGATGCTGTTCGCCATGGACGGCGACGGCGTGCCGTCGGTCGCGCACGTCGTACAGGCGAATACCTCGGGTATGCCGTGGATCAACCAGCTTCCGGACCAGAGCTCGGGCATCAACGAGAGCGCCAGCGTTCAGGTCACGGCGGGTGACGCCGACGACGACCCGCTCACCTACAGTGCGAACGGCCTGCCGCCCGGTCTGTCGATCGACCCCGGCACCGGTTCGATCACGGGTGCGGGGACGACCGCCGGAACCTACACCGTCTCGGTTACGGTCAACGACAATGACGAGGGCAGCCGCTCGAGGTCCTTCGACTGGGTCGTGTTCGGACAGGGTCAGGGCCAGATCCGGCGCGACTGGTGGAACGGCATCGGCGGCACGACGATCGGCGCTCTCACCGGCAGCCCCAACTATCCCGACTCGCCTACCGGCAGCGAAATCGTCACGTCGTTCGAAACGCCGAGCAACATCGCCAACGACTATGGAACCCGCGTCCACGGCTATCTGACGCCTGACGTGAGCGGCGACTACCGGTTCTGGATCGCGTCCGACGACAACGGCGAGCTCTGGCTCAGCAGCGACGACGATCCCGCCAACAAGACACGGATTGCCCACGTGCCCGGCTGGACGCCGCCGAGAAACTGGACCAAATTCCCCGAGCAGGCGTCGGCGCCGATTCCCCTGGTGGCCGGCGAGAGTTACTTCATCGAAGCCTTGCAAAAAGAAGGCGGCGGCGGCGACAACCTCGCGGTCGGCTGGCAAAAGCCCGGCGACTCGGCCACTAACGTGATACCGGGCGCCTACCTGTCCATCGAGAGCCTTAGCGCCGGCCCGCCGACGGATCCACCCGTAGATCCGCCCGTAGATCCGCCGACAGATCCGAAAATCCATGCCGGCATTGCGCAAAACGTCGACGACAACTGGTCGAGGATATCGCTGCCGGAGAATTACAACGACATGGTCGTGATCGCGACCCCGGCCTATACCAACGCCGGCCCACCGCTGGTGACGCGCATTCGAAACGCAGGCGGCAGCCAGTTCGAGCTCAAGGTACAAAACCCGGGCGACGGCGCACCGGTCGCGCCGGTCACCGTTCACTACGTCGTTGCCGAGGTGGGCACGTACGTCAGCGGCGGAATCACGATGGAAGTGGCCAAGTTCAACTCCACCGTCGTGGCTCGAAGGAGCGGCTGGGCCGGAGAAAGCCGGTCGTATCTGCAGAGTTACCAGAATCCGGTCGTCATCGGCCAGGTCATGACGGCCAACGATGCACGCTGGAGCTCGTTCTGGGCATCCAACGGCAACAGGACGGGGCCGCCGAACGCCGGCGCGTTTCATGCGGGCCGCCATGTGGGCGAAGACTCGGCTAGAAGCCGGGCGAACGAGACCGTCGGTTACATGGTGTTCGAAGCCGGCAGCGGCCAGATCGGATCCGTCGGCCTGAGGGCGGCGCTCGGCAGCGACGTGGTCGCAGGCGTGGGCACGGCGCCGCCGTACAGCTACACGATCGGCGGCAACTCGAACGTCGTCGTACTATCGTCCAGCGGCATGGACGGCGGCGACGGCGGTTGGCCGGTACTTTACGGCAGCGATCCGCTGAACGGCGGCGCCATCGACCTGGCGATCGACGAAGATCAGATTCGCGATTCCGAGAGAGCGCACACGACCGAGCAGGTGGCCTACCTGGCGCTGGAAACGGCGCTGGACCAACCGCTGACGGTCAGCCCGGTCGACCCGGCGCCGGAGGTGGTCGGAACCGCCGTCAACTTCGACGTCTCTGCCAGCGGCGGCACCGGCCTGCTGTACAACTGGAACTTCGGCGACGGTTCGCCGGAGACCGGATTCACGACCCAGTCCCAGGCGTCTCACCAGTACGCCGAGCCCGGCCGCTACGTCGTTTCGGTGACGGTCCGCGACCCGATGTCCGGCGAAGAGACGACCGAGACTTTCGTGCAACTGGTGCACAACCCGCTGGTCGCTTTTGCGCCCAGCGCCTCGACGAGCATCGTCTTGCACGAGGGCCGCAACCAGTCCTGGAACGTCAATCCGGACAACGACACGGTGACGGTGATCGACACCGTGTCGAGAACCAAGGCCGCCGAGATTCCTGTCGGCGACGAACCGGTTGCGGTCCAGGTGGCGCCGAACGGCGATGTCTGGGTCGTCAACAAGACGGCGGCATCGATATCGATCGTCGACAGCGTGTCGCTGGTCGTGACATCGGCGATCGCGCTGCCGGCGGCGTCGCAGCCGCACGGCCTGGTGTTCCACGACGGTCTCAATGCCGCCTACGTCGCTCTCGAAGCCACCGGCGATCTATTGAAGCTGGACGCGACCACGGGTGCGGAAATCGCCCGGACCTACATAGGCCAGCGCCCGCGCCACGTCTCGATCGGCGGCGACGACGGCTTGCGCCTGCTGGTATCGCGCTTCGTCACGCCGGTGTTGCCGGACGAGTGGACCGCGGCGCCCATCGTGCAATCGGGCGGCCTGTTCTACGGCGGTGAAGTGGTCTCGGTGACGGCCGACACGATGGTCGAAACCGGCACGGCCGTGCTCAAGCACAGCGACCGCGGCGTCTCCGAGCACACCGGGCCCGGCGTGCCGAACTATCTGGGCCCCGCGGTGATGTCGCCGGATGCGACGGCGGCGTTCGTTCCGTCCAAACAGGACAACATACTGGCGGGCGCGCTCCGGGGCGGACAGGGCATGACCTTCGACCAGACCGTGCGCGCGGTGACCTCGAAGATCGACCTGCCGGCCGCAACCGAGGCGTTCTGGGCCAGGATCGACCACGACAACGCCAGCGTGGCCAGCCACGCCGCGTTCGGTCCTCACGGCGCGTACCTGTTCACCGCCCTCGAGGGCAACCGTGAGATTGCGATCAGCGACGCCTACACGGCCGTCGAGCTGCTGCGCTTCGATACCGGGCGCGCCCCCCAGGGCCTCGCGGTGTCCGCCGACGGCCGGACCTTGTATGCCCACAACTTCATGGATCGTTCGGTCACGATCTTCGACATCGGTGGGGTGACCGTCGAGAATACGCTGCAGGTGGTCTTGCTCGCGACCGTGGATGCCGTGGCCAACGAGCGCCTCAGCGCCCAGGTGTTGAACGGCAAGCAGTTGTTCTACGACGCACGCGACCCGCGCCTGGCGCTGGACTCGTACATGAGCTGCGCGTCCTGTCACAACGAGGGCGGGCAGGACGGCCGGATCTGGGACTTCACCGGCGTGGGCGAAGGGCTGCGCAACACCATCACACTAGAGGGACGCGCGGCCACCGTACACGGTTTCCTGCACTGGAGCGCCAACTTCGACGAGGTCCAGGACTTCGAGGGCCAGATACGGAACTTCGCCGGCGGAACCGGCCTGATGTCGGATTCGGACTTTTTCTCCGGCACCCGTTCGGAGCCGCTGGGCGATCCGAAAACCGGACTGAGCAGCGATCTCGATGCACTGGCCGCCTACATCGGCTCCCTGGATTCGTTCCCGGACAGCCCGTATCGCAACGCGGACGGCACTCTGTCCGCCGACGCGGAGCTCGGACGCCAGGTATTCGTCGACAAAGGCTGCGATAGCTGTCACGTGCCGCCACGGTACACCGACAGCAGCATTGGCAACCTGAACGATGTCGGCACCCTCAAGCCGTCCAGCGGCGGACGGCTCGGCGGTCCGCTCGACGGTATCGATACACCGTCGCTGATCAGCGTGTGGAAAACGGCGCCGTACCTGCACGACGGCTCGGCGCTGGACACGACCGAGGCCGTCGCGGCACATACCGGCTTGTCGCTGACGCCGACGGAACTCACCCAGCTCGGGTACTACCTGGAAGAGCTGGACGGGGTCACGGCAAGCATCGGCTGGGAGGGCTCAGGGGGCTGCACGGACTGCGTGGACTTCGGCAGCCTGGCGATCACTTCGTATTCGAAGCAGGACAAGGTCGGCACCTACGCCGTCGTCGAGGACGGCGCCGGCTTGTACGTGCAGGACAATACCTGGAAGCGGACGACGCAGACCTATACGATCACGCCGAATACCGTAATCGAGTTCGAATTCGAGTCGACGTCACAGGGCGAGATCCACGGCATCGGCTTCGACGAGAACAACTCGCACTCGTCGAACCGCGTATTCCGCGTCTACGGCACGCAGAGCTGGGGTATCGGCGCCTTCGACACGTATCCGGGCAGCGGCCGCATGACGATGCAGATCCCGGTCGGCCAGTATTACACGGGTAACTCGATGTACCTGGTGTTCGTCAACGACAAGGACAAGGGAGGCGGGGGCAACAATTCGACGTTCAGCAATATTCGTATTTTCGAATCGCCTTAGCTTAGTGGATGTTGGTGAATAGACGTCCATATGCCGGCCTGCTGTTCGTCTGGGTTCTCGGCGTCGTGTTCGACGCCGATGCCGAGCCCTTGCGCTTGAGCGGTACCACCGACGAAGGCAAATACACCGTCACACTGAGCCCGGACGGGCCGAACGTACCGATCGGCCCGCTGCACCGTTGGGTGCTGGAGCTCAGTACCGCCGACGGCGAGACCTTCGTTCCACGGCAGCTCGGTATCTACGGCGGCATGCCCGGCCACGGTCACGGCCTGCCGTCGGAACCGCGGGTGACCCGGCAATTGGACGCCGGGCGTTACCTGATCGACGGCGTTCGTTTCAACATGGCAGGCCACTGGCAGCTCGCCATCGGCGTGGTCGGTCCGGAAGGCGCGGACAAGATCGTATTCGATTTCGAAGTGAGACCGCCGCCGGCAGGCGAGGTGCCTACCGACGGCGACTGGACCGCCGGCGATCTCGCGTTGCTGCGCTCGCTGCTGCTTTCGGCGGAACCGCCGGTGGACCCGAGCAACCGTTTCTCCGGCGATCCGCGAGCGGCCTCCGTGGGCGCGGCGCTGTTTTTCGATCCGCGCTTGAGCGCCGGCGGCGACATTGCCTGTGCGAGCTGCCATAAACCCGCGCTGAAGTTCTCCGATGGCCTCAAACTCGGTGTCGGTAGCAAGGAGTTGAGCCGCCACACACCGGGATTGCTCGGCGTCGCGCATGCGGACTGGTTCTATTGGGACGGGCGCCGGGACAGTCTCTGGGCACAGGCCGTGACACCGCTCGAAGCCGAGGGCGAAATGGACAACGACCGCCTCGCCGTCGTGCGTCGTGTGCTCGGCAACTCTTATTACGCGCCGGCCTATCTCGAGTTGACCGGCCACCGGGTAGACGTCGACGGGCTGCCGGCGCATGCAAGCCCCTTCGGCGCGGACGAACACCGGGCTGCCTGGAGCCGTCTGTCGGAACCCGAGCGGCAGAAGGTCGATCGGGCATTTTCGAACATCGGCAAGTTCATTGCGAGCTTCATCGAAACACTGCAACCCGGCGAGTCGCGTTTCGACCGCTTTGCGAAACGGGTATTGGCCGGCGAACCCGAGAAGGCCGGGGAAATCCTGAACGACGACGAGATTGCCGGCCTGAAGCTCTTTCTGGATCCGGCGAAAACCCAGTGTCTGCGCTGCCACAACGGCTCCATGTTCACGAATCACGGTTTCCACAACATCGGCACGGCGGTCGACGACGCCGGAAACGTCGACATGGGACGGGTGATCGGCCTGAGCTCGGCTGAATACGATCCGTTCAATTGCCGCGGCCATTACAGCGACATACCGGCGGAGGAGTGCAAGGAGCTCCGTTTCGGCGGGGGCGCTCACGAAGGGATGGGCGCGTTCAAGGTACCGTCGCTGCGCAACGCGGCATTGACCGCGCCTTACATGCACGACGGCCGTTTCGCCTCACTCGAACAGGTCGTGGAGTATTACCGCGACCCGCCCGAGGCGGAAGTCACCGGACATGAGCTGCCGCCGCTGGACCTGACCGACCGGGAATCCCGGCAGCTCGTCGCTTTTCTCGCGACATTGAACGAGGTCGAGTAGGGAACCTCTGCGCAAGTCATGCCCGTCACGTCAGGCGGTTCGTCATCCCGAGCTCGGCCTGGCGCGGGCAACGAGATTTCTTTTCCCTACCCCCCGACGTAAGCCGGGGCTTCGCCGGTACGCCGATCAGAACAACGACACCTGACGAGCTTGCGGAGCTACCGGCACCCTGAGTTCGTGTTGCATCCGCTCGTTGAGCTGCTCGACGAAATACCGCGCCAGCAACGGCGACTCCGCTTTGTACGTTTCATGGAAAAAGAATGCCACGTCCCCAATACCCCGTTCGGACCAACGCCCGAGCCGCCCCACCCAGTCGTCTAACCGAGCGTGATTCGACTCGTGGCCGGACCCTGCGTATCGAACGAAGGCACTCGGCGTCGTGAGCCTCATGTGCAGGAGGTCCCTGCGTCCCGGCACGTCGGTAATGACGTTGGTGATGCCGTGTTCCTCGAACAGCGCGTACAGCTCTTCCGACAAGCCGGGATCGTTGAACCAGTCGGTGTGGCGAAGCTCCACGGCCAGCGGGAACCCGGCGGGCCAGTCGCGAACGAACTGCGCCAGGGCCCGGGTATTGTGCGACGGCCGGGGGCCGAAAGCTTCATGCATCTGCAAGAACACGGTGCCCAGCTTGTGCTCCAGGCCGCTCGCGGCGCTCAGAAACGCATCCACCTGCGATCCAACGTCCCGCAGGCGTTTCTCGTGGCTGATCTCCCGGTGGAGTTTCGGAAAGAACACGAAGTCGTCCGGCGTCCTGTTCCGCCAGCCGACGAATACGGACGCCGGGAAAACCCGGTAGAAGGTGGCATTCAGCTCTATCGCATTGAACTGGGAGCTGTAGTAGCCGAGCTCGTCCCTGATTCCGGGCGGATAAAAGCCCTGCAGGTCCTGTTTTTTCCATTTCGCAAGCCCGACGTAGAGCCTCGGCCGGCCGCCGGCGCCGCTCCGCCCCAATACCGCCTGCGTGCCCGCATGATCTTCGGGCAGGGTGAAATCGACCCGCTCGGGGTCGTTCGTTTTACCGAATTTCATTCAGCTAGCCGTCGTTCGGCGACCGGGCACCTTGGATGACGGCCGGGAATCTCCGGTTACCGGGCGAGGTTTCTGGCATGGTTGCCCGAGTGTAGCACCAAGTAGGGAATCGCCGGGACAGGACACCAGGGTCTGTCGACATGGATTCCACCGTCATGTTGAGCCTGAGTGAGGGTCGGGGGCCGGCAGGACGGCGGAATCCATGTCGACAGATCCTAGATCATCAGATCACCGCCGTTCACGTCGATCGACGCTCCCGTTATATACGATTCCGGGTTGCACAGGAATCGGACGACACCGGCAACCTCGTCGGGCAGGCCCAGCCGCCGCAGCGGAAAGCTGCCCTCGTAGGCCGCCACCGCCTTTTCGTCGCAGATCTCGCGGACCATCTGCGTGTCGATCAGTCCGGGACACACCGCGTTGACCAGGATTCCGTCGGCCGCGAGCTCCTTGGCGAGTGCGCGCGTCAAACCCAGCACGCCCGCCTTTGCGGCGGTGTAATGTGCGCCGCCGATCGTGCTGACGCTGCGCCCGGCGCTGGAAGACATGTTGACGATTCGGCCGAATCGCTGCTCGCGCATGACCGGAACGGCCGCCCTGGAACACAGAAACGTGCCAGTAAGGTTCACGCTTACGACCTTTTCCCATTCACCGAGCGAGATGTCGGCGACGGGCGTCGGAAAGAGTAACCCGGCGTTGTTGACCAGCGTCGTTACGGCGCCGAGGCGATGTCCGGTCTCCTCAATCAGCGCCTCGACCTGGCGCTCGTTCGTCACATCGGCGGCAATGGCGACCGCGAACTCGTTTCCAAGCGCGTCGTTGATCTGTGAGGCCGTTCGTTTCACCGTATCGGCATCTATGTCGGTCAACACGACCCGGCTTCCGGCGCGAGCCAGGCATGCTCCGATCGCCGCGCCCATGCCGCGCGCGCCGCCGGTCACGATGGCGATCTGATCCTTCAGTTCGCATTCCAATCGTATGTCACCTCGATGCCGTAAGTGCGTTCGATGCCGATCGATTGAAAGATGCTACCCGGACTGAATGCACCGCTACCCGGGCCGAGGACGATGGCATAGTCCTCGTCGAGCAGATTTCGCCCCCAAAGGTAAATGCCGAAACCGCTGTTTCTGTTGCTGAGCCCGACGCGGGCGTCGACGAGCCCGTACGAGTCCGCCTCGAATTCGGGCGTATTGCCGGGATCCGAGTAGCGATCGCTCCTGTAGACGTATTGCCCGTGCACACTCAGGTCCCAGCGAGCCGAAACCGGCCGCCGGTAGTCGACGACGGCGCCGAAGGAGTGTTCGGGAGACTGTGCAAGCCGGTTACCGGAGAAATCGTCGCCGGCCGGGGTTGCGCCGGGAAAGGATACGTACTCTGCGTTCGTATACCCGTAGCCTGCCTGGACGGTCAGCGCCTCCGACGGCCGCGCGAGCAGCTCGATCTCTACACCTTCACTCTCCGCCTCGGCCGCATTGGATGTCACGAAGTCGATAATGCCCTGGTCGTTCGGAATGAGCTGATTGACCTGGAGGTCCTGGTAGTCGACATGGAATACCGAAGCGTTTAGCTGCAGCCTGCCTCCGGCAATGGTCGATTTGATGCCGAGCTCGACGTTGTCGACGAGCTCGGGCTCGAAGTCGGCCGGCGAACTGTCCGATTGCACGAGCGCAAAGGCGAAGGCATTGTAACCGCCGGCCTTGAAGCCGCGTGAGTATGTCAGGTAAGTCATCACATCGTCGCCGGCGTGCCACTTGATGCCGGCGAGATAGGACGGCTCTTCGTCCGTACGTTCGAAACTGCTCTTGGGAACCGTCGGCACGAACCCGCAACACGAATCGCCGAACAACTCGTGGTCGATGCGCTTGTCTTCGGTCGTAAAGCGCGCGCCGCCGGTAAGGACCAGCCTGTCGCTCAACGCGTAGTCGACCTGGCCGAAGACGGCGAAACTCTCGTTCTCGGTGAAAATATCGATGAAACCGCTATCGGGTGCGGGCAATGCGCCCAGCGGTCCGCCGAAGACGGCAAACACGTCGACGCCAATGCGGGCGAAGGCCTCCGCGTCCATGGATTGCCTGAAGTAGTACGCGCCGGCTACGTACTCGAGCTGCTGCGTCGCTCCCGCGAATCGTATCTCCTGGCTGACCTGGTCTTCGTCCTCGAGAATGCCGGTGCCGAAGATGTCGAACTCGGTATTGTCGGTGGTTTGAAAGTTGTCCCACTCGAAGGCACGAAATGCCGAAATCGACGTAAGCGTTCCCGGCCCCACGCTCCAGTTGACCTCCACGGAGGCACCGACGACGTCCCTGTCCTGATGTGAGGACTCGGCGTCCTTGATCCGCCGGTCCCAGGGGTCCACGTCCTGCGGCGAGTTGAAGGGAGGACCTGCAAACAACGGCGACGGAACCAGTATCTCGTTGGCGCCCGCGTTCGTCCGGTCGCGAGCGGCGTCGGCTCTGACGACGATTTCCAGGTCGTCGGACGGCGCCATCAGCAGGGACAGCCGCGCGTTGACGTTGTCCAGATCGTTGTTGTCCGGCCCCGCCGCGTTTTGGAGAAAACCGTCGCGCTTTTCGTATTGCAGCGAGCCGCGCAGCGCAACGGAGTCCGAGAGCGGGACGTTGCCGACGAACCTGGCCAACTGGTAGTTGAGATTGCCGGCGCGCAGCGTTACCGCCGCCTCCGGTTCGGCATCGGGTTTACGGGACACGAAGTGAATGGCCCCCGCGATCGTGTTCTTCCCGAAGATCGTTCCCTGCGGCCCGCGCAATACTTCGATCCGGTCGAGATCGAACAGACCCGTGTTGATGGTGGTCGGCCGCGCCATGTAAACGCCGTCCACATACACCCCCACCGCCTGGTCTATGCCGACGTTGTTCGGATCGGACAGAATGCCCCGCATCGATATTGCAGTCGCACGTATGGAATCGTTGAAGTTGACGAATACGTTCGGCGCCAGGCCGACGAAGTCCTCGATACGCGCCACCCCGCCGCGCTCCAGGACCTCGCTGCCAAAAACGGACATCGATATCGGTACGTCCTGAACGTCCGCCGCCCGTTTTTGCGCCGTAACGATGATCTCTTCGGGAAGCCAGTCCGCCGGACCGGCGTCCCGGGCATGCAGCGGCCCTGCGACCATAATCGACGCCAGCAGGCTCACGGAGCTCTTGGCAACCGGGATTGCTCTTGGTGGAAGTGCCATCGGTTTCCTCCTGCGGTTCCGAGCGGCGGTCAGTTCACTGTTGTACAAATCTTCCGTCTTGCTTTGATCCGGTTCGAGACCTGGCGTCAGGGCCAGACACGAGGGAACAGCTCGCCCCGCAAGGGATCGCCGTCCCGAAGCGCGATCGATTCGGCTATGGGGCGTAGTTTCGGATTCTGAATGAACGTGCCGGGCCGATCGGAGTACCGTGTTTCCTCGCCGACGTAACGAAGCGCGATCGCCCGCCTGCGCGTATCGGAAGAACGGTTCCCGGGCGCGTAATGCAGCGTCAGCGGATGATGGACGATCACGTCTCCCGGCTCCACGTCCCAACTCAATTGCCGATGTGTCTCCAGGACTTCCTCGAGATCCGGCGGCGGCTCCAGCGCCATCTCCGCGTACTGTTCGCTGAACCCCGAGTCCTCCGCAAAACCCTGCGGCGCAAACATCTTTCCCCATCGGTGCGACCCGGCGATGTAGCTCACCGCGCCCGACTCCTCGCTGACCGGATCCAGCGGGATCCATATGGAGATTATCTGCTCGCCGGCAAGCGGCCAGTACGGAAGGTCCTGGTGCAGCGGCGTGGCTTCGGCGGTATCGGGCTCTTTGACCAGCAGGTGATCGTAGAAGAAGTAGACTTCGTTCGACGGCATGAAATCGGCCGCCAGTCCCGCAATTTCCGGGCTCCGCATCAGCGCGGCGAAGCAGTCGTTGTGAAGCCAGATGAAGAAGTCACCGTAGAATCGGCCCGATCCGCCATCGGACACGTATTCGGTGGCGGTGGCAACCGGGCTGGCCAACTCCCCGTCGACGGCTTTCCGCATACGCGCGATGCTGTCGGACCCGACCGCGCCACGCACGACCGCCGCCCCATCCCGCCGGTATTGTGCAATCGTGTCTTGCAGAGAAGATTCGTGCATTGATTTGACTTTTTGCGTCGAAACATGGGCTTACGGCCATCTCATTTATACGTTACACCAATAATTGACTAGTAGTCAAATTTTAATACGAACGACAATCTGCACATTTTGTTTACCTTATTTATCCAACAGCCAGTTATTTGATCAAAGGCACACTGCGGCGTACCATCGTCGGCGTAAGCGGTGTAAGCCCGACTATCAACCAGTTATGTAAGCCAGTTGTGTAGGCGAGTCGTGATGGAAAAGACGCTAAAAAAGGAAGCCACGTTCATCGAACTTGCGCGACGCCAGCAGATTCTGGATGCCGCCCTCAAGCTGTTTGCCGAGAAGGGCTTTCACCAGACTTCGTTGGCTGAGATTGCCGGGGAGCTCGGGATCAGCAAGGGTGTCATCTCCTACCATTTCGACGGTAAGGCCGATCTGGGGCAGGAGGTGATCCAGTACATCGTTCGCATGCTGAGCAAGTACGTACAGCAACGCGTCTCCAGGAAGGAGACGGGCAGGGAGAAGCTACTGGAGTTCGTCGACGCCTGTATCGACTACATCGGCGAGAACCGGAGCAGCTATCTTACCTACATCGACACGATGGGGTGTTTCGGTACCGTCGACGAGAAGCGGGAGATGATGGCCTGGGTCAACAGGAACACGCGTGAGATCATCATCGGGATCATCAAGTCGGGAAGACGGGACGGCTCTATCGGCAAGGTGAACGCCAAGAACGCCGCGGACGTGCTGCAGGGTATCCTGGACGGCATGATGGAAGTCATCGCCGCGGAACCCGAGGTCGTCAACGTCAACGGCTGCAAGCGTATCATCGAGCAGATGATCACGGGCTTGATCAGGCCCTGAGGTTCAAGCCCCGAGGTCCAAACCCTGAGGTTCAAACTCTGGGGTTCAAACTCCGGGGTCGACAGGCCGCTCTCAAGTCGGCGCCGACTATTCGACCAGCCGATTGAAATCGCGCATGATCTCCCGGAGACGATCGTGCGGGAGACCAAACACCTTGGCGCCGTTCCGGCCCTCCATCGTTCGCGCGGCTACCAGCGCGTTGACGATCGCTTCTTCGGTGGCGAGGACCGTCGCCTCCAATAGCGGATTCATATGCCAGGTATCGACGTATGTATGTCTCAGTAGCGGGTCGTCGCCGCGCTCCGGGACGGCAGTAGAGAAGGCAATGAAAATATCTCCCGAGGTGTTGCCGGACATACCCCCGGTTCGCGCCATTCCGTGCGAAGCGCGTCTCGCCAGGCGTTCGAGCTGGTGGGGAATCAGCGGAGCGTCGGTGGCAATGACGATGATGATCGAACCGTCCCTGATCTCGGGGCGCCGGGGTTCATAACCGCGTATCCGGCTGCCTACCGGCACACCCGCGATGTTTAGCTGACGTCGCGCGCCGAAATTGGCCTGCACCAACACCCCGACAGTGAAATTCCCCTGATCCGCCGGCAGCAGCCGCGACGCCGTCCCGATCCCGCACTTGAAAGCGAAGCAGATCGCGCCGGTTCCACCGCCGACACTGCCTTCCCGAACAGCACCGCCTTGCGCCGATTCGAGCGCAGCGAACACATGTTCTTTATGAACGTGAAATCCGTAAGTGGCATTGAGATTGCCGTCGTATGTTTCGCCGACAACGGGCAGCAGGTACTGAAACAGCGACGGATCGTCACTACCCAGCCTGTCGCTGTACCACTCGGTCACCGCATCGCGAGCGATCCCGACGCTGGCGGTGCCGGTGGTCATGACGGGACCGGAGAACATTCCGAGCTCCTCGATCAGCGAACGGCCGGTCAGTTCCCCGGTACCGTTCAGCGAGAACACGCCCGCGTAGACGAAGCCCTCGCCGTCCTTGCCTTTCGGGAAGACCGCCGTGACGCCGGTGCGAACGGCGGTGATTGCGCCATCGCCGCTTTCTTTGTTCTCGACCAGCGTCGCATGGCCGACCTCGACGCCCGCGACATCGGTGATGGCATTGAACGGTCCGGGCTGGCCGTCGAACGGAATGCCGAGATCCCGGGCACGTGTCGCAGGCTCGGCAGCAGCCTGCGGAAAACCGGCGACAGCCAGTGCCAGGCACAGGAACGCGATGCCCATGCAGGGACGGCCAAAAGAGATGTATTGGATCCGGCTCACGTGCAGGTCGTGCAGGCTACTGTACGAAATTGCGGCAACGACGCTAGGATGTGTTATTTTTGGCCAATAGTCAATATACTGTCTTAAGGTCAGGTTTTCGTCGAGACTGGCCATTAGATCGACGATTTAGACCGACGATTTAGACCGACGATTCACATCGACGATTTGGACCTACAAGGGAGACCGACGATATGACAAGCAAACGGACCCGGGGCTCCATCGGCTACCGCCTCTCACCGGCTTACGTGCTCGTCGCCTTATCGGCGTGGGCGATGCTACTCGGAGCGCCGCCGTCGGCAAGCGCGGCAGCGCCGCGCTACGATGTTGCCTTGCTGAACGGCAGCATCGTCGACGGATCGGGGGCGCCCTCTTACCGCGGCGACCTCGCCATTGCCGGCGGGAAGATCGTCGCCGTCGGTGAATTGGAAGCCGATAGCGCACGCGTCGCCATAGACGTGGATGGCCTGGTCGTGGCGCCGGGCTTCATCGACGCACACAGCCACGCCGAGGACGGTCTCGTGAACCCCGCGCTGCGAACCAACAAGGGTTTCGTTACACAGGGCGTTACGACGTCGGTTTTCGGCGTCGACGGTCAGTACTCGCTCGACACGATCCTCGCGATCCGCCGCACACTCGACCGTCAGGGCGTCGGCACGAATTACATGTTCTATATCGGCCACAACGGCGTCCGTCGCGAGGTCATCGGGATGGCGGAGCGGGCGCCGACCTCCGTCGAAATGGATCGGATGCGCGAGCAGGTCGCGGAGGCGATGGAACAAGGCATGGTCGGGCTCTCTTCGGGACTGATGTACTTGCCCGGCCGCTATGCAGAGACCGCGGAACTGATCGAGCTCGCAACGGTGGTCCGCCGATTCGGCGGTTCTTACGACTCTCACATTCGAGATCCCGCGGCAAATCTACTCGACTCGATCGTCGAATGCCTGGAAATCGGCGCGAGTTCGGGCGTACCGGCCAACATTGCGCATGTGAAAGCGGTCGGCCGGCACAATTTCGGGGCGTCGGAGGCGATCGTCGATATCGTCGACCAGTACGTCGCCCGGGGAGCGCGTGTCACCGCCGACATCTATCCCTATGACGGCGCCGCAGCCCGCGCGCTGCTCAACATACTCGTTCCGCCGGCGGACTCGCCGATTCACGCCCGCTACGTCGGATTCCAGGCGGGCGAGTTGTCGAGCGTCGAGGCCGCGGCATTCGTACGCGAGCTCGAAACATACTGGCGGCGCGTCCTGGCGGAACCCGAGCTGCGGGAGCGGGCCCGCGCGGCATCGGAAGACCCCGGTCAGGGAGTGTTCAGTTGGATCGACGCCGTGGGCTACGAGTCCTTCCGAGTCGTCGTCAGCGACAATCCGGACCTGGTCGGCCGAATGCTCGTGGACTTGGCCCGCGAGCGCGGCAGGCATCCTTTCGAACAGATTGCGGAGATGGTCCTTGCCGAAGGGACGCGGGTGAAGATCACCTTGGGCGCGATAGAGGAGTCCGACCTGCGGCATTTGCTCGTGCAGCCGTGGGTCATGATCGCAAGCGACGGCAGGTTGACGGGCTTTCAGGCGGGCACCGCACATCCCCGGTTTCGCGGCAGCTTCGCACGCGTGCTCGGGCGCTACGTAAGGGAATGGAATGTCCTGAGCCTGGAGGAGGCGGTACGAAAGATGACGTCGCTGCCCGCCGACTACCTGCGGCTATACGATCGAGGCCGTATTCGGGAAGGTAACTGGGCGGATATCGTGGTCTTCGATTCCGGCTCGATTATCGACAACGCGACCTGGGACGACCCGTCGCGCTACTCGAGCGGCGTTGAACATGTGCTGGTCAACGGTCGCTTTGCCCTGCGCGACGGCGAAATGACCGGTGAGACACATGGACGATTTCTCGCCGCCGGCGGTTCCGACGACCGCTGAGCCCGGCGAGTGGACATTCCGCCGTCCTTGCCCCTGCTGAGCGACTACGCCCGCCACTACGCCGCGGCTACGCCTGAGCACGAGGCGATGGTCTTCGGTGACGATCGCTACAGTTATGCACGTTTGGCGCATGAAGTCGATCGTTGCGCAAAAGCCCTGATCGCATCCGGTATTGGGAAGGGCGACCGTGTCGCCATGTTATGCCCCCCTCACCCGCAATTCCTGGTCCTGTTTCTTGCCGCATCCTCGATCGGCGCCATCTGGCTTGGGCTGAACCCGCGGTACCGGTACGAGGAATTGCGGTTTGTCCTGGACGATGCAGGGCCCGTGCTGCTCCTGTCCCGATTCCGGGTCGGCGAGCGCGAGTATCGCGATGACATCGCCAAGCTCCGGTCGGGATCCGTGTCGCTGCGGGATGTCGTTCGGCTTGACGGCAGCACGCCGGAGGGCGTGCCTGTCCACGACGAATTCCGCGACGACGAATCTCCCTATGAAGAATCTCCCCATGACGAACTTCCTTATGACGAATGCCCCTACGACGAATTCCTGGACAGGGCCGGGCTGGTCACGGATGCCGTCCTTGCCGAAAAGCGCCGCGCGGTCCGGACGAAAGATGCGGCGTTGATCGTTTACACGTCCGGTTCCACGGGCCGGCCGAAAGGCGCGGTGATTTCGCACTATTCGCTGATCAAGTGCTCGAGAGTCCAGTTGCGATTCTGGGGCGCGAATCCCCTGCGGATTCTGAACTTCCTGCCGATCAATCACATCGGCTGCGTCGGCGATATTTGCTGTTACAGCCTCGTTGGAGGCGGAACCACGATTTTCCTGGAGAAATTCGAACCGGAATCGACCTTGCGGCTGCTCGAGAGCGAGGCAGCGACAGTCTGGGGCGGCGTACCGACGACCTTTCAACTGTGCGTCGACCACCCGGATTTCGAAGCGTTCGACCTGTCGGCGATATCGACGATCTTCTGGAGCGGCGCGGCTGCTTCGCCGGACCTGATCCGGCGCCTGCGCAACATCACCCCGAGGCTCTCGACCTCCTACGGGATGACCGAAACCGTGGGCTCCGTCACGTATTCCCCTGTTTGCGACGACATCGAATTGCTCGCCGAGACGATCGGCCGGCCGCCCCCCGAGTACCAGATCCGCGTGATCGGCGACGACGGCGCCGAAGCCGGTCCGGGACAATCCGGCGAGCTGCAGGTGCGCGGCGATTTCCTGATGACGGAATACTGGAACCAACCGGAGGCGACCGCCGAGACGATCGATGAAGACGGCTGGCTGCACACCGGCGACGTCGCGGAGTACCGGCCGGACGGAAACCTGAGACTGGTAGGCCGGCTCAGGGATATGTTCAAGTCCGGCGGCTACAACGTGTATCCGCGGGAAATCGAAGCCGTCGTGGAATCGCACCCGGACGTTGCCGTCTGCGCCGTCATCGGTGTTCCGGACCGGGTCTACCAGGAGGTCGGCATGGCATTCGTCGAGTTGCGGCCCGGCGGCATTGCCGGTGTATCGGAGCTCGATCGGCATTGCCGCGACCGCCTCGCAAACTACAAGGTACCGAAAACCTTCGTCATCGAAAGCAGGCTTCCCAGGCTTCCGATCGGCAAGATCCATAAACAGGCGCTTCGCAAGGCCGCGGATGCGCTGCTTGCCGGCGAGCGTTCGACGGACGACCCGGCAAGCTGATCAGGACCGGTTTCGACATCGTTCATGGCCGCGCTGCGCCCCGGCGGCCGCGAGGCTCGAGAGACTCAAGGCGCCCGCTTGATTAGCTCGAGCGCAGGATCGACGTTCGAGATCAAAGCATCTCGGGTCAGCGGTGTTTTGTAGTCGGGCTGAATTGCCCCGGAATCTCCCCGCCCGGTAGCCGGACGAATCATCTTCGCTGTCGACAGATTGAGGTACATATCGGTGTGCGGAACATCGAAACGCAACTCACTGCCGTTGAAGTTCACACGGTTGCCGGTCGGCTCCCCGACGATGGCCCCCAGCTCATTGTCTTTGACCAATGTCGCAAACAGGTTACCGCTGCTGAAAGTTCCGCCGTCGGTAATCAGAAACAGCCTTCGATCCGCGAGCTCGATCTTGGAGCCGGCCGGGATCGGCGTCAACCGGGCCAGCACGAACTGTTTGACGAGATCCGCATCCAGGCGATAGTGACTCGTATCGGCCGGTAGCGGATCCAGTCGGCTTTGCCGGAGAACCTGGTTCATTGCGTCCACACTGAAGTGCGGCACCTTATGCTCGAGCTCTGCGGATACCCGAATCTCAACAGAGAACGAACGGTATTCCACATCCGCGAAATACTCGAGAAAGGCAAACGCCACCGACGAGTCGCCGCCGGGGTTCCCTCTCAAATCGACGGCAATCTTGGTCAGATGGCGGTTCGCAACCTCCGAGAAAAACGCCGCCATCGTCTCGGCCATTTCGGCGTCGTACTCGAACCTGTCGAACCAGAACAGTCCCAGCGAGTCGGCGGGGTACAACTCGTATCCGACCCATCCGCGGACTTCGCGGTCGGGCCGGCCGCGCTCGAGATGCAAGCTTACGCTGCGGCGCGATCCGTCATGTGATACCACTTCGATCTCGGTCCCGCCGTCTTCGTCAAGCACGCCGAGGTAGCGCAGATAATCGGCGCGCGGCATCAACGCAGCACCGCGCGACCTGAGGTAATACTCGTTCTCGGCAGGAACGACTGTCCGGAGTTTTTCGAGCACGTCGGCCTCATCGAGACCGCCGATACGAACGAGCTTGTCACCGCGCTCGAGCGCCGCGGTTTTCGCGGTAAGCAGCAAGCCGTCGTCGTTCCAGTAAAGAGGCAGATCGAGATGGTCGCAAGCCTCCGGTGCATGCAGGCGGACGACCGTGTGGGCGTCATCCAGCGTTCGAAGAAACCCGTTGAGGATGAAGTAGAAGGCTTCGTGCGACTGCGGCGCCGCAATCCGTTCGCGAGCGTTCCTCAACGCACGCTCGGTCCGCGCCGGCAAGCCGCTTCTGGATCCGACATGCGCCGACCGAACCGTGTTTTCGACGAATGTCAGCGCCTCGGACATCTGCGCAGGTTCCAGCAGTCTTTCCGCTGCGGAAGCCGGAGCAAGGCCCGCAACAGCCGCGGTGGACGCCGCCATCGCGGCGGCGAGAAGATACGTCGCCAGTCGGCGAGGCGATGCGATCGATTCGATCATTCCTTGCTTATCCCTCGAAACCCGATGCACGGCGGCGCGGAAAAACGCCCGACATCGGGTACGGCTCGAAAAACCAGGCCATTGTACACAAAATTGACCGCTGGACAATTTGTTGGCATGCTGGCGAGACTCAAGGCGCCGAATACGATGCGCCGAACGAGATATGCTGAACGCCTAGTGCCGAACGCCTAGTGCCGAACACCAGGGAATCACCACCAGGAAATCACGATATGGCAGATATCGACTATCGTCTCGATGACGGGATCGCAATCGCCACGTACAACCGCCCGGAAGTGCTGAATGCGCTCAGGCGCCGGACCTACACGGAGCTTCGGACGATTGTCGAGACCTTTGCCGGCGATGACCGCTGCCGGGTGTTGATACTGGCCGGCAGCGGACGGGCTTTCTGCGCAGGCCAGGATCTGACCGAGTTGCCGTCGGAAAACGACGTGGATCTGCAGTCGCTGGACGAGCAGCTACAGTTGACCCAGGACATCACGCGGCTGCTTCTGTCGTCCAACAAGCCGTCCATTGCGGCGATCAACGGGCCGGCCATCGGCGCCGGCATAGAGATCCCGCTGGCCTGCAGCCTTCGCGTGGCCGCCGACGACAGCTACTTCCAGTTTGCCGAGATCAATCGAGGATTGTTTCAGACAAACGGCGCGATCTACCTGTTGCCGCGAATCATCGGCCTTGGGCGGGCGACGCACGCGTTGCTTACCGGCGAGAGGATCGAGGCCAAAGCGGCGCTGGAAGCAGGATTGGTCACCCGCCTCGTACCCCCGGCCGAGCTGATGGCGACGGCCAAAGCCTACGCCACGCGATTGGCCGATGCCGGCGGCAAGTCTACGAGCCTCGTATTACAAGGCCTGCGCAAGGCCTATGAACTCGGCCTCGAGGAGATCCTCGACTACGAGGTGAACGGCAACCTGAGCCTGATCGACAACAACCGCCGAACGGGCGGGTTGGACTGAGCCGATGGCAAAATACAGACTTCCACAGCGATCTACCCAGAGCCGGCATCATGCAAACATGTGGGCTCCGCTAGCCCGGTCAGTCCGAACCGCATCTGGATTCGTCTTCATTGCCTTCCTTGCGATCGGTGCTACCGGGAGCCTTGCGGAGAATACGGACGAACTCGAACCGCAGCAACGAATCGAGATCGAAGCGGTCATCCGGTCCATCAAGGACGAGGCGCCTTTCCCGGCGATTTCGGTAGTCGTCAACAGAGGCGGACACGATGTTTATGCCGAAGCCTTCGGTACCGCCGATCTGGAGAACCACGTACCCGCGGTCGTCGACTCGGTGTATGCGATCGGCTCGATCACCAAGTCGTTTACCGCACTGGCCGTCCTGCAACTCGTTGCGGCAGGCGAGATATCGATTCACGACACGGTCGGCTCGGTCCTGGAACATTATTCCGGGCCCGGTCGAGACGCGACGATCGAGCAACTGCTGACCCACACGTCCGGGATCCCCAACTACCTGAACGAGATTCCCTCGGTGCGAGGGACATTCGAGCGCCGCGCGGTCACTCGCGAGCAGATGCGGGACTACTTCGCAAACGAGGCGTTGTTGTTCACGCCTGGAACCGGCTGGAGCTATAGCAACTCCGGCTACTACCTGCTCGGACTGATCGTCGAGTCGGTTTCGGGCCAGACTTATTATGCGTATCTCGCGGAAAACGTCTTTCAACCCTACGGTCTCACCTCGACCTACGCAGGCGACGATCGTGAAGTCGTGCCGAAACGCGTTCGCGGCTACGAACTCGTTGACGGCGGCTTCGTCAATGCCGCGCCCTGGCACTATCTCGCGCCGTTCGCCGCGGGTTCCCTGCTTTCGAGCGCAACGGATGTCGCCAGGTACCGGCGAGCGATTTTTCAATCCGACGACACCAGCCGGGAGCTGCGTGAACTGATCACCGAAACGTCGAAGCTCGCCGATGGAACGGCGCACAACTACACGCTCGGCGGACTCGTTTACTCCAATTTCCATGGGCGGCGAAAGTACTCGCACTCCGGAGAGATATACGGTTTCTCCGCGAATCATGCCCACTATCCCGACGACGACCTGACCGTCGTGATACTCACGAACCACAAGGGAGCGTCGCCCTCCCCAGTCACGATGGAAAGAAAAATCGCAAGAACCGTTCTCGGCATTCCAGCACGCGTTACCGTCGACAAACCTCTGACCGAAGCGCTGCTGCGACGCTACGCGGGAGACTATGCGCTCCACCCGATTCGCTTCGGTCCGCCGGTGTATGGGTTCGCCGCGATCGACGGCCGATTGTTCCTGAAGCCGGGCGGGAGGGATTCTAGCGCCGAACCGATACCGTTGCTTGCGCAGGGAGACGGCTCGTTCGTAGCGGCCGATGACGACGAGTGGACATTCCGGTTCGACGACGACGCCGGGCCGACATCGAGTCGATTCGAAATGACGGTACGCGACGCCACCGTGCGCGGCAGACGCATCGACTAAGGGCTAGGGAGCCTCCGCACTGGTCAAATGGGAAGGTGGAGGGACCAGGCGTGGCCATTCCGCGATAGCGTGACTTAGGTTCGAGGGAAGCCGAAGTGAGGCGGGCCGGCGGGATTCGGGAAACGGCCGGAAAACGGCAGGGAATGCCGAGATAGACGCCGGGGTCGAGGCGCGTCGGGAGACTATAGTCTCCGCATGCTTCGACAGGAAAGACCAGCGCGGGAATCAGGGCCCCTTCGGGCGGTGTGTTTCACACCCTGTTCGTACCGTGGGAAAAACCCACCGCGGGCTCGCACGCGGCGATCGTGCAGCTCGTTCCTCTCCGACAAAGGCACCCGCCTTGGCTGAGGACTTGTTCAGGCCGGCGGCCTTGAAGGCCAAATCGCGGGTCTTCGTCGACGACGGCCTTTTGCCCGCGCCGCTCGCTCATGCCGCGATTACCTCGCTCTTTTTGCTCGTGGCCGTGTCGATCGTGTCGTTTCTCCTGTTCGGGACGTACACCCGAAAGGAGAAGGTCGGCGGTTACGTGACGACCACCGAAGGCAACGTCAAGGTCTATCCGCAAAGCGACGGCACGATACTCGACGTGCTGGTCGCCGACGGTGACGTGCTGGTCCGTGGCCAACCGTTGTTCGCGATGTCCACGGCGCGCGCCAGCAGGTTGTCTAGCGATATCGGCGGGGACGCCGTACGGTCCTTGCGCGCCGAGCTCGAGGCGTTGCAGGTCGAAATCGGCCGGCAGAAAGACTATTACCGCGAGCGGGCAACGACCATGCGCCTGGAGATTCAAAGCCTGCGGGCGGGAATCGCCTTGGCGCGCGAGCAGAAAGCCCTGGCGTCGGAGCGGCTGGCGCTCGCGACAAGGGCGTTGAACAGGCTCGGGGACCCCGCGGTCTCCCGATACACGTCGGAGTCCGCGAAAGACCAGGCCGCGACCACGCTCGGGGGCCGCGCAATGGACGTCAAGGCATTGCAGCGGGAAATCCTTTCCCTCGAGGCCGAGGTACTGGCGCGCGAGCGCGAGAAATCGGAGCTGCCGATACTGCGCGACCTCCGCCTGGCCCAGCTCGACCGGGAAATGGCGAGACTGCGGCAGAAGATCGCCGACCATGCGGCGAAAGACCGGCAATACATCGTCGCGCCATCGGACGGAAGCGTTACCGGGATAACGGCAAGACGCGGCCAGACCGTGTCGGCCAAGCTGCCGGTCGCGAGCGTGGTTCCTGAGAACGGCGTTTATTATGCCGTGCTGCTCGTGCCCAGCCGTTCGATCGGTTTTGTCGAACCCGGATCCCCGGTCCGGGTCCGTTACGATGCGTTCCCGCATCAGAAGTTCGGGACTTATGCCGGCAGGGTTTCCAGCCTGTCGGGAACGGTGAACGTGCCGGGCGAGTTGACCCTACCGCTGACGGTCTCGGAGCCGTTCTTTCTGGTGACCGCGGACCTCGACCGGCAGCACGTGGAAGTCTACGGTAAGAGACAGGAACTGCAGCCGGGCATGACGCTGTCCGCCGACGTGATTCGTGACCGGCGACGTTTGTTCGAATGGGTTTTCGAACCGGTCATCGGCGCCGCCGGACGCTGGTAAGTGAGCGCTTCCGGCCTGAACCTGCGCTTTTTCGCGAGGTCTAGGGTACCCGTCCGCTTTCAGACGGAAGCCGCCGAGTGCGGTCTGGCATGCCTCGCCATGCTGTGCAGCCATTACGGCCGCCGGAAAGACTTGAGCGAGCTCAGACGCGAGTGGCCGGTTTCCCTGAAAGGGATGAGCCTTGCGAACCTGATCGAAATCGGCGAACAAAACGGTTTGACGACCCGCGCCGTCCGGCTGGAGCTCGACGAGCTCGAGAAGCTCCAAACCCCATGTATTCTCCACTGGGGCCTGGATCACTTCGTCGTTCTGGAGAAAGCGGGTTCGAGAACGCTGGTCATCGTCGACCCGGCGGTCGGTCGGCGGCGGGTGGATGTCCGGGAGGTTTCCTCCGAGTTCAGCGGCGTCGCACTCGAGCTCACTCCCGGAAACGACTTCCGCAAGCAGCGAACGACGCGGTCACTCACGCTGCGCCGCTTTTTCACCGACACCAGAGGCATCGCCGGGCCGCTGATCCAGCTTCTGGTGCTCTCGGCCGCATTGCAGCTTTTCGTATTGCTGGCGCCCATCTACTCGCAGATCGTCATCGACGATGTCGTGCTGAGCGGCGACTACGATCTCCTGACCTTGCTCGGCATCGCCTTTGCCGCCCTGGCCGTCGTCACGGCCGTCACCTCGGCCTTTCGCGCCTGGGTGGTCGTCTACCTGGGTGCCAATCTAGGCTATCGCTGGTCCGCGGGCATCTTCCGGCATCTCGTTCGGCTGCCGCTGGACTACTTCGAGAAACGGCAGGTCGGCGACATACAGTCCCGGTTTGCGTCCCTCAAAGCCATCCGGGACCTGATAGCGACACAGGCCGTGGAGGCAATAGTGGACGGGCTGATGGCGACGACGACCCTCGTCGTGATGTACGTCTACAATACCGTGTTGGGCCACGTCGTCCTCGGCTCCGTGCTGCTCTACACGACCGTGCGGCTCGCGTTGTTCGAACGCTTGCGGACGCGTTCGCTAGAGGAGATCGTCAAAACGGCGGGAACCGAGACGCTTTTTCTCGAGTCGGTCCGAGGCGTGCTGGCCGTCAAGAACTTCGGCAGGGAAAGCCAGCGCGAATCGATGTACAAAGGCCGGCTGGCCTCGGCGATCGCCGCTTCCGCGTCGGCCCAGAAGATCGTCATACTGCAGGGTTTCGCCGGCAGGCTGATCTTCGGTCTTCAGAACGTCGTCGTCATCTGGATGGGCGCCAAGGCAATCATTGCCGGTGCCTTCACGGTGGGGATGCTGGTCGCGTTCCTGAGTTACCGGACCCATTTCTCCGCCCGCGCCGAATCGCTGATCGAGAAGCTCTTCCAGTTCAGGCTGGCCCGAATCCACCTCGACCGGCTGGCCGACATCGTCGGGTCCGAGCGGGAGGATTTGCCCGTAACACCGACTTCGGATCGGCCGGCAAGCAGGCGACTTGCCGGGAACCTGACGGTAGACGCCGTCTGGTTCCGGTACGGAAACAACGAGCCGTACGTGCTTCGAGGCGCTTCCCTGGATATCCGGGCAGGCGAACAGCTTGCGATCGTCGGGCCGTCCGGATGCGGTAAGTCCACTTTGTTCAAGCTGATGATCGGTCTGCTCGAGCCGGAGCGGGGCCGGATTCTGTACGACGGCTTTAGCGTGGCCGAGATCGGATTGTCCGGGCTTCGTTCACAGATCGGCGTCGTGATGCAGAACGACCGACTGCTCGGTGGGACCTTGCTGCAGAACCTCTCGTTTTTCGACGCCGAGCCGGACCTCGATTGGGCGCTGCAATGCGCCGAAACGGCGGGCGTCGCCGGCGACATCGAAGCCATGCCGATGGGTTTTCATACGCTGGTCGGCGATATGGGCGATGCGCTCTCGGGAGGACAGAAGCAACGGATCCTGTTGGCCAGGGCCTTGTACGCCAGACCGAGATTCCTGTTTCTCGATGAAGCGACGAGCCATCTGGACCCGGAAAAGGAGGTGCTCACCGTGTCACGCATCGCAAAGCTCGAGATCACGCGGGTCGTCGTCGCCCACCGGCGGGAGACGGTCCGGCATAGCGATCGCGTGATCGAGTTGTCCGCCTGTCTCTCGAACCCGCCCGCGACGACGACACCGCCATCGTGAGGCGTCGAAGCGCCGGAACCGGCAGCCTGCAAGCGCAAGGACCGCAAGCCCGGACGGAACGCCGGACTTCGACGGGATTTCACGTCACTCGCGGAACTCGACCAGTAGGTCGTGCGCCTCCACCCGCGTGCCGACACCGACCGGGACCGAATGGATGGCGCCGTCGTGTTCGGCGCGGATCACGGTTTCCATTTTCATCGCTTCCAGGGCCACCAGCGGGTCTCCCTTCGAAACGGCCTGACCGGCCTTGGCCGAAACGCTGACGACGAGTCCGGGCATGGGCGCCGCGACATGCAGCGGATTCCCCTCTTCCGCCTTGCGATTGGCGACAACCGTCGGATTGACCGAGGCGTCGGCGACCGCAACGGTTCGCGGCTGTCCGTTGAGCTCGAAGAACAGCCGCCGCATGCCCTCGGCATCCGGATCGCTGACGGCGAGCAGCCGTATGATCAAGGTCTTGCCCGGCTCGATATCGACCGAGATTTCCTCTTCCGGCTGCAGGCCGAAGAAAAACACCGGGGTCGGCAGAATACTCACGTCGCCGTAGTGACGGCGGTGTGCGGCAAACTCGACGAATACCTTCGGATACATCAGGTACGAGACAAGCTCGAAATCGTCGACCTTGCGTCCGATCTTCTTTTCCGCCTCCTGCCGTTTCGCTTCCAGGTCGACGGCCGGCAGCTTGTCTCCCGGACGGCCGGTCTCGGGTTGCGCGCCGTTCAGCACCTTGGCCTGCAGGTCCGCGGGCCAGCCGCCGGGCGGTTGGCCGAGTTCGCCCCGAAAGAGCTGGATCACGGATTCGGGAAACGCGATCTCCTTGTCCGGATCGACCACGTCCTCGGGCGTCAGCCCGCTCGTTACCATGAACAGGGCCATGTCGCCGACGACCTTGGACGTAGGCGTGACCTTGACGATGTCGCCGAACAGCTCGTTGACCTCCGCGTAGCGCCTGGCCACGTCGGGCCAGCGCCGTTCGATGCCGAGTGAACGGGCCTGTTCGCGAAGATTGGTGTACTGGCCGCCCGGCATCGCATGGCGGTAGACGTCGGCGGTACCGGAGCGGATTTCGCTTTCGAACGGTGCATAGAAATGGCGTACGCCTTCCCAGTAACGCGAAATCTGACGCATGCGGTCCGGCGACAGGCCGGGGTCACGGTCGCCGTGGCGCAGCGCTTCGACGATCGAGCCCAGGTTCGGTTGCGAGGTCAGGCCGCTCATCGCGTCCATTGCACCGTCCACCGCATCGCAGCCCGCCGCCACGGCTTCCAGCACGCTGGCGGCACCGATGCCGCTGGTGTCGTGGGTGTGAAAGTGAATCGGGATACCCACTTCCTCTTTTAGGGTCGAAACCAGCAGGCGGGCGGCGGCCGGTTTGCAAACCCCGGCCATGTCCTTGATACCGAGAATGTGCGCGCCGGCGGCTTCGAGCTCACGCGCCATGCGCACGTAATAATCGAGGTCGTACTTGGACGGCGACGGATCGGTCAGGTCGCCGGTGTAGCAAATCGCCGCCTCGCAGAGCTTGCCGGATTCGATCACCGCGTCGATCGCCACGCGCATGTTCTCCACCCAGTTCAGGGAGTCGAACACCCTGAAGACGTCGACGCCCGCCTCGGCGGCCCGCTCTACGAAAACGCGGACGACATTGTCCGGGTAATTGGTGTATCCGACGGCGTTGGATGCCCTGAGCAACATCTGCAGCAGGATGTTCGGCGCCCGCGCCTTGATGTCGCGAAGTCTCGCCCAGGGATCTTCCTTCAGAAAACGCATCGCGACATCGAACGTGGCGCCGCCCCAGCACTCCAGCGAAAACAGCTCGGGCAAAAGCCTGGCGTACGCCTGTGCAATGGCCAGGTGATCGACGCTGCGCATCCGCGTGGCGAACAGCGATTGATGAGCGTCGCGCATGGTCGTGTCGGTCAGCAACACGCGCTTTTCCTCGAGCATCCACCGGGAGAACCGCTCCGCGCCCAATCGCTCTAGCCGCTGGACGGTGCCGTCCTCGACGGGCCCGGGCGCAAGCGGCGGCAACGGCGCCTCGCGGCGCTCCTCCGCCTCGATCCTGCCGGCGACTTCGGGGTTGCCGTTGACCTGAATCTCGCCGATGAAACGCAGCAGCCGGGTCGCCCGGTCGCGCCGCTTGGGGAAGCGGTAGAGCTCCGGCGTGTCGTCGATGAAACGGGTCGTGTACTCGCCGGCCCGGAAATTCGGATGATTGACGAGTTGTTCGAGAAACAGCAGATTGGTGGCGACACCGCGAATCCGGAATTCGCGCAAGGCGCGGTCCATGCGTGAAATCGCGTCCTCGAGCGTCGGCGCCCAGGCCGTTACTTTCTCCAGCAGCGAGTCGTAGAAGGGTGTGATCAGCGCGCCCGAGTACGCCGTGCCGCCGTCCAGCCGGATGCCGAAACCGGTGGCGCCCCGATACGCCCGAATACGCCCGTAGTCGGGGACGAAGTTGTTCTCCGGGTCCTCTGTCGTGATCCGGCACTGCAGCGCGTGCCCGTAGAGGCGAATGTTCGCCTGCTTCGGGACGAAACTTTCCGGGTCGCCGATTTTGACGCCTTCGGCCATGCGTAGCTGCGCCTTGACGATGTCGATTCCGGTGACCTGCTCTGTCACCGTATGTTCGACCTGTATGCGCGGGTTGACTTCTATAAAGTAAAAATCGCCGGTATCGGCGTTCATCAGGAACTCGACCGTGCCGGCGTTCACGTAACCCGCCTTGGTCGCAAGCGCCAGGGCATGATCGCAAAGCACCTGCCGGCGCTCGTCGTCGAGATAGGGGGCCGGCGCGCGTTCGATCACTTTCTGGTTGCGCCGTTGCACGGAGCAGTCCCGCTCGAACAGATGCACCAGCGTGCCGTGGTGGTCGCCGAGAACCTGCACTTCGACGTGTCGCGCGCGTTCGACCAGTTTTTCGAGATAAACCTCGCCGTTGCCGAACGCGGCTTCGGCTTCCCGCCGCGCGGTATCGAACTGTTCGACGAGGTCCTCCGCCGATCGAATGACGCGCATACCGCGTCCGCCGCCGCCCCAACTGGCTTTCAGCATCAGCGGATAGCCGATCCGGCCGGCCTCGGCCAGTGCCCGGTCCAAATCGGCCGGCAACGGGCCCGTGGCGGGCATGACCGGGACGCCCGCGGACTCGGCGAGTTTTCGCGCGCTGACCTTGTTGCCGAGCAACCGCATGACGTCCGAGCCCGGACCGACGAAAATCAGGCCCGCGTTCCTGCAGGCGTCGGCGAAATCCGGGTTCTCGGAGAGAAATCCGTAACCCGGGTGTACCGCGTCGGCGCCGGACGCCTCGGCCACTCGCAGCATCTCGTCGATACTGAGGTAAGCGGCGATGGGTTTGCCGGCCTCCCCGATCCGGTAGCTCTGGTCGGCCTTGAAACGATGCAGCGCGAAGCGGTCTTCCTCGGAGTAAACCGCCACGTTGTCGATACCGAGCTCGGCCGACGCGCGCATCACCCGGATGGCGATCTCGCTGCGGTTGGCGACGAGTAAACGACGGATCTTGTGGGGTTTCGGGTCAGACATGGTTTTTGGGCCGCTCGGTCGGTGACGCACCAGTATAGCCTTGCAGGGCTCGTGCAAGCGATGCGGCTCGGGCCGGACGGCCGCTGGACGCGTCGCCGCGGCCGGGACGCCGGGCACTCAGGTTTCGGGCTCGAATTCGGCCGTAGCCGTCAGCGTCGTACGGCCGTCGGGTCCTCGAACTTCCAGGGCCACGCCCTCGTCCCGCGGCCGGCCTATCAGGCGAAACGGGGCGAGGTCGAACAGCGGCGCCTTGCCGCGAAACCGGAATGCGGCGATCCGCTGATCGCTGTTGTCGTGGACGAGCTGCGCCAGCAGTATCGCGGTCAGCGGTCCGTGCACGACCAGGCCCGGATACGCCTCGTCGTTCAGGGCGTAGGGCCGATCGTAGTGGATGCGATGTGCATTGAACGTGAGCGCCGAGAAGCGAAACAGCAGGCGCGGGTCCGGCGTCACGTCCCGCCACCAGGTCCCGTCCGGAACCGGCTCGGCGACAAGGCGCTCGGGAGCGGGTACCGGCTCGCCCTGCTCCCGGTAGACGATGTCCTGCTCCTCTTCGATGCACAGCGCGCCGTCCTGGAGGAACCGGTAGGCGACCGTGACGAAGGTCAGCGCGCCGGTTTTACCGTGCTTGGCCGTGACGTCGCGGATGGTCGCCTCCCGCGTCGCCGCCCGGCCGACGACCAGCGGCCGGTGAAAACGCATGCGGGCGCCGGCGAACATGCGCCGCGGCTGGGGTACCGGCGGTAAAAAACCGCCGCGTTCGGGATGGCCGTCGTCGGCCAGCCGGCTCTGCGGGACGGCGGCGAGGAAGTAGAACCACTGCCAAAGCGGCGGCAGGGCGCCATGCTCGCCGGGCGAGCGCGCGATGTCGTCGAGCATTGCCGCGACGGCCTCTGCCTGCCACGGCGACAAATCGTCGGTGACGCTTTCGCTGCGTCCGATCCAGTCCCTCAGGCGATCTGCTGCGTCTACCATCGTGCCCTCCTTTCGGGTACGTTAGCCTGAAACAGGACAGGCACGAAACCCTGCCGGGAAATGCGACCTGGAAATGCGATTGAGCATTCGCCGCTCTCGAAGCAGGGAATTCAGTCGAGAAATGCCGAAGGCAGTACCTGAGCCGGAAGGAGTGTAGCGAGGCGCCCGCTCTCGCGCAGTGGAGAAGACAGCCAGGATAGGCGGCGAGGTCCCGTTTGCCTCGTAGCGGATGAACAACACACACGAGCCGGCCAAGTATCCACTGCCCACGGCGGAGGAGTCATGGAACCAGGACACGCGCGTCAGGAACCGCCGGACGGCCGCCGCGAGCCGCGGTTGCCGATGCAGGGCGTGCGCATTCTGGACCTCGGCACCTTCCTGGCCGGGCCGCATGCGGCATCCATTTTCGGGGAGTTCGGCGCCGAGGTACTCAAGATCGAGCACCCCCTGGCCGGCGATCCGATGCGGCGATTCGGCAGCCCCACCGCCCGCAGCGATTCGACGCTTGCCTTCCTGACCGAGGCCCGCTGCCGCAAGTCGGTAACGCTGGACCTGCGGCAGGCGGAAGGCCGCGAGCTGTTTTTGAAGCTGGTCGCCAAGTCGGATGTCCTGATCGAGAACTTCCGGCCGGAAACGCTGGAGCAATGGGGCATGGGTTGGGACGTATTGCGCGAGGCCAACGAGGGACTGGTGTTCCTGCGGGTTTCCGGCTACGGCCAGACCGGCCCTTACCGGCGCCGATCGGGTTTTGCGCATATCGCCCACGCGTACGGCGGGCTGTCCTACCACGCCGGCTTCCCCGGCGAGTCGCCGGTGGTGCCCGGCACGGTGCCGCTCGGCGACTATATCTCAAGCCTGTACGGCGCCATCGGCATCCTGCTCGCGCTGCGTCACCGGGAGAAGACCGGCCGGGGACAGGTGATCGATGTGGCGATCTTCGAATCGGTGTTCCGCACCCTCGACGAGATCGCCGGTGCCTATGCCCTTTACGGCAAGATACGCGAGCGCGAGGGCGCCGGCAGTTTCGTGGCCGTGCCGCACGGACACTTTCGCACCAACGACGACAAATGGGTGGCCATTGCCTGCACCACCGACCGGATGTTCGAGCGCCTCGCCGCGGCAATGGACAAGCCGGAGCTGGCGGCGCCCGACGTTTACGGACGACAGGAGAAGCGCCTGGAAGCGCGCGACGACGTCAACGCGCTGGTGATCGCCTGGGTCGAGTCTCTCGAGCGCGAGGAAGTCATGCGCCGCTGTCTCGATGCGGAGGTCCCCTGCGGCAAGGTCAACAGCATCGCCGACATTTTCGAGGACGAGCACTTTCGCGAGCGCGGCACGCTGGCCACGATCGACGTCCCCGGCGTCGGCGAGGTGACCGTCCCGAACGTGTTGCCGATCCTGTCGGAAACGCCGGGGCGCATCAGCGGTCTGGCCCCGGCGCTGGGCGACGCAACGGTGGCGGTTCTCGGCGAGTTGTTGGGTCTCTCGGCCGAGGACATCAGCCGTCTCGAAGCGCAGAAGATCATTTGAAGGCCGATACCGGGTGAATACGGGAGACGCAGGCCGCGAGGAAATGAGTCATCAGAGAACAAGTCGGAAGCAAGTCGGCAAAAAAAACGCCGGCATGGCGCACGGCGGCAAGAACGAGCTGCCTTTGGCCGGACTGCGCGTGCTCGACCTCGCCACGGTGATTGCGGGTCCGTACTCGGCCGCGATCCTGGGCGAGTTCGGCGCCGAGGTGATCAAAATCGAACAGCCTAAGATCGGCTGTTCGCTCCGGCGTTTCGGCACTCCGACCTCGGTGGGCGACACCCTCACCTGGCTGAGCGAGGCGCGCAACAAGAAATCGGTCACCCTGGACCTCCGAACCCCGGAAGGCTCGGGGCTGCTCAAGCGGCTGGCGGAAAACGCGGACATCCTGATCGAGAACTTCCGGCCGGGCACGATGGAGAAATGGGGTATCGGCTGGGAGGTGCTGCACGATCTGAACCCGGCCCTGGTCATGTTGCGCGTTACGGGTTACGGCCAGACGGGCCCGTACAAGGACCGGCCGGGCTTCGCCCGCGTTGCGCACGGCGTGGGCGGCCTGGCCTATCTTTCGGGCATGCCCAAGGGCGTGCCGGTCACGCCGGGTTCCACGACCCTGGGCGATTATCTGACCGGGCTTTACGGCTGCATCGGTCTCCTGATGGCACTGCGCTATCGCGAGGAGACCGGGGTCGGTCAGTACGTCGACGCCAGCCTGTACGAATCGGTGTTCCGCTGCACCGACGAGCTCGCCCCCGCTTACGGCATGTACGGCGTGGTACGCGAGCGGCACGGGCCGAACAACAACGAGTTCGCCTGCCCGAACGGACACTTCCCGACCCGCGACGGAAAATGGGTGGCCATAAGCTGTGCGACCGACAAGCTGTTCGTGCGCCTGGCCAATGCGATGGACCGGCCCGAGCTGGCCGCCGATCACGTCTACGGCCACCAGGAAACCCGGCTCGCGCACCATCACGACGTCAATGAAATCGTCCGCGACTGGGCCGGCTCGCTGACCCGCGACGAAGTGCTGGAACGCTGCTTCGCAACCGGGGCGCCGGCCGGACCGCTGAATACCATCGCCGACATCTTCGGCGACCGGCAGTTCCATGCACGGCGTACCCTGGTCGCGATCGACGACGAGGACGTCGGGGAAACGATCGTCGTCCCGGCCGTGATGCCGCGCATGTCGGAGACGCCGGGCGAGATCCGCCATCTCGGACCGCGTCTCGGCGAGCACACGAACACGGTGCTCAGGGAGTGGCTCGGTCTCGGCGACGAAGAGATCCGGACGCTGCGCGAAAAGAAGGTGATATGAGCGCAGCCGGGGCCGTGCTCGCGGGTCTCAGGGTCGTCGAGGGCAGCGCCTTCGTCGCGGCGCCCCTTGGCGGCATGACCCTGGCACAGCTCGGCGCGGATGTGATTCGTTTCGACCCGATCGGCGGCGGGCTGGACTACGGCCGCTGGCCGCTGGCCCCCGACAACCGGACCAGCCTGTTCTGGGCCGGATTGAACAAGGGCAAGCGGTCGATCGCGGTCGATTTCCGGCATCCGCGCGGCCGCGAGCTCCTGACCGAGCTGATCACCCGGCCCGGCGAAGGCTCGGGCCTTTTCAGCACCAATTTCCCGGCGCGGGGCTGGCTGGCGTACGAAGCGCTCAAGGCACATCGTGACGACCTGATCATGATCAATCTTACCGGCCGGCGCGACGGCGGCTCGGAGGTCGATTACACGGTCAATCCGCAAACCGGCCTGCCGTACATGACCGGCGCCGTCGATGGATCGGAGCCGGTGAATCACGTCCTCCCCGCCTGGGACCTGATCGCCGGTCAGACGCTGGCCGTGGGGCTATTGGCCGCCGAGCGCCATCGCCGCCGGCACGGCGAAGGGCAACTGGTGCGCCTGGCGCTCAAGGACGTTGCGCTGGCAGCGCTCGGCCACCTCGGCATGCTGGCCGAGGCGACCCTGAACGACGCGGACCGGCCGAAGTACGGCAATTATCTGTACGGCGCTTTCGGGCGCGACTTCGAGACCCGCGACGGTGGGCGCCTGATGGTCGTCGGACTGACGCGCCAGCAGTGGTCCGGCCTGCTCGCGGCGACAGGGCTCGGGCCCGAAGTCGAGGCGCTGGGCGAGCGCCTCGGGCTCGACTTGAGCGACGAAGGCAATCGCTTTCGTGCGCGCGAGGAGATCGCGGCCTTGTTGCAAGCGTGGATCGGGGCGCGCGGCCTCGATACGATCGAGCCGCTTTTTCGCGAACACCGGGTGTCGTGGGGACCGTACCGGCGCCTGAGCGAAACGCTCGCCGTGGATCCCGACTGTTCCACGGCCAACCCGATGTTCGAACGTTTGCACCAGCCCGGCGCCGGCGAATACCTGATGCCTGGCATACCCCTGGATTTCGGCGCGCTGCCGCGCGCGCCGGTAACGCCCGCGCCGATGCTCGGCGAACACACCGACGAGATCCTGCTCGATATCCTGAGCCTTTCCGCGGCCGAGGTCGGCCGGCTGCACGACGAGGGTGTCGTGGCATCCCCGTCGTCCGGGGCTTGACCGGGAGAACGGACCGAGGAAAACGGACGAGGAAAAACGGACAAGGAGAACCTGCATGAGCCGACTACCGATCGATTTCTACAAACCCCTGGCCATCGGCGCGCCCGAGCCCTGGCGCGGCCTGCCGGTGCGCCCGGAGCGCATGATTCATTTCTTCCCGCCGCAGGTCGAGAAGATTCGCGCCAAGGCGCCTGAGATCGCACGTCAGGTCGATGTGTTGTGCGGCAACCTGGAGGACGCGATTCCGATCGACGTGAAGGCCGAAGCGCGCAAGGGATTCATCGAGCTGGCGCGCAATGCGGATTTGGGCGATACGGCTTTGTGGGTACGGGTCAATGCGCTCAACAGCCCCTGGTTCCTGGATGACGTCATGCAGATCGTCGAAGCGCTCGGCGACAGGCTGGATGCCATCATGGTGCCCAAGGTCGAAGGGCCTTGGGACATCCATTTCGTCGATCAGTTTCTGGCGCAGCTAGAGGCGCGCCACGATATCGGGAAGCCGATCCTGCTGCACGCACTGCTGGAAACCGCCCAGGGCGTCGAGAACATCAAGCAAATTGCCGGTGCGAGCCCGCGGATGCACGGCATGAGCCTGGGCCCCGCCGACCTCGCCGCCTCCCGGCGCATGAAAACCACGCGTGTCGGCGGCGGCCATCCGTTCTACGGCGTGCTCGCCGATCCGTTGGAAGATCATCCTTTGGAAGACCGCCCCTTGGAGGATCGCCTGGAAGACCGGACGGCGGAACTGAACGAGCGCAGCTTTCACCAGCAGGACCTCTGGCATTACACGATTGCACGCATGGTGGACGCTTGCGCCGCGCACGGCATCGGCGCTTTCTACGGACCGTTCGGGGACATCCGCGACGAGGCGGGTTGCGAAGCGCAATTCCGCAATGCGTTCCTGATGGGATGCTCGGGGGCCTGGTCGCTCGCGCCCAACCAGATCGCGATTGCCAAGCGCGTATTCAGCCCGGACGTGGACGAGGTCCTGTTTGCGAAACGTATTCTCGACGCCATGCCCGACGGTGCCGGAGTCGCCATGATCGACGGTAAGATGCAGGACGATGCAACCTGGAAGCAGGCCAAGGTTATCGTCGACCTGGCCCGGCTGGTAGCCAAAAAGGACCCGGAGCTGGCCGAAGCGTACGAATTTTGAGCCGATCCTCTAAAACCCGCCCCGCTCGAGCGGACCCACTCTAACGAACCTACTCTAACGAACCTACTCTAACGAACCCACTCTAACGAACCCACTCTAACGAACCTACTCTAACAGACCTACTCTAACGGACCTGCGCTAACGGAATGCCTCTAACGAACCCTCTCTCAACGGACTTTCTCAGCAAACCCTTTAATAAATGCGCCTTTTCATAGAATGTCTTTTCGTAGCACGCATTTTTATGGAACGCGTTTTTATAGAACGCTTTATAGAACGCTTTATAGAAAATGAACAGCAAGACCCGACCGGGTAACTACTTCGAAGACTTTCAAGTCGGCCAGGAGATCGAGCACGCCACGCCGCGCACGATCACCGAAGGCGACGTTGCTGTTTATCAGGGACTGTTCGGCCCGCGCTTCGCGCTCTGTTCCGCCGATACGTTCGCGCGAAGCCTGGGTTTCGAGCGCACACCGGTCGACGGCCTGCTCGTCTTTCACATCGTATTCGGTCGAACCGTGCCGGACGTTTCCTTGAACGCGATCGCCAATCTCGGATACGCCGGCGGACGTTTCGGCCGACCCGTCTATCCGGGCGACACGCTGTCTACCGTGACCCGGATCACCGGGCTCAAGGAGAACAGCAACGGCAAGACCGGCGTGGTTTACGTGCATTCGACCGGCACGAATCAGCACGGCGAACTCGTCATCGCCTTCGACCGCTGGGTCATGGTGCGCAAACGCGACCTGGACGCGCCGGCACCCGCGCCGGTCATTCCACAGCTCGACGACGCCTTGCCCGAGAGCGAGCTGACGGTCCCCTGGTCGGTGGACGGCGGCTACGACTGTACGCTGGCCGGCAGTGAGTTCCTGTGGGAAGACTACGAAATCGGTGAGCGCATCGATCACGTCGATGCCGTCACCGTCGAGGAGTCCGACCACATGACCGCATGCCGGCTGTTTCAGAACACGGCCAAGGTGCATTTCAACCTGCACGTCGAGCGCGAGGGACGTTTCGGTAAACGCATCGTCTACGGCGGTTACCTGATCAGCGTCGCACGCTCGCTGTCGTTCAACGGTCTGGCCAATGCACAAACGCTGGCCGCCATCAACGGCGGTGCGCACACCGCGCCTACGTTTGCCGGCGACACTGTTTATGCCTGGTCGGAAGTCCTGGACAAGATGCGCTTCGACGATCACCCAGACGTGGGCGCATTACGCGTCCGTACCGTTGCGACCAAAGACCGGGCCTGTCACGACTTTCCCTACAAGACCGAAGACGGCAGCTACGACCCGGACGTCGTGCTGGATTTCGACTACACGGTGCTAATCCCGCGCCGAACGTGAGTAGTCCTCACGGGGACGCGGCATGTCGGTGAGCGTTGCGCTCAGAATTCGATGTTGAACGAGCCCAGCACCATCTGATCGGCGCTCTCGCGGGTCAGGCCGATTGCAAGGCCCAGCCCGAACTCCATGTCGTCGACGCCCTTGTATATGAGACCGGGCGTCAGAAAGCTCTCGGACTCCGACCAGCTTTCGCCGAGGTCTTCGCTTTCGGCGCTCAACTCGAGGGAAGCGCGCCATGCCGGTCCGAATGCCCGGACGATCCCAACGCCGATTTCGAATTCGTTTTCCGACGCCTCTTCCTCATCCTCGGCTGTCGAGCGCGGATCGACGATGCCGTAAGCGAAACTCAGCGTCAGATGCGACGCCGCACCGAGGTCAGCCCCGAGTATCACGAAGGGTTCGTAGACCCAGGCGTCCTCACCCAGCTCCTTGTCGCTGTCGCCGGTCGGAAGCGTGAGCTCGATGCCGAACGCCACGTCGATGCCGTCGGTGGGCGCCAGGCTGTATTTCAGGCCGAGTTCCAGATCGCCGATGCCGGAATGCCGTTGGGCCCCGGCTTCGTCATCGAAAACCTCGAGGTCGCGCCAGAAAACGATACCGCCTTCGACCTGCAGCCGGTCCGTCAAGCCGTACTCGACGCCGATCTGCGCCCATTGACCTTCCTCTTCCGGCGAGTCTTGCGATTCGCCGATACCAAGCGTCAATTGCGTTTCTCCGCGTTCCTGCGGATAGACGGATTCGATCAGGAAGAATTCCTCGATCAGTATCGTGGATTCATCGGCATCGTCCGCATCGTCCGCCATCGCCGGCGACTGGATCACGGCGGCGCTCACCGTAAACAGGATGGCGCACAGGACTTGCGGCAGCGCGAATAGTCGATTCTCGTACATGTCAGCCTCCGGACCCGGTACGCGCAGAAGGGTAGGAGCACGTCGTCTCGCCGTGCTCCTCGATGCTCGCCAGCAACTCGTCGACATTGTCGATCGGCATCGGCTTGCCGAGATAAAAACCCTGTGCTTCGTCGCATCCGTCGCCTATCAGGCGTGAGAGCTGCGTTCCGGTTTCGACGCCTTCGGCGAGTGTCGTCATGCCGAGACTGTGCCCCATCGCGACAATCGCGCGAACGATGGCATCGCCCGTCCCGTCTCCCGCCGCGTTATCGACGAACATGCGGTCGATCTTGATCTTGTCGAACGGAAACTTGTGAAGGTAACTCAAGCTGGAGTATCCGGTACCGAAATCGTCCATCGATACGCGAACACCATGCTGCTTCAGTTGCGACAAGGCCGACAATACCGACTCGGTGTTCTCGATCAGGACACCTTCGGTGATCTCGATCTCGACGCGTTCCGGTGCGAGGCCGGAAGCGTCGATGATGTCCTTGAAGCGCTCGGCGAGGTCCGGCTGCTTGAACTGTTCCGGCGATACATTGACGGCGATGTGGAGGGGCTCCGGCCACTGGGCTGCGGCACGGCAGGCCTCGGTGAGCACCCAGTCGCCGATACGGTCGATGATTCCGATTTCCTCGGCGATGGGAATGAACTTGTCGGGCGGAACGTTGCCGAGCGAGGGGTGTCTCCATCTCAGCAAGGCCTCGAAACCCTTCAAGACATTGTTGGGAATACCGTACAAGGGCTGATAGTGCAGGGTAAAAGCGCCTTCGTCGATGGCCGACCTCAGGCCGAGCTCGAGATCCCGGCGTTCGCGCAGCTTCTCGTCCATTCCGGGTTCGAAGAACTTGTAGGCGGATCGACCGTCCGACTTGGCCCGATACATCGCGAGGTCCGCCGATCGCAGCAGTTCCTCGGGGTCGGTCCGGCCGGGCTCGACCATCGTGATACCGACGCTGACGGTAATGGACAGCTCGTGGTCCTCCAGCCTGAACGGCTTCGCGATCGCGCCGACGATGCGATCCGCCAGCGTTGCGGCCAGCTCGGGCCCCTTGAGCGCCGGCAGGACGATGGCGAATTCGTCGCCGCCCGGGCGGGCGATCGTGTCGTTTTCACGAAGCACCTCCTCCAGGCGATTGGCGACGGCAACCAGCAGCGCATCGCCCATGCCGTGACCGTAGAAATCGTTGATCTGCTTGAACCCGTCCAGATCCAGCGCCAGCACCGCCAGTTGAGTGCCGTCACGTTGCGCCCTTGCGATCTCGAGCTTGAGCCGCTTGGCGAGATAAGCACGATTCGCAAGGCCCGTCAGGGCATCGTGCATGGCCAAATGGCGAATGGCTGCTTCCGCCTTGTCCCGGCTGGCGATGTGCCGGCGCAATTCGGTGACCTGATGCCAAGCGAATACACCGAACAGGACGGACATGAAGATGAGTACGGTAAAGATCTCGTCGATCTCGTACTCCTCGTATTCCTGAGCGAAGGCCATCAGCCTTTCCATGAAGTCGAATTCCGCGGCAAAGAGGCCAACGACCACAGCGACCACGGCGAGAGCGACGACACGCAATTTTGTCGGATTTGCGGACTTGGCAGCCGAGCTGTAAACGAAGCGTCCCGTCAGGTTGAACTGCTGGGTGGCGCTCATCGGAGCTGGCCGGACACGCCTAAAAAGGCGGCTGAACTTGTGCATTGATCCCTCCGCCTGCGCGAAGCGTCGAACCCGGTAAGCGGGGAGCTGCCGGCTCAGCCGGACCGCGCAGAGATACTAGAAACGGGGCGGGGTATACACGAACCCCATATATGTTTGGCATTATCCACGACACAAGTACGAAAAAACCGTGCATAAGTCGCAAATTCCGAGTAAACGAAGCCAATCAAACGTCCTGTTACGTTGTGGTCCAGGCATCGCTTTGATAACTCGGTCTCTACCGACCGATCGAGACGCCGGCGCGGCTGTGGGCGCCTAAGGCGGTGCAGGGGCGGCCGGGATCGACGTTCTGATGGCGACCGTGCTCGGCCTTTTCGTGGGAACCGGCCTGACGACCGTCGCCTGTAGGGCGTTATTCGCTGACGACGATCGCGAGGTGGTTCGCAACGGTTCGCTCGTTGCCGGGAATGCGTGCCTGGATCGGGCGGCTAAACAATTGTCCCTCGGGCCCAACCATGACCGCCGAACCGCCGCCATCGAGGTTGAGTGCATCGGTGGCGCCGAGCGAACGCAGGAAATCGGCCAGCTCCGGCAGGTTCATGCCTTCCGAGTAGCCGGGCTGACGCCCGTCGACGACGATCAACCACAGCGTCGAACGGTCCGCGTTCAGCGCAAGCACGGTTCGTGGCGCTCGCTTGAGGGCAAACCGCTCGTCGAACTTGGTAAACGGCGGTGTTTGCCCGCCGGTCATCAACAAGGGTCCGGCACCAATGCCGTACTCGGTGCCGGGCGGACAGGTGCCGGCAACGATACGCGCCGCATTCCACGTTGCGCAAAACGCGCCATCGACGCGGAGGCGAAACCGTGGCGTTCGAATCGTGTTGTCGGAAACCGTTTGGCCGGCGACGATATGTTGGCCCATGACGTTGACGGGATCTCCGGCCTGCGGATAGGCCGGCTTGCCGTGGGTCCCACTGTCGAACGGTTCGAAGTAACCCGCGTTCACCGCGATGACGGCGTTTATCGACGTTGCGAAAGCGGAGGTCGTCATGGCCGTGAATTCATGGCTACCACCCCCGCCGGCCGGGGTGGTTCGAAAGCGCACACGCGGGTCGGTAAGATCGACCGTCGCCACGTGCACCACCGCGTGGCCGCGAACGCCGTAACAACCGTGCTGCACCACAATCGAGGGGTCGATCGCCTCGGCCCGCTCGTCGATCGGACAGGTCAGCGCCTCGGGGATCGGAGCATCGTTCGGTGCATCGTTCTGTGCCGGCGCCGCCGCGCCCAGGAATACAACAACGATCCCGAAGCCAAACCTTACCGCGGAACCGATGACGGAACGCATGGCCTATCGTCGTCCGCGAGCGGCGAGGTAGTCAAGCAGACGCGCCGGCCGATCGGTCTGAATGGCAGTCACCCCCATGTCGATCAGCGACCCCCAGATGGCGTCGGGTAAACCATCCGGGTCGCGCTCATCGCGGCCGCCGGCGATGTCGGGGTACAGCGTGTTGACCCAGATCTCTGCGCCGCCTCGACGCAACGGAACCAGGGCCTCCCGAAGAAACCGGTCGTCGCGGAACACGAGTTCGTAGGCAACCGGTGTATAGGCGCCGTACGCAGTTTCGATGCCTGCCAGATTGTCGGTGCAATATTCCCCGGTTGGTGCCACGGGATCGCACTGGGCCAAAATAGGCATGAACGGCGCGCGGCCGTGAAAGTCCGCCGCCGCCAAGACCGGGCTGTCGGGTGCCGCACGGAGCTTGAACAGGACCTGATCTGCGACCCCTGCCCGGTCGACGATCGCCATCACGGCATCGTGGATCGGCTCCTTGACGTCTAGATTCACCAGCACGCGGTCTTTCGTGAGTTGCAGCGCCGCCAATAACGTTGGCACCCGTTCGCTCGTCAAGGGTGCACGCCGCCCGCCCGCGCCCGCCCGCAGCCTGGCACGGCGTATCTTGGACAGCGGCGCCGAATCGACGAAGCCGGCGCGATCGGTAGTGCGGTCCAGCGTCTCGTCGTGTATCACGACGAGCGCACCGTCCCGGGTCTGGCGGACGTCTAGCTCAACCATATCCACACCGAGCTCGATACACGCTTCAATGGCAGCGAGGGAGTTCTCCGGAGCCCGTTGCCAGCAGGCACGATGTGCGATGACGATGACCGGGTCCCGGGCAAAGACTTCACGCACGCCATTGACGGGCACGGTGCCGGTTCGCTCGAGACCCGCGCACCCCGTCGTGACCAGGGCCGCGAGGATGCCGCAGGCGCGTATCCACCGCGGATGTCTGCAGGCTCGACTGGGAACCCTCCGTCCGGTGCGACAACTTGTTGAGTTCATGGGGTTGAGTTCATGGGGTTGAGTTCATGGGGTTGAGCTCATGGGGTCGAGTTCATGGCGTTGAGTTCATGGTGGTGAGTTCATGCGGCTGAACTCATGGGGGCTGAGCGCATGAGCGGGTAACGCCAGCCGGACGAGACGGCGCAGCAGAGCTCCAAGGCCATGTTAACGGCGATACGTAACCCCGAAATGCCACTGGCGACCGATGATGGTTTCGCCGAACAGAAGATCGAAGTCCGTGCCGGTGAGTTGGCGCCGGCGTTCGTCGGCAAGATTGCGCCCTTCGAGTGTGAACACCCAACGATCACCCTGATAGTACCTGAGCGACGCGTCGATCTGCTCGAACTCGTCGTCAATCCGATTGGTGCGAATCAGGAAGTCGTCGGTTCGATTGTACGCAACCCTGACCTCGACCGGGCCGGTGTTGTAGAACACCGAAACGTTGCCGAGAAAATCGGCCTGCCGTATCCGTCGGTCGAGCGTACTGCCGTCGAGGAAAGTCGTCTCTCCGTCCAGGAACGTCAAGTTCGCAGACAAACCCAGGGGTGCAAGAGCATCCGGCAAGAACGGCATCGAGCCGAGGTACACCTGCAGCTCGAGCCCCTGAACCTCGGACTCGGACGCGTTGGTGTTTTGTGTGATGAGTGCCGGCTGGCCGTCGATCGTGGCCTCTTCGGTGGTGACGAGAATGTCGCCCTCGATGTCCTTGCGAAACAGCGCCGCGGACAACAGACCGTCACCGTTGTTGAAGTAGTACTCGAGCGAGAGGTCGAAGTTGTCCGACTCGCGCGGCTCGAGCGCCGGGTTGCCGCGGCGGATCTCGAGCAAACCCGAGTCGCTGTCACCGGGCAGGACCTCCGAGAACGTGACGGTCAGATCGGACGGATTGGGCCGGCCCAGGGTGCGGCTTATGGCGCCGCGGAGGTATACGCCATCGGCCAGCTCGTAGCTGACGTTGATCGAAGGCAGGAGGTTGTCGAAATCGCCGTTTACGTCGTTCGCGGCGTCGCCGCGTGCGCCCGAATTGAAATCGGTGGTCTCGAAACGAAGCCCGCCGACCACGTTCAAACGGTCCGTCCGGTAGGTCAGCATACCGTAAACGGCCGTGACGTCTTCCTCATAGGAAAAATCGGCCGAGGTCGAGCGGCCGACGTCGCGTGGAATGTCGAGGGTATTGAAGAACGCCAGTACGGCGCCGGGATTGTAGAACAGGAAATCGTCCGGCGAGTAGTCGGACCGGAAGCCGTCGCTTGCCAGTAGCGGGCCGAGCTCCGCGGTGGCAGCGAGGGCGTTGAAATCGGCGGAAGCGAATCGAAATTCTTCGTTGTCACGCACCCGTTCCAGGTTCCTGAATGCCGCGCCCACCTTGTAACCCAGGCCTCGATCGTTGCGATCGTTGTTCCAGCCGTAGTCCACGAGAAGATTGACCACCTCCTCGTCGGTGTTGAGATCGCGCTCCCGGATGAAGGAAAGCGCGTAGTTGGACGGATCGCGAAAGAACGACGGGTCGTTGTACGTCGAACGTGTCGGCACCGTGCCGGAGGCGTCGATGCTCACACCGAGCTCGGGGACAAAACCGGTACGAAAGATCAGCGACGGTGTGTCATGATCGAAATTCTGCTCGGCCCAGCCGAGATCGACGTCCAGCTTACCGCCGCCGAGACGAGTCTCGAAGTGCCCCTGGACGCCGGAGCCCTGTGTGCGAATTGGAAAGGAATCGAAATTGAACTCCATGCGCCCATTCGCGACATCGGCCTGATTGGGGCCCGTCTCGGAAATGTCGCCCGCACCGAAACGGAGATTGTTGCGGAAGCGGGTCTCGTTCTCCTGCTGGCGATAAAAGTATGCGCTCACGGCGCCGTAAGTCTCACCGCTCAGGAACTCGAGTTTACCCTGCCCGCCGTAACGTTCCTGGTTGTTGGACGTCAGCGAGGAATCGAATCGCGTCGGCGGCGTGACGTTGGCGAACGTGTCTTCGATCCCGCCGACGGTGAACAGGCGATCCTGCTCGCGCGGCCGTTCGCTGTAGAGACCGGTAACTGCCACGCCAAACCGGTTGTCGGCGCCGAACTGGGTCGAAAACGTGGTCTCGAAGCGAAACGGCAGCTCTTCCTCGTCGGAATCCGACGCGATGTCCTCGGCCGAGTAGTGGCTGAGGGTCAGCGCACTGACCCAGAACGTTTCTTCCTGGTCGAAGGCCGAACGCGTCACCACGTCGATGTAACCGCCGATCGAGCTGCCGTCGATGTCCGGGGTAAAGGTCTTGTAAACGTCGAGCCGCTTGACCGCGGTCGACGGAAAAAACTCGATGTTGACGTTGCGGCCGCCGCCGCCGAAAGCGCCGGTAGACGGCACGCCGATCCCGTCGAACGTCACATAGTTCAGGTTGGAGTCGATCCCGCGGATGTTGACGAATCGTCCTTCGTCCTCATCGAACTCCGTCGCCACACCGGCGATGCGCCGCAAGGCATCCGCGACGTTGAAGTCCGGCAGGCCGGCAATCTCGTCCTGTGACAGCGAGTCGAAAACGATGTCCTTGTCGAGCTTTTGCGCGATCTCCTCTCGCTGCCTGGCCCGCGCCGCGGTGACGACGATCTCCTCGATATCCGCCAGTGCAATGTCTTCCGCCGTCTGGGCTCCGGTGGCAAGCGGCCATGTGCCTGCCGTGATGAGCACCAGCACCATCCATCCGCTCCACCTTGCGTTTCTCATCGTCGTTCCTTTTGGCTGCACGCTGATTTCGCAACAGACTACGGGTAGTATATGACATTTAGTTTACTTAGTAAGAAAATATTTTGATATTTGATAAGAAAATTTATTAGTATTTTCTAATCAAAGGCTTACGTCCCTGTTACGGGAAAGCTCAGCGCGTAGAAAGGCAGGTGGCCCGCGCCGATCGCAGCAGCCTTCGCCCCGTACGACGAAGCCACAGGCATTGGCCTCGGGATGTCGGTCTGCGCCTCGAACAAGGGTTGCCCCGCAAGCGCCCGGGCGGTTTCGTCCAGCACTTTCAGCGGCAAGGCACCGGTGATCACGATGCGGTCCGGGTCTAGCCAGCCCGCCCCGGCATTGACGGCGGCAACGAGCTGACGACCCGCGCGCCGGCACCAGCGTCGAGTCGCCGCGTCGATATCGGCGTTGGCGCTGACCCGCTGCTCCAGCACGCCGTCGGATTCGATCGACGCCAGGTAGTCGAGGGCGGAGGGTCGCGGTTTTCCGTAAGGATACAGCCAGCCAATCTCACCCGCGTTGCCGTGCGAACCGCGCAACAGCCGCCCTTCGACCATGACGCCACCGCCGACACCGGCGTCGAGGGTGATTGCCATGACGACCGATGCGTTCCCTGCGTTGGGCGCATAGTTCTCTGCGATGACTGCGGCGGTTGCGTCGTTCTCGACAAAAACCGGCATCCCGAGCGCTTTGGAAAAAAACGCGGGAAGGTCCAACTCTCGCCAGCTCTCGAGCGCATCCACCGTGCGGCGCCGCTGCGGATCGATCGTCGTGTAACCCGGCACGGCCAGACCCGCGCCGAACACCGGAGTATCATGGCGCCGGTCAGTCGATTGTACGAACGACAGGGCGAGCTCGGCGACGTCTGCGGGTTCGGTGCCGGTCAGCGTCCGGCGCGCCGAGCAGACTTCGCTGCCGTCGAAATCGAGCAATACGCACTCGAGCCAGCCGGGGTGGACGGCGAAACCAAACGCGGCACCCCCTTCGGCGCGCAGCGACAGGACCTGGGCGGGACGGCCCGCGGCCGTGCCGGTCCGTTTCAGCGGACGCTCGCGGACCAGACCGAAGTCAATCAAATCGCGTCCGAACCGGGTCACCGCCCCGGAGCTCAAACACGCCAGCTTGCCCAACTCGGCGCGCGAGAGCGCCCGATGTTTGCGAATGTGGTGCAGCATCGCCTGTTGGCTGGGTGCAAGATCAAAGGCTTTCATCGATCGTCCGGTCGGCGGGTGCGAAACGCACTTGCAGACAACGCCTCGCTATTTTCTTACCTGGGACAATAATGGCAAGCTGGGCGTCGCTTCAAGCGTCGGCGAAGTGTCGCCGTTCGGTCATTGTCGTGACGATACACTCGGGTATCGGGAGACCCATCCTTAGCACATGATCCGCGAACCGTTGCCCAGCAGGGTGGTATCCGAGCCCGGTGTGCTTCGATCGACCGTGTATGCCAGCGGCAATCTCGGCAAGAACCTGTTGTGGCACTCCGTCGAAGTGGCCTTACTCTTCGTGTTCACGGAGCTATTGGGCTTGCCCCCGGCGCTGGCAGGAACGCTGATACTGGCCTCGCTCGCCATCGACGCGACCCTGGACCCGGTCGTCGGTGTTCTGACGGAGCGCCTGCGCAGCCCCTGGGGGCAATACGGACCCCTGCTCCTGGTCGGGTCTCCCCTGGCAGCCTTGTCCTTTGTCGGTCTGTTCGCCTTACCTTTGCTGGACGTTACCAACGTCGCCGTAATCGCCGGTGTCCTGATCGTCTTTCGTATCGGTTACACGCTCATCGACATCCCGCACAACGCGATGCTCGCGAGAATTTCCACTCGTAGCGAACGGCGCAGCAGTATCGCCATACTCCGCTTTCTCTTTTCCTCTCTCGCGGCATTGACGATCTCGGTCGCGCTGGGAGGCATCGCGGTAGCGCCCGACCGCTTGTCCGAGTGGGGCCTCTTTTGGTTTGCCTGTGCCGCGGGCGTGGGTTCCTGGCTCGTGTTGTCGCTCGTCTGGTATGCCTGCCGTCCCTGCGATCGGCCGCCGGCACACTCGTCCGGGACACTGTCGCTTCGACAAATCAGTCGCGCGATAGTCGGCAATCGCCAGTTCCTGCTCGTCGTCGGCATCGCCGCCGTGGGTTCGCTGAGCTTGCCGCTGTTTGCGAAGTCCATGCTGTATTACAGCCGTTATCTATTGAATGACGTGAGCCTTGCGTCGTATTGCCTGACAGCCATGGTCGTCGGGCAGCTCGTGGCGCTACCGTGGTGGATGTACGTGGCGAAGGCGCGGGAGAACAAGGTCGCGCTGCGATGGGCCCACGTGACGCTGTTCGGCGCGGCGATGCTGTTCCTGATCCTGCCGGCCGATGAGCGCATTGCCGTTGCACTGTCGTTCATCGTCGGCGCCGCGGCAAGCGGCGTGTATTCGATCATCTGGGCAATGATCGCCGACTGCGTCGAGCGTGGACAGGCAGTCACCGGCGTCCGCGTCGAAGCCACGCTGTTTGCGCTCGCTACCCTGGTCCAGAAGTCCTGTATCGGCATCGGTGCCTGGCTGTTCGGTATCGGATTGTCCCTGGCAGGGCACGAGCCGGGCGCCGCCGCAACACCAGCGCTCCGGCACACCATCGAGGCTTTCGGAATGGGTCTGCCGGCCCTGGGTGCCGTCGTCTGTATCCTGTTGCTGCGACATTTTGTCGTGACGCACGAAGATCACGCACGGTCGCTTGGTGTGCTGAATCATTCCCCAGCCATCGACGCCAGCCTCCGGATCCGATCCAGACGGCCATGACAAAACTGGTTTTCCGGCCGGCGATGGCAACCACTCGATGTGACATTGGCATTCCGGATGGGTTGTCTATTCTCGATCGCGGCCCAATAGCGCGAGCACCTGGCGCGTTATCGACCGGGTCTCGTCGGCGGCAATCACCAGCACGTCGGTCTCGCTGTCCTCCGTGGCCAAGCTCACCGGCAGCGACAGGCTTGCGGAATCCGGCAGCTCGATACTCAAGCCGGGCAGATTCTCGCAGACGGTGCGGACCAGCCAGGGGTGGTTTTCGCCGACACCACCGCTGAAGACCAGGGCATCAACCCGCCCGAGCACGGCCTGAAAGGCCCCGATGTATTTGCGTATCCTGTAGGCGTAGAGCTCGATCGCGCGTTGTGCCGCGCCGTCTCCCGCCAGCGCGAGCGACCGGACCCTGCGCATGTCGGGGTCGCCGCACAGTCCGAGAAGGCCGCTACGCCGGTTGACCAGCGTATCCAATGCCTCGCCGTCCAGATCTTCCGCCCGCGCAACGTACGCAAGCAATCCAGGATCGACGTCTCCGGAGCGGGTGCCCATGACCAGGCCCGCGGCGGGGGTCATGCCCATGCTCGTATCGATGCTACGGCCGTTCCGGATTGCCGTGGCGCTGGCTCCATTACCGAGGTGTAGCGTGATGAGACTCAGCGTGTCGGCGGGGCGCCCGAGAAATGCCGCGGCATCGAACATGAGCTGTTCGTGGGAGATACCGTGGAAGCCGAAGCGGCGCAGGCCGTGACGGTCCACGAGGTCGTCGGGTAATGCATACCGATAGGCCCGCTCCGGTAACGTCGCGTGGAAGCCGGTATCGAACACCGCGACGTGTTCGGCGTCCGGCCAGGTGTCGCGGCAGGCTTCGATGACCTCGAGGTTGACCGGGTTATGTAGCGGCGCATACCGGGACGCGGCCTTGATGGCGGCGACGACGTCGCCGTCGATTCGTGCCGGCTCCACCAGGCTCGCTCCGCCGTGGACGACACGGTGGCCGCTAGCGTCCGGCGCGGGAAAACGGCGAAGCTGCTCCAGCATCCGACGGCATGCGGCACCGATCTCGCCGCCGGTGTCGATCGTCTCTTGCACAATCGTTTCGTACGCAATCGTCTCGTGGACGACAGGCACGAGACCGTCGGTCTCGAGCAGCGAATAACGTAAGGTCGAGCTGCCTGCGTTGACGACAAGCAGGTACATCGACTAGAAGGGCCAGCGCCAGTCCCGGTACTCGGGTTTGTCGACGCCGTGCTCGTGGGCGTATTCGCGGGCGTTTATCTGCATGTCCTTCAGGTTGTCCTTGATGTGCGCGCCGGCCACCTGCAGCGCCGGCAGGCGGTCGATGACGTCGATCGCCAGGCTGAAGCGGTCGATTTCGTTGGAGATGGCGAGCTCCAGCGGTGTATTGATATTACCTTTTTCCTTGTAGCCGCGAACGTGCAGGTTTTCGTGGTTCGTCCGGCGATAGGCGAGCCGGTGTATCAGCCACGGGTAGCCGTGGAAGTTGAAGATGACGGGCCGGTCCTTGGTAAACAGGCTGTCGAAATCGCGATCGGCAAGACCGTGCGGATGTTCGCCGGCAGGCTGCATGCAGAACAGGTCGACGACGTTGATGAAGCGAATCTTGAGATCGGGGAAGTGTTCGCGCAGCAGCGCGGTCGCGGCCAGCGCTTCCTGAGTCGGGATGTCGCCGCAGCCGACCATGACGACGTCGGGCTCGCTGCCGTGATCGTTGCTCGCCCAGTCCCAGGTCCCGACGCCCTTTTCGCAGTGCCTGGCGGCTTCGTCGATGTCCATGTACTGCAGGTGCGCCTGTTTGTCGCAGACGATGACGTTGATGTTGTCGGTGCTGCGCAGGCAGTGATCGGCCACGCTCAACAGGGAGTTCACGTCCGGCGGCAGGTAGATTCGCGTCACCTCGGGGCTTTTGTTGACCACAACGTCGAGAAAGCCCGGGTCCTGGTGAGTGAAACCGTTGTGGTCCTGGCGCCAGACCGTGGACGTGATCAAAAGGTTCACCGAGGACACCGGCACACGCCACTGGATCTCTCGGCTGATCGACAGCCACTTGGCGTGCTGGTTGTACATCGAATCGATGACGTGGACAAAAGCTTCATAGGTGGCGAAAAAGCCGTGGCGGCCGGTGAGCACATACCCTTCGTACCAGCCCTCCAGCGTATGCTCCGAGAGCATCTCCATGACCCTGCCGTCGGGAGACAGCTCACCGCCGTCGTCGTCTTCGGGCAGATAGTCCGCAAGCCATAGCTTTTTGCTGGCCTCGTAAATCGCATCGAGCTTGTTCGACGTGTTTTCGTCGGGGCCGAAAACCCGAAACGACTGCATGTTCTTGCGCATGATGTCGCGCAGGAAAGCGCCCAGCGGGCGCGTATTCATCGACTCGATCTGCGCCGGCTCACCGACCTCGATGGCGTAATCGCGAAACTGCGGCATGCGCAAGGCGCGGCGCAGGAGCCCGCCGTTCGCATGTGGGCTTGCGCTCATGCGCTTGACGCCCTTGGGCGCGAGCACACGCAATTCGGGGACGAGGCGGCCGGTGTCGTCGAACAGTTCGTCGGGCCGATAGCTTTTCAGCCATTCCTCGAGCTGGCGAAGATGCTTGGGTTTGTCGTGAATACCGCCGAGCGGCACCTGGTGCGAGCGCCAGGAACCGGCCACCTTGTGGCCGTCGACTTCGGCCGGTCCGGTCCAGCCTTTGGGGGTACGGAGCACGATCATCGGCCAGCGGGCCCGCGCGACTTCGCCGCCCGAGCGCGCCGCATCCTGGATCTCGCGAATTCGCGCATAACAGGCATCGAGGGTCGCCGCCATTTTTTTATGCATCTCGAACGGCTGGTCGCCCTCGACGTGGTGTGGCTCCCAGCCGTAGCCGCGGAACAACTGGTCCAACTCCTCGTGCGAGATACGCGAGAGTATCGTCGGGTTGTCGATCTTGTAGCCGTTCAAATGCAGGATGGGGAGCACGGCGCCGTCGCGCGCCGGATTGAGAAACTTGTTCGAGTGCCACGAGGTGGCGAGCGGCCCGGTTTCCGACTCGCCGTCGCCGACGGCAACGGTCACGACCAGGTCCGGGTTGTCGAACGCGGCGCCGAACGCATGGGAAATGCTGTACCCCAGCTCGCCGCCCTCGTGTATGGAGCCCGGCGTCTCCGGCGTACAGTGGCTGCCGATGCCGCCCGGAAACGAAAACTGCTTGAAAAAGCGGCGCATGCCGTCTTCGTCCTCGGACTTGTCCGGATAGACCTCCGAGTAGGTGCCCTCGAGATAAACCGGCGCCAGAACGCCGGGCGCGCCGTGACCGGGGCCTGCGAGAAAGATGGCGTCGACGCCCCGTTCCCGGATCAGGCGGTTCATGTGGACATACATGAAAGCGAGACCGGGGCTCGCGCCCCAGTGTCCGAGCAGTCGGCGCTTGACATGCTCGGCCGACAGCGGTTCGCGTAGCAGCGGATTCGCGCGGAGATAAATCATGCCCGCAGCCACGTAGTTGCAGGCGCGCCAGTAGGCGTCGATTTGCGACACCTCGTGGTCGGACAGGGGATCGCTCATTCCGTCACCTTCAGTGCACTTGCTCTACGACCGCACGTTGACACAAGTATGTTAAGGAGAGATTACGACATGTGTTCGAAAATCGATGTCGAAAAACCGGAATTGCGATGCCGACCGTTTCTTGCTCGCGGAATCCCCGGAGTGCGAGATTCGGTTTCGCTGCGATCCACGCTGGCTTTCGAACGTCCGGCGCTGATCGAGGTCCGGGATCAGCCGGCGGTACCGGTTTCGGGATCGCAAATCACATGGACTACAAGGACAAGCTCGTTCCGGCCGAGCCCGGCCTGTTTCGCCTGCGGGACGACATCGACAAGGCAGTCGCGGCGCGGGCACGTCGCACCGTCCAGAAAAATTCAGACCAGTCTGCCCCACAGGCTCTTCACGAGCCTCGCGTAATGTTCAGGCTCTTTGAGGTTCAGGGCATAGTCGATATGCACAGGATCGGGCGTACTGAAGTCACCGCCCCAGCGAAGACCTGCACTTCGAATACGGTTGAAGAAATCGCGGACATTGTGCGCATCGTGCAGTTCGCTCCAATCTGCGAGCCGTTTTGAATCGTACCAATCCCCGTCGAAGATGAGGTTCACATCGATGGCATAGCCAACATGATGGTTGGACGTCCGCGCCGGCGCGACAATCGCGTTTTCGACGGGGTGATTGGGGCGCCGCAGCGAGCTGATTACGTACACCTGAACGTTCAGCTCGTTCGCAATGTCCCGGATCGTGTCCATAGATGTGCGGAAGCCGCTGTGCACGCGGATCGGCCCGTCGCTCCTGAATGCCTCCGCTTCGTAGGTCTCGATGCGGCCTTCGGCGCCCTCCTGCGTATGCGTCTCGGCCAGCGGCTCTACGTATTCCTCCGAAACGAAACCGTGTTTGCCGCTCGGGCTACGCACTCGCAGCCAGCGCTCATTCGACAGCACTTCCAGTTCGGTCCCGGCACGCAGAGTCGCGATAGTCTCGCCGTCCAACGGGGACGTCCGCAATCGGAGGCCGCGCGTGGCCGTCGTTCGTACTTTATGCGTCATTTCTCGACACTAGCCCACGGGATCGGAGAGCGAAATCGGCGGCGGCTCGACATCGCCCGCGGCCTCGAAGAACTCGTCCGGCTTCGTTACTTCGTATATCTCGTCGGCGCCCGATACGCGCACGGTGATGTCGTCCGCCCCTATTGCTGTTATCGTGCCGATCGTTCCGACGATGACTTGGTCTGCGTCCTGCCGGAATCGGACGCGATTGCCGACCCGCAGCACCGAATCGTCCAAGGTGACGGAGCTGCGGATGCGCTTCGATCCGATTTCCTGCTCCACGCGTTCCCTGATCCTGTTCAGGCGCAGCCCGCGCGGGCCCTGGGCGATCAGGCTATCGACAAAGGCCCTGGCCCCGATGAGTATCGTTTCCGACGAATAGCCCGCGATGAACGCGAGCACGATCGATGTGGCCATGTTGGCCGGCTCCGCATATGCGTAGGCAAGGACCGCGATTGCCGCGGCGCTCAACACCTGCAGAATCTGGAATATGACGAGTTCCGGTATCTGCGAGTCGCTGACCGGCCCCTTCGGCCTTTGTCCGGCCATGATCATGTCTTCGAACTTGTCGTCGTAGTTCGGGTCGTTTCGGGCCTGGAATTCCGGCAGCTTTCGAAACATGCTGACGAGGGCACCGATTATCGCCAGGGCCACGAAATAGACGGGGACCACGACCCCGCCGACGATGAGCATCGCCGGGCTGACGTTGTTGTCGATATGCCTGGACTCGTCCAGACGCTCGAGTTCCTTTCGGGCGAGCGTGAGCGCCTTCTCCGACGCATGACGCGCGTTCCCTGCCGCCTTCAACAGGTTTCGTTCTTTCGCAATCTGTTGCCTGACCTTGGCCGCCGGCGGACCCGTTCCTATCTGTAGTTCGGCAATTCTGGTACGACGCAACGCCCCTGCGACATCGCGCTGCGCCGATGCGAGCTCTTCCTCGAGCCTTGCGACCTCCTCGACGAGGTCCTCGCGGGACTTCACGCATCCGGCCTCCGCGTCGTTGCTGTCGCAAGGCAGCAAATCGTAGCTGCCTGCGGCCTCCCCAACCGCTTCCGAGCGCCTGCCCTCGTCTACTCCCCCCTCGTCTACTCCCCCCGCCCCGGCGGACTGCGTGCGCCAACAGGTGCCGTCGACGTGGCACTGGAGCACCAGCCCGCCGATGTTGATGACCCACTGCGGCGGCAGATTACCGCAATACTCAGCCCCGTCGGGCATGGCCGCCGGGCGCGAATCTTCAGCTTCGCCGTTGTCGGCGCTCCCGCGAGTAGCGCCGCGTTCGGCAAAGTCACAACCCGGAACGATGCCGAACATGTTCTTTTCGTAGATATGGCCGTCGATCTCCAGCGTGCCCCGGCTGGTTACGAACCCATTGTAGTTGCCTATCAGCAGGTAGATTGCTGCGACGCTGACGAGAATCGCGAAGCCGTAGCCGAGTCTCAGAATGGCTATCTTGTCGCCGCCGGACTTGATTTCTCGGGTCACCAGCGAGATCGCGAGAACGATCAGCACGCCCCAAACGACGAACTCGTTGACGTAGGGTGGGGGTTGCTGCTCGGCGCCGACGTAGTTCAGCATCAGGACCGCGACTGCGGCAATCAGAAACCACAGGTACGCCGCCGCATGCTTGGAAAGATGATCGCGAAAGCTTGCGGCGGCCTCGAGCACGCGGCGGCCGCCTGCCCTTAAGAAGCCCGAGAAGCCCGGCGCCCAGCCGCCAACGGGCTTCTGCTGGTTCGGCGCTTCTGTCTCTTCGGACGCCGTGTTCATTCGTTCGCGGAGATCTCCAGTAGTGGTCTGTGGCCGCTAAGCACCGACTTCAATCTCAGTGTCTGCCGGGCGAGTCCGTCTTCATCGTCTTGGCGAAGTTCATCGATGTTCGTCGCCAGCGCCCGCAGATACCGTTGCAGACTCGCCAATGCAATGGTCCGCTGCCGCTCCCAGGCCTCTGCCCTGGCGGTTCTGAGCGCATACCCGTCTGAAGTCGTACCCACGCCCGACGCCGTGGTGCTGCCGGCAGTGGACGACGCCAGGCTCGAGGTGGGCAGGCCGCCCGCGGCCCCGGCGATGCTGATCGCCGCATTGGCCACGGATCGCGAGATCTCTAGCTGCCCCAGGATCAGCGCCTGCGGATTGTTGCGAGCGCTTTGCACCCGATATCGCATCGGGTCGTCGCGGACGACGACCACACCGGCATCGCCTTCGGCGTAAAAGAAAGTCTCGACAATCCGCCGGTTCCAATGGCCTTCGTTGTCGGGGTCGGTGACGATACGCCAGATCGGGTCGCCGGGATCCTGCAGCCTCTCGATCAACTCGATGAATCGCGAGGTGCCCGTGATCAGGTTCGACAGGGCGGCGCGGGATGTCGCCGTTTCCGGCAGGTCGTTTCTCAGGGTCTCCAGTTCGTTCGCTATCGCCAGGCTGGATCCCGCCAGCGTCGTCGGCGTGTGCGGCGATCGAAGCGCGTTGACCGGCAGCGGTCGACCGGATGCCGCGATGCCGGTCGCCAGCGATCTGATCCGATCGGCGATGTTCTCGCCCAGGCGAAGCAGTAGACTCTGCAGCTCTTCGTTACCGTTGATACTCGCGGTGAAGTAAGCGGCGTTCAGGGCGTGTTCGAGGCCGACCCAGTCGCATCTGAACGCCTCCGTCGAGCTGCCTACGGCATGAAAGGACGTAATCGCATCGGAGGTTTTCTCGAGGGCCAGCGTCTCCTCCTTCAGGACGTCGTCGCGAATCTCGCGCAGGATGCAATCGTCGCCTTTGTCTGCGCTCTTCGCCGGCCCGGTGAACAGTCGCGCCCACGAAGACTTTTCTTCCGGCTGATTGCATATCTTGTCGGCCTGGACCTTCTGGTACTTCGTCCGATACGACTTTACATAGCGGCGCAGCGCGGCGACCGCGGATTCCACCTTCTTGTCGTAAGAGGCAAAGTTGGTTTCCAGCGACTGACTGTATTGCCGGAGGCGATCTTCGAGGTCTTCGATCCGGCTTTTGT
>JANQMR010000018.1 GCA_028279985.1 Woeseiaceae bacterium
GAAACCCAGGATACCGGTGGCGTAAAGACCCCACGGGCGCGGCGCGTACAGGTTGACGTGCAAATCGACGATGAAGTCGTCCAGGGCGCCGGCTTTGTCGGCAGGCATCTCGGAGGCGTAACCTTCGTCGCGCCTGAGGACATCCAGCGACTCGGGGTCCAGGTGAAAGCGCACGCCAACATCGTCGGGCGTGCCGTCGGCCCGCAGCTCGTGGGTGTGGAAGAAGACGACGAGTTCCCCGCCGGAATTGGTGAAGACCACCACCTCGTCCAGGTAAGACGGGTCTACCTCCGCGGCCAGCGTTTTGAGGCGCGCATCCACGGGCCGTTCCAGTGCGCTCACGAGCGGGCGGCCGCCGGCGGACCATTGACCGATCTCGAACGCGAACACCGCGACAGCGCCGGTGAGAACGACGACGTAAAGCGCCAGTCCGAGGATCGTCCCGGACCAGCCGTGGATTGCCAGCAGTCGTTTGGATTGCGCTTGATTGACGACGCTCATGTTCTATCCCTCAGTTTCTATCGCTCATTCTATCGCTCAGTTGGCAAAGGCCTGCCACAGCAGGTATGCCGACGCGCCCAGCAAGGCGCCGAAGAACAGCGCGACGTGGCCGAGACGCTCGGCCAGCACGGCGTAGAAGAACAGCGCGGCCCAAGAACAGCGCGACGTGGCCGAGACGCTCGGCCAGCACGGCGTAGAAGAACAGCGCGGCCCAGTAGAGCGGAAACAGCACGATCGCAAATACCAGGTGATCGACGCCGCCCGCCCCATGCGGCATCCACAACGGCGTGACGGCCATCGCCACGATCGCGCCGATCAGCGCCAGCGGGCCCGCCAGGATCCAGCGGACGACCGTGCCAGATCTCGGGTTCCCGGACGATGTATCGGAACTCATTCGGATCCCGGCGCGGGCGCCTCACTTTCGAACGTGGCCGGTGCCGCAGCGCTTTGCACTTGGCTGGCGGCGAGGCGCACCGCACCGAAGCTCTGCCAGAACGCAGCTTTCAGGCGCTCACCGGCGACGGCGGCCTTGCCGCTGTCGCCCGCTTCCACGGCCTGTTGCAGCAGGACGATGCCCTGCCAGATGCCGGGATAGGTCACCATCGCCCGGCGCTCGATGACGGCGTGCACGCCGACCTCTTCCCAGTGTTCGATCAGCGCATCGACGTCCGCCTTGACGGCGCGATCCTTGCCGACGATGGCTTCGACATCGGCGACCAGTTCCTCTATCTCGCCGAGAAAGTCGTCCACGTGCTCGTGGAATTCGGCGAGCTGCTCTTCGTCGAACTCACCGTGCGCCAGCGCCGGTTGACCGGCCAGGAACAGACAAACCAGACCGGCAAAGGTCAAGAACTTCTTCCATTGCTGCATAGCTACCTCGTCAATGGCGCCGTCAATGGCGCCGCGGTCGGATGCGAAGCCCGGGCGCACCGGAAATGCCGGCTGCTCATTTAAATAGAAATCATTCTCATTTTCAATAATCGGTTCCCGCAATGCGCAGAGCACCGGGGTTTCCAGGCTTCGTCCGTCCGCGATTCAGAAATCGACGACGAGCTCGACGCCCACGACACGCGGCGCGCCTACCGTCGCGGTGCCCTCGCCGAGACTGCGAAAGTCCCCGCGATTCATTCGCAGGGTGTAATCCTCGTCGAACAAATTGCGCGCGAAGACGTTCGCTGTCCAGGAATCCGTGCGGTAGCCGAGCTTGGCGTTGACAACCGTGTAGGCGTCGTTTCGATTGTCGACGTCGGGCAGCGCCGGACTCGGCGAATTGGCCGTGTCCGAGAAATAGCCGTCGGTATGAGAGGCGTCGATACTCAGGAACAAACCGCTTTCGAACTGTGCAATCGCGCCGCTCGACACCTGGTACTCCGGCGAGATGGGAAACTCGTTACCGGTCAGCAGCGGATCGACGGCGTCGAAGTCGGTGAACTCGGTATCGTTGTAGCCGGCTGCCGCGAAAAAGCTCCAGGTCTCGTTGGCAAGCCAGCGCAGCTCCGCCTCGATACCGAAAAGCCGCGATTCGCCGGCGTTGGCGACGATTGCGTTGATACCGTCGCCGGCCGACACCGATACCTGCTGATCCTCCCAGTCCATGAAGTAGACGTTGCCGTTGAGCTGCAGGCGATTTCCGAGCCAGGTCGAGCGGTAGGAGAGTTCGTAGTTCCACAAGTACTCGGGACCGAATTCGTAATTCCGGTTCGCGAGGTTGGTACCGGCCCCGCCCGGCCGGTAGCCGCGCTGGACCACGAAACCGAGGTTCTGGTTGTCGCTCAGGCCGTATCGCAGACCCAGTTTCGGCAGGAACGCGTTGAAGCGGGTGTCGGCAATCAGCACCCCGCCTTCCGAACTGACCGCCAGTGGCGGAATCTCGGGATCGAAGACGGTCGACGACTGGGAATCGACCGCGTAGTCCTCGCGATCGTACCGGGCGCCGAACAGCAGGGACAGCCTGGTCGTCAGTGCGTACTCGCCGTCCAGGTAGACCGCGCCGTTCTCCGTTTGGCTGCCGCCGTTCTCCAGGAAGTTGATCGTGGTCTGAAAGGGACCGAGCGTCAGCAAGGCCCGCAGGTCCCGGTCGCGCCGCTGCTCGCGATCGTAGTAGTAAAGGCCGGTGAGCAGCTTGAGCCGCTCGCGCTCCAACATAAGACGCAGGTCGAGCGTCAGGATCTCCTCGGAATCCGAACCGATGTCGCTGCCCGTCGACGTCGCCGGGTCGACCGGGAAACGCGGCGCCGATTCCTCGTTCGCGTCGGTGTACGTGGCCACGAACTCGAGGCGCACCGAATCCGACACGTCGTAGTCAAGGGTCGCGGCAAAGTTGTTCGTTTCGATGTCCAGCCGCGTGACGTTATCGTAGTTCACCTCGCGCGCGGCGAAATCGGGCCCCTCGACGGAGCCGGTCCCGAAACCGGTGCCGGCGATACCCTCCGAGTAGATGTAAGTGAACAACGCGCTGAAGCGATCGGCGGGCTCCCAAAGCAACTTCGTACGCAGGTTGGTGGTCTCGTCGGCGTCGACGTCGTCCCGCCCGAGCGTCGGGTTGGCAATGAAACCGTCCGTCTCCCGATAATCGACGGCGACGCGAAACGCCAGCATGTCGTCCACGATAGGGCCGCCGCCGGCGACAGCGTAGCGCCGCGTATCGTAATCGGCGATCTCGACTCGGGCCTTGCCGTCCCATTCGTAGGTCGGGACCCTGGTGTTGACGACGACGGCTCCCGCGAGCGCGTTGCGGCCCTGCAGGGTCGACTGGGGTCCGCGGAAGATCTCGATCGTATCGACGTCGAAAGAAGACAGCGGACCGGCCTCGATACCCAGGTTCGACTGGAATATCTCGTCGACGTAAAGGCTCGCCGTGTTCGAGACGCCGGCGAAACCGACGCCGAGGAAACTGATGCCGCGGATGGAGAACGTGCCTTCGCCGCTGTCGTCGACATTCACGTTGGGGGTCAAGCGATAGACATCGGTGAGGTCGGTGAGGGTCAGGTCCCGGATCGTCGAGGCATCTACCACCGCGACACTGGACGTCGTGTCGAATACCGGCCGCTCGAGCTTCTCGCCGCGAACGACGATCTCCTCCAGACGCACGCCGTCGGGCACGTCGGTCTTCACGTCCTTCGGGGAAGGCGACTGTCGACGGACAGGAGCGACGTTCGCCTGCCCGGCTTTTTCCTCGATGACGATGACACCGCCGCTGGAGCGCCGGGCTTGCAAGCCGCTTCCATCCAGCACTCGGGAAACGACTTGCATCGCCGTGAACTCGCCGGATACTGCCGCCCCCAGCTTGTTCTGCGTCAATGCTCCGGGGGCTACGATGGTCACGCCGTAAACGTCGCCGATCGCGGTGAGAGACCGGGCCAGCTTTTGCGCCGGCAGTTCGATGGACGCCGTATCGGCGGATTCGCCCATCGCCGGGTGCATCGCAACGAGCATTGCAACGACCATGGCAAAGGCTGTGATTACACGAATTCGGCGAACTCGCCGAAACAGAACGACGCTCAAGACGGCCTCCTCGGTCCGGTATCGCAAATGATTTGCACTTGCATCTAAGCTAAGACGCGAAGAACTGCCGTTTCTTAACCCCTGGAAGCGATTTTTTTATGGCTTTTACGGACGGCGGCGCAGCGTGGTTTGCTGGGGTTCCTCGACCACCTCCAGCGGGAAGAGCTCGGTCAGCGTTTGCAGAACCAGATTCGTGTCCCGCGCGTCAAACGTCGCCGTGATCGTCTGCACCGCCAGTTGCGAATCGACCAACGCCACCGGCTTCTCCCGGTATCGGTTGAGATCGCCGATGAGGCTCGTCAGGGGTTCCTCCTCGTAGACCAGGCGGTGCCGCCGCCAGGCGCCGACTTTTTCGGGATCGACCGCGACCACGTCTCCGAGGCCGGCCTTGCCGGAGCTGACGATCCGCTGCCCCCGCTCCAGGCGGCAGTACTCGCGGTCGGTCGAGGCACCGGCGCCGCTATGCCGGACCCCGACCAGGCCTTCCGCCACCGCGACCTGGGTTTCGGTACCGGTCGTCCGTATCGCGAACTCCGTGCCCAGGGCCCTGGCGCTGACACGACCGCTTAACACCTCGAAGGGCCGCGGGTCGGCCGTCACCGCGAAATAGGCATCTCCACCGATCAGCTCGACCGACCGCAGGGATTTGTCCATCACGACCTCGATCGTCGAGCGCGCGCCCAAGGTCACGAGACTGCCGTCCTCGAGGGTCACCGTCTCAACCTCGCCGGTCGCCGTCGCGTAAGTCGCCGGTACGGGCTCGCCCGCCGGTAACAGAGCGAGCCAGACGACGACAACCGCCGCCGCGGCCGTGAGGCTCGCAACCGCAGCCAATCGGTGGCGCGTAATGCGGCACGTACTCAGGACCCGCGACATCCGTCCCGGAAGCGGCGCCTGCGCTTCAGGCGCCCGCAGGGAATCCAACGGAGCCTCTTTCAAAGCCGCGAGACCGGACCAAAAACGCCGCGCATCTTCATAGGCCGCCCGGTGCGCAAGATCGGCGTCGAACCAGGACTGAAACGCCGCCCGCTCTTCGTCGGAGGGATGCTCCCCGTCCATGACGGCACGCCAATGCAGCGCCGTACGCATCAGATCCGGCTCCCGGTCAGGCATTGTCGTCGGCGGACGGCAGGCGAAGCAGCGCGTCGTACAGATCCGCGGTGGCGCTCCCGATGTGCTTCGAGACCGCCGGCGGCGAGATGCCCAGGCGCGAGGCGACTTCCTCCTGAGTCAGGCCGTCCACTCGCGCCATCAAGAACACCTGTCTTCTTCTTTCCGGCATGCGCTCCAGGACCCCGATCGCGATTTCGAGCTGCTCTTTTGCTTCTAAGACGCGCTCGGGCACCAAAAGATAACCCTCATCAGACGAAAACGCGGCCGGCAGGCCTCGTGCCCCCTGCTCCGCCACCGCTGCGGAACGCTGTTCGGACACCGCCAGGTTATGCGCGATCCGCCACAGAAACGCCTTCGGATTGCGCACCTGTTCCAACGCCGGCCGGTCCAGCAGGCGGCTGAAGGTCCTTTGTGCAATGTCTTCGGGATCCGGCGGACCGGCGCCGAACCGGGCGCGCAGAAAGCCCAGCAGCGGCGCGTAGTATTCGGCGTACCACTTCCGTACGAGCCCGGTCTGTGCCGCGGTGTGCAGGTTGGATTTCAAAGTCGGAACTTGCGGTTTTTGTTGGCGGCAATTGTCAACTGTAATTTTCAACTGCAATTGTCTACTGCAATTGTCTACTACAGTTGCCTACTACAATTGCCTACTATAATCGTCGTACAAATGAGAACGGTTCGCAAATGCAGAACCGACAAGCCGGTAGTGACCCAAGACGGTCCCGCGTCGTGACGCCGCGATGTTACGCACTCCGTCGCCGAGCGCTCGGAATCAGTTGCAATTGTCATCGCCGACAATGACAATTGCCGGCGCCTAAGGGGCGGCATTGTTCTGAGACACCGTAAGGTGGACCCTTCGCACCTGATCCGGTTAGTACCGGCGTAGGAATAGGCAAGCGCAGTTCGCGCGCGAGTGCCGTCCCCTTGGCGAAACGACACGCTCAGGAGACCGACATGACCGCTGCCCCTTCCCTCACTGCTTGCGCCCGCACCGCCGGCCTGGCGATCCTGTTAACGACGGCACCCGGACTTGCCGACGAAGAGAAGCTCGACGAGATCATCGTCCGGGGTGAATTGCGCGACGTGCCCCTGGACGACGCGACCAGCAGCGTATCGGTCTTGTCCATAAACCCTCAGCATCCGGGGCCCGTGGGCCATCTCGAAGACATTCTCAGCCAGGCGCCCAACGTCAATTTCTCCAGCGGCGCCTCGCGTGCCAGGTTCATTCAGATACGAGGCATCGGTGAGCGCGGCCAGTTCGCCGAGCCGCTGAATTCCTCGGTCGGCTTGTTGCTGGACGGCGTGGACATGAGCGGCATCGGTACCGCCGCGACACTGTTCGACATCGACCAGGTCGAGGTTTTTCGGGGGCCGCAAGGTACCTTGTACGGCGCCAATGCCCTGGCCGGGCTCATCAACGTGATCAGCCGCGCACCGGCCGCCGAGTTCGGCGCACGCGTGATGCTCGATGCCGGTGAGTTCGACACCCGCGGCATCGGTGCCGTGGTCACCGGCCCGCTGCACGAGAAGCTGCAAGCAAGGCTCGCGCTGCGCAGCTATCGGGATGACGGGTTTATCGACAATGCCTTCCTCGGCCGGGACGACACGACTGAGCGAGACGAGGAGACGCTGCGCGCCAGACTGCGCTGGACGCCGGCGGACACATCCGAAGTCGACGTCACGCTCGGTCGCGTGGCGATCGACAACGGTTACGACAACTTCTCGCTGGACAATAACCGGGTGACCTTATCGGACAATCCCGGCCGGGACCGGCAAACCAGCGAGTTCGGCAGTGTGCGATGGTCGGTCGATCTGCCCCGTGAACGGCGCCTGCTGGCAAGCGCCGGGCATGCCACGTCCGACATCGACTACGGCTACGACGAAGACTGGACTTTTGACGGATTTCATCCCGACGGGTATTCGTCCACGGACCGCTATCGACGCGATCGCAATACGTCTACGCTGGACATTCGCCTGCTCTCCGGTGCCGTCGCCAGCGAACAGAATGGACGTCCCGGCTGGGTGTTGGGTGTGTTCGGACTGACTCAGTCGGTGGACCTCGAGCGGAATTACACGTTTCTCGACGCAGCTTACCGCAGTGCCTACGACGTCGATCGCGTAGCGCTGTATGGCGACGTAACCTGGCCGCTTCAGGATACGCTGCGATTGCGGGTCGGCCTGCGGGGCGAACGCCATGAGGCCGAGTTTGTCGACAGCGACGGCGGCCGATTCTCGCCCTCGGACGACTTGCTGGGCGGCCGCATTCAGCTCGAGTTCCTGCTCAACGAGGCAGGCATGATCTACGGCGGCGTCAATCGGGGTTACAAGGCCGGCGGCTTCAATACCGACGGCACACTGGACCCGGATTTGCGGGAGTTCGAGCCGGAACTGTTGTGGAATGCCGAGATCGGATGGAAGCAGCAATGGTGGGCGGGCCGTTTATCGACTCAGGCCTCGCTGTTTTACATGTGGCGCGACGATGTCCAGATCAATACCTCCATCGTGCGCGAACGCGACGACGGCGGTTCGGAATTCATCGACTTCACTGGCAATGGCGCCCAGGGCACGAATGCCGGACTGGAGCTCCAGGTCGACGCGATCCTCACCGAAAACCTCACCGTGTTCGCCAGTCTCGGCTTACTCGATACGGAATTCGAGGACTACATCAACGGTGCGGGCGACGATCTCAGCGGACGCGAGCAGGCGCAGGCACCCCGCTACCAGCTTCATGCCGGTGCCGAATACTGGCCGTTCCCGCGGTGGTTTGCACGTGTCGACCTCGAGGCCCGTGACGCGTACTTCTTTTCGGACAGCCACGATCTGCAATCCGACGCCCATGAGCTCGTGCATCTGTCGCTCGGTTATCAGAGCGAGCGCTGGTCCGTCAAGCTATGGGCCCGTAACCTCACCGACGAGGACTTTCCCGTGCGTGGCTTCTTTTTCGGCAATGATCCCCGCGACGGTTATACCTCGCGCGGCTTCACCCAGCTCGGCGCGCCGCGGCATGCCGGTGTGACCGTCACTATCGATTGGTAGCACCGGGCACTTTTCGGACAACGGAAACCTGGCAGAGAACGAAACGGACTCCTTCGTACCATGGAACGTCCGATCCGGATCGACGAGGTACTCTCACGCTCCGCAAGCTGGGGCGAGATTCACGCCGTGGCGCGGGCACGCACGCGAGACGCCGGGCTTCGCCCTTGCGTAGCGAAATGCGAATGATTCTGCTGATCATTTGCAAGCCAATGATCTACATAGGTTTTTTTGATCCGGTCAGGACTTGATGTTACCTTACCGTGCGCTTTGACGAGACCGGGGTAAGACGATGAAAGGTAGTCAACGAGTCATAGACGTCATGAACGACTTGCTGGCCGGAGAGCTCGCCGCCATGGATCAGTACTTCATTCACTCCAGAATGTACGACGATTGGGGCTTTACGAAACTTCATGCGCGGGTCGCGCACGAGTTCGAAGACGAAAAAGCCCACGCCGCCGCGCTGATCGAGCGCATTCTGTTTCTCGAAGGCACGCCTGACCTGTCCACGCGCGAGCCGATCAAGGTCGGCAAGGACGTGCCGGGCATGCTCAAGAACGACCTGGACCTCGAATACGCCGTTGTCGATGCATTGAAGGATGCGATCAAGCTCTGTGAGCAAGAACGGGACTACCAAAGCAGGACGGTCCTGGAAGCGATGTTGAAAGACACGGAAATCGACCACGCGTACTGGCTGGAGAAGCAGCTAGGCCTGATAGACCGGGTCGGGATCGAAAATTATCTGCAGTCGCAAACGGGTGACTGAGCTACGCGTGGCACCGTTCCGCCCGGCTGGATGGCTTACCGCCTTCTGAGTTTACCCCTCGTCAGCGCCGTCGCCGCCGGCGCGCCTGCGCCTCCCTGGACCTTTTTCGTCGCGGATCATATTGCGGCAGTCGGCGTATCGGCCGTTGGATTCCCTGTTAAGCGCCGCTAATCCCGATCGTTTACGAGCGTTTCGCCGATAAATGACCGGCCCTGGGTCGCGTCTTAACTCGCCGTTTTTCCGAGCTTTCATACCTTACGTCCCTGCTGTGCGCGGCGGTGGTTGCACCTGCTTCTTGCCAACCCGGGCCGATGGTGTAAGATAATGAGAATCATTTGTATTTAGCAATGATAATCATTATAGATCTTTTTCGGGCAATGGCTTTTCGGGTAAGGGAGAAGCAAACATGAAAATACGTACGAGGCTGTCGGCAGCCTTCGTTTTGCCGATGGTTCTGAGCACCGCATTGGCACAACAATCCACGTCCGGGGAAGACGAACCGACGCAGGCTGAGGGCGACCTGTCGACCATCACCGTAATCGGCACACGCACCGAACGTACGCTCAAGGAGCTGGCGGCCACGGTGTCGGTGATTTCGAGCGAAGACGTGGAACAGGAAATCACCCGGGACATCGCCGATCTGATCCGCTACGAACCCGGCGTGTCGGTGGGTGGCACCGGCAGCCGCTTTGGCCTGGGCGGCTTCACGATCCGCGGCATCGGCGGCAACCGGGTGCTGACGATGGTGGATGGGGTTCGCATGCCCGACGAGTTTTCCTTCGGCCCGTTCCTGAGCGCGCGGCGCGACTTCGTAGACGTCGACAGCATCGCGCGCGCCGAGATCGCCCGCGGTCCGATCTCGTCCCTGTACGGCAGCGATGCCATCGGCGGCGTCGTTGCCTTTACCACCAGGGGACCGCGGGATTACCTGGACGACGACGCCCCTTATTATGTGGGCCTCAAAGCCGGTTACTCGGGCGCCGACGACAGCACGGTGGGAACGCTGACCCTGGCGCTTGGCGGCGAGCAGCTATCGGCAATGCTGCTGTACACGCAGCGCGACGGATCGGAAACCGAAAACCAGGGTGAAGGCGGCGGCACCGGGCCGGCGCGCGAGCTGCCCGACCCGCAGGACCTGACGACCGACAACGTGGTAGCCAAGCTGGCGTTTCATCCCGGCGACGCACATACATTCACGCTCGGCGTCGACTATTTCGACAATGAAACCTCGACGCAACTGCTCTCCGACTACAACACGGTGACCCGCGGCACGACCGTCAATACCCGCGATGCCTTCGACACGCGCACGCGCACGCGGGTCTCGCTGCACTATGACTATGACGGCGAGGACTATGACGGCGAGCTCGCGTTTGCCGATCGAGTCATTGCCACGATCTATAACCAGCAATCCGAGACCGAGCAGCATACCGTCGAGAACCGCACCACCCCGGCCTTCGCCGCACGAACCCGGCAGAGGACGTCGTTTTTCGACCAGGACGTCCAGGGTGCGTACGTCCAACTGAGCAAAGGTTTCGACATCGGCCAAAGCGAACACCTGCTGACTTACGGCGTCGACTACTACGCCACCGACAATGCGGGCCTTCGCGACGGCGGCACTTTCGACCAGGACGGCAACCCGATACGAGAACGCCTGCCGATGCCGACACGCGACTTTCCACTCACCGAAACGGATCAGCTTGCGTTCTTCGTCCAGAACGAGATCCGCCTGTTCGACGATCGATTGCTGATCACGCCGGGGCTGCGCTACGACAGCTTCGACGCCGATGCGAGCGCCGACGCCATCTACCTGAACGGCAACCCAGGCTCCCCGCTGCCGGCGGACTACGACGACAGCGAGCTCACCGGGCGACTCGGCGCCGTATACTGGTTCTCGGAAAACGTATCCGTTTACGCGCAGTACAGCGAGGGGTTTCGCGCGCCGCCGTATGACGACGTCAATGTCGGCTTCTCGAATTTCCCCCGCGGCTACAAGACCATCTCCAACCCGAACCTGAAGTCCGAACGCAGCCAGGGTCTCGAGATCGGCCTGCGCGCCGAGGGCGATGCCGGCAGCGCGAGCCTCGGCGTGTTTCGCACCGACTACGACGATTTCATCGAGTCTTTTTCGATCGCGCCCCAATTCCTGCCTATCGGCATCGACCCGTCCGACGGCCTGCTGACTTTCCAGTCCATCAATCGCGACAGGGTGCAGATCGAAGGCGCGGAATTCTCCGGCCGCCTGAACCTCGGCGCGTTCAGCGAAGCGCTGGATGGATTCGTCGTCCGGACGTCGATCGCCTATGCCGACGGTGAAGACGAATCCAGCGGCCAGCCGATAGACAGCATCGAGCCCCTGACGGGCGTGATCGGCCTCTCTTACGATGCCGCAAGCGAGCGCTGGGGCGGCGAACTGGTGTGGACGCTGGTCGAGGGCAAAGACGCCGGCGACATCGCCGAGAACAGCATTCACCAGCCGACCGCGGGTTACGGTCTCGTCGACCTGCTCGCCTACGCGCGCCTGACGCCGAACGTCAGTCTCAACGTCGGCTTGTTCAACCTGACGGACAAGACCTACATACGCTGGGCGGACACCGGCGGAATCGGCCGCGACGCGCCGGCGAGGTTCACTCAGCCGGGCCTCAATGCCGGCGCGACCTTGCGCGTGACGTTCTGACCGTGCGCTGGGCCGGCCTGTCGATTGCGCTGTTCGCGGGTTCGGCATGGACCTGCGATCGGCCTGCCGCCGACGCGTCGCGCATTGCAATCGCCGGCGGCTCCATCACCGAGATCGTGTATTTCCTCGGCGAGCAGGATCGCATCGTCGCCACCGACCGCACGTCGAACTACCCGGCCGAAGCGCTCGACTACCCCTCGATCGGCTATGTCAGAAACCTGTCGACCGAGGGCCTGTTGTCGCTGGCCCCCACCCTGATACTGGGCGAACACGACATGGGGCCGCCGGCCGTTCTCGCGCAAATCGCCCAAACCGGCGTCGAGATCGTCAAGATACCGGAGGTGCACACGGCCGAAGGCATCGTCGACAAGCTGCGCTGCATTGCCAGGACACTCGGCGTGGCGCAGCAGGCCGAGGCGGCCATTCGGCAACATCTGGGCGCGACACTTGCCACGCTCGCGGCAATCTCGGAACGTGACGCCGCCGCGCGGCCGCGCGTGGCAATCATCCTGGGCTTGCGCGCCGGCGCGCCGATCGGTGCCGGTACCGGCACGTCCGGCCACGGACTGATCGAAATGGCCGGGGCGGACAACGTGTTCGCGGGCTTCGAGAACTGGAAGCCGGTGTCGATGGAAGCGATGGTGCGGGCGAACCCGGAGTACATCGTCGTACCGCAACGCGGGGTCGACGATGCTGGCGGCATCGACAAGCTACTGGACCAACCCGGACTCGCGCTGACGGCTGCGGTGCGCAACCGGAACCTGATCGTAATGGACGGCATGTCCATGCTCGGATTCGGGCCACGCACCCTGGGCACAGCCCTGGAGCTGGCGCGACGCCTGCATGACATCGACGACGCGGAGCTTTCGGCACGACAACCGGCAAGGTGATGAATACCGCCACAGATGCAGTGGCGCTCGCCGAGCTTGGCCGACAGCGCCGCGCCCGGCGCAAGAACGTGCTCGTGCTGCTGTCCTGCGTATTGGCCGCCGTGGTCGTCGCGGCGCTGAGTACCGGCGCCATTCCGCTGTCGCTGCTCGACGCCCTGAGGGCCGATGCGGAGCGCGCAATGCAGCGCAGCGTACTCCTCGATATCCGCAGTCCCCGGGTCGTACTGGCGGCCGCAGTCGGCGCCGCGCTCGCCATTGCCGGCGCGGCGCTGCAGGGGCTGTTTCGCAATCCGCTGGCAGACCCCGGCCTAATCGGCGTCTCGAGCGGGGCCGCGGTCGGCGCGCTGTCGATGATCGTTTTGGGCGGGTCGCTGGTCGTATCCGCGACGTGGATGCCCTACCTGGTGCCGGCCGCGGCCGTCGCCGGCGCCGTCGCGGTGACGCTCTTTCTGTATGCGTTTGCGCGCCGCTACGGCAACTTCAGTGTCACGACCATGTTGCTGGTCGGCATCGCGATCAACGCCCTGGCGACGGTCGCGATCGGCGCATTCGAATACCTGAGCGACGACACCCAGCTACGTACCCTGGTCTTCTGGATGATGGGCAGCTTCGGCCGGGCAACCTGGCCTGCCGTGTTGCCGACGCTTGCGGTCATTCTGATCGGCGTCGTCTTGTTGCTGCGTTCGGCCCGCTCGCTCGACGTACTGCAACTCGGTGAGGCCGAGGCACATTACGTCGGTATCGAGGTCGACGGATTGAAACGTCGCATCATCCTGTCCGCCGCCGCCGCGGTGGGTGCGGGCGTGGCCGTTTCGGGCATCATCGTCTTCGTCGGCCTGGTCGTGCCGCACCTGGTTCGCCTGCTCGGCGGCGCGGGCCATCGCTACGTGCTTTTGGGCTCCGCGTTGCTCGGTGCAAGCCTTTGCGTCGCCGCCGATCTGGTCGCCCGCACTGCCGTGGTACCGGCGGAACTGCCCGTCGGTCTGGTCACCAGCGCGCTGGGCGCGCCGTTTTTCCTGTGGTTGATCGCAAGGGTACGAATCCCGTGAGCCTCGAAGCAAAAGCCGTAAGCATCGAGCGAGACAATCGCCCGATCGTCGAGGACGCGACCATTGCAATCGACCGCGGCGGAATGACCGCCCTCGTCGGTCCGAACGGCGCCGGCAAGTCGACGCTGCTCAAGGCGCTGGCCGGTGAGTATGCGGTCACCAGCGGCGAGGTCTCGCTGGACGGACGACCGGTTTCCGGGCTCTCGGCGGGAGAACTCGCGCGAAGACGCAGCGTCATGGCCCAGGCCAGCTCGATCGTCTTCGATTTCACGGTGGAGGAGATACTCGATCTGGGCTGGGTACAGGGTCAGTCCCGCAACAACGGGCAACATCGCGCCGCCACCAGTGAGGTGGTACGTGAGTGTAGAATCGGCCATCTCATGGGGCGCACGTTCAATACGCTGTCGGGCGGCGAGCAACAGCGCGTGCAGTTTGCGCGCTGCCTGCTGCAGGTCTGGCAACCGCACGACGAGGTCGATACGCGGTACGTGCTCCTGGACGAACCCACGTCGAGCCTCGACCTAGCGCACGAATTGATGGTGCTGCGTCTGGCGCGACGGTATGCGCAGCGCAGCGCGGGCGTGCTCGTGGTGCTCCACGACCTGAACCTCGCCGCCCGTTTTTGCCGCAATATCGTCATCATGTTCGAAGGCCGCGTGGTGGCGAACGGAGATCCTGCCGAAGTTTTGAACGACGCGCTGTTGAGCGATGTCTACGCCACCGAAATCCGAGTGGAGTGGCATGAAGCGCTCGAACGCATCGTCGTTCATGCCTGAGCTTTTGTCGCCTTGTTAGGAGCAAGCACCATGTTTATCGCAATGAACCGTTTCAAAATCGCGCCGGGATCCGAGGCCGGATTCGAAGAAGTCTGGCGCGAGCGCGACTCGTACCTGCACGAAGTGCCCGGTTTCAAGTCGTTCTCGCTGCTCAAGGGCCCGCGGAGAGACGACCACGTGCTTTATGCATCGCATTCCGTCTGGGAAAACCGCGAAGCGTTCGAGGCATGGACACAGTCCGAACAGTTCCGGCTGGCCCACCGCCAGCGGAGCGCACCCAAAGGCACCTATCTCGAACACCCGGAGCTGGAGACGTTTGACGCGGTGTTATAGCCCCCTGCCTCGTCGAGGTGCCCGTCGCCGCGGCGACAGATCGGCGTAAGCGCAACTACTGATTGCGAGTAAGAATCGTTAGTATTAGCATTACTGCAACAAGCCGAGAACGAGAGCCTGCCGCCCCGCCAGGGAGGGATAGTGCGGGCTGCGCCTGGCCTACTCGCCGCAAAACCGGCAACGCCACCGAGCCCACCCATCGCGTGAAAACACGAGCGCGCGGAATAACCTTCAACCCCTTGAGGACAGACGTTATGAACAAACCCGTTTTGGCCTTGCTCGGCCTATTCTTGAGCAGTGTCGCCGCCGCCGAATGCGAGATCAACGTGGATGTCGGGGATTCGCTGCAGTTCAGCCCGGACACCATCGAGGTGGAGGCCAGTTGCGAGACCGTCACGGTGAATCTGAACCACACTGGCCAGCTTCCGGCCGCCGCCATGGGCCACAACTGGGTACTGAGCACCGATGCCGATTTCGAAGCCATCGCAATGGCCGGGATGAGCGCCGGTCTCGCGGGCAACTACCTGCCCGCCGACGACGATCGGATCATCGCCGCGACGCCGATCATCGGCGGCGGCGAATCCACCAGCGTGTCGTTCTCGATTGCCGGGCTCGATGCCGACGAGTCTTACACGTTTTTTTGCTCGTTCCCGGGACACTGGTCGGTGATGAAGGGGAGTTTCAAAATCGTTTGAGCATCGTGAGATCGATAAGTCACCCGGACTCGTGGGCGCAACCGGATGATCGACAGTTCCGAAAGTTGCGATAATGCGCAGCGATCAGAACGGCCGCGGACAACAGCGTGCCTATGCGCTCGCCTACCTCGCCGGTGACGTCGTGTAGGACCGTAACCGACAACACCATGCCGGTCAGTCCGATCGCCCCGAGCGCCAGCACCCATCGATCCTTGTGCCGCCAACAGCCGATCGCGAACGCCACAATCGCCACCGGCGGGATCATCCACATCATCGCCTGGTGGAACGACTCGTCACCGAGCGCGGACGCAGGCAACACCGTCCCGGTGACTAGCAGCAGCGGTACGAGGATGCAGTGCATCGCACACGCCGTCGACGCCGCTATACCGAGCCAATCGGCGATCGCGCCCATTCTGTCTACACGTAGGTCCATCATGCCGGGTACCCGCTAATCGCCGCCCGCGGCCGTTGCCGGGCGAGGGAGTTTTCTGACTGTATTTCTCATCGCTTATTTCTCATTGACTTATCTCTCATCGGCTTATTTCTCATGGCTTACTTCTCATGGCCTATTTCTCATGGCCTATTTCTCATGGCTTACCTCTCACGGCTGGTCTATTTTTCATGGCTGCCATCCTCATCGATTGCACTTCGCCCTAGACTTCCCCGGCAAACGTTATAACATATCATTTTTGTCTCTCGGGAAACCATGTTTTGGAATCGAAGCCAGCTCCAGCAGTCACGACTGACGCGCGGATACCGCGGCCAGAGGGTGCGATGTCCGATTCCGTGATGCCTGCGGTCGATGTGACCGATCTCAGTTTCAGCTACGGGGACAACACGGTGGTGAGCATGGAGCGCTGCCGGCTGGACCGTGGCCGCAGCATGGCCGTCATCGGGCCTTCCGGCTGCGGCAAGACGACATTTCTGCATCTGTTGGCCGGACTCATTCGGCCCGCTACGGGTGCGATTCGTATATTGGGACAAGACCTCACGCAGCTCAGGGGAGCGGCGCTCGACCGGTTTCGCGGGCGGAACATCGGCCTGGTGTTCCAGCGCTTTCATCTCCTGCCGGCCTTGAACGTCAGGGAGAACGTGCTGCTTGCGCAGCGGCTCGGCGGCGGCCGGATCGACGCCGCTCGCGTAGCGACGCTGCTGGAGCAGCTCGATCTGGGCGGCCTCGAGCAGCACAAACCGTCAATGCTCAGTCAAGGCCAGGCGCAACGGGTCGCCATCACTCGCGCGCTGGTGCACGGTCCGCAGCTCATCATGGCCGACGAACCGACGTCGGCGCTGGACGACCGGCATGCGGAGCAGGCGCTCGCGCTGTTGCAGGCATCGGCTCAGACCGTCGGCGCGGCCTTGCTCGTCGTGACCCACGATCAACGCGTGCGCGGTTGCCTCGACGGCGAGTTCGAGATGCAGGTGCCCGCGTGACCTGGCTCCGCCTTGCCGTAGCGAACCTGGGCCTGTCGCCGCTGACCTCGGCCGTCAACGTGCTGCTCATGGCGCTGGGCACGGCGAGCATCGTGCTGTTGCTTCTCGCCGGATCTCAGCTTTCCGAGACGATGTCCCGGGATGCCCGCGGCATCGATCTGGTGCTGGGCCCGACGGGCAGTCCCGTCCAGCTCGTGCTCTCCGCGGTTTACCACGCGGACGTGCCGCCCGGGAACATCCGGCTCGAGGAGGCCGAGCGCTGGGCCGACGACCCTCGTGTCGGAACCGCGATTCCGCTCTCGCTGGGAGACAGCTATCGCGGCTACCGGATCGTCGGTACCACGGCAGAGTACGCGGAACTCTACGGAGCCGGGCTCGCAACCGGCCGGTTCTGGGACGGGGCGCTGGAGGCCGTAGTGGGATCGGCGGTAGCGCAGTCTGCAGGGTTAAGCCTCGGATCGAGTTTCGCGGGCGTGCACGGTCTCGAAGAGGGCGGCCACAGTCACGAGTCGCATCCCTATCGTGTGGTGGGCGTGCTCGAGCCGACCGGAACGGTAGTCGATCGACTGATTCTCACGTCGCTGGAAAGCGTCTGGGACCTCCATGCCCACGAAACATCACATGCGCACGAACATGAGGACGAGGCCGGCGGCGATCATGCGGACGAACACGGCCATGTTTATGGCCATGAACATGGCCACGAGCATGACGATGGCCACGACCATGCTCACGAGCGCGATGAGCATGACCACGACCACGAAAATAGCCACGACCATGCTCACCAGCACGATGAGCATGACCACGACCACGAAAATGGCCACGACCATGCTCACGAGCGCGATGAGCATGACCACGACCACGAACATGGCCACGACGATGCTCGCGAGCATGATCGGCACGATCACAATCACAAACATGTAGCCGAGCACGATCAGCCGGATCCGGACCGTGAGATCACCGCGATGCTGATCCGGTACAGTTCCCCCATGGCGGCCATGACGATGCCGCGTGAAGTCAACGCCGCTGGCGCACTCCAGGCGGCGGCGCCCGCCATGGAAGTGTCGAGGATCCTGCAACTCGTCGGCATCGGGTTGGACGGGCTCAGCGCCTTCTCGTGGGTGCTGATTCTGACCGCGGCGCTGTCCGTGTTCGCGGCCCTCTACGGTTCGTTGCGGGCGAGACGCGGCGATCTGGCCATTCTGCGCTGCCTGGGTGCGACGCGTTGGGAACTGCTGATCGCCCTACTCCTCGAAGGTCTGCTATTGTCCGTACTCGGCGTCGCACTCGGCTTCCTGACCGGTCACGGCGCCATGGAACTGCTCGGCGGATGGCTGGAGAGCACGCGCGGCGTCGCCCTGACCGGGTGGACCTGGATACCCGCCCAGACGCTCCTGCTTTTCAGCCTGTTCGGTGTTGGTGCTGTTGCCGCGGCCATACCCGCCGTGCAGGCTTATCGTACGGATGTCGCCAGAACCCTGGCGGAGGGATGAGGATGTCGAAGGCCCATCGGAGGTTTGCGGTTCGAGCCGGGATGGTCGCAACGATTATCGCAATGATCGCACTAGCGGCGCCGGCCAACGCCCAGGCGCCCGGGCAGGAGGCGGCGGAGCCGCTCGGCGGGCTGACCGCGGAAGAGCTGGCCGTCGAGCCGCCCGGGTACGTTTCGGAACCGTCACCGGGTTTGGCGGATCGACCCATTGCGGATGAACACATTGCAGATCAACCTATTGCGAATCAGCCCATTGCAGCGGTCGACGCCACTGACGTCAGAATCGCGCCGGTTGCCGAGAGCGGCTACTTCGACGAGCAGGGGCGGTACGTCATCGACCTGGTGCAGCAGGACTACTCCTATATCGCAGTCCGCGTCGAAACGGCGGACGGACGGCCCGTGGAGGACGCCGAGCCCCTGTTTTCGATCGAAGGCACCAGCCAGCTACTGGAGCCGCGGGAAGTCTCGATGCCGGCCACGACCAACCAGTACGGCATCGTCGAGTTTGCCGTGGTCGCCGGTGAGATGGGCCTGGATCGCATTGCGATCGAGTACGGTGGGGCAAGTACCGAGGTCCTCGTCAACGTCATCAGCCTGAGGGCGACCACGTACTCGCTGCCGCCCGTGGGGGAAGGCTACCTTTCCTGGGACGATCTCATGCAGGCGCAAGTTCGCTACGAAGACATGATGTTGTTTGCGGACTTTCCCACGGAGGTCGCCGGGCGCTCCGGCGAGACGGTCAAGATACCGGGCTTCATGACGCCTCTGGAGACGGGTATGAAGCAGCACTGGTTCCTTCTGACTACGCACCCACCGAGCTGTTTCTTTCACATACCCGGAGGTCCTTCCGGCGTCGTCGAGGTCTTCGCCCAAGAGGGTATCGAGGTATCCTGGGATCCGATCGTGCTCGAGGGGCGGTTCGAGGCGCTCGAAAAGAGTGACGGCGGCGTGTACCGTCTTCACGATGCGCGTATCGTCGAGCAATGACCCGGAAATTCGTCAGCGGGGTTAAGATTATGAGGGTTAAGATTATGCGTAAGTCAGCGACGAAGGAATCCCGGTTTGGTTAGACGCACAACGAAAGCACCGCCGCTCGCCGCGAAGTGGCGCAAACTCGCCGAAGCACGTTGCGCGGCGACGGGTGAGCGGTTGACACCGGCCAGATTAGCCGCCTACGCGGAGTTGTTGAACTGCGAACGGCCGGTTTCCGCCTACGAGTTGATCGCACTGCTCGAGCAACGCCAGAAGCGGAAAATTGCGCCGCTAACCGCCTATCGTCATCTGGATTTCCTTACGCGTGTCGGCCTTGTCCATCGCCTGGAGTCCACTCAGTCCTATATGCCGTGCGACCACCCGGAGCATGCTCACGAGAGTCAGTACCTCCTCTGTTCCTCTTGCGGCCACGTGGATGAGGTAGCGTCGAAGCGCCTTGAGAACCTCCTGCTGAAGATCGCAGACCAACACGGGTTTCACGCCCAGAACGCGGTTGTAGAAATAAAGGGACGTTGCGCGAGTTGCGCAGACGACTAGTTTACTGCGCGGCCCGCCAGGCATTGCGAATCTCGCCGGGCGAAGCCGACCAGACGCCATGATGGCTCGTGATGTGCCGCAGAACCTCTTCCAGTTTACCAATGCGATGCGGTTGGCCGAGCATCCACGGGTGAATATTGAGCGCGAGCAAGCGCCCACCCTGCTCGCCCGCTTCGGTGTACAAGCAGTCGAATGAATCGATGATCTGATCGGCATACTCGGTTTCCGAATGCAGGTTATGCATGATGATGAAACGATCTTCGAGCTCGATCGAAAGCGGCATGGCCGTGATCTCACCGGCCGGCGTCCGGAACTGGTAGGGCATGTCGTCGTTGATCCAGTCACACATATACTCGATGCCGTTCGACACCAGCAATTCCGGTGTATGCGGGCTCTGGGACCTACCGGGACTGATCCAGCCGGTGACGGGCTGACCCGTCGCATCGCGCAGCATATCGAGCGACCTGGCAACGACCTCTGCCTCCTCCCGTTTATCCTGCCCGCCGTAGTGCGGCGTATCCATGTCCCAGCCGTGGCACAGAATCTCGTCGCCGCGCTCGACGACGCGCCTGATCAGGTAGGGATATCTCTCGGCAAGGCAACTGTTGATTGCAAACGAAACCCGGACCTTGAACTGATCCAGCGCCCGCAGTATGCGGAATATGCCGACCCGGTTACCGTACTCACGCAGCGTGAAATGGCGCAGGTCCGGATAGGCCGTGGTCATACCACCTGGCGGCGAAAAAGGCCTGCCTCGCTGATTTAGCGGGAAGAACTGCAACGCAACATTAACCCACAGGGCCAACGGCTTTCCGCCCGGCCAATTCACCGGCTTACGGTCTACAAGCATGGACCAGTCATAATAGTCGTGGTCCATCCCATAACTGCGATGCGGGTAATCGAAGTACGCGTCGTCCAACGGCATCATTGACTCCCCTTTTCGGCAATATCCGCAACGGCCGCGTCGTAGTACTTGTCGATGTAGTACTCGGCAATCTCGCGGCCGGTGGTGACCCACACATCCGGGTGGCCGGTGATGTATTCCAGCGCTTCCTCGAAAGCCTTGAGACGATGCGGGTGACCGACCTGGTAGGCATGCAGCGGTATGCACATGACAACGCCGTTGTCCGCACCTTCTGCATAAAGCCGATCGAAGTTTGCCTTGAGCATCTCGCCGTAGCGCCGTGGCTCGATCCTGTTTACGACGTATACGATCGTGTCGTTCATTTCGAGCGAATAAGGTACCGAGACGAACTTTCTGCCTGACCGCAGATTTACCGGCGTCGGCTGGTCGTCATGGAAAAGATCGCAGGTATAGATACCGCCGGCTTCGGCGAACAAATCCATCGTGACTTCGGTGTGTGTCAAAGCAGGCGCAAGATAGCCGGCACATCTCTGGCCGGTATGTTTGAGTATGGTCTCGATCCCGTCCTCGATCATCGCTTTTTCCTGCGCTTCATCCATGCCGTAGGTGTAGCGCGTGTTGTAGATGCCGTGGCTGAAAAACTCCCAGTCACGCTCCTTACACATCTCGATGATCTCGGGATGATGCTCGCAAATGGCCGTCGACAGCGATACCGAGCCGCGGACGCCATACTTGTCCAAAACTCGCATCACGCGCATGTGGCCGACGCGGTTGCCGTAATCACGCGTGCCGTAACCGACAACGTCCGGTACCGGCTTCGGCCAGGCTTTGCGGTGCGGGTTGACGGCCGGGTCCAGCTCGTAGATCTCTATGTTCGGTGCGACCCAGAAGGCCACGCGGGCGCCGTTCGGCCAAGTGATCTTCGGACGGCCCTCATAAGGCCAGTAATCGTAGAGACCGGGATCTTCTTTCATGGGATCGAATTCCGCTGTGCCGGCCGACTCAGAATTCGCAACCGCGCGCCGCGCGAATCGGTTCACAGCCCGGGTGATTGGCAAACCAATCCTTGACGGTCTGCACCGATTCGACGTCGGCATACTTCAGCATCATGTCGCACAGGTTCGCGTAATGTGGAATCTCATGCTTGTCCGCTACGCACTCTTCCGGAATGATCGTGCGATAGCCGGTGGACAAGGATGCAACGCAGGACGCGCGAATACATCCGGACGTGCTGCCGCCGGTCAGGACGACGGTATCTACCTTGTGCCAGACCAGGAGCGAAGGGATCAGCGTATCGTGAAATACGCTTGCCATACGCTTGTTGATCACCGCATCGCGCGATCTGTCGATATCCAGCCGCGAATCGAGCTCGGCACGCTCGTCACCGACCTTGATATTCTGCAGCGAATCGGGCGTATTCGTCCGTGTGCCCCACGCGCCCGCATCGTCGGCATTGTCCATGTAGGCGACATACGTCCAGATCACCGGCATGTTCTTTGCCCGCGCCAATGCCGAAAGCTCGTTGATGTAGTCGATCTGGCCGGGGTCCGTCTGGTAAGCCGTTTTGAAAGTATTGATATCGGTATAGGCGCGCTGCAGGTCGATGTTGATAACTGCCGCTTTCTCGCCGAACCCGAATTTCGCACGTTTCGGGTTCGACTTGACCTGCTCCCAGTATTGACGAGGTGTCAGATCCGAAGTTTCCATGACAGGCATGTTGTATTCCTTGCGTTATCCGATAGCTTGTGTAAGCCAATCTGTATCGAAAGACGGCCGGGTACGCACGGCGTGGCAGGAGCAAGCCGGCGGGAGTTGACAGTAGGGGTAAACTGATATGCTATATCATTATAACATTTGATCCGAGCCCACAAAACCGCTGTATGAGCACAACCGGAACACCCGCCGCGGACTGCAGCAGTATTGTGATATCGTCGATCTACTGCTCAACCGTTGCCCGCAACCTCGCAATCGACTTGTCCCATTGATCCGAAACTCGCGCGAGATAATCTTTAGCCTGCGTAATCGGGCCGGGCCGGATGGTGAAACGGCTCTCCCTGCCGACACGCCGTCTGCCGACAATGCCGGCCTGTTGCAGCACCTGCAGGTGCTTGGTAATTGCCTGGCGTGTTAGATCGAGACCGTCGGTCAGTTCGGTAATCGAATAATCCCTGCCGTCGCTGAGGCGCGTTAGCAGTTCAAGGCGCGTGGCACCGCCCAGCGCGGCGAACACGGGGGCCAGTTTCTGGCTTAGTGTTTTAGCCTGCAACATGATCGGCCACATTCTTCGCCTGTATGTCCCAGCCCTCTCTGTTTGATCGAAGTACCTCTAGTCGTTTCGATTCCGGGAACTGCAGAAAGCCCGTCTCGGTGATCGTCAGGCGCGTGCCGTCCTCCGTTGGCTGCAGGCGAAACTCAACCACGACCTTGGCGTCCTCGCCGTAGGTAGTATCGGGATCAATGGCGCTGGGAGGCCACGAAAAAACGAACAGCCGCTCGTGCTCCATGCGCTCGGTCACGGACTCCCACTTCATGTGCTCGTGGCCGGGGTAGGTGATATTGCCCGTCGTCGTCGCACCCACCTTGAACGCGCCATCAAGTCGGACTCTAAACCATTGTCCAAATTCTTCGTGGTCCGTAAGCGCACGCCAGACTCGCGAAACGGGCGCTGCGAGATCGACTACCTTTTCAATTCGGTCCTGGTTTGACTGATTCATTATGCAACCTTTTGGTTGCGTATACCTTAGTGGACCGCACGCCAAAAAGCAAACCATTGCTTGCGATTCTGTTTTATGAGTTGCGATCGCGCGAGATATGTGGGAGATAGAAAAGCCGTGGCGAAGCATCTACCAAGCCACCTACACCCACAAAAACCGGCGCGAAGTCGATTCGATCGCCAGCTTGCGTTCCAGAACTGACGGCCAAGACTCTACTGGCTTCGTTACCCCGATTTGTCGATCTTGAGGGTTCCGCGCCTATTTATATATGTTATAACATTACATTGCTATCACGCTTACCACAAAGGTCATCTGCATATGCAACCGAGCACGACTGGAACGCTCCCCGTCACCGTTCTCTCAGGTTTCCTGGGAGCGGGAAAGACGACCGTACTGAGCCATATCCTGAACAACCGGGAAGGGAAAAAAGTTGCTGTCATCGTCAACGATATGAGCGAGATAAACATAGACTCCGCGATTGTCCAGCAAGAAGTCAGCTTGAATCGTAGCGAAGAGAAGCTCGTGGAAATGAGCAATGGATGTATTTGCTGCACGTTGCGAGAAGACCTGTTAGAAGAAGTCACCAAACTCGCCCAGGATGGGCGATTCGATTATCTCCTTATCGAATCGACCGGAATCTCGGAACCGTTGCCCGTAGCCGAGACTTTCACTTTTGCCGACGAAGATGGCATTTCGCTATCGCACGTGGCCAATCTGGACACGATGGTCACGGTAGTAGATGCGGTCAACTTCCTCACGGACTACGAAGCAGCGCAGTCTTTACAGGAAAAGGGGGAGTCCCTGGGAGAGGAGGACGAACGTAGCGTCTCTGATCTGCTGGTCGATCAAGTGGAGTTCGCTGACGTCATCCTCATCAGCAAAACGGACCTGGTTGAAAGAGCCGATATCGAGCGTCTGACTGCCATTTTAAAAACGCTCAATACACACGCCCAAATCATGCCGATCGCTCATGGCCAGGTGGATCTGGATGCGGTTCTGGACACCGGACTGTTCGATTTCGAGCGTGCTCAGCAAGCTCCGGGATGGCTCAAGGAAATGCGCGGTGAGCACATACCGGAAACGGAAGAATACGGAATCAGCAGCTTCAGCTACGTAGCTCGCCGTCCGTTTCATCCGCAGAAGTTTCATCGGTTTCTTCACAATACCGAGGGCTACGGAAAACTCATTCGTTCGAAAGGATACTTCTGGTTGGCATCGCGCCCGGAGTACGCCGGCCAATGGAGTCAGGCTGGCGGCATTGCACGATATGGCTTTGCAGGCATGTTCTGGAAAGCGGTCCCAAAATCGAACTGGCCAACTGACGAGGAGTATCTCGCATTGATCGAAAAGCAATGGGTCGAGCCCTTCGGGGACATGCGTCAGGAACTGGTTTTCATAGGCCAGGGACTCGATGCCGACGAGATCACCCGGGCACTCGACGATTGTTTGTTGAGCGAAGAAGAGGTGCTTCGTGGCAAAGCGTACTGGATGACGTTGGACGATCCGTTTCCAGCCTGGGAGCAGCGTCAATGACTTCCGCCAGCGCCGAACAAGTATTCGATCGCGACTCCCTCCCGGCTGATCGCACAAAGACTCGATTTCCCTCGTACGGCGACGATCCGAAGGCCCTTGCCGATATTTATCAGGAAGATATCAACATCGCGATTTGGCAGCGTACAGCCGGCGAGCGGCTAAAGGACGCCGTGGACGGTTTTCTCGCCGCTAACCCGCAATTTGAAACGGCCATGTCCGTTTCGCCGGACAGCGCTCACGCCGAGATCAGCGAAGCGACACGCGAAACCGCCCCGACCGAACTTGCCGACAACGTTGCCGAGCTCGTGGATATGTTTTGCTATCTCTTCGGACTGAAGCGCGCCGGCCTGCGATTGGCAACACTGAACCGTGCGATGTGTCCGCGTTTCCATGTCGACCGGGTTCCCTGCCGGATGGTCACCACGTATCACGGTGTCGCCACCGAGTGGTTGCCGCACCACGCGGTCGATCGCTCAAAGCTAGGCCCCGGAAGCAAAGGACAATCAGATCTAGACTCTGGTCTTTTCGCGAGTCAAAGCGATATCCAGCGACTCACTTGTGGCGACGTTGCGCTGCTGAAAGGTGAGCTTTGGACAGGAAACGAAGACGCCGGTCTGGTGCATCGTTCGCCGGCGGTTCCCGCCGGCGAGAATCGGCTGCTGCTGACGCTCGATGAGTTGGCGTGAACCGGAGTGCGTCAGGGGCAAGCCGGCGGGAGTTGACAGTAAGGGCAAATTGATATGTTATAACATTTGATCCGAACCAAAAAACCGCTGCATGAGCAAAACCCGGGACACCTACCGCGGACTTCGGTTACCGCCGGGCTTGGCACTGGCGGCGCTCAGCGCGCTGCTCATTTGCAGCCATATCGTGACCGCCGCGCATGCGGAAATCGACTGCGAACATGAGCGTTGCAGTCTGTGTATCGGTTTGGCAAGCGATAGCGCACTGATCGGCGACACGGCACCGCGGGTGACGCCGCGTTGCCAGCGATGTGTCGATGCGCTGGTATCGAGTAGCACGAACTCCGCCTGTCCGCGGCCAGTGCGGTTCATACGCGGACCACCCGCAACCTGATCTGACAACACGAACCTGAGCCGCCAGCGGCTCGTCAATGCTCAACATTGTTATGGAATTCAGATCATGTTCCAGAAATCATCGTATCTGCGGGCCGCCGTGGCGGCCTGTGCACTCAGCCTATCGCCATGCGCGGCGACATACGCACAAGAATCGACCGAAGAGCCCATCGGCGACGACTCCATCGACGAAGTCGTCGTGCGTGCGCACCCATTGTCCGCCGAGACCCTCGCGCAACCCGTCGCGACCCTGCGCGGTAGGGAGCTCGAGCGCGCGCTTGCACCGTCTATCGCCGAAACTCTGCGCAACATCCCTGGCGTCCACTCCGCAAGCTTCGGTCAGGCCGTCGGCCGACCGGTAATCCGCGGACTCGGCGGCGCCCGGGTCAAGACAATGGAAGACCGAATCGACAGCATGGACGTCTCCGTGTCGAGCCCGGATCACCTGACGACCATCGAGCCGTTCACCGCACAGAGTATCGAGGTCCTCAAGGGCCCGACCACCCTGCTCTACGGCACCGGCGCGATCGGCGGCGTGGTTGACGTGCACACCGGGCGCATCCCCCACGAGGTACCCGAGCATCTGTCGGCTAAGATCGATTTGCGTGCGACGGACAATGCCGACCAGCGCTCCGGGGCAGCGCGACTCGACGCCGGAGCGGGAAACTTCGCGTTTCATTTCAACGTTTTCTATCGCGATGCCGATGAGTACGACATACCGGGTTTCGCGGAATCTGCCGCGCTCCGCGAGCTCGAGGAAATGGAGCATGAAGGCGAAGAGGAACACGAAGACGAGCACGAGGGAGAGGAAGCCTTCGGCACCTTGCCCAGCAGTCAATTGGAGGTTCGCGGCGGCGCCGCCGGACTGTCTTTCGTCAGCGAGCGTGGATTCCTGGGACTCTCCTTATCGACGTACGACGCCGAGTACGGACTCCCCGGACACAGTCACGAGCATGGGCACGAGCACGAGCACGAGCACGAGCACGAACACGAACATGAGCATGAGCATGAGCATGAGGAAGAGGAAGAGGGTGGCGCGATCCTCGATCTGGATCAGACCCGGATCGACGTCGAGGCCGGTCTCGAGGCACCTTTTACCGGCTTCAGCAATCTCAATTTCCGTCTTGGTTACAACGACTACAAACACGTCGAGTTCGAGGGTAACGGCGAAGCCGGCACGGTGTTCGCGAACGAGGCATTGGAAGGCCGCGTCGAGCTGGTTCACGACATCGGATCGAGCTACGAAGGCGCAACGGGGCTGCAGTTCTCGGCGCGCGAGTTCTCGGCCATCGGTGAAGAAGCGTTCGTGCAGCCGGTTGACACACAGACGGCGGGTATCTTCTACGTCGGACACCGCCGTTTCAACAATACTGGACTCGAATTCGGTTTACGTTACGAGCACGTTGAACACGATCCGACCGAAGGACCGTCGCGAAGCTTCGATCTCGGCGCCGCATCGCTCGGCCTGACCCAAGCACTGACAGACCACTGGACGATCAGCGGACAGCTCGACTATTCGAATCGTGCACCCGTGGCGGAGGAGCTCTACTCCGACGGCCCTCACCTCGCGACGAGCAGTTACGAGATCGGTGATCCGAATCTGAACGAGGAACAGGCGACAAACGTCTCCGCGACACTCGAGTATGACCAGGAATCGCTGTACTTCATGTTGAGTGCTTATTACACGGATTTCGGAGACTTCATCTACGAGACAGCGACGGGAGCCGAGATCGACGAACTGCCGGTGCTGCAGTGGCAACAGGGCGATGCCGGGTTCCATGGACTGGAAGCAGACTTCGGCTGGCGGGCTCTGAACTGGGGCAATGGAACGCTGGAGCTCAATGCCGGATACGACTATGTCAGGGCACGCCTGGACTCCGGCGAGAACCGCAATCTGCCGCGCATACCGCCGCACCGTTGGCGAATCGGCGCCTTGCTGAATTGGCAGGACCTGTTGGCCGAGGTGTCCTGGGGCCGAGTCGATGCACAAAACGATACGGCCGCAGAAGAGCTTCCAACCGAAGCCTACAACGACCTGCGCGTGCACCTGGCGTACGAGTTGGACCTCGGTGACAACCGGCTGGGCCTGTTCGTTACCGGGCGCAATCTCACTGATGACGAACAGCGTTACCACACCTCGTTCATCAAGGACTTTGCGCCGCAGCCGGGGCGGACGATCGAAGCGGGTGTGATCTTGCGGCTGTAACGGGGACTACGGCTCCGTTCGGTGTTCAGTTGTAGAAGTTTCGATCTGACACTCCGCTTCTTCAAGCGCGTATCGGTGGCGTCGTCGTGCCACGCCGCTTCCAGATCCTCGGCGAGCCCTTCGAAGTGCGCCGTCGTCACGCTCGGCTGTTGATCACACCTTGCCTGTTGCTCGGCGATACGCGCTTCCAGTTCGGCGGCGGCGCGCGACGATACGCAGATCTTAGCGCGTCTGCAAGTTCATCCACATGATCTCTGACAGCGGTTACTACATAAAAGATGATCCGCATATAGCTCATAATGGCCTTTTGCGATCTATATAACGATCACCTTTGCCTTGACAAGGAAGCCGTGAATTACTATTGTGGCTCACAGAAAGACCATAAAGCTGTTTTATGATCTATATACAGAACATATTGAGCGATGCCAAAGTCGATTACACGTACTTACTCCCGCTACAGCCGCGATGCAAGCGCATTACTCGCGGGGCTAATCCGCGCAGCGCGAAAGGAGCGCCAGTTGACCACTCAGGAAGTGGCAGACCGTGCCGGCATTTCCAGAGGACTGCTGCAACGCATTGAAAAAGGCGATCTCAAATGCGAAATCGGTGCCGTGTTCGAGGTGGCTACCATTGTCGGAGTCGAGCTTTTTGAGGCTGATGAGAGGGCGCTGTCCAAACACCTGAGCCAAACCAGGGACAAACTTGCGCTGTTACCGAAATCCGTTCGCAAAAAATCGAAGCCGGTACGCGATGACTTCTAACAGCGACAAAGAAGCCTTCGTTTGGATCTGGCTACCGGACGAAACCACGCCAGTGGTAGCAGGAAGACTGGAAGCGGACAACGGAAATGTTCTATTCAACTACGGTCGGAGCTATCTGGAGCGCATCGGCGATCAACCTTCCGCAATTCCGATCTACGAACCCGAGTTGCCGTTGCAAGCTGGAGCGTTACCGCTACCGGAAGGATTAACCATGCCCGGCAGTATTCGGGATGCTGCCCCCGATGCATGGGGTCGGCGTGTAATTATCAACAAGAAGCTCGGACTCAAGGGCGCTGACACGGATACCGCCGAGTTGGACGAGTTGACCTATCTGCTGGAGTCTGGCTCTGATCGGATCGGTGCGCTCGATTTCCAGCGTTCGCCAACCGAGTATGTGCCGCGTGCTGCCAACAACGTCAGCATGGAAGAACTGATTGAATCCGCAGAACGTGTCGAGAAAGGCATCCCGCTCACGCCTGAACTGGATCAGGCATTGTTTCACGGCAGTTCCATCGGCGGTGCGCGTCCAAAGGCCTTGATCCAAGATCAGGGGAAAAAATACGTTGCGAAGTTTTCATCCAGCACCGACCTGTACAGCGTGGTAAAGGCCGAATTTATCGCCATGCGGCTGGCACATCTTGCCGGACTGAATGTCGCTCCCGTGAAGCTAGTCAAGGCCGCCAACAAAGATGTGCTGCTGATCGAACGCTTCGACCGCCAGCCGAAAGACGGGAGCTGGTCTCGCCGGGCCATGGTTTCGGCGCTGACACTGCTCGGGCTGGGTGACATGATGGCGCGTTACGCCAGTTATGAAACGCTGGCGGAAACTATTCGCCACCGTTTCACCGATCCGAAGGATACGTTGAAAGAGCTGTTCTCACGGCTGGCCTTCAATATTCTGTGCGGCAACACCGACGACCATGCCCGCAATCACGCGGCTTTCTGGAACGGCAATTCATTGACCTTGACGCCAGCCTATGACATCTGCCCGCAGGGGCGTACAGGCAATGAGGCGTCCCAGGCCATGCTGATATCGGGCAACAACAATATGAGCCAGCTCAGATCCTGCCTCGAAGCGGCGAATCATTTCCTGCTTTCCGAAGACGATGCCCGCGCTATCTTCGGTCATTTGATCGAATCCATCGAAAAGCAATGGGATTCGGTATGCGAGGAAGCCGAATTGAGCGAAGTGGACAGGAAACTTTTCTGGGGAAGGCAGTTTCTAAACCCCTATTCGACCGAGCAATAGGTTCTTCCACTGCGTAATCTGGTTCGGGTGAACGTCAAAACTGCTGGGCAAGCTCCGATAGGGTCTTATCGCCCTCAATGGCCGCCAGCGCGACTTCCGATTTGAAGGCCGGGGTGTGATTCCGGCGCGGTCTTCTCGGCATGTCTGCCTCCTGATATTCCTGCCAATAACATGGCTCATACTCAGGCCGGGAATCCACTTATACCGCCGTCCGATCTTCCGGGGCCACTTCTTAACTCCACACCGTCGAAACACCGTTTGCTCGAACGAGTTGTACATTGGGCGTCAGGTCTGGAACCGGTTCAAATGGATTCGATCGGCAGCCGACTCGTCGAAGCGTCGGCGCGCCGCTAGCCTTGGTACTTGCCATGAGCAAGGAATTCTCCGTATCGCCGCGTCGTTTCGTCGTCCGTAGGATTGTTCTCGAGTAAAGACTCGACATAGGTCGTAAAGCTATCCGTGAACGGAATCGGTCTGACTTTCCACCAAGTTTGGACACCGGGAAAAGTAAGCCACCACGCGACCGCTGACGACCAACGTCGCCAGACTTCTTCAGGTATGGCGTCGGTGTCCGAGGCAAGGAACATGAATTCGAACGCTCCGAAGAGCTCGTACATCACCCACGTAAACTGAATTCTCTCTATTGGCGAAAGTTCTGACGGCTCCTCGACGCCTTTCGCGAAAACGACTGCGGCGTCGGAATCTTGACTCAGGCTTGCCTGCATCGCAGCTACCCGATCCAGTGCTCGAGAGAAATTCTCTGTCCGTTGCGCCTGCGTATTCTGGCGCACTTGGACGGCCAGATATACCAGGGACACTACTACTGCGATGGCACCGACGATCTCACCGAGATTTGCTAGGGACTCCAACTGCACCATGCTCACCTATCGCGTATCTGATTCTTAGCAAGGGTTGTATCGATACCGTCCGGGCCTAAAGGCCACGATTCGGTATTGCAGTCTTTTTGGGTCAGTGGCCAATCAATCTCCGACTGCTTCCGTAATTGCCGCATAAAGCGCGTGCTGCCACGCCCAATCCGAATCGTCACCGGCGACAGACCGGGCACTGTGAATCGCTATCACCACATTTTCGTCGCGGTTAATGTAGATCCCCTGGCCAAATATGCCGCTGGCGTTGAAAACCCCGTCACCGCTCAGCCACCAGAAGTAGCCATAGCCTTCATACCCTTTCGACGGTCTAGTAGATTCCTGGATCCACGAGGGCGGTAACACTTCCGTCCCATCAGCAAGGCGGCCGTCGGCCAAGGCAAACAATCCGATCCGCCCATAGTCTCGCAACGTAGCATTAATGCAGCATCCCCCAAACTCCCCACCGCCTGGCTCGGTGAGATTCCATGAACCGTCAGACTCCATCCCAAACGGCTGCCAGATTTTCTCCGACAGATAAGTTGCGAGATTGTTACCGATTGCGGATCGCAGCAAATTTCCGGCAAGATTTGTCTCCGCCGTGTTGTAGTTAAACCGGGTACCCGGCGCAGCGTGGCGTGGTTTGTGTCGCAAGTATTCATAGAGGTCAAGGGTTTCCCAGGGCGCGCGGGCAATATCAGACTGCGGATCGGCATAGTCCTCGTTCCACTGTACACCGGAGGCCATCTGCAAGAGATCGGCAATGGATGACTGATCGTATGAAGACCCCTTCAAGCGTGGCAAATAGTCCGACACTTTTTCGTCGACACTTTTGATGTAGCCGTCCTGAATCGCGGCGCCTATCAACATCGAAACGACAGACTTGGCTACCGAAAACGAGATCCATCGGGTGCTTTCCGTGTTGCCGAGACCGTACCGCTCATAGAGAATCTTCCCTTCCTTGATAACGAGTAAACCTGCGACACCTTGCCGGGTGAAGTACTCATCTACCGTCATGGTCGCATCGTCAAGCTTGACGTCGACGTCACTCAAATCAATCCGCGCATATGGCAGTGGACTTGCCGGACCTCCAGCTTTGATGGTCCTGGTCCAGAAGATCCTGTCCGAGTTACGGAAGCCGGCGACCTGTTGTTTCGGCGTCCAAAAAAGTACGTTATCGGGAGAGCCAAAGTACTTGTGGTCATCGACCGGATCTACAAAAGGAGCATCTGCGAAAGTTGACGGGGCGTAAAGCCACGCACATGCCGCGTACAACATCGGCAACGAACGGGAGATTCCGATAAAGCGCATCCGATCTTCCTTACTGTCTACTTACTGCTTACGATAGGAACCTTGGATTCGGCGAGAAACCGCAACGAATTGACGAAGGCCCCTTTGGGGCATTTCCTACCGTTCAGAAGTCTAACAGCCCGATGGCAACTTTCGAGACCGTAGCGGACACTTGATGGCAGATGAGGCACAAAAGACCCAGCAACGAGGCCGGGTCTTTTGTTTTCGTGGTAGCGGGGCGGGATGTGGTCACTATTTGGCTCTGACGAGAGCCATCGATATTGCCGCTGAGCCTCTCTAACGGCGCTGCGCCGTTTACGCATTCGGATCTAACTGGCCAAAATCCCTACATAGTAAAGAAACGTATCTGTTGCTTTTCCTATACTTACGCCAGCAAACCTCGAAAAGCAATATATTTATTGCTTTTCATTGGAATAGAAACTAATATATTTCTATTATGGTTTAAGCAACATATATGTTTCGTCATGAAGTCGCTATTAGATCAACTCAAAAAACGCCGGATAAAGCTGGGACTGAAACAGCACGACATGCTGCTGCGTGTCGGGATATCACGCCAGCAATACCAGCGTCTCGAATCCAAGGGCAACCCCAGGCTGGACACCCTGGAACTCATCGCGAAGGGCCTGAACAGTGAAATCCTGTTGATCCCACAGGAGAAGCTACAGGCAGTAAAAGCGGTGCTGGAAGGGAGAGCAACCGGTGACGCAACGGTAAAAGGATCAGGCACCGTGCAGAAAAAGCGCTTATCGGATGATCCCTGGATAGACATGCTGGGAGATGACGAATGAGCACGGCGAATACAGACAGTGACGATGAAGTAAACGTCCTTCAGCTAACACTGCATGGCCGGTTAGTCGGCTACCTGGCAGGCTTTAGTAATGGCCGCAATGTTCTCAGCTTCGCCGAGGAATTCACCGGCGATCCTGGCCGTCCCACGTTCAGCCTGATTACCCATCCCAATTTTCCACGCGCAGACAAAGTGCTGTCCGAACCATGGGCAAGAAGTCAACGACTGCATCCTGTCCTGTCGAACCTACTACCGGAAGGCCCTCTGCGAGAGCTGATAGCGCAAGGACTAAAAGTCCATGTCGATAACGAGTTCCACATTTTTTGTTACCTGGGCGAAGACCTGCCTGGCGCACTGGTCGTCACGCCAATGGAACCCGACCAAGTGCCTGAAAGCGTTCTTACCACGCATGGAAAAGCAAAGGCCGTGAAGTTCCACAAAGGAAACAAGGAGAACAAGTTTTCATTAGCTGGCGTCCAGATGAAGTTTTCCATGAAAGAAAAAGACGGTCGCTATAATCTGTCAAAGGGCGATGCTCTGGGTGACTGGATTATCAAAACGCCATCCACCAAGCACAAGAACGTGCCCCTCAATGAGTACACCGCCATGTCGTTGGCGGCGATGATTGGTGTCGATATCCCGGAAATCAAACTGGTCGATCTGGACAAGCTCGACAATCTTCCGCAAATCAACCTGCCGGATGAACAGCAGGCTTTTGCGATCAAACGATTTGATCGCGAGGACAATGCACGCATACACATGGAAGACTTCGCGCAAATACTGGTGAAGTACCCGCACGAAAAATACGACTCCGCAAACTACGAGCAAATCGGTAGAGTGATTTACGAGTATTCCGGCGATGGCCTCACCGATGCCCAGCAACTGGCTCGCCGGTTACTGGCGAATATATTGCTCGCCAATGGCGACGCACACCTAAAAAACTGGAGCCTGCTGTATCAGGACCAGGTAACACCCCGGCTCTCACCTGCCTACGACATCGTAACAACGAGTGTCTACATTGAAGACGAGAGACAATATGCGCTCAACCTTGGCAAGACCAAAGATTGGTATGCGGTAACGGTAGCCAACTTTCAGTCTTGGGCCGATAGAGCGGATATTCCCTGGCGAGCGATAAAGCCACACGTGGATGATGCAATGGACAAAGCCCGCACCCTCTGGCCGGATGCCATGAAAGACTTGCCTATGGATGAGGAACACGAAGAAGGCTTGATACGACACTGGAGTAATCTTCAGCAGGACTTCAGAATTACAACAAACTAAACTTCTAAGTCAGTAGTGTGAATGTAGCCGGCTGAGTGGGCGCTGCCGGGCAACCCGGCAGCGCCGAATTCTCAGTGACTCCAGAAAACGTGCACTTCTCCATAGGCTGTTTCGATGGTGAGAGGTGTGAGAGGTTCAGTCACTGCTCACCTCAGCTTCTCACACTTCTGGGCACCGATCTCTACCAAGTAGCCGGATCCAGTTTGAAAAGCGTCCACGAATCGCAGGTTTGTTGATAGGTGCGATTTGTACTCGGCTCGCCAATAAAGCCGGTAGCGCAGAACGATTTGAACCTGCAATATAAGTAATTGATTTCTAAGAAAAGCGGGTCGAAAAATAAAGCCCTGTAACCTATTGGGGTTACAGGGCCTTATTTGTGTACTTGGTAGCGGGGGCGTGATTTGCACTGTTCCGACAGCCCGGCGACGAGTTCGCGTGAAATAGTCCAGACAGGTCAATTTGGCCCTCTACCGGCTGTCCGATCTTCTCACTAGCGGACGTATGGTTAGCCGAAGTCTGGCTGAGACGACGCACCAAATCTCTGTCAAATGCGAGCAGAGAGAACCCAGAAGTGGCCCCATTTCTTTAGACAGAAAAACCGATTCTATAAGTGGACGTGGGCCTGTCGTTTAAGCAGCCAGGGTTAGCGGCTGCGATGAGTAATAGATCGGATCCGGCGTGTTTCCTTGCAAGCTGGAATGCGGTCTTCTTCGATTGTACACATCAAAGTACCTGCCGATACCAGCACGTGCCTCAGAGACGGTGTCGTAGGCATTTGCCCCCGGCCGCTGCAACGTGGTTAGCCGATGCGCCACCTGCTCATAGCTCGTGCCGAAGAACTCGCTGATCGACCAGAGCCTGGCCGCGAAACAAAGCGAAACGACGACCAACGGTGACGGTTTCGGCATCGGCTGGTACGGCTCGCGCGACGAGCCGGGCATCTACAGGGACGTCCGGCCGGCCTGGAACGATGCCAACCTGCGGACGCTGGCAGCGCAGATCGAGTCTCGCCTGTTCTTCGCGCACATCCGGGCCGCAACCGGGACGGCGGTCCAGCGGACCAACTGTCATCCGTTTCGTTACCGCAACTGGCTGTTCGTCCACAACGGCGGCATTGTCGGGTTTCCCGACATCAAGCGCGAGCTGGTGCTCGCCATCGAACCGGTCCTGCCGTGCAAGGTCGACAGCCCCGCCAGGGGCTGTCGACCTTTCTCGTTGACCTTGCGCAAGCGTTGCGGAAACACAACACCCCCCCCCTGCAATGACCCTACGGAATTCCTGATTCCGACGAATGCCAACGCCACCGCCTGCGCACCGGTTACCGATACCCGGGGCATCGATCCGGGCTCGGCCAGTACCGCAAACTGGCTGAAAATCAAACGCTTGAAATCTCGCAACCTGGTGCTCGCCGGTTGTGGCCTACCCGCGCTGACAATTGCGCCCTATCGGGCAAAACAACTCGACTGGACAAACGTTTAGATGCGGTTAGACTGTGTAACACGACGTTAATAAAAAGCCGCCTAACGGCCACTCGCGTCGCGCGCCCGTATCGGTACCGACACATAGCTGTCACATTTCTGATCTAACGTAGCGTGCTGAAATACTGTCACGACGCGGTGTGATCTGCAGGGTATCGAGACACCGGGGAATACGACGTTCGCATCGCGACAGGGTCAGCGGCGGCAACAAAAAATTCAGTTGGCAAAATACAACGCTTTATTTTTCAGTACGGACGATCGATTGTCGAAGTGAATTCCTGGCGGAGTTCCTGTTGGCAATGATCTTTATATTCCAGCCTAGGGGTAAGAAATGAGTATGAAGTCCTTCTTGAGCAAGTGGGTCCTCGCGGGTGCTGCGATGATCTTTGCCACGGTGGCGATGGCCCAGGACATCTCGTCCAAGGTCCGCGGTACCGTTACCGATAACTCCGGGGCGGCGATTTCCGGCGCCACGATTACCATTCGCCACGAACCGTCGGGTACGCAGCGTTCTGTGCAGACCGGCAGCAGCGGCGAGTTCCTCGCCAGCGGCCTGCGCGTCGGCGGTCCTTACACCATTGAAGTGACTGCGCCTGGCCACAGGGGCGAAAAATACGAAAACGTCTATCTGTCGGTATCTGACCCGGCCGTTCTGACAGCGAGCCTGGACAGCTCAACCGTCGATGAGATCGTCGTCGTCGCATCCGCTGTGCCGCAGACGGATCTGACGGGTACGGCGAGCCAGTTCAGCGAGCAGTTCATCAACGACTCCGCGGCGTTCAATCGCGACCTGAAGGAAATCGTACAGCGCAATCCGCTGGCGACGATCCTGCCTGGCGGCGACGCACCGCTGACCATCGCGGGACAGAACCCGCGCTACAACAGCCTGACGGTTGACGGCGTATCGCAAAACGATGACTTCGGCCTGAACGACAACGGCTACCCGACGCAGCGTGCGCCGATTTCGCTGGAAGCGGTCGAGCAGCTCAGCGTCGACGTCTCGCCGTTCAGCCCGCGCTACAGCGGTTTCTCCGGCGGCCAGATCAACGCGGTAACCCGCTCCGGTGGCAACCAGTTCCACGGCTCGATCTTCTACGAGAACCTGAACGACAGCTGGGCCGGTACACCGGAAACCCCGGACGGTGACGAAGTCGATATCACGTTCGACGAGAAGACCTTGGGCGGTTTCTTGAGTGGCCCGATCATCCAGGACAAGCTGTTCTTCCTGGTCAGCTACGAGAAGTTCGAAGAGGAACGTCCGATCGAGTGGGGCCCGGCCGGTTCGGGTGCACCCAACGAAACAGACATCACCGAAGCGGATCTGAACCAGGTCCTCGATATCGCTCGCAGTGTCTACGGCGTGGAGCCCGGCGACTGGAATGTGAGCCCGATCGAGGAAGACGAGAAGATACTCGTCAAGCTCGACTGGAACATTAACGACCAGCATCGTGCTGCCCTGACCTACCAGCGCACCGAAGGCAATATCGCACGTAACCTCACCAATGATAATGATGAGCTGAAACTCTCGAGCCACTGGTACAACAAGGCCGAAACGCTGGAAACCATTACCGCGCACCTGTTCTCGGATTGGTCCGATTCGTTCTCGACCGAGTTCAAGGTCGTCAACAAGACCGTCGATACGGTACAAGCCGCCGGTGACCTGTCGTTCGGCGATATCACAGTTACCACCGCCAGCGGCGACGTTGCACTCGGCCCGGACCGTTTCCGCCATGCCAACGCGCTGGACAACGAAACCACGCAGTTCGTGTTGCACGGTGACTACATCGTCGGCAACCACGTAATCGGCGCCGGTATCGACTACACCCAGCTGGATATTCTCAACCTGTTCGCGCCAGCGTCCCTGGGTGTCTGGGAGTTCGACAACATTGCCGATTTCCAGGCGCAGGTTGCCGGTGACTTCGAGTATGAAAACGCACTGTCCAACAACTCGAGCGATGCTGCGGCCACGTTCAACATGGATACGCTCGCGTTCTACATCGAAGACCGCTGGCAGGTGAACGACTCGCTCGAGCTGGCGTTCGGCGTTCGATTCGAAACAATCAGCGCCGGCGATTCACCGCTCGATAACCCGAACTTCAATGCCCGCTACGGCTTCTCGAATACGGAGAATCTCGACGGTGCCGACAACATCCTGCCACGCTTCGGTTTCAACTGGGACGTCGCGGATCAGTGGCGCCTGTACGGCGGCATCGGCATGTACAGCGGTGGACGTCCGAACGTCTGGATTTCGAACTCGTACAGCAACAACGGTATTACGTACACGACGTTCGACACCAACGCTGTCGATCCTGACGATTACCTGACGAATGTTGATGTCACGGCGATTTCGCAGTCCGTGCAGGGCAACCTGCTGGTTGCCGACGGCAACACCAACGCCATTGAGCCCGGCTTCGAAATTCCAAGCGACTGGCGCTACAAGTTTGGCGTGGAGTACATCCTGGGCGACGGCTACCAGTTCAATCTCGATTTCCTGCGCATCGAATCGGAAGAATCCATGCACTGGGTCGACCTGGGTCGCGTCCCGTCCACCGATATCAACGGCAACGTTGTACGCACCGCCGACGGTGGCCGCGTAATCTACACGCCGTTCGATCCGCTGAACCCGCTGGCCGATTCGAACCGCCACGACCTGCTGCTGACGAACGCCTCCGGCGGCACGAATGACACGATCAGCCTGAGCTTCCGGAAAGACTGGAACAACGGCTTGAGCATTTTCGCGTCATACGCGCACCAGAACACCGAGGAAGGCAACCCGGGCACCAGCTCGACTGCCTCGTCGAACTTCCAGTTCAACGGCGCGCTGGATCGCCAGTTCCCGACTTACGGCCCGACCAGCTTCGAGATCGAACATCGATTCACGATCGATCTTCGCTACCGCAAGGCATTCTGGGGCGAGTACGAGACAGGCTTCAACCTGTTCTGGTCACGTCGTTCGGGCACGCCTTGGACATGGGCGCTGGGCGCTTTCCGCGATGGCGATCTCGGTGATCAAACCGACTTCGACGATTCGGATTACTACCTGCCGTACATCCCGAGCGGCCCGGACGATCCTGCCGTTGCTTACACCGGCGGTGGTCCTTTCGCGCTGGACTACGACACGCTGCTTGAGCAGTTGCAGATTGCCGGTTTGGAACAGTACGCCGGCGGCTACGTACCGAAGAACACCGGTCGTACACCGTGGATCACGCGCCTTGACCTGCGCATCGACCAGGAGATCCCCGGATTCTCGAAAGAGCACCGTGGCGTTGTGTACCTGGAGATCCTGAACCTGCTGAACCTGTTCGACGACGACAGCGGCAAGGTACTTCGCAACCGCTTCTCGACGTCCAGCCGCATCCTTGTGGACTACGACGTCAACGACCAGGGCCAGTACGTGTACTCGGTGCCGTTCTGCGGCGCGGCTTTCGGTGGCAATCCGGAAGAGTGCTGGAACACGGACGCCAACTGGGACAGGTTCGAGTCGGCTGAGTCCACCTGGCGCATGAAGCTCGGTATTCGCTACCGCTTCTGATCGTCAGCTGGCAAGACCCGAAAGGCGGCCTCCGGGCCGCCTTTTTTTTTGCGCGCCATTCACATCCAGGCTGCCTGCAAAATCCGATTTGTTGCGAATCTTTGAAGCGGCGACTGTTACGGTAGATGCATAAAAACAAAAACAGTAATCGCCGTTGTCGCAGTCCTGTTAGCCGACTGCGATCGCACCGCCGACAAGAATCCGTACGATGACGGCGGCATCATGTGGGTAAAACTGAAACCGACGCAAGGATCACGAAGGAGTAAGCCTATAAATGATTCTTGGCTTGCATGGCGTCATGAAGCACCCGCACGATATGGATCGTTTTCTTGGAAATGCGATAGAAAATATAGTGCTCATTGACTTTGAACTGCCGATAGCCGGCCCTGATATAGTCACAGGAAACACCAATCAGGGGATTATTCCGTATGGTCTTCATACCGGATTCGAGTTCATCAAAATACTTGTCTGCCTGATCAACACCAAAATTTTTATAGGTGTAAAGCCAGATATTTTTTAGGTCTTGTCGTGCTTTTACCTGCTGATGAATTTTATACATCGGTTAGGACAAGCCCGATTCTTTCCTAGCTTCCTGCCGGATTGCGTTCATGTCTAGCGCACCTGCGTCGCCGCTTTCTTCACCCTCGATCAGGGCCTGGCGTAATGCTTCCAGCTTGGAGTCCGCTTCTTTTTCTTCAAGAAGCCGCAACCCTTCCCGCACCATTTCACTAGCTGATGCGTACCGTCCGGTCTCCAGGCGCGACTCAATGAAGCTGTTCCAGTGTTCGCCAAGGCTCAATGTCTGTGTCTTTGCTTGGGGCATACTCAGCACCTCTCGTAGCAATAAGATATATTCTTATTAATAAGATATATTCTTATATTTGTCAAGGAAGCCCATTCCCAGATGGATTCATTTGAAAAGTCTTGTTCAATCTGCCTCATTTCTGCCCACGGCGCAGTACCCTCCCATGCGGTAATGTGCATGGCCGGAATCATTCATCAGCCTCCGGCATGCGGCGAACCATGACATGCCAGCGCTCATTGCGCTCGATAACTCGATCCCTGGCGGCAGAGACTTTAGAGCGTGGCGGTTCGAGGTCGGTCCATGGCAGAGGACGATATCGGCTGAGCGTGTTGTGAAGCGGCCCGATCTTCGCTTCAAATCCGGCCTTATCCAGGATATAGCCAAGGCGCCCGCAGGCATCTAATCAACACCAAAACCGGCACCATGTGCGAGTTTTGCCGACGGATGTGTCAGCGTAAACGGGGTATGGGATGTCCTATTGTTCCCCTCTACTGTTCCGACGATTGTTCCCTATTACTCATATCCTTGCCACATATCAACATGATAATACAAACGATATTGATTCGTATTTACGAATTTTATACTATCTCCGGCAATCAGCAAGTGTGGATTGGGGTTATCCCTTGTTCCAAATTAATAAGGAGATGTAGTAGATGAAGATCCTTCAGCGCCAAGCTTTAATATTTGCCGCAGTTGCCACAAGTTTGGGAGCGAATGCCGAACTGGCCGAACAGAATGCTGAGAAGGTGAATAAAGCAAATGCGTTAGCCAGTAAAATGATGGAATCGGTGCACGTCTACGGGGAGAGAGAAAAGACAACGTCAGCAACAAAGCTGGGATTGTACGTCCATGAGACGCCACAGGTGGTATCGGTTCTTTCCCAAGACCAAATGAAAGATTTTTCCTTAACTGAGGCTAATGATGCATTAATTTACGTACCTGGTGTAACCGTTGAGCGAGTTGAAACTGACCGCACTTACTACACGGCGCGCGGGTTCGATATTGTTAACTTCCAGTATGACGGAATAGGGATGCCCTTTTCTTATGGCCTTACCCAGGGGCATGACGATGCGTCGATATATGAACAAATTGAAGTGGTAAAAGGTGCGACCGGGCTTATTACGGGTTTGGCTAATCCATCAGCGACGGTTAACTACGTGCGAAAACGCCCAACAGAAGAAACACAAGCGCGGGTTTCAGCTTCTGCCGGGCGCTGGGATTATGGTCGCCTAGAGGCAGATGTCTCTGGCCAACTGGTGGAAGACCGGCTTCAAGGGCGCCTGGTGATTGCCAAGCAAAAAAGTGATTCCCATATTGATCGTTACTCTAAAGATCTCAATGTTTTCTATGGCATTCTCAGTGCAGAAATCAGTGATCAAGCAAGGGTTAATTTGGGCCACAGTCTGAATGACAGTAGTAGCGACGGTGCATCTTCCGGCGGTTTGCCGCTGTTCTATAGTGATGGTTCTTTGACCGATTATGACGTTTCAACAAATACAGCCCCCCACTGGGCATATCAGGACGTAGAGCAGACCAGAAGCTTTGTTGAATTTGAATATGATCTGAATGATAGCTGGACTGCGAAGGCAATTTACTCTCACGCGGTTCAGGACAAAGAGTGGGAATCATTCTATGTATCAGGAGTGCCTGATCCGGTAACGGAAGCGGGTCTTGTCGGTGTCGCGAGCCGCTATGAAGCCAAAGATCGTCAAGATATTGTGGATTTATTTCTTATGGGTTTCTTCTCTGCATGGGGGCAAGAGCATGAGCTAGTGGCAGGTGCAAACTATGCTGATATCAAGCTGACTGGTCGCTCAATCTATTCAAGTGCATGGAGTGGGTATGACGACTCAGTCGGTTCTGACTGGGCGAGTGGCAGCACGCCTCGGCCGGATATGGATGTTTTTGATGCAGCAACACAAACAACCGACATAGATCAGGTGCAGTATGCCTACTATATTTCAACAAGACTGAACGCAACTGATAATCTGTCTTTCCTTTTGGGGGCAAGAGCGGTGGATATTGAACAAAGCGGTATTAGCTATGCCGCGCCTCAAGAGGCATCGGTCGATAAAGTTGTTCCCTATTTAGGCGCCACTTATGAAGCTATCCCTGGAACTATGCTGTATGCAAGTTACAGTAAGGTGCTTCAAGCGCAGCCTTTTGTTAATGCGGATTTAGAACCTTTAGGAGCCGTTGAGGGTGACAGCAAAGAAGTTGGTGTTAAGCAGGAAATTTACGATGGGAACGCGTTGTTGACAGTCGCCTATTTTGAATCCCACCAAGAAAATTACGGCCAATGGATAAGTCGAGATACCACTACTGGTTTGAATATGTATCAGGGAGTTGAATACAAAAGCCGGGGAATAGAGTTAGAGCTTGCCGGTGAGGTTTTCGAGAACTTAAGTGTGAGTGCGGGTTATACGTCGCTTCAAATTGATGACGAAAATGGTGATGCAACTCGCAGGTTTGTCCCTACAAAACAATTAAAGCTGGCGTCCTCCTATCAAACCCCTCTTGATGGTCTTTGGATTGGCGCAGGTCTTCGATGGCAGAATGAAATTTACGTCGGCGATATTGAAGTTCAAGAAAACTATACTCTGCTTGACCTGTTTGCTAGGTATCAGGTATCAGAAAGGGTCACACTGACTTTGAATGTGAACAATGTTAGTGATGAAAAGTACCTTGAAAGCCCGCAGTGGGGTCAGGCTATCTTCGGTGAACCGCGCACTATTATCGGCACGTTGACCTGGAACTATTAGTATCAAATCCACTTAATTTCAACTGATATTAGCCCGGTTTAGATTACCGGGCTTTTTTTGGGGCAATGCCATGCATGCGACACTGGTGTTGCTTGTTACTCCCAATGTCCCTTACACACCGTAAGCTTCCCTGAAATGTAGACCACTCATGGGTAGAGAATCTTGGCAAAATACTGCTGGGTGTTGGTAGCGGGGGCAGGATTTGTTCGCTATTTGTCTTTGGTGGTGGCTACAGATATAGCGCCCAAGCATCGCGGCTGACGGCCGCATAAATAGCCTCAAGCAACGGCGCCTCCATATAACATACCAAAACGAACTTGAGCAGGTTAGTCTTCGCCTAGACGAGTTGGAAGAGCTGCTCGTTTGTGATGACCCAGGTGCCATGTCCCCCTCGACACAATACTAGTAAGACGCAATTGGGCAGTGGTCGATACCTTGGTCAAAACGCTGAATTACGAAGACAGCCGAATCGGGTCGTCGTAAAACTTGGGCGACCTATAGCAAGAACTACCCTGACGCACGTGGAAGAACACTGTGATTTAGGAATAGCATTTTCACGGCAGCCGGCATTCTTGCCGTCGCCAGTAAAAATAGTCATCGAAATAGGGATTGACCTTGGACTCCGGGCGCCGGAGGTAGCCCAGCCCTTTAGTCTCAACTACTAGTTGGAGCTCACGCCCGTTTTTCACGCCTATTCGGCGCAAGAGTGCCTAGTTAGCTTTAGAACAATCGCAAAACCCCACAATAATTCGTATTGCTATTGCGACGAAGAAGGTAGACCGCATATACGAGAGCGCACGTCGTGATCGACGTCGACAAGGAGATCAGCTATTGCCAACAACTCGAAAAGCTACCATCATAAGTCCTAGGTGGGCCGATGCTGGAAATCGAGCTACTTCACATTTTCGAGAAGCTATGCGCAAACTGCAAGACTGTTCTCTGTTGAAATTTGTGCAGACTAGACAATCGACTATTAGAGGGATCGATGAGCCACGAAAATACAAACGAGGAGAACGTCTCGAACACCGATACGTCACCGATGGAGACGGATCTATCCGACTCTAGGCCGCCGGCGATTCCGCAAGTAAACCATGACTGGTTTGCGCGCCTGACGGACTACTTTTTTTCCAGCCTTGTCTCATACATCGACAGAGATACGAACCCATACCTGACTGATATTCGGAAGGAAAACCGTCCACGATTTTTCCCAAAGATTTTCGGTGCTTTATCCATTTCGATTCTTGGCATTGCGATCGCAATCGCACTTAGTTCGGACAACTTGGACCTAGGCCCCATCCAGCATCTGTTGCCAAGGAATATTGACGAAAACGGCGGCACCGCCTATTGGTTTTATTCAAAGGGCGTTCCGCTCTGCTTCGTTCTATTTGCTTTCTCACTCGTCTACTACTGGCAATACACAAAGTATCTCGCCGTTTTTGATGTACGTGTCACACAGATGCGTGAGTTCCATGTCGCTAGTGCGATTCGATGGATGATTTACGTTCCCCAGTTTGTACTAATATTCGTAATCGCGTTTAGCCCCGTTCTTGGATATTGGTCGTTCTTCGTGTGCGGCGCTGTTTTTCTGCTTTCATCCATTTGTACGCTGAGTGTATCGAAGAAGGTCCGTCGAACGTTGTTTGACATTCAGTCTTGGCTCACGCTACAAGACGGTGCTGCTTTGCGCCTCGACCGGATACGACATATCGCAGAATCGGGAGCTTTGGATTTGGTCTACAGGCGCTGGATTTGGACAAACGTTTTCACCGCAACTTTTATATCAACATACCCGATCGTTCTGAAATACCTTGAGTTGGACACTCTGTACTCTACCGGCTACGTGTTTGTACTAGTATTTTTGTCTCAAATGGTCAGCGTTGTTCGGTCCACTGGTGAGTATTCCGATAGACGCTACTTCAACTCAGTCGAAATTGTTAACAGGGAAATTCAAAATCACTCTGACGAAGATGATGACTACGGTGTAAATGCGGAACAGATTCTGCGAAATCTAGGTACGTATTATTTGGTACGAGATCCGACCATTGAAAAACACACCTTATCAGCTAGCTATGGGTCACGTCAGACCTCGCCGCTTCTTGCTCTTGCCGAAACATCACGCCTCGTCAAATCACTTTTGTTCTCACTTGTGATGTATTTACTCGGTATGGAGCCCGCACTGGCTATGCTCGTTTTTCTTGGCCTAGCTTTTACATATTCGTTCAATGACTTCGTCGACTTTTTGAGTGGCAAGGACGACATTTGCCATCCGAATCGTCCGCTCCCCTCTGGTCGCATCGGCTTGCGATCTGCCGCTTGGTACGTTCTGCTACTCTTCGCATCTTCAGTTACTGGAGCACTCGTACTGGAAGTTCAATCGATCATGCCTCTCTACGCGCTAATATTCGGAGGCGTACTATACTCGGCGTTCTTCAAGTATAGATTGCCGGTACTGGCAACACCTTTTTGGTGCTTGTTAGTTGCGTTACTTATTCAGGAGGCGATGGAAGCAAGCTCTGCAATGCTGATAGGCATTTGGTTCATAGTAATGGCGCGTGAGCTGTTGTTGGATTTGAGAGATGCTGAGTCGGATTTTGTTGTTTTCGGTAAAAGAAACTTGGCACTGGCTCTCGGCGGGCTTCATTGGGTATTCAGCATTCTTTTATTCACGTTGGCCGGACTCATATTTTCAGTCGAGATAGGTATGCTCGTTGGTGGCCTATCTATCGCGATTGGTGTTCTGCTGGTAGTGCTCGCCGCAAGAGATTCAGAGCGAATAGGTAGATCGGCAGCACTTGCGAGGTTCTCTTTTCTATCTCACCTTGCGTGGCCAGTAGTGCTTCTCAGTGGCTAACGAAGCGGTTTTGTTGGTGGCCGTGGCGGCTTTTGTCGACACTTTCTTGCTTTCCGGGTACTTCTTCTATGGCGCTGCCGTTGCCACAGCGGCTACCGGTGCTCTTGCTCTTGGAGTTGACGTGATCGCCGTTGGAGTTTGCGCATTGAGTGGCTGCGTTGCAGGAGGTATAACGAACCACGTTGGATCTCGATGTTTCGGTCTCGAAAGTGTAACTCGGGAGAAAATGACGTTGGCCAAGGACCGGTACCCGAGGCTAACGGTTCTGCTCTATTTTGAAGGGGAGCCAATTTGGACCATGTTCCTGAGGTATGTCTTGTTCAGATTTGTGGCAATTTTCCGCCCTTTGAATGCCGTACTTCTTTATTCGACACATGGGTTTAACGCAAAGACGGTTCTGTGTTCGGTGATTGGTGACAGTATATGGGTGGTCTTTTGGCTGTTCGTATTCGAGCGGTTGACTACGTTCATCTTTTAAGAATATTCGATTCTACTTCTGACGGTTTCTGAGGACCAAATCAATATCAGGAAGCCGGGCGCGAAAGGTGCCCACGAATCGCAAGCTGTTGGTCAGCGCAATTTGTGTCCAAACTAGCCTATGGCAACTGGTAGCGTGGGGCAACTCGGACCTGTCACGTAAGCAATTGATTTTCAAAAGGCACACTACAGAAGAAAGCACTTGACCTTACCCCGTCTGCCCTGAGTACTCCGAGTGAGAGTTGGCAACAACCAGGAACAGTGATACAAACGGACCTCTCAAGGACACGCAACAGCTAAGGGGTTTAGGTATTTGGATTACAGAACCTTCGGGTGACGAGTGATACCGCAAAACGTAACTGTGTGTATGCTATTTGCACTTCTTTCTAAGCTCAGAAGCTAAGGCATCTGCGATATTCACAAATTGCTCAAGCTTCTCAAGCCGATTCTTAATCTTTTCCCTAGCAATATCATCTGGGTTTTCTGTTTCAGCCAATTCCTTTTCCTGAAATATTTTTCGGATAATTAGAATGTCATGCTCGTCAACTACACTTATCTCCTCTGCTAAGGAAAGCCACTCCATTGACGAATTGGGATTGCATCTAACGGCCTCCGCCAAACAGTACTGTATGAGCACCCTAGCCATGTTGTCCAAACTGTCTATTCGCTGAAACCAAGACATCGTTTCAGTGTTAAGCTCCTCCTTTTGAGCGCTGTCTACAATCAGGCGAATGTACCGAGGAGAATCATTCTCCGGGTCAAGACTCTCGAGAGCCCTTATCGCCGGCTCAACATCTTCGAATGGGCGCTTACCATTTGGCAATACATGTCTACTCTCCCACAATTTGATAATAGCGTCGCAACAAACCTCCATCTTTTTCGGACGCTCTTCCGCACTTGCGTTTTCTACATCATGAATTTTCTCAGCAATATAGTGAGCCATCCAACGACCAAGAGTATCTACCGAATCATCCAGTCCTAACTCTGCAGTTAGTCGCTTTCCCAATCTCAGTATCGCATCAGAGCGTTTCGATTCTTCCGTCGGGGTAAAGGAGATAGAGTTTTGCGTATCCTGGATAGTACCCTCTGTCATCGTTTTCACCACTTCTTCTAATTTGGCATTCAAGAATCAAACACTGATCCTTTTCTGACAAAAATTCTTGCAAATATTGGGTACTTACAAAGAGTCGATTGCCCTCTGTCTTTAGCCCATGCTCATATCTCGTATGTTTGAAGTCATTCCAATTCTGATACTCGGCGACTACCACACTAGAATCATCTCTCAAAAATGTCACCCTGCCATCTCTACTTACATCAACATCTGCCCAATCTGCGAATTCTTGGCCAAGATAGTGAATAGATTTTGAAAGCCTCGACTGCAATGGATCTATTTCGTCTATTCCACCCCATTCCGCCGAAACACACTTAATCCAGCCCTTAAGCCTGAACCCGGATTTGTCGATCTCCAGATCCTCTCCTTCGTCTGGAATCTTATAGTTGGATGAGTCCTTACATGATTGCAGTGCCCTCAAAAGTGACGGCGCTTTATCTGGCTCCACTAACGCGGAGCTTATATTCACGCTTTCAGTGTTCTTGTCCAGATATCGATATATATGTCCATTCACCAAGACATAAGCGCCTGCAGTGAGCTGATCAAGGCTCGCATGTCGGTCTAAGTAGCTACCTGAGATTTGATAAGGCCAGTCTTTCTCGCGCACTCTCGGCATAGTCCAAAGCTCTATCTCCAAAGGCGTTGTGTCTCTCAAGTCCGATAACCAAAAGCCTTCCCTAACAAGATTCCAACGCCGCATCCACTCGTTCCATGGGGCAGCTTCCCATTCATCCCGAGCAATGCGTTTTGTGTTAAGGAATTCGTCGGCGACAAAAAACATAGCATGATACTCAAGGTACAATTGTAGACTCTCTACGGTTGGCTCTTCGCCGTGCCTATTGTTAGTCAGCTCATAGCTATAACTTCCACCATTGCGCCTATGGAGCGGGTCTTGCTCCCACACTTCTCCTTCAAATCCCCATTTGTCACATATCACTGCTTCCGCTTTTTCAATAACTTCTTTTTGGCTTGTGTCGAAAATCCGCACTAAACTTGAATACCAATAGTCTGTAGTATCGTATCCGAATGAGAAACGACCGTTGTCATCATCTGCTCCCCCTCGCCCATAGTCTTTGGCTTTGTCAATCGGCTCAAACGGGCTTCTTGACACTTTTTCTAGAATATCGACTTGATCATTAGAATAGATATTGGCCCTATACTTCGATAGAGAAAGAGCAGCACTCTTGGCAAAATGCCTTACAAGCGCGTGGTAGGTGCCTTCACAAGTTGCCTCTTCATAAATTGCGTCCGCATGCCGCACCAAAACTTTCGGGTGCTCGGTCGAGAGACGATCAATCAGCATAAAAAGCCATAATCGCGCAGAATACTCGTAAAAAATATGTTGAGTATCTCTGAATGGTTCAGTATTGGGGGTCTCTGACGCCCGCATTAGGTGATCGAGTACTTCATTTTCGCCTAGAGCGACAGCTCGACGAACTACATGAACAGCCCTCCATCTTATTCGTTTGTCCGGATTTGCTAAACATGCCCACAGAAAGCTTGCGATTGCAGCGCCTGACAATCGAGGTGGAACAAGCTCATCGGTCCACTTGCCATCCGCCAAATCAAAGCGTATATCCCTATCTAACTCTGGAAGGTACCAACGAAGAATGTTCAAAGCAGCGCCTTTGGGAGCGAGCTTCAAATAGGCTTGAGTGATATCATAAAACGCTTCTGCCGGAATGGAGTCTACGTAGTCAGACAAACTTGGCGTAACAATTTCTATCCTTCTATCATCGTTAGGAACGTCAAAAGCATCTGCGATTCCATCCAACGTATAAAACGAAAAACGCTCATAAGATAGAAACTCATGAAAGTGAATTTTCGCAAACTTCTCTAAGTTGGCTTTCTTCCATTTTCTGACCGAGGCATGGTAGTCCCATTCCTCTAGTCTCTTTCTCAGCGCTTCTAACAGTGGATAAAATGGAACAACGTCAGGGTCCACGTTCAGCAATGCATCTAGCTGCGTGGTGTATTGGTCCTGTGTACATCGCCTTCTAATACGTTCAAAAAAATCGTGTATTAGTTCGTAGCCAAACTCTTGCTTTCCGTCCAAAAAGGACACCGCCTTCTCTATGTTTTTCGATTCACAAAAGTCTTTCTTACCTAGAACCGTTCTCCAATCAACCTTGGTTTTAGACCTGCTTTTCCGAGCTTTTTGGTAAGTAGGTCCGTCAGGCTTTTGGGCATCCTCCTCACACAAACTATCAACGAACTCGTACATAGATACGAGTTCTTGAACGCCCGCCAAATCCTTTGGTGAGTTTTCTCTTAGCCAGTCTATAACTATCCCCGCCCTATGCTTACGGTCGTCTATTTCGTCATGGAGCAGTATGTCTTTCGCGATTACAGACAATATGCCCTTCAGAGAACGTTTCTCTTTGAGTTCCGCACTCAATATGTCTAATCTTGCTTTCGACACTCTGCCATCTTTGTAGCCTGCCAGTATTAGCGCCGCACATGCGAACGACGGAGATACATACTGCTTCCGAACGGCAGCACTCAAAACGGATAGAATTCCGTCGCCAATGTAGTTTGTTCCCCTATCCTGCCAGCGGCTCAATGCGGCAAGCCCCGACGCGCTGTCTAAATTTGTTATTGCCTGTATTCCCTCTGGCCACGGGAAGTGGTCATATCCGTACATTCTGAGAGAACACGTTTCTGTATAGCTGGCAAGATAGTAAGCTAGTTCTGGTTCATATAAATCGGAACAATCAGCAGATGCTCGTTCGCTTAAGCTATGAAGACAAACAATTTCCGCAAACGCTTCCTGATCTATTTCCTCCGCAACTTCTATGGCCTTTTTATAGTAGTCCTCAGCCACCTCGGCATTTACGCGGTCTGCGATCGTAGAACACTGGACGTATGTATCCGCCTGGTCCGAGGCGACTGTTGGATTGGCCTCAGTAATCTGACTCACCTCATCCAATATCCGCAAAGCCTTTTCATGCATCTCCTCATAGCGCGAGAGCTTCTTTGCTATTTGCAGTTTCGTTGGCAACCCGACATCTTTTCCTAAATACTTGCTTTGTACTTTATCAATCCATTGCTGAGGGTCTCTAGATATCGAGAGCGCTGCGTCTACAATGGCATGAGAGCAGAGGTTCTTAAGAACGACCTCCTCAGTTACGCCAACTTGATATCCAATGGTTGAACCCTTCATCGCCGTTTCAATTACTTCGTCCGGCTTACCTTTATATGTCCCCGTCAGCGCTTCCAGGCGACATCTATAGACGGGTATAAGAGGATCGTATATTCTCCGAAATTCTTCCTTTTTCTTCTCGCGTTCTTGCTTTTCCTTATCCTCTAGTTCTTTCTCGTCTATTAAGTCACTTGGCATAAGCTCTTCTGCTTTCAGCTCTTTCCCCAGTAAGAGTGCTTTTAGTGCTCTCGCTCTCAACAGTGTGTCTATTCGCGCCTCTTCGTTGTACAACGCGACATAGTTGGGAACGGTGGGTGAAAACAGTTCTATGAGCGGCACAATATTTCGCGGTTCATACCCGTGTATCGCCAGCAATTCACAAAACAGAACCCCGGCAGACTGCAGGCTTGCTTCTACAGATTTTGAGTATTTGGAAAACTTGAGCCAAACCTTATGGTTACTTTCAACAAACTCCCTTGGTACGTCTAGTCCATTTTCAAATAGGCTATTCATCAAGATAAGCTCTATGTCCGGCCTCAGCGGAGTCTTCTTTACGGCCTCACATAACTCTCTTGCTTTCCAGTTGCCTATTAGTCTTTCGAAGACAAGCTTACTGACCCTAAAAACCGCAGTCTTGGGGCGCCAACGGTCTAGTGACGAGTAAGCTCGATCAAAACCAAAAAGGTTAAACATAGCCTCCGTCTCGGCGGCTATATCGTCATCGCCAATAGGGTAATCTTCTAGTTCCTCTTCATTTTTCTGATGCCTCCATTTCAGCCACGCTCTTGCATTCCTTAAGTGTTCTCTTGCAACAGACTGAGTTTCCTCATCTCGTGATAACGTCGCCGCGCAATTTAGGTGAGAAGGACCGTACCAATGCACCTCCTGCTCCTCGAGGTACAAACGTTGAACAGTCTGGTAATCGCCATACTTAGCTGTTAAGTCCGCGTGTTCTGTAATGAGCTTTCTAACAGCCTTGTCCGTTTTGGCCGCCTTCGCAGCGATTAAGAGCAACTTCAGGAGCGTTTCTTTCGAGTCGTTTTTGATCGCGGACTTGAGCGCTAGCTTCGCTCGGTTGAAAAAGACGTTCTTTTTGAGAATGGGATCGGCAATCAACTCTAGCGAGTTTTTATCCATCGTAATGCTGAAAAGCTCTTCATATTGCTCTGATTGAAACAGGAAATAGGCTACGTTTTCCGCGGCGTAAATACACCTCTTTGCCGCCTTCAAAAGATACTCGGTTGCTTTTAGCTGGTAATCTGGCAGCGCCTCTTTGTAGAGTGTTTCGAGGTGGGTCTCAAAGTCTTCGTCCGCAAAAGATATAGCGTCTCTTTCAACGTTTAGCCCGGGAAACATATCTTCGCAAAAATCGCGAACAGCTTTTTCATTGACACTGGACAAAGCCACTACGTGCTGAATAGGTATAGGTGTGGGCAAACAGACTAGGCTTTTACAAACACCGTCTATTTCTGTATCAATACCTAGTTTCTTACGAGCGTCTTCTAACTGTTTATCTATGACCCCTTCTATTGTCGTCCCTTTCGGCGTGAGAGCACCAAGTACTGCCTCTACGCCCTCCTGCTTTTGGTTGAGTGCATAAGCCTGTCTTCGCGGAATACCGGCGGAATATGAATGAAAGTCACTAACTTGAGTACTGCTGGCGTCAGGAAAAAAAGTCTTCAGAAAGGCTGCACTTTCTTCTTCATCAAAATTCTTGAGTTCTATAGACTCAGCATTGGAAGGGAGGCGAAGGTCTGGTTTTCGGTGACTTCTTGTCGTTACAACCACACGACAACCTTCTGGCAAACCCTCAACAAAGTCTCGGTTTGTAACATCGTCTACGAAATTTTCTCCCCCGAGCTTTTGCGCTGCTGCGTAGCTATTATCCGCGGCGTCTATAATGACAACTAGTAGAGCTTCTGAGTTTTCTTTTCTAATTAGCCTTTCGGCGATGGAAAGGCGCCTGACGAGGCTTTCCAAATAGTCTTCCTTTGGCAAGTCAAAGCTAAGCAACAAATTCGATCCAGTCCTGACAGCCACCTCGTTGGCTATTTGAACTATAGCTCTCCTATGAATATGCCTAACTTTTGCGGGATTGGTATATGAACCATTACCGTAGCAATCAAAAACTACAGTCTCCGAAAACTCAGGGAAATGCGGCGGAAGCATCTGACACAAAGTCGTTTTTCCGCTTCCACCCCCAGCATGGATACATGTCACTTTGCCCTGATTTTGAGCAATAGAGGCAGCAATCTTTTTTAGTTGTTTTCTTTCGATTGGGTTTTCGACTTTGCCAAAACGGCTGTTGGCGGGGAATGCCTTTTCAAACGATCCGATCTCAAAAACTGGGGCCAAGTCTTCAGCTAAGATCAAGCCCAAGTTTTTACCCTCGGGGAGCATTCTGATTTCTATCAATCTTCTAAGTCGCAAATACTGATCTCTTATTCTCGGATCATCAAACTCGGTCAGCTCTTCAATCAAGGCGGCTTCGTGCTCAAATCTGGAACCGGAATCGCATTCATCAAAGTCAAGCATACTTAGAAAAACTGTGAAGACCCGTGATTTGAGCTTAGAGGCTCTGTATAAACGATCTAACTCTTTGGCCGTTTCATCTGACAGAGACTTCTTAAGCACACCCCACAAGACAGGTTTTCTGACATCTAATTCACCTTGCGCCTGCTTCAACGATCTAGAGAGTTTTTTGGATACTGGTCTATTGCTTATGAGCTTCAGAATCAGGCGCTTCTCCACGTTATCAACTTCGTATTTCTTCAAATAAGCCATTAAGGTGTCAGCTAATCGCTCGATAATTGAGCCTTTGCTTCCTTTCTTCTTACCTTGGCAGAGTCGAGCTGCTGTCCACGTTTCTGTCGATCTGCGAGTGCTATATTTCAACTGCGAAAATACAACAACATCGCATTCAAGGAACTGAGTTGATCCGTAGTATTCAGCTGTATCAATGCTCAGCAAGTTACCGCCCTTTGGATCAACTTCTATAGCCTCTTTTGGGCTTGGCCCCTCTATACCAATGGCTTTTAGATTCGTACCAGGCAAGATAAGCTGAAGAGCCTTGCGAGCCGCCCAGAGAACGTGAAAATCGTCCCCGGCATTAGACTCAAACGCATCTGATGCTGTTCTTTGAGTGGACATGGGAGCTAAGCACTAAATCCTTTTCTTCTTGGTACATATACTTGCCAATCCAACCACTCTATCAGCTCACATCTACATGTAAATGCCAATCAATCTATCTCCGCGTGGTGGGTTAGGTACCCATGTGATGCGCGATGATCTGGTCGATGTGTTTTGCAAAGAATACACCGCTCACATGAGCACGCTCATAGCCGCGCAGCATGTCGATGTGAAGCGCATCAGATCTGAACAGGCCACAGTCGAAAAAGAACAGGCCAATATCGTTCAGGCCATCAAGGACAGTGTTCCTGCTGCTATGGTCAAGGGCGAGCTGGAGACAATCTCCACGCGCACGCAGGCCCTTAAGGACAAGTTAGCGGCTGTGGGCAATGAACGCACGCCTTTATTCATCCGGCCCTGGCGGGCCGCTACCGCGCCAGTATAAAGGCGCTGTGTCATGCCCTGAAAAACCAACAGGACGGGCAAGCCAAAGAGCACGTGCGGGGCTTAATCGAGAAAATCGTCAGGCCCAAGAAAAAGGCGGACGGCCTGCAAATCGACCTCTACGGCGATCTGACGAAAATCCTGAGCATTGCTAGGGAGAAGAGCCTGCCGGGCTTGGAAAGTCTTGGCGGCTCCCGGCAAGTGATAATCTGCCAGAAACCTTCCAACATAGTGTTGGTAGACGGGGCGGGCTGTGGCCACTATTTGGCGCTGACGACAGCCATCGATATTGCCGCTGAGCCCTAAGATTCCCCGCTTTTAAAAAGGACTGCGTTGATAGGGACACGAGTTCTATTGCTAAGTAGCGGAGCTAGCTGGTGCGATTTGCGTCGGGCAGATTAGATCTTCTTGCGGAGCTTCTGAACCCTACTCGAGACTTCTTGCACATCGACATCGCCGCCACTGAATCGCTTATGGACTATCTTCGAGGACGCAGCCAAGCACTCGAGCAATACGGACGTAACCGGTAGCTCCTGATCGGGCGACGATTCTTTTAGAATGTGGACCTTGAAGTCGTCTCCATTGACGACTTCGATATGACGCATAGATAGGCCCCGAAGGCTGTTGTGAGTATCAGAGCAAAGCCAATGATATAGACCTAGGTAGTCGTCTCCCATATCGGCCCGCTCGAAGCGCTCTTTTGCTTGAAGCTTCCGATACCCGTTCTTCTTTAGATCTGCCAAACGCTCGGCCTCCATCGCCACCTCTTCCTCAAAGCCAGGCGCGTCACAAAGAGGCTTGAAGTACGGGTTTCCTTCCTGCGCTTGTTTGAACGTCTTCTGCCATTCCATCAGAGAGTTAACGTCGAGAAAATTCGCGTACTCGTCGTCATTGTGGAGGTTCACTAGATCCACGTACGCCTCCACTATCATTCGAGCCAAAGACCGAGATCCTGCCGGCTCGCCGATCGATACCAAGCGACAGGCCGAGTTAGCCAGCTCAAGCATTGATGCGTAAAGAAGAACAAACCAGAGGTCGATGCGGTTCTTCCGGTCGAACTTCAATTTTGCAGCTTTCTCGATCAACTCTGGGATCGCCCACTGAAGCAGCTCGAGGCGTTCTTCCCCCGGCGTTACTTGCTTTGACTCGTCCACAGTACTTCCACGCTGTATGAACCATTTCCAGATCTTACACGCCGAAGCCATCATTACTCGAAGTCAAGAAACCAATTTTGCGCCGAATTTGGCCCGAATGCTTACTAGCTAGGCCTTAGAGCAATTCGATGTTGATGTTGCACAGGTCTGCGGCGCGCAGAAAATTTGAGAATCGCGCGGCGCCGCGCACCCATATTCACGCGCTGCTCGACGGAGTAACTCTCAAACTCAAGGACAGGGTCCTCTGGGCTCACCCAAGCCTAAATGCAAAGGGCTTACCGAAGTAGGCCCTTTGCAAACAGAAGTGATACCGGGGGCAGGATGTGGTCACTATTTGGCGCCAACGAAAGCCATCGATATTGCCGCCGGATCTTCCAACTGAGTTCTTCCCACTCAGACCGGAGCGTCAACCCAGACACGTTTTGGTTCCTCTGGCAGGATGCCGGGGAGTATTACAGACAAACCGGCGCCTAACGGTCGCTTAGCGACCGTTAGCGATGTTTTTTTCGGTCGATCCGAATTGCTCCGCAAATTGAGCAGCGCTAATATGACTGCTCTTGAGATACACATCTCAAGCAGAAATTAGCTCTGCGGGTGACCCGCAGTTCCTGCGAGTCCACGGACTCACGCCTCTACCGTGCGGGCAGCTTCAGCCTTCCACGGACCCCAACGAATCTTACGCGGCAAATGCTGCATGTGTTCTTTTTTCGCGCAGAAAGAGCATCTCCATTCCGCGTACACGGCCGATGGGTCGTAGCAGTTTGTGCTTCGGTTCAACCGCCAAGGCGAAACCGCGGCGAGTCAGCCAGCACCGTCGTTTACTCTCCGTACTAGCAGAAGAAATTGCTGGGCAATTTGGATGCAAACCGTATAGCAAGAGTAAATAGCCCGAACACCCCCTACGCTATCCGCCAACAGGGCGGGAGCCTCCCGTATAACAAAGGAACCAGATGTATGACTAAAGATCTAGAAGTGGTGTTAATCCCCAGTAACAAAAGTAATCGAACGCGACAAAAAGTCAGCGGTGCACATCCTCCCGACGTGCACATCATCGCCCTCGTCGAATGTCTCGCAAGACAGGCGGCGGAAAGGGACTTTCAGGCAGAGCTCTCCGACCCGAGCAGGAAACGCGAGGGCAGTAGAGAGAAATGATCAGACCTACAAGGACGAGAGTGGCGCTTTACGCACGATATAGTTCGGACTTACAAAACGACCGTTCTATTGAGCACCAGGTTCAATCATGTACCGAGTTCGCCGCGGCAAAAGGCTGGAACATCGTCAACTGCTACAGCGATGCGGGAGTATCCGGCGCTTCTTTGAAGCGGCCTGGCATACAAGCGTTACTCAAAGACTCACTAAATGGCCAGTTTGATGTCGTCGTTGCCGAGGCACTTGACCGCCTTTCCCGAGACCAGGAAGGCATCGCTGGTCTATACAAACGACTGGAGTTTACCGACGTTGGGATAGTGACTCTCTCCGAGGGAGACATCTCCGCCTTGCACATTGGGCTCAAAGGCACCATGAACGCGATGTATCTTAGGGATCTCGCGGACAAAACCCGCCGTGGCCTACGAGGCAAGGTCAAGGAAGGCAAGTCCGGTGGTGGATTATCCTATGGATACCGGGTCGTCAAACAATTCACCGCACAAGGCGAGGCCATCCGGGGTGACAGATCGATCTACGAAGCTCAAGCACTCATCGTGCGACGGATTTTCCACGAATACGCAAACCTCAACCGCTCGCCGAAGACGATCGCTCACCGACTAAATCAGGACGGTATCGCCGGCCCGTCAGGGAAGTCCTGGGGACCAACCACCATAAACGGCAATCGGAAGCGTGGTACCGGTATTCTCAACAACGAACTGTACATCGGTCAGCTCGTCTGGAACCGCCAGAGGTTCGTTAAGGATCCGTCGACCGGCCGCCGCGTACCACGCTACAACCCCCAAACCGAGTGGATACGTAGAGAGGTATCAGAACTCCGTATCGTTCCGCAGGACTTATGGGACGCAGCGAAAGACCGGCAGAAAAGTCTAGAGAAGTTCAGCGGCACCCCACATAAGTGCAATCGTCCACGATACCTGCTATCCGGCCTAATAAGATGCGGCGTTTGTGGCGGCGGGTACTCGAAGATCAGCAAAATGCACTACGGCTGTTCTACCTCAAGAAACAAAGGCCTGTCCGTTTGCGTCAACAGAAAGACGATCAGGCGCGACACGTTGGAACAGGCTGTTCTGGGTGCTCTCAAGGCACCGCTTATGCATGACGCCCTCGCCGATCGCTTCAGCGATGAATACGCGCGGCGCTTCGATGAACTGCGTTGTGATGATACAACCACTTTGGGTTCCTACAAAGCCGAGAAAGACAAGCTGGCCAAGGAACGTAGAAATATCCTTGCGGCAATTCGCAACGGCATTTCCGTCTCACTAATCAAGGACGAACTTGAGCGGATTACCTTTCGGCTGAACGAGTTAGACGAACTTCTCATCCGTGAAAGCACACATGCCCTGCCGCACCGGCGCACACTGTCGACAAAACGCTATTTGACAGTGATCGACACACTCGCCGAAACGCTGAATTGTGAAAACACCCGCGCCGAATTCTCGGGACACTTAGCGAGGCTAATAGATAGAATTGTCCTGACGCCCGCAAAAGAGCACGAAGATCTGCAGATAACGTTGCACGGTGCCCTCGCTAGCAATTTCTCGGTCTCAGGCGAGAAAACGGAGTAACGTGATCGGGGTCTTAGGCACGGTGAAAGATGACACGGGCACGGAATACACAGAGCGTTCACCAAAGCTACTCATCGGCCACCTTGAACAAGGTGTTGCCCAGCCTACTAACCCGAGTCGCAACAAGCCCTTCAGCAACAAGATCCTGTAGTACGCGCCTGATCATGCCTTGCTCGTAATCTCCAAGTGATTCGAAACCTGATTGACGGGATCCCCACTGGCGAATACGTAGTGGCGAGAAGGCTGTAGGTTGAAATCTATTCAAGAAGTCCAGCACAAGTGGACGCAACGTCTGGGACGCGAAGTGCTTCGATAGTCCAGATATCTCGTCCATCCCGTGAACCAAGCGCTCTAACTCTACGATACGGGCCCGCTGTTCCGAAAATTCTTCCGCATATTCCTTTGCTTGTGTACTAACAACACGGTCAAATTCGATTGCCCCAATTTTCCGAATCCTCAACCCCAACTTGTGCCACGGCACTAGCGCAAGGATGAGAACCGCAAACGCAGCAAGCACCAAGTTACCCAACTGAAGAGCCTGCGGCGACGCACTGTTTTCAGGATCCTGTATATACGCCCACATCAACGTAATAGCCGCACCAAGTACCGCGATAGCTGATAGTGCAAGCACACACCGCACCCATGGCGGCAACCCAACGACTCTCTCACCCTCAGAAATGAGAGATTCCTGTGAGTTGCTCGTATTCGTCATACTATTACCTCGTTGTGATGCTTACGCATCGCAGCACGATAGACACCTGGGACATTCGGTGAGCGCAGTCAGGCTGTACTAATCTATTTGAAGTCGATAACCGGTATATCCTCCAAGCCAACGCGCTCAAGGGAACGTAGTAGAGCTTGAACTTGAGTCGGTGGCGTATCGAACAACACGATCAGCGTAAGCCATTCCTTCGCGAAAGCGCTTACTTGTCCTAAACACCGATCTCGCTCTCCCTTGTTAGGATTCACCTTGATTTCCAGCGCGACGACGTCGTCAAGAACGATATCTGGCTCACCGTGGGCTGTTCTCGGTTTCGATTCAACCTCGTAACCCGATTCTTGCCTGAAGTAGCTGACTAGTTCTTCCTGAAAGTCTTCCTCCCGTTCAAAACATCCGTCGAGTTCCAAGTCGCTCAATAGCTCGTCGACATCAGCAGCGACCTGCCGTGTATGTTCGGGAAACTCATTTTCAGCCCGACTCCGCTTTCGAACCGACGCCAACCACGCGGAGAAGCCCATGCCCGCAAGAACTCCACCTACAAAAAAACCGCCAGCAGTTCGGGAATCTAGATCAGACACACGACATCTCCTTGTCAGTCTTGGCAAGAATGTTTAACGCAGTTGGGTAGCACTTGCATCAGATTTCACCAAAAGAAGACGTTACTCAGACCATCGGCGAACATAGCCTGCATCAATTCGGTCAGTTGAGTATTTATCCCGCGACCGAGCGAAGGTTCGACCTCACTCCCCTTGAGATAGAGGGTTTCATTCCGCAGGCAGTCGCTTACTGATCGGCTAAAGATCGCGACACAACAATAGCACGACGAAAATGCCTGAATAGCCCAGGCTTGATGCGGCGCATCCGATCAATACTGAAGATCGCCTAATTCACAGATGGCAAACCTTGGCCTTCACAGGTAAGCCTCGGTGGTATCGAGGGGCGATTTGAACCTGCCGTGTAAGCGATTGATTCTTTTATAAAAAAAAGCGCCAACAAAATAAAGCCCTGTAACCAACTGAGGTTACAGGGCTTTATTTGTGTACTTGGTAGCGGGGGCAGGATTTGAACCTGCGACCTTCGGGTTATGAGCCCGACGAGCTGCCAGACTGCTCCACCCCGCATCGGCAGGCTGCGCATGATACAGAATATGACTCCTTGATGACAAGCCCCGTTCGCAGTTCGAGGATAAAGTCGGAGATGAGTCCTTTTTTCAAAGACTTAGCCAAGCACCTGCTGGCACAGGGCCCACAGCCAACCCGGTGCGATACCGAGCGCCAGCACGGCAATGCCGTTGAGGCTCATGACCACGCGGGCATCGGCGCTCGACTGCAGGACGGCCTTGTCCTCGGCGTCCTCGAAGTACATGTACCAGATGACCCGCAGGTAGTAGTACGCGCCGATCACGGATACGATGACCATCAGCACCGCAAGCTCGGTGTAACCCACGTCCAGCACCGCGCTGATCGCATTCAGCTTGCCGAAAAAGCCGATGAACGGCGGGATGCCGGCCAGGCTCAGCATCAGGAACATCATGATCATCGCAAACCACGGGCTGCGTGCATTGAGTCCCTTGAAGTCGGCCAGGTTCTCCGCCTCGTAACCGCGCCTGCTCAGCAGGATGACCATGCCGAACGCGCCGGCTGCCGCAACCACGTAAGTCAGCGTGTAGAAAAGCGCGGCCGCGTAACCCTCGGCGGTACCGCAAAACACAGCCAGGAGGATGAACCCGACGTGCCCGATCGTCGAATACCCCAACATGCGTTTGATGTTGGTTTGCACGATCGCGATGATGTTGCCGATCAGGATCGACAACACGGCGATTACCATGACCATGTCCGCCCAGGTGTCGTGCAATACGCCCAGGCCGTCCACCAGTATCCTCAGGGTCAGCGCCAGCGCCGCGAGCTTCGGCGCCGAGGCGATGTACAAGGTAACCGGCGAGCGTGCGCCCTGGTAGACGTCCGGCAGCCACATATGAAACGGCACCGCGCCGAACTTGAAGCCGATGCCCACGATCAGAAACGCCAGCCCGAACCACAGCGGCAAGCTGTTCAAAGACGGATCCGCGGTAATTGCCGCGGTAATCTCGTCGAACTCCAGGCTACCGGTCACTCCGTAAACCCAGGAGATGCCGTACAAGAGGCCGCCCGAGGCGATCGCGCCGAGGATGAAATACTTCATCGCGGACTCGGCCGACGTCACGTTGTTGCGGTCGATGGCAACCAGCGCATACTGCGCCAGCGCCAGCGTCTCGAGGCCGAGATACATCGTCAACAGGCTGTTCGACGAGATCATGATCAGCATGCCGAGCAAGCCGAACAGGCCCAGCAAGTAGAACTCACCCTTGTGGAGACCGTTCGCCGCCAGGAAATCGCGGGAATAGATGAAGGACAAGGCCACGAACCCGGTTGCGGCGATCTTCAGCACCTGCGACAACGGATCGCTGACGTAGCTGCCGTCGAATATCACAATCCGGCCTTCCGGAGCCGTCGCGGCCAGCGCCCACAAGGTCACGGCAAGCGATGCGAGCGCAAGCCCGAACGTAATGAAGCGTTTGTCGTCGTCGACGAACAGGTCGGCGAGCAGCACGACACAGATCGCCCCGAGCAGCGTCATCTCCGGTGCGGCAGCGACAAAACTCGTTATGTCCATATCGAGACCCGTCAATACTTGCTTCGAACGGCCTGTTCGACCAAGTGTTCGATCGATGGATTCATCATGTCGACCAGCGGCGCCGGCCACAGCCCGACGACCAGCACGGCGACCGCCAGAACGCCGAGCACGATGTACTCACGCCGCTTGAGATCCTCGAGCTCCCCTACCCGCTCGTTGGCCACTTCACCGTAGACCACCCGCTTGACCATCCACAGCGTATACGCCGCGCCGAGCACCAGCGTGGTCGCCGCGAAAAATGCAAACCAGACATTGGCCTTGAAACTGGCAACGATCACCATGAACTCGCCGACAAAACCGGAAGTCCCCGGCAGGCCGGCATTGGCCATTGCAAACAACACCATAAACGCGGCAAAAACCGGCATCGTATTGGCAACCCCGCCGTAGTCCGAAATCTTGCGGCTGTGCATACGGTCGTACAGCACACCGACGCACAGGAACATCGCGCCGGAAATCAGGCCGTGCGAGACCATCTGCACCATGCCGCCCGAAATTCCGAGTACCGCGCCGCTTTCACCTTGCAGGAACCAGACCAGGAAAAAGCCCAAGGTGACGAAACCCATGTGCGCAATCGACGAGTACGCAATCAGCTTCTTCATGTCTTTTTGCATCAAGGCAACGAAGCCGACGTAGACGACCGCAATCAGCGACAGCGCCACCATCAGGCCCGCGAAATACGCGCTGGCGTCGGGCACGATCGGCAGCGACAGCCGCACGAAGCCGTAACCGCCCATCTTCAACATGATCGCCGCCAGGATCACGGAACCGCCGGTAGGTGCCTCGACGTGCGCATCGGGCAGCCAGGTGTGTACGGGCCACATCGGCACCTTGACGGCAAAGGCGAGCAGGAAGCCGATGAAAATGAGCTTCTGCGCCGTCAGGCCGATCGGCGCATCCATGAAACCCAGCAAGTCGAAGCTGCCGGTAACCCGGTACAGGTAGATGAACGCCACCAGCATCAGAACCGAGCCGAGGAACGTATAAAGGAAAAACTTGACCGTCGCATAAATGCGCCGGGCGCCGCCCCACACGCCGATGATCAGGAACATCGGCACCAGCATCGCTTCCCAGAAGACGTAGAACAGGAGCCCGTCCAGCGCGCTGAACACGCCGACCATCAGCCCTTCGAGTATCAGGAAAGCCGCAAAATACTGCGCCGGCCGGGTCTTGATCGTCTCCCAGGCCGAGATCACGACCAAAGGCGTGATGAAGGTCGTCAGCAGTATCAGCGGCGCCGAGATACCGTCCACGCCCAGGTAGTAGTCGGCGCCGAGCGACGGCACCCACGGAATCCGCTCGACGAACTGCATCTCGGCGGTCGTATGATCGAAGCCCGTATAAAGCCCCAGCGACAGTAAGAACGTCAGCAGCGACACGGCCAGCGCGACCACCCGCATCGTACCGCTGCGCGACGACCGGGGATCGCCCTGGTCGCCTATCGCGAGCAAGGCCACCCCGCCCAGAATGGGCAGCCAGATCAGGATGCTCAACAGATTGTCGATGTCGCCCATGAGCCGCCTACCGGAACCAGACCAGCCAGCCGAGGAACATCGTCAAACCGATGATCATCGCAAATGCATAGGTATAAAGATAACCGGTCTGCAGTTGCCGCAGCACACCGGCCAGCCGGCCGACGCTGTTCGCGGTACCGTTGACCAGCATCCCGTCGATCAAGCGCTGATCGCCCTTCTCCCACAACACCTTGCCGATGGACCGGCCCGCACCCGCAAAGCCCTTCATGTACAGGTCGTCGAAGTAATACTTGTTGACGAGCAGCTTGTAGGCCGAGGAGAAACGCTCCACGATCTTGCCGGGAATCTCCGGGCGCACCAGGTACAGGTACCAGGCAGTTGCCGTTCCCGCCACGGCCAACCAAAACACCGGCGTCACCGGCGCGTGCAGTAACAGCGCCAGGCTCCCGTGCCAGTGCTCACCCAGCTTGGCCAGTGCGTCGTGGCTTTCGCCCACGACGATCGACTCGCCGAAGAACCCGCCGAACAGGATCGGCTCGACCGTAATCCAGCCTATGACCGCCGACGGCACGGCAAGCAATATCAGCGGCACCGTCACGACCGCCGGTGTTTCGTGCAGGTGCGAACGGGTCTTGGCATCCATGCGCTCCTTGCCGTGGAAGACCAAAAAGAACATCCGGAACGAATACAAGGCCGTGACGAAAACGCCGAGCAACACGCTGAGACAAGCAATCCAGTACACCCAGGCATCCGTCGAAAGCCAGTGCGAATCGCGTACCGCCTCGATCAGCAGGTCCTTGGAATAAAAGCCGCTGGACCCCGGAAAACCGATCAAGGCCAGCGTGCCGATCAGAGAGGTCCAGTAGGTGATCGGCATGTACTTTCGCAAGCCGCCCATTTTGCGGATGTCCTGCTCGTGATGCATCGCGATGATCACCGAACCCGCGGCCAGGAACAGCAGCGCCTTGAAGAAGGCGTGTGTCATCAGGTGGAAAACGGCGGCGCCGTAAGCCGACGCACCGAGCGCCACGGTCATGTAACCGAGCTGCGACAAGGTCGAATAGGCGACGACCCGCTTGATGTCGTTTTGCACGATGCCGAGCAGGCCCATGAAAAGCGCCGTGATCGCACCGATGACGATAACGGTGGCCAGCGCCACCTCCGACAGCTCGTACAGCGGCGACATCCGGGCGACCATGAAAATACCCGCCGTCACCATCGTCGCCGCGTGAATCAGCGCGGATATCGGGGTCGGCCCCTCCATCGAATCCGGCAGCCAGACGTGTAAGGGCGCCTGCGCCGATTTACCCATCGCACCGATGAACAGCAGGATGCAGATGACGGTCATCGCATTCCACGCCGTACCGCCGAAGACTTCGATGCTCTGCGCGGCAATCGAATCGCGGCTGGCGAACACCTCGGCATAATCCAGCGTGCCCGTGAACATCACGACCGCGGCGATACCCAGCAGAAAGCCGAAATCCCCGACCCGGTTGACCAGGAAAGCCTTCAGGTTCGCAACAATGGCCGTTTCGCGTTTGAACCAGAAACCGATCAGCAGGTACGACACCAGGCCCACCGCTTCCCAGCCGAAGAAAAGCTGCAGGAAGTTGTTGGACATGACCAGCATCAGCATCGAAAACGTGAACAGGGAGATATAGCTGAAAAACCGGCTATAACCCGGGTCGTCGTGCATGTAACCGATCGTGTAGATGTGCACCATCAGCGACACGAAGGTCACGACCACCATCATCAGCGCCGTCAGCCGGTCGACCAGAAAACCGATCTCCATGCGTAAACCGTCGGTGACGGCCCAGGTATAAACGCTGATGTTCTCGGGCTCCGCGCCGCCCCAGTAGAGCTGGTAGAGCACGTAGGCCGACAACAGGCAGGACAGGCCGACCGCGAGGATCGTAATCCAGTGCGCGCCGGCGCGACCGATCTGCTTGCCGAAGAACCCGGCAACGATGGCGGCGAACAGCGGGGCGAGCACTATGGTCAGATAATACGGGTACATCGCCGTCAGCCCTTCATCGTATTGAGCTCGTCGACATTGATCGACCGCCGGTTACGGAACAGCACGACCAGTATCGCCAGGCCAATGGCCGCCTCGGCGGCAGCCACGGTCAGGATGAAGAACACGAACACCTGGCCGGTCTCGTCGCCGAGATGTCGCGAGAAGGCGATGAAGTTGAAGTTGACCGCCAATAGCATCAACTCGATGCACATCAGGAGCAGGATCAGGTTGCGGCGGTTGATCACGATACCGGCGATGGCCAGCACGAACAGCATCGCCGACAAGGTCAAATAATGCTGCAGGCCGATCATTCCTTGGACTCCGCGCCCATCTTTTCCCTGGGCGCCACGCCCATCTTTTCCATGGGCTCCGTGCCCATCTTTTCCTTGGGCTCCGCGCCCATCTTCTCCTTGGGCTCCGCATCCATCTTGACCACCCGAACACGGTCTTTCGCCCGAACGGCAACCTGCTTGGAGATGTCCTGCACCTTGAGCCCGGGGCGCCTGCGCATCGTCAGCGTGATCGCGGCCACGATGGCCAACAGCAGGATCACCGCGGCAATCTCGAAGGCATAGACGTGCTCGGTATACAGCACCGCGCCCAGCGCCTTGGTATTGTCGTAATCGGCGGGATTGGGCTGAAATGCGCCCAGAGACGGGTCCTCCGTGCCGGACCGCAGCCAGATGAGCTGAATCAGCGCCAAAGCCATGATGAACGCAATTCCGGTCGCAAGCGGCGCATACCGCGTCAACTGCCGGGATATCGACTCGACGTTGACGTCCAGCATCATCACGACGAACAGGAACAACACCATCACGGCGCCGACGTAGACCAGTACCAGGACGATCGCCAGGAACTCCGCCTCGGCCAGCAGCCACAACATCGCGCTCTGGAAGAAAGCCAGCACCAGATACATGATCGAATGCACCGGGTTCCGCGAGAACACGACACCCAGCGCCGCGCCGATCAGCACGGCGGCGAACAGATAGAACAGGATTATCTGGAACAACATGTGTTACTTGTACGCTGCGTCCGCCGCCTTGTCGGCCGAAATCATCGCGTCGTACCTATCCCCGATTGCGAGTAACTTGTCTTTGGTCATTATGTTTTCGCCCGGCCGTTCCATGTGGTACTCGTGAATCCGGGTCTCCACGATGGCGTCCACGGGGCAGGCCTCTTCGCAAAATCCGCAGTAAATACATTTGAACAGGTCGATGTCGTAACGCGTCGTCCGGCGCGTGCCGTCCTCACCGACCTCGGAATCGATCGTGATCGCAAGCGCCGGGCAAACCGCCTCGCAGAGCTTGCAGGCGATGCACCGCTCCTCGCCGTTCGGATAGCGCCTGAGCGCATGCAGACCACGAAAGCGCGGCGACTGCGGCGTTTTCTCCTCCGGATAATTGAGCGTCACCGGCTTGCGCCAGAAATTGCGAAACGTCAGCGACAGGCCCCGCAGGAGCTCCCAGAGCGCAAAGGTCTTGATATAACTGATTGCCCGGTTCATTCGTTTGGCGTCCGTGTACTCTTGCCTATGCCGCCCACGGCCCGATCTTAAACCAGGCCAGTACGGCCTCGACGGCGATCCAGACGATCGTCACCGGGATGAATACCTTCCAGCCCAGGCGCATGATCTGGTCGTAGCGATAACGCGGGAACGTCGCCCGCATCCAGAAGAACGTGTACATGAAAAACGCGATCTTCAGGAACAGCCACGGAAAACCGCCGTTGTAGATCCAGCCGATTCCCGGGATCTCGCCGATGAAGGCGAGGAAAGTCAATCCCTCGAACGGCGAGGCCCAGCCGCCAAGAAAGAAGATCGCGGTCAGCGCCGAGATCAGCACCATGTTGGCGTATTCAGCGAGGAAAAAGATCGCAAAGGCCACGCCCGAGTACTCGACGTGGAAACCGGCGACGATCTCCGACTCGCCTTCGGCAACGTCGAAGGGCGCCCGGTTGGTTTCGGCCACGCCGGAGATCCAGTAGACGACGAACAGCGGGAAAAGCCAGATCAGAAACCAGTTCCAGACACCGCCTTCCTGCGCGCGAACGATGTCGCCCAAGTTCAGGCTGCCCGCCGCCATCAGCACGCCGACCAGCGCGAAACCCATCGCAATCTCGTAGGCCACGATCTGCGCCGCGGAACGCATCGCGCCCAGGAACGCATATTTCGAATTGGTCGCCCAACCGGCGAGGATCACGCCGTAAACCCCGACCGAGGTCAGCGCGAGCACGTACAAAAGCCCTGCATTGATGTCGGCGATGACGAAGGTATCGTCGAGCGGAATCACGGCCCAGGCCGCCAACGCAGGAATCAGCGACAACAAGGGCGCGATGACGAACAGGAAGCGGTTCGACTCCGCCGGGACGACAATCTCCTTGACCAAAAGCTTGATCACGTCCGCAAACGGCTGGCCGAGCCCCATCGGCCCGACCCGGTTCGGCCCGACCCTGGACTGCATGCTGCCGATCACCTTGCGCTCGAAATAGGTCGAGAAGGCGACCGTCAGGATCACGCCGATCGTGACCAGGCCGATCTTGAACGTGACGGTGGAGACGTACTGAACCGTCGGCGGCAGCGCGTTCCACGCTTCGAGGATCGCGCTCACGCACCGCCCTCCCTGGCCCTGCGCGCTTCCGCGGTGTGCTGCAGCGCCCGGGCCCGGCGGACCACGGCATCCACGGAGTAAATCGGCGTGTCGATCTCGTCGGCCGGCGCGTCTTCGCCGTTGGGTCTGGCCAGCGACGGCCGGCCGGCATAACGGTTGTCGGGCGCCACTTCACCGATCTTAGCCCGCGCTTCCTCGAGCACGTCTTCACTGGTCACGTAGTCGAAGCCCGGCGCCTCCAGAAGGTTGCCGATCACTCGCAGCACTTTCCAGGCCGGCCGCGCTTCTCCGACGGGATTCGCGATACCCTGGAAGCTCTGCCAGGTGCCGGCGACGTTGACATAGGTGCCGGAGGTCTCGGCGAAGGTGCCGATCGGCAGCAACAGGTCCGCGGCTTCCAGCAACGCGTCGGAGACGTAGGGCGTCAAGGCCACGACAAACTCCTGCGACGCCAGTTTGCCGACCGCATCTTGCGTCGACCGCAAGTCCTGATCCGGCTCGACGTTCAACAGCACGACCGCTTCCAGCGACTGATCGAGCATCGACCCGGCGTCGAGGCCGCTCTGCGGGCGTGTTTCGCCGCCGGTCGAACGGTGCGGCAACAAGCCGGCGAGATGCGCGCCGGCCGTATTGCTGCCTTCCGACAGGTATCCGAGCCGCGCGCCGGTGAGCTCGGCGATGGCGGACGCCAGGGCCCGCACGACCGTGTAGGCCGCGTGACGGTTCGCGATGTTGCCGAGCAATACCAGGCCACGATCGGCCGTCGCGAGCGATGCGGCGATTCTCCGTTGATCGTCGTCCGCCTCGACTCCCTTGCACAGCGGCACGATCGACGCCGGCAAGCTGCCGCCGCCCGCCGCCGCAACGGCGACGCCGCTCAGGAGCTCGACCAGCCCGGCCCCGGACAAGGCGGCCTCGACATCGAAGAAATACTGATTGCTGCGGCCGGATGCGAAACTCACCTTCGCACCCGCGAGCGCCGCCTTGCGCAGACGGTGTGCGATGATCGGCGCCTCGCGCCGCAGGTTCGAACCAACGACGAACACCGCGTCACGATCCTCGAGCTCGGCAATCTCACAACCCAAAAACGGGAACGGCGGGTCGCTGTCCTGATCCGAAAAATCGCGCCGCGCGATACGATGGTCGACGTTGGCCGTGTCCATGTGCTCGGCGAGCCGCGCCACCAGGTACGCCTCCTCGAGCGTTGCGCTGGGCGACGACAGTATCCCGACCTTGCCGGGACCGGCGGCGCCGAGTTTTTCGGCGGCCGTGGACAGCGCCTCGTCCCAGTCGATCTCGCGCCAACGGCCCCCTTCCTTGACCCGCGGGTTCGACAGCCGGTCTTCCACGTACACGCCTTCGTAACTGAAGCGATCGCGATCGGCGAGCCAGGTCTCGTTGATGGCTTCGTTGGCCCGCGGCACAATGCGTTTGACGGTACCGCGCAAGACGTGCGCATACATGTTCGACCCGACACAGTCGTGCGGCGATACCGTCGCGATCTGGGTCATCTCCCACGCGCGTGCGCTATAACGATAGGGTTTGTTGTTCAGGGCACCCACCGGACAGAGGTCGATGATGTTGCCGGACAGCTCGTGGTCGACACTGTTCTCGATATACGTACCGATCTTCATGTCCTCGCCGCGATCGGTCGTGCCGAGCTCCTGTATGCCGGCGATCTCCTCGCCGAAGCGCACACAGCGCGTGCAGTGGATGCAGCGGGTCATGTCGGTCGAGACCAGGGGCCCTATGTCCTTGTCCTTGACCACCCGCTTGCCGTCGTTGTAGCGCGACACGTCGCGGCCGTATCCCATCGCGAGGTCCTGCAGCTCGCATTCACCGCCCTGGTCGCAGATCGGGCAATCCAGCGGATGGTTGATCAGCAGGAACTCCATCGTCGCCTTTTGCGCGGCAATGGCCCGGGCCGAGCGCGTGAACACCTTCATGCCGTCGTTGACGGGCGTGGCACAAGCCGGCAGCGGCTTGGGCGCTTTCTCGACTTCCACCAGGCACATGCGGCAATTGGCCGCGATGCTCAGCTTCTCGTGATAACAAAAACGAGGAATATAAGCGCCGATGGCATCGGTCACCTCGATGAGCATCTGCCCCTTGCGCGCTTCGACGGCCTTGCCGTCGACTTCGATTGTAATCGTATCGCCGCTCATGTCGCGTCAGGCAGCCACTTCCGTCGCACCGTCGACGATGCTGCGGCCGCGATGCCGAATCATGTATTCGAATTCGTGGTGAAAATGCTTGAGAAAGCTCTGCACCGGCCAGGCTGCCGCATCGCCGAGCGCGCAGATCGTGTGGCCTTCGATCTTGTTGGCCACGTCGAGCAGCTTGTCGAGATCGTCTTCACGGCCCTCGCCTTCCATGATCCGCGTCAGCATCCGGTACAGCCAGCCGGTACCCTCGCGGCAGGGCGTGCACTGCCCGCAGGACTCGGCCATGTAAAAGCGCGAAATCCGGCGCAGCACCTTGACCATGCACGTCGTCTCGTCCATCACCATCACGGCACCGGTGCCGAAAGACGAACCGGCCTCTTGCAAGGACGTGTAATCCATCGTGCAATCCATGATGATGTCGCCCGGCAGTACCGGCACCGACGATCCGCCGGGAATCACGGCCTTGAGCTTGCGTCCACCCAGCATGCCGCCGGCGATCTCGAGCAGGTCCTTGAACGGAATTCCCATCGGCAACTCGTAGTTGTCCGGTTTCTCGACATGGCCGGAAACCGAAAACAGGGCCGTGCCGCCCGAGTTCTCGGGTCCCAGGCCGGCGAACCACTTGCCGCCGTTGCGGATGATTGCCGGCACGCTGGCGAGGCTCTGGGTGTTGTTGATCGTCGTCGGCTTGCCGTAGAGGCCGTAGTTTGCCGGGAACGGCGGTTTGAAACGCGGTTTGCCCTGTTTGCCTTCCAGGGATTCGAGCAGGGCCGTCTCCTCGCCGCAGATGTACGCACCCGCCCCGACGAAGGTATACAGGTCGAAGTCGATACCCGAGCCCTGGATGTTCCTGCCGAGCAAGCCGGCGTCGTAGGCGTCCTTGACCGCGGCTTCGAACCGCGGCACCGGCTCGTCGATGAACTCGCCCCGGATGTAGTTGTAACCGACCGTGGCACCCATCGCATACCCGGCGATCGCCATACCCTCGACCAGCGAATGCGGGTTGTAACGCAATACCTCCCGATCGTGGCAGGTGCCGGGCTCGCTCTCGTCGGAGTTGCAGACCAGGTACATCTGCCCGTCGTGGTTCTTCGGCATGAAGCTCCACTTCAAACCGGTCGGGAAACCGGCGCCGCCGCGGCCGCGCAAGCCCGATGCCTTGACTTCGTCGATGACCTCGGCCGGCGTCATCCCGCCGGCGAGAATCTTGCGCCAGGCCTGGTAACCGTCCTTTTTCTCGTAGGTCTGGATCGAATGAGGCCGGTCCTCACCAAAGGTATTGAAGCAGACGAGATTCTGTTCGTACTTCATCATTCGAGCCCGTCCAGAATCCGGTCGACCATGTCTTTGGTCAGGTTCTCGTGATATTCGTGATTCACCATCATCATCGGCGCACCGCAGCAGGCGGCCAGGCATTCCTCTTCTTTCTTCAGGAAAATGCGACCGTCCGGCGTGCTCTCACCGGTCTTGATACCCAGCTTGTTTTCGACGTGCTCGACGATCTCCTCGGCGCCGCGCAGCATGCACGACACGTTGGTGCAGATCGCGACATCGTTGCGGCCGACCGGCCTGGTCTGGAACATCGAGTAGAAACTGCCGACCTCGTAGACCTGTATCGCCGGCAGGCCCAGGTATTCGGCGACCGCGTTCATCAGCTCGGGCGTCAGGTAACCCTGGTTTTCGTGTTGCACGGCATGTAGCGCGGCAAGGACGGCCGAGCGCTGCCGGTCCTCCGGAAAACGCGTCTTCCAGTGTTCGATCTCTTCCTTGACGTGATCGGAAAGGAGGTCCGCTGCGGCTTCGCTCATCGATCCACCTCACCGAATACGATGTCCTGGGTTCCGATCACCGCGACCACATCGGCCAACATGTGGCCCTCGACCATTTCCGACATCGCCGACAGATGCACGAAGCCCGGCGCACGAATCTTGACCCGATACGGCTTGTTGGCACCGTCCGAGACCAGGTACACGCCGAACTCGCCTTTCGGATGCTCGATCGCCGCGTACGCCTCACCTTCGGGCACACAATAACCTTCGGTGAACAGCTTGAAGTGATGGATCAACGACTCCATGTCGTCTTTCATCTCCACGCGTGTCGGCGCGACGACCTTGCGATCGTCGATCATCACCGGGCCCGGGTTTTCGCGCAGCCATTTTATGCACTGGCGGATGATCCGATTCGACTGGCGCATCTCCTCGACACGCACCAGGTAACGATCGTAACAGTCGCCGTGCACACCGACCGGGATGTCGAAGTCGAGCCGGTCGTAGACCTCGTAAGGCTGTTTCTTGCGCAGGTCCCATTCGACGCCCGAGCCCCGCAACATCGGCCCCGAAAAGCCGAGCTGCATCGCACGCTCGGGAGAGACGACGGCGATGTTGACGGTACGCTGCTTCCAGATCCGGTTGTCGGTCAAAAGCGTCTCGTATTCGTCGACGCAAGCCGGGAACTTGTCGGTAAACGCCTCGATGAAATCGAGCAGCGAACCCTCACGGCTCGCGTTCAGCCGATCGACTTCCTTCTTGCTGCGGAACTTGGACTCCTGGTACTTGGGCATGACCTCCGGCAGGTCGCGGTAGACGCCGCCGGGCCGGTAATACGTCGCGTGCATGCGCGTGCCCGAGACGGCTTCGTAACAATCCATCAGGTCTTCGCGCTCACGGAAGCAATACAGGAACATCGTCATCGCACCGATGTCGAGGCCGTGTGCGCCCAGCCACATCAGGTGATTCAGGATCCGCGTGATCTCGTCGAACATGACGCGGATGTATTGCGCCCGTTCCGGCGCTTCGATGCCGAGCAGCTTCTCGATCGCCAGCACGTACCCGTGTTCGTTACACATCATCGACACGTAGTCGAGACGGTCCATGTAACCGATGCTCTGGTTGAACGGCTTGGACTCCGCGAGCTTCTCGGTGGCGCGGTGCAAGAGCCCGATATGCGGATCGGCTTTCTGGATGACCTCGCCGTCCATCTCCAGCACCAGACGCAGCACCCCGTGCGCCGCCGGATGCTGCGGGCCGAAGTTCATCGTGTAATTCTGGATCTCAGCCATCGGCGGCATCCTTGAGCTCCGCGGCGTAACGATTGTCGTCTCGGATGACGCGCGGCACCAGGGTTCGCGGTTCGATGCTGACCGGCTGATAGGCGACCCTGCCCTTGTCGGCGTCGTAGCGGACTTCGACGCCGCCGATCAGCGGGAAATCCTTACGGAACGGGTGACCGATGAAGCCATAGTCGGTGAGTATCCGGCGCAGGTCCGGATGTCCCTCGAACAGAATTCCGTAGAGATCGAAAGCCTCGCGCTCGAACCAGTCCGCCGAACTCCACACATCGACGACCGACGGAATCACCGGCGGATTGTCCGTACCCGTGTATACCCGCAGCCGCAACCGCCGATTGTTGGCAACGGACAGCAGATGATAAACGACGGCAAAACGCCTCGGTGCGAACTCGTCGGCCTCGTCGAGGATCACGGTCTTGCGCTCGACGCCGCGGCTGAAACCGGTCTCGGTCGCCGACTCGGTTTTCCACTCGGCGCTACCGTAGTCGAGATAATCGACGCCGCAAGCGTCGATCAGAATCTCGAAACCGAACTCGTCGCGTAACGCCGTCGCAACCTCGATCAGGTCCTCCGGACCGAGCTCGAAGCCGAGCTCGCCGCAAGTCGATTCGACGGGCTGTATTCGCTCGCCGAAGCGCTCGGAAAGCCGAGCCGTCAGTGTCTCGTTACGGTCCGTCATCGGGGCGTTCGTTACCTGCCAATCGTGCTGGTGCGGCGGATCTTGTTTTGCAGTTGAATCAAGCCGTAGATCAGCGCTTCCGCCGTCGGCGGACAGCCCGGCACGTACACGTCAACCGGCACGATACGATCGCAGCCACGTACGACCGAGTAGGAATAATGATAATAGCCGCCGCCGTTGGCACAAGAGCCCATGGACACGACCCATCGCGGTTCCGGCATCTGGTCGTAAACCTTGCGCAGCGCCGGCGCCATCTTGTTGGTCAGCGTGCCGGCGACGATCATGCAATCGGACTGGCGCGGGCTGGGACGGAATATTATACCGAAACGATCGAGATCGTAACGGGACGCGCCCGCCTGCATCATCTCGATCGCGCAACAGGCGAGACCGAAGGTCATAGGCCACAGCGAGCCGGTACGCGCCCAGTTCATGACCGCGTCGACGCTGGTCACGACAAACCCCTTCTCCTGCAGGCTTTCGCCGGCCGCTTCGGCGCCGCCGGACCGGTAGTCCACCGTCACATTAGCCGTGTCGGCCGTGTTGCTCAGTCCCACTCCAGCGCTCCCTTTTTCCATTCGTAAATGAAACCGACGACCAGAATCGCGAGAAACAGCCCCATCGCGGCAATGCCGAAACGGCCGATCGTGTCCAGCGACACGGCCCAGGGAAACAGGAAGGCGATCTCGAGATCGAAGATGATGAACAGGATCGCAACCAGGTAATAGCGCACGTCGAACTTCATGCGCGAGTCGTCGAAGGCCTCGAAGCCGCACTCGTAGGGCGACAGCTTTTCGTCGTCCTTGCCGCCCCGGCCGACCAGAAAACCGAGCGCCAACAGGACCAGGCCGACGCCGGCCGCGACGCCGAGAAACACCAAAACAGGGAAATATTCTTGAAGCATGCTGGCTCTGAAAAGAAACGACAGAATGCCGTCCGTTCAGGATGCCATTGTATCAGTGCGGAGCGGTTGGAAAACACCCTTGGTCGCCGTGGGAGGGGCTTTTTTTGTGACGGGTTCCTCAGGGCGGTCCTTGGGTTCGGTGCCGGTTGATTGTTGGCGGCTCTTGGGGGGAGTGCCAAGCGATTGACTGCTGTCCCGCTTACCGCAACCTTCAAGGTAAGTGCCAGCCGATTGCCGGCTGCCCTCGATCGCGACGATCCTTGGGGGGGGAATGCCAACCGACTGACTAGCTGCCCCGCTTACTACAACCTTCGAGGTGAGTGCGAGCCGACGGTCAGCTACCCTTGGTCGCGACAATCCTCGGATCCAGTGCCAACGGATTGTCGCCAGCCCCCGGTTTACGTGGTGCTCTGGGCGAGACTCGAACTCGCACGGCTTTCGCCACTGCCCCCTCAAGACAGCGTGTCTACCAATTCCACCACCAGAGCATCGTTCGGTGATCACCTCCGGGCTTCTGAGTCGCGGCCGCCTTGGCGCACGCATCCGAAACCTGGCCGTGGCCCGTTATTCGCGGCCGTCCTGATCCGGAAGGTCGGACGGCGCATCCAGCGTCGGCAATTCAGCCTCTGCTTGGGGAGACTCTGCCGGAACGGACTCGACGGCCGGGAGATCCTCATCGGCCGCAGGCAGCGTTTCAGCTTCCGTCTCGACGGCCGGCGCATTTTCCAGCAGGCTTTCGGGCGTGGTCGCCCGCTGGCTGCTCATGTAAGCCAGGGTCAGGCTGCTGATGAAAAAGGCCGTTGCAAGCACCGCCGTCGAACGCGAGAAAAAGCTCGCCGATCCGCGCGCGCCGAATACCGTACCCGACGCGCCCGCGCCGAAAGCCGCGCCGGCATCCGCGCCCTTGCCGCGCTGCAAGAGCACGAGCGCGACGATCGCCAGCGCGATCAGCGTATGCACGATCAACATGACAGTCTGAGTCGTACTCATCCGTTCCTCAACTTCGCGCTGCCGCCTCGGCAATCGCGAGAAAATCCTGCGCCTTCAGCGACGCCCCGCCGATCAGGCCGCCGTCGATGTCCGCCTGGGCGAAAAGCCCGGCTGCATTGTCCCCTTTGACGCTGCCCCCGTACAGTATTTGCACGCCGGATGCGATCGCCGTGTCCTTTCCCGCGAGCCGCTCGCGGATGAAACGATGAACGTCCTGGGCCTGCTCGGGCGTCGCGGTACGGCCCGTACCGATGGCCCAGACCGGCTCGTAGGCAACGACCGCCGCGCCGAAAGCCGCTATGCCGACGCGGTCGACGACCGCGTCCAACTGTTCCGCGACCACCGCTTCGGTATCCCCGGCCTCGCGCTGCTCCAGCGTCTCGCCGACACACAATATCGGGGTCAGGCCGGCATCCATTGCCGCCTCGAACTTCGCCGCCACCTGGTCGCTGGACTCGCCGTAGAGGCTGCGGCGCTCCGAATGGCCGACGATCGCGTACGCGCAACCGACATCCGCCAGCATGCCCGGCGCCGTCTCGCCGGTATATGCGCCGGAGACATGCTCCGACACGTTTTGCGCACCCAGCGCCACGCTGCTGCCGGCGAGCTGGTCCCGGACCTGTGCCAGGTACGGAAACGGCGGGCACACGAGCAGGCGTACCGACTCCGATGCGGGCACACCAGCCATGACGGCGTCGACCAGCTCGGCATTGCCGGCCGAATCGCCGTTCATTTTCCAGTTTCCAGCTACCAGATACTGACGCAAGCGCTTGCTCCCCAGGGGCCGAAGGGCGCGAAAGGATACCGGGGCCGCGGCGGCAAATCAACGCGCAAAACCTGGGCTGTGGTGGCCTGGGCGCGATTTTGGGCGTTTAGGCCTTTACGGTGGCCGCTTCTTCTACGGCCGCTGCCAACCGCTGGGCCAGGGTCATGACCTGCTTTTCGTCCTGTCCCTCGACCATGACGCGGATCACGGGCTCCGTGCCGGATGCCCGTAACACGACCCGACCCTTGTCGCGCAGTTCACCTTCGACGTCGGCGACCGCCGCCTGGATGCTCGGCGAGTCCGACGGGTCCATACGTTTGTCGGTACGGACGTTCAGCATCGTCTGTGGATACTTGGGCATCTCGGCGACCAGCTCCGAGAGCGGTTTGCCGGTCTGCTGCATGACCGCCAGCACCTGCAGGGCGCAGATCATGCCGTCGCCGGTCGTGGTCTGGTTCAGCATGATCATATGGCCCGAGGTCTCGCCGCCGATGATGCCGCCTTTCTTTTTTAGCGTTTCGAGCACGTAACGGTCGCCGACCTTGGCGCGCAGGAACTCGATGTGCCTGTCCCGCAAAGCCCGTTCCAGGCCGAGATTGCTCATGACCGTGCCGACCACCGGGCCTTCGAGCCGTCCATCCGCCTGCCAGGCGGATGCCAGCACGAACAACAACTGGTCGCCGTCTACCAGGCCGCCTTTTTCGTCGATCAGCACCACCCGGTCGCCGTCGCCGTCCAGCGCGACGCCCACGTGCGCGCCGACCGCCGGGACCGTGGACTGCAACAGGTCCGGCTTGGTGGAACCGCAACCGTCGTTGATGTTCCTGCCGTTGGGGGAACAGCCGATCGGGATCACCTCGGCGCCGAGGTCGGCCAGTATCCGCGGGCCGACCTTGTAGCCGGCGCCGTTGGCGCCGTCGAACACGATCTTCAAGCCCTCGAGGTCGAGCCCGTCGGGCATCGTCGAGGCGCAAAACTCCTGGTAACGCAGCCGCTCGGCGTCGATGCGCTTTGCCCGTCCTAGCGCTTGCGACTCCAGGGTGATGGCAGGCTGGTCCAGGTGCGTTTCGATCGTGCTTTCGACATCGTCGCTGAGCTTGGAGCCGGTCCGATCGAAGAACTTGATGCCGTTGTCGAAATACAGATTGTGCGAGGCGCTGATGACGACACCCAGATCGGCTTCGAAGTGTTGTGTCAGGAAGGCGATGCCGGGCGTCGGCAGAGGCCCGAGCAACAGCACGTCGGCGCCGGCCGCGACGAAACCCGCCTCCAGCGCCGACTCGAACATGTAACCCGAAAGCCTGGTGTCCTTGCCGATGACGACCGTGCCGCCGGTCGGAACCAGCACTTGCGCCGCGGCGCTGGCGAGCCGCATGGCGAAATCCGCCGTCATCGGGTGTTTGCCGACGGTGCCGCGAACACCGTCGGTGCCGAAATAATCTTTGCTCATTGTTTCCTCGTCTCCAGGACGGCCGCCGCAACTTTGATCGCATCAACGGTTTCCGCGACGTCGTGTGCGCGCACGATGCTTGCGCCGTTCATGACCGCAACAACGGCCGCGGCGAGGCTCGCAGGCAGCCGCTCGCCGACGGCCCGGCCGGTCAACGCGCCCAGGGACGACTTGCGCGACAGGCCGACTAGGAGCGGCGGACCGATATCGGCCAATTGTCGCAGATTTGCGAGTAACTCGACATTGTGCGCCACGGTCTTGCCGAAGCCGAATCCCGGATCGATCAGCAAGCGGTCCGGCCCGATGCCGGCGCCGGCGCAGGCGGCGAGCCGTTCTCGCAGGAATGCGGCGACCTCGGCGGTGACGTCATCGTAGCGCGGGTTCTCCTGCATCGTACGCGGCTGTCCCTGCATGTGCATCAGGCAGACCGGAACGCCGGCCGCGGCGGCTGCGTCGAGCGCCCCCGGTTCACGCAAGGCGCGTATGTCGTTGATCAGTCCGGCACCGGCCGCCGCCGCGGCCCGCATGACGCCCGGTTTGCTGGTGTCGACGGAGACCGGCAGGCCGATGTGCCGTCGTACGGCCTCGACGACCGGGATCACCCGGTCGAGCTCCTGGCGCTCGTCGACCGCATCGGCACCGGGCCGGGTCGACTCGCCGCCGATATCGACCACCGCGGCCCCGGCCTTCGCCATGGCTTCGGCGCGGCGCAGCGCCGCATCGCGGTCCATGAACCGGCCGCCGTCGGAAAAGGAATCGGGGGTGACGTTCAACACGCCCATCACCGCGGGCATTTCGAGATTCAGGTGGCCCAGCCGGAGCAACATCGTGCGGTCGAGGACTTTCCGGTCAAACGCTGCCGTTCACGGTGAACCGCTTCGCGTTCCACGACGCGTCGCAACGCCGCCGGACAGGTTTGCAGCGCGAGGAAGACCTGCATGAGTCTCGCAGAATGAGACCGGCATGACTTGTGCGGAGGCTCCCTGGTGTTCCCGCTCTAGTGTTCCGGCGCGGGCCCGCCGATCGCGCCCTTGACGTCGCTCTCGGACTTGGGTTTGTCGTCCGGGCGGCCGGTGTCCATCGGCGGCTCGTCCCAGTCCTCGGGCGGCTGCGGCTCGCGGCCGTCCATGATGTCCCGGATCTGCGCCTCGCCGATGGTCTCGTATTTGACCAGCGCCTTGGCCATGACGTGCAGCTTGTCGACGTTGTCGTTCAATATCTGTTCGGCACGCACGTAATTCGTGTCGATGATGCGCCGAACCTCCTCGTCAATCGTATGCGCGGTCTCGTCCGACACCTGCTTGTGCTGGGTCACGCTGCGGCCCAGGAAAACCTCGCCGTCGTCCTCGCTGTAGGTCAGCGGTCCCAGCCGCTCGGACAGTCCCCACTTCGTGACCATATTGCGCGCGATCTCGGTGGCACGCTCGATGTCGTTCGACGCACCGGTCGTCACGCCGTCGAAACCGTGGATCATCTCCTCGGCGATGCGGCCGCCGAACAGGCTCGCGATCGAGCTCTCGAGCCGCTGTTTGGACATGCTGTAACGATCTTCCTCCGGGAGGTACATGGTCACGCCCAGCGCCCTGCCGCGGGGGATGATCGTCACCTTGTAGACAGGATCGTGCTCGGGCACCAGGTAACCGACAATCGCGTGACCGGCCTCGTGGTAGGCCGTGTTGAGCTTCTCCTGCTCGCTCATGACCATCGAGCGGCGCTCGGCGCCCATCATGATCTTGTCCTTGGCCTGCTCGAACTGGTCCATGCCCACGACGCGTTTGTTGGCACGCGCCGCGAACAAGGCCGCCTCGTTGACGAGATTGGCCAGATCCGCGCCCGAGAAACCGGGGGTGCCGCGAGCGATCTTGCCGGGCGCGACATCGTCGGACAACGGCACCTTGCGCATGTGAACCTTGAGGATCAGCTCGCGACCGCGCACGTCGGGCAGCGGCACGACGACCTGACGGTCGAACCGGCCGGGGCGCAGCAGGGCGGGATCGAGCACGTCGGGCCGGTTGGTCGCGGCGATGACGATGATGCCTTCGCTGCCCTCGAAGCCGTCCATTTCGACCAGCATCTGGTTGAGCGTCTGCTCGCGTTCGTCGTGCCCGCCGCCGAGACCCGCGCCGCGATGCCGTCCGACGGCGTCCAGCTCGTCGATGAAAATGATACAGGGCGCCTGCTTTTTCGCCTGGTCGAACATGTCGCGAACGCGCGAGGCGCCGACACCGACGAACATCTCGACGAAGTCCGAACCCGAGATCGTGAAAAACGGCACCTTCGCTTCACCGGCGATGGCCTTGGCGAGCAGGGTTTTACCGGTGCCGGGCGAACCGACCATCAGCACGCCTTTGGGGATCTTGCCGCCCAGGCGCTGGAACTTGCTCGGGTCCTTCAGGAAGTCGACGATCTCGGCGACTTCGGCCTTGGCCTCGTCGACGCCGGCCACGTCGGCAAAGGTCACACCGACCTGGTCTTCGCCCAGAAGGCGCGCCTTGCTCTTGCCGAAGGACATCGCCCCGCGGCCGCCGCCGCCACCCTGCATCTGGCGCATGAAATAGATCCACACGCCGATCAGGAGCAGGATCGGGAAAGAGCTGATCAGCAGTTGTCCGATCAGGCTTTGCGACTTGGGCTCCGCGCCGCTGAAATTGACGCCGTTGTCGTCCAAGAGGCCGATGAGGGTGTTGTTGTCGGTTTCCGGGCTGATCGTGTAATAGGGATACGGCTTCCTGTTGCCGAAGCGAATGCGCTGACTCTGCTTGTCGATCTCGGCTTCGGCCACCTGCCCCGCGCGAACCTGCTCCATGAACTCCGAATACGGCACGGATTGCGGCTGGCCGCCGCTGACGCCGGACAGACCCTGCACCACCGACAGCAACACGACGATGATGACGATGAAAACCAGGATATTTTTGGTCAGGTCATTCACTTGAGGGGATTCCCCGAATGCCGGGCTCGAACCGGCCGGTTAGATAGGGTCTAACTTCCAAACACTACTACAACTGGTAGTTTCTCGCTACCAAGTACACCTCACGGCTACCGGGCCGCGACGCGCCGGGTTTCATGACCCTGACACGCTCGAACCGCCGTCTTGCCTCTGCGATCAGCGCGTCGCTGCCTTCACCCTGAAACAACTTGCAAACGCAGCTCCCACCGCGTTTGAGCAACTCGCCACAAAAGTCGAGCGCCAACTCGGCCAGATACATCGCCCGCGGCTGGTCTACGGCACGATTTCCGCTGATATTGGGCGCCATGTCGCTGATTACAAGATCGGCGCCGGCATCTCCGACCGCGGCCCGAAGCGCTGCCAGCGCCTCGGCCTCGCGAAAATCCGCCTGTATGAACTCGACGCCCGGCAGTGTATCCATTGGTAACAAGTCGACCGCCACCACCCGGACCCGGCCGTGGAGCCGCTCGACGACGTACTGGCTCCAGCTACCCGGCGCGGACCCGAGGTCGACGACCACGGTGTCGGGTTTCAGGATGCTCTCTTTTCGATCGATTTCCTCGAGCTTGTAGACGGCACGCGAACGCCATCCGTCGGCACGGGCTTTTTTGACATACGGATCGCGCTCCTGGCGCTCGCGCCAGCTACCGCTGCTGCGCCTCGGCCCGCTCACCGCCGGCCGGGCCCGTCACGTATCGGTGTGGTCGGGGATGCCCGAACGCGCATGCCATTAAACTCCCGCCAAATGCCTCTCACCGAAACACAAAAGAAATACCTGCGCGGACTCGGCCACAAACTCAATCCGGTGATCCGTGTCGGCGACGCCCGAAGGCGCATTCTGTGTAATGACGCCCAGCCGGACTATTCGTAGCGGACCTCGACGACCTCGTACTGCTTCTCGCCGCCAGGCGCCGAAAAGGAGACGACGTCGCCTTCGTTCTTGCCGATCAGCGCCCGCGCTATCGGCGAAGTGTACGAAATCAGGCCGGTCTTGATATCGGCCTCGTCCTCACCGACGATCTTGTAGACGATTTCCTTGCCGTCATCCTCATCGATGAGCTCGACGGTGGACCCGAAAACGATCTTGCCGCGCGCATCCACCGCCGTGACGTCGATCACCTGCAGGTTGGACAACTTGCCTTCGAGTTCCTTGATGCGTCCCTCGATGAAACCCTGTTGCTCCTTGGCGGCGTGGTACTCGGCATTTTCCTTGAGATCGCCGTGCTCACGGGCTTCGGCGATCGCCTGGATCACCTGCGGCCGGTCGACGGACTTGAGCCGCTTGAGCTCCTCCTCGAGCAAGGTATGTCCCCGTACCGTAACCGGCACCTTGTTCATGCCACAACCTCGCTATGCAAATCCTGCAGGCGGTTCACGTCGCTGTCGTCCAGATGTTCGATCGCCTCGCAAGTAGCGACTGCCGCGCCCAATGTCGTGTAATAGGTCACGCCCCGACGCACGGCTTCGGCCCGTATCGACAGCGATTCGTTGATCGCCTGTTTCCCCTCCGTCGTGTTCACGATCAGGTCGATTTCGTCGTTCTTGATCATGTCCACGATATGCGGCCGCCCTTCGCGAACCTTATTCGCACGCCTGCAAGAGACACCGGCCGCGGCAAGCGCCTTGGCCGTGCCGTGCGTGGCCACGATGTCGAATCCGCGCTGAACCAACATCTTCGCCAGCTCGACGGCGCCCTGCTTGTCGCGGTTTCTGACGCTCAGCAAGGCAGCGCCCTGGCGCGGCAGAACCACGCCGGAGGCGAGCTGGGCCTTGGCGTAGGCTTCGCCGAAGGAGCGGCCCACACCCATCACCTCGCCGGTGGATTTCATCTCCGGCCCCAGGATCGGATCGGCCCCGGGGAACTTGATGAACGGAAACACCGACTCCTTGACCGAAAAATACCCCGGATTCCGCTGTTGCACAAACCCTTGCTCGGCAAGCGATTCACCGACCATGACACGCGCCGCGATTTTCGCCAGCGGAATGCCAATGGCTTTGGAGACGAAGGGTACCGTCCGCGAGGCTCGCGGGTTGACCTCGAGCAGATAGACCGAGTCGCCCTGAATCGCGAACTGCGTATTCATCAGGCCCACCACGCCGAGTCCGCGGGCGAGCTTGACGACCTGCTCGTGCAATTGTTCCTGGATCGCGGGCGGCAGGCTGAACGGCGGCAGCGAACAGCCGGAATCGCCCGAGTGCACCCCGGCCTGCTCGATGTGCTCCATCACACCGCCGATCAGCACCCGCTCGCCGTCGCTGATGCAGTCCACGTCGACCTCGATCGCCAAGTCGAGGAAACGATCGAGCAATACGGGACTATCGTTGGACACACCGATTGCGGCGTCCATGTAGGCGGCCAGATCGTCTTCGCCGTGTACGATTTCCATTGCACGGCCGCCGAGCACGTAGGACGGCCGCACGACCAGCGGAAAACCGACCTCGGTCGCCATCCTGAGCGCCTCGTCGTGGTCGCGGGCCGTGCCGTTCGGCGGCTGCCTGAGCCCCAAGGAGTCCACCAGCTTCTGAAAACGTTCCCGGTCCTCGGCGAGGTCGATCGAATCCGGCGAGGTACCGACGATCGGCGCCCCCGCCGCCTCCAGTCCGCGGGCGAGTTTGAGCGGCGTCTGGCCGCCGTATTGCACGATCACGCCGCGGGGTTTTTCGACGTCGATGATCTCCATCACGTCTTCGAAAGTCAGCGGTTCGAAATAGAGCCGGTCGGAGGTGTCGAAGTCCGTCGACACCGTTTCGGGATTGCAATTGACCATGATGGTCTCGTAACCCGACTCGCGCAGCGCCAGCGCGGCGTGCACACAACAGTAATCGAACTCGATGCCCTGTCCGATGCGATTCGGACCGCCGCCCAGGATCATGATCTTGGGTCTGTCGGTGGGCTCCGCCTCGCATTCCTCTTCGTAAGTGGAATACAGGTAGGCGGTCGTCGTCGCAAACTCGGCGGCACAGGTGTCGACCCGCTTGAACACCGGCCTCACGCCCTGCCTGAGCCTCCGCTCCCGGATGGTTTCCTCGCTCACGCCGAGCAAGCTCGCAAGGCGTGCGTCGGAGAAACCCTTGCGCTTGAGCGCCCGCATCGTCGCCGGATCGAGGCCGCGCAAACCGGCGGAGACGAGCTCCGACTCGGCCCGGACGAGATCCTCGATCTGCGCCAAAAACCAGCGGTCGATCCGCGAGACTTCGGCGATCTCCTCGAAGTCGAAACCGTGACGCATCGCGTCGGCGACATAGCGAATCCGGTCCGCGCCGGGGATACGCAGCTCCTGCCGCAGCCCGTCGCCTTCCATCTCGTTGGACGGTTCTCCGGCGATTTCGTCCAGGCCCGTGACGCCGATTTCGAGACCCCTGAGCGCTTTTTGCAGCGACTCCTGGAAGGTCCGGCCGATGGCCATGACCTCGCCCACCGATTTCATCTGCGTCGTCAGGCGATCGTTGGCGCCGGGGAACTTCTCGAACGTGAAACGCGGAATCTTGGTAACCACGTAGTCGATGCTGGGTTCGAAAGAAGCCGGCGTCGCGCCTCCGGTGATCTCGTTGCTCAATTCATCCAGCGTGTAACCCACGGCGAGCTTGGCGGCGACCTTTGCGATCGGGAAACCGGTCGCTTTCGAGGCCAGTGCCGAGGAACGCGATACCCGCGGGTTCATTTCGATGACCAGCACCCGGCCGTCGTCCGGATTGACCGCGAACTGTACGTTCGAACCGCCGGTCTCGACGCCGATCTTGCGCAGCACGTCGATCGACGCATCGCGCAGCCGCTGGTACTCTTTGTCGGTCAGCGTCTGCGCCGGCGCCACCGTGATCGAGTCGCCGGTGTGTACGCCCATCGGATCGAAGTTCTCGATCGAACAGACGATGATGCAATTGTCCTGCTGGTCGCGAACCACCTCCATCTCGAACTCTTTCCAGCCCAACACGGATTCTTCGAGCAGGACTTCGGTCGTCGGCGACATCTCGAGACCGTGCGAGACGATACTCTCGAACTCCTCGCGATTGTAGGCGACACCGCCGCCCGTGCCGCCCAAGGTGAAAGACGGGCGAATGATCGTCGGGAATCCGATACCCCGCTGTTTCTCGACGGCCTCTTCCAGTGAGTGCGCAATCTCGGCCCTGGGGACCTCGAGGCCGATGCCGGTCATCGCCTTCCGGAACAGGTCGCGATCCTCGGCCATGTCGATGGCCTCGCGGGACGCCGCGATCAGCTCGACTCCGTATTTTTTCAGGACGCCCTCGCGCGCCAGGTCCAGCGCGCAGTTGAGCCCGGTCTGCCCCCCCATCGTCGGCAACACCGCGTCCGGCCGCTCCTTGGCGATGATCCGTTCGACGGCCTGCCATTTCACCGGCTCGATGTAGACTGCGTCGGCCGTCTCCGGGTCCGTCATGATCGTCGCCGGGTTGGAGTTGACCAGGATGACCCGGTAGCCCTCCTCCTTGAGTGCCTTGCAGGCTTGTGCACCCGAATAGTCGAACTCGCAGGCCTGACCGATGACGATCGGGCCGGCGCCGATGATCAGCACGCTTTCGATGTCGCTACGTTTGGGCATGGAATCTCTTGGGTCGGAGCCGCGGTGAGAAAACTACCGAAGCATGAAATGCAGATACGTGTTCTCGACGATCTTCAAGATGATCTTCAAGAGCTCGCGATCATCGCCTGCACGGCGTCTCGCTTATGCGCGTCCATGTCGGTGATGAAACGTTCGAACAGGTACAAAATGTCGTGCGGTCCGGGGCTCGCCTCCGGATGCCCCTGAAAGCCGAATGCCGGGCGATTTTTCAGGGCGATACCCTGCAGGCTACCGTCGAACAGGGAGCGGTGCGTCGGCATAGCGTCCTTCGGCAGGCTGTCTTCGGCAACGGCGAAACCGTGGTTCTGACTGGTGATCGCGACCCGGCCCGTGCGCAGGTCCTGCACCGGATGATTCGCGCCATGATGGCCGAACTTCATTTTTTCGGTACGGGCGCCGGCGGCGAGCGCCAGGAGCTGATGCCCGAGGCAGATGCCGAACACCGGCAATCCGGCATCGAGGATTTCGCGTATGGCCGAAATGGCATAGTCGCAGGGCTCCGGATCGCCCGGGCCGTTCGACAAAAAGACGCCGTTGGGCGCGAGCTCGAACACTTCCTCGGCACTGGTCGTCGCCGGCACGACGGTCATGCGACAGTCGAGATCGGACAAGAGCCTGAGGATGTTGCGTTTGATGCCGAAATCGAAAGCCACGACGTGAAACGGCGCGACACGCCGGCTCATGACGCGCGACCTGCGACCGAAGCTTACGCCGTGACACCATTGATAAGGCCGGTCGGTGGTGACGAACTTGGCGAGATCCATGCCCGCGATACCCGGAAACTTGCGCGCATGTTCCACGGCCGTGTCGGGATCGGCATCTCCCGTCATGATACATCCGGACTGCGCGCCCTTTTCGCGAATAATCCGCGTGAGCTTGCGGGTGTCGATGTCGGCGATCGCCACCGTGTCCCCCTGTTCGAGGAAGTCGCGAAAGCTCCGCTCGGAACGCCAGTTGCTGGTGACGAGCGAGCTGTCGCGCACGACCAAGCCGGAGGCATGGACCTTGCCTGACTCCATGTCCTCGCTGTTGGCGCCGGTGTTGCCGATATGCGGGTACGTAAGCGTGACGATCTGCCGGCAATACGAGGGATCGGTCAGGATCTCCTGATACCCGGTCATTGCGGTATTGAATACGACCTCACCGATGGTTTTGCCGGCGGCGCCGATCGACGTGCCGTGAAAGACCGTGCCGTCTTGTAATGCCAGTACAGCCGATGTGCGCAAAGCGACCCTCGCTCCAGAGTTTGAAACCCGATAGTTTGAAACCCGATCACGGGGTGGTCAGCACGTAGGCTGGCAAATCGTCGCCCCGGCTGTCGAAAACGCCGGGCTCAGATGTACAAAAGCGGAAGGACGTGGCCTTCCGCTCGCGACTACGCCGACCGCTCAGCGATCCGGCGTAGTTTACTGGACCGACACAGTCAGTGCCAGAAAAAGAATCTGCGCCGCCAACGCAATCCCCGCTGGCAAACAACATCAAAGCAAGCGCTCCCGGTCGTTTGGCGGGCGCGTCGTGCGGCAGCGAGCCACATGGTCGATCGAGTGGTCGATCGAGTGGGCTATCGAGTAGCGACCGAGTAGGCTATTGGGTACGCAATCGAGCGGGATGTCCATGAAACGGACCGACCGATCCGTATCGTCAAGCGTCCGCCGTCAGCACGTCGCCCATGTCGTAAAGACCGGCCGGCCGGCCCGCGAGCCACAAGGCAGCGCGCAACGCGCCATCGGCGAAAACGCCGCGCGTCGTGACGCTGTGGCCCAGCATCAGGGTTTCCGTTGCGGACGAGAGCTTGAGCGTGTGTTCGCCGGGCACCTCGCCGCGCCGCTCGACATCGAATCGGATCTGTCCCGGCCGAGGTTCCGCCGTATCGGCGCCATACCACGCGAGATCCTCGAGCTTCCGGCCGCGCGCCGCGGCAACGGCCTCGCCGAGCTTGAGCGCGGTACCCGACGGCGCGTCTTTCTTGTGGACGTGATGAACCTCGCCGATCGTGACCTCGAAGCCGTCCAGCGCGGCGACCGCCCGGCGCACGAGCGATTGCAAGACCGCGATGCCCTGGCTCATGTTGCGGTCGTAGACGATCGGTATCGTCCGCGAAGCCTCGTCCAACAGCACAAACTGTTCCTCGCCGAGCCCGCTGACGCCGCATACCAGCGGCTTCGACTGTGACTTGCAGGCTTCTACGACCCGAACCGTACCGTCAGGAAGGCTGAAATCGACGACCACGTCGGCCTCGGCGACGACCGCCTCGATATCGTCGCTTCCGAGCGCGCCGCCGGTATCCACCGATGCCGCGGCCCGCTGCCAGACGCTTGCCAGGACGAGGTCGTCGCGCGTCCCGATTGCCGACATGATCGCCTGTCCCATGCGCCCGGCGCCCGCCATTGCGATGCGCAACGGCGCGGGCTCGCTCACTGCCCGATACCCTCGAAGAAACGTTTGACCGAATCCAGCCAGCCGTCCGCCCTGGGATTGTGCCTGTCCCCGCCGCCCGCGAGCGACTCGTCGAGCTGCTGCAACAGCTCCTTTTGCTGCGACGTGAGATTCACCGGGGTTTCCACGGCCACCTGCGCGAACAGGTCGCCCTTGCGCGGATCGCGCACCGTGGCCACGCCTTTGCCGCGCAAGCGAAACAGCTTGCCGGACTGCGTGCCCGGGGGGATCTTGAGCGACACATGGCCGTCCAGGGTCGGCAGCTCGACGCTGCCGCCGAGGGCCGCGGTCGTGAAACTGATCGGAACCTCGCAGGACAGGTCGGCGCCGTCGCGCGAGAACAGCTTGTGCGGCCGCACCCGGATCTCGACATAAAGGTCGCCGGGCGGCCCGCCGTTACGCCCCGCCTCGCCCTCGCCGGAAAGACGGATGCGGTCGCCGTCGTCGATGCCGGCGGGCACCTTCACAGACAGGGTCTTGGTCTTTTGAATCCGGCCGCGTCCGTGGCAGGCCTCGCAAGGATCGGCGATGACGGTGCCCGCGCCCTTGCAGGCCGGGCAAGTCTGCTGAATCGAAAAGAAACCCTGTTGCATGCGCACCTGACCGGCACCGCCGCAGGTGTTGCACGTCACCGGCTCCGAGCCTTTGCGTGCGCCGCTGCCGCCGCAGGTGTCGCACGTGACTTGGGTCGGCACCTCGATCGTCACATTGTCGCCGCTGACCGCTTTCTCGAGGTCGAGCTTGAGCTGGTAACCGAGATCCGCGCCGCGGAACACCTGACTCCCGCCGCGACGCCCGCCCCCGAAAATGTCGCCGAACACGTCGCCGAAGATGTCGCTGAAACCCTCGGCGCCGAAACCGCCGCGGCCGCCGCCCATGCCGGCGCCTTTCAGGCCCTCGTGTCCGAACTGATCGTAGGTGGCGCGCTTGTCGGTGTCGCTCAGGACTTCATAGGCTTCCTTGACCTCCTTGAAGCGCGTCTCGGCGTCGGCGTCGTCCTTGTTGCGATCCGGGTGGTACTTCATCGCGAGGCGCCGATACGCCTTCTTGATCTCGTCGGCCGATGCGGACCGCGAGACGCCGAGTACCTCGTAATAATCGCGTTTTGCCATGTTTCCCCTGATCGCCCCGTGCTCCGGCCATCCTGCCGGGCGCGGTGGTCAACCCTTCAGACGCAAGCCGGGCGCCATCGTTGACGCCCGGCCCCGTCACGCTGCTCGGATGTTACGCGGACTTGGACCGGTCGTCCTTGTCCACCTCTTCGAACTCCGCATCGACGACATCGTCACCGGACTTCGTCTCCGTATCCGCCGCCGCCTCGCCGCCGGCCTCGGCCTGCTGCTCGGCATAGAGCTGCTGCGCCAGAGTGCCCGACGCTTCGGCAAGTGCGGCCGTCTTGGCTTCGATAGCCTCCTTGTCGTCGTTCTCCAGGGCCGACTTGAGGTCTGAAACCGCGCTTTCCACTTTCATGCGGTCCTCGCCGCTGGCTTTCTCGCCCAGGTCGCTCAAGGTCTTCTCGGCCGCGTGAATCAGGCCGTCGGCCTGGTTGCGCACGTCCACGAGCTCGCGGAACTTGCGATCCTCTTCGGCATGACTCTCGGCGTCGGCGACCATCTTTTCGATCTCCTCGTCCGACAGTCCGCTCGACGCCTTGATGACGATGTTCTGGCTCTTGCCGGTGGCCTTGTCCTTGGCCGAGACATTGAGAATACCGTTCGCATCGATGTCGAAGGTCACCTCGATCTGCGGCAGGCCGCGCGGCGCGGGCGGAATGTCCGCCAGGTCGAAACGACCCAGGGACTTGTTGTCCACCGAACGTTCGCGTTCGCCCTGGAGCACGTGGATCGTTACCGCCGTCTGGTTGTCGTCGGCGGTCGAAAACACCTGCTCGGCGTTGGCCGGGATCGTCGTGTTCTTCTCGATCAGCTTGGTCATGACGCCGCCCAGGGTCTCGATACCGAGCGACAGCGGCGTCACGTCTAGCAGCAGCACGTCCTTGACGTCGCCTGACAGCACGCCGCCCTGAATCGCGGCACCGAGCGCGACCGCTTCATCGGGATTGACGTCCTTGCGCGGCTCCTTGCCGAAGAAGTTCTGTACCACCTCCTGCACCTTGGGCATGCGCGTCTGGCCGCCGACCAGAATCACGTCGTCGATTTCGTTCACTTTCAGACCGGCGTCCTTGAGCGCAGTCTTGCACGGTTCCATCGTGCGCTCGATCAGCGAATCGACCAGGGACTCGAGCTTGGCGCGGGTCAGCTTGATGTTCAGGTGCTTGGGGCCGCTGGCGTCCGCCGTGATATACGGCAGGTTGACCTCGGTCTGCTGCTGCGAGGACAGCTCGATCTTGGCTTTCTCGGCCGCCTCTTTCAGGCGCTGCATCGCCAGCGGGTCCTTGCTGATGTCGACGCCGCTCTCGCGCTGGAACTCGGCCGTCAGGTATTCGATCACCCGCAGGTCGAAGTCCTCGCCGCCTAGGAAGGTGTCGCCATTGGTGGCCAGCACTTCGAACTGGTGCTCGCCGTCCACTTCGGCGATTTCAATGACCGACACGTCGAAGGTGCCGCCGCCCAGGTCGAACACGGCGATTTTCTTGTCGCCGCGCTTCTTGTCCATGCCGTAGGCCAGCGCCGCGGCCGTCGGCTCGTTGATGATGCGCTTGACGTCGAGACCGGCGATCTTGCCGGCATCCTTGGTCGCCTGGCGCTGGGAATCGTTGAAATACGCCGGCACCGTGACGACGGCCTCGGTGACTTCCTCGCCGAGATAATCCTCGGCGGTCTTTTTCATTTTCATCAGCACCCGCGCCGAGATCTCCGGCGGCGCCATTTTCTTGCCGCCGGCTTCGACCCAGGCGTCGCCGTTGTCGGCCTTGACGATGGAATACGGCACCATGTCGATATCGCGCTGCACGACATCGTCCTCGAAACGGCGCCCGATCAGGCGCTTGACGGCAAACAGCGTGTCCGTGGGGTTGGTGACCGCCTGGCGCTTGGCCGACTGGCCGACCAAGACCTGATCGTCCTTGGCAAACGCGACGATCGACGGCGTCGTCCGATCGCCCTCGCTGTTCTCGATGACCTTGGGCTTGTCGCCCTCCATGACCGCCACGCACGAGTTGGTCGTGCCGAGGTCAATGCCGATTACCTTTCCCATTCTCGAAACTCCAATGCCAACACGGCAAATACGGTGATTGTTTCCAAACTGTCGCTTAGGTGGGGCCGTCGCGAGGGGTTTCAAGCGGTTAGGAGGCCTGCTCGCCCTCGTCCGCGGGCGGTTCCGCCGCGACGAGTACCCTGGCCGGCCGCAACAGGCGGCCGTTCAGCGTATATCCTTTCTGAATCACTTTGACGACCGATCCCGGCTCGGCGTCGGGAGCCGGCACCATGCTCATGGCTTCGTGCAACTCCGGGTCGAAGGGCTCTCCTTCCGGATCGATCAGCACGACGCCGTAACGCTCGAACGTCGTCGAAAGCAAGCGGAGCGTCGCCGCGCTCCCCTCGGCAATGGCGTCGGCGTCCGCGGATTCGGCAGCTTCCAATCCCATTTCCAGGCTGTCGCACACGTCCAGGAGGTCACGCGCGAAGCTCTCGAGCGCAAATTTTCGGGCATGCTCGACGTCGCGGGCGGCGCGCTTACGAACATTTTCGATCTCGGCCGCGGCGCGCAGATAGCGCTCCCAGTTCTCCTCGGCCTTGGACTTTGCCGCCTCCAGCTCCACCGTGAGCGCCTCCTCGTTTTCGTCTGTGTTTTCGTCCGTGTCTTCGTCCGTCCGGCCGGGTTGCTGCCGAACGCCTTCTTCGACCTCGCCGTCGTTCTCCCGGTCGATGCCGAGCCCGGCGTCGTTTTCCGCCTTCTGATCGGCTGCCTGTGCCTGTCCCGACTGCTCTGATCCCGACCGTTCTGATCGTTCTGCCTGTTCTGTCATTCGGTATGCTCCGCTTCTTGCCAGCTCCGGGCCGACCCGGCCGGCCGTCGGCAGCGAGTCTGGGGGCCCGGCCGAAAATATCAAGCGCCGGAGGACACTCGAACGCAGCGGACGCCTTCGGCACCGCACGCCACGGAGCCTCCGCACGGTCCGGCGAGGCGCCCTAACCGCGCTGGTTCAGGGCGGAACCCAGCATCCTGGCGGTCAGGTCCACGATCGGCACGATGCGATCGTAAGCCATCCGCGTCGGGCCGATCACGCCCAGCACGCCGATCGTGTCGTCATCCACGTGGTAAGGCGCGGTAACCACGCTGCAATCGTCGAGAATCCTAAACCCGGACTCCTCGCCGATGAACACCTGCACCCCGTCGGCGTGGATGCTGCGGTCCAACAGCTCCAGAATCAACCGTTTTCGCGAAAACGCCTCGAACAGACGCCGCAAGGTCTCGATGTCGGACAGCTCGGCAAAATCCATCAGCTTGGTCTCGCCGCTCAGGACGTACTCACCGCCCGGCGCGGCCGCGCCTTCCATCGCCGACTGCGCCAGCGTGACGATGTCCAGCATCGCCTGGTTCATCGAGTGGCGCAGCTTGTCCATGTCGCCGACCACCCGTTCGCGCAGCTCGTGCATGTCGGCACCGGCGTAGTGCTCGTTAACGAAATTCGCCGCCTGTTGCAGCTCGGAGTCGGTGTATTCCCGATCCACGTGCAGGATTCGGTTTTGCACTTCGCGATCGTTGATGACGAGGATGACCAGGATGCGGCTGTCCGACAGCGGCAGGAACTCGATCTGCCGCAGCGTCGCATGCTGCCCGCGAGGCATCGACACGATGCCGGCCAGACTCGTCAGGTCCGACAGCATCCGCGACACGGAACCGACGAGCGTATCCGGGTCGTCCACCCGCTCCCGAAGCTCTACCGCGAGCTTGCGCATGTCGCCGCCGCGCGGCGGCCGGTAACGGACCAGCGTATCGACGAACAGCCGGTAACCCTTGGGCGTCGGCACGCGTCCCGCCGAGGTATGCGGCGCGGCGACCAGCCCGAGATCTTCCAGATCGGACATGACGTTGCGGATCGTCGCCGGCGACAGGTCCAGCCCCGAGTCTTTCGACAGGGTTCTGGAACCGACGGGTTGACCGTCCTCGATGTAACGCTGAATCAGCACGCGGAGCAGATGGCGCGCGCGGTCGGTTTGCATGGGCTTGCTGGCGTCTGCTGACATTCGCGAAAAAACCGCGAAAAGTCCGCGGCTGTGCTCTGGTAGCGTTGTGGAAAACGCTAGCAATGGCTTGGCGGCCGGTCAAGGGTCTGCAACAATCCCGGAGTCGCAAACGGTCGCTGTGCCGTCAGGCTGCGCAGGCCGGGAGTCCGGCGGAATCGGGTGTATGGCAGAACACTTTGCAAAGATTGCGGTTCTTGGCCGCCCACAGGACCCGCGCGTCACCGAACCCATCACGACGCTCGTCGGCCATTTGAACAATGCCGGCCGCGAAGTGTTTGCGGCCGACGAGCTCACGATAGACCTGCCCGTTACGCGTGTCCCGGAGTCCGGGCTTGCCGCTCGGGTCGAGTTGATGATTGCGGTCGGCGGCGACGGCACGATGCTCTACGCCGCTCACCTCGCCATGGGCGAGAACGTGCCCTTGCTCGGCATCAATCGCGGGCGGCTCGGCTTTCTGGCCGACGTCACCCCCGACGAAATGCTCGCCAGCGTGGACAAGGTGTTGGCCGGCGACTACGCCTGCGACTCACGCCTGCTCCTCGAAGCGAGACTCGAAGTCAAGGGCGGCGGCAAGGGCGACGATAAGCGCGACAAACCCATCATCGGAACAGCCTTGAACGACGTGGTCCTGCAGCGCCGCGAAACGGGCCGCATGGTCGATTTCGAGACGCTGGTCGATGGGGATTATGTCAATACCCATTCGGGCGACGGCCTGATCGTTGCAACGCCAACCGGCTCGACGGCCTATTCGTTGAGTTGCGGAGGCCCGATCATCGAACCGCAACTCGACGCCGTCGCCCTGGTTCCGGTCGCACCGCATACCTTGTCGGACCGGCCGATCGTGATCCCGGCGAGCCAGAGAATCGACGTGCGGCTGCTCGCCCGCGACGACACCAAAGCCGAGATCACGGTCGACGGCCATCCGCTAGGCGAAATCCGGCCCGACGATCGCCTGACCATCCGCGCCGCACCGCACCGGATGACGCTGATCCATCCGCCGGGCTACAACTACTACGGCATACTGCGTTCCAAGCTCTACTGGGGCCGGGACAGCCGTAATCGCGCCGGTCCTCCGCGTGCCTCCTGAAGCACGACAGGGACGATGCTGAAGAACCTTAGCATCCGGGACTTTGCGATCGTCGATCGCATCGACGTGGACTTCTCGCCGGGCATGACGGTACTGACCGGCGAGACCGGCGCCGGCAAGTCGATCCTGGTCGATGCCCTGGGCCTGGTGCTCGGCGACCGCGGCAACAGTCAGCTCGTTCGCGAAGGCGCCAAACGCGCCGAGTTTGCCGCCGAGTTCGACCTGAGCCGGCTGCCGGCGGTTCAGGCCTGGCTCGAGGCGCAGGCGCTGGACGCCGACGACGAATGCCTGCTGCGCCGGGTCATCGGCGTGGACGGCCGCTCCCGGGCTTTCGTCAACGGCAACGCGACCCCCCTGCAACAGTTGCGGACGTTGGGCGACATGCTCGTGGACATCCACGGCCAACATTTTCACCAATCGCTCGGCCGCCGTGACGTGCAGCGTCAGCTCCTGGATCACTATGCGGACGCGGCCGAGCTTTGCGAGGCGACCGCTACCGCCTTCGAACACTGGCAAACCTTGAAGGACAGGCACGATGCCCTGATCGCCGCCGACGCGGACCGCGATTCGCGGCAGGACCTGCTCACTTTCCAGTTACGGGAGCTCGAAGCCCTGGGTCCGGAGGACGGCGAGTTCGAACGACTCTCCGCCGAAAGGCAGCGGTTGGCGAGCGGCGGACGCCTGCTGACTGGGCTTACCGATGCGCTGGACCGGATATCGGAAAGCGAAGGCGGTAACGCTACCGGCCTGATCGCCGCGGCTTCCCGCGATATCGACGCGCTGATCGACGTCGACCAGCATCTCGGCAGCATCGTCGAGCTCCTGGACGGCGCGGCCATTCAACTCGCCGAGGCCAGGGAAGCGCTGCAACGTTACCGGGATACGATCGACATGGACCCGGCCAGGCAGGACTGGGTCGAGGAACGGCTCGACAGCATGACGACGCTGGCCCGAAAGCACCGAACCACGGCGGACCGGCTACCGGAGAAAGCGACGGCGCTGAGACTGGAGCTCGAAGAGCTTACCGGTGCGGAGGCTCGCGGAAGGGAGCTCGAGCGGGAACTCGAGGCGGCCAGGGCAGCTTATTTCGAGCACGCCCGGGCGCTCTCCGAGCGCCGCCGGACTGCCGCCGAATCCCTGTCCGCCGAGGTCGGCGACGCGATGGCCGGGCTCGGCATGCCGGGCGGGCAGTTTGTCGTTGCAATTGCCGAACTCGCCGAGCTCGGCGACGATGCCGCCAAAGCGACCGGAATCGACGATATCGAATTCCTGATCAGCGCCAATCCGGGACAGGCACCGATGCCGCTGGCCCGCGTCGCCTCGGGAGGCGAGCTGTCGCGCATGAGTCTCGCCATCCAGGTGATCGTCAGCGACGGCAGCACGGTTCCGACGATGGTTTTCGACGAGGTGGACAGCGGCGTGGGCGGCGGCATTGCCGAGATGGTCGGCCGGCGCCTTTTCGACCTCGGCGCGAGCCGTCAGGTATTGTGCGTCACCCATCTGCCGCAGGTTGCATGCCTCGCCCACCAGCACCTGCGAATCAGCAAGATGACCGACGGCAAGGCAACACGCACCGGTGTCGCGCCATTGAAGAAATCGGAGCGCATCGAAGAGCTGGCGCGCATGCTGGGGGGCGTGGAGATCACGCAGACGACGCTCGACCACGCCGAGGAGATGCTGGCCGGCGCGCCGAAGAAACGCGCCTGAATCAGCCCTTGGCCGCTCTCAGCGGTTTCACGTACAGCACCAGGCTGTGGTCGATCAACTCGTAGCCGTGCGCCTCGGCAATCTCCTCTTGCAGCCGTTCGATCTCGTCGCTGGTGAATTCGACGACGTCACCACTGTCCACGCAAACCATGTGATCGTGGTGCTCGCCGTCGTCCAGCTCGAATATCGAGTGGCCGCCTTCGAAATTGTGCCGCGTGACCAGGCCCGCCGACTCGAACTGCGTCAGCACCCGATAGACGGTCGCAAGACCGATCTCCTCGCCGGAATCCAGCAATTCCTTGTAAATGTCCTCGGCGCTGAGGTGCCGTTGCTCTGCATTCTCGAGAATCTCCAGGATCTTGAGCCGCGGCAGCGTGACCTTGAGACCCGCCTTGCGGAGTTCCTGTCTTTGTTGCATATCGTTGACTCCGGACCGCCGGGTATGGGCTCGGGCGGCGCTGTTGCGGGCTTGGCCAAGCAGGTATGATGCCCCGCTATTATGACTCAGTTACCGGTCGGTCTCTAGCACGGGCGCACGCACCTGCGTCAGATTGCCGGCACGAAAACCTCTGATGAAGCTCATACGCCATCGCTCACCGTTACCTCTGATACTGATTTCGCTGGCCGTATTGTCTGCCTGCGTGTATCGCCCGACGATTTCGCAAGGCAACCTGATCAAGGCCGAAAACCTCGAGCAGGTCGAGATCGGCATGACGCGCAGCCAGGTGCGCTTTCTGCTCGGTACGCCGATGATCGACGATCCCTTCCACCGGGACCGCTGGGATTACGTGTATTACCTCAAGGTGGGGCGTAAGGCCACGACCGCGAAACGCTGGACTTCCATCGTCTTCGACGACGATCGGGTGAGCGAAATTCGCAGGGACCAGGCGCTCGACCCGAGACTCTAGGGCCTGTCCCGCAAATAACGCAGCGAATTCGGTGGGCTATTTGCGGGGCAAGGCACCAGGGAACCTCCGCATAAGCCTGACGAGTCTCATTCTGTATCGGACTCATGCAGAAGCTCCGTCGGGCTTGGGCCTGCTGATTCCTTGAAACACTCGCCGCGACGGGCGGCGTCCGGCCGGCCCATCGTACGACCTGCCTCGGCGAGTTGCCGGCGTACCTGCAGCGGATCGATCGCCAGCGGCCGGTAGATTTCGACGCGGTCGCCGGGCCGGACTTCGTGCCCGCGATCCACGACGCGCCCCCAGATGCCCACCGGCAGGCTTGCAAGCTTCTCGTCGTCGAAACGCTGTCCGATGCCCGAGGCTGCAATGGCCTCGGCGACGGTCGTGCCGGCTTCGACCTCGACGTCGAGTAAGCCCTGTTCGTCGGATTCGGCGAACACGACTTCCACGCGAAAACGCTTATTCATTGACGGGCCCGCGCCGGCCGTAGACCTGCTCCGCGCGGCGGGTGAACGCGTCCACCAGCGTATTGCAGATCTCGACGAAAAACGGCCCGACCAACCGGTTGGCTACCCGGCTGTCGAATTCGAATTCGAGCTCCAGCGACACCCGGGAGCCGAGATCGCCGAGTTGTTTGAAGCGCCAACCGCCGGACAGGCTTTCGAACGGCCCGTCGACGAGATGCATCTCGATCGATTCCGGCCTGATCAGCGTGTTCTCGGTTCTGAACCACCGCCGCAGGCCGGCGCGGCGCATCTCTACCGCACCGTCGATGATCGTTAAACCCGCGCGATCCTCGCGCGAATACACGCGCGCGCCGCTGCACCAGGGCAAAAACCCCGGGTAGGACTCGACATCGCCGACCAGATCGAACATTTCAGCCGCCGAATACGCAACCAGCGCGCTGCGGCTGACCTTGCGCATCCCCGGGGGTGTCTTAGGGCCTGTCAACACGACGCGAGTGATGACAGGCACTGATGACAGGCACTAGGGAACGTGGCATTAGGGAACCGCACTAGGGAACCTCTGCATGCGTCTGGCGAGGCTCGCTCGCCGACTCCCTGGCCGACTCCCTAGCCGAACGCGGCGGCGACCCAATCGAGCAGCCCGACGGCTTTCAGGAATACGAACAGGATGCCGATCGGCGCGACGTAACGGGCGAGGAAATGCCATACCTTGTAGGCGGTGCCGGTGTTGCCGAGCTCGTCCGCGGTGGAGTTTCGGCACATGATCCAGCCTGCGAACACGGCGATGAACACGCCGCCTAGCGGCAGCATGATGTTGCTGGTCAGATGGTCGACGTTATCGAACAAGGTGCCCTTGTAGAAGGTCAGGTCCGCGAGCAGGTTGAACGACAGCACAGTGCCGAAACCCAGCGCCCAGATCAGGGTACCGACAATCATCGCCGCCTGCGCCCGGGATCTTTGATAGCGCTCGACCAGCCAGGCCACCGCAGGCTCCATCAGTCCAATCGCCGACGTCCACGCGGCAAACGACAAAAGCACGAAGAACAGGGTCGAGAAAAATGCGCCGCCCGGCATCTGGCCCAGCGCGAGCGGCAAGGTCTGAAACACCAGGCCCGGTCCGTCGGCGGGGTTGAGACCGTTGGCGAATACCAGCGGGAAAATGACCAGTCCGGCAAGAATTGCAATGCTCGTATCCGCCGTCACGACGGCCGCCGAGGCTCCGGTGATCGAGGTTTCCTCGGGCAAATAGGCGCCGTAAGCCATGATCGCACCCATGCCGATCGACAGCGTAAAGAATGCCTGTCCCATTGCGGCAAGCACGCTGTCCCAGGTCAGCTTGCTGAAATCGGGCGTGAACATGAACTCGACACCGGACCTGAACGAGCCGGAGGTCACCGAATAGCCGAGCAGTACCAACAGGAGAATCAGCAGGGCGGGCACCATGACACGCACGGCCTGCTCTAGACCGCGCTCCACACCGCGTGCGACCACGAACACGGTCAGGGCCATGAACAGCGTGTGACACACCGCGAGCAACCGCCAGTCGCCGACAAAACTGCCGAAAATGTTGCCCACCGTCTCCGCGTCGGCGCCCGAAAACGCGCCGCCTACGCTCTTGACGACATAGGCCAGCGTCCAGCCGGCGATGACGCTGTAGTAGGACAGAATCAGTATGCCGGCCACGACCCCCATGCCGCCCACCCACAGCCATTGGCGGCTGTGGCCTTCCTCCTCGCCCAATAGCGCCATGGTCGCAACCGGGTTGCGGCGGCCGCGGCGGCCGATCAGGATCTCCGACATCATGACGGGCATGCCGATCAGGAACACACAGGCGAGATACACGAGGACGAATGCGCCGCCGCCGTTCTCGCCGGCCACATAGGGGAACTTCCAGATGTTACCGAGGCCGACGGCAGAGCCGGTGACCGCTAAGATGAAGGCCATCCGGGAAGACCAGGTGCCGTGCAGTGAGATCCGTTTGCCCGAATCGGCGGCCGATACGCTGTGCATTATTGTTGTCTCTCGGCGAAAGTCGAAAATTCTCGTACAAAAGCGCGGGGCTGACAACAGCAGCGCGTCCCTACCGGCGCCAGCCGGCGATATGCGCCCGGCCGGTGCACAAATCCGTATAATCCCGCCCCCTTTATGTAACAACCCGATGTAACGAACTGCAACGGCCCAACCGTTCCATGAGCAAGATGAGCAGCAAGACGAGCAAGACAGGCGCCGACAAGTCAGCCGAGCGCACGATCGCGGTGAACCGCAAAGCCCGGCACGACTATTTCATCGAGGATCGGATCGAGGCCGGACTTGCACTCGAGGGCTGGGAAGTCAAGAGCATCCGCGCCGGCAGGGTGCAGCTCACCGAGGCTTATGTTCAGATTCACAAAAGCGAGGCTTGGCTGCACGGCGCGCATGTTTCGCCCTTAAAGACAGCGTCGACGCATGTGCGCGCCGACCCGGTCCGCAATCGGAAACTGTTGTTGCACCGCAATGAACTGCACCGGTTGATCGGCGCCGTAGAGCGCAAGGGTTATGCGCTGGTGCCGTTGGACATGCACTGGAGCAAGGGCCGCGTCAAGCTCGAAGTCGGCCTTGCCAAAGGCAAGAAACAACACGACAAACGCGCGTCGACGAAGGAGCGCGACTGGCAACGGCAGAAGGCGAGAATCCTAAAAAGATAAATATAACAATAATTTATATTATTTTTCTCAAGGGGTTTCTTTCACGTAGATTTGGCCAAGTGCGCCCCTTGCCATTGTATTTCAGAGGATTAGCCCTACACTGACGGTTTCGGGGGTGACATGGCTTCGACGCGGGTCGCGAACCTCCGAGTGCATGCCGAGGGACAGATCACCTCGTAAATCCAGCTGTACAACTCATAGTTGCCAACGACGACAACTACGCACTAGCTGCTTAAAAACCAGCCTAGCGCCCTCTGCCCGGATCGTGCCTGTGCGTCCGGATAACAGGGGTCACCGACACAGGACCGCGGTCAGTGCTCGTCCAGGGCAAAGGCCGTCAAACTCTTACTGGACTGGTTATGCGTTTTCCCTGCCCGTCGGGTAGCCCATAACGAGACTAAAGACGGAATAAGCATGTAGACCTCGGAGCAGAGGGCTTGCGGACGCGAGTTCGATTCTCGCCACCTCCACCAACAGCAATAATGGGCCGCCGCCAGGCGGCCCATTCAACGAGGTTACCCACCGCCGCCAGCCGGCCCATTCAATCTGAGACCAAGCAGTGACTTCAGCTCGTCGCCTGTCCGTCATTGTCGCGTCCGCTGCCGCAATGGTAGTGCTGATCTACCTATTCAGGCAAAGCGATAACCCGGACAACGCCGAGATCGCCGCACCTGGCCCGGTTTCTGCCGACCACCAGCCCGCCGAAGAGACCGCATCAACTCCAACCGGCTTCCCGGCGGCAGAATTGCGTTCCGCGCTGACTGATGTCTGCTTAAACGCAGCCACTGATTCCGTCGACAAGGAGTGGACGCAAGAGGAAATCCAGGCACAGATAGACGCCTTCAACAAGCAGAAACAGACTTTGTCGGAGAGCCTGTCAGCATCGTCGTCCGCGGAGCACTTACACTTCGCCGCCTTGCTGGAGGATGACCCGGCATCGCGCTTGGACCTGCTAGACGCCGCGATCTCACGCAGTCCCTCGGACCCGTTTCTGGTATGGGGTGCCGTTCAAATCTGTTCAGAAGCGATTGAAACCACGCCCTGCCCGCTGCGGGATTGGGAACGGCTCCTGATCGCCGTGGACGGCCAAAACAGCGAATCGTGGGTCCGTGTCGCGGCGAACAGATACGCGGCGAGCGACTACGACGCAGCGCTCGAAGCCATGCGCCATGCCTCCACGGCCGCTGAATCCCGTGCGTACTGGACCGAGATGATTGAGATGGTCGAGCGTGGGTTTGCCGCCGGTAGCGACTTCGGCTTTCCGGAACGAGCGGAGATGGCTTTCGGTTTTGCGGCCTCAGAGCTACCTCGCTACGGAGACTACGTAAGAATGTGCGAGGAGCGGTCGGCGCAGAGCGTGGACTGGGCCTACGCCTGCCTCGCATACGGTGAGCTGGTGGAGAGTCAGGGCAAGACCGAAATGGGCGTGTCGATTGCCCGCTTGATCCAAAAACTTGCTCTCGAGGGGCTGGGTGAAGTTGGAAAGGCCGCCGAAGTCCAACAGCGAATTGAGACACGCCGCCAGGAAAGGCTCGACTCGATCAAGGACTACAATCCGGCCATAGAAAAGCTGATTTTCTCTAACCCGACGCTATTTTCTGCATATTTAGCGGCAATTCGATCAGATGGTGAGGAAGCCGCTCGGCATAGAACTAGGGCTGAGATCGAGCGCCTTCTCGAACGGCAGCCAGGGCTGGCCTGTCCCGCGGAGATCATGTGACACACGTGTTTGAAAACCGGCCAACAGGACCTATATAATTCAATGGATTATCCAGCCTTTGGCAGTAAGCCGCTCACCTATCCGAGCTTGGCCGAACCCAAAGGCTTTATTTTTCAGGGTCACGAAAATGGCAAGAGTTGCCGTACTTGTAGACCTGAGTTCCTTTCTCAAGCGCTATAACCGTGTAAAACGCAAGAAAGGCTCCAAGCCACATTCTGCCGCCAAAGTGGCTAAGTGCGTATGGGATACGGCAAAACGGGACTAATGGTCGCCGGCAGCCCGCCAAGCAGGTCTGCCAAACCTCAATCCTCCGCCGTCAGCCTCTCCCGAACGACCCCTTCCAGGCGCGTCAGCCCCGCTTCCCTGCCCGCCGCGACCGCCGCCTCGTCGTCGGCGCCTTCGAGGCTCGCGCCCAGCGCAACCAGCGCTCCTACCCGGTTCGAGCTGCCGCAGTGGACGAGGACCGGTGCATCGTACCGATCGAGAATTTCGCGGAGCTTGCGGGCATTTTCGAAACTGATACCGTCGCGGCCGATGACCGGCAGGTCGATGTAGTCCATGCCGAGATCCTCGACCTCGGCCTGTTCGTCGAAGCCGCGGTCCTCGTCGGGACCTCGCAGATCGATCACTGCGGCATATCCCGAGTCGGCAAACACCGCCAGCGCGGCTGCATCCGGCTGGCCGGACGCGGTCATGCCGTCCACCGCGCTGACCGTGCCCAGTTCCCTGACCGCGGCGATGTCCACTTTCTTGCTCGTTACGGCCGACAGCACCGTATCGCCGGCAAAAGCCGGGGTCGTGAGCAAGACCGCGAGCATGGGCCAGAATTGCATCGTGTTCGCTTTGATCGGTCGCATCCCGGCCTAGGCTCCTTCCTTCAATCCCGCAAGGTCACGACACTGCGCATTTCGATGCCGTTGTCGGTGAAATACACATCGATCAGGATTCGGTCGTAGAGTTCCTGAAGCGCAGCGAGCACTTCAGCCTGAGCCGCTTGTGTCGCCTCGAGATACTCCTCGCTGCCGTCGTCGAGCCCGGCCGCCGCGTGCCGCGTCTGCGCCTCACCCGCGTTGCGGATGAACCCGAAGTATCGGACCGCATCCATGTTCATGCTGAAAAACGGCGCCGGATCGGCGGTTTCCGCACCGAGCATGGCCGCCAGCCCCGCCTCGGTATCCTCGCCCACGGCAATGGCCAATGCGTTCTCCGTGAACGCGACGGAGGCTTGGTCGATACCGGTGCCAGCCAACATGGCCGGGTCCAGGGCAACGGGCTCGCCGTCGGGTTCGAGCTGCAATTCGGCCAGCGCCGGCACCATCATCCTGCCCATCATGATCAGGTTATTGGCGTTCTCCATCGCCAGCATCGCGCGGGCTTCCAGTATCTCGGGCGGCTTCTGTTGCGCAAAGTCGTAGCCGTCCATATTGTCGATGACGGCGAGCAGCCCGCGAAAGTCGTAAATCATCGGCGGCACCGGCTGCTGGAGGGCTATACGGCCCTGCTCTACGCCCGCCTGCAACTCCGCAAAAAGTTCACACTCGTACGGCGCGGCCTCCATCGCATCCAGCCTTGCCTCGTAGAACTCGCGCGCGGCAAGCGGATTCAGGCTGAAGCCCAAGGACATCATGCCGCCGTGATCGACACCGAGGCCGGGCACCGGCGCGGCCAGGCCGGTCAACCCGCTCGCGATGTCGCTTCGCAACTCGACGATGACCGACGACGACAGTCGCTCGGTGCTGAACTCGTCGTAACCCATCGCAATCCGCGGTGCGATTTCGACCGCGGCACGAATCTCGTTCCTGCAGACCTCCGACAACTCGGGCTTTTCCGACGCGTCCATCAGTTGGAACAACGCGGCATTGATGCCGGTCTGGTCCGCCAGAAAGGTCTCGGCAATTCGGGTCGTGCTGACCAGGCCCAGATAATACGGGGAATAACCGTACTTCTCGGCAATCTCCAGGAGCTCGCCGGACTCGGCGATGCTGGTTTGTGGAAGACTGAGGCCCAGCAGGGCCCCGATCTCCTCGTCGCCGAAGCCCACGGGCGACAAGGTGACGACGGCCTGGTTTCCGATCGTGGCGACGATGAACTTGATCGCATCGGTATCGACGTACCGGTACGTCTGCGAGTCGATCTCCGCCACCGACATTCGGGCGTCAGCCTGCTCCTCGAAACGCTCGATGGTCGCATCGAAGCGTTTCGCATCGGACAATTCCATACGCAGAACCGGCAACAGGCCGTTGCCGTAGAACACGAGCCTGGAATCGCGGGTGATGCCCGCAGCGCGCAGGCCTTCGATGGACATCAGGGACGCGACTTCGCCGATGACGGCAAACGCACGCTCCGCTTTTACGCGGTCCTCATCGTCGGTTTCTAGTTCATCGGTTTCCGGCTCATCGGCTTCCAGGTCTTCCAAGGCCTGCTCGCCGATGCGTTCGAGCATCTCCCGGTAAGCCGTAAGGAGCTGATCGGTAACCGGTTCCATCTTGTCCATGAACTCATCGGGCAAGGATTGAGTGTTCGCGAATACATAAGGCGTGTCCGCCGGCACGTATTGCAGCAGGCCGCCTCGATCCGTCAACGATTCCAATGCTCCGAGGCTTTCCGGTGCCTGGTCTTCCGATTTGCCTTTGCCGCAGGCAGCGATTCCGAATGCGGCCACGGCCAGTGCGGCCAGCCAGCGATTCCGGGCGAAGTCGTTCATGCCAAATCCCCTATTTGATCCGAGTTGATCCGAGTCGTTTGGTGCGCCCAGTCAGGCGCGGCAATTCCGGCAGCGTGAGCAAGTGAAGTAGCGTTGGATTGGCGGTCTCATGACGTCGGCAGGGCCGATGCCGCCTGCGGGGTAGTATACTCGAATACCGCAGGGATTGCCGCGCCGACTGCCGCAGCGCCGGCACGGTTCATCGTTGTCGGTCCCCGCGGAGCACTCGACAGCGGCACCTACCATCCGACAAGCGGACTTTGGAGCTTTACCGCATGACAACGCGTGATTACGACCTCGTGGTCTGGGGCGCTACCGGTTTCACCGGCGCCCTGGTCTGCGAATACCTGCTCGATCGCTACGGCACCGATGGCGAGCTCCGCTGGGCGATCGCCGCCCGCAACCCGGACAAGCTCGCGGCGCTGAAGACCAAACTCGGCGCGGGCGCCGGAACTTTGCCCACCCTGATCGCGGACAGTCACGATCCGGCTTCCCTGGACGCCATGGCCGCGAGCACCCGGGTCGTGCTGACGACCGTGGGCCCGTACGCCCGGCACGGTTCCGAGCTGGTAAGCGCCTGTGTGCGCAAGGGCACCGATTATTGCGATCTCTCCGGCGAGGTTCAGTGGATCCGGCGCATGATCGACCGGCATGAGGCGGATGCCCGGCAAAGCGGGGCCCGGATCGTCCATTGTTGCGGCTTCGACTCGGTGCCGATGGACATCGGTGCCTGGTTTTTGCAGCAGGAAGCCAAAAGGCGCAGCGGCGCTCATTGCCGATCCATCACGCTGTTCGTCCGGTCGATACGCGGCGGCGCAAGCGGCGGCACGGCGGCCAGTTTGCTCAACGTCTTGGAGGAGGTACGTGCCGATCGTGCGGTCGCGCGCGTGCTCGCCGACCCTTACGGCCTGAACCCCCGAAACGGCGCACGCGGGCCGGACGGCCGTGACCAACGGGGCGTTCGGTACCACCCTCAAGCCCGTTCATGGACGGCACCGTTCGTGATGGCCAGCGTCAACACGCGGGTCGTGCGACGCTGTCATGCGCTGCTGGACTATCCCTGGGGCGAGGATTTCGCCTACCAGGAAACGATTTCCACCGGCAGAGGGCTCACAGGCTGGTTCAGAGCCGCCACGATCGCCGCCGGGCTCGCAACGCTTGTGTTTGCGGCTTCTTTCGGACCGACACGAGGCCTGCTCGAACGCTTCGTGCTGCCGAAACCGGGCGAAGGTCCGAACCGCGATGCCCGTGAATCGGGTTACTTCACCTTGAACCAGATCGGTGAGCTGCCGGACGGCGGGCTGATCCGAAGCCGCATCACCGGCGATCGCGACCCGGGTTACGGCTCGACCAGCAAGATGCTCGCCGAATGTGCCGTGTGTCTCGCCAGGCGGGAAACCGATTGTGACGGCGGTTTCTGGACGCCCGCCTCGGCGATGGCGGCACCGCTGATCGCGCGGCTACGTTCGAATGCCGGCCTGAGTTTCGAGATCGTCGACTAGCGAGCGTCGCGGACTTGTGCAGAGTATCCCTTGTGCGGCTCTCTAGCGCGAAGGCAGGTGCCGCCGGCGCGGCGACAACTCGAAGCGATCGATCCAGCGGGAAAACGTGCGGCGGCTGAGCGCCTGCAGGGCTTCCACGGACGCCTCGGTCTCCCGGCGAATCGCATCCGGATCGGCACGAGCGCCTTCGTCGCGCAGCAGGAGCTGATTGTCGGGCACCGTCAACCACCGTTCGATCAACGACCGATCCACCTCCAGGTGAAACTGAAAACCGTAGGCATGCTCGCCATGCCGAAACGCCTGGACTTCGCTGGCCGCCGATCGCGCGAGATGGGTAGTGCCGGCCGGCAGGCGCATGCCGTCCTCATGCCATTGAAACACCCGCTGGGTGGCGGCGAACGTGGACAGCACGGCGTCCGTCTCGCCGGCAGCGGTCAACTCGACGTCATACCAGCCGATCTCCGGCGTCGGATTCCGCTGCACGCTACCGCCGAGCGCCTTGGCCAAAAGCTGCGCCCCAAGGCAGATACCCAGCACGGACATATCGCCGGCGACGGCCTCGCGGATGATCTCGACCTCGGTCCGGAGGTTCGGATACCTGTCGATTTCGTCCGCGTTCATCGGGCCGCCGAGCACGATCAGCGCCGCATACTTGTCGAGCTCAGGGCGAAGCTCGGGCTGCCTGCTGAAGTTGACGTAACGAATCCGAAAACCGGACTCCTTGAGCAATGGATCCAGGGTGCCCAGGGGTTCGTACGGAACATGTTGAAAAACGAGAATTTTCGGTCTTGGCATCTTTTTTTCGGATCTCGTCGTCGGTTGGGCGCCACGGCTTGCCCGCCGGCCTGCCTTCCGGCGCTCTTGCCACGATTGTCGAGGCCCGACACGGCCGTGTTGCGTTGCACGCCGTGGGCCACTAAAGTGGATCGGACCTCGAATGATACGGATTTATCGGAACTCTAACGCCCTGTACGGCTCATAAACAACGTCGGATACGGGCCCCGATCCCGCGGGAAAACGACATTTTGACGGCAAACAAGTGTCTTCGTTTGTACGGCGCAGTGCTGGTGTCGGCGGCACTCGGCGGCTGTGCGGCGAACGTGACGATGGAGCCGCCGAAGATCCCCGCCCCGCTGATCGAGAAAATGCCGGTCGCCGTCGGTCTCAGGATTCCCGAGGAATTCGAACATTACGTCCACGAGGAATCCGTGCTCGGGCGCGAGGACTGGACGATCGATCTCGGCAGCTCCAATGCCGCGCTGTTCACGCAGCTTTTCGGATACATGTTCGAGGAGGTCGAAGTCCTGGGACCGGACGACGATGCGTCGACGTTCGATATCGACGCCCTGATCGAGCCGAGCATCGACGCCTTCGAATTCTCGGTTCCCAAACAGAGCAAGACGGATGCGTTCGCCGTCTGGATTCGCTACCGGCTCAAAGTCTACGACCGCGACGGCGACGTCGTCGCCAACTGGCCGGTAAGCGCCTACGGCAAGAGCCAGAGTACGGCCATGGCGAGCTCGGACGCGCTGCGCCGCGCCGCGGTGCTGGCCATGCGCGACGCGGCTGCCGTCATGATTCTCAAACTCGACGCCGAAACCGGCATCAGCGGCATGGGCGATGCGGTGGGCGACACGGCGGCGGTGCCCGCCGTCGCACCCGCGCCGGCAGGCGGCGAACAGACCGAGGTGCAGACCACGGCCCTCGAAGGAGCAAACGACGATGCAGGTTGATCGACGACGAATCATCGGACCCGGCGCGACGGTCGCGCTGGCGGCGGTAGCGCTGAGCGGTTGTATTACCTCGCGGGTGGAGAACTCCCGGGAAGGCATAACCGGTATCGGCGACGGCGAATCGGTCGTCATCATGGCCCGCAGCTATCACCTGGGCAACGAAACCGAGGACAAGTACATAAACTGCGTCGAGGACGCGCTGGCGCGCGGCTCCAGGGGGCTGCGCGTAATACCGCACAGGGAATTCATCGATTCCCTGTTCCCGTGGTTCGAACCGCGCACGGCACCGGCGGAAACCAAGGGATTGCCGAAGCTGATGCAACGCCCCGGGGTCGCCGAAAAAATCGCCGGCAGCGGCGTCAGGTACATCATCTGGCTGGACGGCGATACCGAGCGGGTCGCCGGGGGCGGCAGCCTGTCTTGCGCCGCCGGGCCGGGCGGCGGCGGCTGTTTCGGTTTCGCCTGGTGGCAAAACGATGCCGACTACAACGCGGCGGTGTGGGATCTCAAAGGCCTGGAATCCGCCGGCAACGTCTCGGCCGACGTGAGCGGCACGTCGTTCCTCCCCGCGCTGGTGGTGCCGATTCCGCTGATCGCACGCGCGCGCGCCGCCGCCTGCAGAGGCCTGGCCGATCAGCTCCGCAGCTTCATCGTGGACGACTCCGAAGCCTGACCGGGTCCCGGCCGCCGGCGCGGCGAAGCCGGAAGACGACGTCGCACAAATACTCGAATCCGGGTCGAGCGAGGACCTCGTCACGCTCGAGGAAGACGCGGAAACAGTCGTGGGAAAAAACCGGAAGCGCTTAACATTGATCGACTGCCCGGTTGCCGTAACATGACGCGGAGTTCCTGACGGCGCCAACATCGATGGACCAAAGCCACGACCTCGAGGTATTGCTTCGCTCACGGACGCCGATCATCGTGATCGAGACGCACGACGAGGCCCGCATCCTGGAAACGCTGCAATCCATGGCGATTCGTGCGTCCGCGGATGCCTACCTGCCCCTGTTTCGCTGGACGGTCACGGACGGCCTGCAACGCCTGGATATCGCGCTGGAGCCGCAGACGATCAACGCCGAGCCCACCGATGCCCTGCGCCACATCCGCGCCGTGACCAAGCCCGGCATCTACGTGCTGCTCGACTTCCATCCGTTTCTCGACGACCCGGTGCACGTGCGCCTGCTCAAGGACATCTGTATGCAATACCGCGAGGTGCCGCGACAGATCGTGCTGTTGAGCCATGAAGTCAAGCTGCCGGACGAGCTCGAAGCCTACGGCGCCCGTTTCGACATGGCGCTGCCCAGCGAAACCGAAAGACAGGCTATCGTCGAGCGCCTGGCGAACGAATGGGCGAACGAGAATCCCGGCGCCCAGGTCAGGGTCGATCCCAGGGCGCACGCCATGCTGGTCCACAACCTGGCCGGACTCACCTACCGCGATACCGAGCGCCTGGCCCGAAACGCAATCTTCGTCGACGGCGTCATCGACAAGAGCGATCTCCCCGACGTGATGCAGGCCAAGTACGAGCTGTTGAATCGCAGCGGCACCCTGCATTTCGAGTACGACACCGCCCGCTTCAGCGACGTCGGCGGCATGGACCGCCTGAAATCCTGGCTGTCGCAACGCAGGCCCGTGTTTCGAGGCGAGCGGGACACGGCGCACCTCGACGCACCGAAGGGCATTCTGCTGACCGGGGTTCAGGGCTGCGGCAAGAGCCTGGCGGCGAAGGCAACCGCCGGCGTGTTCGGCGTGCCGCTTTTGCGCCTCGATTTCGGAGCGCTGTACGACAAGTACCACGGCGAGACGGAACGCAAGCTGCGCGAGTCGCTGAAAACCGCCGACGTCATGGCGCCTTGTGTGTTGTGGATCGACGAAATCGAGAAAGGTCTCGCGGGACGCGGCGGCGAGACCGGCACCACGCAGCGCGTACTCGGCACCTTCCTGACCTGGATGGCCGAAAAGCAGCGGCCGGTGTTCGTCGTCGCCACCGCGAACGACATCACCAGCCTGCCGCCGGAGCTGGTGCGCAAGGGACGTTTCGACGAGATCTTCTTCGTGGACCTGCCGCGATTGCGCGTACGCGCGTCCATTCTGGCAATACACTTGAGCAATCGCGGCCAATCCCTGTCGAACTTCGACATCGAGGCGCTGGCAGGCGCGATGAAAGGCTTCTCCGGCGCGGAGATCGAACAGGCGGTCGTCTCCGCCCTTTATGCCGCGCATGCGGCCGGGCTTGCCCTGTCCACGGAACTGATTCTCGAGGAGGTCACCCAGACCCGACCGCTGTCGGTGGTCATGCGCGAGCGTATCGAGGCGCTCAGGCAATGGGCCGACGGCCGAACCGTGCCGAGTGACTAGTGTCCTGTCCGATCGGGGCACGGCGCGACTCGTCCACCGGGGCAAGAGAAACGGCGTTTACGTCAACTCGACGCGGGTGATGCCAGCTTGACCCCGGCTGGCTGCTGGGCAAGGATACCCGGCCTCTTGGCCGGAACCGGCTCGCACGTGCCCAAGATACCGCCATCGACACGACGCAAGCTCAAGCGGGAGCTGTCGCTTTTCGCGGCGCTGCTGTTTGCCGGAACATTGCTGCTTCCGCTGGCCATCTACGTCGTCGGCCAGGCCGTGTTCGGCGGTTTTGCCGACGGCGGTTTCGGCGCCTTCTACGGCAGCCTGGTCGAACGGATCCGCAACGGAGAATATACAGCCTGGTTCCTGCTCCTTGCGCCCTACCTGGGCATTCAAGCCCTTCGGGGTACGTTGCTCGCCTGGCGGATCGGGGGACAATCGGAAAACAGGCGCTAGGGCGCCTCTGCACAGGTCTGGCGAGGCTCCGTAGGTCTCCCTCGGCCCTCGTCTGTCCCGCCAATATGCCCGATTGTGACGTACGTCACATTTTTCAAACGCGAAATCCGTTAGCCGCGCGCAGACTGTGGAAATCGCAAATCGCGTCATGCATTCTCGGTACTGGCCCCCTATTCTCTCGCGCGGCTCAATGAGGCGCCGCGACAGCGCTAGAGACGACAATGATCAGGCGTTTATTCAATTGGCTTCGACCGGCCGGAACGGAATCCGCGGCGGTGCGGGCGAAACCCAAGTCGGCGGTCACGGCAAGGGTTCGGCTGCGCCCCCCCGCGCCGGCGGCAGACGAAGCGTCCGAAGACGACGCCGCGGTGGAGTTCGATGCGGAGGTCCACGGCCGAATCGAGAATGCCGGCCCCGGCAAGAACGTCCTGATCCAGAGTCGATACGTGCGCGAAGACACCGGTACGCACGAGACCCTGAAAATCCTCGACGACTCGCCGGTGGACAGCGACGAGGAAAGCGGCATCGATCCTTACAATACCGGCGAATTCGACCGTACCCGAAACTGGGACAAGCGATTCCGCTAGCGAGTCCGCCGACCGCGGCCGCCGCCGAGTCCCCAAACCGCATCACCGTCCGGCCCGGATGTCCGAAAGTCCGGCCTGGTGTCCTGTCCCATGGTAGGCTGCCGACCGGATTGGGGGCGGCACACATGGGCCTTAGAATCAGCTTCGAACTCGACGACGACGATCTCAAGCATTTCCGGCTGATCATGCGTGAGGCGCGCAATGCCGCCGCGCGGGTCGCGCCCGAGGACATCGTCGCGGCCTGTGAGGATCTGCTCCGCTCGGCGAACGTCCGGGAAAGGACGCCGGCATTCATCGTCCAGAGACTCGACAAGCTCCGGCTGATGATCGAGATGTTGTCCGACATCGAATGGCGTCTGCCCGAGGAAGAAGCCACTCGGGTGCTGAACGCGCTCGCCTACTTCGCCGAGCCCGAAGACCTGATCCCGGACGACATCCCGGGACTGGGTTTCCTCGACGACGCAATCATGATCGAGTTGATGCTGCGGGAGCTGTCGCACGAAATCGAGGCGTACCAGGATTTCTGTGCATACCGCAAGCGGACGAGCCCGGCCGACGCCGCCGGCACCGTCAGCCGCGAACAATGGCTCGACGATCGTCGCGGCAAACTGCAGTCGCGCATGCGCCGCAGACGCAGGCGAAGCGAGCAAAGCGACGGCGACCGCTGCGGATTGCGATTGTTCAGCTAGGGAGCCTCCGCGCGGGTCTGGCAAGGCTCCCTAGGCCCTACCTGGCTCCTCCCTAGGACCAGTCTGACGAGGACCAGTCTGACGAGGACCAGTCTGACGAGGACCAGTCTGACGAGGACCTGTCCCACGAGCGGCTCGCATCATTCGCCGCGTCTTTTCGCGCCCGGCGAGCGTCAGGGCCAGTAATACCAGCCGGTCGCCAAGATCCCCACCCACATGGCGGCCTGCGCCAGGTAGCGCAGACGGTGACGGATCAGCAGGGTATAGAAACTCCCGGCCGAAACGACGGTCATACCGAGAAAGATCAAGGTGCTACCCGTGAGGGATCCGAATTCGGACTGAAGACGCGGATGCTCACGGCCCAGGATCAGGAACACGATCAGCACGAAAAACAGGCTGATCGTAATGGCGACACAAGAGCCGAGAAGGAATCCGGTGACTGCGGTTAAAGGTCTCATTGAATCTCTGCTGGGAATTTCCGCTGGTAAGCTGGCGGTTTATGCCAAATACGCCCTTGATCGGAGCGCCCCGGGCATCTAGCCTAGCCGGTGGAGTCGGCGCAAAATACCGCGAAACGTCGATGGAGAAAACCTTGACCAGATTCTTGTCCCGTGCCCTTGCCTTGACATCCGGCGTCATCGCCACCGCCGCCGTTTCATTCGCCGCCGTCGGCGCCCCGCTGGCGGACGCCGAAGCAGAGCTCCAACCCGAGCCGCGTCACGAGGACATCGGCGAACTCGTCACGAACTTCATTCAGAAATCGCACTACCGGCACGTCACGGTCGACGACGATCTGTCGTCGCGGGTCCTGGATCGTTACCTGGAAGCGCTGGACGGCAACCGCATGTACTTCCTGGCGAGCGACATCGAGTATTTCGAGCGATACCGGCATGCGCTGGACGACGTGGTCAAAGGCAAGCCGCTCGACCCCGTTTTCGAGATGTTCAAGGTCTACCGGACACGGCTGCGCGACCGCCTGAACTTCGCCCTCGAGCAACTCGAAGCCGAGCCGGATTTCACGATCGGAGAAGAGTATCAGTTCGACCGCTCCGAAGCGCCGTGGATCGAAACGACGGCGGAGCTCGACGAAGTCTGGCGCAAACGCGTGAAAAGCGACGTGTTGCGGCTCACGCTTGCCGAGCAGCCCTGGGAAGAAAGCCAGGAGGTGCTCACCAAACGTTACAAGCGTGTGCTAAAGCGCATGGACCAGGTCAAAAGCGACGACGTGTTCGAAACCTTCATGAACGCTTTCGCGCATACGCTCGATCCGCACTCGAGCTACCTGTCGCCGCGCAATTCCGAGGAGTACCGGATTCAGATGAGCCTGTCGTACTTCGGCATCGGCGCTTCCCTGCAGACCGAGGACGACTACGTCCAGATCATCGGCATCATTCCCGGCGGGCCTGCCGCCATCGACGGCAAACTCAAGCCCAACGACAGGATCACGGCCGTAGGCCAGGGCGAGGAAGGCGACATGGTCGACGTGGTCGGCTGGCGCCTGGACGACGTCGTCGAGCTGATACGCGGACCGGCGAATACGGCGGTTCGCCTGCAAATCATACCGGCGGGCGGCCTGCCTGGCAGTTCCGAAAAACTGATCAAACTGATTCGCGATCAGGTCAAGCTCGAGGAACAGGCTGCCAAGAGCAACATCCTCACGGTGCCGCGCGACGGCCGGGAGTGGCGGATCGGCGTCATCGAGGTGCCGAGCTTCTACCGCGACTACCGCGCGCTGAGTAACGGCGACAAGAACTACACGAGCACGACCAAGGACGTGAGACGCCTCATCGCCGATCTCGAGGACCAGGGTATCGACGGGCTGGTGATCGATCTCAGGGACAACGGGGGCGGCCACCTGACGGAGGCGACCGCGCTCACCGGCCTTTTCATCGACAACGGCCCGGTCGTCCAGCTACGCAATTCCAACCGCCGCGTCAGTCGCCTGGACGACCCGGACCCGGTCGCGCGGGTTTCGTACAACGGTCCGCTCGCGGTGCTGGTCAACCGCTTCAGCGCTTCGGCTTCGGAGATTTTTGCCGCCGCCATCCAGGACTACGAACGTGGCGTCATCCTCGGTCAGCGGACCTTCGGCAAGGGCACGGTGCAAAACCTGTACTCACTGGATCAGTACCTGAAACCCGAGGGCGACAAGGGATATGGCCAGTTGACCCTGACCATCGGCAAGTACTACCGGGTGACCGGCGAAAGCACGCAACATCGCGGCGTCGACCCGGACATCCCGCTGCCCTCTCCCATCGACGCCCAGGTGATCGGCGAAAGCGTCCGCGACAGCGCCCTGCCCTGGGATACGATCCAGACGACCCGTTTTCGCGCCGGCGAGCCCCTCGATACGACGATCTCATCGCTGACGGCGCGGCATGCGGAACGTTCGGAGGAAGATCCGAATTACCGTTATCTGATGGAAGAGATTCGTGAGGTCGAGGAAGCCCGTTCGCGCAAGACCATCTCGCTGAACATCGACGAACGGATTGCGGAACGGGAAGCGGAACGCGAGCGTGCCCTGGCCCGGGAAAACGAACGTCTTCACGCACTGGGACTGCAGCCGATCGAGTCGCTGGAGGACTTCGACGAAGGGGAACTGCCGGACATCCTGCTGGACCAGGCGGCCGCGATCGTCACCGATCTCGCGGCCTTGCGCGAAGTCGGCACGAAACCGGCCCACACGGCACAAGTTCGTCCCTGACGCCCACCGCTTGCGCCTTACTACCTAGGTGTTATACTCGACTATAACACTTAGACGGCGGCAGTCTGCGGAGGTGAGCGTGAAGCACCAAAAGCCAGCAACGACCAAGTCGGCGGCCGTCGCCGTGAGCGCCTTGCTCCTACTGGTCGGGTCGCTGCCCGTTGCTGCGTCGACCGGCTTGTCCAAGTGTAATGTCGCGAAACGCGTTGAATCTTTCGCGGTCTCGCTGTCCGATTTCGAAGCGCATATCGTGGATCGTGGCATCGATCGCGGCGCGACCGAGTCCGCGGCCGACGATACTGCGGATCAGCCGCAACCGCAACGAATCGCACCTTCCTCGAGCAAGGACGTCAAGGCCGCGGTACTCACCGAGCTCCTGGAGAAAACTGCCGCCGGTGAAAGCGACGCAATCCCGATCCCGCCGGCGACGGGCGCTCCGCTTGCCGAAGTCGTCACGCCGAACGCACCCGAGAACATCGACGAGGACGTAGATACCGAAGCGTCCAGCGGGCCTGCCGTCCGCGGTTTGTCCACCCGGTTACCGGGCCTTTCCGAAGACGCGTCTATCCGGTTCCGGAGCCAGATGTACCGAACCGATATCTAGACCGATATCTAGGGCCTCTGCACCAGCCTCACAGATCAGCGGGCAAGCACCGCCGACAGGTTCCAGTAGTTCTCCCCGAGCAGGTTGGCGTCGGAACGGCGTATCGCGCCGTTTTCTTCGATATCGAAAACCGTGGCGACGGTGTCCGGCACCGGCGCTGCATCGTCATCGCTCTGGTACAGCGCCCCATCCGAGATCAGTATGGCCCGCTGCTTCAGCACGTCGGCAATGTCGCTGAAATCGTCGAAGTCGTCATCGAGCTCGCGAATTCTCCGCAACAGGCGGTCGCAGTCCGCCTTACTGCCGTAACTGACGGCACCCGTGCTCTTGTCGTTGGCCTCCTTGGCCATGTCCACCATCCGGTCATTGTTGAAGTGCAGGTATAACTGCTGCGCAAACGCGATGATCATGAAATTGATCAAGCGCTTCGCAGGAATGTCCAACCCCTGTTGATCCGGCGGGGCGGCATCCCGAACCCGTCCGAGTTCCTCCTGCAAGGCGGCGTATCTGGCGCCGTGTTCGGCCAGGTGGCCTTCGATGTCCGCTATCGCCGCATTGACGGTGCGCCGGCGAAACAATCGGCTAAAGCCGCTCAAGGACTCCAGCCGTTCGATCTCGGCCCGGCGCCGGTCTTCCAGCGCCTCGATCTGTGCCAGCGCTTCGCCGGCTGCGCGTCCCAGCGCGGCAATCTTGCCGGCCCGTTGCTCCCGCCAGGCTTCCACGACCTTGTCATGCGCACGCCGCTCCCGCTGCTGTTTGAGCTTCTCGGCGAATCGTTCCAGCTTCCGGCGACAACGGTCGTAGAGACCTCGCAACTGGTAAGTAACGACAACCGAGTTCACGCGTTCCGGATCGTAGAGCAGGCCCTCGAGATGCGCGAGCTGTTGCTCGACTCGCGCCTTCTCGCCCGCCTGTTCTTTGATTCGGTCCTGCAGGCGGTAGTTCTCCGAGCGCAGCCTGGAGAAGTCTTTCTTGAGTTCGGCACGGTTCCAGTACAGGTCCTTGAGCTTCTGGCTCTCCTGCATCTCGTCCGGCACGTTGCCGAATATCGCCGTTCGACCCGTCAATTCCCAAACCTTTTGACATAATGAAGCAGTTGCCGCCGCTTGCCGGCGACGGCTTTTTAATCTTGACGATTGAACGAACTCGAGACGCTGACTGAATCGACAGTTTCGACAACTGACGGCTATCCGGAACCTGTCTCAGAAGCGCTCTCAACAACGCACGGCCGCCGGACTCGTGCAGCGGCTGCCCGGTGTTGCCCGATCAATTCGTTGAATGAACCGGACGGGACGGTGGAATCAATGCTTGACAGGCCCTGGTTGACTGACCCTGGTTGAGAAACACTAGCGTTCGATGACGAGATGACCCTGCTCGATCAGGTAGTCGAGCCATTTGTTGAGAATCATGTTGCGCCGCCAGCGTTCGTTCAGTTCCTCGCGATGCTGGCGCATCAGGCGCCGCAACTCGGCATGCCGGTAGTCGTCGCCTCCCAGAGACAATGCCTCGGCGAGCCGGCCGTCGAGGTAGGCCCGTACCCTGAAATCGGGGTCGGCGACCGCGCCCTCGGCAGCGTCGAAATAATACGTCAGCGAAAGCGTCACCGTGTAACGGCAACGCTCGAGGATCTCGATGTGGAGATCGCAATCGCCGGCGACCGTCGATCGGTAGCACCCGTCCAGGCGTTGCAGTTCCGGCACCAGGTACAACAGGCGAAGATAGTTGCTCTCGTACAGCGACATCAGTCCGGCGAAACTGTTCGGCCTGACAATGGTCTCTGGTACGAGTCTGGAATCGAGCAACATGGCGGCAATATAGCACAGCCGAACTCGTCCCCAAGGCAAGCAAATTGCGTTCCAAAACGTCTGTGAAAAAGCGCCTCAAGAGACTCGAACGCGTCGCTCTACACCGGTACTATCGAGGATTCGACTGGCAATTTCCTCGACCGAAAACTCGGTGGTATCGACATAGGGAATTGCGTAACGCCGAAACAGCTTCTCGGTTTCACGGATCTCGAAGCGCACCTGCTGCGCCGATGAATACCGGCCGACCGCACGGCGTTCCTTGCGGATGTGACGCAGCCGGTCAGGGCCGATCGTCAGGCCGAACAGCTTGTGTTTTTGCTCGAGCAAGAAATCCGGCAGCCGGCCGCTCTCGAATTCGTCGTCGGTCAACGGATAGTTGGCGGCGTAGACACCGTAGGTCAGCGCCAGATACAGGCAAGTCGGCGTCTTGCCGGACCGGGAAACGCCAATCAGGATCACGTCGGCGACATCGTAACTGCGGCCGATGCCGCCATCGTCGTTGGCCAGTGCGAAGTTGGTTGCCTCGATGCGTTTCATGTAAGCCTCGATGTCGCTGACGCCATGCGCCCGACCGGGTTCGTGGGTCGGCGCCTCTTCGAACTCGGCTTCGAGCGGCGCGAGGAATTCGTCGAAGATATCGAGGTGCAGTCCGTTGGCCTGGCGAACGATCGCCCGGACCTCATCCTGGACCAGGGTCGAGAATACGATCGGCCTTCGGTTGTCCGAATCGCCGGCAGCATTTATACGTACAACGGCGTCCCGTGCCTTGTCTTCGTTATCTATAAATGGCAAAGTCACTTGCCGAAAGACTTGGCCCGAAAACTGCGTGAGCAAGCTGTGGCCCAGCGTTTCCGCAGTAACTCCGGTCTGGTCTGACAAAAAAAACACAGTGCGCTCGTTGCGCTCGTTCATTGGCCCAGTCCTCGCTCTGCGGCGTCTGCGGATCGCTGCACTCGTACCTGTGTGCCGCCGATTGTCCATGTCTTGCAGGGGAACAGATTGTCCATGTCCTGCTAGGGAACACAAGGGAGCTGAACTTGGATACCTATGTCATCGAGCTTGCCGATCTGGGCATGAACGACGTCGAACGGGTCGGCGGCAAGAACGCATCGTTGGGCGAAATGATCGCGGGGCTCGGCAACCTCGGCGTGACGGTGCCGGGCGGGTTTGCCACCACGGCCTCCGCATACCGGGATTTCCTGGCAACCGGTGGACTCGACGAGCGTATCAACACGGTACTGGACGAGCTCGATATCGACGACATCGATGCACTGACCTCCGCCGGCAGCCAGATTCGGCAATGGATACTCGACACACCCATGTCCGACCGGTTGACGCAGGCGATATCGGGCGCCTGGGAAAAGATGTCTAACGGCGCGGACATCTCGGTTGCCGTACGCTCTTCCGCCACGGCCGAAGACCTGCCGGACGCATCGTTTGCGGGGCAGCAGGAAACCTTCTTGAACATCCGCGGCCTCGACAACCTCATTCCTGCCCTACATCAGGTTTTCGCGTCGCTGTTCAATGACCGTGCGATCGCCTATCGCGTGCACCAGGGCTTCGACCACCGCCAGGTGGCCTTGTCGGCCGGCGTACAGACGATGGTCAGGAGCGACATCGGCGCCTCAGGCGTCATGTTCACGCTGGACACCGAGTCCGGGTTTCGCGACGCGGTGTTCATTACCTCGGCTTACGGCCTCGGCGAAACCGTCGTGCAAGGCGCCGTGAACCCCGACGAATTCTATGTCTTCAAGCCCGCGCTGGAAGCCGGCCGTTTTCCGATCCTGCGCAAGAATCTCGGCGGCAAGGCCATCAAGATGGTCTACAGCGACGACTCCAAACCCGGCAAGACGGTCAACACCGTGGACGTGGACGAAGCCGACAGTCAGCGTTTCTCACTGAGCGACGACGAGGTCGTCGAGCTCGCGAAGATGGCCGTCACCATCGAGAAGCACTACCAGCGACCGATGGACATCGAATGGGGCAAGGACGGCAACGACGGCAAGCTCTACATCCTGCAGGCCCGCCCGGAGACGGTACAAAGCCGCAGCGGGCGCACGATCCAGCGTTTCACTCTCAAGGGCAGCTCGAACGTGATCGGCCGCGGCCGTGCCATCGGACACAAGATCGGCACGGGCACGTCGAAGATCATCAAAAGCCCTCAGGAGATGAACCGGGTCCAGCCCGGCGACGTGCTGATCTCGGACATGACCGACCCGGACTGGGAACCGGTCATGAAACGCGCGGCGGCGATCATCACCAACCGCGGCGGTCGCACCTGTCACGCGGCGATCATCGCACGCGAGCTCGGTATCCCGGCGGTCGTCGGCTGTGGCGACGCGACAGAGACCATCGCCGACGGTATCGACGTGACGGTCAACTGCGCCGAGGGCGACGAGGGCCTGGTCTACGAGGGCCGCCTGGATTTCGAGCAAACCCAAATCGAGCTGGATGCATTGCCCGAGATACCGGTCAAGATCATGATGAACGTCGGCAATCCGGACCGGGCGTTCGATTTCGCAAACATCCCGAACCACGGGGTCGGACTCGCGCGTCTCGAGTTCATCATCAATCGCATGATCGGCGTACATCCGCAGGCACTGCTGGAATACGATCGGCTCGACCCGAAGACACGCGAAGCCGTCGACGAGCAGATGGCCGGATATCCGGACCCCGTGCAGTTCTTCGTCGACAAGCTGGCCGAAGGCGTCGGCACGATCGCGGCGGCGTTCTCGCCCGAACCCGTCATCGTCAGGATGTCGGACTTCAAGTCCAACGAGTATGCGAACCTGATCGGCGGCGAACGGTACGAGCCGGACGAGGAAAATCCGATGCTCGGTTTCCGCGGCGCGGCGCGTTACGTCGCCGACAGCTTCAAACCCTGCTTCGAGCTGGAATGCGCGGCGCTTCGCAAAGTGCGAAACGACATGGGCCTCGACAACGTGCAGGTCATGATTCCGTTCGTGCGTACCGTCGGGCAGGGCCGGCAGGTGATCGAGTTGATGGCTCAAAACGGTTTGGAGCGCGGCAAGGACGGCCTCGAGGTCATCATGATGTCCGAGCTGCCGACCAACGCGCTGCTGGCCGATCGTTATCTAGAACATTTCGACGGCATGTCGATCGGCTCGAACGACATGACCCAGCTCACCTTGGGGCTGGATCGCGATTCGGCATTGGTCGCCGACGTTTTCGACGAGCGTGACGACGCGGTCAAGGCGATGCTGGAGCTGACCATTGCCGCCTGCCGCAAACAGGGCAAATACGTCGGTATTTGCGGCCAGGGGCCGTCGGATCACCCGGACCTCGCGCGCTGGCTGGTCGACCAGGGTATCGAAAGCCTGTCGCTCAATCCGGACAGCGTCGTTGAAACCTGGTTGTTCCTGGCCGGCGAGTCGGTCTGACGCCGCCGTCCGCGGTTTCGGCTCAGAAACGATCGTAGCGCGAGCGGCGCTGCCAGCGGATTCTCGGCATCCACAAGCCCAGAACCATCCCCACCAAGAGCACCAGCGCGCCGGTCATGAACCAGTAGCGGGTCGTCTGCCGGCCGAGCTCCCGGTTCTCCTGTTCCAGCGTCGCCACCTGTATCTCCGAGGCGGCGAGCTGCTCGCGCAGGGATTTGTTCTGTTCGTTGATCGACAGCACGTTCGCGGCGGTGCGTTTGATCTCGGCCAGTTCCTGCTCGAGGGCGCTTTTTTCCTGCTCGAGCCCGGCCACGGTGGACATCGCGGTGTCGTATTCGCCGCGGATGGCGTCGAGCTGTGAGCTCAGCGAGCTGCCCTGGGTCGTTGCACTGCTTAGCTGGGACGTCAGGTTGGCGAGCTGTTCACGCGCCGCCGGTTCGCGCATCAGATAACGGCTCAGGACCCAGCCTTCGGTGCCGCCGGCGGTTCGGACACGGGAGTAGCCGCTGTCGGGATCGCGCTCCAGAACCTCCAGCCGGGTTCCGCTGTCGACCATGAGCTGAATCGCGTTGCCGGTGCTCGGACCGGAACGCAAGGTGATCTCGAACTGGTCGCTGACCCAGGCGGGTTCGGCCCATGCGACCGGGTTCAGCATTGCGGCCATCGTCACGACCATGGCCCAGGTCTTGGTAATCTTGGACATCGCGCAACTATAAGGCAAGCAATCGCTGCTGGCCAGTCAAAACACTGCGAAATCAGTCGCTTAACGGCGACAATTGTGAAATGTTCTGCTCCCAGTTACGACCGTCGAAAGGCTCAACGACAAGCCCTTCGATCGTGTCGGAATCGAGGCAACGCGCGTTCACGCTGACGCCGTCCGGGTGAGACCGCGGCACATACCACGACTTGATACCGCAGCGGCTGCAAAAATGGTGCTGCGCCACACCGGTGTTGAACGTGTAGGTCGTGAGCGCGTCCTCGCCGCTTAGTAGTCGAAACCGCGAGCGCGGCACGATCAAATGCAAAAAGCCGGTCTTGGCGCAGATGCTGCAATTACATTCCTGCACCACGAGCTCGGCCGGAGCGTCCACTTCGAAAGACACGGATCCGCAATGACAGCCGCCTTTGTGCGTGGTCATTTGTGTATTCGTCAATGGTCTTTACCCGACTTGTGCCACACGACGGTGAGGTTGTTGGCCGGCATTGCATACAGCCGCTGCCGTTCGAGACCCGTGTCCATTGCGATGCCGTCGAGTTTCTCCAGGTCGCGGATACCCATGCCCTTACCCGCCGCAACCAGGCTGCGGTGGAATTGTTCGTTACTCGCCGTGCTGAAACGGCCATGTTGCCGAAACGGGCCATACAAACAAAAGATGCCCCCTGCGCCTAGCACGCGGCCGACGAGACTGAACATTGCCTCGACGGCTTCGACGGTCATGATGTGGGCCGTGTTGGCGGAAAATACGGCGTCGAACTGCCGGTCGACATCGTCGGTCAATACGTCGAGTTCAAGCGGCGGTAAGGCGTTACTCAGCTTCGCATCATCCAGCCACGCAGTGATACCGGGATGGTTTTCGACACGATCACTGGTCTGCCAAGTCAACGCCGGCATCGCCGCGGCAAACGCAACCGCGTGCTGGCCGGTGCCCGAACCGATCTCGAGAACGCTCCGGACCGCGGCGAACTCGCGCTCGAGCACTTGTAGAATCGGCGCCGCGTTGCGCACCGCTGCCGGGGCTTCCGGCTTGGCAGCCATCATTCGCGGACCAGGACCGAACCGTCGAACAGCCGGTCACGATACCAGACCAATTCCGCAATCGAATCCCGAATGTCGGCAAGGGCACGGTGTGTCGATTCTTTTTCGAAACCCGCCGCCACCGCCGGCGCCCATTGTTGGGCCAGGATCTTGAGCGTGCTGACGTCGAGATTGCGATAATGAAAGTAACGTTCCAGCTCGGGCATCTGCCGTGCCAGGAAACGGCGGTCCTGGCAAATGCTGTTACCGCACATCGGCGAGGCGCCGTCATCGACCCAGGTCGAAAGGAACTCGAGCGTCGCCACTTCCGCGTCGCGCGTCGAGATTTCGCTCTCGAGTACGCGCTCGGTAAGTCCGGACTGTCCGTGCTGACGTGTATTCCACTCATCCATGCCCTGCATCGTCGCCTCGATTTGCCGGATCGCGAGCACCGGGCCCTCGGCAAGCTCGTTCAGGTACTTGTCGGTCACGATCGTCGCAATCTCGATGATGGCATCGTTGACGGTATCGAGCCCGGTCATCTCAAGGTCGATCCAGATCAGGTTGCTCGCGCTGTCATTCTCGTTGTGCTGCATGGCCGGGGCCGGTTACGGAGTCGAAGCCGGAAGTGTACCGCGCAAGGTAGGCAAGGCGCACCGGCAGGCGGCATACTCCGGGCAATGTTACCCGTCACACACACCGATGCCGCCTGAGACCGCCGTCGTCACCGCCACGTTCAGCCGGCGCATGCGCTTGCGCCTGCCCTCGGGCGAATCCGTCGAGGCGCGCATCAAGGGTAAACGCCTGAGGCCCGTTTGCGGCGACCGGGTCGAGGCGGAGCCTATCGAACGCGAAGCGGACTGGCTGATCACGGCAATACACCCGCGTCGCAATACCCTGAGCCGGCCGAATCTGCGCGGGCGGGCGGAAGCGCTGGCAGCGAACGTCGATCTGCTGGCAGTCGTGACCGCCGGCGCCCCGGCGCCGGACTGGTACGTCGTCGATCGTTACCTGTGTGCCGCCGAGCTGATGGCCGCCGAGGCGCTGGTGGTCTACAACAAAGTGGACCTCGACCTGCTCGGCGCGGAGCAGCAGCGCGAGCTCGACGACTATCGGCAGCTCGGCTATCCCGCCTTCGCTATCAGCGCCACCACAGGCGAGGGCGTCGAGCAACTCGACGCGCACCTGGCCGGGACTACCGCAATCGTGGTCGGCCAAAGCGGCGTCGGCAAATCCACGATCATCAACCGCATTGCGGCCGAGGCTAGCCAGCGTACGGCCGAGATTTCGGAGAAGCGGGACGAGGGCCGCCATACCACGGTCAACTCGGTGATGTTGCCGCTGGCCGGCGGCGGTGAGGTGATCGACTCGCCCGGCGTCAGGGATTATTCACCGGCGATCGACGACCTGCGCGACGTCGGCCGGGGTTTCCGCGAAATCGCCGCAGCCGCCGGCGGCTGCCGCTTTTCCGACTGCCGTCACCTACGTGAACCTGGTTGCGCCGTGAAACATGCCGTTGACGACGGCACGATCAGCGGGCGCCGTTACGAGAGTTACCGCCGTCTGTATGTGCTGACCGACAAATTGAGCGACAAGCGACCCTGAACCGGATGCTGCGGGGTGCCCGGGCTCACCCTTTTCACTAGTGTTCTGTCCCGTCAACTCCTGGAATGGACGGGACAGAACGCTAACCCGGCGGCCAACTCAGCGCCCGGCCGCCCAGGACGTGCAAATGGATATGGAACACCGACTGCCCGGCCCCTTCGTTGCAGTTCATCACCGCGCGATAGCCGGCGTCGGCGATCCCCTCGGCCGCTGCAATCGCTTTGGCCGCCAGGTACAGACTGCCGACGAGGCCGGCGTCGCCGTCCTCCAGGTCGTTGATCGTCGCAATGTGCTTGCGCGGGATCACCAGCACATGGGTGGGCGCCTGCGGATTGATGTCCCGGAAGGCAATAGCCTCGTCGGATTCGTAGACCACGTCCGCCGGCACGTCCCCGGAAACGATTCTGCAAAAAAGGCAGTCTGGTTCGGTCATGATGCCCTGCTCCTGGTGACGCGACGGTTTCCTCTGCCGGAGCGTAACATCGGCAAGCGTCCGACTCAGCCCTGCTCGACGGCGCGCCGGCCGTAAAAGGCGTGCGACAACGTGCCGCCGTCCACGTATTCGAGCTCTCCGCCCAGCGGCACGCCGTGTGCGATTCGGCTCGCCTGAACGCCGTGCCGGCCGGCGAGGTCGGCCAGATAATGTGCCGTGGCATCACCCTCCACGGTCGGGTTGGTGGCGATGATCAGCTCGTTGATTTCGCCTTCCGACAGACGGCGCTCGAGTATCTCCAGGCCGAGCTCTTCCGGACCGATACCGTCCAGCGGCGAAAGATGGCCCATCAGGACGAAGTAGCAGCCGCGATAACCCGTCGCCTCTTCCAGCGCCATGACGTCGGCCGGCGACTCGACCGCGCAAAGCTGGCCGTCGTCACGGCCCTGCGCGGCGCAGATCGAGCAGATTCGGTCTTCGGTAAGCATACGACAACGCTCGCAATGCCCGATCCCCGCCACCGCGTCGGCAAGCGCGGACGACAGGCTGGAGGCGCCGGCCCGATCGCGTTCTAGCAGGTGGAACGCGATACGCTGCGCGGACTTCTGCCCGACGCCGGGCATGCAACGCAGCGCGTCGATCAGGCGGGTCAGCAGCGGCGAATAGGGCACGAAACCCTCAAAACGGCAGCTTCAGGCCAGCCGGCAGACCGAGCCCGGCGGTCACGCCGGAGAACTTCTCCTGCATTGTTTTTTCCGCCTTGTTGCGGGCATCGTTGAAGGCGGCGACGATCAGGTCCTCGAGCATCTCCTTGTCGTCGCCGACGAGCGCATCGTCGATTTCCACCGCCTTGACCTGGTTGTTACAGCTCATCGTGATCCTGACCATGCCGCCGCCGGACTCCCCGGTGACGTTCAGCGCAGACATTTCCTCCTGCACCTTTTTCATATTGGCCTGCATCTCCTGCGCCTGTTTCATCAACTGGCCGATGCCACCTTTCATGCCCTGCTCCTTGAATTGACCGCCGATGCCTTTGGCCGCATCAGTCGGTACCTGGTTGATTCAGTATCTCGATCGAGTCGGTCTCTAGCTTCGCGCCGAACAGGCTCTTTAAAGTCTTCACGTTCGGATCGGATTCGAGATCGGCCCGCGCCGCGTCCAGCCTTTCGTCGGCCAGCCGCGATTCCTGTTGAATCGGCGTCTCGTCGTCACACTCGCCGACGGCGATGTCGACGACGAGCGGCTCGCCGTAGCGTTCCGCCAGCGCGTCGGACAAAGCCTGCCGCCGGGCATTCGTCAGATACGACTCCGATTTGGGGTCGAGTATCAGCCGAATGCGGTTGCCTTCCCGCGCCATGAAAGCACAGCTTGCCGCCAACAATCGCAGGGAGCCTGCGAGCTTTAACTCGCCGACGAGTTTGGGCCAATCCGGATCTTGCCACTGCACGCCGGCCGCCGGCGGTTCCGCCGCTGTTGTTTCCACCAACGGTGATTCCGGTGCTGGCGATTCCGATACTAGCGGTTCCGGTACTGGTGGTTCTGCCGCTGGCGGTTCCGGTGCCGGCGGTTCGGCGACTACCGGCGCAGCACGTGGAGCCGCTTTTGACGACGCAGTACGGACCTTCGGGCTCGAATCGACGAGCTTGCCGCCGGCAGCGCCGCTTGGCGCCGCCGCGGCTTGCGGCCGGAACGCGAGCATACGCAGCAGGGTCATCTCGGTCCCGCTTCTCGGATCGGGCGCCAGGTGCAGGTCCCGCCGGCCGATCAGGGCCGTCTGGTAGTAGAGCTGCACGTCGGACTCATCGATGCTTCCGGCCAGCCGCGCAATCGTTTCGGTGTCCGAGTCGTCGTCGGCCTGGATATCGCCGACCACCTGGCAGACCGCGACACGCTGCAACAGGCGCGCGAGATCCTCGAGCAATCGGGCATAGTCGGGAAACTGTTCGTCGATGTCGGCAATCGCGTCGAGTATCCCGGGTGCGTCGCCGGCAGCGAGCAGGTCGAGCAGCCGGTCCACATACTCCCGGTCGATCGTGCCTAGCATGGTCGCGACGGGCGCCGCCTCGACCTCGCCGCTGCAATAGGCAATCGCCTGGTCGAGCAGGCTCAGGGCGTCGCGCAGGCTGCCGTCGGCCGCACGCGCGAGCAAGGCCAGCGCTGCCGGCTCGTATTCGATCTGCTCGGCCTCGAGTATGTGAGCCAGCCGGTCCTGGATCAGTTTTGGCGTCAGGCGCTTGAGGTTGAACTGCAGGCAGCGGGACAGCACGGTCGCCGGCAGTTTCTGCGGGTCGGTCGTGGCCAGCAGGAATTTGACATGCGGCGGCGGCTCTTCGAGGGTTTTCAACAGGGCGTTGAAGGAACTCTTCGAGAGCATGTGGACTTCGTCGATCAGGTAGACCTTGTACCGGCCGCGCGACGGCGCGTACTGCACGTTGTCGAGCAGCTCGCGGGTATCGTCCACCTTGGTCTTGGAGGCCGCGTCGACTTCGATCAGATCGACGAAACGGCCCTCGTCGATCTCGACACAGGCGCTGCATTGCCCGCAAGGACTTGCCGTGACGCCGGGCTCGCAGTTCAGCGCCTTGGCGAGGATACGCGCGATCGTCGTCTTGCCGACGCCGCGGGTGCCGGTGAATAAATAGGCGTGATGCAAACGACCCGATTCCAGCGCGTTGACCAGCGCCGTCAGCACGTGTTCCTGCCCGACCGTGTCGGCAAAGGTTTTCGGCCGCCACTTACGGGCGAGGACGAGATAGCTCATAAACCTGCTGAGCGGTCCGGGACCGCCGATTCATCGGTTCGTCTTCATCGGGTCGTCAGTGTAGCAGGACCGCTGGCACGGCGCGGCAGCTCTAGGGAGCCTCTGCATAAGTCTGGCGAGGCTCCCAAGTGGCCCGCGCCAGCCGCTCCCCGGCACCCGGCGTCACCGCTACCGCTGCTCCCTTCCGGGCCTGACGGGGTTCACGGCTAACCGTCGCGGGGAAGCCGACGCGGACCGGCGGCGATTATCGCTGCTCACAGGCCGGGACACAATCGGCGAGGCACATTCGACGGGGCACAATCGGCATGAGTCCGGCGAAGACTCGGCGTAAAGGCACCGGAAGCGACGAGTTCGAATCCGGCCCCACCCGAAAACCGCGGCAGCACGGTCATCCGTAGAGATCGTACACTTTGACCGCCACATAGGCTCCGTACATGCCGAGTATCACGGCTGCCTCCCTGCGCTGGATACCGCCCTTGCGCGCAAAGAAAAACAGCACGATCGCGGAGAGTACAAACAGATACGGCAGCTCGAAGGTCAGTATGCCGCGATCGAAATCGAGCCCGGCAATGGCGGCCGCCGCGCCGATCGGTACCAGCGTGTCGAAGATATTGCTGCCGATCAGGTTGCCGACCGACATCCGGTTACGGCCCTTCAGCACCGCGCCGATAGAAATGGTGAGCTCCGGCAGGCTGGTGCCGAGACCGATAATGACGATCGCAACGAAAGTGTCGCTGATGTTCATCGCCTCGGCGACGTTCAGTGCCGACGAGACCGTCGCATCGGCGCTGAAGACGACAATGGCAAGGCCGGTCAACAGGTAGACGAACGACCTGAGCGTCGCAAGACGCGTTTCGCCGTCGGTGCCGTTGCCGCCGTTTACTTCGGTCAGCAGCGCGACGAAGTACATACCGTAGAGCACCAGCAGCGCGAGACCTTCGTTGCGAGTCACCTGTCCGTCGTAACCCACCAGGGCGACCACGGCCAGCGAGCCGAGCAAGATACTCCCGTGACGATAGACCGTGGTCCTGGGCAGGGTCAGCAGGGACATCAGGGCCACGATGCCCAGCACGAAACCGATCTGCCCCAGGGAGCTGCCGATGGCGCTGCCGACGACGACGACGGAGGCCTCGCCTTGATTGAGATTCTTGAGGGCGCCGTCGACGGCGATGGCCAGTTCCGGCAGGTCGCTACCGATCGACAGAATGGCGACCCCGACGATGAACTCGGAGACACCGAACCGCTTGGCCACCGACACGGCACCGCGAATCGTGATCTCGGTGCCGAACCAGAGCCCCGCGAGACCGACCAGCAGCAGCAGGAAGTCCATACGGACCGGATATTAGCGCAAATTCGGTACCGTCACGCCCGCGACCGGGAAGCGCTCATGCAGCGGAACGTTCTACGACTGCCTCTTCGGCCAGCACCAGCACATCGGCATGAATATCGACCAGGATTTTCTCCGACGTGTTACCGATCGTAATGCCGGCGAGACCGCGCCGCCCGACGTTGCCGACGATGACCAGATCGGCGTCGATCCCGTTCGCCAGTTCCGGAATGACATCGGCGGCCTTGCCCTGCCGTATGTGGGCCCTGGATCGGTCGATCTCGAGGCTTCTCGCTACGTCGGGCGGGTGAACGAACTTGTCGGACTCCGGGTAGGCGCAGACGGCGTGCAGCTCTACGCCGTGCGAGCTGCGTATCCGCTTGCCGAGCCCAATGATCGCTTCGTTGAGCGCCACGTGGCCATCGTCCGTTGCGTTGAAGTCGATGGCGACCAACACTTTTTGCAACTCCCTGACGGGATCGTGTTTGATCAGCAACAAGGCACTGTCGAGCGTCCGGATCAATTCCCGGTCGGAACTGGCCAAAAGCTCCGGCCGCCCGCTCGCTCTCTTGACGACCAGATCGATGCCCGCGTCATCCGCCGCGCCGACGATCGCCTCTCGCCAGTTCCTGCCCCATTCGACGACCGGAACGGTCTCGACGCCTTCCGCGTCGAGACCGGCAATCAGGTCGGCGAGCCAAAGATGATGACGTTTGATCTCGACGGACCGGTACGCCTCCGGGTCGTCGTACTCCGCCTCCGAATGCGCGCACACAAAGGCCAGCACTCGTGAATTCTCACGGTTCTTCGCCAGGGATACGGCCTTTTGCAGGGCCCACTGCTCGTTTCGGGTCGGGTCGATTACCGCCAGAATACCGCCTGTTCCAGTCGCCATTTCGAGTCCTTCGATCGCCAGTTCCGGGAGCCGCAAGCATGTGGGCAAACGACGCGTATTCAAGTCGGTAGTTTTGCCTACTTTACTTACGGGGAGTCCCGGAGATTCGCCAGGGCGGCCTCCCACGCCGTCGATCCGCTATCCCCAGCCGATCTCGTCGAGATGGTCGTCGTCGATGCCGAAGTAATGCGCGATCTCGTGGATCAGCGTCTTGACGATTTCGTCTTGCAGCACATCGGGCGGCAAGTCGAGCTCCAGGTGCGGGCGACGGAAAATATAGATGACATCCGGCAGCTCGCCGGCATAGTCCACGCCGCGCTCGGGCAGCGGCGTACCAACGTAAAGGCCCAACAGCCCGCCCCCTTCCGGATCCAGGCTTTCATCGGCTTCGTCGACGACCAGCACCTCCACGTTGTCCAGGCCGTCCTGCACCCATTGAGGCAAATCGTGCATGGCCTGCCTGATCAGGGATTCGAAATCGTCATGGTTCATGAACTGTCAGTGCGGCGTAGGAATTCGAATGCAAGTCGATTGGAGATACTTGTCGAGTACTCACTTCTTCGGGACGGGTCCAGTAAGACATTAAAGTCTGAGGCGCTCAATACGGATGGGACTCTTACGCCGACGGGTTTATGCCTGCCCTTCGGCAACGCTGCAACCGCATTGAGAAACTCACGGGCGATGATGCGGCTGTCATCTGCAACCGGGCGTGAGTTCCAATTGCTGGGAAGGACGATTCCGAGGTCCGCAAGATCGACAACCGAATCGTCGGGAACATCAATTGCGCCAATCATGATTTGTTTAATCGTGTCGAATCCTGGCCGCACGGCTACTTCGAGGACTGCTAATGCTTCGACCTGAGCCGTATAGAGGATTTCCGTGGAAAGATCGTTGAATCGCCAGCCCAGCGGACCGCTTACGGATCCTGAGCTATCCAGTGGGTCGAAGCTTGCAGGACCAACTCCCCGCCACGCTCGAGCCCGATAAACCCTCACACGGGCCCGCCTTCGGCCTGTGTCTTCAGTTCCGAGAGAATCAGTTGTTCTCCCTCGGCAGTCTTAAGCAGATCGCGGGGTGCCACGCCTCCCAATGCGAAATTGGGCGCACGCAAATACGCTCTTGCCGCATCGAGCGACCCGAATACATCTTGGGCCATGGTTAGCACGCGGCCGATTCGGAGCGCGATTTCACTTTCTCCTGAAGAGAGGCGGTCTCCAATCCGCTGCTTCGCCGTCTTGGAGCTAAGGTCGAATAGACTGAGACCCTCGCTCATGGAATCGAACAGCATCGCACAGGATACGAACAGAGCCTCGCCGGGCAATCCCTCGACCAGTTTTTCGTGGATTTGCAGCGGCTCAAATACCTCTCTTGACGACGGGCGATCCTTCTCCAACTTCCGGACGGTGTATCTCCAAAGCGATGCCAAGTTGGTTTTGGACTGTCCCTTTACAGCCCGCCGCACATTCCGGTCTTGAAACACCGAGAGAACATGGGAATCGTATCTGGTACGCCACTCCGAAAACGAATACTGAGGGCTGGACGGTTTTTCGGTAACAGAGCCGGCAGTAAGGGAATCGGCGGATCGGTTCACGGAAAACTCCATAATCGAAACGGGAATTTTACCACAACTGGTGATCGGCTTTCCACGCCCGCGCAATCCTCTGGCCAACTACACGTCCTGTTATGAGCATCTGCGAATTGTCAACCGTTGGCAGTAAGTCAAGTTGCAAGAGTCGGCATTCGACCCGACGGACACTGTCAGACAGCCCGAAATCGGACACTCACCGAAGATCTGACAGAATCTCGCATTTCGGCCCAAAGCGGACGTTAGCGAGATATCTCAACGGCTTACGGTTGTCGACTGAGGCTCGAAAGCCTAACCCGCGTCTTGGCTGGCGCGGCAGATTCCTTCAGTATGCCGGCTGTCACCACAGATTCAGGAATGTCCTTATGCGTAAGCTCGCCGTTCTCGCCTGCCTGCTGTTACCCACCCAGGCCACGCTGGCTCAGGATCAGGGGCGCGAAGTTGCCGGCCCTCGCGCCGTGCTGGAATACAGAGACCGTCCTCCCGTAGAGAACAGACACCTCGAAGAGCGTCTCGACACGCTACTGCCGGCCCTGATGGAGGAGACCGATCTCGACATGTGGCTGGTACTCAACCGCGAGTACGCAGAGGATCCCATCTACTTCTCTCTGGTGCCGCAGCCGACGTTCGCGGCGCGCCGCACGACGATGCTGGTGTTTCATCGCACCGACGACGGCGTCGATCGCTTGACTGTCAACCGCTATCCGCTCGGCGGCCCGTATGAGTCTGCCTGGGAAGGCGGCGATCTCGATGCGCAATGGCAGGCGCTGGGCGAACTCATCGTCTCCCGCGACCCGGCGCGCATCGGCATCAACGTGTCTCGCGACTGGCCGGTCGCCGATGGGCTCACCCACGCGCTGCATCAACGCTTGCTCGAGGTGCTGCCTGAAGACTATGCAGATCGTCTGGTGCCGGCGGAAGACCTCGTCATACGGTGGGCAGAGACACGCACACAAAACGAGATGGAAACGTATGCGCACACGGTGAGCATTGCACGCAGCGTCATTGCCGAGGCGTTTTCCAGCCGCGTCATCACTCCCGGTGTGACAACGACCGATGATGTCGCCTGGTACCTGAGGCAACGCTTCGTGGAACTCGACCTGCCCGCCTGGTTTATGCCCTATGTCAACGCGCAACGTCCTGGACAAACCTGTGACGGCGACACCGCGTTCTGCGGCGAGAGCGGTATCATCCAAGCCGGCGATGTCATTCACACCGACGTGGGTATCTGCTACCTGCGCTTGTGCACCGACACGCAAGAGATGGGCTATGTGCCGAAACTCGGTGAGACCGAAATTCCGCAAGGCCTCATCGACGCACTCAAGCTTGGCAACCGCTGGCAGGACTTGTTGACCGACGAGTTCGTCACCGGCCGCACGGGCAACGAGATCTCGGCAGCGACACGTGCCGAGTGCGCCAGGAAGAAAATCGAATGTAGCGTGTATACACACCCGATCGGTTTCTTCGGGCATGCACCTGGCCCGATGATCGGCATGTGGGACGATCAAGACGGTACGCCGGTGCTCGGCGATTGGCCGTTGCACGCGAACACGTGCTACGCGATCGAGGGCGATATCAAAACACCGCTGCCCGAATGGGACGGCCAGCTAGTGCAGATCAAACTCGAGCAAAGCGCCTGTTTCGATGGTGAGACCGTGCACTATCTTGCGGGCCGGCAGACTAACTGGCACATCGTGCGCTAGGGAATCTTTGCATAAGTCTGGCGAGGCTCATTTTGCGCCAGGGCTTGTACTAGGGCGCCGAGATCAAGGCGCGTGAAGGCCGTAATAGCAAGGCTATTGCGGCCTTTGCGCAACGCCGATATCGGGGGTCTGACACAAAATGAGACCGGCATGACTTGTGCAGAGACTCCCTAGCCAGTCAGCCTGATGTTCAGCCCGGCCGCGGAGCGGAACCGGGCGTCAGTCGCGCGCCTCCGCGCTGGCATCGCGCAGTGCCTTGAATTCGCTGCCCTCCGCCCAGTTGGGCCACTCCTCGCTATTGCCGAGCCGTTCGGCGACCGCGTGGATCAATTGGGCGTCGCGAACGATGCCGCTCAGATCCCAGTCGGGCGACCATTCGTCGCTCTGCTGGTGATAGTCTTCCGCAGCATAAGCCGCCCTTATCTGCGCCGCGCGCTCGGTCCCGCCATCGACGAGATCGCTGCCCGAGCGGAAGCTGACGGCCGGTACGCCGACCTGCGCGAAGGCGAAATGGTCGGAGCGGAAAAAGCTGCCCGCTGCCGGGTTGGGGTCGGGCGAATAGCGCCGCTCCATCTTTGCCGCTTCTTCGATCATAACGTCGAGCAGACCGAGCTTGGCGCTGCCCGAGATCGAGAAATCCCGGGTCGGGCCGTGCACGCCGGGCGCGTCGGTGTTGATCACCCCGACCGTCGTCTCCAACGGATAGAGTGGATTGGCGGCATAATACTTCGCGCCCAGCAGCCCGCTTTCCTCCGCACCGACGGCAAGAAAGACGAGGCTGCGCCCGGTACCTCCGCCCTGCACGAATGCGCGGCCCATCTCGATCATCAGCGCCATTCCCGTGGCATTGTCGATCGCGCCGTTGTAGATGGTGTCGCCCGTTTCGTCGGGTTCGCCGACCCCCAGGTGGTCATGGTGTCCGGTGAAGACGATATGCTCGTCGGGGCGCTCGGTCCCGGGCAGTATGCCGACGACATTCTTCGCGGCGATCCGGTCGCTCCGGGCGAGCAGGGTGGCATCGATGGTCGCGCCCAGATCCATCGGCTGGAAATCGCGGCGCTGCGCCATCGCCTTGGCGTCTTCATAGCTCGTGCCTGCCGCCTCGAAGATCCGGCTGGCGATATCGACATGCATCCAGCCCTGCAGCGCCGTATGCGCCGCCGCGGGGTCCTTGCGGACGATATCCAAAGTCACATCGTTGCCGCTGGCGATGACGCCCCAGGGATAGCTGGCCGGTTTGGTCTCGTGGATGACCAGCACGCCCGCCGCACCGCGCCGCGCGGCTTCCTCATATTTGTAGGTCCAGCGACCGTAATAGGTCATCGCCTCGCCGCCGAAACTGCCCTCGCCGCCTTCGAAATCGGGGTCGTTGACCAGGGCCACGATCACCTTGCCCGCGACGTCGAAATCCTTGAAATCGGACCAGTCGCGCTCGGGCGCGTGGGTACCGTATCCGACGAATATCAAGGGCACGTCGTCGAGCCGGACCTCTGCCATGCCGTTGACGGGCGAGCGCACGGCGAGATCCCGGTCCTGCACCATGGCGACGCGTTCGCCGCCGATGTCGATGAAAAGCAGCGGATCGTCGACCATGGTCGAACGCTTGAGAATCACGTCCTGCGTCCAGGCCCGCGAGCCGTCCGGCCGCAAGTCGCCGCCCGGCTCAAGCCCGATGCTGGCGAAGGCGCCGGACAGGTAGGCGACCGTCTTGTCCTCACCCGGCGTGCCCGGCGCGCGGCCTTCGAACCAGTCGTCCGACAAAGTGCGGATATGTTGGTCGATGCGCTCGACGGAAAAGTCCTGCGCGGCGGCGGGGAGGGAGGCGGCAAGCGCGATGGCGCTGGCGGCGGCAAGCAAGCGGGTCATAGAAGTCTCCTGGAAATGGATCGCCGCGACCCCTATCTCTACCTCTGATAACGGGTCGGGGCCTCGGTCGAAAAGCGTCGGTCCTTCCTAATACATGTCGAACGGATAGTCCACATCAAGGGACCATTATGTCAGGAGTGAAACCGTCGGAGCGAGCTGAAACCGCGCCGATGAGCGCAGATCGAGGTGTTTCTGCACAGATCAGCTAGCTGAGGGTTCGAGCCAATACCAATCTACAGCTCAACAAGGCTGCCGCGAATCCAAATTCGCAATGTTTCGTAGTTGCAGGTGCCCGCCTCCAGCTTATCTATAAGAAACTTGTGCGCCTCAACATTGTCGGCTTGAATTTTCCATCCGTTGAGACGAAGAAAGACATCGGAAGCAAAAAACGCGATTCTCTTGTTTCCGTCAACGAATGCATGATTCAGTAGCAACGATTCGAACATCGCGGCCGCCATAGACGGAAGGTCGTCGTAGTAACCCGTCTGCGGCCGAAATAACGCACTTTCCAAAAGCCCTTGATCACGAACCCCCGTAGCTCCGCCGAATCTGTCGATGAGCCTTTCGTGAATAGTTAAAACTTCTTCTAGCGACAGAAACTTGACAGGATCACTGTGCAAGGCGCCGGCCGAGTTCTTCGTTTTCATCCATGGAGGATTCGAGGTGGTCCATTACTACTGGGCGCAGTCGGCGCTTGCGCACATAATCCGCAATAGCATCGGTAAGCAGGCCAGAAATGCTCTGGCGAGACTCGCGCGCAATTTCCTGCAGCGCGGCCCATTCTGCCTCTTCTACCTGTGAGCTAATCTTTACTACAGCCATAATCGAATTCTTCATGAAGATTCATGAAATGTCAAGACCTTAATAATGACCATCTCAACAAGTCCACGTGGTACTTAAAGAGACGCCGCCCCTTGCCCCTCCTGGGGCTTCCGCGATCACTCAGGACTCTGCCGCAGGCAGCCACGTCAGTGAGGAGTGGTGCAAGGAGATGAGAACCCGCCCATCCAGTTTGTGATAAGCGAAGGTATAGTCGGCGCGCGTGGCATTGCCGTCGCCGTCGACGAAGGTGTAATGCCCCATATCCTTGTAGCCGAGCCCCCCTGCCTTCAAAATCGGGCCCGCGGCGCTCTGGAATTCCACCCGCTTCCAACCTCGCTTGAGAAAGCCGTCGTCGTAGGGGTAGTTTGGATCGCCACCCACGAAGTAGGCTCTTGCGCCGGCGCGGTCGAGCCGAATGACGTCCGCCAAAGTGGGCTTGAAAAGCAGGGGCTCGTCCGGCGTCCCGAAGTCGTAGAGCTCCAACAGCCTGTCTATGTCTCGCTCGATGACGTACTTGGCCCATGCGCGTTGCGCAGCGACGACTTCGGCTTTGGTCATAGGCTCGAACGTGCGCTCAGACATTTCTCACACTCCCCGGTCGTTCTAGATCGGTTTTCCTCTATGGTATCTCTTTGCAAAAATGCTCGGTAGGAAGCGCTCACTGCAGACCATGCCACTCTTGCGGAAGAGGGGCTTGCCATAACCGGCTGCCTATCTAAACTGTGCGATTCGCCGAAATGTCCCGGGGGTACCATGCGCCATATTGCCCGCTTCACCGTCCTGCTCGTCCTGGCAACGCCGGTCTGCGCCGAGCCGTTTACCGCCGAACACCTTGTAATGATCGACAGAATCGGCGCGCCCGCGGTCTCGCCGGACGGCAGCACAGTGGTATATCCAGTGCGACATACCGATCTCGATGCCGACAAGGGCCGCTACGATCTGTGGATCAGCCCGGTCGCCGGCGGTGACGCACGGCGCCTTACGACGCACGAGGCAAACGATACATCGCCGGCCTGGTCGCCTGATGGGCGGCATATCCTGTTCCTATCCAAGCGCGGTGACGCCACTCAGGTTTGGCGCTTGCCCGTCGACGCCGGCGAGGCGCAGCCGGTGACCGACCTGCCGCTGGATGTCGCGACGTTCCGTGTTTCCCCGACGGGAGACAAGCTCGTCGTTTCCATGTCCGTGTATCTTGATTGCGACGATCTTGCCTGCACGGCAGAACGTATGGCCGCTGATAAGGACAACAAAGTCACGGCGAAACAGTACGACCAACTCTTCATACGCCACTGGGACCATTGGCTCGACGAAAGACGCTCGCAGCTTTATTCGATCGCGCTCAATGACGATGGTATTGCCCATGACATTGACGATCGCGCGCCCGTTCGCATAACGCTGCTCGACGCCGACGTGCCTTCACGGGTGTGGGGTAGCAACGAGGAATACGCGATATCACCGGACGGCGAGACGCTGTTCTTCGCGGCACGCCTGCGTAACGCGGACGAACCGACGTCGACCAATTTCGATATCTACTCCGTGTCGCTGCGCGACCCGGGCAAGCCGAAAAACCTGACTGAGGACAACGAGGCCTGGGACACTGCGCCGATCGTCAGCCCCGACGGGCGGTACCTCGTCTACAAGGCTATGTCGCGGCCCGGGTTCGAGGCCGACCAGTACCAGGTCGTCCTTCACGACTTGCGTTCCGGCAGAAAAGAAATACTCACCGAAAACTGGGACCGGTCGCCGTCGACGATCACGTTTGCACAGGACGGTCGATCGATCCTGATGGCCGCACAGGACGTTGGCCACAAGACGCTTTGGCAGCTCGGCATCGATGGCGGCGAGCCCGTCAAACTGGTAGGCGGCGGAACAGTGGGGTCGTTCGATGCAGCCGACGATCACATCGTCTATGCAATGAACAGCCTCAAATCGCCGAACGAGCTCTACGTGTTCGACAATGACACGGGCGACAGCCGCAAGATCACGGACGTAGCCTCGCGCACGCTTGCGGGCGTGGCGATGGGCGATTACGAGCAGTTCTCCTTCGAAGGCGCAGGCGGAGCTACCGTCTACGGATTCGTGGTCAAGCCCGCCGGGTTCGAGCGTGGCGAGTCCTACCCGGTAGCGTTCCTGATTCACGGCGGACCGCAGGGCAGCTTCTCGAACAATTTTCACTATCGATGGAACCCGCAAACCTATGCGGGTCAGGGCTTCGCGGCCGTCATGATCGATTTTCACGGCTCGACCGGGTATGGCCAGGCATTTACCGACAGCATCTCGGGTGACTGGGGCGGTAAACCCCTGGAGGACCTCAAGCTCGGCCTCGACGCCGCGTTGGCGCAGTTCGACTTCCTCGACGGTGACCGGGTCTGCGCACTCGGCGCTTCTTACGGCGGCTACATGATCAACTGGATTGCGAGCCAGTGGCCCGATCGCTTCCGCTGCCTCGTGAACCACGATGGCGTGTTCGACAATCGTTCGATGTACTACACCACCGAGGAGTTATGGTTTCCAGAGTGGGAGCACGGCGGTCCGTACTACCTGAATCCGGAGGGGCACGAGAAGCACAACCCCGCCCTATATGTCGACCAGTGGCAGACCCCGATGCTCGTCATACACGGCGAGCTGGACTACAGGGTGCCGGTCACACAAGGTATCGCCGCGTTCACCGCGTTGCAACGCCAGGGCATCGAGAGCCGCTTCCTGTACTTCCCGGACGAGAATCACTGGGTGTTGAAGCCGCACAACTCCATGCACTGGCATGAGCAGGTCAATGGCTGGTTGCACAAGTACCTTAGTGAATGCACGAGCCCCTGTAGCTCCGCCGAATCTGTCCCGGCGTTTTCAATCACGTACTTGACTCGCAGCCCGCTAATGAGGTCCTCTGTCGCAGCTTCGTCAACACCCTTTTCGGCCAAATAGCTAGAGTACGTAACTCAATCGCCTGATCATGCTGCCCTAGTTTTTCGTGCAATCGAACATTGACCAAAGGATCGTTGATACTGTCATTTAAGCGAATAGTCTATCGTCCTATCGGACATTGTCTCGCGTACGATTTCCTCGAAGTCTGTAATCAACTGTCCGCTAGGCCTTACTGTATCGATCAATTGCGCACAGTAGTCGCACTGATCCACATGTTCACCAAAACGATCTCTTATCTTTTCATCTGTGCCAAAGCACAGCACCGCCTCATAGGGCAAATGATCCTTCCAGTCACCGGCAACACCGGCAAGTGCCTCCATGTCACTCAGCATGAATACTTCCTCTTCGGAGGTCACATCCGTGTTGATAGCCTCGAGGGCTTCTGTCGTTGGCGTGGTCACAATCTTCTCTTTATCGCTTTCTCTACTATCAATAAACTCGGGAATCCGGCGTTTTTCACATCTAAATCACCTTCTATTTCAATGATTTAGAAAATTGTGCGGCGGATTGGCCTTCTCGGTCACTCAAATTCGCCAAAATCACGGCGATGCGTTTCTTCAATCGATAAATTCGCGTAGCCGCCGCTCTGTAACTAATTCCAAGCTGTGAGGCAACCTCTCTGGTCGAATAGCCGGCACAAATTCGCTCCAAGAGTTCCCTTTCCGAGTGTTTGAGCCGCCTACCTGCTAGATTCAGTTGTTCCCGCCACTCTTCAGACGACCCTCGAGTTTCGGCGATGTCGCCTTCTATAGATTCCACTTGTACCGCGCTCCTATGCTCATCAGCGAGAACATTCAATGCAACTCTCACTAGGTAGGCCGTTGCTTCGCGGTCTGTTTGTACCTTTTCATACCCTCGGTAGCGCAGGAAACGCTCCATCGCTGCTTGCGTACATTCTTGACTGAGGTCTGCGTTTCCACCCGTTCTTCGATACAGCGTATAGTACACTCGCGGATACATTGCCTTGAACCACTCATTCCAGGCATCGACATTGTTGGAATCAGCCAGTACGCTTTGAGCAGTGCCTTCAATCATAGCGAGCCAATACTTCGTGCGCGCAGCGTAACGAGCGCTCGGTTCGCAACGTCGAAAGGTGGACGTGCCTGCCGGGCGCCGTCTTTCACCACCAAGCTCAAGAACTGCCCGTAGCGATTGGGGTCTTCCTCGGGAGTGCTGCCGATCGTGCTGAATCTCTCGACAAGGAGTTGTTCGTACCGTTGAACAAACTGCAGTTTAGCCTCAACTTTTTCGTCCTCATCATCGCTTACAATTTTCTGACATGTAATGTTAAAGCGTGTAGCGAAACCTTCTTGGAGATCGTTAGTCAACGCTCGATATCGATCGTCCAAATGGGATTCCGGCTCCTTAATCTTGACGTGTCCATAATCGTATTCTTTAGGTTGCTTCTTTCTGAACCGGGCTGTGTCGGTGCAACGGTCGGTATCCGAGACCGCCTTGTCACGTGTCCCCATCACCATGCGTATGGGAATCTCCCGAGCCGACGAGTCGTTACTGTCGGGATCGTATATCCGGTGGTACGTCTCTGTTAGCAGCTTATCGCAAGACGTCCCACGAGCAAGCGAGCGCAGGTGCCTGTTAATCGCTAACCTTAGAATCCACGCTTTTCCCAAAATTTGCTTGAGCATAGCGCTGGCCATGCTGCCACTGACCGGCGATGCAAACAGAGAGATTAGTGCGACCGAACTGGACGGGTGTTGGGCGGCCCGCTGGTTGCGCATTTCATCGACTAGTCCTTCTAATATGATCAAGCCGCCCATGCTGTGCCCAACCAAGTAGACCGCGTTTCCAATACTGATTTGTGTACCCACATCTGATAATAACTGCCGACCTACCGTGTGGGTGTCGTGAACGAGAGGTCGTAGAATGCCGGACGGATAACCCCACAACAGAATATCTATCGTTGGGAGGTCTGGATCGTCAATGAGTAGCTCTGGGAACTTGGCCCAGGTCTTTTGGTAATGACCGCCTAATCCGTGAACGAATACCACGGTGTCCAAATCATCACGGGCCGTGTAGTACGCGGATCGCTTCGAGATGCGCACGATCTCATGACCGTTGTTCTTCTTCTTTGCCAAGACCAAACACCCCAAGCGCCGTGATGTAACGAGAACCTGAGCATCCGACTCTACAACCCGCCGCCTTCCTTGCCGTCTTCATATTCGTGGCACAAAACCCAGAAACGCCGGCTTCTTGCGCGTCAATAGCGTGCCATCCGGCAGAAACGTTTGGGACAGACGCAGCCGATTCTCAAGTGTTGGCCGCACTGCCGGCTGCAGAACAGCATGTGCGATTCTATTGTTACTAAAAGACCACAATACTGTGCATACGAAAATCCAACCATGGTGGCCAGTTGACGTCATAGAAGCGCGGCAACAGCCGCCTGTCCAATGCGGCCATGCTGCAAGTACCAAAGCGCATGGGTCGAACCGGCGTCACCGTCCACGGATTTCGATCCACTTTTCGGGACTGGTGTGCGGAATCTACGAACTATCCCGCCGACGTCGCCGAGATGACGCTCGCGCATACGCTGCGAGATAGGACCGAGGCGGCCTATCGGCACGGGGATCTATTGAACAAGCGAGCCCGATTGACGGCAGACTGGGCCCGCTTCTGCAACCAGCCGAAACCTTCGACAGCCGTGATTTCGATACGGCGCGGTAGCTGATAAAGCCCAGTCTGCCCGGAACAGCCTATTCCTTGGCGCTGTCCGTTCTGTCTTTCAGGTCGCAATACGCAAGGAACAGGTTAGTGTGGCGACGGTCGTGCTTGTCGATTCGGTTGTACGCCTTGCTCACCTTGTCCTCGATCACCTTGCAGGCGGTTTCGGTTTGCATGGCGCGACGACCGCCCGCTTCGCACAGCGCGGCCGATGCCAGCCGCGCCAAGTCAAGCGCTTCACCAAGAAGAAAGCGCTTACCCCTCCTTCATGCGCTTCCACAAATACATCAGACTAGCCAGTGCTGGCAGGATCAACAAAGCCACGACCATCAAAACGACAGATTCCAATTCCGTCGCGTTCATTGTGAAGACGGTCGTCGCGTCGACGATGTCGGTTACGCAGCGCGCAGCCAAAGCCGCAAATAGGGCTGCGTGGCTACGAAATAATACGGCGATAACGATGACGAGCACGGCGGTCAAATTGCGGGTGACATAAGCCATGGTCGTATAGTTGAAGTCTGGCGGCGGATTGAACAGCGTCGCCAAGGCAAAGCCCGAAACGATAACGACCTGAAGGCCAATTACGACCCAGAGCCATTTTGGTAGAAATTGTTCTAGCGATGTCTTCGACGGCGCGCTCATCACGATGTCTCACCCCTACTCTACGGCGGCGAACGGCGTTCGCACTTATGTTTCAAGGTGGCGGAGAGGGCGGGATTTGAACCCGCGGTACGGTATCACCGTACACTCGCTTTCCAGGCGAGCACCTTAAACCACTCAGCCACCTCTCCTGTCATTCGGTTTGTTCCGTATCGCCGACGAGTCTAATCCCCGGCGGCCGGTCGATACACGGCGAACCTGCCGGTCGCGGCGCGCGCGGCGCGGCATCCGGCAAGGGCATTTCCTTGCGCTCGTCGAGCGGGTCCAGGTCTTCCGGGACCTCGATCCGCTTGCCCTCCTCGGCCCGCTGGTACGGCTGCAGCTTGTCGCAGCTCAAATCCACGGTCTTGTTGCCGCCGCAGCCGCCGACCAAGCTACCCAAAAGCGCCATCGACAGCAGCGCCGCGATCCTGCTCATGTAACCGCTGCCGCCGCCGGTTCGACCCCGGCCGTCGCCATCGCGGCCCGCATCTGCTCGTGATACCGCTCGTCATACGGCGTCAGCGGCAGGCGGATACCCGGCGACATCAAACCCATCCGGCTCACCGCCCATTTTACCGGGATCGGGTTCGACTCGGCGAACAGGGCTTCGTTCAGGGGCTGCAGCGTCGCATCCAGTTCGGCCGCGGCTTCGAGCTCGCCGGCCGCGGCCAGGCGACAGAGTTTGGCCATGCCGGCCGGTGCCACGTTGCCGCTCACGGTCACGACCCCGTGGCCGCCCTGCTTGATGAACTCGAACACGGTGAAATCGTCGCCGCTATACAACATGAAATCGTCGTCGACGAGCGCCCGGATTTGGCGCAAACGCTCCATGTCGCCGGTCGCGTCCTTGATGCCGAAAATGTTCGGGTGTTTCGCGAGCCTCGCAACGGTCTCGGGCAACAGATCGGCCACGGTCCGGCCCGGCACGTTGTACAACATCACAGGCTTGTCCACGGCATCGGCAATCGCCGAGAAATGCCGGAACAGGCCTTCCTGTACCGGTTTGTTGTAATACGGCACGACCAGCAGATAGGCGTCGATACCGGTGTCGCCCACCGCCAGCGACAGGTCGATCGTCTGCGCCGTCGAGTTGGAACCGGTGCCGGCGATGACCGGCAGCCGGCCGGCGGCAATCTCGACGGCCCGGCGGACGAGCGCTATGTGCTCCGATTTCTCCAGCGTCGCCGACTCTCCGGTCGTGCCGGCCACGACGAGACCGTCGCTGCCCTCGCGCACATGAAACTCGATCAGCCGCTCCAGCGCCGCCTCGTCGACCCGGTTTCGATCGTCGAATGGCGTCACCAGCGCAACGAGGCTGCCCCTGAACACGATATCCCCTCGCCACAAATAAGCCGGCGATGTTACTGTTCACCGCCTGTGCCTGCAATACGCCGACCCCGGCGGTCGCAAGCGTCATCCCAGTCCCGGCGCGCCGGCTTTCGGCAAGTCGGCCCAAAGCACGAAAGTAGTTGAGAATAATGTCACAACTTATTGTTTTATCAGCAGTAGGGTCTGACAGAGCGGGTGTCGTTCAGGACATCAGCGAAGTCATCCTCTCCTGCGGCGGCAATATCGAAGAAAGCCGCATGACCACACTCGGCTCGGAGTTTGCGGTCCTGATGCTGGTCTCCGGTAACTGGCATACCCTGAACCGGCTGGAAAAAGGCCTCGAACGCCTCGAAGCCAAGGACAATTTCAGTTTCTCGATTCGCAAGACCGACGAGCGCGAGGTCAAAAGCGACCGGATGCCCTACGCGGTAGACGTGGTCAGTCTCGACCAGCAAGGTATCGTCTTCAATCTTGCAAACTTCTTTGCCGCCCACAATATCGAGATTGCCGACGTGGCGACCCGCCGCTATGCGGCGGCCCATACCGGCGCGCCGATGTTCGCGGTGCAAATGGCCGTCAACGTGCCCGACAGCGTGAGCATCGCCCAACTGAGAGACGAATTCCTCGAAATGTGCGATCGCCTGAACCTCGACGCCATCCTCGAGCCTGTCAAGTCCTGAGCGGCGAAAACGTCAACAGGAACCCCAACGGAGAACGACACCAATGAGCGGACCGACATTGAACCGAGTCGTGGCCGATTTCACCGCCGAGGCCACCGGCGACAAGAAAATCCGGCTTAAGGACCTGCGCGGCAGCAACGTGGTCATCTACTTCTATCCGAAAGACAACACACCCGGCTGTACGACCGAAGGCCAGGACTTCCGCGACCTGCACGGCAAGTTCAAGCGCCAGAAGGCGGTCGTACTCGGCGTGTCGAAGGACAGCATCGCCTCGCACGAGCGTTTCCGCGACAAACAGGAGTTTCCGTTCGACCTGCTGTCCGATCCGGACGAGAAGCTGTGCAAGCAATTCGACGTGATCAAGGAGAAGTCCATGTACGGCAAAAAATACATGGGCGTGGAGCGCAGCACCTTTCTCATCGACTCGGCCGGCAAGCTCAAACGGGAGTGGCGCAAGGTCAAAGTCAAGGGCCATGCCCAGGAAGTGCTCGACGCGGTCAAGGAGATCAACGCCTAAGCCCATGAATTGCCTAAGCTCATGAATTATAAGGGCCCGGGCGGACTTCCCCGCGCCCGTCTTGTATCATACGTCTTGTATCATTGGCACCGGGTGGCGGTTTTTCGCTCGCGACCGCAGGGAACGCCGTCATCCTCCGCCAGTCGGAAACCTTATCTCGGAAACCTTAATCGACGTACTTGAGTTGCCTCGCTTGAGACCAGCAAACCGCAAAACACCGGCCCTGCTCGCGCTGATCGCGGCACTCGGCTTTACGGCCGGCGCCGGCGCGGAGGACATCGAGCTGCCGGACATCGGCAGCCCGGCCGACACCGTGCTGTCGAAGTCCGAAGAAGCGCGCCTCGGCCGGGCGATCATGAACCAGATCCGGATGAGCGGCCGGGTCGTCGAGGATCCGCTGGTCACCGAATACATCAACGACATCGGCTTGAGGATCGCCGCCCATACCAACGACGGCGAGCATACCTTTCGCTTTTTTGTCGTCGACGACCCGCGGATCAACGCGTTTGCGATTCCGGGCGGCTACATCGGGATCCACACCGGCCTGCTGGAAGCCACCCGCAACGAGGACGAGCTCGCCGGCGTGCTGGCGCACGAGATCGCGCACGTCACCCAGCGCCATATCGCGCGCTCGCTGCACGCCAACCAGCGCCAGAGCATCCTGACCACGGCCATCATGCTGGGCGCAATACTCGCCGGCGTCGCAACCGGCGAGGGCGATGTCGCCGAGGCCGGACTCGCGGTTGCGCAGGGCTCGGCCGTACAGCAGCGCATCAACTTCACGCGCGCCAACGAATACGAAGCGGACCGGATCGGCATCGCGGCCCTGGCGGACGCCGGCTTCGATCCCTACGGCATGGGATCGTTTTTCGAGGTCATCGGCCGGATGCAACCGTCGGACCCCTCCATGCGCGTGCCCGAGTTCCTTCGCACCCACCCGGTGACGAATACCCGAATCGCGGAGGCGCGGGCCCGTGCCGCGAGTTATCCGCGCGTTCAGAGCGAAGATTCCACGAACTACGGCATCGCGCGAGCGCGGTCCAAAGTGGCGGAATTCGATACGGCCGCCCAGGCCGTCGAGTATTACGAGCAGAACGACTACGCACGGCAGGACGGCATCGCGCGTTACGGCCGCGCCATTGCCTACCAACGCGCCGGCCGGCACGTCGACGCCAACCGCATCTTCGAGGACCTGATCGAGCGCGACCAGAAAGTCATCGCCTACCACATCGGCCTGGGTGAGACCCAACTCGCCCTGGAGCAATACGACCTGGGTTTCGCCACCTTCGATCGCGCCGTGAGGCTGTTCCCGCGCAACGTGCCGCTGGTCATCCACTACGGCGAATGGCTGGTGCGGCTCGATCGCGCCGAACAAGCACATACGATGCTGCTCGACTTGCTGAACAACGTCCCCCCGACGCCGGAACAGGTACGGCTGATCGCCCGCGCCGCAAGCGAGGCCGGCGAGCACGCCGAGTCGTATTACTACATGGCCGAGTACATGCTGATGAACGGCGACCTGGTCGGCGGCGTGGGTTTTCTGCGGCAGGCGCTGGCCTTGCCGGAGCTGCAGGAGATTCAACGCATACGTTTCGAAGCGCGAATCGACTTCATCCGCGAGTACATGACGGAAGAACAGCTCCGCCAGATTCAGCGCACCCGCACGGCACGCATAGGCTAATGACGCGCGCCGGCTATCTCATCGTGGCACTCTCGGCTGCCTTGATCGGCGGATGCGCGACAAGCCGTGAAGCGGCGGAAGCCTCCGGCCGGGTCGACTACGATCCAATCGAGCCGTTTAACCGGACCATGTACGGCGTCAACGACACGATCGACCGGTACACCTTGCGGCCGCTGGCCAAGGGGTACCGGAACGTGGTTCCGAGTCCGGTACGCCGCAGCATCGGTAACTTCTCGGACAACCTGCTGACGCCCCGCTCGGCGCTCAACGGTTTCCTGCAGGGCAGGCCGGACAAGGGGCTCAGCGACATTTCCCGTTTCGTCATGAACACGGTTTTCGGCATCGGCGGCCTGTTCGACGTCGCATCGTACGCGGGCCTCGAGGAGTACGACGAAACCTTCTCGCAGACGCTCGCCGTGTGGGGCGTGCCGGAAGGCCCTTACGTTTACCTGCCCATATTCGGGCCGAACTCGCTACTGGACGCGCTGACCTTACCGATCGACTCGTACAGCGAACCGCTCGCGTATTACGACGACGACACGGCCCGGCAGTGGTTCTACATCGTCCGCGCGATCAATCTACGGGCCAGGCTCCTCGCCGCCGAGGGCATACTCGACGACTCCGCCGACCCCTACATCACGGTGCGCGAAGCCTATCTTCAGAACCGCGCCTTTCAGATCCACGACGGCGACCCGCCGGTCGAAGAAGACGAGTTCCTGAACGAGTTTCTCGAAGAATCGGACTTCGAAGAAGAGTGAAGCGGCGTTAAGGGAACGCAAGACCGAGTTAATGCTCGATCAATGCTCGATCAATACTCGACAAATACTCGATCAACGCTCGGGCGCTTCGATAAACCCCGACCAGCGTTCCCCCCGGGTCAACAGCGGCTCGACCTCCGTCGTGCGGGCGATGGCCCGGACACGTTCGGGCATGTCCACGAACCGGATCTCGCGGACCGTATGATTGGCCCAGGTGATCCATTCGAGCAGCAGCGCGAGACCCGCCGAGTCGGACCGCTTGACGCCGGACAAGTCGATCTCGATGCGGGTGTGACGTATGAACGGCTGCTCGCCGGCCTTGAGAATACGCTCGACGGTATCGAAGGTCATGTCGCCGTTCAGCTTGAAGCGGCCCTCTCCGAGGTCCTCGAGTTCGAAGTCACTCATCCGTCTCGGATACCCGTACGGCTGCGGCTTTCGTGGCTTCGGCTTCCAACCGCTCGATCACGGCAACCAGGCTCGACGATCGGATCTCCGCGTCGAGCTCGGCGCGGTAGTTCTTCATAAACGAGACCCCTTCGATCGTCACGTTGAAGATCTTCCACTGATCGCCGCGGCGCACCAGATCGTAGTTCACCGGCACCTTGGAACCATCGTCGAGCTCGACTATCGTGCGCACCGGGGCCGTTTTCTTCGATACGTCGCCGCGAAACGCCAGTACCTCGATACGATCCTCCTCGAACTCCAGGACGCCGTCCGCATAACGCTTGAGCAGCGAAGCATAGAACGCGTCGATGAACCGCTGCCGGTGCTCGTCGGTTGCGCTGCGCCAGTGCCGGGCCAGCACGAGCTGAGCCGCGAAACGCCGGTCGAAACGCGGCAACAGGATGTCGTCGATGAGCTGGTAGAGCGCGGCGCGGTCCTTGGCAAACTGGTCCTTCTTGCCGCCCAGGCGTTCGGTCAGCATGGACACCGCTTCTTCGATGACCGCGTTGGGCGATTGTGCGAGCGCGAAATTGGCCGACAGCCCAAGCACGAGCGCGGCCCCGGTAAGAATCCATCTTTTCACTATTGGCTCCCCGAGCTCATTACTCCCGAGCTCATTCTTGCGTGTCACCCTGCTCCCCTCTGACCAGGAACCGACCGATAAGGTTCTCCAGCACGACCGCCGATTGGGTAAAAAACAGCTCGCTGCCGTCGGCCAGGAACTCGGGCGAGCCGCCCGGGGTCAAGCCGATGTACTGACTACCCAGCAAACCGGCGGTCAGGATGCTGGCGTCGGAGTCCTCCGGGATCTGGTCGTAGCGGCTGTCGATCACGAAAGTGACGACGGCCTGCAAAGAAACCGGATCGAACTCGATGTACGTCACCCTGCCGATGGTCACGCCCGCCATCGCAACCGGCGCACGCTTGCGCAGGCTGCCGACGTTTTCGAAACGGGCCGTCACCTCGTAGGTCAGGTCGGCGTCGAAATCGTCGGTGCCGGTGGCGTGCGTGGTCAGAAACAGCAGCGCGCCCATGCCGAGCAGCGCAAACAGGCCGGTTCCGAGCTCTACTGTACGTGTTTGTTGCATACGGTCACCTCAAAATATCCAGACCGTGACGGTGAAATCCGGCGCCTAGCGCAAGCGTCGCCACACATCGGACGGCCAGACGGAAAACCAACTTCTAGAGCATCCACGCCGTGATGATGAAGTTGAATATCAACACCGTGATCGCGGTGATGACGACGGTCCGGGTCGTGGCACGTCCGACGCCCTCGGCCGTAGGGATCGAATTATACCCCTCCCAGACCGCGATCAGGCTGGCCGCGCCGCCGAAAACGACACTCTTGAGTATCCCCTCGTAGACGTCCTCGGAAGCCAGGGTCTGCTGCAACTGCTGCCAGAACGCGCCGATGTCCACACCCAACAGCGACACCGCGACGAGCTGCGAGCCGAACAGTCCGACGACGCTGAAAATCGCCACGAGAAACGGCATTGCGATGACGCCGCCGAGAAAACGCGGCACCACCACGCGCCGGATCGGATTGACCCCCATCATCTCCATGGCCGAGAGCTGGTCGGTGGCCTTCATCAGGCCGATCTCGGAGGCAAGCGCCGTGCCGGCGCGTCCGGCGAACAACAAGGCCGTGATCACAGGCCCAAGCTCCTTGATCAGCGCGAACCCGGCAAAGGTGCCGACCGAATCCTCGGCGTTGAACCGCGACAGCGTGTCGAAGCCCTGCAGGCCCAGCACCGCGCCGACGAAAAGGCCGCAGACCATGATGATCACCAGCGACAGGGCGCCGCTGTTGTAGACCTGGCCCACGACCAATCCGAAGCGGCGAAAGATCACGCCGGGACTGTGCATGATCAGCCTGAACAAAAACAACTGCAACGCGCCGAAAGTGCGGACGAATTGCACGAAGGTGATGTACAGATCGCGGAAGGCGGCGAGCATCGTCGGACTGGGGCCTAGTCTTCGTCCCGGCCCAACAACTGTTCCTCGTAGTTGGGCGCGTCGTAATGAAAAGCCACCGGGCCGTCGGCCATGCCGTGCATGAACTGCCGGACCAGGTCCGAGCTTGTGGCATGCAGCTCCTCCGGACTCCCCGACGCGGCGACCTTGCCGTCGGATATCAGGTAGGTCCGATCGGCCACGGTCGAGATCTCCTCGACGTCGTGGCTCACCAGGATGCTCGATATCCCGAGCGCATCGTTCATCTGCCGGACCAGGCGCACGATCACACCCATCGAGATCGGATCCAGGCCGACGAACGGCTCGTCGTAAATCAGGATGTCCGGATCCATGACCATGGCGCGGGCCAGCGCCACCCGGCGCGCCATGCCGCCGGACAGTTCGGAGGGCCACATGTCCGCGGCGCCGCGTAAACCGACCGCATGCAGCTTGGTCAGCACGATATGCCGAATCAGCCGGTTGGACAGGTTGGTATGTTCCCTGAGCGGAAACGCGACGTTTTCGAAGACGCTCAAGTCGGTCAACAGGGCGCCGTTCTGGAACAGCATGCCGAAACGCTCGCGGAATTCGTACAACTCGGCGGTGCTCAAGGTCGAGATATCGATACCGTCGACGAAGACCAGGCCGTGATCGGGGATCAACTGCCGGGTGATCAGCCGGAGCAGCGTGGTTTTCCCGGTCCCGCTCGGCCCCATGATCGCCGTGACCTCGCCGCGGCGTATCGTGATGTTGAGTCCCTTGAAGATCTGGCGGCGCCCGCGCGCGTAGTCGAGATCGCGGATTTCGATGAGATTGTCCGACACTGCGTTCATCGTTGGGGTCCTGACTTGGGCCTTTTGACACCGGCCCCGGCGTGCCGGCAACCCAGAGGACGCGTCGCAGGCTCGGAGAGGATACCAAATACCGCGCCGCAGATACCGTAATCCAACATCTGCGGCCAGGGAGTATCTGCTAGGGAGTACGCTAGGGAGTACGCTAGGGAGCCTCTGCATGAGTCCGGCGCAAAATGAGACCGACATGACTTGTACAGAGGCTCCCTAGTGTCCTGTCCGGCTATTCAGTCGTCCTAAGAGCATAGTTGGTGAATATGTGACGAGGAAGATCGGAAAACCCAGCCGATAGTTCGGAATGCCGCAGTCCGCTCGGCTTCTGCCGCACAGCCCCCTAGCCGCGGGGAGAAAATAGGACTAAAATAGTCCCCTATAGATTTCGTATCGGATAGATCCTGTACCGGAAATCGGCCATGCTCAGAATCAGCAAGCTGACGGATTACGGCACGATGCTGCTGGCCCATATGACCGACGGCAGCGGCGACGTGCGCAGCGCGACCGAGCTCGCGACCGAGACCGGCATCGCGTTGCCGACGGTCAGCAAGCTCCTGAAAGCCCTGGCGCGCAAGCAGCTCGTGATCTCCACCCGGGGTGCAAGCGGCGGTTACCGGCTCGCGCGAGAGCCGCGCGAGATCAGCGCCGCCGACATCATCGACGCGCTCGAGGGCCCTGTCTCGATTACTGAATGCAGCGCCGCCGACAGCCATTGCGACTACGAGGACCATTGCAGCGTCGGACAGGCCTGGCAACGGATCAACGTCGCCATCCGCGAGGCGCTGGACGAAGTGAGCCTGGTGGACCTGAAACACGCCAACAGCCCGGTGCCGGAGTTCCATTTCGCCGGCATGCCCATCACCGTAGAGAGGAAGCCCTGAGCAGAATGTCTACCGAACCCGAAAACATCGAGAGCCTGGTCAACCAGCGTTACAAGCACGGTTTCATCACCGATATCGAAACCGATGCCCTGCCGCCGGGCCTGGACGAAGACGTCGTCCGGGCGATCTCCGCGCGCAAGAACGAGCCCGACTGGATGCTCGAATGGCGGCTGCGCGCCTATCGCCAGTGGCTTGCGATGCGTGAGCCCGAGTGGGCGCATGTCCATTATCCGCCGATCGACTACCAGGAGATCTCCTACTTCGCCGCACCCAAATCGGACGCCGACCGGCCGAAGAGCCTGGATGAGGTGGATCCGAAACTGCTGGAGACCTACGACAAGCTCGGCATCCCGCTGCACGAGCGCGCACGGCTCGCCGGCGTCGCAGTGGACGCGGTATTCGACAGCGTGTCGGTCACGACGACGTTCAAGGACAAACTCTCCGAAGCCGGCGTGATCTTCTGTTCGTTTTCCGAAGCCGTCGAGAATCACCCCGAGCTGGTCGAAAAGTATCTCGGCAGCGTCGTTCCGCAACGCGACAATTTTTTCGCCGCGCTGAACTCGGCCGTGTTCAGCGACGGTTCCTTCGTGTACGTGCCCAAGGGCGTGCGTTGCCCGATGGAGCTGTCCACCTACTTCCGCATCAACGCGGCCAACACCGGCCAGTTCGAGCGCACGCTGATCGTCGCCGACGAGGGCAGCTACGTCAGCTACCTCGAAGGCTGCACGGCGCCGATGCGTGACGAAAACCAGCTTCACGCCGCCGTCGTCGAGCTGGTCGCACTGAAAGACGCCGAAATTAAGTATTCAACCGTCCAGAACTGGTATCCGGGCGACGAAAACGGCAAGGGCGGTATCTACAATTTCGTCACCAAACGCGGCGACTGCCGGGGCGCGAATTCCAAGATCTCGTGGACCCAGGTCGAAACCGGCTCGGCGATCACGTGGAAATACCCAAGCTGCATCCTGCGCGGCGACAACTCGACCGGCGAGTTCTACTCGGTGGCGGTTGCGAACAACTTCCAGCAGGCCGACACCGGCACCAAGATGATCCACATCGGCCGCAATACCAGCTCGACGATCGTCTCGAAAGGCATCTCGGCCGGCAAGGCGCAGAATGCCTATCGCGGCCTGGTGAAGGTCATGCCGCAGGCGCACGACGCGCGTAACTACACGCAGTGCGACTCGCTTTTGATCGGCAAGGAATGCGGCGCGCATACCTTCCCTTACATGGAGATCAAAAACCCCGGCGCGCACGTCGAACACGAGGCGACGACGTCCAAGATCTCGGCCAACCAGCTCTTCTACTGCCGCCAGCGCGGCATCTCCGAGGAAGACGCCGTCAACATGATCGTCAACGGCTTTTGCAAGGAAGTCTTCAACGAGCTGCCGATGGAGTTTGCGGTCGAGGCGCAAGCCTTGTTGAACGTCAGTCTCGAAGGCGCGGTGGGCTGAGGGGAAGACATGTTGAGAATCGAGGGCCCTATCACTAACTTCCAAGGAATCGGGACGCCGTCATGTTGAGAATCGAGAGCCCTATCACCAGCTTCCACGGAATCGGAACGTCGTCATGTTGAGAATTCAGAACCTAACCGCCCGTATCGGGGATACGGAAATCCTCTCCGGCCTGTCGCTGAGCGTCGAAGCCGGCGAAGTGCACGCGATCATGGGACCGAACGGCTCCGGCAAGAGCACGCTGGCCCAAGTCGTCGCCGGCCACGCCGATTACGAGGTCACGGCCGGGTCGGTCGAGTTCAAGGGACAAGACTTGCTCGAGCTCGAGCCCGAGGAACGCGCCCGCGAGGGCGTCTTCCTGGGCTTCCAGTACCCCGTGGAGATCCCCGGCGTCAACAACGCCTACCTGCTCAAGGCCGCCGTCAACGCCAAGCGCGAACACCGGGGCCAAGACGAAATCGACGCCTTCGAGTTCATGAAGCTCGCGCGGGAAAAGATGGCCATGCTCGGCATGGATCAGAAGTTCCTGAGCCGCGGGGTCAACGAGGGTTTTTCGGGCGGCGAGAAAAAGCGTAACGAGATCCTGCAGATGGCCATGCTCGAACCGGAGCTTGCCATCCTCGACGAAACCGACTCAGGCCTCGACATCGACGCGCTCAAGGCCGTCGCCGGCGGTGTCAACGCACTGCGTAGCCCGGACCGGGCCATCGTGCTGGTCACCCACTACCAGCGCCTGCTCGATTACGTCGAGCCGGACTTCGTCCATGTGCTCTCGGACGGCCGGATCGCGCGCTCCGGCGACAAGACGCTCGCGCTGAAGCTCGAAGCGCAGGGTTACGACTGGGTCAAAGAGGCGGTCGGCGCATGAGACCGGACGGCCTTGCGGCACTGCCGAAACAGGCGCTCGAGACCGCGGTCTCCGCACGGTCGCCGCTGACACCGGACCTGCCGCGCCAGGCGGCGCTCGCCCGGTTTCTGAAACGCGGTTTCCCGTCGACGCGGGCGGAAGACTGGAAGTACACGGATCTGTCGGCCGCGATCGACGTGACCCGCGACTGGCTGGCGGCCGGTGCGGTGAGCGGCATTCCCGACTCGTTGGCCGACGACGCCGCGGCGCTGACCGGGAACATCGACGCGAGCTGGGTCGTCGTCGGCAACGGACAGATCGTAGGCGATCTTCCGGCGGAATCCGGCAAGGACGGAATCGTCGTCGAACGCCTGAGCCGGGCCGCCGTCGAGCCGTCCATCGAACAGCCGCTGGCCGACCTCAATGCCGCGCTATTGACCGATGGCCTGCACGTTCGCGTGCCGAAAGGCGCCAGGCCGTCCCGCCCGCTCGGCATCCTGTATCTCGACCAAACGGACGAGGACCCATTGGTGTCCTTGCAAAGAGCCGTGATCGACGTGGAGGCCGGCGCGCAAATCGCGGTGATCGAGTATCACGCTTCGAAAGGCCGCGGCGGGCATTATTCGAATACGCAGGTAGAGCTCAGCGTCGGCGACGGCGGCAGCATCGACTACGTGCGGCTCCAGAACCGCGATCGCGCGCACAGTCAAACCCAGCGGCTGGGCGTCACGCTCGCCCGCGACTCCGCGTTCCGGCACTTCGCGCTGGATCTCGGCGGCGCGCTGACTCGCAACGACCTGACGATCGATATCGCCGGGCCCGGCGCCGAGGCGCGTTTCGACGGGCTGTACATCGCCGGCGACGGCCAGCACATCGACAATCACACGCGGGTCGATCACCGGGTCGGGCCCGCGCGTTCGGCGCAGGAGTACCGCGGCATCCTGCGCGGCCAGTGCCGGGCCGTATGGAACGGCAAAGCCATCGTGCACGAAGGCGCGGACGGCACCGACGCCGTCCAGGGCAACCACAACCTGCTTTTGTCCGAGGGCGCCGAAATCGACGCCAAACCGGAACTCGAGATCTACGCCGACGACGTCAAGTGCGCGCACGGCACCACCGTCGGCCAGCTCGACGAGAGCGCCCTCTTCTACCTCCGGTCCAGGGGCATCGGGCCGTCGGATGCGCAGCGCATACTCACCCATGCTTTCGCCGCCAGCATCGTTCGGGAGCTGCCGATCGGCAGGCTGAGCGACGCGGTCAATACCCTGATCGACCGGCGCCTCGGCGATTCGCTGGCAATGGAGTCGGCATGAGTCGCGCTGAGGTCCAGCTACCGGTGGCGGACGCGGCCGCCAAAATCGCCGAAAGGCGGGCGGACTTCCCGGCCTTGCACCAGGAGGTCAACGGCTGTCCGCTCGCCTATCTCGACAATGCCGCTTCGGCGCAACAGCCGCTGGCCGTCATCGATACGATAGCGAACTACCAGCGCAGGGATCATGCCAACGTTCACCGCGGCGTGCATACGCTCAGCCAGCGCGCCACCGAAGCGTACGAGGGATCGCGCGACAAGCTGCGCGACTTTATCGGCGCGCAAAGCCGCTCGGAAATCGTGCTGACCAGCGGTACGACGGAATCGATCAACCTGGTGGCACAGAGTTTCGTCCGGCCGCGTGCCGGCGCCGGTGACAAGATACTGATCACCTATCTCGAGCACCACGCCAACATCGTTCCCTGGCAGATCGTCTGCGAACAGACCGGCGCGGAACTCACCGTGGCACCCATCGACGATCGCGGCCAGGTCGATCTGGAACGGCTCTACGCGATGATGACCGAGGACGTTCGCATGCTGGCGGTCGGTCACGTGTCGAACGCGCTGGGTACGATCAATCCGGTGGAGGACATCACAGCCGTCGCCCGCGATCGCGACATCCCGGTGCTGATCGACGGCGCGCAGGCCACGCCGCACATGCAGGTCGACGTGTCGGATCTCGGCTGCGATTTCTACGCCTTCTCCGGCCACAAGATGTTCGGCCCCACCGGCACGGGTGTGTTGTACGGCCGCGAGGCGCTGCTGGAGGCGATGCCGCCCTACCAGGGCGGCGGCGACATGATCCTCGAAGTCCGCTTCGACAAGACGACTTACAACGAGCTGCCGTACAAATTCGAGGCGGGCACGCCGAACATCGCCGGCGTCGTCGGCCTCGGCGCCGCGGTGGACTACCTGGGCGAAGTCGGCATGGAGAACATCGGCGCCTATGAGCAGGAGCTCCTCGCCTACATGACCCGCCGTCTGTCGGAGATCGACGGAATTCGCCTGTACGGCACGGCGGAGCGAAAAGCCAGCGTGCAGTCCTTCCTGCTGGACGACATTCATCCGCACGATCTGGGCACGATCGTCGATCACAAGGGCGTCGCCGTCAGAAGCGGGCATCACTGCGCGATGCCGGTCATGCAGCATTTCTGTATCCCCGGCACGCTCCGCGCCTCGCTGGCTTTTTACAACAATCACGCCGACGTCGACCGTCTGGTCGAAGCATTGCTGGCGGCAAAAGCCCTGTTCGCATGAACGCCGCCCCCGAGGCTCAGTCCCTACGCGACCTGTACCGGGAACTCGTGATGGACCATGCGCGGAACCCGCGCAACTTCGGCAAGCTCGAGGCTTCGACACATTCGGCAGAGGGGATCAACCCCCTGTGCGGCGACAAGCTGATACTGTACCTCGACGTAGGCGCGGACGACCGCGTGCGCGCCGCGAGCTTCGAAGGCACCGGGTGCGTCATCTCGCTTGCGTCGGCTTCGCTGTTGACGGAAACCGTCGTCGGCATGCGCAGCACCAACGCCGCGCGTTACTTCGACGTTCTTAGGTCCCGGCTGAGTAAAGCCCCCGGCGGTACCGAGCCGGTGATCGACCTCGGTAAGCTGCAAGCCCTGGAAGGCGTGCGCGAGTACCCGTCGCGCGTCAAATGCGCGACGCTGCCGTGGCATACGCTGGGTGCGGCATTGTCCTGCAGCGATACGCCGGCGACGACGGAATAGCGATTGGATAACCATTGGATAACGACTGGAACCTGTACTCATGTTCGGCCATAGCAACGAACCGGTCACGCTGAGCCGCGACGTCACAGCCGTGATCATCCCGGCGGGTGAGGAACTGCTGTTGCGCGAGGGCACCAGCGGCTTCATTACCCAGGCGCTGGGCGGCAGCTTCACGGTTTATGTCGAGGGCAACCTGTTCCGCATCGCCGGTATCGACGCCGACGCGCTGGGCAAGGAACCGACGATTCCCCCGCAGGTGCCGGAGAACCCGACCGACGCCGATATCGAAAACGTGATCTGGGAACAGCTCCGAACCTGTTACGACCCGGAGATTCCGGTGAACATCGTCGACCTGGGTCTGGTCTATCGGTGTGAGATCGGACCGCTGGGTAACGGCCAGCGTTCGGTCGAAGTGGACATGACGCTGACGGCGCCCGGTTGCGGCATGGGAGACATCCTGGTGCAGGATGCGCAGGAGAAGATTGCGATCGTTCCCACCGTGGCCGACGTCCGGGTTCAACTGGTCTTCGACCCGCCCTGGAATCAGACGATGATGTCGGAGGAAGCGCGCCTGCAGACCGGGCTGCTCTGACTCGGTCGTCTCGCCGGGCAGCGCCCCCGCCGCGCCGTTGTGGCATACTCTCGCGCCTTATGAAGACGCTGACTTTGGTTCGACACGCCAAGTCGAGCTGGAAGGACACGACAGTCGCCGATCACGACCGCCCGCTAAACAAGCGCGGCGAACGGGATGCGCCGTTCATGGCCAGGCGCATCGATGTGGCCGGCATCCGGCCGTCGCAGATCCTCTCGAGCACCGCCGTACGCGCCTGGACGACGGCAAAAATCATCGCGCGGCACCTCGGGTATCCGCAGGAATTCCTGCAACGCGAAAAAGACCTGTACCTCGCCTCGCTGGACGGCCTGCTGGACGTGGTCGCCGCCCAGGACGATGCCTTCAACAGCCTGATGATCGTCGGCCACAATCCGGGGCTGACCGATTTCGCGGACTTCCTCTCGCCCGGCCTGACCGACAACCTGCCGACCGCGGGCGTGGTCGCGGTCGGCATCGATCGCGACGACTGGAGCCTCTACGAGCGACCCGTGACGGAGCTCGTGGCTTACGACTACCCCAAGAATCGTCACGGGACTGACGACTGAGCCGGACGCCTAAGCCGGACCACTGAGCCGGACCACTAAGCCTGGAGACCGCCTTCGAACCCCGACGGCGAGTCAGTCGGACGACAGCGACAAAAGGCTCGCGTTACCCCCGACCGCCGCGATGTTGTCGCTCACTGTGTATTCGGTCGCGAACCGCGGCAGGTAGTGCGGGCCGCCGGCCTTGGGCCCGGTCCCCGACAGGCCGCGCCCGCCGAAGGGCTGCACGCCGACGACTGCGCCGATCATGTTGCGATTGATGTAGATATTGCCGGCGCCCGACGACTCGGCGAGCTTGCGGGCGCGTGAATCGATACGGCTGTGCAAACCCATCGTGAGGCCGTAACCGGTCGCGTTGACGGCCTCGACGGTCGCTTCGAGATCCTTGCCCCGGTAACGCAGAACGTGCAACACCGGCCCGAACACCTCGCGTTCCAGCCGATGCACGCTGTCGATTTCGATCAGGGTCGGCGCAAAGAAAGTGCCTGCCGCGGTGTCTTCGGACAGCGCACAACGCTTGAGTATCGTCGCCTCGTTTTGCATGCGTTCGACATGCGCTTCCAGAATCGAACGCGCCTCTTCGTCGATCGCCGGACCGACGTCGGTGGACAACAGCGCCGGATCGCCGATACTGAGCTCGTCCATGTGTCCCGCCAAAAGTTCGATGACGCGCGGCGCAATGTCCTCCTGCACGCACAAAAGCCGCAAAGCCGAGCAACGCTGCCCCGCGCTGTTGTACGCCGACATGACGCTGTCCAATACCACCTGCTCCGGCAAGGCCGAGCTGTCCACGAACATCGCATTCTGTCCGCCGGTCTCGGCGATCAAGGTCGCGAGCGGGCCGTCCCGCTCGGCCAGCGCGCGATTGATGATCCGCGCCGTTTCGGTCGAACCGGTGAACGCGACACCGGCCACGCGCGGGTCGGCCACGGCACGCCCCCCGATCAGCGCGCCGTCGCCGGGCAGGAAATGCAACACCGACGGCGGAACACCGGCCTCCAGCAGCAACTCGACGGCTCGGAAAGCAAGCAGCGGCGTCTGCTCGGCTGGCTTCGCCAACACCGCATTGCCCGCGGCCAGAGCGGCGCCGACCTGGCCGGTGAATATCGCCAGCGGGAAATTCCAGGGGCTGATACAGACGAACACCCCACGCCCCTTGAGCCCCAGCGTATTCCGTTCTCCGGTAGGCCCTTTGAGCTCGGCCGGCTCGCCGAACTGCCGTCTTGCCTCGGCCGCGTAATACCGCAGGAAATCCACCGCTTCCCTGAGCTCGGCAACGGCATCCGGGACGGTCTTGCCGGCCTCGGCGACACACAGGGCCATGAGCTCCGCTGCATTCTGCTCGAACAGATCCGCAGCCGTCTCGAGTATGGCGGCCCGCCGATCGGCCGGCGTCGCGTCCCAGGCGAACTGTCCGTCCAGCGCCTGCTCCAGTGCACGATCCACGTGTTCGACCTCAGCCAGCGTGCAGACGCCGACTACCTGGGAGGTATCGGCCGGGTTCACCGACGGTTCGCCCCGACCCTGCATCCCCTGTATCGGCTCGCCGCCGACGATCGGATGCGCGGCCCGAGGCGCCTCTAGGGTCTCCTGCATCGCGGCGAGCAACTCCGCTGAAACGCTGCGATCCGCGAGGTTGTAGCCCCGCGAGTTTCGCCGCGATTCGCCGAATAGCGCCGCGGGCGCGGGGATTTTCGGATGCGGCAAACAGGCGTGTTTGCGGGTCGTCAGCACCGGATCGGCGACGATCTCCTCGACGTCGATCTCCTCGTCGACGATGCGATTGACGAAAGAGGTATTGGCGCCGTTTTCGAGCAGGCGGCGTACCAGGTACGGCAACAGGTCTTCATGGCTGCCCACCGGCGCGTAAACGCGGCACGGCCGGCCGAGCTTGTCGGGATCGATCACCTCGGCGTACAAAGCCTCGCCCATGCCGTGCAGCCGCTGGAACTCGTAGTCGCGGCGCGAACCGGCGGCGTGGAGAATACTCGCCAGCGTGTGCGCGTTGTGGGTCGCGAATTGCGGATAGAGGGCGCTGCCCGCAGCCAGCGCCTGGCGTGAACAGGCTAGATAAGACACGTCGGTGTGAGCCTTGCGCGTGAACACCGGATAGCTTTCGAGCCCTTGTTCCTGACCCCGCTTGATCTCGGTGTCCCAATAAGCGCCCTTGACCAGGCGTACCGGTATGCGGCGGCCGGCATCGCCGGCGAGTCCGGCTAGAAAACCGAGCACGTCCTTCGCACGGCGCTGGTAAGTCTGTACCGCAAGACCGAAACCTTCGTAGTCGGCCAACGAATGATCGCGGTACACACCCTCGAAGATCTGCAAGGACAGCTCCAGGCGATCGGCCTCCTCGGCGTCGATGGTCAAGGCGATTCCCGAGTCCCGGGCATGTCTCACGAGTTCCGTTACCTGCGGCAAAAGCTCCTTCAACACCCGGTCGGCGTTCTGCCAGGAATAACGCGGATGCAGCGCGGAGAGCTTGACCGAGATGCTCGGCGCGGAAAACACGTACTCGACTGCCGCGGTCTCGCTGTTGCCGATTTCGGTGATCGCCTGCTGATAGGCATCGTAATAACGTTCGGCATCGACCGCGGTCAGGGCCGCTTCGCCCAACATGTCGTAGGAGTAACGGTAGGCCGCGTTGTCTTTTTTTGCCGAGCGCTTGAGCGCCTCGCCGATCGTGCGTCCCATGACGAACTGATGGCCCATGATCCGCATCGCCTGGCGCATCGCCGTGCGTACGACCGGCTCCCCGGCGCGGCCCGCAAGACGGCCGAGCATCCGGGCGGGATTGAGCTTCTCCACGTCGTCGAGGCTAAGCAGCCTGCCCGTCAGCATCAGGCCCCAGGTCGAGGCATTGACGAACAAGGAGTCGCTTTCGCCGAGATGGTCCCGCCACCTGGCCGAGGTGATCTTGTCGGCGATGAGCTTGTCCGCCGTGTCGGCGTCCGGGATGCGCAGCAGCGCCTCGGCGATGCACATCAGCAGCACGCCCTCTTCCGACGACAAATCGTATTGCTGCAAAAACGCATCCATGCCGCCTTCTTTTTCCCGGTGCCGCCTGACGGAGCGGACCAGTCCGGCGGCGATACCCTGGATTTTCTCCCGCGCCGCGTCGCCCGGATCGGCGGCTGCGGTCAGTTCCCCGACCAGGGTCTCCTCATCGGCCAGGTAGCTATCGTTGACGTGACCGAGGGGGCTCGGCCGGGCAGCGGTTTGATCCGTCAGACGCATGTTCGGGGTTCCTTTTCGGGACCGACTCGGGACTGGCCGACCGATCCCTTTACCGGGTGACGAGGCCGGGATTATAGGGCAGCAAATTCGAACTGCGTATAGCGACTTCGGGGTAAACGACATCGGACTCGAGTAAGGTCGGATACCGCACGCCCCGCCCGGGCGTCATTTCAACTGCAAAGGTTCTGCGGGTCGCGGCACGAGGCAGCGCGCTCCCTGTGCCGGACCCTCCTGATATACTCCGGCGAAAACGACTGAGGGAGATACCGTTGTCCGGAAGTATCCAGACGCTCCCGCCGAGAGAACCCATTAGAGAACCCACGAGAAAACCGAAGGGGAGATTCCGTTGCCACAAGAGTATCTGACCGAGCTCGCCGAACGAACGGAAGCCTTGCGCTCGGAGGGACTGTTCAAGACCGAGAGACTCATCGCGGGTCCCCAGCAGGCGGACATCGACGTTCGCAGCAACGGCGCAACCGAACACGTGTTGAACCTGTGCGCAAACAACTACCTCGGGCTCGCCAATCATCCGGATGTCGTCGCCGCCGCGCACGAGGCGCTGGACAATTTCGGTTACGGCGTCGCCTCGGTGCGTTTCATCTGCGGCACACAGACGATTCACAAAGACCTGGAACAGCGTATTACCGGTTTCCTGGGCACCGAGGACACGATCCTCTACCCGTCCTGTTTCGACGCCAACGGCGGTCTGTTCGAAACCCTGCTAGGCCCGGAGGACGCCGTCATCAGCGACGCGCTGAACCATGCGAGCATCATCGACGGTATCAGGCTTTGCAAGGCACGGCGGTTTCGCTACCGGCACGACGACATGGACGACCTGAACGCGCAGCTCATCGCGGCAAAGGATGCCAACGTGCGACTGATCGTCACCGACGGCGTGTTTTCGATGGACGGCACTATTGCCAATCTGGACGCAATCTGCCGGCTTGCCGAGGAACACGGCGCGCTGACGATGATCGACGACTGCCACGCGACCGGCTTCATGGGCGCCGGCGGGCGCGGGACACACGAGTACCGGGACGTGACGGGCAAGATCGACATCATCACCGGTACGCTCGGCAAGGCCCTGGGCGGCGCCTCCGGCGGCTTCACGTCCGGCCGCCGGGAGATCGTCGGCTGGCTCAGGCAGCGTTCACGTCCGTACCTGTTTTCGAATTCGGTCGCCCCGGTAATCGCGGCGACCTCGCTGGCCGTATTCGACTTGCTCGAGCGCGACACCTCGCTGCGCGAACGTTTGCACTGGAATGCCAGGTACTTCCGCGAAAAAATGCAGGAGCGCGGTTTCGACCTGAAGCCTGGTACCCATCCGATCATCCCGGTCATGCTCGGCGATGCGAAACTCGCCACCGAGATGGCCGACAGGCTGCTCGAGCGCGGCGTGTACGTCGTCGGCTTCGCGTACCCGGTGGTGCCGAAAGGCGAGGCCAGAATCCGTACGCAGATGTCCGCCGGGCTCACTCGCGAGCACCTGGACCGAGCGGTCGAGGCCTTTACCGGCGTCGGCCGTGAGCTCGGAGTCATTCACTGATGAAAGCGCCGGTCGAGAACGGGAACACGATCGGCCCTGCGCCGGACGCCGCGCGCCGATGAAGGCGTTGCTTGGAATCGATATCGGTCCTCAGCCGGAGGTCGTGCACCGATGAAAGCCCTCGTCAAAGCAAAATCCGAACGAGGAATCTGGATGCAGGACATCGATCCGCCGGGCGTCGGTCATAACGACGTACTGATCAGAGTCAACAGGACCGCGATTTGCGGCACCGACATCCACATCTATCAATGGGACGAATGGGCCCGTCAAACGATTCCGGTACCGATGGCCGTCGGACACGAATTCTCGGGAAAGATCGTCGAGTGCGGCAGCGAGGTACGGGGGTTCGCCGTCGGCGACCGGGTGTCCGCGGAGGGCCACATCACCTGCGGCCACTGCCGCAACTGCCGGGCGGGCCGCAGGCACCTGTGCCGGAGCTCGGTCGGTGTCGGCGTGAGCCGCCCGGGCGCTTTCGCCGAATACCTGTCGGTTCCGGCTTTCAACGTATTCAAGCTACCGGACTCGATCACCGACGACATGGCGTCGATACTCGATCCGCTCGGCAATGCCGCACATACGGCGCTGTCCTTCGACCTGGTGGGCGAAGACGTATTGATCACCGGCGCGGGACCGATCGGCATCATGGCGGCGGCGATCGCCCGTTACGCCGGCGCTCGTCACGTCGTCGTCACCGATGTCAACGACTATCGCCTGGAGCTGGCCCGGAAGATGGGGGCCTCGGTCGCGCTGAACGTCTCACGCGAGTCGCTTGACGACACGATGAAAGCACTGGGCATGACCGAGGGTTTCGACGTCGGCATGGAGATGTCGGGCAACCCGCAGGCCTTCCGCAGCCTGCTCGAGGCCATGCACCACGGCGGCAAAGTGGCCTTGCTCGGCATTCCGCCCGAGGACATGCCGATCGACTGGAACGAGGTGATCTTCAAGGGGCTGATCATCAAGGGCATCTACGGCCGCGAGATGTTCGAGACCTGGTACAAGATGGCCAGCATGCTGCAGAGCGGGCTCGACATCCTGCCCGTCATTACCCATCATTTCGACATCGACGACTACCTGCCCGCCTTCGCGCTGATGGAATCGGGGCGGTCCGGCAAGATCATCCTGCACTGGAACTGAGACTGCGCGGGCGCCCGCGCGGGCGATCGAACCGCGGTCCCACATCGGCACCCATCAGCGCCCACCCCTACCAACACCCACTAGCCGGCGCCGGCCGGCGGACGTCATTCGAACCGGCAGAAGCAATGTGAATAGATGCCTTTCGGATCGTTGAATCGTGTCAAAGGCTCGATCGCGTTTTCGATTCTTTCGGCGATCCGCGCCAGCGACGACGGCCGCCACGCGAACGAACCCGGGTCCAGGCCCACCCGCCCGGCCACCGTGAACAGCTCGATGACGAACTGTTCCTCGGGCGAGAGCTCTTCTTCGATGACGACTTCACCGTAATCGCCCTCCGCGAGTCCGGCGAGCTCTGCGGCCGCCGCTATCGCATCCTCCAGGGTACCCAGCGCGTCGATCAGACCGTGGGCCAGGGCGTCGTCTCCGGTCCACGCGCGGCCCTGCCCGACGGCGTCCACGTCATTCTTGGGCATGTCCCGGAAGTCGGCGACGTGGGTCAGGAAATCGTCGTAACCGTCATTGACGACCAGTTGGAACAGTTGTTTCGACGGTTCCGACATTGCCCGGTCCGGACGGAACGCCCCCGAAAGGACCGCCGTGCCCACGCCGTCGTTGGCGACGCCGAGCGCGGCGGCGCTGCGCTGGTAAGTCGGGAACATGCCGAAGATCCCGATCGAGCCGGTGATCGAGGCCGAGTTCGCGAAGATCCTGTCGGTGGCGGCGGCAATGTAATAGCCCGCCGAGGCCGCGACGCTCGACAGGGATGCAACCACCGGCTTGCCGGCGTTTCTGAGCGCGGCGATCTCGTGCGCGATCACTTCCGAAGCCAGCATGCTGCCGCCGGGGCTGTCGATCCTGAGCACGACGGCTTTGACCGAATCGTCGTTGAGCGCGCGCCGCAGCAAGGCGCTGACGGAGTCGCCGCCCACGACGCCCGGCGGGTGATCGCCGAACAGGAACTCGCCCGAGGCGACGACAATCGCGACCGTGTCGTCGCCGGCGCTGCCGCCGTCCGTGAGTCGCTTCAGATCGAGATAGTCCCGAACGCCGATGGACGAGTACGTATCCGCCTTGGCGGGGTCCTCGCCGACCAGTTCGATCATCCGGTCCCGGACCTGCTGCCGGGTCAGCAGCTCGTCGACGAGTCCATGGTCCCTGGCTGCCGATCCGACGTCGCCCCCGGCCGCGGCAGCGAGCTCGACGATCGCGTCCGCATACTCGGCGACCGCGCCCCGCTCCAGACCGAGCGCCGCCGACACGTCGGCGTCGTACATGGTCCAGAGCTGGTCGATCAGGTCCTGCGTCGATTCCCGGTCCTCATCGGACATGTCCATCCGGGTAAACGGCTCGACGAAGGACTTGTGGGTACCGACGCGGAAGATGTTCCAGTCCAGCCTGAGCTTGTCGATCGCGTCCCTGAAATACGTTCGATACGCGCCGTATCCCTGCAGGATCACGAGACTCTCGGGCAGTATGTACAGCTCGTCGGCGTACGCACCGAGATACAGCCCACCCTGGGTCAGAAAATCGCCGCTTGCTATCACCGGTTTACCGGAAGCGCGGAAGTCCTCGATGGCGGCGGCAACGCGCCGCAGCTTGCTCAAGCCCCCGCCCGCGAACCCGCTGAGCTCGAGGTGCACGGCCTCGATCCGGGCGTCGTCTTTGGCATGGCCCAGGGCGTCCACGACATCCTGGATCAAGACCTGTTGAACGCCGTCGCCGAACGATTCCTGGAATGCCCGTTCGAAGGGATCGCCGGCGAGCTGGTCGACCAGGTAACCGCCCGGCTGCAAAAAGAGCGCCGCACGATCCGGCATGCCCGGCGGCGCGACTGCCATCGCGCCGAAAAACACACCGAAGATGAGCAACAGAAGCATCAGGTGCAAGACCTTGCGAACACCGTTGACGCCGGTCCAAAGGATCGACAGCAACCGGACGAACAGATTGGGCTTTTTCATGGGGCTTACTCGGACAACAGCATGAGCGACAGGCTCGGCCAGAATGTGATCAGTATTACGGACACGGCCAGAATCAGAAGAAACGGCAGCGTTGCAGCATACACGTGCAAGATGGGTTTTTCGAAGCGATAGCTCGCAATGAACAGATTGAGCCCGACCGGCGGTGTCATGTAGCCGAGCTGCATGGCCGCGAGAAACACGATGCCCAGATGAATAGGATCGACGCCGTATTCGTAGGCAATCGGCAGGATCAAGGGCACGACCAGTACGATGGCCGAGAAGATGTCGAGGATTGCACCGAGAATCAGCAAGAAGACCAACAACAGGATCAGGAAAGTCAGCTCGCTGGTCACGAAGCTCGCGGTCAGGTCCAGCAGTCTCTCCGGAATCCCGGCCGAGATCATGTAGTTGGTCGATGCCAGGGAGACGGCCAGAATGATCAGTATTCCGCCGACGAGCACCATCGACTGGCGAATCACGTTCGGCAGCTCGACGAAACGAATCTCCCGCAAAATCAGGACTTCGACGACAAAAACGTAGAGCGCCGTGACGGCCGCAGCCTCCGATACGGCGAAAAACCCGGAGTAGATGCCCCCCAGGACGACGAACGGCAGCGGAATCTCCCAGATCGACTCTCGCAGCGCGGCGCCGAGTTCTCTCCACGAGAACGCCTTCAGCGGCCGGTCGTTACCGCGACTCACCCACAGGCTCCAGGCGGCGAGCATCAAGAGCATCAGAAGGCCCGGGAGTATGCCTGCCAGGAACAGGTCGTCGATCGGTTCCTCGGCAATGACGCCGTAGAGGATCAGCGGCAGCGACGGCGCGAAGAGCAGGCCGAGACTGCCCGAGGAGGTCACCAGGCCCAGGTTGAATCGGTCCGGATACCCGTCGTGCTTGAGTGCCGGGTACAGAATGGCGCCCAGCGCGATGATGGTCACGCCGGAGGCGCCCGTGAAGGCGGTAAAGAACGCGCAGGCCGCCAGCGCCACCAGCGCCAGTCCGCCCGGCATCCAGCCCAGCAGCGCGCCGGTCAGCCGCACCAGGCGCCTGGGCGCGTTACTTTCGCTCAACAGATAACCCGCGAACGTGAACAGCGGGATCGCGACCAGGAACGGCAGATCGGCAAGCCTGAGCAACTCGATCGCCACCACCATCAGATCGGTATCCTCGCGCAGGAAACCGGCCATGGCGCTGGTGGCGATCACCGCGAACAAGGGCGCGCCGAGTATCGCCAGCACGATCAAGACCAGGCTGAGCAGCATCACGGTTTCGTCCCGCTACGCTTGCCCAAGGTGAGCTCGACGAGCCGCCGGACCGCCAGTACGGCAAAACGGTAGGCGGTCAAGGCCATCGCGGCGGGCACGACCACGTGTGCGATCCAGGCCGGCGTGTCCACCAGCACCGTGTCTTCGAATTCGATCTCGACCTGGAGATAACGCCAGGTGTGCCACGCCAGCGCGGCGCAGACGACCGCGGCAAACAGATCGACGATCATCCGGATCAGCGACACCGCGACCGGCGGCAGCAGGTGCGACAAGGCATCGATCCGAATATGCCGGTCGTCGCGTGTCGCCGCGATCGCGCCGACCATGGCCAGCCAAAGGACCGACAGCCGGACGAGTTCGTCCGCCCAGATGACGCCGGTCTCAAAGACCTCGCGCAGGATGATCTGGCCGAAAGACAGCAAGGCCATGCCGGCGAGCAGCACGGCCAGGGCGATATTCTCCGCGATGCGGCCCAGCCTGTCGAGCCGATCGAATACCGAGGCCAGACCGCGCGTCACCCGGGCACTCCGTCGCTCGCGAGTTCCGCTTATCGGGCGGCCGCGCTCCCGGCCCCGATTCGGTACTCCTCGACGTGTTGCATCATCTCATCGTAGAGATCGTCGCTGATTTCGCTTTGCTCGACCAGGCGGCGGTTCGTATCCAGCAGTCGCTTGCGAACCCGCTCGAACTCGGCGGTGTCGAAGGGCACGTTCTCGATACCGGTGTTCAGCAAGGCATCATAGGCTTCCCGGTTGTCCATCAGGTTGACCTTGTCGAAACTGGCGTAGGTCTTCTCCATGACCTCGCGCACGATACCCTGGTCGGCCTGGGAGAGTTTCTCGAAAGCGCGTTTTTCGACCGCCATGAATCCCACGGTGTAAACCAGCGGCAGATCGTTCACGTACTGCAGCTTCGTGTGCCACTGCAAAACCAGCGCGCCGATCGGCGACACCGCGACGATGTCGAGCAGGCCCGTTTGCAGCCCGGTCAGCACGTCGGTCAACGGCAGCGTCACCGGCGACAGGGACAGCGCCTCCATCGAAGCATAGGAAATCGGGTCGCCTTCGGGTACCCAGACGCGTTTGCCCTTAAGGTCGTCCAGCGATCGCACCGGCGTATTCGACATCAGGACTGCAAAGCCGCCCGCGGCAAAACCGAAGCTCACGAAACCGGCCTCTTCCAGGCCCTCGCGCAGGCGCCCGTCGAGACGTTCGCGGACATAAGCCGCCTCGTCTTCGCTGTCGAATACCAGCGGCAGCCCGTAGAGATTGAGATCCGGATAACGCGCGGCGAGCGCCGAGCTCGTAAATGCACCGCCGTGCAGCGCGCCGATACGGATCTTGCCGAGAACCTTGTCGTCGTCGCCCATGACGCCGCCGCCGTAATATTTGATCTGTACGCGGCCGTCGGTCAGCTCGCGGATCTCCTTTGCGCTGGCGCGCATGTCCTTCATCCACTGCGAACCTTCGGGCGTGACCGTGGCAATCTTGAGCGTCGCGGCTTGTGCGACGGCAGCCGCAGACAGGCAGATCAGGGTCAGGAGTACTCGTTTCATGAATCTATGTCCGTGTGCATTCCAAACCGGCTCCGCCGGCACTTGAAGAACGATCGTGAAGAACGATCGTGAAGAACGATCGTGAAGAACAATCGTGAAGAACAATCGTCAAAAATACTCGTCCGCTTCCGCGAGTAAGCGTACCGCCTGCTCCTTGGCCAACACGTTGCCGAGCGTCAGGCTATCGGCCGCCGGATCGGCTTCGATCACCTCCTTCAGCAGCCGGTCGTGCAGCTCGCGCTCGTAGACCAGGCGCGCGTAGCCGCGGGCAAACTCCACCTTCGCGCCGAGATCGCGTCCGCCGCTGAGCTCGATCGCACGCTCGAAATGTGCCCGCGCTTCTTCCGGCCGCCCGCCGAGGGCCGGCGGCCGCAAGGTCAGCAGGATGCCCATGTAGGTGTACACCGATATCTCGGCGCTGTCGCCTGCAATTTCCAGATAATGGTCGAACAGCGCTTCCGCCTGCGGCAGCTCGGCCAGCGCGTTCCAGTCGGCGCTGTGCGCCCTCAGGTAGGCGAGCGTGGCAAAACCGTAGTCGTAGAGCCGCTCCGCGTGCCTGGGCCCGATGCCTTCCAGCGCAGCCACGAAGCTGTCGTAGTTGCTGTCCGGCCAGGCGCAGGAGGGCTCGTATTCGACGCAGAGTGCGCTCTGGGCGTAGCTCCTGGCGCGGTCGGTCAGCCGCATTGCCCTGAGCTCGTCGTCGGCGAATACCGCGCCGTAGGAGGCGTAGAGGTTTGCCGCCGCGGACAACAGCTCCGGGTTGTCCGGATCGTCCAGGATCAGGCTGTCCAGCGTTACCATGAAGGTCGGCGCGGCCGCGCGCACCGTTTCCGGATCGTTTTGCGCCAGCATCGCATCCGACAGGTTGTCGGCAAACCCGGCGGCGGCCGAGGACACCAGCGACGCACAGCCCGTGCACGACAGCGCCAGAAACGCGGTGCCGGTCGCCATCAGGGAACTGCGGAGCCTGGTTGTCGCCAGGCCGCGACCATGCTTGACGTTCGCCATGCCACGAATGACACCGCCGCAGGGAATTGGTTCAGCCTGGAATCCGTTCACAATCGTTGGACAATCCTGTTGTTGTCGGCAGACTCATCACAATCGATTAGGTTATCTCATCGATTGCCGACACGAACACTAACAATCGATCGGGCTATCTTGTCGATTGCCGACAGACACATGACGATCGATTAGACGATCTTGTCCATTGTCGATAGACACATTGTCGGTAGACAAATTGTCAGTAGACACATGGAGCCGCAGCCCGCGCAGTCTGGTCGTCGACTGCAAAAACGGCACAGTCCAGGCCAGAAATATCCGGCATCCCCGGCCGTGAGTCTTAGATCTTTTCCTTGATCCTGGCGGCTTTGCCGGTGCGGCCGCGCAGGTAATAGAGCTTGGCGCGACGCACGTCGCCGCGGCGTTTCACCTTAATCGACTCGACCGTCGGGCTGTAGGTCTGGAACACGCGCTCGACCCCTTCGCCGTGTGAGATCTTGCGTACGGTAAACGACGAATTCAGACCGCGGTTGCGTCTTGCGATGACTACCCCCTCGAACGCCTGCAGGCGCTCGCGGTTGCCTTCCTTGACCCTGACCTGTACGACCACGGTGTCCCCGGGCGCAAACTCGGGGATTTCCTTGCTCATCTGTTCTTGTTCGATCGCGTCGATAATCTTGTTCATTAGTCCTAATACCTGGGGAGTCCTAATACCTGGATCATATACCTGCATGTCGTGCCGGATCAGGCGCCGGACGCCGGATACCGTCGGGGCAATCCACGTTCTTTCAAATACTTTCTTTCAAATACTCGTCGAGCAGCTCACGCTGCTCGGCGCTCAACTCGAGTTTCTCGAGCAGGTCCGGCCGTCGTTCGAAACTTCGGCCCAAAGCCTGCTTTTGCCGCCATCGCATGATCTTCGCATGATCGCCCGACAACAGCACCGGCGGCGTCCGCCGCCCCTCGACCGTTTCCGGCCGCGTGTAGTGCGGATGGTCGAGCAGCCCGTCCATGAACGAGTCCTGCCGCGCCGAATCCGCATCGCCCAGCACACCCGGCAACAGCCGGGTCACGGCGTCGATCACCGCCATCGCCGCCAGCTCGCCGCCCGACAGCACGAAGTCGCCGAGCGACAGCTCCTCGTCGACCTCACTGTCGATCAAACGCTCGTCGATGCCCTCGTAACGTCCCGCAACGAGCACGAATCCCGGCGAGTCCGCCAGCCGACTTGCATCGGCCTGGCCGAATACCCTGCCCTGCGGCGACAGGCAGATTACCTTCGCGCCCGCCGGCAAGCCCGCACGCAGTTCGCGAACGGCCGCGGCGAGCGGCTCGAACTTCATCACCATGCCCGGCCCGCCGCCGTATGGCCGGTCGTCCACGGTACGGTGCGCGTCCTTCGCATGGTTTCGGGGGTCGCTCGAGGACAGCCGCACCCGGCCGCTCTCGATCGCACGCCCGACCACACCATACGCGGCGATGCAGTCGATCATTTCCGGGAAGATACTGACCACGCCAATGTGCATGTCGTCAGTCCCTTCCCGTCAGTCCCATTCCCAATCGACGAGGATTCGACCCCGGGCCAAATCCACGTCGAGCACAAACTTTCCGACGACGAACGGAATCAGCGTTTCGCGTTCGCCGTCCACGACCAGCACGTCGTTCGCGCCGGTCTCCAACAACTCGCGAACCCGGCCGATCGCGGTCCCGTCTTGCCGCCGCACTTCCAGCCCCTCGAGGTCGTGCCAGTAGTACCGGCCTTCGCCGAGGTCCGGCAGGGACGCCCGCGGCACCGAAATGTCCAGGCCCACCAGCGCCAGCGCCGCCTCGCGATCCTCCACGCCGTCGAAGCGGACGATGACCGTCTTGCCGTGGCGACGACCCTCGGCAACCGTCACGGGCCGCCAGTCGTCACCCTCCCCGATTCGCCAGGCATCGTAATCGATCAATGCCTCGCGCGGTTCGGTGTACGAATGAAGCCTACACCAACCCCGAACGCCGAACGGCCCCGTTATGCGCCCGATGACGACCGTCGGCCGTATCGAGCCGTCGTCCGGGCCCTGCGAGACCGGCGGCTCCCTACGAGGCGACGTCAGCGGCCGCCTTGCGATGCGTCTTGAGCAGCGATGCCACGCGCTCGGACGGCCTGGCACCCTGGCCGATCCAGTAATCCACACGCTCGAGATCGATACGCAGGTTCTGCTCGTGTTCCCGGCCCACCGGGTTGAAGTAGCCCACACGCTCGATGTACCGGCCGTCCCGACGATTACGGCTGTCGGTGACCACCAGGTGATAAAAGGGACGCTTCTTCGCGCCGGCGCGCGAGAGACGAATGCTGACCATTGGCTGTTCCGTTCGATTGTCAGAGTGAGGCGGACACGCCTAAGCCCCGGGCGGTCCGGGGAAAACCCGAAATTGTACCGGTTTCGGCCCGAAAGTGAAGTCCTTTTTCAGCGGGCTCTTCCCCGGATTCCGGCAGATTCCCGGGCGGCCCCAAGGCAACCAATAGGGCAACCACTAGGGCAACCCCCGGGCGGTCCGGGCACGCCGGATCGCGCTCAGCGAAACCCGGGCGGCAGGCCGCCTCCCGGCATGCCGCGCAGCATTTTTTTCATGCCGCCGCGCGACAGCTTTTTCATCATTTTTTCCATCTGGGCGTGTTGTTTCAGGAGTCGGTTGACGTCCTGCACCTCGAGGCCGCTGCCGGCGGCGATTCGCTTTTTCCTGGAACCGTTGATCGACTTCGGAAAACGGCGTTCCGACGGGGTCATCGAGTCGATGATCGCAATCTGCCGGCGCATCCGCTTCCCGCCGGCTTCGTCTTTCAAGGCCGCGGGATTGACGTTACCCGGCAGCGGTAATTTCTCGAGCATCGCGGCCATACCGCCCATGTTGAGCATCTGCTCAAGCTGCGCTTTGAGATCCGCCAGGTCGAAGCCGCGACCTTTTTTTAGCTTTTTTGCGAGTTTTTCGGTTTTCTCCCGATCGACCCGGTCCTCGATGTCCTCGACCAGCGACAGCACGTCACCCATGCCGAGTATGCGCGATGCCATACGGTCGGGGTGAAAGGCTTCGAGCGCATCGGTTTTTTCGCCGGCACCGAGGAAACGTATCGGTTTACCCGTCACCTCGCGCACCGACAGCGCGACACCGCCTTTGGCGTCGCCGTCCGCCTTGGTCAGGATCACGCCGGTCAGCGGTAAACCCTCGTCGAAGGACCGGGCCGCGTTGACCGCATCCTGGCCCGCCATGCTGTCCACGACGAACAGGGTCTCCCTCGGACCGGCTGCCGCATGTACCTGGGCGACCTCGTCCATCATCGCCTGGTCGACATGTAGCCTGCCGGCGGTGTCCACTATCAACACATCGGCGTGCGACCGTCGCGCTTCGTCGAGCGCGCGTTCGACGATCCGGACGGGCGCCTCGCCGGCATCGCTTTCGCAATACAGGGCGCCGACCTCGGCGGCAAGCGTCTCGAGTTGCAATATCGCCGCCGGACGGTAGACGTCGGCGCTGACCAGCATCACGCGTTTGCGGTCTTTCTCGATCAGGCGCCTTGCGAGCTTCGCGGCCGTCGTGGTCTTGCCGGCGCCCTGCAGACCGGCCAGCAGGATCACGACCGGCGGCTGTTCCTTCAGGTCCAGCGGCGCGTGTCCCTCGCCCAGGATGCGCACGAGTTCGTCGTTGACGATCTTGACGAAGGCCTGGCCGGGAGTCAGGCTTTTGGACACCTCCTGGCCGACGGCCTGTTCCCTGATCCGCTCGATGAAGGCTTTGACGACCGGCAACGCAACGTCGGCTTCCAGCAAGGCAAGCCTCAGTTGCCGGATCGTGTCCTTGATGTTCGCATCCGTCAGCCTGCCCTTGCCGGTCAGGCTGCGGGCCGCTGTCGTGAGTCGCTCGCTGAGAGTGTCGAACATGGTGACGCGAGTCTACACGCTCCCACAGCCTTGCTGGAAGTGGCAACGGTGGCGCGGCGATGTGATTTCGTGCATCCCGAGCCGGATGCCGGCCACGGTCCCGAAACGGACGAATCGCCGTCAGACGTTGAGGACGGTACCGCGGGTCAGCATCTGTATGCTGCGATCGGGCGCCGAACGAATCACCTGCTCGTAGATACGCTCTTCCTCACCGGGTTTCATGCCGGTAAGCCAGATCTCCGGGCTGTGGCGCAGGCGTTCGAGGTCTCGCGTCAGGGTTCGGGGACAATAGTGACCGGCCTCGTTTGCGAGCTGTTCCATCTCGTCGGGAAACGACACTTCGATCACCAGCACCCGCAGGACTTCGCAGGCGTTGAGTACCGGCCACAAGGTCTCGTTGGTCTTGGTATCGCCGCTGACGGCGAACGCGCCGCCCGAATTCTGAACGGTGAAACCGAGTGACGGTACAGTGTGCATGACATCGACCGCGTAGAAATCCCGGCGATTGATCGTGACCGTATCGCCGGGGCTACAGACGTGGTAACGAAGCATCGGATTCTCGGGCGACGGCAGCCGCGCGAAGTCGGGCCATATGACGTCGTTGAACAGATGCGCCTGGATCGCCCGCAGGGTCTCTTCGCGCGCGTAAACGGTCAGCGGCGTCTCGAAGTTCTCGTCGAAGACGCGGTCCACGAGCATCGGCAATCCCGCAACATGATCCAGGTGCGCATGGGTCAGGAAAACATGGCGGATCGAATCCAGGTCCTCGAGCGCGAGATCGCCGATACCGGTCCCGGCGTCGATGAGCACGTCGTCATCGACCAGCATCGCCGAAGTTCGGGACCCCGCCCCGATGCCGCCGCTGCAACCCAGTATCCTAATTCGCATTTCGATCCGGTCCTCTCGATCAGCACGTACTAGGGCAATTCTACTAGGGCTATTCTACGCCGTTCCCGTCAAAAGCTCTTTGATCGAGAGGAATAAGGGCTCTAGGGTTCTATTGAACTTCGCCATATGGGATCATCGTGAGAGCTGAAACGGTAGGTTAACAACCAACGAGTTTCTGTGTTTCAAATCACACTTCCTTTTCTGTACGCAATCGCCGCCGTGGCCTTTGCGTTGAGCCGTTTTCCACAACACGCCAAGCGCGCCCGTATTCTGGTTATCGCCTCCCTGATACTGGTCACGATCGGCGTCCACGCCCACCTGCGGCTCTTGCTTACCGCCGTGGCTCCCGGCGGCACGCTGGCCCTGACGCTGGGCGGCGCCGTCTCGCTGATCGGCCTGCAGTTGGCGACTATTGCGCTATTGGCCGCGGTGGAACGGAGCCTGCGCGGGCTCTCGGCAGGGTTGTTGCTACTCGCCGCCCTTGCCGCCCTCGCCGTCGTGCCCGAAACCGGGCCGTCGGAGGGCGCGGCATTGACCTGGCAGATGCAGACCCACGTGCTGTTGTCGATGTTTGCCTACGGATTGCTGACGGCCGGCGCCATCGTCGGTCTTTACGCACTGATACAGGATCGGCGCCTGCGGGCTGCGAAGATATCGGCGATGAATCATCTGTTCGCGCCGCTTGAGATGACCGAGCGTGTCCTGTACGGAGTAACGACAGCCGGTTTTGCATTGCTGGCGCTGTCGGTCGTATCGGGCTTCTCGTTCGTCGAGGACCTGTTCGCCCAGCATCTCGCGCACAAGACGGTCTTGTCGCTGCTCGCGCTCGCCGTGTTCGGCGTGCTGGTCACCGGGCGTTACATCGCCGGCTGGCGCGGACGCGCTGCGGTCTACCTGTATCTCGGCGGTTTCCTGCTGTTGTTGCTCGCCTATTTCGGCACCCGCTTCATACTCGAGGAGGTGCTGAACAGAAGCTGGAGCTGACGCTTCGAGCCTGCGCTCACGGCGGTCCTGACAGGTCGTCTGCGGGCGCTCCGGCTTAGTCGTTCCTTGACAGTCCGCAAACGGGCTGCTGAACTGGCGGCGTACGGTCGTTTCCGGGAGGTGCCCACTCGTTGGGCGAAGACGTTTCGCTATCCGCCCTGTTCGGGCTGCTGGTATTCCTGCTGCTGCTGTCGGCCTGCTTCTCAGGCTCGGAGACGGCGCTGGTCAGCCTGAACCGCTACCAGTTACGACACAAGGCTCGGCAGGGACATCGCGCGGCAAGACTCGCCGAACGACTGCTGCAACGGCCCGATCGCCTGATCGGCCTGATCCTGCTCGGCAACAACCTGGTGAATTTCTCGGCGGCTTCGCTGGTTGCCCTGATCGCGCTCGAAATCGGCGGAGAACCCGCGGTTGCCATCGGCACCCTGCTGCTGACCCTGACCGTGCTGATTTTCGCGGAAGCGGCGCCGAAAACACTGGCGGCCCTGCATCCGGAACGGATCGCGTTTCCCGCCGCGCTGGTGTATTACCCGTTACTGAAGATCACGTATCCGATCGTCTGGCTGACCAACACCGCATCGAACGGTGTGCTCTACCTGCTCGGGGTCCGACCCGACGATGCCGTGCTCGACTCGCTGACTCGCGAGGAACTGCGCACCGTCGTGCACGAAGCCGGGCATCGCATTTCCAATCGTTACCGGCAGATGCTCATCAGCATCCTGGATCTGGAGAAAGTGTCCGTCGACGACGTCATGGTGCCTCACAACGAAATTCTCGGCATCGACCTCGACGAGGACGATCAGGTCATCCAGCGAATCATCCAGCAAAGTGAACACACGCGCCTGCCGGTGTATCGGGACAACATCGACCAGGTCGTCGGCGTACTGCACCTGCGTAAACTCGCGAATTTCGCGAAACTGGCGCTGGATCGCAAATCCTTGCTGGACCTGCTCGAGGAACCGTACTTCGTGCCCGAGGGCACGCCGCTCAGCACGCAATTGGTTCAGTTCCAACGGCGGCGGGAACGCATTGCGCTGGTCGTGGACGAGTACGGCGACATCCAGGGGATCGTGACGCTCGAGGATATCCTCGAGGAAATCGTCGGAGAATTCACCACCGGTCCGTCCGACGAAGACGAGGACATCATTCGCGAGTCGTCGGACTTCTACCTCGTCAGTGCGACCGCCAATATCCGCGAGCTCAATCGGGCGCAGGGCTGGGAGCTGCCCACCGAAGGTCCGAAAACCCTCAACGGCCTGATCGTCGAAATGCTGGAGACGATTCCGGAACCCACGACCTGTCTCAAGATCGACGGCTACCCGATCGAGATCATCGCCAGCGACGAAAACCGCATACGCACGGTCCGCATCGGCAAGCGTATCGTCGAAAACGAGAAACGCGCCGAATAGGCCCGATCATCGGATCGACGAATACCGGGCACGTGTCGAGCAGCTCCGGTGAAACCTATCGGCAGCTACCAGGCGCGGATCGCATGAGGCTGCCGAAACGAATCGTCTACGAAAAGCGGTACGCCGTCCCTTTTGTCGAGTGATGTCGAGTGATCATTACCTCGCCTCAGAAACAGGCCTCCAGCGCCTCGCGCAGGCGTGTCACGCCAATCACCTCGATGTCCTTCGGCGGGCGCTTCGGCACATTGGCCTGCGGCACGATGGCTATGGCATATCCCTGCTTGGCTGCCGCGGCGACGCGCTCGGCGCCGAACCGGACCGGGCGGACCTCGCCCGCCAGGCCGACCTCGCCGAAACTGACCAGCCGGGCCCGGCAGCTACGATCGCGAAAGCTCGAGACGATCGCCAGCAGCGACGGCAGGTCGACCGCAGTTTCGCCGATGCGCAGGCCGCCGACCACGTTGACGAATACGTCCTCGGCGCCGAGCTGTATGCCCCCGTGTCGCTGAAGCACGGCGAGCAACAGGGCGATCCGGTTCTGATCGACGCCCTGAGCGACCCGTTTCGGATAACCGGAGCCGCCCTCGGCGACCAGCGCCTGCAACTCGACGAGCAGCGGGCGGCTGCCTTCCCAGGCGACCGAAACGAGGCTGCCGGGCTCGTCCACGGTGTCCCGCGACAGGAATATCGCCGACGGATTCCTGACCTCGCGAAAACCGGCAGCGCCCATCGCAAAAACGCCCATCTCGCCGCTGGCGCCGAAACGATTCTTGACGGTCCGAATCAGCGTGTACCGGCTGGCCGGGTCGTTCTCGAAGTACATGACCGTGTCCACCATGTGCTCGACGACCCGCGGACCGGCGATCGCGCCTTCCTTGGTGACGTGCCCGACGACAAAAACCGCCACGTCGCGCCGCTTGGCGAATTGAACGATACGCCCCACGCATTCCCGCAATTGCGCGACGGATCCGGCCGCGGAAGGCAGATCGTTGCTCGCCATCGTCTGCATCGAGTCGATGACGAGCACGCGCGCGTCACTTTTGGTTGCCTGGTCGAGCACGTTTTCGAGCGACGTATCGGCCAACAGGTGCAGGTGTCGACTTGCGAGCGCAAGCCGGCGCGCACGATCGGCGACCTGGCGCAAGGACTCCTCTCCGGTGGCATAAAGCACCGGCAGTCCACCGGAAACATGCGCCGAGACCTGCTGCAACAAGGTCGACTTACCGACCCCCGGATCGCCGCCGATCAACACGACGACCCCCGGCACGACCCCTCCGCCCAGCACCCGATCGAATTCGCCGAATCCGGTCGGGTACCGCTGTCCGTCGTCGCCGGCGGATACTTCGGCCAGGAGCTCGGGTGACGGACCGGCCGCGACAGCGGCGTCCCGCCCGCTGAGTGTCGTCTCGGCAAGTGAATTCCAGGCCGAGCACTCGGGACACTGCCCGACCCATTTGACGCTGTGGGCACCGCATTCGGTGCAGACGTAAGCCCGTTTTCGTTTCGTCACCCGCCTACCGTCCGGAGCTCGCGGCGCGCTGTGACAAACCGTCTGAGGTTGACGCCGCTATCTATTGTTTTATAAAAGAAAATCTGGATACTATAATCATTTTCCCGAACCGGGCTCAGTGCCCAGGCTCGAGCCCTCGCGCCGGGATGCCAGCGTCGGGATGGTAGCACCGAACATTGCCCCCGTATTACATAAAAAGTGCCAACCCATTCTCATTAAGATCACTGGCGATTCCCTATACTTTTGCCGTGAAAACAGGGACCTGATGGACTTGGATACGGCTGACAGGCAAAAAAGGACCCGGCTGATTTCGCTGTGTTTCGCGAGCCTTTTGCTATTGCTGATGTATGGGCCGCTCGCACAGTGGTTCGTGGTCGCAGACCGGCTGATCTACGACAAGCTGGCCGCGGCCCTGCCCAATCGCGGCATAGAAAACGCGTACATCCTGAGCATCGATCCGGCCAAACTCGACCAATCCCAGGTACTGGACCGATACGGACAGGTCCTTGCGCTGCTGCGCCAGGCGGGCGCCGAACGAATCGTTCTGCCGCAGCCGCCGCCGGTCGCCGCGGACGACCCGCTACCCGGCTGGACCGCGTCGCTGGCCTCCGGAACGTCGATTTACGTGCCGACGCGGCATCGCTTCGCCGACATCACCGGGCACGACGGCTTTGTCAACTTCGCAGCCGACCCCGATGGCGTGCTCCGTTCGGTGAACATGTGGCAGCTCAACGACGGCGTCATGTCACCGTCGCTGCCGTTGGCGATCGCGTTCGACAGCGGGGACGCCGAATCGGGATACCGGCTTTCCAATGCCGACGATCTGATCTTTCTGTCGAACCGCATCGCGGTCGAGCGTCCGGACGTGGATGAACTGCTGAGGGGACGCATCAACCCCAGCATATTCGCCGGCGCGACCGTCTTCGTCGACACCGAGCCCGAGCTCAGCGGCGCCGTGGCCCGACTGCCTTCCGGCGAATTCGCCACCCATTCCGAAATCGTCGCCTCGCTGCTTGCCGCCCTCCAACAGGGCCGCGCAATCGTCGCTCCGTCGTGGGTCACCGCGCTCGAGGCGCTGGCTCCGGCCCTGCTGGCCGTCGTCGCGATCATGCTCCTGCCGGACCGTGGCCGCCGCAACATCCTGTCCATCACGGCCGCGATCGTCGCCGCGCTGTTACTGATCGAGATGCTGGTTCTGTATGTGCTGCAGGTACGCATCGACCTCGGCAGGCCGATCCTGATCTTGAGCGGCATCTCAATCCTGAGCGCCTGGCTGGTCGGCAACCCGACGAAAGCTTCCAAAGACGCGTTCAAACGGGGCTCCGACTTCCTCGCCGCCGGCCGGCTCGAACCCGCCTTCGCGGAGTTCCGGCAGTGCCCGCCGTCCGATACGCTGGCGGCGGTGATGTACAAGCTGTCACTGGCTTTCGAGCAGCAGGCCAAACCGGAGCGCGCGGAAGCCGTGCTCGACTGGATGAAACGGACGCACGGCACCAACCTGAAGCCGCAGACGGCCGCCAAAAACGGCGGTATGCCGCAGCGGCTCGGACGTTACGTCATCGAAAAGCACATCGGCCGCGGGGCAATGGGCGCCGTCTACCTCGCCCGGGATCCCCGTATCAACCGTTCGGTGGCGGTGAAAGCGATCCCGATAGAGAAGGAATTCGAGGACGAGGAGCTCAAGGAAGCCCGCCTGCGCTTCTTCCGTGAAGCCGAATCGGCCGGAAGGCTGACGCACCCGAACATCATTACCGTGTTCGACGCAGGCGAGGACAAGGGCCTGGCCTACATCGCCATGGAATACGTCCCCGGTATACCGCTGACGAGCTTTGTCGACCCGACCAAGCTGCTTGCACCGAAACGCGCACTGGAGCTGGTCGCGTGTACGGCAGATGCTCTCGACTATGCCCACAATCAAGGGGTCATCCACCGCGACATCAAGCCGGCCAACCTGCTCTACAACCCGAAGGAGGGTTCGCTCAAGATCAGCGACTTCGGCGTCGCGCGGATGACGGACAACAACCGGACCAAGACCGGCATCGTGCTCGGCACCCCGATGTACATGTCGCCAGAGCAGCTCGGCGCGGAAAAATTGACCGGCCTATCGGACTTGTTTTCGCTTGGTGTTACTCTATACGAGCTTCTGGTGGGTGAAGTGCCCTTCAAGGCCAGCAACATCGCCGTGCTAATGACCAAAATCACGACAGAGGATCCGGTGCCGGTATCCGGCAAGCGCGCCGGCATTCCCCCGAGCGTCGATACCGTTCTCGCCAAAGCCCTGGCAAAACACCCCCAGAGCCGCTTTTCGTCGGGCGCTGAGATGGCGATCGCGCTTCGCAACTGCGCGCGCATCTCCTAGGGCTTTTTAACGACTAGTGCCTTTTAACGACAATGAGCCTGCGCGGAAAAATCAACTTTGCTTCTCTGACGGACACCGGCCGCGTCCGCGACCACAACGAGGACTCGATCGGCTCCGACCCCGACCTCGGCCTGATGGTGCTGGCCGACGGGATGGGCGGCTACAACGCCGGTGAGGTGGCCAGCGGCATTGCCGTGCAGATCGTATCCGAACTCGCCACCGAAGGCGCCAACCGGGAGGAGCGAGACGACATCGACCCGCACAGCGGCATGATGCGGCAGAGCATCGTGCTGCGCGATGCCGTGTACCGGGCCAACAAGATCATTTATCAGACGGCACAGAGCCAGACGCACTGCGAGGGCATGGGTACGACGATCGTCGCCTGCATGTTTTACGACAACAAGGTGTCGATCGCGCACGTCGGCGATTCGCGAGCCTATCGGGTCCGTAGCGGCAAATTCGAGCAGCTCACGATGGACCATTCGCTGCTGCAGGAACTGGTCGATCGCGGCTTTTACTCCGCCGAAGAGGCGCAACGTTCGACCAATCGCAACTACGTGACCCGGGCGCTGGGGGTGGAGCCAACCGTCGAGGTCGAGGTTCGGGAATTCGACGTGCTGCGCGACGACGTTTACCTGCTCTGCTCGGACGGCCTGCCCGACATGGTGGAAGACGAGGATATTCACTTAACGATCAACACTTTTAATGCTAGTCTTGACGTGGTTGGTCAACAGCTCGTGGACTTGGCCAACGACCATGGAGGGCGGGACAACGTATCGGTGATGCTGGCACAGGTGGTGGATTCGTTCTCCGCAAGAAAGAACCTGCTCGTGAAAATCGCCGGTTTGTTTCGCTCCTAGGGATTGCTCCTTTAGAGATTGTTCCTGGGGAGATAGGTCCTAAAGGTAGGACTAGGGAGATAGGACAGGGAGATGAGGGATTCCGAAGATCGGGCCTGTCGCAGAGCGAAACGGTGGCCATCGATGCCGCATGACCTCACGCCGGTATCCCGTCCCGGACTCGATCGCAGATTGCTTTTGCGGATCGCTTTTGCGGCTCTTGAAGAAAACGGCGAGAAATCATGGCACGCTTAATTCTTAGTCTGGACAATCAGGTTCTGGCCGAATACAACATGAGCAAGGAGCGGTATACCATCGGCCGCCTTCCCGACAACGATGTACGCATCGACAATCCTGCGGTCAGCGGGCATCACTCGCTGATCATCAACATCCTGAACGATTCCTTCCTCGAAGACCTGAACAGCACCAACGGCACCTACGTCAACGGCAAGCTGATCAAGAAACACGCGCTGCAACACGGCGACGTGATCACGATCGGTCATCACCAGCTCCGTTTCTCCGACGAGCCGGCGACGGAAGCCGAGCAGGACGAATTCGAGAAAACGATGGTGATCCCGTCCGGCCAGCAAGACGCGGATCAGCTCGCCATGGCCGAAAAGGCCGCGGAAGCCGCCGCGATGGGGGAGGCGGACGGCGGCGTTCGCCTCGACCCGGAAGATGCGGCCGCGCTGGAGCAAGACGCGAGGCCCGCGATCGCGAGCAACGACTCGATTGCCGAGCACGTCCCCGAGCACGTCCCCGAGCACGTCCCCGAGTACGTGCCCGAGCCTGAACCGGCGCCAGTACCCGAGCCCGCAGCGGAACCGGTATCACATTCGGCCACGGCGGCCGGTATCGACCCCTCGTCCGCGCCGAACGCGCTGCCCCTGGCCAAGCTGCAGGTGTTGAGCGGCGCCTTCGCCGGACGGGAACTCGAATTGACCAAGGCCCTGACGACTCTGGGCCGGCCAGGCGTCCAGGTTGCGGCGATCACGCGGCGCGCCGAGGGTTACTTCATCGTACACGTCGAATCGGGCCAGGAAGGCGACTTCCCGCTGATCAACGGCCAGCCTATCGGTGCCCAGGCGCGCAAGCTCGCGGACAACGACGTGGTCCAGCTCGCCGGCGTCAAGATGGGATTCTTCGCGTCCTGAGATACCGGGAGGTCAATCGACCACCTCACTCGCTTCGCGGTTCATGACCCCGCACAGAAGCTCATAGGGAATCGTTTCGGCCCAAGCGGCCACCTCTTCCACCGGCAGTTCGTCACCCCACAACAACGCAACGTCCCCGACGCGATCGCTTGCGCCAGGCCCCAGATCCACCGCGATCATGTCCATCGAGACATTGCCGATCAAAGGCACGCGACGGCCATTGACCAGCACCGGCGTGCCGGTTCGAAAGTGCCGTGTGTAACCGTCGCCATAACCCGCCGCGATGATGCCCAGCACGGACTCGGTGTCGCTGGTGTACCTGCCGTGATAACCGACCCGGGCTCCGGCGGCCAAACGCTTGACGGCGATGAGCCGGGCCTCGAACTGCATGACCGGCTGGAGGCCGAGTTGCTCGCCCGTTCGATCGAGAAAAGGCGAGACGCCGAACAGGGCTATGCCCGGCCGAATCCAGGTGTCGCCGCGATGTCCGAGGCTCGCCGCATCCGCGACGCTTTCCGGCCAGGCCAGCGTCGCGGGCGTATTGGCGATACTGATCGCGCCGTCGAAACTCGCGACGACGGGCCGAAAACGGTCGAGCTGTAGCCGTGTCGCCGGATCGTCGAGTAGATCGGCACTGGACAGGTGCGTCATCAGCCGCAGCTCGCCGACCGACGGGCAACGGCGCAGGCGGGCAATCAAGCCTGCCGCGTCGTCGAGGGCGAAACCCAGCCGGTTCATGCCCGTGTCGAACTTCAACCATACCGTGAACGAGGCGGTCCGCTTCGCTTCCAGCAGTTCGATCTGCTCTGGGCAGTGCACGACGATGTCGAATGCCTGGCGTTCGGCTACCAGCAATTGCTCGCGAGTCCAAACACCCTCGAGCAAAACGATCGGCTGTTCGACACCGGCCGCGCGCAGACGCTCTGCCTCGCCAATGCGCGCAACCGCAAACGCGTCCGCGGCCTTCAAGCGCGTGGCGACGGACACCAGGCCATGGCCGTAAGCGTTTGCCTTGACCACGGCCATCACCCGGCAGCCTGGCGCCGCCGCACGAATCGCGTCGAGATTGTGTTCCAGCGCGCCAAGCCGTATCAGGGCTCGCGCCCCGAAACTCATCGACGAGCCTCGCCGGCGTCGCTGACGCTACGGGTGAACCGGATCGTCACGGAAGTGCAGCGCCTACACGGGCGTCGCTTCGGGTATCGCTTCCAGCATCGCTTGGGTCGAGCCTCGACATCACGGAAACGCTTCGTCTCCGTAGGTGTCGGGGACCCAGTTCTCGAACTTGGTATAACGCCCGACGAAGGTCAGCGGGAAGTCGCCGATCGGGCCGTTCCGTTGTTTCGCCACCGAGATGTCCGCGATGCCCTTGCGCGGCGTGTCGACGTTGTAGACCTCCTCGCGGTAGATGAAGATGATCATGTCGGCATCCTGCTCGATCGCGCCGGATTCGCGCAGGTCGGACATGACCGGCCGTTTGTCGGTGCGTTGCTCGACGCTGCGATTCAACTGCGAAAGGGCGATGATCGGCACCGACAGTTCCTTGGCCAAGGCTTTGAGGGATCGCGAAATCTCGGAAATCTCGGTGGCGCGGTTCTCCTTGTTGCCGGGCACTTGCATGAGCTGCAGATAGTCCACGACGATCAGGCCCAATCCGTGTTCACGTTGCAGACGGCGCGCACGCGCGCGGATTTCGGTCGGTGAGAGGCCGGGCGTGTCGTCGATGTACAACGGTGCATCGGACATCAGTTGCACGGCCGTGTTGATGCGTGACCAGTCCTCGTCGGGAAAATTGCCGGTCCTGAGGTGGGATTGGTCGACCCGACCGAGCGAGGAAATCATGCGAAACGCAAGCTGCTGCGCCGGCATCTCCATCGAATAGATGGCCGTCGGCACCCGGGCCCCGATCGCCGCATTCTCGGCAATGTTCACGGCCAGCGTCGTCTTGCCCATCGAAGGCCTGCCGGCGATCACGATCAGGTCGCCGGGCTGCAGGCCCGCGGTCAGTTTGTCGAACTCGGTATAGCCGCTGGAGACGCCGGTAATCGATCCATCGGACTGGTGCAGCAGGTCGATACGATCGACCGCCTCGGGGAGAATCTCCCGCAGCGACTTGAATCCCGCGCGGCCGCGCGAGCCTTGTTCGGCGATCTCGAACACCAGGCTCTCGGCCTGGTCCACCAACTCGGCCGCACTGCGGCCGTCGGTCGCAAAAGCGGCGCCGGCGATTTCGTTGCCGGCATTGATCAGCGCGCGTAAGGTCGAGCGTTCCCGCAGGATCCTCGCATAAGCACGCGCATTGGCCGCGCCCGGCGTTTCGTTGGCCAGGGTCGCCAGGTATTCGAGACCGCCCGCCGAATCGAGTTCCCCCCGATTGTCGAGATACTCCGATACCGTGACGACGTCGCAGGGATTACCGCTTTCGACCAGATTCGCGATGGCCTCGAAAATCAGTCGATGGTCCTTCCGGTAGAAGTCGGGGCTCGCGACGATGTCGGCGATCTTGTCCCAGGCACCGGCATCGAGCATCAGCCCGCCGATCAGCGATTGTTCGGCCTCGATCGAGTTGGGCGGCACTTTCAGGCGCTGCTCGGCGGCATCGCCCCTCATCCCCTCCTCGACTGCTCGAACCATCGACCGACCTTATGGTTTAGGACCGCAGAACCACTCCCCGACAAGGTATCACACGCCGGTCGCCCGCGTGCAGCGTAAATGACGACTTCAGTCCGCGGCGACGACCCGCAGCTTGACGGTCGCGTCGACCTCGGGATGCAGGTGCACACCGATGTCGAACTCGCCGACGGCGTGTATCGGGCCGTCGGGCATGCGGACTTCGCTGCGCTCGACCTCGATCTGTACCTTGCCGAAGGCCTCGGCGATGTCGATGGGCCCGACCGAGCCGAACAGTTTGCCCTCGCTGCCAGCGTTTGCCGGGATCACGAGTTCGGTGCCCTCGATGACAGCGGCTCGGGATTTGGCATTCGCGAGCTCTTCGGCGGCCGCTTTTTCAAGCTCCGCGCGGCGCGCCTCGATCTCTTTGATGTTCCCCGGCGTTGCCAGCGCGGCCTTGCCTTGCGGCAACAGGTAGTTTCGTCCGTAACCCGGCTTGACCTTGACCAGGTCGCCGATCTTGCCGAGATTCTCTACGTTGTCCAACAGAATGACGTTCATTGTTCAAAAACCCTTCAATCTTCGTTTAGTCTTCGTTCGATGGGGTGGTCCTGACCTGCCGGCGCCTGCGGAACCGGAACCAGGCGTCAGCGTATCCCGACACGGCAAGCACCAGCAACAAGGCGGCGTTCAGCGGCGGCAGCAGCATGAGCAGGTACACGCCGACGACGGCGAAAACCGGCAGCAAACCCTCAGCACGCAGCCAGTGCAAGACCGCAAGCCCCTGCAGCCAGAAGCAGGCAAACACCACAAAGGCCACGCCCTGCAACCATTCGGCACCCAAAACCAGTGCCAGTACCGATGCCAGCGCCATGCCGAACGCCAGCACACGGCCGAGATTCAGGTCGCGAAACCGGCCGCATTCCACGGTCTCGGCGGGCACTTGCCGGTAGAGCAGATAACCCAGCAACAAGGTCACGACGAACAGCGACCAGATCCCCAATGCCAGCAGGACCGTGATCTGCATCGCGATCAGGCGGGGTTCGACGCCTGTCGGCGCATCCGATGTGAACACGCCGACCACGACCATCAGACGCTCGGCCTGCTGATCCTGCCCCGCCTGGCGCAACAACTCGGCAAACGCGGTCAATTCCTTGACCCAGAATGCCACCGGATCGCCGGTCGCCAGCATGAAAGCGATCGTGCCAACAGCCGCTAAGATCACCGACAACTGAACGGTCAAAGTCAGCGATCGCGTGCTCACCAGTATCGCGGCCAGCATCAGCGACGGCATCCAGTTCGCGACCAGCAGCGCCAGAACGACCTCCAGCGAACCGCCGGCGACCGTTGCCGCCCCCGCCACCAGCGCCGCGGCAGCGCCCGCCTGCAAGACCGCCAGCCGCATGCCCCCGTGCAAGACGAGCATCGTCAGAAGAACGGTCGCGACGAGGCTCGTGACAGGCAAGGCCGACGTGGCCGCCAGCACCAGTATTCCGTGTAGCGGCCGTGCGACCAACCATGCGGCTACCTGCTGCACGGCCTTAGTGTCCGCTGTTTTAGTGCCGGTCGGTGTAAGGCAACAGCGCCAGGTACCGAGCCCGTTTGACCGCGGTCGACAACTGCCGCTGGTAGTGCGACTTGGTCCCCGTGATACGGCTCGGCACGATCTTGCCGGTTTCCGTGACGTACGCCTTGAGCAGATTCAGATCCTTGTAATCGATCTCCTCGATGCCCTCGGCCGTGAAACGGCAGTACTTACGCCTGCGTGAATATCGACTCATGTTTCAGCTCCTCAGGCGCTCTTCTGGGCCGCTTCGCCGGCCGCCTTGCCGTCGTCGTCGTCCGCGGCAGCCGCATCGGCGGCGGCGGTGCCCTCGTCGCCAGTCTCGCGCGTTGCGCTCTCGTCGGCCGCGGCTTCGGGCTCTGCCGTATCCGCCTCCGACTTGGGCGCGGCGGCTTCCGGCTTGGCCTCGCCAGCCTCTCCAGCATTGCCGGCCTCTCCAGCCTCTCCAGCATTGCCGGCCTCTCCGGCCGATTTGTTGCTGTCGCTGCGCATCGCTGCCTCGGCCGCGGCCTTGGCATCGCGACGCTGCTGCGCCTCGCGCTCCTTGGCCTTCTCCTCGGCGACCGCGATCGCCATCGGCGAGGCCTCGGTGACGGCCTCGTTGCGCGAAATCACCAGGTGGCGCAACACTGCGTCGTTGAAGCGAAACGCCGCCTTGATCTCCTCGATCACCGAGAAGTCGCACTCGACGTTCAGCAGCACGTAGTGCGCCTTGTGAATCTTGTTGATGGGATGCGCGAGCTGGCGTCGCCCCCAGTCCTCGCTGCGGTGGACCGCACCGTTCGACCCGGTAACCATGCCCTGGTAACGCTCGACCATGGCAGGCACCTGTTCGCTCTGGTCCGGGTGGACCAGGAACACGATTTCGTAATGCCTCATTGTCTTCTCTTCTGGATGAAATCCCGCCGGATACCCTGACGTGTCGTCAGTTTACCCCTGCGGATTACAGCCACCCGGCTCACCCGGTGTGGCAAGAGCTTTTATCCTCTTTCGAGGCCGCTGTCGCCAGCGGGACGCGAATCCTACCCAAGCGCCACCGCCGGCGCAAGCAGAATCCCCGATTTTTCAAGCGCCTGGCGCCTTGGCGGGATTACGCTGCCGCAGCGCCTCGTACAGGCATACGCCCGTCGCGACGGAGACGTTCAGGCTGGAAACCGTGCCATGCATCGGCAGGCTGACCAGCCGGTCGCAGCGGGATTCGACGCTCCCGCTGAGCCCCGTCTGCTCGCTGCCCACGACCAGCGCCAGCGGCCGGCGGAGATCGGTGTCGTAGAGGCTGTATTCGGCCTTTTCGCCGGTTCCTATGCGCGCGACGCCGTAGTCGGCGAGCCAAGCCAATACCCTGGGCAGGCTCGGCACGGCTGCATACGGCAGCCGCTCGGCCGCTCCCGCCGCCACCTTGCTGACGGTGGGCCCGAGGCGCGCCGCGCCATGCCGCGGCACGACGACCGCGTCGACAGCCGCTGCATCGGCGGTGCGCATGCAGGCGCCGAGGTTGTGTGGATCCTGAACGCCGTCGAGGAGTAGCAATAGCAGGGGCTGCTTTGAAGCGTCCGCGAGACGGGCCTCGACCAGGGTCCTGAGGCCGGCCTCGTCGAGCAGCGTGGCACGGCGAATCTCGGCGACGATCCCCTGATGGCGTGTCTCGCCGCTCATCTGCCCGAGCCTAGCACGATTAGCGGATTGCACCTCGATGCCCTGCTCCCGTGCCTGCTCGATCGCAGCCTTCACCCGGGGGTTTACGCTGCGATATTCGGCAAAAATCCGTCTTACGTCGGTGGCGCCGGTCGCCAGCAACTGTTCGACGGCCCTGAGACCGGCCACGTATTGCTTGCCGCTCATCGGCGGCGCGCGCGTCCGCGCTGGCGCCGCGGCCGGACCGGATCGTGCACTTCGCCGACCAAGCGGAAATCGATGCGCCGCGCTTCCATGTCCACCCGATGCACCCGGACGCGCATCGCCTCGCCGAGCCCGTAGCCGCGGCCGCTGCGCTCGCCGACCAGGCGCTGGCCGGCGGCATCGTAGTGGTAATAATCGTTGACCAGGCTGGTGACATGCACCAGGCCGTCGATCTGCAGCGCCGGTATCTGGACGAACAGCCCGAAGTTGGTGACGCCGGTGACGACGCCGTCGAAGGGTTCGCCGATGTGCGCTTCCATGTAGCGGCATTTGAGCCAGGCCTCGACCTCGCGGGTTGCTTCCTCGGCGCGCCGCTCGTGGGCCGAAGTAATCGAGCCGAGTTTTTCCATGACCGGACGATTGTAGTGGTAACCGCCGGGTTTGCCGCCGCGTAACACATGCCGGATCGCCCGATGTACCAGCAAATCCGGATAACGCCGGATCGGCGACGTGAAATGGGCATAGGCGTCGAGCGACAAACCGAAATGGCCGATGTTGTCCGGCGAGTATTCGGCGTGTGTGAGCGAGCGCAGCATGGCCATCGAGATTGCGCTGCTGTCGGGGCGGTCCGCCACCTGCCGCAGCAGGTCGTTGAATTGTCTTGCCTGGACCTGTTCCGGATGCGGGACCTTAAGGCCCAGAGAAACCAGGTAGAGGCGCAACTCGGCAAAGCGTTCCGGGTCCGGCCGCGGATGGACGCGGTACAGGCCCGCGATCCGATGCCGGCGCAGGAACTTGGCGGCCTGGACGTTCGCCGCAATCATGCACTCCTCGATCAGGCGATGCGCGTCGTTGCGTTCGACCGTCCGTATGTTTTCGATTTCGCCGTTATCGTCCAGTTCGAATCGGGTCTGGGGCAAGTCGAGCTCGATGGCGCCGCGGCGCGCGCGTGCCTTGGCCAAGGCACGGTAGAGCTCGTGCAAACCGCGGATCGCGCCGTGTAGCGGCCTCGGTACGGCGCGTTGCGACCCGCCTTCGAGAAAGTCGTCGACCGCGGCGTAGGTGAGCCTGGCCTTGGAACGCATCACCGCCTCGACGAACGTCGAACGGGTCACTTTGCCGGCGGCGCTGACGCGCATGTCGCAGGCCAGGCACAGGCGGTCCACCTTGGGATTCAGCGAGCAGAGCCCGTTGGACAAGGCTTCGGGCAACATGGGCACGACGCGGTCGGGGAAGTACACCGAAGTGCCGCGCTTCGTGGCTTCGCGATCCAGCGCCGAGTCGATCGCCACGTAGTGGCCGACGTCGGCGATGGCGACGATCAGCCGCCAGCCGTCACCCGCCGGCTCACAGTACACGGCGTCGTCGAAATCCCGCGCGTCGGCGCCGTCGATCGTGACCAGGTCGAGGTGACGCAGGTCCGTTCGGCCCCTTTTGGCATGGGTCGGCACCGTCTTGCCCAAGGGCCCTACCTCGTCCCGCACCGCTTTGGGCCAGCGTGTCGGTATGCCGTGCGAGTGGATCGCGAGGTCGGTCGCCATGCCCTTTTGATCCGGCGCGCCCAGCACCCGGGCAACGCGCCCGGTCGCCTGTTCGACCCGGCTCGGGTAGTCGAGTATCTCGGCGACGACGATGTCGCCGGGTTTTGCCCTGCCGGACTCGCCGCGGGCGATCAGGATGCGATGAGAGATGCGGGGGTTGTCCGGAATGACGATGCCGATGCCGCGCTCCCGTATGTACTGACCGGCAATCTCGCGCGGACCGCGTTCCAGCACCTCGACCAGCTTGCCTTCCGGCTTGCCGCGGCGATCGCGGCCGATCACTTTGACGGCGACCCGATCGCCATCGAACAGCGAGCGCATCTCGCGGGCGGAGAGATAGACATCCTCGTCTTCGCCGTCGTCCCGAAGGACGAAGCCGAAACCGTCGCGATGCCCGCTGACCTGGCCGGTGACGAGATCCAGCTTCTCCGTCAGGCAATACTCGCGGCGCCGGTTTTCGATGACTTGGCCCGCGCGGACCATCTTGTCCAACCGCTCCGCGAGCAGGGACAGCATACGCTGCCCCTTGAGACCGAAGGCGTCGAGGATGGCATGAACCTTGAGCGGCCGGCCCGCTTCGGCCAGGAAATCCAGCAACTCGTTGCGGCTCGGGATCGGGTGTTTGTAGGACTTGGACGGCCTTTTGGGCCTGGTTTTGACGCGAGATGTGGGCAAAAGGACGCGCTCCGGCGGCTTGCGGACAATTGACAGGCTGGCGCCGCTTTGAGTACAGTGCGCGACCCTGCCGGAGCCGCATTGTACGCGGTTGGGCCACGCCGAGGTGGCGGAATTGGTAGACGCGCTAGCTTCAGGTGCTAGTGGGGGTAACCCCGTGGAGGTTCAAGTCCTCTTCTCGGCACCATATACACGAAGGCCCGCTTAATGCGGGCCTTCGTGTATATGGTGCCGAGAAGAGGGTTGCCTCCAGGGTGCCTTCCTCAGTTGCGGCGGCTTCCCCCTGGCGATAGCGACCTCGCTTTTGTTCACGGGCTACACTACTTCGACGTAGATCCAGTGCGAGAACCACTCTGGACGATACGTTTGAGACGATTCAAGTCCTCTTCTCGGCAACGCCGGTCTCAGCAGCCTCAGGGGCAGGACGCTGGCGGGCTCGACCATCCTCGTCGCGATAGGCCTCGACAAGTTGGATGTAGCGGCGTGGGCCGAACTTCGTGAGCTTGACGAAACCGCCTTCGCGCTGCCTATGGCTTTTGGTCAAGGACTTGATGCCTATGCAGCCGACACCCTGTTCGCTTGCGCTATAGGACTTATACTTTTGCCGCTGGCACTGCCCTGGCGGTATGTACCGGATACCTATTTAAAAGCAAGTGCAGAAACTCAGCACCAGCATTAAAACATGAATCAATAACTGGACGGAGCGATAAAACATGCCTTCAATCACGGACTCCCCCAACATCTATGCACGGCTTGCAGGGCTGTTTTATTTATCGATTATTGCATTGGGCATGCTGGGGCAGCTGGTTGTGCGGGATGGCATGATTGACTATAGCAACGCTGCACAAACCACCCAAAACCTGTTGAATGCGCCGCATATCTGGCGCTTAGGGGCAGCAGGCGATGTGCTGATGCAGGTGCTGGATGTTCCGGTCATGATCATTCTGTATTTTCTGCTCAGACCGGTGAGCAAAGTACTGGCAACAATATCCGTGGCCTTTAATCTCGCGCAAACTGCTGTGCTTGCCGCCAACAAGCTCATCATGTTGACGCCTGCGATCATATTGAGTGACGGCAGCTATACTGCCGCATTTTCTCAGGAACAGGTCAACACCCAGGTGCTGCTACTTGCCGATTTACACGACTACGGTTTTGGCCTTGGGCTGGTGTTTTTTGGCTTTGCCACGATTGGTTACGGCACCCTGATTTATCTGTCCGGCTATTTGCCAAAGTTTGTCGGGGTGTTAATGATCATCGCGGGGACCAGCTACTTGATTAACAGCTTCACGTTAATCGTCTATCCAGCCCTGTCCGGCACTGTTTTTCCCATACTCTTCCTGTCCTTTTGCGGTGAGCTGTGTTTTGCCCTCTGGTTGGTGGTAAAAGGCGTCGATATGGGTGTGTGGAGCAAGGCGGTGCAGCAACTACTATAGACGACAGTTGAATAGACCGGGGTTCGACAGACACCTCGGGCCTAAAGTACTTTCCATTCCGAAAGCAATTCGTGGATGAGTCGCTCCACTTGCTCAAGGTAGCGTAAGTTGCTGCTATAAACTCGAAATTGATAGCCATCCTTCCAGTTTGTGTACCGATAAAACGCACACGACAAATAATGGCCGTCCTCCGGCTTGGTGTACGCGAACACTTCACGACACCTTCCCCGAATATAGTCGGGTGGCTCAGGTGCCGGCAGGCTTACATCCGGTATTCTGTCGACCAGATAGAAGCTCGACCTCGGATGCGGCTCAGGGTCGCAGTACAGATAATACCGATAGTATCCGGTGTATCCCTCCTTTTCGTCGGCCATGCAAGCTGTCTTCCTGTTACCCGACATGGTCCAGATTTCTCTCCAAGCTTGCCGTCGCTGATCCGAAGGGGACCAGTCGTCGTACGCATCGGGATCGTAGCTGTTTACTATGACCCGAGTGTCTTGCACCCTGCCATTGAGTCCCGCCGTGAAACCCTCAATGTGTTCGGCCAGATAGTCTTCCGTCAGGTAAAATGAGAACTCGGCCGCATCTATGAATCGAACCTTTGACTCGGAGCGGACCGGGCCAGGTTCCGGCTCGAAAGCAAGCGGAATCTCGTATGTGGCCCGCGAAGAGTGGGCCGGCGCCTCGGGCTCCGCGGTGCAAGACAACACCGCGAAGGCCAAAGCGGCCAGGATACATAGTCGACTAATTGTCTTCGTCACAGCTCGGACACCAAATCCACTTTGTTCCCAGTGCTTCGTTGCGATTCCCCGTGATCGGCGTCCCACCAAACGTCCTCTTCGGCAATCCATACCTTCTGAATACGCCATGGTGATAATCTGCCACCTGCCGTGGACCAAGTTTACCGACGACGAACGGGCCAATTCGCGAAATTTCGTCGTCAGTGGCATCCATATGACCTTCGATAACATCAAATCCGACGACCATCAAGTCCGTCGGCGCGGCTGTTCCCTCAGCAAACCTAAGGTATCGAGAATTCGCTGCACACCCGAGGAAGAATGCGTCGTCCACCACGTCGATTGCTAATGGCGCCAGTGGATCACGTGAGTCGTTTAACCGGCTGACCCAGAACGACCGCCTCTCCGCATGCGAAATACCGGACGAAAACGTTTGCTGCGAAGAGGTAATCGAGAAATCATTCCCTGGTGGTGCGTTAACCTTGGGTTGTTTATACGCACTAATGGTTATGCCGGCGCCGAGCACACAGTTCTCTCTGTCTTCAAGTTCCCGTTCTGTGCGCTGGTTGTCTCCATCGGAGCAACTCAGATTGAACAATCGGCAAAGAATTGGCGTGAAGTAAATAGCGTTAACCACAATTCGTCCGTCTTCAGGGTCTCCCCAAGGTGGGCGAATCTCCGGAAGGAAGAACTCGCTGTTGAGAATGCCGCGAAGGATCGCGATAATTTTTTCGCCAGCCTCGCCGACATCTGCCGGATTTGCACTGCCCAGATTGTCCAATTCCTGGTCAAGCATATACGCTTCTGGAGAAAAATTCGGGCCGAGAACCTCGAAAGTCTCGTTGAAAACAAGATAGAGGAGAATCCGTGCAAACCCGATATCGAAGTACCGCCAGTTCCCGTGCTCGTCATAGGCGTAACCTGGCGAGATGATAATGACATTGACGGCGAACCATCCTGCCACCGTAACAGTTTCCGTCGTAACCGCATTATCAAAGAAGTTCGGGTCCGCGAGGCCGCTCGCCATATCGTCGATAAAATTGGTCACTTCCGGCGTCACTCGCAACGTGGAAACAGGATGATTGTTTGGTTGGGCATCCGTGCTCCAGATGATGAGATCATCGACCCCGTTGAGGTTTGTAACAACGACATCCTTGGCGAGATCCATACTTAGATCACCGACTGTGACTACGGCAGCCGTCGTCGCGCCGGCCCTCGCTGCGTTCAACTGCCCGCTGGTTGGATGCGTTAATGTGGTGTAGTTACCGCTGCCATCGCCCGCCAAGATAAAATCATCGACCTTTCTAAGGCCGGGTACCGGTGCAATAACGGCAATATCTTCGAACCCGTCCGAGTTGAATTGTCCCCGGGTGACAATATGTGTCGCCCCCGGTGGCGGAGAGGCCCCATCAGATACAACAACGGTGTGTGTATCCATCGTCATACATACGTAACTGCCCCCTAAACTGAACGACATGCATTGTTCTTCTCGAAAATAGTATGTCCCGTTTGGCAGTGTAAAAGTCTGACTGCCGCTATTCGGATTTGTCGACGTCCCGTAATAGGTTTGACCAGTGGTTTGGTCGATCAGCATGCTTGCGGATACCACGCCAACCGGTAAGGAACTCCAGTGCAACGTGAAGGTGCCGGTCGACTCAGATGGACCATTAATGACCGCTTGGGCGTTGGTGGCCACTGCCAGTAAGAAATACGCAGAGATTAGTCTAAGACCAGTCATTGGCTCACCCCCGCTCTGGCCGAGAGATTCTGCCATTGGCGCATCAACAGCAAGTCCATCGTCCTTAATGCATCGTCTACGTCTTCCGACTTCGCAAGCGAATCTGCGTATGCCCGTTCGCTAGCGCATTCCTCTTTCGCCTGCTCCAAGTTAGACAGGTAGACTGGTCGGTTCCCTACACAATTCGCATAGGACTGCAAAGCGCGACTCAGTCCTCGCTGATTCCTATCTCGATCATCGGCAGCCGGGATCGGAAACTCTCTAAGCACCGCACTCATTTGTTGTTCTCTCGCGACTCGGCTGACGGATGAAGCGCGCTGCTCCGACGCCCTCCCGTTTCTTTTCAGTTCACCTGACATGAAGAGCGATTTCGTCGAACTAATGAAGTTCGCATGCCAGTCGTCGGGCAGATCTTGAAGAGCAGTGCCTAGTAGAGTCCGACAAACCCGAGCGGCCCGTTTGTATCCTCTCCCTTTATCAAACTCTGTCGTCAAGCACCGCATGTACTTGTTCGGGTTGTTGTTGGCGAGATCGAGGCCACCGCGAACGATAGCTTCGGCTGACCAAACGTTGGTGGAAAACAGCAGTACAAATGAAACACCGAAGAACTTCTTAAAATGACGCATTTCGAAACACTCCGTGCAGTCCTGTGTTGCTTGAGAACCTTGCTCTTGAGTTCGGTGTACTCCGCCCTAGGAGCAGGCTGCTTAGCCCATCACCTGAACTTCGCCGCCGAAAATAGATTTTTCATGGGCCATGCAGACTTCATAGTCCGTTATTCAAAATAATATTTCTATTCGTAGTATGCGAAAAACATATTCAGTTATTTTGATGTTACGATACAGTTAATTGGTTCTGGGGCCAGCGCGTGCAGCAGGTAAACGTCGGCGAATGCCAGCGAGATGGCGCCTCTCACTGCACTCCCTGCAGGAAGACCACTGCCTTAGGGAATTCGCCCTGGGAGTTCGCCGATTACGCGGCCGCCACTTCGTGCTTCATTGGGAGCGAGGCTTAAGCTTCTGGAGACCGGCACCGTCGAGCGAATCGTCGTTCAACCAACGCCAGTACACCGACCCACATTTCGGACAGGCACGATGCCTGCCATAACCCATCGGTTTGTCCGTCCAGCAGAATCCGCATTGACAACATTCGTTCTCTGCTGTCAGCTCTGCCCCCTGGTGCCGTCGCAAGTTGATCCGCCGCACGCTACCGACCCGATTCGCCGCCGTACCTCAGCCCACTCCGGTTAGCGCGGCCGCGACGCTCGCCGAGATGCACCAGGCGACGATCCACAAGGCCGACAGGTTCCATCGTAAGTAGACGCCGAAGCCGGTCGCCGCGATGACGATATCCACCCAGCCGCGTACCGCGCTCGTGAATACCGGATCGTAGAGCGCGGCAAACAGGAGCCCGACCACCGCCGCGTTGACGCCGGCGATCGTCCTTGCCGCAACCGGCAAGGACGACACCCGGTTCCAGACCGGCAGGATACCGGCCAACAGCAGGAAACCGGGCAGGAAGATCGCCAATGTCGCGATCACCGAACCGAGCAGCCCACCGGTCTCGCCCGGCAAAAGCGCGCCAAGATACGATGCAAGGGTGAACATTGGGCCGGGCACGGCCTGCGCGGCGCCGTAACCGGCCAGGAAATCGTCCCGGCCGACCCACCCGGGCGCGACGACCGTTTCCTCGAGCAACGGCAATACGACGTGACCGCCGCCGAATACCAGCGCCCCGGCGCGATAGAAAGCATCGACTACCGAAAACAAAGGGTTAGCTGCTCCGGAAAACAGCGGCAAACCGATCAACAGCACAAAGAAAACGGCCAGCAGCGCGTAACCCGACGAAACGCCGTGGCGCGTGATCAGACTGCTCCCGTCCAGCGGCCGCGCGGCACGGCAGAAAATCCATCCGGCGAACCCACCCACCGCGATTGCCGCGAGCTGGAACAGCGCGCCCTGCGTCAGCAGGATCAGGCCCGCCGCAACGACGGCAATCGCAGCGCGCATCAGGTCCGGACAAAGCTGTCGCCACATGCCGACCACCCCGTGTGCAACGACTACCAGCGCCACGAGCTTGAGCCCGTGGAGCGCGGCGTCGGCTATCACGCCCGACAACTGCGGCAACAAAGTCGCGAATGCAAACAGCAACAGCGCCGAAGGCAGCGTGAACGCGACAAACGCAGACAGAGCCCCCAACCATCCGGCTTTGACCAGACCGATCGCAAAACCGAGCTGGCTGCTCGCGGGACCCGGCAAGAACTGGCACAAGGCCAACAACTGCGCAAAATCCTCGTCGGACAACCAGCGCCGTTTTGCAACGAACTCGGTGCGAAAATAACCGATGTGCGCGATCGGGCCGCCGAAGGAAGTCAGCCCCAGTTTCAGAAAGGCGCGAAAGACCGCAATCGGCGACATGATCCGAAACTCAGTTCGGCGCTGCTTCCCTAGCCCGGCGTGCGGCAATCTCCCGCTGCACTTCTTCGAACAACTCGTCTCGCAAGCCCAGGAGCTTGAACAACTCGACGACGGTAAAAAACGGCGCCGCCAGATTGGCCTGTATCGGATGTTTGACCAGCACCGGCATCGACTTCTCTACGGCGTGGCCTATGAACTGCGCCGCATAACCCCCGAAAAACGCGGCCGCGGCGATGCTGCCGGATACGGCCAGCGGCATGTCGCCGATGTATTCGGCCAGCAACATCATCGCAAACGCGGCAATGACGAACACCAGCGCGAAAACAGCGTCCAGCGTCAGATAAAACAGGAAAAAAACCAGCAACAGGACATGGGCCAGATGAAGGCCGACGCCGAATACCGTGACCTCCGCCCAAGTCAGCGGGATCAGGACGCCGAGCATGATCGTGGGTATGCCGATCATGTGCACGAAGACGTTGAAGGGGTGCTGGTGCGCCGCAGCATATCCGGTCAGCATTTCCATCAGTTTGTTGTCCCGGGCCATGCGGCGCTGCTCCATTGACCGTTTCGGTTCGACGAAGGGCGAATTTACCACGCGGAGGGACCGCCTGGGCGTCAGAGGCTATACTGACGTGTAGCATTCGAGCTTGGGGAGAGCTCAATGGCCATTTCGATCACCGGTATCGCCGTCTGGTCAGTCGCACACCTGCTTGCGTCCGTCGAATCGACGACGCGCGGCCACCTGATCGAGAGACGCGGCACGAACCCGTACCGGGTGTCTATGCAGCGCCTCGGTAACAAGACTTCGCTTTTCTATCAAACGGCGTCAATCGGCACAAGATCCCGCTTCAGGCCGTCGCCCGAGACGCTTACCGGAGGGACGACATGAAAATGTTCCTGCTCGTCGTCGCGCTCGCGCTGGCGCTGGTATGGCTCGTCTTGCGCCGACATCGCGGCCGGACCGAAACGCCGGACCGGCGAGCCTTACCGTCCGCCGCCCCGGACACCAGCTATCACGCGGTATCGATCCGATTCGAGAAACGAGCCTGCGACGCGGCCAGGGAGTACGAGGGACGCCGCTTGCTGGCCGTCGAAGCGCCCAAGTTACCCTTGCCCGATTGCGACGCCGCAGAATGCAACTGCCGCTTCGTTCACTACAAAGACCGCCGTAGCGGAAAGGACCGGCGCAGCCCCTTCGGCTCGGGCGGCATCTCGGCGACGCCGGGCCGGTTCGAACCGGAGCGCCGGGAGGGCAAGGAACGGCGAGAAGACACCGATCCGTTCTAATCCGGGCGAGTCTGCCTTTCAGTAATCGTAGGCGGCCACCGTCGCCCTCGTGGTCGCGGAGTTCGTATTTGCGCCTGGCGCGGCCGTCGATCGACGCGGTAGTCCCGACCTCGAGCTCACCAGTGCGCCCGGAAAGCCTTTTCAGGTCCGCCAGCAATTTGCAGGCCGCGAGCGCCGTGATGACACTCATAGATACAGACGAGGCTGAAACCGGAACCAAGGCACTCCGACGGTTGCACGCTCAATCGAAAGGATGCCGCTTGATGATGGTCTCGGTGCGGTCCGGTCCCGTCGAGATGATGTCCACCGGCACGCCGGCAAGGGATTCGATCCTGGCCAGGTAATCCCGCGCATTCGGCGGCAGCTCGTCGAACTCGGTGACGCCGACGGTGGAATCCCGCCAGCCCGGCAGCTCTTCGTAGACCGGCTCACATTCGGCAAAACGGTCGACCACGACCGGCAAACCCGATACCGGCTTGCCGTCGATCCGGTAGCCGACACAAATGCGTATCGTCTCGAGCTCGTCGAGCACGTCGAGCTTGGTCACGCACAAACCGGAAACACTGCTGTTGACGATCGACCGGCGCAAGGCCACCGCGTCGAACCATCCGACCCGGCGCGGTCGTCCGGTCGTGGCGCCGAACTCGGCGCCGACGGTGGCGATGTGCTCGCCCAGGTCGTCGAACAACTCGGTCGGGAACGGCCCGGCGCCGACGCGCGTCGTATAGGCCTTGACGATGCCTAGCACATAGTCGAGGTTCCTGGGCCCGATCCCGGTACCCGTGCTCGCCGCCGCGGCGACCGTATTGGACGAGGTGACGAACGGATAGGTGCCGTGATCGATGTCGAGAAAGCTGCCCTGCGCGCCCTCGAACAGGATGCGCTCGCCGCGATCGGCGAGGTCCTGCAATAGCTGGGTGACATCCGCGGTGATCGGGGCGATGATCTCGGCGGCCGCCAACGATTCGTCCAGTGTCTTGGCGAAGTCGACGGCTTCCGCACGAAAGTAGTTGCGGAGCAGGAAATTGTGATAGTCGAGCACCTCGCCGAGTTTCGCGGCGAATTTCTCGCGCACGAACAGGTCGGAGACACGCAGCGCGCGCCGCGAGACCTTGTCCTCGTAAGCGGGCCCGATGCCGCGGCCGGTCGTGCCGATCGCCGCCGATCCGCGCGCCTTCTCCCGCGCGAGATCCAGCGCGACATGGGACGGCAGGATCAACGGGCATCCCGGACTCACCCTGAGCCGCTCGAAGACCGGCACGCCGCTGTCGACCAGGGCGTCGGCCTCGGCGATCAGGGCTTCCAGGGACAACACGACGCCGTTGCCGATCAGGCACTGGACGGCGTCGCGCAGGATGCCCGAAGGGATCAGGTGCAAGACGGTCTTCTGGCCGCCGATGACCAGCGTATGTCCGGCGTTGTGGCCGCCCTGAAACCGGGCCACGGCCGCGGCGCGATCGGTCAGCAGATCGACGATCTTTCCCTTGCCTTCGTCACCCCACTGGGTGCCGACGACGACGACATTCTTACCCATCGTTGTTGTCTACCGTAAGCGGTGAGTATCGCTGCCAGATTGCCTGCCGCCGGCCTTCGGCTTCTGACCCTTCAGCTTCTGACGAGAAACAACAGAAAAAGCCCGATGATCATCACCACGAGCCCAACCGTGCGTAGCTGATTGTCACTCAGCCGCGCGACCTGCGCCACCATCTGACGGTAACGGCCGGGCCCTACGAACGGCACCATGCCCTCGATGACCAGCACGAGCGCGAGCGCGGTCAGGATTTCCGTCCAGGGCACTCGGGCCTACCAAGCCGCCTGACGCCGCTACGGGGTGCCGTCCGACTGATTCAGATAGCGGAAAAATTCGTTACTCGGGTCGAGCACCAGCAGGTCGCCGGAATTACCCATCGATTGTTTGTACGCATTGATGCTGCGATAGAACGCATAGAACTCGGGGTCCCGGTTATACGCTTCCGCGTAAATCTCGGCTGCCCTCGCGTCCCCCTCGCCGCGCAACTTTTCCGAATCGCGGCGCGCGTCGGCGAGGATGACCGTGCGCTCACGATCCGCCTCCGCCTCGATCCTGTCGGCATCCGCCCTGCCTTCGGCGCGAAGCTCGGTGGCCACACGCTGGCGTTCGGCCGACATCTGCGCGTAAACGGCCTGCCTCACGTCCTCCATCAATTCGACCTGCTTGACCCGGAAATCGACCAGTTCGACGCCGAGATCCTCGGCAGTGCCGGCAGCGTTGACCAGCATGTCGCGCATCAAATCGACGCGCTCTACCGAGATCGCCTCGGCAACCGTTCGCTTGCCGAACTCGGTCACGACCGCGTTCTTGATGATCTCCGAAAGACGCCCGTCGGCAAGCTGCAGGCTGCCGCCGGTAGACGTATAGAACTTCACCGGTTCGACGATGCGCCACTTGACGAAAAAGTCGACCTGCAGCGCCTTTTTCTCGGCCGTGAAGACCCGCTCCGGGCGATCCTGGATGGTCAGGATGCGCCGCGGGAACTTGTGCACGTTCTGCACAAAGGGAATTTTCCAGTGCAGGCCCGGGTCGTACTCGGACTGGACGACCTGGCCGAGCTGCAGTTTGATCGCACGCTCGCGCTCGTTGACGGTGAATACCGACAGGCTCAACAGCAAAGCTCCGATGCCGAGTACCACCAGTATGCGAAACACACCGTTGCTCATTGCCGTACCCTCCGCTCGCGTGAAGTATCGTCACCGCGTCTTGCCTCGGCAGTGGACGTGGGTGTCTCGGCCGGGTAAGCGGTCTGACCGGTTTGCTCGCCGGCCCGGCGCATGGCCCCTTCGATCAGCCTGTCGACTGGTAGATAGAGAAGATTGCCGCTCTGGTCGGAGTCTAGGATGACTTTGTTGGATCGCGCGTAAATGTCTTCGATGGCCTCGATGTAGAGCCGGTCGCGCGTAACGCGCGGCGCGCGCTGGTATTCGGCCAGAAGCGCCACGAACCGCGCCGCCTCACCTTCGGCATCGCGGATCACCCTGTCCTGATAGGCACGCGCGTCCTCGAGAATACGTGCCGCGGCGCCGCGCGCTCTCGGGATGATGTCGTTGGCGTAACGCTCGGCCTCGAGACGGATGCGATCGCTGTCGTTGGCTGCTCTCTGGGTATCGTTGACGGCCTCCTGCACGGCCTGCGGATAATCGAGGTTGATGATCGATACCGATGTCACCACGATACCGGCCTGATACTGGTCCAGGGTCGATTGCAGCGTCTGCATGGTACGCTGGGCGATCTGGTCGCGCTCGCCGGTAACCAGCGACTCGAGCGTCGAGGTGCCGACGACTTCGCGCAGGGCGCTTTCGGTGACATCCTGCACCGTCGCATCCGGATCGACGACTTCGAAGCTGTAGGCCACCGGATCCGAACGCCGGTACTGCACGACCATCTGTATGAACACGTATTGCTGGTCGGCCGTCAGGATCTCGGTGCGAAACGGAAAATTCTGTACCGCGTTGGCGTTGACTACGTCCACGCGCTCGACCGGATACGGGATGCGCCAGTGCAGTCCCGGCAAGGCCGTCTTGGTGTAGGCGCCGAAACGCTGCACGACGCCGCGCTCGGCCTCGTCGATACGATAAAAGCCGGTGAAGCCCCACGCGACCAGCAGCAGCACGATCAAGAGATAAACGCCGCCCGCGCCGCCACCCGGCCGTCCACCGCCGCCGCGGCTGAACAAGCCGCCGAGGCGACGCTGCCAGTGCTGCACGATCTTGTCCAGATCGTTGGGCTCACCGCCCTCCCGCTTCCAGGGGTCCTTGCCGTTTCCAGATTCGTTCCAGGCCATGGTCTCAATACAGATCAGTTCAAAGTCCCGACCGCAGCCTGTTCCGAGACGGGCAGCGGTTCCAGTGCGTCATCACGCAAGCCTTCGCGCTTGAGGAACCGGCGAAGGTCGCGCTCGGCCATATTCAGTTCCAGTATCCAGCCGCCGTCATCCGAGCCGGACTCCCTGATGACCGCGCCGAGTTCGAAAAGTTTTGCCCTTTGCCGGCCCTGCGCGGGCCCGAGATGAATCAAACCGTGTAGCGTCGCCTTACGAAGCCGTTCGCCGACCGCTTTAAGCAACGAGGGCAAACCCTCGCCGGTCGCCGCGGAAAGCCAGACGGCGCGATGCTCCGCCTGACGGGTACCGGTCGCTTTCGGCTTTCGATCCAGCTTGTCGAGCTTATTGTACACGCGAATCTGCGGAATGCGGTCGGCTTCGAGCTGCTTTAGGACCGCGTTGACCTGGCGAACGCGCTGCCATCGATCGGCGTCGCTGGCATCGATCACGTGCAAAATCAGGTCGGCCTCGCGGGCCTCCTGCAAGGTCGAGCGAAACGCCGCCACGAGCTCGTGCGGCAGGTCCCGGACGAATCCCACCGTATCGGCGAGCACGGCCGCCCTGCCGCCCGGCAACTCCAGGCGCCGGACGGTCGGGTCCAGGGTCGCAAAAAGCTGGTCCTCGACATACACGCCGGCATCGGTCAGGGCATTGAACAAGGTCGATTTGCCGGCATTGGTATAACCGACCAGCGCAACGGTCGGAATCTCCGCGCGCACCCGATTGCGCCGGTTCATCGTTCGCCGTGAATCCACCTGGTCGAGCCGGTCCCGGAGCTGCCGGATACGCCGACCCAACAGGCGCCGGTCGGTCTCGAGCTGCGTTTCACCGGGACCGCGCAAGCCGATGCCGCCTTTTTGCCGCTCGAGGTGAGTCCATCCCCGCACCAGCCGGGTAGACAAATGTCTGAGCTGCGCCAGTTCGACCTGCAGTTTACCCTCGAAGCTACGCGCCCGCTGCGCGAAGATATCCAGTATCAGGCCGGCGCGGTCGACGACGCGGCATTTGAGCGCCCGTTCGAGATTCCGCTCCTGACTCGGCGACAGCGGCGTCGAGGAAATCACCAGCTCCGCCTGGTGGCAGCGTACGCTGTCACCGAGCTCCTCGAGCTTACCCTTGCCGATGAAGTAGCGCGGCTCCGGCGCCTTTCGACTGCTCACGATCTCGGCGACGATGTCGGCGCCCGCGGAACGCGCCAGCTCGGCGAACTCGCCGCGCTCGGATTGCTCGGGTGCGCCGTCGGGACTTGCGTGGACGAGTATTGCACGCTCGCCGCTTTGCGGCCGCTCAAACAAACGCGGCTCTCCTCGACGAGATAGGGGACGAGTTGAGGAACGAGGTCAGGAAACGAGACCTAACCGTCGCTGTCTCCCGAGTCGTCGGGTAGCGGCAGGCGTACGTTACGCGCCGGAACCACGGTGGAAATCGCATGCTTGTAGACCATCTGGTTGACGCTGTTCTTGAGCAGCACGACAAACTGGTCGAACGAGTCGACCTGGCCTTGCAGTTTGATGCCGTTGACGAGGTAAATTGAGACAGGGACTTTTTCCTTTCTGAGAATGTTCAAAAACGGATCTTGCAACGTTTGCCCTTTTGCCATCGTTTGGGTCTCCTTATTCTGATTCTTTGAACATCGCATTCCGGTGGCGCCGGTTGCCCATATGCGAAGTTCAGCCTAAGCGTTCAAAAAGTTTATCACAGGCCGTGTTTTGGGCTACGGTCAATTGACCCCAAAATTCCGGCGAGTCGCTCGGATATTGCGTCGATCGTCGAGCTTTCAAGTCGATCGAACCGCGTCACCGAGTCGTCGGAGCGAAGCCAGGTGAGTTGCCGCTTGGCGAGCTGCCGGGTGGCCGCCAAAGCCCGCTGCCGGGCGGTCTCCAGCGAGCACTCTCCCGCCAGATGCGACCAGACCTGACGATAACCGACCGACCGCATCGACGGGTGTTCGGCCGTGAGGCCCGGTCTCGCCATCAGGCCCGATACCTCCGCCAGGAACCCCTGGCGAAACATCGTATCCAGCCGCCGCTCGATGCGTCGATGCAACAGGCTGCGCGGCGTCACGCCGAGCGCGAGTTTGTGGTAGACGATCCGCGCGGCGCCGGCCTCGGCCTCGATATCGGTGCCGGTGCCGGTGCCGGTGCCGGCGTCCACCTGCCAGGCCGACAGGGGCCTGCCGCTCGAGCGGAACACCTCCAGCGCTCGCTGTATGCGCTGCCGGTCGTTCGGCTCGATTCGGGCTGCCGACACCGCGTCGACCTGCGCCAGCTTCCGGTGCATCACCGGCCAGCCGAGCTCGGCGGCCTCGGCGTCGATCTCCTTACGCAGCCGGACATCGGCGGCAGGCAGGCAGGCGATTCCCTCCGTCAGGGCGCGGAAGTACATCATCGTGCCACCGACCAACAACGGCGTGCGTTCCGCGGCCGCAATCGCGAGGATCTCCTTGCGGGCGTCGCGAACGAAATCGCCCGCCGAATACGGCACCTCGGGATCGCGGATGTCCACTAAGCGGTGCGGGAATCGGACCAGGGTTGCCGGATCCGGTTTTGCCGTGCCGATGTCCATGCCCCGGTACACCAAAGCCGAATCCACGCTGACGATGTCCATCGGAAAACGCTTGCAAAGCGCGATCGCGAGCTCGGTCTTGCCCGTCGCGGTCGGACCCATCAGGCAGATCGCGTCGACGGTCATTGCGGGGTTCAGCGGCCGCGCAGGAACAGCTTGTCGAGCTCCGCCATCGAGACGCTGGTCCAGGTAGGCCGGCCGTGATTGCACTGATCGGCCCTTTCGGTGCGTTCCATCTCGCGCAGCAGCGCATCCATCTCTTCGAGGTTCAGGATGCGATTCGCACGCACCGAATGATGGCAGGCCATCGTCGCGAGAAAGTCGTGACAGGCGTCTTCGACCCTGGCGCTCTCTCCCGACTCGGCCAGGTCGGCCAGCACGTCACGTATCAGGGTCTCTGCGTCCGCGCCTCGCAGCAGTACGGGCAATTCCCGAATCACCAGGCTGGTCGGGCCCGCCCGATCGACGCCGAGGCCGATCGATTGCAGCATGGCCTGCGACTGTTCGAGGAGGTTCGCTTCGCTCTCGGAGACCGCCACCGTGACCGGCACCAGCAAGGGCTGGCGGACGAGGTCCTTGTCGGCGAAGCTGTGCTTGAGTTTTTCGTAGAGTATGCGCTCGTGCGCCGCGTGCATGTCCACGATCACCAGGCCGTCGCGATTCTCGGCGAGTATGTAGGTACCCGCGATCTGCGCCAGCGCGTGACCCAGCGGCGGCAAGTCCGCCTGCGGCTCGGACACCTGCCCGCCGACGGTATCGGCCATGACACGGTAAGCCGCGAGACCGTCGCGCACGGCCGCAGAGCCCGGCCGTGCGGCAAAAGACGACCCGGACGGCCCGTACGACCGGGACGGCCCGGGCGATCCTGACCCCAACGCCATCGGCGCCTGCTCGAAACGCGCCGGCGCAGGCCCGGATACCGTGGTCGCGGCCGCGTTTCCGCCGGGCCGGGTCTGGCTCAAGGCTTGTTCCAAGGCCTGCGAAACCACGCCGTGAACACGCCGTCCGTCCCGAAAACGGACTTCGAGCTTGGCCGGATGCGCATTGGCGTCCACGGTCGACGGGTCCACCGTCAGATACAGCACGTAAGCCGGGTGCCGGCCGTGAAACAACACGTCGCGATACGCATGCCGGGCCGCATGCGCCAGCGTCCGGTCGCCGATGCTGCGCCCGTTGACGAACCAGAACTGCAGGTCCGGCTGGCTGCGATTAAAGGTCGGCAGGCCGATCCAGCCCGACAGGGCGATGCCTTCGGCCTCGCGTTCTACGAACAGCGACTGTTCGGCAAAGGTCTCGCCGCAGATTTTTGCGATCCGCGCCGGGCTTTGTCCGCCTTCGGCGACCGCCGGCAGTTGTAACACCGGCCGCCGGTTGTGGGTCAACGTGAAGGCCGTTGCCGGGCGTGACAGGGCCAACCGCTTGAGCCAGCGCTCGATGTGCATGAATTCGGTGCGTTCGGTGCGAAGGAATCGGCGTCGTGCCGGCGTGTTGTAGAACAGGTCGGCCACTTCCACGGTCGTGCCTCGTGCATGCGCCGCCGGCCGCGCCTCGGTGAGCACACCGCCGGCCGCCTCGATTTGCCAGCCCGTGTCGTCGTCCGCGGACCGGGAAGTCAAGGTCATCCGCGACACGGAGGCGATACTCGGCAACGCCTCGCCGCGAAAACCCAGCGACACGACGGCTTCGAGGTCCTCGAGGCTCACGATCTTGCTGGTCGCATGACGGGAAAGCGCCAACGCAAGCTCTTGCCGGTCGATCCCGGCGCCATCGTCGCGCACCCGAATCAGCTTTCCGCCGCCGCCCATCACGTCGATCTGTATCGAATGCGCGCCGGCGTCGAGGCTGTTTTCGACGAGTTCCTTGACCACCGATGCCGGCCGCTCGACGACCTCGCCGGCGGCGATCTGGTTGATCAGGTGGTTGGGCAGCTTGAGTATCGGCATTCGCGTAGCCGGCCGCTCAGGACGGCGGCGGTTCGAGCGCCTATTCTTTCAGAACGGCAGGCAGAACGACAGACGAAACCGCAGGCAATCGCCTCGTGACGCCGCGCGCCGGGATCAGCCGCCGCCGTAAACCGGGATCATCAGCGTCTGGCCGATGCGGATGTTGTCGCTGCGCAGGCGGTTCTCGGCGCGAATCGCCGACAGGCTCACGTTGTACCGTTCCGCGATCTCAGACAGGGTATCGCCGCGGCTGATGACGTGACGGACCTGGCGCACCGGCTTACGCCGCAAATCCATCGCAATACGCGTGTCCGGCGGCGGGCTGTTGTAGAAATAGGTACGTACACCGGACAGTATCGCATCGGCAATCTGCGCCTGGTGCGAAGCGCTCCGGAGCCTTCTCTCCTCGGCCGGATTCGAGATGAACGCCGTTTCGACCAGGATCGACGGCATGTCCGGCGACTTCAACACCAGAAAGCCCGCATACTGCACGGTCCGGCGATGCACCTTGCCGATGCGCGCGAGCTCGCCTATGACCTTGTCACCGACGTCGACGCTCGCGCTCAGCGCGGCATTCTGCGACAGGTCGAGCAACACCGACGCGAGGACATCGTCCTTGTCGTCCAGAGAAACGCCGCCGATCGTCACCGCGGCATTCTCGCGTTCGGCGAGCTGTTTCGCGGCTTCGTCGCTCGCTCCTTTCACCGACAGCGCGTAAACCGAAGAACCGCTGGCGCGGCGGTCTTCAACGGCGTCGGCGTGGATCGAGATGAAAAGATCGGCACGACTACGGCGGGCGATCGCCATGCGTTTGCGATGATCGATGAAGTAGTCGCCGTTGCGCACCAGCACCGCGCGCATGCCGGGTTCGGCGTCGATGCGCGATGCGAGCTTGCGCGATATTGCTAAAACGACGTCTTTTTCCCGGGTGTGCGCTTTACCGACGGCACCCGGGTCGCGGCCGCCGTGACCGGCGTCGATCGCAATGACGATGTCGCGGCCCGGCCGGTAGCCCTCGGACGCCCGTTTGACCGGCTGCAGCTTACCAGCCTGGTGCAGATCGATGACTAGGCGGTCACCGTACTTGCCCTTGGGGCCGGCGGTGAAGCTGCGGGACCGAACGTCGCTCGCCAGGTCGAATACGACCCTGAGGTGACCGCTTTCTCGGACGGCGCTGCGGATCGACCTCACCGCGCCCTGCCCCTTGGGCAGTCGCGACAGCGACGAGGCGAGCCGTCCGTCCTCGAGATCGACGACCAGCCTGTCCGGGCCGCGCAAGGTGAATATCTTGTGCTCGGCCGGGTTGCTCAGGTCGAGCACGACCCGGGTCTTGCCGGCCTCGGCCCAGAGCCGGATGTTCTCCACCGTGGTTGTCGCCGCATCGACCGCAATCGCGAAAAACAGCAGGGGTAAACAAACCGCGAGGCGCAAACGAATCATTGGCTTCGAATACTGACGAACTGGAATTATGTCGGATCAGTATACGAAATTATGCAGGAATTCCAATATTTTTCTTATCAAAATTAGCGGGATATCCAACTTACTTAAGCTGAAGCATTAGTTGCTGCACGGTTTAAGCCGATTCACCGAGTACGAGCAGGGCATCATCCGCGCGCCGGCTGAGCGCCTCGATTTCGATACGCCGGCCACTTTCGTCGGCTGCATGGCCGTAAGCCAGGCGAATCCGGATGTCGCCGCCCGCCGTCAGTCCGGGCGCCCGGTCGGGCCATTCGACCATCCGCAGGCCGTCGGCGCTATCGCTCCAACCCAGGAAGTAGAGTTCTTCTTCGGAGTTTACTCTATATAAATCAATATGATAAATCTCTCTTCCCGAGATGGTATAAGGTTCCACCAGTGTATAGGTCGGGCTCGGCACCGAACCCTCGTGCCCCAGCGACCTGAGCATGGCGCGGACGAACGTCGACTTGCCCGCACCCAGCTCGCCTTCGAGCAGGATCGTCCATCCCGCGGTGTCCTCGGGCAGCGCCGCCGCGAACCGGCTGGCCAGCGCGGCCGTCGCCGACTCGTCGGCAAGCCATTGTTCGACTGAGGATGTCATCGATTAACCATTACCTATTGACCGTTGCCTATTCAACATTGCCGACTGACTATTGCCGATTGACAATCGCACGCAGCGCGGCGATCAGGTCGGAAGCCATCAGGCCGCGCTCGCCGTCCACCGCGGCGCTGTCACCGGCGCGTGCGTGAAGCTCGACCCCGGCAGCGGCAGCATCGGCGGGATTCAGGCCCTGGGCCAGCAGGCCCGCGATGACACCGGTCAAAACATCGCCCATACCGGCAGTCGCCATGCCGGGGTTACCGTGCGTGCAAAGGCTAGGCGTGTCGCCGGCCGACGATACCAGCGTGCCGGCCCCCTTGAGCACGGCGGTACCACCGTAACGTGCCGCAAGCGCCTGAACGGCAGCGGTCCGGTCCCGCTGAAGCTCGGCGGCGGACATGCCGAGCAGGCGACCGGCCTCGCCCGGATGCGGGGTGATGATGCGTCGGACGGCCTCGCCCGGCGATGCTGCCAGCAGGTTCAAGGCATCGGCATCCCACACCGACGGCAGCGTCGACCGCTCGACTTCGGCGTAGAGATCGCGCGCCCAGGTCGATTGGCCGAGACCCGGCCCGAAAGCCAGCACGTCGGCTTTTTCGATCAACCGGGGCAGTTGCCCGGCATCCCCGACCGCATGGCACATGAGCTCGGGCCGCGCCGCCGCGATCGCCGCGGCATGTCCCGGATGGGTCGCGATACTGACCAGCCCGGCACCGGCCCGCAAGGCCGCCTCGCCGCAGAGGCGGACCGCACCCGGCATGCCTTCCCCGCCGCCGACGACCAGCACGTGGCCGAACCGGCCCTTGTGCGCATCGCGGGGCCGGCGGGGCAGCATGCGGTCCAGGAAAGCGCTGCCGATACGTCGTAAGGCTACCGGCTGGCCGCTTCGGCAACGTTCGGGAATGCCGAGTCCGTCGTAACGGACTTCACCGCACACGGCCGGGCCGGCGCCCAGAAACAGACCGGCCTTGAGCCCGACGAAGGTCACCGTCATGGCCGCCTCCACCGCGCAGCCCATGACGGCGCCGTTGTCGCCATGGAGTCCGGTCGGTATGTCGACGGCGACGACGGGCGCCGGGTGCGCGTTCATCGCGGCAACGGCGTCGCCGAACGCGCCTTCGACATCGCGTTCGAGGCCGCTGCCTAGCAGCGCGTCCACCAGGAGATCCGCCTCGGGGTCCAGGCTGCCGCCCGTGTCGGCCCAAAGCCGCGCGACACCGCCGGCAACCGCAAAATCGCGATGGGCCGTCGCGGCGTCGGCGGTCAGCGCAGCCGGATCGGTCATCGCGACGACGGATGTGGCGATACCCCCGGCGGCAGCCAACCGGGCGACGACGTAGCCGTCGCCCGCGTTGTTGCCTGCGCCGCAAATCACCTGCCAGCGCCGCGCGCCGCCGAATCGCTTGCGAGCCGCCCGAAGCGTCGCTTCGCCGGCGCGGCTCATCAGCGTATAGCCCGGGATACCCTCGCCGTCGATCGCGGCGCGGTCGATCGCACGCACGCTTTCGACCGTGTAAATCTGTTCCGGCAGACTGGACATCGGCGCGATTATACTGACAGTACGCCTGCAACCCGCATTCGCATCAATCGAATCATGACATCGTAAGGATGAAGGATACGACCGACATGGCGGCGCTCAAGGCCGAGATCGGACGCTGGAGCACCGAACTCGGCTTTCAGCAAACCGGCGTCAGTGACGTGGATCTAGGCGCCGTCGAAGCGCGTCTCGACGCCTGGCTGGAGGCGGGTTTTCACGGCACGATGGACTACATGCGGCGCCACGGCACCAAGCGCACGCGTCCCGCGGAACTCGTCCCGGGAACCTTGCGGGTGATCTCGGTGCGCATGGACTACCTGCCGGAATCTCAGACGACCGCCGCCGGCCTGCTCGATCACGACGCCAAAGCCTACGTGTCGCGTTACGCGCTGGGCCGCGATTATCACAAGGTATTGCGCGGCCGCCTGCGCAAACTCGCCGGACGTATCCGGGAGGCCGTGGGCGATTTCGGCTACCGCGTCTTCGTGGACAGCGCGCCCGTCATGGAGAAACCGTTGGCGGAACGGGCCGGGCTCGGCTGGATCGGCAAGCACACCAACCTGATCGACAAGGACCGGGGCTCCTGGTTTTTCCTCGGCGAGCTGTATACCGACCTGCCGCTGCCGGTGGACGCGCCTGTGAGCGATCATTGCGGTAGTTGCCGCGCCTGCATCGACGTTTGCCCGACCGGCGCAATCGTCGCGCCCTACCAACTGGATGCGCGCCGCTGCATCTCCTACCTGACGATCGAGCTCAAGACCTCGATCCCGGTGGAGTTCCGAAAAGCGATCGGAAACCGTGTCTACGGCTGCGACGATTGCCAGCTTTTTTGTCCATGGAACAAGTTTGCGGAACCGACCGGCGAATCCGACTTTGCGCCGCGACACGGCCTCGACGACATAGCGCTCACCGAGCTTTTCGGCTGGGACGAAACGACCTGGCTCGAGAAAACCGAGGGCAGCGCCATCCGGCGCATCGGCTACGAACGCTGGCTGCGTAACATCGCCGTCGCCCTGGGTAACGCCAGGACCTCCGCGGCGGTCGTCGCCGCTCTGCGCCGGCGGGAAAACAGCGAGTCGCCGATGGTCGCCGAACATGTCGCATGGGCCTTGGCCGAGCACGGCGCAAGCGCCGCCCGCTCTTCCAGGACCTGCCAACGAGAGCCGCTCAGATCGTAACGACGACGTTGTCGATCAGGCGCGCGGCACCCAGAAAAGCCGCGCCGAGCACGACGATCTCGTCACAGTCGCGGTCCGGCTTCGCGAGATCCTGGGCGCGGCGTATTTCGACATAGTCGGGACGGAAGCCGGCCGCCTCGAGTGCTTGGGCGGCGGCCGATTCGAGTGCTTGGTAATCCCGCCGGCCGGTCTGCAGCGCCCGTGCGATCGCCTCGATCTCCGCGTGCAGCCGCGGTGCGGCGGCGCGCTCGGTTTCGCCCAGGTACTGGTTGCGCGAGCTCATCGCCAGACCGTCCGGATCGCGGACTATCGGGCCGGTGACGATTTTGATCGGCAAGTGCAGGTCCTCGACCATGAAACGTATGATGAGCTGCTGCTGGAAGTCCTTTTGCCCGAACACGGCGACATCGGGCTGAACGATGGCGAACAGCCTCGCAACCACACTCGTGACGCCGTCGAAATGGCCGGGGCGGGAGGCGCCGCACAGATCGCCGGTCAGATGCGGCGCACTGACGACCGTGGCCCGCTCGACCCCGAACGGATACACCGTCTCGACGGCGGGCGCAAACAGCACGTCGGCGCCGGTGGCCTTGAGCTTGCGGGTATCGCGCTCGATCGTCCGCGGATAGTCGTCGTAATCCTCGTTTTCGCCGAACTGTGTCGGATTGACGAAAATCGTAACGACGGTCCGCTCGGCATGCTCGCGCGCGAGTTCGACCAGGCTTAGATGTCCGGCGTGCAGGTTGCCCATGGTCGGCACCAAGGCCACATGCTCGCCGTTGCGGCGCCATTCCGAAAGCTGCTCGCGCAACGCGCTTACGTCTTCGAGTACCCGCATGGAATCGATCCGCCCGGAACCAGCCGGCGCTTACGAGAAACAGTGCTCGGGCGCCGGATAACTCCGGTCCCGGACCGCCTCCACATACGCCCGAATCGCGTCGACCGGCGCCGTGTGTCCGGACTGGAAGTTACGGACGAAGCGCGGGGTCCGCCCCTGGGTGATATCCAGGATGTCGTACAGCACCAGAATCTGGCCGTCCACTTCCGGCCCCGCTCCTATGCCGATGACCGGCACTTCCAACGCCCGGGTGATCGCCTCGCCGAGCTCATTGGGCACGCACTCGAGCAGTACGATGTCCGCCCCGGCGTCCTGCAGCCGCTGCGCGGCGTCGATCATCTCCCGTGCTTTCCCCGACTCGCGTCCCTGGACACGAAAGCCGCCGACTTTGTGCACCGACTGCGGCTTGAGGCCGAGATGCGCGCAGACCGGGATGTCGTGCCGCGACAGGTGCGAGACGATGTCCACCTGCCCTTCGCCGCCCTCGAGCTTGACCATCATCGCACCGCCTTCCTGCATCAGGCGCACCGAATTCTCGAGCGCCTGCTCCGGCGTCGTGTAACTCATGAACGGCATGTCGGCAACCAGAAACGGGCGCTGTAAACCGCGCGCGACCGCGCGCGCGTGATAGACGATGTCGTCCACGGTCACCGGGACCGTCGTGTCGTGCCCCTGGATCACCATGCCGAGCGAGTCGCCGACCAGCACCACGTCGGTCCCCGCAGCGTCAACCAGTACCGCGTAACTCGCATCGTAAGCCGTCAGGCACGCGATCGGCCGCTTCTCGTCTTTCATCCGCCGCAAGGTCGACACGTTGACCGGCGGCTGCGGCATGCCGCGTTGTTCGAGTTGCGTGTACATGGGTGCTCGGTAGTCCTCGGAAGCGATCGACCGGCGTCAGGCGAGCGCGGCGGAGACCGGGTTGAAAAAGTGCCGCCCGCCCGTCGTGCGTTCGATCTGCTGAAACAGCAACTCGTAGTCGGCGTCGTTGTGTACCGGGTCGATCTGAGTGGCGTTGACGATCAACAGCGGACCTTCGTCGTAACGGTGAAAAAACCGCGCATAGGCATCGGCCAGACGCTCCAGGTAGCGGCGTTCGACCAAGTGGTCGGCCGCGCCGCCGCGCCGGGCGATTCTTTCGAGCAGCGCGTCTACCGAAGCCTGCAGGTAAATCACCAGATCCGGCGCCGGGGCTTCGACCGCGAGTTTTTCGGCAATCTGCTCGTAGAGCCTGAACTCGTCCGGGTCCAGATTGAGCTCAGCGAACAAGCGGTCCTTGGCGAACAGGTAGTCCGCGACCCGGACGTTTGCAAACAGATCGGTTTGCCTGAGCTCCTCGAGCTGCCGGGCGCGGGCGAACAGGAAGAACATCTGCGCCTGAAGTGCGGCCGTCCGGCCCTCACGGTAGAAGCGTTCCAGGAACGGGTTCTCCTCCTGACGCTCCAGTACCAGTTCGGCCGACAGGCTTTCGGCCAGGCGCACGGCCAGCGCGGTCTTGCCGACGCCGATCGGGCCTTCGACGACGATGTAACGCGACGGGCTGCCGCCCCGGGTCAATTCGCTGACCGACACTAGCCGTGATTCCCCTCAGGCGACACGCGCGATGCGCGGCTCCGATTCGTTGACGTTGATGGCCGAGACCCTGCCGAGCCCCGGTATATCGAGATCCGGCGCGATCTCGCACAACGGCAACAATACAAAATTTCTTTGCGCAATGCCCGGATGCGGCACCCGGATGCCCGGTGTATCGATGACCTGCCGGCCAAAAGCCAGCAAATCGAGATCGATCACCCGCGGGCCCCAGCGCTTGCCGTCGCGCTCCCGGCCGCGGCGGCGTTCGATCTGCTGTAAGCCGTCGAGCAAGGCCCGCGCGTCGAGTTGCGTCAGCAACGCGGCCGCCGCGTTGACGAATTCCGGCTGTTCGATACCGCCCAGGGGCGCCGATCGGTACAGGGACGAGCGCAAGACCGGCCGGGTGTCCGGTATCTCCGCGAGCATCGCGAAAGCGGCGTCGATCTGCACCGCCGGACGATCGAGATTGCTGCCGAGTCCGACGTAGGCCGGCGTCCAGTACGGCCGGAAACCGCTCATGCGTCCTGTCCGGCCTTCGGTCGCCGCCGGCGCCTGCGGCGGCCGCCACGGCGCGGCTTGGGCTTGGATTGCAGTTGAAAGCTATCGGTACGCTGTTCCGCCGACTGGCTTTGCACCTCGGTCCAGAACCGCACGAGTTCGCCGTCTACCTGCCCGACCTCTCCAAGCAACACCATGAAATCATACGCGGCTCGAAACCGACGGTGCGAGAGCAGGTTCAACGCCCGCTTGCCGCGGGTCGTTCGAAAGCGGGGTTGCAGGCTCAACATCTCGCGCATCGGCACGGTGAACCGCCGCGGGATCGAGATGCGCCGCTGCTGTTCCGCGGACAGCTCGTAGGATGCGAGGCTCAGCGCCTGGGATTCGGACATTTTTTCCTGTTCGCACTTCTCCGCCGCGAGTCGCACGGTGGGTGCCCAGAAGAAGACGCCCAGCAGGAACATCGGTGTCACGGACTTGCCGGCTGTCACACGCCGATCGGTGTTGCGGAGCGCGGCGCGGACGAAGGCCAGGTAGGACTCGTCCCCGTCGAGTTCGCGATCGGTGGCCGGGAACATCTGCGCAAACAGGCCGTACTCGCGCAGCAGCTCAAAGGTGCGCTCGGCGTATCCGGCCTGGAAGAGTTTCAGGAACTCGTCGAACAAGCGCGCGGCCGGGACGTTGACGAGCAAGGCGAGGTTGCGGCGGATGGCCTCCGCGACCTCGGGAGCAATGTCGAAGCCCAGCTTGGCGGCGAAGCGGATCGCCCGAAGCATCCGGACCGGATCTTCCCGCACGCGTTGCTCCGCGTCGCCGATCAACACCAACCGGCGCGCGTCGATGTCGCTCACGCCACCCGCATAGTCCCAGATGCTGAAATCGGCGATGTTGTAATACAGGGCGTTGCAGGTGAAATCGCGGCGCCAGACGTCTTCGTCGATACCGCCGTAGACGTTGTCGCGGATGATCCGGCCTTCGTCGTCGTGGGCCACGTCGTCGTCGCGATGATTGGCGGCGGCACGGAAGGTCGCGACCTCGATGACCTCGCGGCCGAAACGGACGTGCGCGAGCCTGAACCGGCGCCCGATCAGGCGGCAGTTGCCGAACAGCGCCCGCACCTCTTCGGGCGTCGCGTTGGTCGCGACATCGAAGTCCTTCGGATGCAGCCCGATCAGCGCGTCGCGCACGCAGCCGCCCACCAGGAAGGACTGGTAACCCGACTTGTGCAGGCGGTACAGCACCTTCAGGGCGCTCTTCGAAATCTCGTCCCGGGAGATATTGTGCGCGGCGCGGGGGATGATCTGCGGTCCGGGCTTCCCGCTTTTATTCAAATGTTTTTCCGCTCAAGGATTCGCAATGCGGTCGTATAATAACAGCCCCTGTGCGGCTGGGGCAGCAAAAACGCCCGCTCAGCCCCGTCGGCCCGGCAGTTGACCTGGCGCCGAGACTTGAGACCGCGAAACATGACCGTATAATTACCGTTTGGTCACCGACCGACACGCATTCCGCTCCCTTCGTCTAGTGGTTCAGGACGCCGCCCTCTCACGGCGGTAACAGGGGTTCGAATCCCCTAGGGAGTGCCAGACAAACGAAAGGCCCGCCTTGCGCGGGTCTTTTTTGTTTGGTGCTTGCTGGCGATTGAGACCGCCATTCGAGACCTCGGGATTGTCGTTTTCTGGGTGAACCGGCGGGGCCGTGTCAAAAAGCCAGAACAATCGCCGAGACGCTAACAAAGAACTTCTTCCACCACGGCTACCCGGTCAGCCGAACGGAGGCTAAACAGATTGGATTGAAGATCGCCGAGAAGAATGAAGACGTAGAATCCCTAATCTGGGAAATCTGGATGGATATTGCGGACGAAATGGAGGTTCAGAAGCCTTTCTTGCCAATGCGGGTCCTGAAGTCCAATCCCGATGCGGCACCGCTTTTCGCGCCCGTTCCTCAGGCGCAGATACCGTCCGGCTTACCGGCGGATGTATTGCAGCAGGTAATCCAGCAGCTACTTGCCCAGATTGGCGTACAGAAGATTCCTGCCGTACCTTACACGACGATTCATGCGGTGATGGAGAGCGCCCGCGTTGCGTCTAAGTTTGAGATTAGGGGCCACCTGCTTGCTTCGAGACAGGCAGACCTGCAGATCAAGATTGCCCAAGTGGTAGAACGACAGGAGTGGCTGACGGCCCAACCGCGCACAATGCAGAAGGTGACCAACAAGAAAGCTGCGAAGAAAACAACCAAGAAGGCCGCCAAGAAAACGAGTTCCACCCTAGCGATTTCAGCCGGGGTCAACTTCCACACACACAGATGCGCTCCCGTTTGCCTCGAAGACGGAGCGTCACCCAACAAGGGGTATCAGCGGACACGGTGTGTCAGGTCGCCGGCCTAGGTGCGCCGAAAGGCCATCCGCCAGAAAAATCGATGATGGAACCGGTCAGGAAGCGGGTTCTCACCGTCGCGAGAAAATAGATCAGCTCTCCTATTTCCTCGGGATCGGCAAGCCGGCCGACTGGTACGCTGTTTGTGATGTGTTCTCGTCCCTGTTCCGTTTCGAGGAATACGGCCTTGGGATAATAGGCTTCGCTGTAGAGGAAATTGGGCGCCACGGCGTTTACGACGACACCGTCTTTCGCGCAGTCGATCGCCAGTGAACGGACCATGGCATTGGCAGCGGCTCTTGCCGCATCGGGAAAGGCGCCGCCTGAAAGCGGTAAACGCATGCGATTGGAAGTGATCATGACGATGTTCGCACGCTCCTGCCGGCGCAGAAACGGCAACGCTTTCTGGACGATACCGAAGGGAAACTCCACCAACTTTTCGTAATTGGCTCTCAGGGCGTCCATCGGGGCGCCCTCGGGCAGATGACTTACGGCGGGGAAGTGATCGTTGCTTACTATGGCATCGAGCGTATTGGCTTGTTCGAAGACCCGGGCGATGATCGTATCCGGACTATTGTCGACGACAGGGTGCAGGTCGTCCCGGCCGTCGAGAAACTGTTCCCAGGTTTCGCGGTTTTCAAATGCAGTGTCATGTGCAAAAACCCTGAACCCACCGTCCAGCAGCGCCGCGACCGCCGGTGGCCCGGCGAAGTCGGTGGCATTCGTTACGAGAGCCACTCGGCTTTCCTCTGGTTTCACTGACTGTTCTCCGGGTTTGGGAGGTAGGGATACTACTCTGAACGATGGTGTAGTTGGGCCTCTTCTGCGAGACCTCGGGAGGCTCGAGGCTCCGTCTTAAGGCGCAACCGGCGTAGGCCGTCGCTCATCAGAAAGATCATTTTTGCTGCTCTCGAAGCTTCTGAAGCGTTTCCGGGTCGTGTGTTCTGGAAGACCCGGACCCGATCGAGAGCCACGCTCCTCTCTCGAAAGCCGTAACATCAAAGTGACATTTACCGCCAAAACCTTATGATGCGCGGCATGTCCACCGATGCCACCGTAGCAAGCCGATCCGACGTCGTCGCGCGGCTGATGGGCCTGGAGCGGCACGAATACACGGCCGTCGCCTGGTCCTTCCTGTATTTTTTCTGCATCCTGTCGGCCTACTACGTGCTCCGGCCGATGCGCGAGGCGATGGCCGTCGCCAGCGGCCCGGAAACGATCCCGTACCTTTTCACCGGCACCTTCGTGGCGATGACGGTCGCCACGCCGATCTTCGGCTGGATCGCCTCGAAGTACCCGCGCCGGACGTTTCTGCCGTGGGTGTACTCCTTTTTCATGGCGAACATCCTGATTTTCTGGGCCGCGTTTTCGTACGCCATCCGCAATGAGCTCGACTACGTGTGGATGGGCCGCGTGTTCTTCGTCTGGCTCAGCGTCTTCAATCTTTATGTCGTCGCCGTGTTCTGGAGCTTCATGGCCGACGTCTACAGCCGCGACCAGGGGCGCCGGCTGTTCGGCATGATCGCAGCCGGCGGCAGCATCGGCGCACTGATCGGCGGAATCGCCACCAGCATCCTGGTCGGCCCGATGGGCTTCCACAACCTGCTCCTGGTCTCCGCCGCACTACTCCTCCTCGCCGTGTATTGCATCGGGCGGCTCAGGCACTGGTACGAAGTCGAACACCGGGGCGAAACCGGCGACAACGTCGCTACCTACAAGCCGCTCGGAGGCAACCCCTTCAACGGCATCAAGGCGGTGTTCTCGTCGAAGTATTTCGCGGCAATGGCCGTCTCCATGGTCATAGCGAGCCTGCTCGGCACGGCGCTTTACATGTTCGCCGCGGAGCTCGTCGAGGAGGCGATCACCGACGTCGACGACCGGACGCGCTTTTTCTCGAACATGAACAACGCAATCAATGCACTCGCCATCGTCGGGCAGTTGTTCGTCGTCAAACACGTGGTCGCCCGTTTCGGCGTCGGCGTTTCGCTGTCGCTCCTGCCCATCGTTTCGGTCGCGGGATTTGCTATTCTCGCGCTGGAACCGACTTTGATGGTCGTTGCCGTGTTCACCGTGATCCGGCGCGGCCTCGGCTTCGGCTTGAGTAAACCCACCTCGGACATGCTCTATTCGGTCGTGACGCCCGAAGAAAAATACAAGGCCAAGAACTTCATCGACACGACCGTTTATCGCGGCGGAGACCTGCTCGGTAGCTGGACGGTCCGCAGCATGTCCGCGCTGGGTATCGCCGGTATCTCGCTGGCGATCCTGCCGTTTGCTCTGGCCTGGGCATTCGCCGCGTTCTGGCTGGGCCGTGACTATCGTCGCCGCGACCGCCTGGCGGCCGCGGCGGAGACCGGACCATGAAAAACGCAAGCCTCTTGCGCCGCTTCGGCGCCATGTTGTACGACTCACTGCTGGTCATGGCTTTGTTGATTCTCGCAACCCTGCCCTTCGTCGGCCTGCGCGACGGCGAGCCGGTCGCGCCCTACGACCGGACCTATCAACTCACACTGCTGCTCGTGATTTATCTGTTTTTCGTCGGCTTCTGGACCGCCAAGGGCCGGACGCTGGGCATGCAGTCCTGGGGACTGCGCGTCGAAACCCCGAGCGGGCGATTACCGACCGTCGGACAGGCGAGCTTGCGTTTTGCCGCGTCGATCCTGTCCTGGTTGCCGCTGGGCCTCGGTTTCCTGTGGCAGCTTTGGGACAAGGACAGCCTGACCTGGCACGACAAGCTCAGCGGCACCCGCCTCATCCATTATCCGAGGCGAAAGCAGTAAGAACATCTGCGTATGGTCCGGTTCGTCCCGACCCCTGAAAATCGACGGCAATACCTTGCAACTCCAGGATCTGCAATGAGCGTAAAAGTCGGCGAACTCATGACGGCGTCGGTAGTGACCGCGGAACCCCATCACAGCGTCGAGCACGTACGCAAACTGCTCGAAAACAACAAGATCAGTGCGGTACCGGTCGTGGACACCGGCGGCAAGCCGGTCGGCATCGTGTCGCTCACGGACCTCGCCCACGATCTCAAACCCGGATCGCCGATCAGCAGCGTGATGACGGAAAAGGTCTACACGGTGCCCCAATACGACGACACGAGCATCGCCGCCCGCGTCATGCGCAACCACGGCATCCATCGCGTGGTCGTGACACACGAGCAGAAAGTCGTCGGCATGTTGAGCGCCTTCGACCTGCTGAAGCTCGTCGAAAGCCACCGTTACGTCGAAAAAAATCCGCCGACGCCGTCTAAGCGCAAAGGCGCGAAACGCGCCTAGACATTGCCGTTGGGGTTGCGGGGGATTGCGTGGGCTAGCGAACCCGCGTCAGTGCAAGCATCGTCACGACCAGAAGCACGATAGTCGGCAGCCACGCGACGAGCGCCGGATTCAGGTTGAAGACCTGCCCGGAGTTGGCCAGCGTCTCACTCGCCAGGTAATACGCGAGACCGATGACGACGCCGATCACCAGCCGGCTGCCGGCCCCGCCGCTGCGCAAGGAACCGAAGACAAAGGCCAGCGCCAGTACCGGCATGATCATGATCGAAACGGTCCTGGCAATCCGATACCACAGTTCGGTGGTGTAGGCCCTGGCATCGAGGTTGTTGCGTTCCAGATAGCCGATGAAACTGACCAGGCCGCGAGCCGACAGGCTGGAGGTCCTGGCCATCGCGCTGCCGAGCATCTCGGTGTTGACCCCGAACGACTCGATCGCCACGGGCCGCGTAATCACTTGCACGCCGTCGTCGCGAAACTGCGTTTCGCGAAAGTTCTCCAACCGCCAGTTGTCGTCGCCGTCGATACCGGCGTTCTCGGCCTTGGCGATCGCATCCAGGCGATTCTCGGCGTCGAACCGGAATACGTAGAGACTGCCGAACTCGAATTCGGGATTGACCCGCTGCAGGTGCAGATAAACGGGGCCGTCCTTGACCCAGGTCTCGTTACCGAAGCGGCCGTCGGCCTGGCCCGAACGGGCTTCGGCCCGCATGTTGCGCGCGTAGTAGTCCAGCGGCGGGCCGATGAACTCTCCGACCAGGGCAGCGACGACCAGCATCACCAATCCGGCCCAGGCCACCATGCCGGCCAGCCCCCGCACCGACAGGCCCGCCGATCGCATGACGACGATCTCGCTTTTTGCCGCCAATGCGCCCAGGCCGAGCAACGAGCCGATCAGCGCGGATACCGGCAGCATCTCGAAGGCGAGGCCCGGCAACCGAAGCGCGGTGTACAGAATCGCCTGCGGTGTGTCGTAATCGTTGCGAATGTCTTCGAGTTGCGCAATGAACTCGATCAGGCCGGCCAGCGCCAGCAACACGACGAGCACCAGCGCGGTCGAAGTCAGTATGGCCCGCAACAGATATTGGCCGAAGATCGTGTTCACCGAAGCAACCTGCGGTGCAGCGAGTTCTGAACGGCCAGCATCCCCAGTGTGATGACGAGCACGGCGCCGTGCACCCACCACAACCCGGCGTCGGGCGGCACCTTACCCTGTTCGATCCAGGCCTTCGCGGCGCTCATCATGTTGAAGTAGATGATGACGACCAGAAAACCGATCGCAATTCGCCCATAACGACCCGCCCGCGGCCGGCTCCTGCTGAGCGGTACGGCCAGCACGCCCAAAAGGAACGTGGACAGCGGGACGCCCAGACGCCAGTGCAATTCCGCGAGATGTTCCGGCCCTCCCTGGCGGATCAGGCTTTGTACATCCATCGCCCGCGGCTCCGGTTCCGGCGGATCGAGGCTGGGCAGCCGGTACGGGATTCCATGCTCGGCAAACTCGACGACCCGAAACTCCGAGGTGCCCGGGGCGCCCTCGTAGCGGCGGCCGTCGTAAAGCACCAGGTAGCGAACGTCGGGATCGTCGGAATCGACTTGTTCGCCGCGTTCGGCGACGACGACTTCCATCGCGTCGCCCTCGACGCGCCGCTGCATGAAAACGTTCTCCATGACGCCTTGTTCAGTCACGCGTTCGCCGTAGACGACCGCGTTGTCGGGACCGAACATCGTAAACCGGCCCGGTTCGATGCTGGCCAAATCCGCGCCCCGACGCGCCTCGGCGCCGATCTGTTCGATCGAATCGAAAGCCCGTGGCGCCATGTCGATCGCCAGCCAGGCCACCGCCAGGGTCAGCGGCACCAGAAGCGCCGCCAGCGGCCGATAGATGCCGCCGGGACCGACGCGACAGGCCATCAGCGCCGACATCTCACTGTCGCGATAGAGCCTGCCCAGCGCCAACATGACCGACAAAAACAAGCCGATGGGCACCAGTATCGTCAGATACTGCACGGCCGAAAGCCCGATGACGTCCAGCGCCGCGGCCCGCGGCAAACGTCCCTTGGCGACGTCGCCCAGCACCTGCGCGAACTGGCTCGTCAGGAGAATCAGCAGCAGCACGAGCGTGACCGCGAACCAGGTAGCGGCGATCTCACGGAACAAGTAGCGATCCAGGACGCGTGACATGGGGAAGCTCGGAACCGGGACTTCGGCTTAACTGCGGCGAGAGGATTAAGTTAGACTACCGCTTTTGTTTTGACTGGGACAGTCCCGCGAGCCGGGGCGCGCAGAGCCCTGCGTCCAAACCCGTGTCCGAACTTGCTTCCGAACCTACGTCCGAATAAGGCCCACCTCATGGAATACTTTACGACTACCAGCAAGGCGTCACGGCGTGCCGTGGATTGTGTGATCGTCGGCGTCTACGAACGCGGCAAGCTCGGCGCCGGCGCGGCCGAGATCGACCAGGCCGCCGGCGGTGAAATCGTGAGGCTCATCAAGTCCGGGGACGTCTCGGCCAAGCTCGGCCGTTGCACCGTATTGAGGGACCTTCCCGGCGTGTCCGCCGCCCGGGTTGCCGTCTGCGGTCTCGGCAAGACCAAAGGCTTCGCGGCGCGCGAGCTGCGCCAGGCGACCGCGGCCGCCATGCAGGCAATCGCCGGCAGCAAGAGCCGCCAGTTGCTGACGACGCTGACCCTCGAGAACGCCAAAGACACCGATTTCTACTATCGTGCCCGACACTCCGCAGAAGTCATCGGCGAGTCCCTGTACCGGTTCACCGAGATGAAAAGCGGCAGACAACCCGCCGGGATGCCGCTCAAGAAAGTCGGGCTGTCGGTCGCCGGTCGCGGCGATGCCGCAAGGGCCAAACGCGGCGCCGAACATGCCGGCGCCATCGTCGAGGGCCTGACCGTCGCCAAGGACTTCGGCAACCTGCCGCCGAACGTCTGCACGCCTTCCTACCTCGCGCGTGCGGCGCGGAAGCTTGCGGGCCGGCACAAGAACCTGACCACGCGGGTCATCGACGAAGCCGAGATGAAAAAACTGGGCATGCACTCGCTGCTGTCGGTGACGGCCGGCTCGACCCAGCCCGCCAAGCTGATCGTCATGCAGTACAAGGGTGCCGGCACGGATGCGCCGGTGGTGCTGGTCGGCAAGGGCGTGACCTTCGATTCGGGAGGCATCTCGCTCAAACCGGGACCGGGCATGGACGAGATGAAGTTCGACATGGGCGGCGCCGCGGGCGTGATGGGCGCGATGGCCAGCGTCGCGGCCTTGCGGATTCCGCTCAATGTCACCGTCGTCGTGCCCGCCGTCGAAAACATGCCGAGCGGCGACGCCACCAAACCGGGCGATATCTTCAAGAGCATGTCCGGGCAGACGATCGAGGTGCTCAATACCGATGCCGAGGGCCGTCTGATACTGTGTGACGCACTGACCTTCGCGCGACGCTTCAAACCGGCCGCGATCATCGACGTCGCGACACTGACCGGCGCCTGTATCATCGCCCTGGGCAAACATCACACGGGTGTCATGAGTTACAGCGACGGGCTCGCCCGGGAAATTCTCGATGCCGGAATGCGCGCCGAAGACCGTGGCTGGCAACTGCCGCTGACCGAAGACTACGCGGAACAGCTCAAGAGCAATTTCGCGGATTTTGCCAACGTCGGCGGACGTGACGGCGGCGCGATCACGGCGGGCTGCTTTCTCGGCAAGTTTGCCGACGGTTTGAACTGGGCGCATCTCGATGTCGCCGGCACGGCCTGGCGCAGCGGACGCAACAAAGGCGCCACTGGACGGCCGGTGCCGATGCTCGTGGACCTGTTGCTCGCGCGTTCGGGCTCCCTACCCTGACGCCGTTACCGATGGCGCGCATCGATTTTTACGTGCTGAGCCAACCCGGCGAGCAGGCGCGACAGCGCTTCGCGTGTCGGCTGGCCGAGAAGGCCTATCGGCTCGACAACAGTGTCCATATCCTGACCCAGGATCGGAAATCCGCGGAGCGGATGGATGAACTGCTCTGGACTTTCCGCGACGGCAGTTTCGTGCCGCACGCGATCGACGGGACGCCCAATCCCGCCCCGGTCAGCATCGGTTGGGACGAGCGGAACGCCGGCAACCGCGACCTGTTGATCAACCTGCGCGAAGAGCTGCCGCCGTGTACCGAGACCTTCCAGCGGGTCGCCGAGCTCGTGAGCGCCGACGACGACTGCCGTAAGCTCAGCCGGCACCGGTTTGTCGCTTATCGCGACGCCGGCCACGATATCGAGACCCACAAGCTTTGAGGCAGGCCTCGAGCCGGCCCGAGATCCATGGACAAGTCCTACCAGCCCAAAACGATCGAACAGCGCGCGTACGAGCGCTGGGAATCCAGCAACTGGTTCGCGCCGGCCGGCGACGGCGAGCGCTACTGCATCATGATCCCGCCGCCGAACGTGACCGGTACCCTGCACATGGGGCATGCGTTCCAGGACACGATCATGGATGCCTTGACCCGCTACAAGCGCATGGCGGGCTGCCGTACGCTCTGGCAGCCGGGCATGGATCATGCGGGTATCGCGACGCAGATGGTGGTCGAACGCCTGCTGAACGTCGAAGGCAGCTCACGACGCGATCTCGGTCGTGACGCGTTCGTCGAGCGCGTCTGGCAATGGAAGCGGCAATCCGGCGGCCAGATCGCAAAACAATTGCGCCGCATGGGCGCTTCGGTGGACTGGAGCCGCGACCGCTTCACGATGGACGAAGGCTTGTCGCAGGCAGTCACCGAGGCTTTCGTCAGGCTGTACGAAGACGGGCTGATCTACCGCGGCAAGCGGCTGGTCAACTGGGACCCGGTGTTGCACACGGCGCTGTCCGATCTCGAGGTTCTGTCGGAGGAAGAGACCGGCCACCTGTGGCATTTCCGTTATCCGCTGGCCTCCGGAGAGGGCCATGTCGTCGTCGCGACGACACGACCCGAGACGATGCTGGGCGACACGGCCGTTGCGGTAAACCCCAACGACGAGCGTTACGCGCGACTCGTCGGACAGGAACTCCTGCTGCCCATCGTCGGACGCGCCATCCCCGTCATAGCCGACGACTACGTGGACCGGGAATTCGGCAGCGGCTGCGTCAAGATCACGCCCGCGCACGACTTCAACGATTACGAGATCGGCAAACGTCACGGCTTGCCCGAGATCAACGTGTTGACCGACGACGCCTCGCTTAACGACAACGTACCCGAGGCCTATCGCGGTATGGACCGCTTCGAAGCGCGCAAGGCGATCGTGGCGAAATTCGAGTCCCTGGGCCTGCTGGAGAAAATCGAGGACCACGTCGTCAAAATCCCGCGCGGCGATCGTTCCGGCGCCGTCGTAGAGCCGTATCTGACCGATCAGTGGTACGTCAAGATCCAACCCCTGGCCGAGCCCGCGATCGAAGCGGTCAGGACCGGCCGCGTCCGTTTCGTACCGGAGAACTGGTCGAAAACCTATTTCGACTGGATGGACAACATCCAGGACTGGTGCATCAGCCGCCAACTCTGGTGGGGACACCGCATCCCCGCCTGGTACGACGATGCCGGCGGAATCTATGTCGGACATTCCGAGCAGGAGCTGCGCCAAAAACACGGACTGGGCGACGACGTCAGGCTGACCCGGGACGAGGACGTACTCGACACCTGGTTCTCTTCGGCCTTGTGGCCGTTCAGCACGCTCGGCTGGCCCGGGGAAACCGAAGCGCTCGAGGACTTTTATCCGGGCAGCGTGCTGGTCACCGCCTTCGACATCATTTTCTTCTGGGTCGCGCGCATGATCATGATGGGTTTGCGCTTCATGGGCGACGTGCCGTTTCGCGAGGTCTACATCCACGGTCTGATCCGCGACCAGGACGGCCAGAAAATGTCCAAATCCAAAGGCAACGTGCTCGACCCGCTGGACCTGATCGACGGCGTCGATCTCGACACCTTGCTCGACAAGCGCACCACCGGGCTGATGCAGGACCACCTCCGGCCGAAAATCGAAGAAGCGACCCGGTCCCAGTTTCCCGACGGCATCGATGAATACGGTGCCGACGCGCTGCGTTTCACCTTCGCGTCCCTCGCGACGACCGGTCGCGATATCCGTTTCGATCTCGGCCGCATCGAAGGCTACAAACATTTCTGCAACAAGCTCTGGAATGCAGCGCGTTACGTGCTGATGAACACCGAGACGCCGGACGCGGGTGAGCCCGAATTCAGCGCGGCCGACTACTGGATCCGCGCGCGCTTCGACGTTGCGGTCGAGGCGGTGCACAAACACTTCGCCGACTACCGGCTCGACCTGGCCTCACAGGCCGTCTACGAGTTTACCTGGCACGAGTTCTGCGACTGGTACCTCGAGCTGTCGAAGCCGGTGCTGCAATCGGAAGCGGTCGATCCGGCACGCAAGCACGGTACCCGAAAAACCCTGCTCGACGTGCTGGAATCGCTGCTCAGGCTGCTGCACCCGCTGATACCCTTCGTCACCGAGGAAATCTGGCTGGAAGTCGCGCAGCGTGCCGGCATCGACGGACCGACGATCATGTTGCAGCCGTACCCGGAAGGCGGTGCCCGCGATACGCACCGGGAAGCCGTGCAGGACATCGAGTGGGTACGTCAATTCATACTGGGAGTCCGGCAAATCCGCGGCGAGATGGACATCGCTCCCGGGAAATACCTGCCGGTACTGCTGCAGGGCGCCTCCGATATCGAGCGGCGCCGTGCCGAAGCGCATTCGGCTTTGCTCGGACACGTGGGGCGGGTCGAATCGGTGACGATGCTCGCCGAAGACGAGGAGCCGCCCGCGTCTGCGACCGCGCTGATCGGCGAGACGCGTTTGCTGGTCCCGATGCAGGGCGTCATCGATGTGGATGCCGAACGCAAACGGCTGCAAAAACAGCAAAACAAGGTCGAAGCCGACCTCCAGCGGGCACTCGGCAAGCTCGCTAACCCGAACTTTGTGAACAATGCCCCCGAGGCCGTGGTCACACAGGAACGGGAGCGCGTCGAGACCTTCCAGCGCACGCTCGCGCAACTCGCGGAGCAACTCGAGCGGCTGGACGGACTGACGTAATCGCGCGAGGGCCGAGGCCGGGATTTGCACGGTATTCTGAGCACTGCATCACAATACCGGCCGCAGGCGGTGCATTTGCCGCGGCAATTCGCGACGATGGCGGAAGGCGATTCGTCGCGAGTGAGGTCGCAGGCGAGACGGCGGGTGAGGCCGCATGTGAGATAGGATTCGCCAATACACGATCCACGATCCACGATCCACGATCCGAGGATAAGCAATGCAAGGCCGGAGCACGCTCGAAACCCTGCCGGCAGGCAAAGACGCCGGACGCGCGGCACTGGACCATGCGCGTGCGGCGCTCGGCCGCATCATTCTCGACAAGGACCGCCAGATCTCGCTGGCCCTGGCCTGCCTGCTCGCGCGAGGCCACCTGCTGATCGAGGACTTGCCCGGTCTCGGCAAGACCATGCTGGCACAGGCGCTGGCGCGCGTATTGGGCTTGAGCTTCAGCCGCATTCAATTCACGAGCGATCTGCTGCCCGCGGACATCGTCGGCGTTTCGACGTTTCGCAGGGCCACGGGCGAGTTCGAGTTTCAACCCGGGCCGGTGTTCGCGCAACTGGTGCTGGCCGACGAGGTCAACCGCGCGACGCCTAAGGCGCAAAGCGCCCTACTCGAGGCCATGGAGGAGCAGCAGGTTTCGGTGGACGGCAACACACGCGGTCTCCCGAAACCGTTTTTCGTCGTCGCAACACAGAATCCGGCGGACCAGATCGGCACGTTTCCGCTGCCCGAGTCACAGCTCGACCGCTTCCTGATGCGGCTGACGATGGGCTACCCGAACGAACACAACGAGCGCGAGCTGATCACCGGCCAGGACAGGCGTGCGATGCTCGCCGGCCTCGAACCCTCCGCTACGGCCGACGCCCTGGTTGCACTGCAGGCGGCGGCCGCGACGGTACACATGAGTGACCCGCTCGTAGACTACATACAGGCGCTGGTGCGCCAGACCCGCGAATCTCCGAACATCGATATCGGTCTGTCCCCGCGCGGCGCGCAGGCCCTGGCGGCAGCCGCGCGCGCCCACGCCTACGTCGAAAGACACCCGGGCGTGTATCCCGACGACGTGCAGGCCGTGTTCACCGCCGTTGCCGGACACCGTCTCAAGGCGGCCGGCAACACCAGCCACCGGGATGCCGCCGAGCTCTGCCAGCATGTCCTCGATTCGGTGGACATTCCCTAGCGTTTTGTTCCCCAGCGTTTTGCAGAGGGTGGTGTTGCCGAGCTTGCTCGTCCCGGCAAACACGGCCTTGAAACAGCGCGTCCGGCGCTGGGCACGCAAACGGCAGGGTATCGATCCGCATTCGATCCGCCTGCGCCCGGGCCGTGTGTACATACTGCCCACCGGCGTCGGTATCGTTTTCGCGATCATGGTGTTTGCGATGCTGCTCGGCTCGATGAACTACAACAACAATCTCTCCTTCCTGCTGTCGTTCCTCCTCGGCGGACTGGGTTTCGCCTCGATGCACGCCTGCCAGCGCAATCTGGTCGGCCTCGAAATCGGTTTCGCGGGAACCGATCCGGTGTTCGCCGGCCAGGCCGCGCAGTTCCGGGTCGCGGTGACCAACCCGTCCAGGAACCGACGCTGCCGGATTCGCCTTTTCACCGACGAGGCCGAGAGCCGGATACACGATCTCGATCCCGGCGAAAGCCGGGTATTCGTGCTGCCGGTCGCTACCGAAAGACGCGGAACCGTCGAGCTCGAGCGCTTCGGCATCCGGAGCCTGTTTCCCTTCGAGCTGTTTCGCTCCTGGTCGTGGCTGCACATGGACATTCATGGCCTGGTCTACCCGCGGCCGGCCGACCAGGCACCGCAGCCGCCGGCGACCAGAACGTCGCTCGGCCACCGGCAGCACGACGCGCGCGGCGAAGAGGACTTCGCCGGTCTGCGCAAGTTCGCAAGCGGCGACTCGCCGAGAAACGTTGCCTGGAAAGCGTACGCGCGCAGCGGTCAACTGCTCTCGAAGCGTTTTGCCGGCGCCGACACCAGCAGCCAGTGGTTTGATTTCGACACCGTGCCCGCCGGCGATCTCGAGGATCGCCTGTCGGTATTGACGCGGTGGATCGTCGATGCCGATCGCACGCGCGCCGACTACGGTCTGAGATTGCCGGGGCGCGAATTTCCGCCCGGGCACGGCGAATCGCACCGCGGCCGGTGCCTCGAGGCCCTGGCATTGTTCGACCCCGCTTCGTCCGGTGGACGAGAAGCGCATGGCTAAGCCGCGGGGCACGGATGGCTCGCTGATCGACAGCCTGCCGTGGACCTTGACCGCAATCGGTTTTGCCCTGTCGGCTCACTTGCCCTATCTGCCGGTCTGGATCACCGCTGCGTTTTTGGCCTGCGCCGGATGGCGGATCGTCATCGAGCGGCGACGGGCCGCGGTGCCATCGGTATGGGTGCGGGCAGCGCTGGCGCTGATCTGCTTTCTCGGCGTGCTCGCCACCTACGATACGATCAGCGGCGTCGGTCCGGGCTCCGCGTTACTCGCGATCATGGCGGCGCTCAAGCTGCTTGAAACCCGTCAGCGGCGCGACCAGTTCGTCCTGCTGTTCATTGCGCTGTTCCTGGTCATGGCAGCGCTGCTTCGCGAACAGTATTTGTGGTCCTTACCGTATCTTCTGGTCGCCGTGCTGCTGGTCATGACGGCATGGATACGCATGTCGGCCGAGCGCGCCGAACCCCTGGGTCGAAGTCTGGCGACGGGCGGGCGCATGCTGGCTTACGCGCTGCCGCTGGCGGTCGCGATGTGGATCTTTTTCCCGCGTATCTCGTCACCGTTCTGGTCGGTGCCGATCGACACGAGCTCGGCGGTCACCGGGCTCAGCGATCGGATGAGTCCGGGCGACATCAGTTCCTTGTCGCAATCGGACGCGCTGGCCTTTCGTGTGAAGTTTGACGGCGAGGCACCGCCGCCGCCGGAACGTTACTGGCGCGGCCTGGTGCTCCACGACTTCAACGGTCGAACCTGGGCCGGCGGCGGGCCGATCGGCAACCGGCCGGCCACCGAGCAAATCGAATTCGAAGGCGATCCGGTGCGCTACCGCATTACCCTTGAGCCGACCAATCAGCAATGGGTGTTTGCTCTGGAGTTGCCGTTCGAATGGACGCTGCCGCGGACCCGGATGGGTTTTCGCCAGCAGCTCTACAACATCTATCCGATCGATCAGCGAATCGCCTACGAGGTGCTGTCGTACCCGGCGTACCGCAACCAAGCTTCCGTCGACGTGCGATCCAGGGCCTGGTACACCGATTTGCCGGGCCGCACCAATCCGCTTACGCGAGCGCTGGCAAGCGAGATGAGGGCACGGGCCGGTAGCGATCAGGACTTCATTCGGGACGTCCTCGCCCGTTTCAACCGGGAAGACTACTACTACACGCTACGACCGCCGGCGCTCGGCAACAACCCCGTGGACCGGTTCCTGTTCGATACCCGGCGGGGCTTTTGCGAGCACTACGCATCGGCTTTCGCCGTCATGATGCGTGCCGCCGGTATTCCGGCGCGTATCGTGCTGGGTTATCAGGGCGGCGAGTTCAATCCGTTGAGCGGCCAGTACGTGATCCGCCAGTCCGACGCCCATGCCTGGACCGAGGTATGGCTCGAGGGCCAGGGCTGGCACCGTGTGGATCCGACGGCCGCGGTGGCGCCCGAGCGTGTCGAGCTGGGTATCGCCGGCGCCATAGTCGATGGCGTCGGCGCCGCCTGGGGCCTGTCGGCGCCGTCGCAAGTGCTGCATCGCCTGGTACTCGGTTGGGACGCCCTGAACGCCCGCTGGAACGAATGGGTACTGGGTTACGGCGCCGACACGCAAGACACGTTCATGCGCTGGCTCGGGATGGACAACCCCAACTGGCGAAACCTGTTTTTGACCATGTTGGCAATCGTGTTCGGACTGGTAATCTTGATCGGCGCAGCCCTGACATTCCGGTTGCGGCCGCCCGACAAGGACCGCGCCGCGGTCTTGTACCGGCGCTTCGTCAGGAAAACCGGATTGACGCCCGCCACCGGCGAAACGCCGAATGCGTTCGCCGTGCGCGTAAGCGCGGCATACGACCGCGCCGAGAAGCCGGTGCGCGCGCTTACGAACGCCTACCTCGACACGCGTTACGGTCCGCCCGACCGCTCGGCATTGAAACGACTCGAAACCGCGCTGGCGGAGATTCCCCGGTTTGCCCCGCTCAGGGCTAGGGAGCTTCTGCACAAATCTGGCGAGGCTCCCTAGTTCTCGCCCCCTAATTCTCGTTCCCTAATTCTCGTTCCTTAGGTCTCGTTCCCTAGGTCTCGTTCCCTAGGTCTCGCCGGCACGCTCGTCCCTGACCGCGCCGAGCAAAAGCCCGCCGACGACGAACAGCGGCAACAGCACGAGCAGCACCCATTGGGGCTCGTCGGCGAAGCTTGCCGCAATACCGACCAACAGCGGCCCGAGGACATGCGAGAGCTTGGTGATCATGTTGTAGAAGCCGAAAAACTCGCCCGGCGCATCGGCTGGTATCAGGGCCGCGTACAGCGACCGGCTCAGGGCCTGCACGCCGCCCTGCACGCAACCGACGATGATCGCCATTACGTAGAACTGCCAGACCTCGGTCATGAAAACGGCCCAGGTGGATACCGCGACATAGATGAACAAGGCGAAGTAGAGACCCCGGCGCGGACCGAAACGTTGACCCATCACGCCGTACAGGAAAGTGGCCGGAAAACCGGCGAAGTTCGTGATCAGAAGCGCCATGACCAGGTCCTGCTGCTCGAAGCCGAGACGCTGACCGTAGTTGACGGCCATGAAAATGACGGTGAACACGCCGCCGATGTAAAGCCAGTAGCCGACCAGGAACAGCACGACGTTTCGATAACGCCCGACGGCGCGGATCGTTGCGCCGAGCTCCCGGTAAGCCGCGGCAATGACGCCGCGCGTTACCGCCGCGGCGTTTTTGCGCTCGTAGACGAAGTACAATACGGGCGCGCTGAACAGCGCCCACCATGCGCCGACGGTGACGAAAGCAAACCGGATGACCGCATCGGCGGAGTCGAAACCGAAGCGGGCGGGCGCCAACAACATCCATACGTGCAAAGCCAGCAGCACCGCGCCGCCCAGGTAGCCCAGCGAGAACCCCAGCGACGAGACGAAACTGTAGTACCGGGGTTCCGTGACGTCGATGATCAGCGAATCGTAAAAGACGATCGAGCTGTAAAAGGCGATCGACGCGAACAGATACAGCGCGAGCGCAAGCGGCCAGCCGCCCTGCCCGACCGCGCCCAGCGCAGCCGTCGCTGCCGCGCCGATCAGCGCGAATACGAACAGGAAACGCTTGCGGTAGCCGCCCTTGTCGGCAATCGTGCCGAACACCGGCGCCACGATACAAACCACGGCACTGGAGGCAGCCGTGATCCAGGCCAGCCTCTGAGTGACCTCGGCGCCACTGTCGCCCGCACTCCAGTAGCTACCCAGGAACAAGGGAAACAACACCGCCAGCACCGACAGCGCGAACGCGGAATTGGCCCAGTCGTAAAACGCCCAGGCGAGAACCCGGCGATTCGTGACGGCTGAAAGCTGTTCGAGGTTCAACGGTTGCTCGAGCCGGTCGCTGCGGTGTCGTCGATATCGACGATATCGGCGGTCATCGCGACGCTAGGGAACCTTTGCATCAGTCCGGCGAGGCTCCCCGTGCTCACACGTTCTAGTGCTCACGTGTTTTTCTGAAACGAACATCGGGCCAGCGTTCCTCGGTGAGGTTCAAGTTTACACGCGTCGGCGCAATGTAGACGAGTTGGTCGCCGTGATCGACGGCCAGGTTGTCGTGCGCCTTGCGCCGGAAATCCTCCAGGGCCTGACGATCGTCGCACTCGACCCAGCGCGCGGTGGAGACGTTGACCGGTTCGAACCGGCATTCCACCTTGTACTCGTCGCGCAGGCGATGTGCAACGACGTCGAACTGCAGCGGGCCGACCGCGCCAAGAATCAGCTCGTTGTTGCGCAGCGGACGGAACAACTGGGTTGCGCCCTCTTCGCAGAGCTGTGCCAGGCCCTTTCGTAGCGCCTTGAGACGCAAGGGATCCTTGAGCACGGCACGCCGGAAGATCTCGGGCGCGAAATTGGGAATGCCGGTGAAACGCACCGGGTCGCCTTCGGAAAAGCTGTCGCCGATGTTGATCGTGCCGTGGTTGTGCAAGCCGATGATATCGCCGGCGTAAGCCGTCTCGGCATGCTGCCGGTCCGCGGCCATGAACGTGATCGCATCCGGGATTTTGATGTCCTTGCCCGAACGGACATGGGTCAGCTTCATGCCTCTTCGGTACTCGCCCGAGCAAATACGCATGAAGGCGATCCTGTCGCGATGTCCCGGGTCCATATTGGCCTGGATCTTGAAGACGAAACCGGTCAACTTGCCTTCCATGGGCTCGACCGTGCGTTGCTCGGTTTCGCGGGCGAGCGGCGTCGGCGCGAAACGCACGAAGTCGTCCAGCAGTTCCCTGACGCCGAAGTTCGAGATTGCCGAGCCGAAGAAGACCGGCGTCTGGCGCGCCGCCAGATACTCATCGACGCCGAACTCGGGACAGGCGCCTTTCACGAGCTCGATTTCGTCGCGGAAAGTCGCGGCATCGTCGCCGAGCAGCTCTTTCGCCGCGGCCGATTCGAGACCGTCGAGACAGCGGATCTCGGAAGCCGCCTCGCGGCCGGTCTTGTCGTAAACATAGATACGATCGTGGACCAGATGGTAGATGCCCTTGAGCGACTTTCCCATGCCGATCGGCCAGGTGACAGGCGCGCACTGGATACCCAGCACCGACTCGATCTCGTCCAACAGCTCCACGGGCTCGCGGCCTTCGCGATCGAGCTTGTTGATGAACGTCATGATCGGGGTGTCGCGCAAACGGCAGACTTCCATCAGCTTGATCGTCCGCTGCTCGACACCCTTGGCGCAGTCGATCACCATCAGCGCCGAATCGACGGCGGTCAGCGTCCGATAGGTGTCCTCCGAAAAGTCCTCGTGGCCCGGCGTGTCCAGCAGGTTGACGACGCGTTCGGCGTACGGAAACTGCATCACCGACGACGTCACCGAGATGCCCCGTTGCTGTTCCAGGGCCATCCAGTCCGAAGTCGCATGCCGGCTGGCTTTGCGCCCTTTGACGGTACCGGCGAGCTGGATCGCGCCGCCGTACAGCAACAGCTTCTCCGTCAAGGTCGTCTTGCCGGCATCCGGATGCGAGATGATCGCAAAGGTGCGACGTTTACGAACGTGGTTTTCGAGGCTTTGCATTATTGTGACGAGGATTTCGGGCTGTCCGGTTGCCGGAGGTTTCGGACAGCCGCAGAGCGCGCGCAGTTTAGCCGCATCGACGCGTTTTGTCTCGCACGCCGCGGAGGCGTCCCAGGGAGTATCTGAAGGGAATCTCTGCAGGGACCATGCGCATAGCGTTAACAGGCCCTAGACACCGTTCAGTTTCTTGACCAGCACCGCCGCATCCTCCCGGCCTTCGCGCGCCTGATAATAGGCCGGACGATTGGCAACCTGGTGGAAGCCCTTTTTCCGGTACAAGGCCAGCGCGGTCCTGTTGGAGGGCCGCACTTCGAGGAAGATCTCGCGCACCGAAGCGGCGCGCGAACGCTGCATGATCTCGTCGAGCAATTGCTCCCCGTAGCCGTACGAGCGAAACGTCGGATCGACGCAGAGATTCAGAATATGCGCTTCTCCGGCGGCAATCGACAATATGCCGTACCCGATCACCCGCTGTTCGCGGTCGAGCACCAGACACAGGTATCCGGCCAGCAAACAGTCGCGGAACACGCCGTGGCTCCAGGGAAACTCGTAGCTACGGCGTTCGATGTCGGACACCATCGCGAGGTCCTCATGGGTCATCGACCGCATCGACACCGGCGGTTCGGCGATCGGCGTGATCACCGGGCCCCCTCCGACAGGACCGACCGCGCGAGGCAAAGATCGTCCCAAGCTTTGCGTTTTTGCACGGGGCTGCGCAACAGGTAGGCCGGGTGATAGGTCACGATCAGGGGCGTGTCGCCGAAGGCATGCCGCCGCCCTCTGAGGCGCCCGACCGGTGCGTCGGTGCCGATGAGCTGTTGCGCGGCAATCCTGCCCACGGCCAAGATGATACTCGGACCAACCAGCGCCACCTGCCGCTCCAGGTATTCGCGACAGGCCGCCGCCTCGTCGGGTTTGGGATCGCGGTTGTTGGGCGGCCGGCACTTCAGGATATTGGCGATGAACACGCGCGCGCGTGACTGGCCCACCGCCTTCAACATCTCGTCGAGCAGTTGTCCGGCTCGCCCGACGAAGGGCTCACCGCGCCGATCCTCTTCGGCGCCGGGCGCCTCGCCGATGATCATCCAGTCCGCATCCCGGTTGCCGACGCCGAAAACGGTCTGGGTACGCGACTCGTGCAAGCTGCAGCGCGTGCAGGCCGCAACGCGCGACTCCAGGGGCTCCCAGTCCATGTCGCCGATCCCGGCCTCGTCGATCTCCGGCATCGCAAGCGCGTCAACCGCATCGCGTGGAATCCACAGGTCGATTCCCAGCGCGTCGAGATAGGCGCGGCGCGCCTGTTCGCTCTGCTTCATTACCAGGCCCGGATGATTGTGAATGTGGGGGCACCGACAACATAGTGTGCCATGCTCAGGGCTTCAATTCAGCGGCGCTCGCCCCGCGAAGCGTCAGGGCTGGGGCAACTTCGCGATCAGATCCGTGCCCGCCTCGATCCGCTGGCCGGGTTCGGCCAGCACCTTGCTGTCGATGGGCAAATGCACCTCCGCATATCGCGCAAGACGCAGGTAGGCACAGCGCTGGCCCTGGCCGAGACGCTCTCCGAAACGACTGAAGGACAATGGCGCCAAGCCCAGGCGGTAGCCGCCGAACTGCAGCACGACATCGTCGCCCTCGTCGGTCCTTAGCCAAAGGGCGTTGGTACGATAATCGACGACGGCTTGCGCGGCGGCGGTTCCGATGTCCATGATCTTGCCTTCGACCGGACATCTGGCCGTGTAAGTTCCGAGGACGTCGATCCGGATCCGCACGACGTTTGCCTCTCCCTGCAACACCCCCTTGTCCGCAAGCTCGACGCTTTCGACCCGGCCGTCCGCCGGGCTCACGACGCCGAGCGGCGCCGACGGTACCTCCCGGCGGGGATCCCGAAACACCAGGTAGAGCATCACCAACACCGCCGCCGGTCCGATAGCCCAGACGGCCCCAAGATAATAGGCCGCAGCCCAACAGGCGATTACGGCGACGGCGAGGAACGGCAAACCCTCCCGCGCGATCAAGGTGTTGTTTCGGCCCTGCACCACCGCACCCCGGAATCAAAAGGCGGGACCTTGTCTGCTGTCGAAGCCGGAGTCAATAAGGGATTGCTGTATTGAGACGCAGGCGACGGCGGAACGCGGCCGTGCCGGATATGCGGGCGATGTCGCGCACGCCCCCGGCTGTTGCGGCCGCATGAGACGGGGCACTAGAATGCCCGGCTCGTATCGTATCGGTCAATGCAACATGCGTTATTCGGAATTCGGGCTCACGACGCTCAAGGAAGCGCCGGCCGAGGCGGAAATCGCCAGCCATCGGCTGATGCTGCGCGCCGGCCTGATTCGACGCCTCGCCTCGGGTTTGTTCACCTGGATGCCGCTGGGTCTGCGGGTCCTGCGCAAGGTCGAAGCCGTCGTCCGTGAAGAAATGAACCGGGCCGGGGCGCTGGAACTGCTGATGCCGGCCGTACAGCCCGCGGAGCTCTGGCAGCGCACCGGCCGCTGGGACGAGTACGGTCCGGTATTGCTGCGCATGTTCGATCGTCACCAGCGCGAATTCTGTTTCGGTCCGACGCACGAAGAGGTCATTACCGACGTGGCAAGCAGGGAGCTTAGAAGTTACAAGCAACTGCCGATCAATTATTACCAGATACAAACCAAGTTCCGCGACGAAATACGGCCCCGTTTCGGGGTAATGCGTTCGCGGGAGTTCATCATGAAGGACGCCTATTCCTTCGACCTCGACCGCGACGGCCTGGAGGCCGCTTACCAGCGCATGCACGCGGCTTATACGGCAGTCTTCGAACGCCTGGGCATCGAATTTCGCGTGGTCGACGCCGACTCGGGCGAGATCGGCGGCAGCCGGTCGCAGGAGTTTCACGTGCTTGCCGACGCCGGCGAGGACGCCATCGCTTACTGCGACGAAGACGCTTATGCGTCGAACGTCGAGACCGCCGCAACCCGACGCCCCGACGGCGAACGCGCGGCTGCGGCGAGGCCGCTGGAAAAAATATCGACACCGGGCACGCGGTCCATCGATGCCGTGTGCGAGATATTGGGCGTCACCCCCGAGCAGACCGTCAAGACGCTGATCGTCGAAGGCGACGGCGGACCGGTTGCGCTGGTGCTGCGCGGCGACCACGAACTCAACGCGATCAAGGCGCAGAAACTGTCAGGCGTGTCCACTCCGCTGACGATGGCGGATGCGGCGAGCGTCCGCGCGGCAACCGGCAGCGAACCCGGTTTCGCCGGCCCGCTGGGTCTCGACATCCCGGTGTACTTCGATCATGCCACCGCGTCGATGTCGGATTTCGTCGCCGGCGCCAACGAGACCGATATGCATCTGACCGGCGTCAACTTCGGACGCGACCTGGAAACACCCGAAACCGTCGATTTGCGTAACGTGGTCGCGGGTGACCCGACCCCGGGCGGCAACGGCACGCTCGACATCGTTCGCGGCATCGAGGTGGGCCATATCTTTCAGCTCGGCGACAAGTACAGCGTGAGCCTGGGCGCCACGGTGCTGGATGCCGACGGCAAGGAGCGCGTGCTGCAGATGGGCTGTTACGGGATCGGCATCACTCGCATCGTCGCCGCCGCGATCGAACAGAATCACGACGACCGCGGCATCGTCTGGCCCGAACCGCTCGCGCCGTTCGACCTCGTGCTGATACCGATCAACCTGCATCGTTCCGACGCGGTGCGCGAAGCGGCCGAACGACTCTACGCCGAGTTGTCGGCGCTGGGGTTCGAGGTTTTGTACGACGACCGGGACGCGCGGCCGGGCGTCAAATTCGCGGACGCGGAATTGATCGGTGTTCCGCACCGGCTAGTGGTCAGCGAGCGGCATCTCGCCGACGACGCGTTCGAGTACCGGCATCGTCGTGACGATGAGTCCCGGACCGTGAAGCGTGATACTGTTCTCGAAATACTGCGGGAAAGCGTCATAAGCTAATGTTTTAGCTATAATCGATCCTACCCATGACCCGTTCCTGCCGCTCCGCTCGAACACGCTGCCACGGCCTTCTCGCCGGCATGCTCGCGCTGCTGGCGGCAACGGGTTTCGCCGAAACGAGACCCGACCCGGAATTGCGTGAGCTGTTGCGGGCCGCGGCCAGCGAAGCCGACAGCTTTCCGGACCGCTTCGACGCGCAGGTCTGGCTGACCGACATGTCGAGACGCCTGGAGCGACAGGTCCGCGATCCCGAGGAACGGATATACATCCTGACCCGCGTGCACTACGAAGCCAACCGGGTCGGACTCCCGCCGGAATTGATCCTCGCGGTCATCGAAGTCGAAAGCAACTTCGACCGTTACGCCATCTCGGTGGCGGGTGCGCTCGGCCTGATGCAGGTCATGCCGTTCTGGCTGGAGGAGATCGGGCGGCCGGGAGACAACCTCTTGCACATCGACACCAACCTGCGCTACGGCTCCACGATCCTCAAGTACTACTACGACAAGGAAAACGGGGACCTGAGGCGTGCGCTGGGACGTTACAACGGCAGCCTGGGCAAGCGTAAGTATCCCAATAAAGTCATCGATAAACTTTCAAGGAAATGGTTCCAGGCTTGATGCCATCTTCCGGTGAGTCATCGATAAACTTTCAAGGAAATGGTTCCAGGCTTGATTCCCAAACGCCGCGCCTGGCTCATCGTCTCAGTCCGGCGGTAAACCCGCATCGCCGTATTCGCTGAGCCTGAGGGCTTTCAGCGCCCGCGTCTTCGCCTCTAATGCATCGCTGCGGGCCTCGGAAAAATCCTGTGAGCCCAGGCGGGTTTCGGCCCGTTGCAGGAATTGCTCGGCGGCCTCGAGTTCGGCGGCCGCGCGATCGGCGGCCCCGGCCTCGCGGGCCGCGTCTATCGCCTGGCGGGCATCGCTCATTTCCTGCACGGGCGGCGAGGTCTCGCAGGCAGACACGAGCGTCAACGATGCGAGCACGGCGCAGCCCAGACTGGCGAGAGTTCGGGATTTCATTATTGTTCTGGCCGGTGACCGGCCGTAAAACCTACCAATATCAGCCACATGGCGTCAAGATAAGGGGCTTCGAACCGGCATCGAAGCGCCGTTTCGCGTCGATCGGACACACCGGAGAGCGACCATGTCACTGATCATCTACCACAATCCGCGCTGCTCCAAATCGCGTCGGACGCTCGAAATACTGGAAAACGCGGGTATCGACGTCCAGATCGTCGAGTATCTGAAACACCCCCCGTCGCCCGAGCGACTGCTCGAGATCGCCGGGATGCTGGACATACCGCTGACCGAGCTTCTGAGACGCGGTGAAGCGGTGTTCAAACAAGCTGCCGACCTGCCGGAGCCCGGCGACGACGGCGCACTGGCGCAGTGGCTGTCCGGAAACCCGAGCGTGCTGCAGCGACCGATCGTCGTCGACGACACGCACAAACGCGCCGTAGTCGGTCGTCCACCCGAAAACGTCGAGGAGTTGTTTCGAGCATGAGCGAGATACTGGTTTTGTACTATTCCAAGAACGGCTCCACCGAGACGCTGGCGCGCGAGGTTTGCCGGGGCGTCGACTCGGTCGAGGGCATGGCGGCGCGACTGCGGACCGTGCCCGCCGTGTCGAGCGTGACGGAGGCGGTCGAAGACGCCGTGCCGGCGTCCGGCCCGCCGTTTGCGAGTCATCAGGACCTCGCCGAGTGCACAGGCCTCGTCATGGGCAGCCCGACGCATTTCGGCAACATGGCCGCAGCGCTCAAGCACTTCCTCGACGGAACGGTCGGCGAGTGGTTCGGCGGCACGCTCGTCGGCAAGCCGGCCGGACTGTTCACGTCGACATCGTCCTTGCACGGTGGCCAGGAAACGACGCTTTTGAGCATGGCGCTGCCGCTATTGCACCACGGCATGTTGATCGCGGGCATCCCCTACTCGGAAGCGGCGCTCTCGTCGACGAAGTCCGGGGGAACGCCTTACGGCGCGTCGAACGTGACCTGGAATCAATCGCCGGTGAGCTTAAGCGACGAGGAGACGGCGCTGGCGCGCGCGCTGGGTAAACGCGTTGCGGAGATTGCTTCGCGACTGCACGAGAACCCAGCCTGAGCCCGGTTTCGGCTACCGTATCGGGCTTGAGGCTTAGAAACGTCAACCCGAGCTCGATTCGAGCTTTCCGATGACGTCCCGGACAAAGGGAATCGTGAGCTTTCGTTGCGCCCTCAACGCGGCGAGGTCCAGCCGGTCGAGCAGGCGATACAGACTGCGCATGTCACGCCGGCTGCGGGTCAGCAGATAGCGCAGTGTCTCGTTCGGCAGTTCCAGGCCGCGACGCTTCGCACGCAATCTGAGGGCCTGGGCGCATGCGCTATCGTCGAGAACCCGCAACTGAAACACCGGCAGGCTGGCCGCCCTGCTCGCGAGATCGGGAAGCGCGAAACGGCAGGATCGCGGCGCGGACGCCGACGCCAATACCATTTGTCCGCCGGCATCGGCGATCGCGTTGAACAAGGCGAACATGGCGTGTTCCCACTCCATGTCACCGACGATGGAATCGACGTCGTCCAGGCAGACCAGCGCGCGCCGCTCCAGGCCGTCCAACAGCGCCGGATCGGCAATGGCCGGGTTCTCGAAAGTCAGGTACACCGCCCGGTCGCCGGCGCGTTCGCAGGCAGCCTGCAACAGATGGGTTTTTCCGCTGGCCGGCGCCCCCCACAACCATGCGCCATGGCCTGCTTCAGCGGCGGCTATCGATCGAAGGTGCGCGACCGCGGCCTCGTTGCCGACCGGATAGAAGGTCTCGAATACGGCATGATCGGCGAGACGTATTGGCAGGACGAGCTGGGTCAAGTCGATTCCGTCCGGCGCCTGTCGACACGATTGGGAGTCATCGCTCCGGGCCTGGTCAGCGCTGGCTTTCACCGAGCTCGATGGCCGCTTCGGGATGTTCGATCAGGTAGCGCTTGTAGGCGAAAGTGACGAACACCGACAATGCCGCCGCCGCGGGCAGCGCCAGCAGGATGCCGAAAAAACCGAAAAGCTGGCCGCCGGCCGCAACCGCGAAGATGACCAGCACCGGGTGCAGGCCGATCCGATCGCCGACGAGCTTGGGCGTCAACACCATCCCTTCGAGCATTTGTGCGATCGTGAAGGTTGCGATAACACCGATGATCGGGATCAACGGATTCGGCTCGACGACCACGACCAGCAAGGCAAGGCCCATGCCCACGACCAGCCCCAGATAGGGGACAAAGCTGATCAGCCCGGACACGACACCGATCGCCAGCGCAAAATTGATTCCCGCCAGGCTAAGGCCGATCGAGTAAATCGTCGCCAGCGCCAACATTACCATGAGCTGGCCGCGCAAAAAAGCGCCGAGCACCTCATCCGTTTCCCGCGCCAAGCTGTAAACCGTCTCGCGCTGACTCTCCGGAACGAGCGCTCCCAGGCGGCTCATGATCGAATCCCAATCACGCAACATGTAGAACGTCAGTACCGGGATCAGGAACAAACTGATGACGGCCGCCGCTAGGGCGCCACCGGAGCGCGACACGGCCCCGACCAGCGTGCCGCCCCAGTCACCGACCATGTCACCATAACGTGTCAGGAACGGACCCACGCCCACTTCCGCATCGATTTCGAAGCCGAACACGTCAGCCAGCGTCGGTAACCAGACCTGCTCGACTTGCGTGGCGAGCTCGGGCAGGACGTCGATCAGGGCCGTCACCTGGGCGCGCACCAGCGGGCCAAGCAACAGCACCAGAAAACCGATGAAAAAGAAGGTCAGCACGAACACGGCGATTACCGCCAGCGTCCTCGGCATACGCAGTTTCTGCAGCCGATCCGCCAGCGGATCGCCGACGTAGGCCAAAAGCCCGGCCGCGAAAAACGGCGTCAGTACCGGCGCCAACAGCCACAGAAACCAACCGCCAACGGCAATCGCTACGAGCCAGTTGATTCTCAGGTCCCCTTTCATCGGCCACTCTCCCGGCTTGCCCGCCTCGACCACGACCATACGTAATCCGCGCCGCTGATGACGACGGTCACCAGTATCGACGCACCGAGTATCGTCGTCACGACCTCGCCTGGCCAGCCGAACCCGGCGCGCGCCAACACTGCCATCACGAACAACAGGGTAAGGATCGTATTGAGCTTGCTGACCGTCGTCGGCTCACCTTCGACGGGACGAATCAGAAAATTGTAGGCGACCGCACCCCCGAAAATCACGACGTCGCGTAAGACGACCAGGACCGTAAGCCATACGGGCACCAGTTCGACCCACGCCAGGGTCACGAACATGCCGGCAACCAGCAGCTTGTCGGCCACCGGATCGAGCAGCGCACCGAGCGGCGACTGCCAGTCGTAGGATCTTGCCAGATAACCGTCGAGGCCGTCCGAACATCCGGCAACGACGAACAGGCCCAAGGCCCAGGCGTACTCGCTTTCCAACACGAACATCAGGATCGGCGCGACGAGCAGTATGCGCATCGTCGATATCGCATTGGGCAACCAGCGCAACGAGATCGCCATGCCGGTCAGGGGCTGAAAAAGAACTCGAGCGACCGGTCGATCGTCTCGAAACCGGCGCCGTCGAGTCGTTCGACCTCGAGCAGGCCCGCCAGGCGCAAGGCGCGCGAAAGCCTTTCCGCGCCGCCGTGCGCATCGACGCGGTAGCTGATGCGATCCCCCTCCACGGCGGTGATCGTAAACCGCTCGACGACATTCATGTCCGAAAGCAGCCGTTGCACGCGGCCGTAAACGTCAACCGAGGTGACGCCGGCAACACGAAGGGCAACCGTCACCGGCGCCGCGGCGCCGCCGATGGCAAATTCCGTCAAGAGGCGATCGGCAATCAGGTTGACGACGAGCTCGGGTTCGCCGGTCCAGCTCCGTTCCTCGCCGGCGAAGAAATAGCGCCAGCGGTTACGCTGCCCGGTCGCCGGCCGGATACGGCCGACCAGTACCGAGTCGGCCTGGTAACGCGCCGCCGCCGCCAGAACCTGCTCGTCGAATCCACCCCAGATGTCCGAAAAACTCACCCGGGTCAGATCCTCGGTATCCAACAGCGGGAAAACCAGCGGCAATCCGCGGCGCTCGGCTGCGTCGCGCACGCGCTGGCGCAGCAGCCGGTTCCTTTCGATCGTGAACGCGTCTTCGATACCGTACCCGGGATCGTCGGCGCCGACGATCTCCCGGTCGCCCTGCCCCCAATCGACGGCCAGCCACACCAGCGTCAGCGGGCGTTCCCTGCCCCAAACCGCCTGGCCGTTCCGTCTGAGCGTCTCCTCGATGGCCTCGCCGTCGAACGAAACCCAAAGCGTATCGTCCGGACCCGGACGAAACTGGACGACATAGGCGGCCGGGCTCGGGAACATCGCGGTAATCCGGTCCGGATCGCTGCTGAGCGCCAATCCGGACACGCGCAGCAGCACATCGGTCAACGCCGTTTCGTACGCAGCCTCACGCGGGTCGGGCTCCTCCGGGTCCAGCCGCACCTCCGCGGTGTACAGGGCCGATACCTCGATCGCGAATGCTCCGCCTGTTGCGCCTGACAGGACCAGAACCGCGAACACGCCGGCGATTCGGGTCACGGCGGCTCGCCGTGTGCAGAATGTATGCAAGGACGGTTTCCCCGGTGGGTGATGAAGCACTATTATATCGCCCCCGCGGGAATTGCCACGTCTCGATGGCCAACAACGATCTGACCTACAAAGATGCCGGTGTCGACATCGACGCCGGAAACGATCTCGTCGAGCGCATCAAACCGCTGGTCGCCGCCACCCGCCGGCCGGAGGTCATCGCGGGTCTCGGCGGATTCGGCGGCCTGTTTGCGCTGCCGCCCGACAAATACCGGGAACCGGTGCTGGTGTCGGGCACCGACGGCGTGGGCACCAAACTCAAGCTCGCGCAACAGCTCGGGCGCCACGATACGATCGGTATCGACCTCGTCGCAATGTGCGCCAACGACGTGCTCGTGCAGGGCGCGGAACCGCTCTTTTTCCTGGACTATTTCGCCTGCGGCAAACTCGATGTCGACGTGGCGACCGAAGTCGTCCGGGGCATCGTGGCCGGCTGCAAACAGGCTGGCATGGCCCTGATCGGCGGCGAAACCGCCGAGATGCCGGACATGTATGCCGGCGGGGATTACGATCTCGCGGGTTTTTGCGTGGGCGCCGTGGAGCGCTCGGCGCTGATCGACGGCAGCGCCATACGCGCCGGCGATGCGCTGATCGCGATGGCCTCCAGCGGGCCGCACTCCAACGGTTACTCGCTGATCCGGCGAGTGCTGGCGCTGAGCGGCGACCATCGGCATCGGATCGACGGCCGCGACGCCGCCGAAACCTTGCTGGCGCCGACCCGAATCTATGTACGACCGGTACTCGAACTGATGCAGGCGGTAAGCATCAAGGGCCTCGTACACATCACCGGCGGCGGAATGACGGACAACCTGCCGCGGGTGCTGCCGCCGCAATTACACGCCGAGATCGACACCGCGAGCTGGCGGCCGGCTGCGGTATTCGACTGGCTCGCCGAGACGGGCGGCATCGGCGTGGATGAAATGCGCCGAACCTTCAATTGCGGCGTCGGCATGATCGTGGCCATTGATCCGGGAGAGGCGCAGACGGCCATCGATCGGCTTACCGCATCCGGCGAGACGGCGTGGCAAATCGGCAGGATTGCCGAAGGCGGCGGCGAGGTCGCCTATCGTTGAGCGGCACGTTGAGCGACACGAGACCGCGTATCGCAATCCTGATCTCGGGTTCGGGCACCAATCTGCAGGCTTTCATCGACCGGGCAGGAAGCGGCGAGCTCGCAGCCGACATCGGGATCGTGTTCTCCAACCGTCCGGACGCCTACGGCCTGAAACGCGCGACCCGGGCGGGCATCCCGGTTTCCTGCCTGGAACACGGCCATTACGCCGATCGTGAGCACTTCGACCGCGCCGTCGCCGAGCGTCTCGACGCCGGCCGGCCCGACCTGATCGTCCTCGCCGGCTTCATGCGAATCCTGAGCCCCTGGTTCGTCCATCGCTACGAAGGCCGGATCCTGAACATCCACCCCGCGCTGCTACCGCTGTATCCGGGGCTCGATACCCATCAGCGGGTACTCGACGCGGGCGACAGCCGGCACGGCAGCACCGTGCATTTCGTGACCGAGGAACTCGACGGCGGCCCGCGCGTGCTTGCGGGGCGCATCCGCGTCATGCCGCACGAGACGGCTGCCGAACTCATGCAAAGGGTGCAGGCCGTCGAGCACCGGATCTACCCGGAGGCTGCGCGGTGGTTCGTCGAGGGGCGCCTGCAATTCAGGGACGGCAGCGCCTGGCTGGACGGTGAGAAGCTCGACGAACCGATCGTGCGGGATTTCGACTGAAGCCCGATCCTGCCAGTAACGACGCTCGAACGACCATGGTGGCCGGGGCAAGCACCATCCTCAATGCGAGAGGGGCGGGTGTGGGGGATGTTTCACCGAGCGAGTTTTCCTGTTTGAGCGAATGAAACATCCCCCGCGCCCGCCCCGGCCACCGAGTAACAATCGAACCAGCGACGCTACGCCTTAGGCAGCGTCACTCCGGTCTGGCCCTGGTACTTACCGCCGCGATCCTTGTACGAGGTCTCACACTCCTCGTCGGATTCGAGAAACAGCATCTGCGCCACACCCTCGTTGGCGTAAATCTTGGCGGGAAGGGGCGTCGTATTGGAAAACTCCAGGGTCACATGCCCTTCCCACTCGGGTTCCAGCGGAGTGACGTTGACGATGATGCCGCAACGCGCATACGTGGACTTGCCGAGGCAGATGGTCAGGACATTGCGCGGAATCCGGAAAAACTCGACGGTCCGGGCCAGCGCGAAAGAGTTGGGCGGGATGACGCAAACGTCGCTTTGTACGTCCACGAAACTGGTTTCGACAAAAGCCTTCGGGTCCACGACCGCGGAGTTGATATTGGTGAAGATCTTGAACTCGTCCGAACAGCGTACGTCGTAACCGTAACTCGAGGTGCCGTAGGACACGATTTTCTGATCGCCGTTCTTCCTGACCTGCCCGGGTTCGAAGGGCTCGATCATGCCGTGTGTGACGGCCATGTTTCGGATCCAGCGATCCGACTTGATGCTCATTCAGCTCTTCTCCACGACGATGTTGGGGAACGCGCTGCTGTAGTCCCTGCCCCGCGCGGCGAGCGCGGCAGCCATCCGCCGGGCCGCCAGCCGGTAGGCCGTTGCGGCCGGTGAATCCGGTTCCGAGGCGACGGTCGGTCTGCCGGCGTCGGTCTGCTCGCGGATGCGGGCGTCCAGCGGCAAGCGCCCGAGCAGTTCGACGCCGAAATCCTCGGCCATGCGTTCCGCGCCCCCGGAACCGAAGATCGATTCTTCGTGGCCGCAGTTCGAACAGACGTGCACGCTCATGTTCTCGATCACGCCCAGCACCGGAATCGACACCTTGCGGAACATCTCTAGCCCCTTGCGCGCGTCAATGGCGGCAATGTCCTGGGGCGTCGTCACGATCACGGCGCCCGACACCGGTACCTGCTGCGAGAGCGTGAGCTGGATATCGCCCGTTCCCGGGGGCATGTCGACGATCAGATAATCGAGATCCCGCCACCGAGTCTGGTTCAGAAGCTGGTTGAGCGCCGAGGTGACCATCGGACCGCGCCACACCATCGGCTGGTCCGGATCGATCAGGAAACCGATGGAGATGGCCTGCAAACCGTGGGCCGTGAGCGGCAACATCGTTTTTCCGTCCTCGCTGACCGGCTGTTCGCCGACCAGGCCCAACATGTGCGGCTGACTCGGCCCGTAGATGTCGGCGTCGAGCAGGCCCACGTTCGCGCCGTCCGCCGCCAGTGCCAGGGCCAGGTTGACCGCAACCGTGGACTTGCCGACGCCGCCCTTGCCCGAGGCGACGGCGATCACGTTACGGACCTCCGCAAGGGGCTTGAGATTCCGCTGAACGCCGTGCGCGACGACTTTGGTCGTGAACAGGAGTTCGGCGTCTTCGACGCCGTCCCGGCCGACGAGACCGGCCCGGATGTGGTTTGCCCAGGCTTCCTGCGCGCCGGAGGCCGGAAAGCCGAGTTCGATCCGGGCTTGGACCCGGCCGGCATCGATCGATACGCCGGACACGCGGCCGACCTCCCCCAGCCTGCGGCCCAAATCCGGCAGCTCCACGGAATCGAGGAATTCCCTCAGGTCTGAATCTGTTGACGGCGTCACACTAATAGGACTCTCATTAGGTAAAATCGAATGTCGCTTTCCCCGGCGGGGCGGCGCCTGGGCGCACATTGTATCCGACGCGGAGCGCGGACCAAGACCGCGCGGGCTTACTCGGCGATATCGCCGGAAGCCACGAATGGCAAAGCCTCTGCCGGGAAGGACGGAAAAACGATGTGGCATAATGCCGCATCCGAAGATGGCGAGCGAGCGCCGCGAGACCGATGGCCGGTCCTGCGGTCGGGCTCGCTGCTGGCTTGGGCCGGACAATTGACCAACATTTCGAGCAAGTGGACGAGGAGAGGACCGGTCGTGGCGTATGCGATACGACGCCGGCGTAATGCGTTGCTCATGCCGTCTCCCTGCACGCTGGCCCTGATCGCCGGGATCCATCCCCTATGAGTTTTTTTGGCGCATTCAGAGCCGACCAACTGATACAGGATCTCGCTTCCCAACCCGACCCGTCGTCGGCCAGCGCGCAGAAGCTCGTCCAGAAAATCAAACGTTCCGGTCCCAAGGTCATACCCAAAGTCATCGATGCGCTGGCGATGTCCGACAAGTCGCATACGATGGTATTCGTGGACATACTCTCGAGTTTTGTCTGCGACAAAACGCTCAAGCACTATCAGGAAGGCTTAGCCGACGGCAACGAGCGCGTGGTCAAGGGCACCGCCTGGGCCCTGTCGAGTTCCACCGACTACAACGCCAACGCGCTGCTCGCGTTCTTCGACGACGAGGAAGTCTCGAAGCCCGCCCTCATTGAAATCCTGCAAGTACACAAAGACGACATGTCGGTGCACGAGCTGCTGCAGCGCGCCTACGAGCTCGACATCAAGGAAAAGGCGGCGCTGTTCAAGATCATCGAATCGATGGTCAAACCGGAGATGGTACCGGACCTGGTCGCCCGCATGGGCGGCAAGGATCCGGTCATGAAAGTGCACCTGATCAACCTGCTCGGCAAGTTCGACCGCCCGGAGGTCAACCAGGCCCTGGAGGTCCAGCTCAGGGACCCGAACAAGATGGTGCGCAGCGCGGCGCTGGGCACGCTTGCGAAACGCGGCACCGCCGTCAACCTCGCAGCCGTGGCGAAGTTGCTGCAAGACCCGGATCTGGATGTGCAGAACAAGGCCGTGGACATGCTGGTGCAGATGAACCACCCGGATACCGTCCGGCACCTGACGGGTGCGCTCAAGGACGAATCCGAGTACTCGCGGCGCGCGGCCGTCGAAGTATTGAACGAAATCGGCACCGTGGACTCGGTCAAGGACCTCCTCGGCGTGCTCAAGGACGACGACTGGTGGGTTCGCTCCCGCGCCGGCGATGCGCTGGCGGAGATCGGCGGTCCCAAGGTGGTCGATTCCGTGGTCGCCTTGATCGGCGACGAGGACGAGGAAATCCGCCGGTCTGCCATCGAGATCCTGAACGCAACCAAGGACGAGCGTGCCGTCGATCACTTGATCAAGGCCACCGACGACGCCGACTGGTGGGTGCGCGAGCGTGCCGTCGACGCCCTGTGCAAGATCGGCAGCCCCAAGGCCCTGTCGAAATTCGAGTCGATGCTCGGCAAGGATCCGAAGACCGACACGGTCGTCATCCGCGGCCTGGCGCAGCTCGGCAACAACGCGCATATCGCCAAAATCGTGCCGATGCTCAAGCGTCCCGAGCGGGAGATCCAGATCGAGGCCGTCAAGGCGCTGTCGCAACTCGCCGACGAGTCTCACGCGGAGACCGTTCGCGGCGTGCTGACCAAGATCAAACAGTCGGACGAGCCGACGATCATCAACGTGGCCGACAAGGCGCTCAAGGACCTGGACGCACGTTTCTCGGCGTCGGTTCTGGAAGAGAATGCACGGGCGAAAAAAATCGGCGAACACACGAAGACCCTGCTGCTGGACGACAGCGATCTCGAGCAGCTACTCCACGCGCAAGCCGCCGCCGAACAGGCTCAGGCGGAACCGAGCGAGGACGTGGGCGAGGCGCCGCTTCCAGAGCCCCCGCCGAAACTCGACATCGCGACGCTCGAGCCGGGTGACGTCATCGACGCGCGATACAAGTTCATCGAGAAAATCGGCAAGGGCGCTTTCGGCACCGTGCTATTGATGCAGGACGAGGTCGTCGACGAACGCCTGATCCTGAAGTTCCTGAATCCGAACGTTTCTTCCGACGAGGAGATGATGAAGCGTTTCGTGCACGAGCTCAGGTATTCGAGAAAGATCACGCATAAAAACGTCATTCGAATCTACGACTTCCTGAACCTGCAGGGCGCCTACGCGATCTCGATGGAGTACTTCCCGTCGCATACCTTGTCCGGCGAGATCCCCGACAGCAAACCGATGGACGTCAAAAAGGCGCTGCGCTTTTCGCGGGATATAGCGACCGGCATGACGGTCGCACATCAGGCGGGCGTCATTCACCGCGACCTCAAGCCGGCGAACATCCTGGTCAACGACGACGGCTTGCTCAAGATCGTGGACTTCGGCGTCGCTGCGGCTGCGTCCAGCGGCGACACCCAGCTCACCAAGACCGGCTACGTCATCGGTTCACCGAAATACATGGCGCCCGAACAGATCCTGGGCAAGAAGGTCGACGAAACCGCCGACGTCTACTCGGTCGGCGTGATCATGTACGAGATGACGACCGGCGTGCCGCCTTACAGCCGCGGCGACCACATGTCGGTGATGTACCAGCACGTGCAGGGCAAAGCCAAGGCCTGCCAGGAGATAAATCCGACGATCCCCGACGAGTTTGCCACCATCATCGGCAAGGCGATGTCGGTAGACAAGAGCAAACGTTATCAGTCGATGATCGAATTGACGGACGCGCTCGATGAAGTTCGCCTCAATGCCTGAGGCAATCTTAGGACTAGTGGATCCGCTCGATGAAGTTCGCTTCAACGCCTGAGGCGATCTGAGGATTATTGGAGCCGCTGGACTTGGTTCGCCGCAGCGCCTCCTGAAGGGATCCGAAAGCAGGCGGATACGCCCGGTTCGTTCGTCCGGATTTCCGAGCAGTTCACAAAAATGCGAGGTCGTGCTGGCACGCGACCGAAAATCGGCCTAGGATATGTTAACTCCCTGATTTATGGAGCGTACAGACGATCCATGGCCCGCATCGATGCCTTCCTGAAGCTCGGACTCGCGCAAGGATGCTCGGACGTCCACCTTGCCGTCGGCGTGCCGCCGATGCTGCGCATGAACGGCGACCTGATGCCGATCAAGTTTCGTCAGCTTTCGGACACCGAGCTCGAATCCTACGTGACCGAGATACTGACCGAAGCCCAGCGCGCACGACTTGCCGCCGGGCTCGATCTCGATTTTTCCTACGTCGGCGAGCAAGGCGGCCGTTTCCGCGTCAACGTGTTTCGCAAAGTGACCGGCATCGGTGCCGTGTTCCGGCACATCCCGGGCAGCGTGCCGACACTCGACAGCCTGAACATGCCCAAAGTGCTGTTCGACTTCTGCGACTTCCACCAGGGCATGGTGCTGGTTACCGGCTCGACGGGTACCGGCAAATCCACGACGCTTGCGGCGATGATCGATCATCTGAACGAAACCCGCAATCTGAACATCATCAGCCTCGAGGACCCGATCGAGTTCGTGCATCAAAGCAAGCGATGCCAGGTGATCCAGCGCGAGCTCGACACCCATGTCAAGAGCTTTGCCGACGGTGTCCGCTCCGCGATGCGCGAAGACCCGGACGTCATCCTAGTCGGCGAGCTGCGCGATGCCGAGACCATCATGATGGCGATGACGGCAGCCGAAACCGGACATCTGGTCCTGGGTACGCTGCACACCACCGGCGCGGTCAAGACGATCGACCGGATCATCGACGCCCTGCCCGGCGAGCTGCGCGAGCAGACCAAGGCCTTCCTATCGATGAGCCTCAAGGCCGTCGTCACCCAGGTGCTCGTCAAGACGCCGGACGGCCGCGGGCGGCGCGCGGTGCTCGAGATCCTGGTCAACAATCGTGCGATTTCGAAGCTGATCACGACCGACCAGACGCATCAGATCCCGTCGCAACTGCAAACCGGCAGGGAAATCGGCATGCAACTGATGGACACCGCACTGTTAGACGCAATACAACAGAAACTGGTCGATCCCGACGACGCATTCCGCTTCGCGACCGACAAAAAGAAGTTCCAGCGATTCGTGACGGACACGAGCCTGGTACGTACGCTCGAAGCCGGCGCGGCCGGGGCCTGATCGAATGCCCAAAATCGACAGTTATCTCGAGGAAGCGCTGAAACAAAGCGCATCCGACCTGCATTTCGTGTCCGGGGACCCGGCCCGGGCCCGAATCCACGGCAAGCTCCAGCAACTGATGCCCGAAGAACTCACGACGGAATTCGTCCAGGAAGCCTTGACGGAGATCATGGACGGCGCGGCGCAACGGCATCTCGCCGAGAACGACGCCGCCGACTTCGCCTACGAGATCCCCGACGTATCGCGCTTTCGCGTCAACGTGTTCCGGCATCTGAACGGCATCGGCGCGATCCTTCGGGCGATTCCGGCACAGGCCCTGACTCTCGAAGAGCTCAAGATGCCGCGCGCGATTCACGACATGTGCCGGCAGACGCAAGGCATGATCCTCGTCACCGGCAAGACCGGGTCCGGCAAGTCCACGACCCTCGCCGCGATGATCGACGCGATGAACAAACGCCTGAAGGGCCACATCCTGACGATCGAGGACCCCGTCGAGTTCGTGCACAATCCCCAGGGCTGCCTGATCAGCCAGCGCGAGATCGGCGTGCACAGCCCGACTTTCGCCGACGCATTGCATTCGGCGTTGCGCGAAGACCCCGACGTGATCCTGGTCGGCGAAATGCGTGACCTGGAGACGATATCGATTGCGGTCACGGCCGCGGAAATGGGCATACTCGTCATGGGCACGCTACACACGAACGGCGCGGCGCCGACCGTCGACCGGATCGTCAACTCGTTCCCGGCCGACAAACAGAGCCACATCCGGACGATGATCTCCACCTCGCTTCGGGGTGTGATATCGCAGCAGCTCCTGCCGCGCGCCGACGGCAGCGGCCGCGTCGCGGCACTGGAGATACTCGTCAATACGCCGGCCGTCGCCAACCTGATCCGGCAGGGCAAACTCGACCAGCTCGAGACGGCCATGCAGTCGGGCGGCAGGCTTGGCATGCAGACGATGGATTCGGCGCTGATGGCCCTGGTGGACGGCGGCGAGATCACCGGCGACGAGGCTTATCAGCAGGCGAACAACAAGGCGCGCTTTCGCTCCAAGCGCGAAGGCAAGGAACCCGATCCGTACTCCCTGATCGGGTGAATCCTGACCGAGTCAACCCTGATCGGGTTAACTATAGGCTCGAACGCCGACCCATCGTGGCATAATCGCGGCCTTTGTATCGAGCCGCAAGCAAGCTCAGGTTCCGAATGCCCGTTAAGCCGAGAAAAATCCTGGTCACCAGCGCCCTGCCGTACGTCAACGGCTCGCCGCACATGGGGCATCTGGTCGGTTACCTCCAGACCGACATCTGGGTGCGATTCCAGAAGCTTCGCGGTCACGATTGCCTGTATGTCTGTGCCAGCGACACACACGGCACACCGATCATGATCAAGGCCCGCGAGCTGGGCATCACGCCCGAGGCGCTGACCGAGCGCTACGGCGCCGAGTTCGAACGGGATTTCGCCGACTTCGGGATCGAATTCGACAACTACCACACGACCCATTCGCCCGAAAACGAGGCCTTGACGGTGGAGATGTTCGAAGCGCTCAAGGCCAACGGCGACATCGATACCCGACCGATCGAACAGGCTTACGACGAAAAGGAAGGCCTGTTCCTGCCCGACCGGTTCGTGCGCGGCACCTGCCCGAACTGCGGCAGCGGCGATCAGTACGGCGACTCCTGTGAAGTCTGCGGCGCAACCTACTCGCCGTCCGATCTGATCGATCCGGTTTCGGTATTGTCCGGGACCACGCCGGTGAAACGCGAATCGGAACACTATTTCTTCAAGCTCGGCAACTACGAGACCAAACTCAAGGCCTGGATGCAGTCGGCCGGGCTCGACAGAAACGTCGTCGCAAAGCTCGACGAATGGTTCGACGCCGGGCTCAGGGACTGGGACATCTCGCGCGACGCGCCCTACTTCGGATTTCGGATACCCGGAACCACGGACAAATATTTCTATGTATGGCTGGACGCGCCGGTGGGTTATCCCGCGAGCTTCAAGAACCTGTGCGACCGCCGCGACGACCTCGACTTCGATGAGTACTGGCGACCCGGCAACGACACCGAGCTTTATCACTTCATCGGCAAGGACATCCTGTATTTTCATACGCTGTTCTGGCCGGCGGTCCTCGAGGGTTCGGGATTCCGCACGCCGAGCAGCGTTTTCGCGCACGGCTTTTTGACCATCAACGGTCAAAAAATGTCCAAGTCGCGCGGCACCTTCGTCAAGGCACGGAGCTATCTCAACCATCTCGACCCGAGCTACCTGCGATACTACTACGCGGCGAAGCTCGGCCCGACGATCGAGGACATCGACCTGAATCTCGACGACTTCGTGGCGCGCGTGAACGCCGATCTCATCGGCAAGCTGGTCAACATCGCAAGCCGCTGCGCGGGCTTCATCGGCAAGCGGTTCGACGGACGGCTGGCCGCGGCGCTTCCGGATCAGGATCTGTTCGATCGTTTCGCGAGCGAGTCCGAAACCATCGCCGCCCACTACGAACGGCGCGAATACTCCAAGGCGATGCGCCTGATCATGACCCTGGCGGACGAGGCCAACCGTTACATCGACGAGCGAAAACCCTGGATTATGGCCAGGGAGGAAAACCGCGGCGCCGAGGTGCAGCAGGTCTGCACCCAGGGGCTGAACCTGTTCCGCAGCCTGACGATTTATCTGTCGCCGGTCGTCCCCGCGGTCGCCGACGCCGCCCGTGAATTTCTGGACGAGAATCGCTGGACCTGGGAAGACGCGCAAAGGCCGCTGCTCGGCAGCGTCATCCGCAAGTTCACACCGCTGCTGACCCGAGTCGAGACGGACCCGGTGAACCGCATGCTCGCCGAGGGCGCCGACGCCGGCACTCACGGATAGCGTTCGCCGCGACGCCGGGCGGCCGAGGCTCTACAATGGCGGCTCAGTGATCGGGCGAACCCATGGCAGAGATCGTCGTCATACTGGTCAGCACTATCCTGGTCAACAATTTCGTGCTGACCCGCTTCCTCGGGTTGTGCCCGTTTCTCGGCGTCTCCGGCAACCTGGAGGCGGCGGCCGGCATGTCCCTTGCGACGGCCTTCGTACTGACCCTGTCTTCAGCGATGGCCTACCTGCTGCACCAGTACGTGCTCGTCCCGCTGGACCTGGGCTATTTACGCACGATCGGCTTCATCCTGGTCATCGCAGCCAGCGTGCAATTCACCGAAATCATGATCCGCCGGCATTCCCCGCTGCTCGAACGCGTGCTCGGTATTTTCATCCCGTTGATCGCGACCAACTGCGCGGTGCTCGGCGTCGCGCTGCTCAACGTCCAGCAGTCCGAGAGTTTCGTTCAGGCCGTCTTCTTCGGGCTCGGCGCAGCAGCCGGCTTCTCGCTGGTGCTCGTGTCCTTCGCCGCGATCCGCGAGCGTCTCGAGGCCGCCGACGTTCCCCTGCCGTTTCGCGGCACGGCAATCGCGCTGGTCACCGCCGGCATCATGTCGCTGGCCTTCATCGGATTCACGGGCATGACCCGCCTGTAGCCGTGGCGGATGATGGGAATCGCGATTATCGTGATCACGACGCTTGCGCTGGTCGCAGGCCTGGCCCTGGGCATTGCCTCGCGTCGGCTCCCGTCCGCCTCCCATGAGCTCGTCGAGCAGGCGAACCGCCTGCTGCCGCAGACGCAATGCGCCCAATGCGGTTACCCGGGGTGCCGGCCGTACGCAAAGGCAATCGTCGAAAACGACGCGGCGATCAACCTCTGCCCGCCGGGCGGGCCCGCGACGGTCGAGCGCCTGGCGAAGCTGCTCGGCCGCGATGTCGAGCCGCTGGCGCTGGAAGCGCCGCTCGAGCGGCGCGTCGCCGTGGTCGACGAGTCGCGATGTATCGGCTGTTTGCATTGCCGAAACGCCTGTCCGGTGGATGCGATCGTCGGTGCGCAGGGATACATGCATACGATCATCGAGTCCGAATGCACCGGCTGCGAGTTGTGTGTCGCACCCTGCCCGGTGGATTGCATCGACATGCGGACCCTGACATGACGGCGCCCACCTACGACCTCGGCAAGCTGCACGGCGGATTGCGGCTCGAAGCCAACAAGACGAAGTCCACCTCAGCACCGATATACGAGGCGCCGGTGCCCGCGCAGCTCGTCCTGCCCTTGGCGCAACATGCCGGGGAACCGGCCGACCCCGTCGTAGGCATCGGCGAACAGGTGCTCAAGGGTCAACTGATCGCCGCCGCCTACGGCGCAATGGGCGTGCCGGTCCACGCATCCTCCTCCGGCACGGTGGTCGCCATCGAGCCGTGGCCCGTGTCTTCGCGTTACGGTGAGAACGCACCCTGCATCGTCATCAACTGCGATGGCGAGGACAGGCCCGCCGACACGGAGAAGCCCGCGGGACCGGTCTCGAGGATGCCTCCCGCGCTGCTGCGGCAGCGGATTCTCGAAGGCGGTATCGCGGGTCTCGGCGGCGCCGTGTTTCCGACGGCGCAGAAGCTCATCCAGGCGAGCGGCTGCGAGCTCGACTACCTGATCTTAAACGGCGTGGAATGCGAACCGTACATTAGCTGTGACGACATGCTGATGCGCGAACGAGCCGACGCGATCGTCGGCGGCGGCCAAATTCTGATGCAGGCGCTCGGTATCGAAAGCTGTCACGTCGTGGTCGAAAGCGACAAACCCGAGGCGCTGCACGCCTTGGGTGACGCCATCGCGGCGGCAGAAGACACCCGCCTGATCCTGAAGCAGGTGCCGACGATCTATCCGTCGGGCGGCGAGGACCAGCTCGTGCAACTGGTGACCAATCGCGAGGTACCCAGCGGCGGCCTGCCGACCGACGTCGCTTGTGTCGTGCAAAACGTCGGCACCGCGGCTGCCGTATACGACTGGATCCTCGAAGGGGAGCCACTGATCTCCAGAATCACGACCGTCACGGGCGACGGCGTCCGCAGTCCGCAAAACCTGCGCGCACGTATCGGCACCACCATAGCCGACCTCGTGGCCTTCGCCGGCGGCTATACGGACCGGGCAACGCAGTTGATCGTCGGCGGCCCGATGACCGGTAAATCCATGACCACCGACCGGGTGCCGCTGGTCAAGGCCAGCAACTGCATCCTGGTGTTGTCGGAACCGCCGTCGACCGGCGTGACCAGGACTTGCATCCGCTGCGGCGAGTGCGCCGAAGTCTGCCCGGTCCTGCTGCTGCCGCAGCAGTTGCACTGGTACGCCTGCGCCGACGACGAGGACGAACTGCGCCGACACGGCCTGACCGACTGTATCGAATGCGGTTGCTGCGATCTCGTCTGCCCGAGCCACATCGCGCTGACGGCGCGGTTCCGCCAGGCCAAGGCACGCATCCGCGAGCTCGCCGACGAAAAGGCGCGAGCGGAACGCGCGCGCCGGCGTTTCGAAGCGCGCGAAGAGCGCATCGAAAACGAGCGCCGTGAACGCGAACGGCAACTCGAGGCGCAGAAATCGCACGCGAAACGGGCAGGCCCTGAAGCCATCGCCGAGATCCTGCGTCGCAAGCGGCGGGAAGAGAAGGACTGAGCTTGGAATTCACGCGACGCGAAGCGCCGTACGGCACGCCAGCCCGCAGCGTGCCGAACATGATGCTCGAAGTGCTGGCGGCGCTGGTGCCCGCCGCGGCCGCGCATGTCTGGTTCTTCGGCCCCGGTTTTGTCTTCAACCTGCTCGTGGCGATCCTGTTCTGCGTCGGCGCCGAGGCGGCGACGATGCGGCTACGCGGCCGCAATCCGGAAGAAGCGCTGTCGGACTTCACGGCCGTGGTCACGGCCGCGCTGCTGGCTTTTTGCCTGCCGTCGTTGACCCCCTGGTGGGTCACGGCCACCGCATCGCTGTTCGCGATCGTCGTCGCCAAGCATCTGTTCGGCGGCGTCGGCTTCAATATCTTCAACCCGGCCATGGCGGGGTACGTCGTCGTGCTGGTGGCCTTCCCGATACAGATGAACCTCTGGGTCGCACCGCGCATGGGCGACATCGACTACGAATACCTGGGGGTGTTCGAGACGCTGGCGTTCACGCTGACGGGCGCATTGCCGGAGTCGACGACCTACGATCAGGTGAGTCGGGCGACACCGCTGGACCTGATGCAATCGGGTCTCAACCAGATGCGCATGGTCACCGAAATCCGGGCGCTGCCGGTGATGGGGGACTATGCCGGAAAAGGCTGGGAGTGGATCGGCAATTTCGTCGCCCTCGGCGGTCTCTGGTTGCTGTTTCGCAAAATCATTCGCTGGCACATACCGGTGGCCGTGCTGGCCGGCCTGTTGATTCCGGCGACGGTGTCTTATCTGTTGTCGCCGGGCACGCTGCCAGGGCCGGGGTTCCATCTGTTTGCCGGCGCCTCCATTCTGTGCGCGTTCTTTATTGCCACCGATCCGGTGTCGGCGGCAACCTCGACGACGGGCCGCCTGGTGTATGGGGCCGGTATCGGCGTGTCGATCTACGCCATCCGTACCTGGGGCTCGTATGCCGATGGCGTGGCTTTTGCGGTGCTCCTGATGAATCTTGCCGTGCCGGCGATCGACCGGCTGACCCGACCGCGTATCGTCGGCCACGGCCGGGGCGATCGATGAGCCGGCACGGCAAAAACCCGATCGCGGGCGCCCTGACCCTCGCCGCCATTGCCGCCGTCTGCGCAACGCTGGTTGCAGGCACCTGGCAACTGACGCGCGACCGGATTGCGGCAAACGCGAAAGCCGAACTCGAACGCAACCTGGCGCCCGCGCTCGGCGGTCTCGAATACGACGGCAGCCTGACTGCGGCGATGGTCGAGTTGCCGCCGCCACACGGTCTGCCGGGCCGGGATGCCGCGGCGATTTACCGCGTCTACGCCGCGGGAGCGCCGGTTGCGGCCCTGATCGCAGTGACCGCCGAGGACGGTTACGCCGGACCCATCCGGATGTTGCTGGGCGTGGACACGAACGGCGTCGTGACCGGCCTGCGTATCCTCGAGCATCGGGAAACGCCGGGGATCGGGGACGGAATTGCCCACGATCGCAGCAACTGGGCCGAGCAGTTCACAGGGCGTGCGCTGGGCGCCCCCCCGCTGGGACGCTGGTCGATCCGGGGCGACGGCGGCGACTTCGACCAGCTCACCGGCGCCTCGGTGACGCCCCGCGCGGTCGTCAAGGCGGCGAGGGACACCCTGATATACTTCGACGCCAATCGCGAAACCGTGTTTGCGATGCAGTCGGCCGAGGAAGCGCAGTAGCGTCTGTTGACAATGGTCTGTCGATAATGGATTGGATGACGAGACTCAAAACCGGACTCTGGGAGGACAACCCCGGACTGGTGCAATTGCTCGGACTTTGCCCCTTGCTCGCGGTGACGACGAGCTTCGTCAACGGTCTCGGGCTCGGCATCGCCACGCTGATGGTATTGGCCGGCTCGAACGTGCTGGTATCGGCGGCGCGGCGCTTTCTCAGCGACGAAATCCGGATCCCGGTCTACGTGCTGATCATCGCCAGCCTCGTCACCTGCGTGGAACTGTCGTTCAAAGCCTGGTTTCCGGCGCTCGACCGCTCGCTGGGCATTTTCATCCCGCTGATCGTCACGAACTGCGCGATCGTCGCGCGCGCCGAGCTGTTCGCGTCACGTAATCCGGTCGGTCCGAGCCTCGCCGACGGCATCGGCATGGGCGCCGGATTCCTGTTGTTGCTGTGTGCCATCGGTGCATTCCGCGAGCTGTTGGGCACGGGCACGATACTCGGCGGATTGGACAAGCTGATCGGCGGTGAGCCGCTCGCAGGGATCGCCGTCGTCGACGGCGGCTGGCTGCTCGCGGTGCTGCCGCCCGGTGCGTTTTTCAGCCTGGCGCTGGCCATTGCGTTGAAAAACGTCATCGACCGCCGCAATCGGGCGACGCGGGCAACCCCAGCGCCGCGTGATGCCGGTCGAGTCGCGTCCTGAGCCCGCCGGCGTGAACCGGGACAAGCGTACTGCCATCTACACCGCGCTGCGCGCGGCGAACCCGGAACCGACGACCGAGCTCAATTATTCGACGCCGTTCGAGTTGTTGATTTCGGTCATCCTCTCGGCACAGGCCACGGACGTAGGCGTCAACAAGGCGACCGCGAAGCTCTATTCCGTCGCCAATACACCCGAGACGATACTGGCGCTAGGCGTGGGCGGCCTCAAGACTTATATACGCACGATCGGGCTCTACAACGGCAAAGCCGAGAACATCATCAAAACCTGCCGAATACTGCTCGACCAGCACAGCGGGCAGGTGCCGCGTACCCGCGGGGAGCTCGAAGCCCTTCCCGGTGTCGGCCGCAAGACCGCCAACGTAGTATTGAACACCGCCTTCGGCGAACCGACCATTGCGGTCGATACGCACATCTTCCGGGTCGCCAATCGCACCGGGCTCGCGAAAGGCAAGACGCCGCTGGAGGTCGAACGGCGCCTGACCCGGCTGACACCCGAGGAATTCCGCAAAGACGCCCACCACTGGCTGATTCTGCATGGCCGCTACGTTTGCAAGGCCCGCAAACCGCTGTGCGGCGAGTGTACGATCTTCGACCTGTGCGAGTACCGGGACAAGGCGCTGTCGTGAGGTTAGCCCGGATACTTCGCGCGTGTAAGGCCCGCCCGTGTTAGGAGGGCCTTCCAGACGCGATGTGCGATGTGCGATGTGCGATGTGCGGTGCGCGCCAATAGCCAATCGCGGCAAAATGCCTGCAAACCGACGACAGGAGCCGGACCTTGCTTTTCAGCCAGAACAGACAGCAGCTACGCAGCATGTACGCCGACGCCTGGCAGAAGGCCCGCGCCGGCAAGCCCCTGTCGCCGCTCGAAGCCCAGATAGCGGCCGTGGTCGAGCAACACCCCGAGTACCATGCCGCCGTCGCGGACGTCGACGCCGACCGGGACTACCCGCCCGAGGCCGGGCAAACCAACCCTTTCCTGCACATGGGTCTACACTTGAGCTTGAGGGAGCAGGTCGCAACGGACCGCCCGGCCGGCATTGCGGCAGTCCATGCGAACCTGATGGCCAGGGACACGGCTGGGAACGGCGACCCGCACGCGGTCGAACACCGGATGATCGACTGCCTGGCCGAGACGCTGTGGCAAGCCCAGCGCGACGGCGAGCCACCCGACGAGCGGCGATACCTTAAGCGGTTGCGCCGCCTGTAATAAAACGGACTGCCGGATGGTCTGAACTGGTAACTCGCGCAGTCATACTCCACGAGGCAACACTCGATGAGCGACGACGACCCACAATACCCGGTGCACGGCGCGGGCCTCGGCTTCAGGCGGCCGCTTGCCGATAAGCTAATGGCAAATCCACCGGAAGAAGTGGACTTCATGGAAGTCGCGCCGGAAAACTGGATTCACGTCGGCGGCGCGGCGGCCAGGAAGTTCCGCTTCTTTACCGAACGTTATCCTTTCGTCATTCACGGCCTGTCGCTTTCCATCGGTTCTCCGGCGCCGCTCAACGAGCAACTCGTGCGCGACATCAAGAACTTCATGCGAGAACACGACATCCGGATGTATTCGGAGCATCTGAGTTACACCAGCGACGACGGCCAACTCTACGACCTGATGCCCATCCCGTTCACCGAAGATGCCGTGCACTACGTCGCAGGCCGGGTACGCCGCGTCCAGGACATCCTGGAGCAACGTATCGCGCTCGAGAACGTGTCGTATTACGCGCCGACCGACACGTCGATGGACGAGGTGGACTTTGTTCTCGCCGTGCTCGACGAAGCCGATTGCGACTTGATGCTCGACATCAACAACATCGTCGTCAACAGCATCAATCACGGCTACGATGCGCGGGAGTTCCTGTACCGGATGCCGGCCGGGAGAATCCGCTACTTCCATCAGGCCGGCCACTACGTCGAAGCAGAGGACCTGCGTATCGACACCCACGGCGCGGCGGTCGACCAACAGTCCTGGGCGCTGCTGGCCGATGCCTATGCCCACTTCGGGCCGGTGCCTACCCTGCTCGAACGGGACTTCAACTTCCCGCCGATGGAGGAGCTCCTGGCAGAGCTGCGGCAAATCAAGGCGCTGCAGGCAGCCGCCGGTTTAGGGTCTGTTGACGGTCGATTGAGCCGCGGATTGGGCCGTCCTGTTGCGAACGAGGCCGCCAATGGCTGAGCTCCCCGAGTTCCAGAAAAAGCAGTACGCATTCGCCGCGCATCTTCGCGACCCGCAAAACGCACCGGCGCCCGAGGGTATCGAAGAACGCCGCTTAGCGATTTACCGCGGCCTGTTTTTCAACAACCTCAAAAGCCTGCTGGCGACGACCTACCCGGTCACCAGGAGGCTCGTCGGCGAGGAAAAATGGCGGCGGCTCATTCGCCAGTTCATGCAAAAACACCGGGCGCAGACACCCTACTTCCTCGAGCTACCGGCGGAGTTCCTGGAGTTCCTGCAAACCGAATACGAGCTGGCCGAGGACGACTTTCCTTTTCTGACCGAGCTTGCGCACTACGAGTACGTCGAGCTGGCTTTGTCTATATCGACCGACGCGGACGATCTCACGGACATCGATCCGGACGGCGATCTCAGAAACGGCCAACCGGTCAAATCGCTTTTGGCCTGGACCTTCGCCTACCGCTACCCGGTGCATCGCATCAACGACGACTTCAAACCCGATGCGCCGTCCGACCAGCCCGTCTACCTCGCGCTGTACCGCCGCGAGGACGACAAGGTCCGTTTCATGGAACTGAACCCGGTCACGGCGGCTTTGCTCGACGCGCTGGAAAAAAACGAGGAAACCAAATCGGGCGAAACGCTGCTGCGCGAGCTGTCCGCCCGAATCGCTTACGCGGACACGGACGCATTCGTCGAGCACGGCATCGCCGCGCTGGAAGAAATGCGCCAAATCGGAATCGTAACCGGCACGAGAAATGCCGGCCAAAGGAGTTGAATACCATGGAAAAACTGACCGCTGTCTGGAATCGCATCACGGGTATCCTGGACCCTACGGGCGATTGGGTTGCGCTGCTGGTGATACGCCTGCTGATGGCGTACGAATTCGGCAGAGCCGGCTTCATGAAACTCAACGGCAACAACTGGTTCGGCAACGTCAAGGAGAACTTCCCGTTTCCGTTCAACGTCGTGCCGGTGGACATCAGTTGGTTTCTGGCCACCTGGTTCGAGATCCTGGGCGCCTTCGGCATCCTGTTCGGGCTGTTCACGCGCTTTTGGGCCTTCAGCCTGATCGTCCTGTCGATCGTCGCGATCTTCGGCGTGCACTGGCCCGACGAATGGTCGAGCCTGGCCGAGCTCTGGAAGGGTTATGCCATCACCGACAAGGGTTTCGGCAACTACCGGGTACCGCTGTTGTTCATCGCGATGCTGATCCCGCTGGTCTTCATCGGCGCCGGCAAGCTCTCGGTCGACCACTTCCTGAACAGGCAGCTCAACAAACGATAGGCGGCCGACAAATCGCGCAACGAATCGCGCAATAAATCGCGCAACGAATGGCGGACCCCGGCGCGCTCCCGCCGGGACCGCCCGACCCCGGGAGGGATGGACATGAGCGAAACGCTGGTCGATGCGATGAGCATCCTGCAATGGCTTGCCGCGCTGTTCATATTCGTCGTCGGCGCGGCGCTTCTGGCGGCTATCGTGATTTTCGTCATCGACGTCACGCAGACGCAGAGCACCGTCCGCCGCAACTTCCCGGTCATCGGTCGGTTCAGGTACCTGTTCGAACACCTCGGCGAGTTCTTTCGCCAGTATTTTTTCGCGATGGACCGCGAAGAGATGCCGTTCAATCGCGCGCAACGGTCCTGGGTCTATCGGGCTTCCAAGGGAGTCGACAACACGGTCGCCTTCGGTTCGACCTTGAACCTGTCGCCGCCGGGCACGAAGATTTTCGTCAATTGCCCCTATCCGGTACTGGAGACCGACACCGCGGCAACCCAGCCGATGACCATAGGCCCCTACGCCCGCAAGCCTTACGATGCGCCGTCGATATTCAACGTCTCGGGTATGAGTTACGGCGCGCTGTCGAAGCCCGCCGTGCTCGCATTGTCGAAAGGCTCGAAGCTCGCGGGCAACTGGATGAACACCGGCGAGGGCGGACTGTCACCCTGGCATCTCGAAGGCGGCGCGGACATCGTGTTCCAGATCGGCACGGCCAAATACGGCGTACGCGACGAGACGGGTAATCTCGACGACAGGAAGTTGCGTGAGCTGGGCGAGACCGAGCAGGTCAGGATGATCGAGCTCAAGCTAAGCCAGGGCGCCAAACCCGGCAAGGGCGGTATCCTGCCGGGCAAGAAGGTCACGGCGGAGATCGCCGCCATCCGGGGTATCCCGGTCGGCGAGGACTCGATCAGCCCGAACCGCCACCCCGAGATCGACTCGGCCGCGGACCTGCTGGACCTGATCCATCGCGTCAGGGACATCTCCGGTCTACCGACGGGTTTCAAGTCGGTCATCGGCGCCTACGGTTGGCTCGACGAGCTGTTCGAGGAGATCCACCGCCGCGGCCTCGAATCCGCGCCGGACTTCATCACCGTGGACAGCGGCGACGGGGGCACCGGCGCCGCACCGATGAGCCTGATCGACAATGTCGGCCTGCCGATCAGGGAGAGCCTGCCGCTGGTGATCGACAGGCTGGTCGAGTTCGGCCTGCGCGAACGGATTCGGGTCATCGCCAGCGGCAAGCTGATTAACCCCAGCGATGCGGCCTGGGCGCTTTGCGTCGGCGCGGATTTCGTCAACAATGCGCGCGGTTTCATGCTGGCACTGGGCTGCATCCAGGCCCTGCAATGTAACAAGAATACCTGTCCGACCGGGATCACGACCCACGACAAACGGCTGCAACGCGGCCTGGTTCCGGCGGACAAGGCCGGGCGCGTGAAGCGGTATTCGAACACCATGCGCAAGGAGATCGAGACGATTGCACACTCCTGCGGTGTTGCAGAACCGCGGAAGCTGCGCCGTTACCATTGCCGCATCGTGCAGGAGAACGGCCTCTCGGTTCCGCTCGACCAACTCTATCCCGAGGCACGGCCCGGATCGCGAATCGCCGCCGCAAACCAATAACGACCACTGACAACCCCTAACAACCCCGTTGCGGCCGGAGCGGCCGTGAGGCGGTAAGATAGCCGCGGCCGACATTCGGGGAAAAGGCATGAACTCTGGCAAGCCGAAGCTGCGTCGCGACATCCGTTTCTTCGGTGCCGCGTTCCTGGTCGTGAATGCGATGATCGGCGCCGGCATTTTCGCGCTGCCGGGCACCGTCGCCGCCAATGCCGGTCTGTTGAGCCCCTGGTTGTTCCTGCTCGTCGGCCTGGCGTTTCTGACGGTGGTCCTGACCTTCGCCGAGCTTGCGAGCTATTTCGACCGCTCGGGCGGACCGGTGCTTTATGCGACCGAAGCCTTCGGTCCGCTGGCGGGGTTCAGCACCGGTTGGGTGTTGTTTTTAAGCCGGATGACGGCCTTCGCGGCCAACGCCAACGTGATGGCCGTCTATCTCGGATCGCTGCATCCGTGGTTCGCGACTTCGTGGAGTCGCGCCGCCATCATCACGGTACTGACGATCGGCCTGACCTGGGCCAACATACTCGGCGTCAAGGACGGCGTCCGTACGATGGGCGTATTCACGTTCTTGAAGCTCACGCCGCTGTTGTTGCTCGTATTGATGGGCCTGCCGCATGTGACCGGCGCAACGCTGATACCGTCTGCGGCTTCTTTAGGCATCGAAGACCTGGGCGGGACGACGCTGCTGCTGATTTATGCCTACGTCGGATTCGAAGCATTGGCCGTCACGGCCGGAGAGACCTCGAAACCCCGAAAGACCCTGCCGGTCGCGTTGGTCCGTACCGTCATCGCTACCGGAATCCTGTACTTCGTCATCGTGCTGGTGTTCGTCGCGGTGATTCCGGCGATCGATTACCGGGACGCCACGCTGGTCGACGTGGGACGGGCGCTGGCCGGGCCGCTCGGCGCCGTTGCGATCACGCTGGCCGCCGTTTTTTCGATCGGCGGCAATTGCGCCGGCTCGATGTTGTCCGCGCCCAGGCTGGTCTACTCCCTGGCCGAGAACCGCCTGCTGCCGGCGTGGTTCGGTCACGTACACGAACGCTACGCAACACCGGATCGTGCGATTCTGGTCATGGGCGGCCTGGCGCTGGTCTTTGCGCTGAGCGGCTCGTTCGCCCAACTGGCGATAGCGAGCTCACTGTCCCGCTTGCTGGCGTATATGTTGAGCATTGCTTCTTTACCGGCCATTCGACGGCGGGCCGACGCCGAAACCCGCGCCCGTGCGTACCGGCTCAGGGGCGGTTACATGATCCCCGCCGCAGGCTTCGGAATCTGTCTGTGGCTGCTGACCCAATCGAAACCCGAGTCGTGGCTCGCGATCGGCATCCTGCTCGCCATCGGCGTCGGCCTGTTCTGGCTGGAGCGCAAAACCGTCCGCACTTGATTTGGACGGACTTGAACAGGACTGAACTTACTTTCGGTATGGTTCTTAACTATCTGTTTTTCTTTGGAAGGTATAGGTCAGTTAGTGTGCCTTCGAAAGCCTCGGCGGCGAGCGCTACGGTTTCCGACAACGTCGGGTGAGGGTGGATGGTCAGGCCGATATCGGTGGCATCCGCGCCCATTTCGATGGCCAGGCCGATTTCGGCGACCAGGTCGCCGGCGTTGGTGCCGACGATTCCACCGCCGAGCACGCGGCCGCTGTCCTTGTCGAACAGAAGCTTGGTGAAACCCTCGTCGCGTCCGAGCGACAGCGAGCGGCCGCTAGCGGCCCACGGGAATTGCGCCTTCTCGTAGACGATACCCTCTGCTTTGGCCTCGGTCTCGGTCAGGCCGACCCAGGCGACCTCCGGATCGGTGTAAGCGACGGACGGGATGGTACGCGCGTCGAAGTAACGCTTCTCCCCGGCCACCACTTCAGCCGCAACCTTGGCCTCGTGCGTGGCCTTGTGTGCGAGCATCGGGCCGCCTGCGAGATCGCCGATCGCAAAGATGTGCGGCACGTTGGTGCGCATCTGCTTGTCCACCGCGATGATGCCCCGCTCGTCCACGGCAACGCCTGCCTTGCCGGCCGCAAGCTTGTCACCGTTGGCACGCCGGCCGATCGCAACCAGCACCCGGTCATAAAGCGCCGACGGCGGGGCCGTCTCACCCTCGAAGCCGACCTCGATGCCGGACTCCATGGCCCGCATACCGGTGACCTTCGTCGACAGCAGGATCGCTTCGTATCGTTGACCGATGATCTTCTGCAGCGGCTTGACGAGATCCGGATCGGTGCCGGGCATCAATGTGTCGGTCACCTCGACGACGCTGACGGCGGTGCCCAGGGCCGCGTACACGCAGGCCATCTCCAGCCCGATGATCCCGCCGCCTACGACCAGCATTCGTTTCGGTAGCGGGTGCAGTTCCAGGGCACCGGTCGAATCGATGATACGCGGGTCGTCCGGCAGGCCTGGCAGCATGAACGGCTGCGAGCCGGCGGCGATGATGCACTGCTCGAACGCAACAGTCTCCCCGTTGTCCAGCTTAAGCGAGTTCGGCGATTCGAACTCGGCCGTCGCCGTGATCACACGTACCTTGCGACGCTTCGCGAGCTGGGTCAGGCCACCGGTCAGCCTGCCGACGACCTGGTTTTTCCAATCGCGGAGTTTCTCGGCATCGATCGCCGGCTTGCCGAAGCGCACGCCGTGTTCGGCCATGGCTTCGGCGTCGTCGATGACCTTGGCCGCGTGCAACAGCGCCTTCGACGGAATACAACCAACGTTGAGACATACGCCGCCTATGACCGGGTAACGCTCGATCAGGATCACGTCGAGCCCCAGGTCGGCCGCGCGAAACGCGGCGGTGTAGCCGCCGGGCCCGGAACCGATTACGACCAACCGGGCTTTGTGGCTTGCATCCGCGGCAGCGTGGTCCGCAGCGGCCTGGATATCCGGTGCGCTCATACGCTGCGTCGGCTCGACCGCGTCGCCGGGGGCGGCGGTCACCGCCTCAGCCTCGATGGTAACCACCGAATCGCCTTCGGAGACCCTGTCACCCACTGCAACGTGAACTGCGGTCACGGTACCTGCCGCTTCGGCCGGCACGTCGATAGAGGCCTTGTCGGTCTCCAGCGTGACCAGCCCATCCTCGCGCCCGACGCTGTCGCCCGGTGCAACCAGTACTTCGATCACCTCGACGTCGGAAAAATCGCCGAGATCGGGAACCTTGAGCTCGATCCGTTCGGCCACTACGGAATCGCCTGCAGCAGCGCGTCGACGTCGCCCAGGGTCTGTCCCAGGTAAGTCGTGAAACGCACGGCCATCGCACCGTCGATGACGCGGTGATCGTAAGAAAAGGACAGCGGCAACATCAGCCTCGGCGCGAACTCCCTGCCGTTCCAGACAGGCGTCATCGTCGAACGGGACACACCCAGGATCGCCACTTCCGGCGCGTTGACGATCGGCGTGAACGCCGTGCCGCCGATGCCGCCGAGACTCGAGATCGTGAACGACGCCCCCTGTAGCTGCGCGGCCTTGAGCTTGCCTTCACGCGCGGCCTTCGACAGCTCGCCGAGTTCCTGCGCGAGTTCGTAGATATCCTTTTGATCCGCGTCGCGAATCACCGGCACCATCAAGCCCTGCTCGGTATCCGCCGCGAACCCGATATGGCAATACTGCTTCAAGACCAGGTTCTCACCGTCCTCCGCGAGCGAGGCATTGACCTTAGGAAACGCTTTCAGCGCCGTGATCGTCGCCTTGATGACGAAAGCCAGCGGCGTCAGGGAAATGCCGCGCTCCTTGGCGGGGCCCTTGAGTTCCTGGCGCCTGGCTTCGACGTCGGTGATGTCCGCCAGGTCGTGCTGGGTCACGTGCGGCAGGTTGATCCAACTGGCCTGGAGTCGCGGCCCGGAGATCTTCTGAATACGAGTCAGCGGCTCGAGGGCCACCTCGCCGAACTTCGCGAAATCGACGACGGGCGTTTGAGGCAAGGCCGCGGCGGTGTCCGGCGCGGCCGCCTGGCCGGTCAGTATCGCCTTGACGAAAGCCTTGACGTCGTCGTGCAGGATGCGGTTCTTGACACCGGAGCCCTTGACCTGCGCCAGGTCCACGCCCAGCTCGCGCGCCAGCTTGCGCACCGACGGGCTGGCGTGCGCACTTGCGAAGCCGGCCTCGTCGACCGGCGGAAGCGAGCCGGCGGCCCGCGCCGCCGGCGGGGTCGAAGGCGGCGGTGGAGGTGCCGTCGCCGCGTGCTGCGCGGGTGGCCCCTCCGCCGCCGGCCCCTCCGCCGCCGGGACCGGTTCCGCCGCGGCATCGGCGGGCGCTTGCTCGCCGGCGGGCGCGTCACCGAGCTCGGTCTTGGTCGTTTCCGTGACAAGACTCGACGATGCCTCACCGCTCACCGTCATCTTTCCGATCACATCCCCGGACGAAACGCTGTCGCCGACAGCCACGGTCAGCGACTCGACAACCCCGTCCTCCGGCGCCGGCACGTCCATCGCCGCCTTGTCGGTCTCGAGCGTGACCAGCCCGTCCTCGCGTACGACGCCGTCGCCGGCGCCGACCAGCACTTCGATGACCTCCACGTCTTCGAAGTCGCCGAGATCCGGGACGACGATATCGATCGTATTCGCCATTCTACCGACCCCTAGAGCACGACCGGATCGGGCCGGTCCGGATCGATGCCGTATTTCTGGATGGCCTGCACGACGGTCTTCTGGTCCAGCACGTCGTCGTCGGCCAGCGCCTTCAGCGCCGTCACGGCGATGTAACGCTCGTCGACCTCGAAATGCTGCCTGAGCGCGGCACGCCCGTCGCTGCGACCGTAACCGTCGGTGCCCAACGAAACGAAACGCCCCGGCACCCACCGCTGGATCTGGTCGGGCACGATTTTCATATAGTCGGTCGCGGCGACGTACGGCCCCGGCCGGTCCGCCAGCGCCTGCTCGATGTAGCACTTCTTCGGCGGCTGGTCGGGATGGAGCTGGTTCCAGCGTTCGACCTCGAGCGCCTCGCGCCTGAGCTCGTTGAAACTGGTCACGGACCAAACGTCGGTCGGAATGCCGAAATCCTTGAACAGGAGCTCGGACGCACCCAACACCTCTCGCAGGATCGTGCCAGAACCCATCAACTGTGCACGAATCTTGCCCTGGCTGCCGACCTTGAGCAGGTACATGCCCCGCAGGATGCCGTCCTCGACGCCCGCCGGCATCGGCGGATGCACGTAGTTCTCGTTCATGCAGGTGATGTAATAAAAAATATTCTCCTGCTCTCCGATCATCCGGCGCAAACCGTCCTGGATGATGACCGCCAATTCGTAGGCATAGGTCGGATCGTAGGAACGGCAGTTGGGAACCGTCGACGCGGCAACCAGGCTGTGACCGTCCTGGTGCTGCAGGCCTTCGCCGGCGAGCGTGGTTCGCCCGGCGGTACCGCCGATCAAAAAGCCGCGCGACTGCATGTCGCCGCCGGCCCAGATGAAATCGCCGATACGCTGGAAGCCGAACATCGAATAGTAGATGTAAAACGGCACCATCTGGATGTCGTGATTGGAATACGCGGTGCCGGCGGCGAGCCAGGAGCAAAACGAACCGGCCTCGTTGATGCCCTCTTCGAGAATCTGACCCTTTTTGTCCTCGCGATAGTACATCAGCGCACCGGCGTCGACGGGCTCGTACAACTGGCCGCCGGAAGCGTAAATGCCGATCTGGCGAAACATGCCCTCCATGCCGAAGGTACGCGCTTCGTCGGGCACGATCGGCACGATCCTGTCGCCGATCTGCTTGTCCTTGGTCAGCACGGTGAGCATCCGGACGAAAGCCATCGTGGTCGACGCTTCGCGCTCGCCCGTGCCGTCGAGCTGGGTCTTGAATATCTCCAGCGGCGGCACCTTCACGGCCGGCGCGCTGCCGCGCCGCGCGGGCAGAAAACCGCCCAGGGCCTGACGCCGCTCGAGCATGTATTCCATTTCGACCGAGTCCTTCGACGGCCTGAAGAAAGGGATGTCTTCGATGTCATTGTCCGCGACCGGGATGTTGAAGCGGTCGCGGAAGGTCTTGAGATCGTCGATATTGAGCTTCTTCGCCTGGTGGGCGATGTTCTGGCCTTCACCCGCGCGGCCGAGACCGAAACCCTTGACCGTCTTGGCCAGGATGATCGTCGGCTGCCCCCGGTGCCGCACCGCGGCGTCGTAAGCGGCATAGACCTTGAGCGGGTCGTGTCCGCCGCGGTTCAGCCGCCAGACCTCCTCGTCCGACAGATTGGCGACCATGTCCGCGGTCTCCTTGTGCTTGCCGAAGAAATGCTCGCGGACGAAAGCCCCGTCGTTGGCCTTGTAGGCCTGATACTCGCCGTCGACCGTCTCCTCCATCAGCCGCCTGAGCAAGCCCTTGTTGTCCTTGGCCAGCAGCGGGTCCCAGCGCGACCCCCAGACGACCTTGATCACGTTCCATCCGGCGCCGAGAAACGCCGCCTCGAGCTCCTGGATGATCTTCCCGTTGCCGCGCACCGGGCCGTCCAGCCGCTGGAGATTGCAGTTGACGACGAATACGAGATTGTCGAGTCCCTCGCGCACCGGCATCGTGATCGCGCCCATCGATTCCGGCTCGTCCATTTCGCCGTCACCGAGGAAGCACCAGATCTTGCGATCGCTCGGCGCTACCAGCTCGCGGTGCTCCAGATAACGCATGAAACGGGCCTGGTAGATTGCCATCATCGGGCCGAGGCCCATCGACACGGTCGGGAACTGCCAGAAATCCGGCATCAACCAGGGATGCGGGTAGGACGACAAGCCCCCGCCGCCGACCTCTCGGCGAAAACGCGCAAGCTGCCCCTCGTTAAGGCGCCCTTCGAGATAGGCGCGCGCGTAGATACCGGGCGAGGAGTGCCCCTGCATGAAAATCATGTCGCCGCCATGCCCGTTCGAAGCGCCGCGCCAGAAATGATTGAAGCCGACTTCGTACATCGTCGCCGAAGAGGCGTAACTGGCCAGGTGGCCGCCGTACTCGGCGCTTTCCCGATTCGCGCGCACGACCATGGCCATCGCGTTCCAGCGGATGTATGCCTCGATGCGCCGCTCCAGCGAGCGATCGCCCGGATACTCCGGCTGCCGGCCCGGCGAGATCGTGTTCAGGTAGGCCGTGTTGGGCGAATACGGCAGGTACGCACCCGAGCGGCGCGCGAAATCGATCATCTTGTTGAGCAAAAAGTGGGCGCGTTCCGGGCCGTGATGCGTCAGCACGGAATCGATGGACTCGAGCCACTCGCCGGTTTCCACAGGATCGATGTCGTCGAAGGGGTTGAACTGGGTCATGAGGTATCCGGTTTGTTGTTGCACCGACATCACGCCGGTCTGTCGACTATGAAATCGGGCCGTGCCATCGAGCCTCGAGTCCGCGTGAATTGGGCGGGGTGTCCTGCTAGGATCGTCGCTCGATCGTCGCGTGATCGTCGCTCGATAGCGCTGGACCGAGCGACGCCGTGGCCGCTGGCACAAGGTGCCCGCCGGTACACCGTGGCCGCTTGGGAGCGACATGTTCCCGATTTGCCGGGCGCCGGTCAAGCAACCGACAGGGGAACCATTCGTATGCACGCACTCCTCCCGAATGCCGGGGAAATCCGCATCGCCCAACACAGCGGGCGCATCGACTCGAAAGCCCTGGAGCCGGTGGATCAGTTGCTGCTGTTACTACCTGAGCGGGTGCCCGCCGCGGCCTGGAAACAGCTACCTCAGGGCGCGAAGCTTCAAGCGCTGATGCGACGGCGGCTGCCGGACGCCGTCCCGGCATTCCAGACCCGGCTCGGCAACAAGCGCCAGACCCTGGTGCTGGCCGCCACCACGGCCCGGGATGCCACCCGCTTCGAGCGGTTGACCCTGGCGCGAAAGCTCGTTGCGGCCACGGCCGGCGAAAAAGCCGGTTGTCTCGGCGTGGCGGCGGTCGGATTCGACGCCGATGCGCAGGCCGAATGGATGCAAGACCTGAGCTCGGCGGCACTCGCGGCAGGCTTTGCGCTACCGGCATTTCGAGAAAAGCCGCGGCCCGAGCGAATCCGAAGCCTGAGACTCGTGGGGCTCACAGACAAGCTCGATCTCGAGCGCGCGCGGGCCGAAGCGAACGGCAACAACCTGGCCCGGTGGCTCACGGCGCTGCCGCCCAACAAGCTCGACGCGGTCGCGTATGCGGAGATCGCCAAGGACCTGGCCGGCCGGCACGGCTGGGAGTTCAAGAAACTCACGCCCCGCGAACTCGGCAAGCTCGGCGCCGGCGCGTTTCTCGCGGTGGCGCAGGGCAACGACGACGACAGCGCGTCCATCGTCCGCTTGCGATACCGTCCGGGCAAAAAAGCCGACAAGGCGGCATTGAGCCTGGTCGGCAAGGGCATCGTCTTCGATACCGGCGGCACCAATCTCAAGCCCTTCGAGTCCATGCTCGAGATGCACGGCGACATGCAGGGCAGCGCGGTCGCGCTGGGCACGCTGCTCGCGATCTCCGAGCTGAAACTTCCGGTGGCGGTAGACGCCTGGCTCGCGATCACCGAGAACCGCAGCGGACCGCGAGCCTATAAATCGCAAGACGTGGTGACGGCAGCCAACGGCAAGACCATTCAGACGATTCACACCGATGCGGAGGGCCGGATGGCCTTGGCGGACACCCTGGTCTTCGCCTGCCGGGACCAGCCCGGCGTCATCATCGACTATGCCACCCTGACCGGCGCCGCCGTGGGCGCGATAACGACGCGTTACGCCGCCTTGTTCACCAATCGCCCGGACTGGCATCCGCGCTTGAAGCGAGCCGGACAAGCCTGCGGCGAGCGGGTGTGGCCCTTCCCGATCGGCAAGGAGTTTCTGTCGTCTCTCAAAAGCGATGTCGCCGATATCAAACAATGCGCGGTCAAGAGTCCGGGCGATCACATACTCGCCGGCAGCTTTTTGGCCGAGTTCGTGAACGAGGCGACTCCCTGGATTCACATCGATCTCGCCGCCAGCAACCATCAGGGCGGACTGGCGCACATCCCGACCGACGTGACCGGCTTCGGTGTCCGTTACACACTGAGCCTGGTCCTCGACGAGAAAATCCTCGAGGCGCCGGCCTGATCAGGAATCTCGACAGATGAGCGCAGGCAAAAAAATGGCCGACCGCTTCCGCGGCTTCTTGCCCGTCGTGGTCGACGTCGAAACGGGCGGCTTCAACGCCCGGACCGACGCACTGCTGGAGATTGCGGCCGTGTTGCTGGAACTTCGCGACGGGCTGATGCGGCGTACCGAAACGTTCAGGTATCACGTCAAGCCGTTCGAAGGCGCCAATCTCGAGCCCGCGTCGCTGGCCGTCAACGGTATCGATCCCGATCATCCGCTCCGACCGGCCATCGACGAACGCGACGCCCTGCAGCGCGTTTTTCGTGAGGTGCGCCGGGCCATGCGCGACAGCGGCTGCAACCGCGCCATACTGGTCGGTCATAACGCCTCTTTCGATCTCGGCTTCCTGAACCGGGCCGTCGAACGCAGCGCGATAAAACGCAACCCGTTTCACCCGTTCTCGAGTTTCGATACGGCGACGCTTTGCGGCGTGGCTTTCGGCCAGACGGTCCTGTCGCGCGCCGTCGAGGCCGCAGGTCTCCCCTGGGACGAGGATCTAGCGCACTCCGCCGCCTACGACGCCGAAATCACCGCCGACGTATTCTGCGAGATCGTGAATCGCTTCCAGCCGATATACAGCTCCAGGGTCTAACTCCAGGGTTTAAAGTGAGGCCTTCCGGCCGCGACCGGAGCAGCAGGAACCGTGACTCAGGCGTCCACCGCTTGCCCCAGCAGCGTTTGGAGCTCGCCCGAGTTGTACATCTCGACGACAATGTCGGAGCCGCCGATCAACTCGCCCCTGACATAAAGCTGCGGGAAGGTCGGCCAATTCGAATAAACCTTGAGACCTTCCCGAATCTCCGGATCTTCGAAAATATTCACATAGGAATACGACTTGCCAACCGCGTTCAACGCGGCGACGGCCTGTCCGGAGAATCCGCACTGCGGAAAGTCCGGCGTGCCCTTCATGTACAACAGCACGTCGTGTGATTTGAGTTGCTCTTCGATTCTCGTATTAACGTCCATAATAGTATGTCTATTGTGTCTATCGTTTCGTTACCGTTTCCGTTCGGTCCGGTCCTTCTCGTCGCTCTGATCCTGCCGTTCGACCGGCTGGACGTCGGCACCGACGAGCATCGCCGTACAACCCGACAAAAATAGGATCAAAAGACCCGTAATCAAGCTGTGGATCAAGCTACTAATCAAGCCGCGCACGCGCGATCCCCGACTTTCCGGCGGTACCGCTTACGATTGTACCCTCAAGCGGGCCCGTCGCGCGCGGCCAACTCGTCGATCACGGCCCATTGTTCCGCCTTGCTCATTCGAGTCCAGCCGGCGATCTGCTCGAGCGTACGGCCGCAACCCATGCAGCAACCCGCGTCGTCTAGCGTACATACGGACACGCACGGAGACGGCGGATACAGATTCCTGTTGCCGCCGGCCACAGCCGGCGCCTGATCATCGGTCCTGGACATCGGTGTTATACTACCGCGCGTCCGGCGACCCGGAAACGCCGGAATCCAACAACACGGTTCGGCAAAACCGACCAAACCCCCAAAGCACATTCAAAGCACATTCAGGGAGCGAGACCCAATGAACCCTCTAAAGAGCATCGGCGGCACCATCGCTGCCGGCATCGTCCTGGCTATTGTCATCGTCCTGGCAACCGGCGACAACACGGCTGCGAATGCGGCGTCGCTGATCATCTGGCTGCACGTCCTGGCCGGAATCACCTGGATCGGCCTGCTCTACTACTTCAATTTCGTGCAAGTTCCGGCACTTGGCGAGGCGGCCGGCGACGAAGGCGGACCCGGCGGCGCGGGCATCACCAAGTACGTCGCACCGCGCGCGCTGTGGTGGTTCCGCTGGGGTGCGGCGGTCACCTGGCTCAGCGGCGCGGCCTATCTGTTGCACCGCGGCCAGTTGCACGACGCCTTCACCCTCGGCCTGATGGGCGACGGAATCAATACCTATGCGCTGACGATCGGCATCGGCGCCTGGCTCGGCACCATCATGCTATTCAACGTCTGGGTACTGATCTGGCCCAATCAGAAGAAGGTCTTGGGAATCGTCGAAGCGAGCCCGGAGGAAGTGGCCAAGGCCAAGAATATCGCTTTCCTTGCGTCTCGTTCCAACACCCTGATGTCGATACCGATGGTCATGAGCATGGTGGGCGCCGGCCACGGCTTTTTCATGTAATCGAAACGACGTCGATACAGCGACGCCCGGCGCAGCCCGCCGGGCGTCCGCGTTCAGGCCAGGACACATGCTCGGTGGAGAACTCGATCCGGTCGTTTCGAACAACGTCCGGGATGCACTGGCGGAGGACGTAGGCGCCGGGGACCTGACGGCCGCCCTGATCGACGCGGAAGCCGTCGCGGGCGCGAAGATCCTCGCCCGCGAGGACCTCGTGCTGGCCGGCGAACCCTGGTTCACCGAAGTTTTCCGCCAGTTGGACGAGACCGTGATCGTGGACTGGTACCTGCATGACGGCGACGCCGCCGATCCGGGCGACGTCGTCTGCAAGCTGGTCGGCAATACGCGCGCCTTGTTGACCGGCGAACGTACCGCCTTGAACTTCCTGCAGACGCTGTCCGCGACGGCGACGATCACGGCGAAATACGTCGACGCAGTCGCGGGAACCGGTACGACGATACTGGATACACGCAAGACCCTGCCGGGATTGCGTCAGGCCCAGAAATACGCGGTCCGCTGCGGCGGAGGCGGCAACCATCGCTCGGGCCTGTTCGACGCCATCCTGATCAAGGAGAACCACATCAAAAGCGCCGGCGGCATTGCGAATGCGATGACGCACGCGATGGAACAGGCCGGCGACGACGACGTAACGATCGAAATCGAAGTCGAATCGCTGGAGGAACTGACCCAGGCGCTGGACGCCAATGCACCGCGAATCCTGCTCGACAATTTCACCGTGGATGACCTGCGCCGAGCCGTGCAGATCAACGACGCTTACAGCTATGTCAAAGCCGAGCTGGAAGCCTCCGGCAACATCACACTGGAAAACGTCCGGCAGATTGCCGAAACCGGCGTCGATTTCATTTCCATTGGCGCACTGACCAAAAACGTCCGTGCCGCCGATCTATCGATGCTACTCGGCATCGACTGAATGCCAGACGACGAACACCGCTCGACAGGTTCTTGATGATGTTTCCCGACGCCGAAGGGCCGGGGCGAGGGGTGTTCGACCGAGCGAGTTTTCCTGTCCGAGCGAATCGGACACCCCTCGCCCCGGCCCTTCGGCGTCGCGTCGCTAACCTAACCCTACACGAGGTCAACTACGCAACAGCACGAGTCACCCGCTTGGGTTCGGCGACACCGTAACCCTGGGCATAGTCGATGCCCATGCCCCGCAACATCGTGATAATCTCCTCGTTCTCCGCGAACTCGGCAATGGTCTGCTTGCCGGTAAGATGACCGATTTCATTAATCGAGCGTACCATTTCGCGGTCGATCGGATCATGCAGGATCTCCTTGACGAAGCTACCGTCGATTTTGAGGAAGTCTACGGGGAAGTGTTTCAGGTAACCGAATGAAGACAGGCCAGTACCGAAGTCGTCGAGCGCAAACTTGCAGCCGAGTTCCTTCAAGGCGTTGATGAAGCGATTCGCCTGCGAGTAACTGGCGATGGCCGCGGTCTCCGTGATCTCGAAACAGATCTTGGTCGCGTCGAGGCCGCTCATCTGGAACTGGTCGATGACAAACGGCAGGAACTTCTCGTCGCCCAGGCTCTTGCCCGAGAGATTGACGGAACAAAGCGCCAACCGTTCCCGTTCGTCGGCTTCGGAAACCAGCCAGCGGAACGCGCTGCGAATCACCCAGCGATCGATCTCCGGCGTCTTGTCGAACCGTTCGGCGGCCTCAATGAACAGTCCCGGCGAGATGATGCCGCCGTTTTCGTCGCGCATGCGTAGCAATATCTCGTAGTGCGCGCCGTCCTCGTCCGACTGCAGCGGTTGAATCGTCTGCCGGAACAGCTCGAAACGGTTCTCCTCCAGCGCATTGCTGATCCGCGCCGCCCACTGCAGCTCGCGGCGCCGGCGCATCAGGTCGATGTCGTTTTCCTGGAAACTGTGGATCCGGTTGCGTCCCGCCTCCTTGGCCGCCGAACAGGCGCTGTCGGCGGCGCTCAACAGTCCCGCGACATCTTCGGTGTCGGCGGTGATCGGTACCACACCGATACTGACGCCAAGGCGGAAAGCGCGCTCGTCCCACGTGAACTTGTAGTCGCCGACCGCCAGCCGGAGCGACTCCGCCGTCTGCATCGCCTCTTCCAGGCTGCAGCTTTCGAGCAACACGCCGAACTCGTCACCGCCGAGACGCGCCAGCGTGTCGCGCCAGCGAATCTTGCTCTTGAGCAGTGCGCCGAGCTGCCCGAGCAAGGTGTCTCCAGCGGAATGCCCGCAGGAATCGTTGACGATCTTGAATTGATCGAGATCCAGATACACCAGCGCGTACGAGGTCTCACGCGCCTTGGCGCTCTTAAGCGCCCGCTCCAGGCGGCTTTCGAATTCGCGGCGATTGACGAGCCCTGTCATGATGTCGTGACTCGTGTGGTAACTCAGACGACGATGGAGCTCGCGGGATTCGCTGACGTCATGGAACACCAGCACGCCGCCCGTGACGACGCCCTTGCCGCTGCGTATCGGTGACGCGGTGCTTTCTATGTAGATTTCGTTGCCGTCACGGCGGATCAACAGTGTCGGTCGAACGGATTTGATCGCGCGATCGCGGCGCACGGCCAAGACCAAAGGATTCTCCAGCGGCTCGCAGGTTTCCTCGTGAAAACCGCGGAAGATCTCGTCGATCGGGAGCCCGCTGGCATCGTCCACCTTCCAGCCGGTCAATTCCTCGGCAACCGGATTGATGTACTCGACGGTACCGTCGGCGTCAGTCGTGATCACGCCGTCGCCGATCGACTGGAGGGTGATTTGCGCGCTTTCCTTCTCGCGAAACAACGCCTCCTCGTAGAGCTTGCGCTCGGTGATGTCGACCTCCACGCCCAGCAGGCGCAACAGGCGGCCGTTTGTGTCCAGCACCCCCTTTGCGCGACTCGACATCCACCGCCAGTCGCCGTTCTGGTGCTTCATGCGGTGCACGGATTCGAAAAACGGCGTCTTGCCCTCGAGATGCTCACGCATTTTCGACTGCACGCGGGCCATGTCGTCGGGATGTACCAGGTGATACCAGTCGAGCACGACTTCCTGATCGTCGGGATCGTATCCGAGCATGGCCTTCCAGCGACGTGACAGGTCGACACGTTTTGTCGCGCCGTCGAAGTCCCAGATACCGTCGTTCGCCGTCAGCGCAACGAGCTCGTTACGCTCGCGCAATTCGGCAAGCGCGGTCTGCTCGCGAAGACGATTGAGTCCCGTTGCCATCGAGGCACCGAGCAGCTTGACGAGCAGATGCAGGCTGGCATCCCAATTGTCGACCGCCGCTTCATTGGCAAACCCGAGAAACCCGGCGATCTCGCCTTCGACGACAAAACCGATGATCAGCGCCGAGCCGATATGCAGCTCGGCGAGACGCTCGAGCTCACCCCGCGCAGCCGCGGACCCGCCCAGCGTGTCGTCGATCTCGACGATACGGAGATGTCCCAGGCGCTGCACCAGCCACTGCCAGTCCTCCAGGCGGTCGCCCGCCAACAGGTCGGCCCGGCACTGCGCAAAACCTGCCGTCGCCGAAAAAGCCCTGTCGATCCTGACGCCGTCCTCGTGAATCAAGGCGGCAAACGCGGCGTCGCAACCTGCGGCTTCGGGTATCTCGTCGACACAGGATTGTAGTTGCGCGTCGACGGAATCGATGCTCAGGGATTGCAGGTCGATTGCGAGCTTGGTCTGTAGTGCGTCGACGGCGCCGCGGGTACGTTCGCCGGCGCGGGGGCGACGCGGCCGGATGCCGGTTGCGGTACGTGTGTCAGACGCGCTCGTCATCTAGGCAGTATTTTGACATGTCGTAACAGGAAAACAAGATAAATCTCTGTAATTTCTTGCTTTCTGTCTTCCTGACTCTTTCTGTCCGGACGCCAGACCGGGCAGCCTGGGCCAGGATTCTGCCTTCGCCGATTTCGCCGAAAACCCGGGCGCGGGCCCAAGCGATATGACGAGTGCCCATTCGACGTTCGCGCGCGGCGCCTCCCTACTCCGCGCCAACCGGCTCCGCCCCACCGCCGCCGGTGAGGGGTTCTTGCCGGCGCGGTAACGAGTCCGCATACTGCCGCCGCAATGGACGATTCGGACAAGCAGGTCGAACTCCGGCGAAACCTCGGGCAGTTTGCGACCGGCGTGACGGTCATCACCTGCACGGACCGCCTGGGCACGCCCTGCGGCATTACCGCGAACAGTTTTGCCGCGGTATCCCTGCAACCGCCGCTGGTGTTGTGGAGCATCGCCAAGACCTGCAACTCGCTCGAGGCTTACCTCAAAGCCGAATATTTCGCCATCCACGTGCTGACGGCGGCCCAGCAGGGTCTATCCGAGCATTTTGCACGCTCCGATCACGCCGGATTCGGTCAGTTCGAGTTTGCGCTGTCGGATCTCGGCGTACCCCTGTTGCACGGCGTGCTCGCCCGCTTCGACTGCCGTCGCTTTCGGATACACGACGGCGGCGACCATCACATCATCGTCGGCGAAGTCCTAGCTCACCTGGCCATGCCGGGCGAACCGCTGATCTTCTGCCAGGGCAGCTACGGCACGGCGTCCCTGGGGCCGGTCCGCGGTCGCTGAGCGTCGCCGTACGGCCCGCGCCGGGTCGCTCCTAACCCTCCAGGGAAGCGGCATGCCGAACGACTTCGATCACCACTGAAGCGGCACCGGCGGGCCCGACTCCGACCATCCGCGTTGCCGGCCAAGCTCACGGATTTCGTCGATACGGTCTTCCGGCGAGGGATGCGTCGCTACGTATTCGTAGTAACCGTGATCGCCGCCGAACTCATCGGCGACGCGCTCGAAGAAGCGCGTCGATTCGGCGATATGGCCATACTCGGCGTGGACCAGCGTCAGGCCGAACTCGTCGGCATCGGCCTCCTGCCGGCGGCTGAATCCGCGCAAGGTGAGATCTGCAATCGTCAACCCGAGACCCGCGCCGCTACCGTCTCCGAGCGCCGAGAGACTCAAGGTGAGCAGCATCCCGCGGCCGAGCATCCGCAGATGATCCCGGTTACGAAAATGGCCGATCTCATGGCCCAACACAAAGGCAAGCTCGTTCTCTGACTGGACCCGATCCAAAAGCCCGGTCGTGACGATGATCAGCCCACCCGGAAAAGCCATTGCATTGGGTTTTTCGGAATCGTTGATCGCAACGCGGAACCGGTACGGCGAATCGGGCCAGTGCCTCGCGAGCCGCTGGGTCAACGCATCCACCTCGGCAAGTCGCCGATCGTCGGCATCGACGGCTACCAGGTCGCCGGGCTGCCAGTTCTCGAACACCCGGGCTTCGGCCTCAGGCGATACGAACAGGAGGGCTAGCTCCACCATGAAGACCAACACGAGCACGATCAGCACGAAGATCAACGAGAACCCGGCAACGAGCGTGCCCGCTTCCACCAACGCATGTGTCTTGCTGACGTTGATCCCGTCGCGAGGCTCTCTCGGGACGTATCTCATCGTCTCTCAGCGGCGTTCGAGCTTGACCGCGGTGCCGAATGCCAGCATCTCCACGCCGGCCGTACTGTTGCCGTTGCCCGCCGCGTTCGCGAGCCTCGAGGTTTCGAGACGCACGTTGATGACGGCGTCGTATCCGGCGCGTCTGGCATCCTCGGTCATGCGCAACAGCGCCTCGCGGCGCGCGCGTTCGAGCAGGGGCTCGTAAGTCTTGACCCGGCCGCCGACAATCGCCCTGAGTCCCGCGATGACCCGTTTGAAATAGTCCAGCGACACGACGATGCTGCCGGACACCAGCCCGGCACTGGAGACCTGCCAGCGTTCCGGCAGGCGCTCGAAAGTCGTTACCGGAAATCCGCGCAACTCCGATTCCCGTTTGCGGATGTTCGCAAAATGCCGCCTTTCGATCAGGCTGCCGATCAGATAGGCGAACACCAGCAGCGCGATCGGAAAACCGATGTTCAAAAACAGGTTCAGCGTCTGTCCGCCGGACATGGTCAGTGTCCCGTTCCGCCGGGACAGGACACTAGCGCACCCTGACCGCGGTACCGTAGGCGAACAGCTCGGCCGCGCCCTGGGATATCGAGCTGGTTGCGAATCGAACGTTGACGACGGCGTTCGCGCCCATGGAACGCGCCTGCTCGATCATCCGCCGGGTCGCCTCTTCCCGTGAGTCCTGAAGCAGTTCGGTGTATCCGGCCAGCTCGCCGCCGACGACGTTCTTGAGACCGGCCATGATGTCGCGGCCGATGTGTTTGGCCCGGACCGTGTTACCGGTCACGACCCCGTAGAACTCGACGATCTCCCTGCCGGGAACAAGTTCGGTGTTGCTGATCAGAATGTCGCTTTCCCCAAGACTCATGTTTCTCCCCTGTGACGACTGGATACGGCGGCGTGAGCGGCGTCCATACTATCACCACGAGTGGCGGCGCGAACCCGGTATGTGCAGGCGCGGTGGCAAGGCTCCTGCCGGCGTCGCCGAGCCCACCTATTGCAGGTGGGTCCGGAAGAACCGGAGTATTTGACGATATGCGTGGGTGCCGGTGCCCGGTACCCGTATCAGCCCGTGTTTGCTACCGGGATAGGTCATGACATCGAAATCCAGGCCATGATCCTGCAAGGCCTTGAACAGCTTGGTGCTGTGCGAGAACAGCACGTTGTCGTCGGCCATGCCGTGGATGATCAGCAACGGCCCGGCCAGTCCGGCCGCATGCGGGAATACGCTGCTCGCCTCGTAGCCCGCGGCATTGTTCCGAGGCGTTCCCAGATAACGTTCGGTGTAGTGCGTATCGTACAAGGCCCAGTCGGTGACCGGCGCGCCGGACACCCCGGCCGCAAATGCCGCGGGCTCCTGGAACATGGACATCAGCACCATGTATCCGCCGTAGCTCCACCCGAAGACGCCGACTCGGTCCGGATCGACGATGTCCAGCGAGCGCAGATAGTCGACGCCGACCATCTGATCGACGACTTCGACGTGACCCAGGGTCCGGTATAGCGACGCATCGAACTCGACCCCGCGGTAACCCGTGCCGCGGTTGTCGAGAGAAAAAACGAGGAAGCCGTTGTTGAGCAGAACCTCCTCGAACCCGGCGCTCCAGCGGTTCGTCACCCGCTGACCCATCGGTCCTCCGTACACGACGACGACGACCGGCCATTGCCGGCTGTCGTCCAGATCGGCAGGGCGTTTAAGACGGTAATGCAAGGCCTGCCCGTCGCGGGCTTCGAGCGTACCGAACTCGGTGACCGGATGACGGCCCAGGTACGGACGATACGGATGCGTGTCGTCGAGTGGATTCGCTTCGATGTAGGCGACCAGCGAGCCATCCGGGCGGCGCACGGCCACTTGCGGCGGCGTCGTCACGCTGTCGAAACTATCGACGTAGAACTCGCCGTCAGGCGCGAACTCCGCCCTGTGCCAGCCCGGCTCGCGGCTCACGCGGCGCGGCGTCCCCGTGCCGTCCAGGGCGAGCACATACACATTGCGCTCCAGCGGCGAATCCAGGGTCGCCGTGAAATAGAGCAGGCCCTCGTCTTCGTCGATATGCAGTATGGCGCTTCTCGCGCGCGCACCGTCGACGACATCCCACGCCCCTCGGGTCAGTGGACGAATCAGCTCGCCGTCGTTGTCGTACAGATACAGATGCGCGTGGCCGCTGCGTTCGGACCACCAGACGAACTGCGGCCTGGACTCGAGAAAACGCAGCTCGTTGTGCAGGTTGATCCAGGTATCGCTGGTTTCGGTGAGCAGAACCCGCGCCTTTCCGTTGGCGACCGCGACTTTGAGCAGTTCCAGGGTTTTTTGATCGCGCGACTGCCGTTGCACGGCGAGATGCCGGCTATCCGGAAACCAGTCTACGCGCGGGACATAGATATCCGTTTCTTCGCCCAGGTCCATCCAGCGGGTCTTGCCGCTGTCCAGGTCCACGACGCCCAGCTCGATCGCGGCGTTCGGCGTTCCGGTTGCCGGATATCGTTGCTCGTAGACCTTGAATTCCTCGGCGTAAATCTCGAAACGCTCGGCGATGTCGATGGGCGATTCGTCCACGCGGGCGTAGGCGATCGCCGAATCGTCGGGCGACCACCAGTATCCGGTATAACGGTCCATCTCCTCCTGGGCGATGAACTCGGCCATGCCGTTTTTGATCAGGCCGCCGCCATCGGTGGTCAACTGGCGCTCGCGGCCGCTCGCGATGTCGTAGATGAACAGGTTTTGCTCGCGAATGAAAGAGACGTATCGACCGGTCGTGCTGAACTTGGGATCGGTTTCACCCGCATCGCTGCGTGTGATCTGTCTTGCCTCGCCGTCTTCGAGCCCGTACAGAAACAGGTCTCCGTTCAACGGGAACAGCAGGGTATTGCCATCCGGGGAAAAGCGGTAGTCCACGATGCCACGCTGCCCGACGAGCCTGAGCCGCTCGCGCCTGGCAAGTTCCTCTTCGGAAAGGGCCTCCGAGCCCGCGACCAGCGCCGCCGAATCGACGAGCATCCGGATCTCCTTGCGTTCCAGATCGAACTCCCAGAGATCCTGCTGCAACGTGTCGGTATCCTTGCCTTTCAGGAAGGTAATACGCCGCGAATCCGGCGAGATACTGACAGATTTGGGACTCGGGCCGTTCAGGTCGGGTGCCGCGAACACGCGTTCGATAGTGAGCAAACCGGAAACCTCGTCCGCCGGCGCGGACCCGGCGAAGATCAAAGCGACAAGCATGGCGAAACGATACCGCCGGCCTGGCAAGGCGCGGCGGATCGCGAGACGTCGAATGGGAGTTTTCATGGGCACGAAGCATACTCGATTCTCGGCCTGTCGTTGGTATCGCCGTGCCAATACCGGCGGATGGCGTCGAGGCCGGCAGACTGCGACCGGAGCCACGCAGGCAACCGCCCGACCTCCGCTCGCGCCGATCCTTGCCTATAATGGGCGCCCCCGCATGTACTCTGGAGTCGCCCGATGAAATCCCGCTTACCGATCCTTTGCGCAATCGCCCGTTTCGCCCGGGACCGCCGCGCCTGAGGGTAGCTTTCGGAGTCGATGATGGATTTTGTTACGCCGGCCGCATCGCTGATTTTTGCGGTCACCATCGCAGCCAGCCTGCTGGCCTTGTACAGCACGCCCGGGCTTGTCGACCGTTTCGTCATGCGGCCTTATCAGGTTGCACGCGGCCGGCAGTCCGAAACCGTGTTTACCAGCGGCTTTTTGCACGGGGACCTCGGTCACCTGTTGTTCAACATGTTCACGTTTTTCTGGTTCGCGTTTCCGCTGGAGCGCATGCTCGGGACCGTCAGGTTCGCGCTCCTTTACGCAATCGGGCTCGGGCTGAGCTCGATCTGTTCGGTGTTCAAACACCGCAACAATCCCGCTTACGCCACGCTCGGCGCTTCCGGTGCGATATCGGCCGTGTTGTTCGCGTACATCGTCTACCAACCGACCTCCACACTGATCATTTTTCCGATACCGTTACCGATACCGGCGTTCCTGTTCGCGGTAGCTTACGTCGCCTATTCTTATTGGGCGGCACGACAGCAACGCGGGCGCATCAATCACGACGCCCATTTATGCGGCGCGGTCAGCGGCGTCCTTTTTGTGGTCGCCACCGACCCGGGCGCATTTCTGCGGCTTGGCGGATTGTTCTGACCGTAACGTTCGCGAGTTCGTCGGGCGGTCGGCCGGGTGCCGGCTGTTGCCGGCAAGGCCCCGAAATCCATTGCCCGACAATCAGCCCTGAAACATCAGGAACTCACGCCGGGTCTTGGGACCGAAGGTCAGGTGATGGGGATCGCGGCGCTCCGTGTAGTTCGCGCGACGCTGTTCGACGACATCGTTCTCCGCCCGCATCTGCATCTCCTCCCGGGTGATGTGATAGGGCTTTAGCGCATTGAGGCCGAATATCTTCGCGCGCAGATCGTCACTCATCGCCGGGTAACCGTATTGCTCACGGACGTCCTCGGCAATCTGGAAGATCCTGAATGCCTGGATCTGATCCTGCGGCGATCCGTACCAGACCGAGTCGGTGCCCCACAAGACGTTCTCTTCGCCCAGATGTTTGACCAGCTTGCCGATACCGTGCGCGGCGCTGTCCACGTCGCGCATCAAACCGCGCCAGGTGCTGCCGAGCTCCGCGTAAACGTTGGAACCCTTGCCGAGGCCGGCTTCCTCGACCGAACGGATCAGCGCGTCCAGGCCTTCGCCGCGGCCGGGGTCGTAAGGGCCTTCCGGCTGGCCCGGTATCCACCCCGAGTGGTAAATCAGAAAATTGACATCCGGAAAACGTTTTGCCGCCGGACCGATGTCCGTGCACAGCGAATGTTCGTAGGACTGCCTGCCGAAAGGGATGCCTTTGTGGATGCAGATATTCTTGACCCCGAGCTTACGCGCTTTTTCGATGAAGGCGATGCCGACGTCGTCCGTCAGATAAAAGCCCTTGCCGTCGGGCCCCCATTGCGTGTAGGTCTTCCAGGCGGAAACGCCGTACTTCTCCGCCAGTTCGTCCATGTCTTCGAGATCGCCGTCCTGATTCGGATTCACCCGTCCGTGAATCAACAGCCGCTGGCTGCCTTCGAGCTCGTCGACGATACGCCGTGTCGCATCCGCCTCTTCGATGGTCAAGGGCTCCGCGTCACGCCTGGACGGTACGAAGGACAGCACCATCATGTCGGTGTCGGCGTCGAGGAACACGTCCTTGACGAAGTCGTCGGCACCGAGACAGCGCATGTAGTCGCGGCTAACGTAATCGAACTCGGCGCAGTCCCGTTTACGTGACGCGGCAATGCTCGGCGGCACGTAATGCCCCTGTACGTCGAAGATGAACTCCTTTTTCCCCAGGCTTGCCTGTGCGAGTCGCGTATCTACGGCGGCATCGGCGTCCAGCTCGAAATAGCCGGCCTGCTTTCCGACCTGCGCATTTGCGCGGTTGATCGCCAGTAGCGAGGTTGCGGCGCCTGCCGCCGTAACGAGGAAATCCCGCCGATGCATCGCCAGGCGCTTTGCATTACCGCTGCTTGCGAGCTGCGCCAGATCGTTGGCGTGGTGATTGTGAGCTTCGAGTGGAATCGGCTCGTATTCGGCGTTGGACGTGGAATCGAGTTTGATCGGAAGCCGGCGGCCCTCCGGATCGAAGCGGTAGTTCATGGCATACCCCCTGTTACCGTAGTTTTATGTCAGCTTAGGACAATAACGGCGCGACCCGGTTCCGGGAGAGACGCCGGCCGGCCGTGGTGACTAATCCCGGTCTTCGGCATCGAACAGTATCCAGTCGACGAGGAGAACAGGAGACTAGTTCTCCACGAAAGATAGCTCGGCCTTGTGTAGCGCCCCTCAGGCGTTCCGGTAGCTGACCATAATGTTTGTCGAATAGCCGCCCTCCAACTCAAACAGAAGCAATTGTGAATGCTAATGATTCGCATTGACTTTTAGGGGGTAGTCAGTATATTCTGGCAGCTCTCCCCTAAATTCAAAAAAACAGCTATTCCGGAGACAGCATGCACCTCAACAAGCGCACGATCCTGGCGCTCACATTAAGCGCGTACGCCGCAGTCGCTCTCTATCCTCAGCGCCGAGATGATTGAGGAATTCCAGTTGGACAACATCAACAGCATGCTGAAGATGACGACCGGCATCAACGTGGACTCGACGGAAACCGATCGCACGTACTACAACTCGCGGGGCTTCGACATCACCAGCATGCACGTCGATACGAATTTGGCCTTGCGCTGCTCGGCGGCTTTGCGAGCTATGCCTTCAACAATGCGGTGCGTATCTCGCTCAACGTCGACAACGTAACGGACGAGAAGTATCTCAACTCCGTGAAGTTTGAGCAGTCATATTACGGCGCACCGCACAGTTACCGTCTGTCCGTCGACTGGCGCTATTAGCCTCAGTTGAAGCACAACGCCATGCGCCCTACTCTACCGCTGGCGATGTCAAGCTAATCCATACCGGCGTACTCGTGAACAAGCTTCTTTTCAAAATCCACGGCACCCTGGCCCTGTTCGCCGTCGTGCCACTGTTGGTCATCTGTCTGACCGGCAGCATTCTCGTCTTCAAGCACGAGATCGACTGGCTGCTGGTCGGCGACAAGGTGCGCGTCGACGAGACGCTCGTCGGCAGCGACCGGCTCGAGCTGGACACGCTGCTCAGCCACGTCAACGACGCCGCGCCCGACTACGAAGCGGTGGGCTGGGTGTGGTTTCTCGACAAGGCGCGCTCCGACATCGTCTATCTCATCGAGAAAGGCACGAGTGACTGGTCCTACCTCCTGCTGAACCAGTACACCGGGGACATCCTTGCCGCACCCCAGCCGCTGGACCACTTTTTCACCGACTGGCTCCTGGAACTGCACTTCAATTTCCTGTTGCACGATGCCGGACTCGCGGTCACCAGCCTGTTCGCTGCCGCACTGCTGGTACTGGGCATAACCGGGTTGATCCTGTACCGCGGCTTCTGGAAACGGTTCTTCACGTTGCGCTGGAACAGTCGCCTGATCTTCTACTTCAGCGACTTACACAAGATGACGGGCGTCATCGCCTCGCCGGTGCTCATCCTATTGGCGTTCACCGGCATTTGGTGGAACGTCACCAGCCTGCTCCACGAGATCAACGAACACAGCGACGGCAAAGAGCACCATGTCATGCAGGATCGGCTCTACAACGACGCGTTATCGCTGGACGCCCTGCAGGCTGCGGCGCGGTCGGAAATCCAGGGCTTCGAGGCAACCTACCTGACCATGCCTTACGAACCTGGCGTGAACTTCGATTTCTACGGCGACGTCCCGACCGGCAACTTCCTGCTCAGCCAGTACAGCAGCATGGTGAGCTATGACGCACACACGGGCGAACACCTGAGCACCTTCGACATTCGTCAGGCCGGCCTCGGCGCTAAGATAGTGGACAGCTACCGGCGGCTGCACTTTGGCGATTTTGCGGGCCTGGCCTCGAGAATCCTCTGGGCCATTCTCGGCCTCGCACCGGCATTGTTAGCCGTCACCGGCATCACGCTGTGGGCAAAGCGGCGATCGATGCGCAATCGTTCCCGCGACAAGCGAAAGGCGAAGCTCAAGGCCGTGTCCGACACGGACAAGCTGGCATCGCCGGGCTAGTATCCTGAGTCATTAATTCACTTAAGAAGGCCGTTGACGGACTCAATGATCCCATCATCCGACTTTGTCCAACCAAACGGCTTCGGCGATTGTGATGGATATTGTGGTGGCTTGGGCTTAAATCGCTCCGTCTATTGCTCGACGTTGTAACCCCGATCGGGGACGTCGCGGAAGAAGTCGGCATCGAGCGATTTATTCCACTTTTTCAATTGTTCATCAACTGCGATATCGAGACGCGTTTTGGCAAATGTAAAACGCATGCGCATCTGCTCATCCGCCATAAAAATCCGGGCGAAATTTTGGTGGCCTTGCCATTGCCGGGTAAACAGCCTGTAGCTTATATCGACCTGGCGCATGCCTTGCGGACACTTGAAATCCAGGATGTACTGGTATGACCGGATGGTATCGAGCTCTAGGGCACTCACCGAACCCAACAGGCAGTTACGCCCGTCCGAATTGACGGCCCAACCGTTTGCCACCGCCGCACTATAGTGATCCGGCGAGCGATACTGATCGACCCGGGCGGATTCTCCACCCGACTTTTCGACGGGAGGCGAATGCGGATACCTGATTTCGAGCAGATTGTCGGCAGGCGTGGTGTAGATGATCCGGATACCCGGTTGTGCAATCTGGATGGAGGTCTCGGTAAAACCGCTGACGTGAGCGAGGCCGTTAGCCGTCCATAAGGACAGTATTACGAACAGCGAGAACTTCATTCTATTCAGCGGGAAAGAAACAACAAGAAAACCACCCCGCCGCGAGCAGTCGGGGCAGTTGGCCGAACTGGTTGGAGATCGTTTTGCGAAGGCGCGCCTTACGGACACAAGCCGGGGCGACAAATTCGACCCTTGATCTATACATGCATTTAGACATGCAAAATCAAATCCGCGACTTCAACGAACTGCGCCGGTGCTTTTTGCGCATCGAAAGCGATAACAAGCCCAGAGCGGACAGGAACAGTATACCCGTTGCCGGCGCCGGTACGGCGCGGACATCGATCCGGACTTGCCCCGAAAAATCGGCAACCCTATCTTCCCAAAGGTAAAACAGGCCCTGGTTAAAAGAAGTCAGGCTATCTGTCATGACATCGACACTGAAGTTACCCGCGTTCAGCGCGGTAAACCCCAACTGAGTCAGAAGCAGGTTATCCTGGCCCAGATCGTCGATGCCGGGAAAGTGACTGCCGGCAATATCCGTATCCGCATAAAACGCCGAATCGTCATCCCAGCCATCGGCCAGGGTGTAACCGTCAAAAGACAGCCCGGTATCGTGATTCAGGTCATATCCGAAACCGAACAGGGTATCACCCGCGAAAAGTCCGTCGAATGGCGTTTCCAGCATCAAATCGATGGTAAAGGAATCTCCGATGCGGATGTTCTGATCACTGACCAGCAGGGAAATGCTGCCCGCATGCACGGCAAAAGAAGAAAACAATAGTGCAGTTGCCAACAGGGCCTTATTTAACATTTTCATGACTATTATCTCGTTGTGTTTCTTGTCCTGGTTCACTCGACGATCAGGGCTGGACAGGTTCGCCACCCCTTGCAATGACACCGCCTCCGTTACTGCCGACGATAGATTCGCAGCCACAGGCGGTAATCGCGCATATTCACGCAACCATCGGCGTTGTAATCGGCTGCGCTGTTGTAAGCGGCATCAGCCGAGCATTGGCCCATACTGGCGCGCAACAGCTTGCGGTCGGCGGCGTCAACCAGTCGGTCGCCATTCAGGTCGCCCGCCACAGGTGGCGGCGCCTCGACACTGAAGTTAACGCGACCGGTTGCTTCTTCGTAACCGTTGTTGAGCAGCACCACGGCAAAGTAGCTGCCCTCGGCCAGACCGGAGAAGCTGATCGTGCCAGATGCGCCGGAAATATAACTCCACTGTGCCGAAGCTACCGGTCCCGGAGTGTCTCCCTTCCGGTAAATGCCAATCCAGTCCCGAGCGCCACCCGGGGTATTGGACCAGCTCAGATTAACGGTCTCGCCCAGCGTGACGCTCATCGAGTCGATCGCCAAAACCGGAGGCTGGTTCACCGTGAAAGCAACGCGCGCTGTTCCCTCGCTGTAGCCGTCATTGAGCAATACCACCGCAAAGTAGCTGCCTGCCGACAGATCGCCGAATCCGATCGAGCCGGAGCTGCCGGAAATGTAAGCCCATTTCACCGCAGGCACGGGCCCCGGGGTATCGCCCGCTTTATAGATTCCAATCCAGTCGTTGCTGTTGCCCGCGACATTCGTCCAGTTGAAGGTGATCGTTTCGCCGACAAGATAGCTGGATTTGTCGGCGCTTAATTCCGGGCTCAAGTCGCAACCGGAATCGATACCGACGAGAATACAAACCTCGTTTGAAATACGGTCGTAACCGTCGTTTTCATACATGCCCACAACGTATTCCCCGGCCGGAATGTCATCGCCGGTAAAGGTCTTGGAAATTGTGACGCTACCGGATAGAGCGCCATCGAAGTAAGCATAGCCAAGCAGGTTATCGCCATCGGGTAGAATACCGGGGATCTTGCGGAAGATGCCGATGTAGTCTTTCAAACCGCCCCGACCGTTGGAAAAAGCAATCTCAATGGGTTCACCCACGTCATATTGTGATTTGGTCAGCGCAATCTGCACGATTTCGTCGCCGACACCAAAGTAGACACGGTCGGAAACTTCGGTATATCCGTCGTTAACAAAGAAGGCCGCGAAATAGTAACCTTTGCCAAAACCGGAGATGGTCAAGCTCCCCGAGGTCGCGGGCGTGTAATCCCACTTCGTTGAGTTCACGTCCCCGGGTACGTCACCTATACGATACACGCCAATCCAGTCGGTGCCGCCGCCGGGAGCATTGCTGTAGGTGAAATCTACGGATTCGCCTTCGGCATACCGGGTCTTGTCCGTGCTCAGATTAGTGACCGGGCCGACATAAAAATAGGCGCGCGGCGCAATTTCCGTATGCGTATCGTTTTCCATAAAGGCGACAAAGTATTCACCGTCGGCCAGACCACTGAAGCTGTGAACGCCGCTTGGCTCGGGCACGTATGTCCAGGCGTTCGAACTCGCCGAACCCGGTGTCTGGCCTTTCCGATAAACCGCCAGCCAGTCCCTCGCATTGCCATATCCATTGACGTAGGTGACCGTGACGTCTTCCCCGCTTTGATATCTGGATTTGTCCAGGTTCGTCGCGGGCGGGCCATCGGTGCTGCCCTCTACGGTGAAGGCACGCGCATCAGACCATTGCGACCACTCGACATTGCGATCCCGGTGTCTGACGCGAATGTAATGCTCGCCATTGTTCAAACCAAAGGCGGGCACCTCCCATTGCATGATATCGACACCCGCGTGGATATCGACGGGTTCATAATGCGGCGCCCCGGTATCTCCGTAGATGTTTTCATAGTCGCGAATTCGATCGACTACCAAGTTCGAAAAATCGATATCGGTCGCAATCTGGAACTGCGTCGAATTCAGTTGCCGGCCGCCAGGGCTGGAGAATGGGCTACTCCGAAAGGTATAGGGAAGGGTAACCGCAGCTGAAATCGTGTTGCTGATCTCGGGTGTATCCGGTATCACGCCATCGAGCTGGCGCTCGAAACGATCGATCAGGCGACTGTTATAGTGCATGATTCCGCCATTGTTCTTGTAGATGATGGGATGCGCTTCCGCGTAACTCTCGACCGTCATGCTGCGATTGGCGACATCGATATCGATGATCTGCCAGGCCCAGTTGGCAATGGTTTTCTGGACATCGTCAAAATCCGTTTCGGTAGACTGACCCCAGTACTGGTCCCAGGCCGTACCACCGGAGATCATATGATAGGTTGGCCACTCGCGCGTTTGTCCGCGGGCATAGAGATGATGATGGCCACCGATATTCAACACATGCTTGGGACTTGCGCTCAATATTCCCATCCACTGGTTGCGGAAAGTCGCGGAGATATCGCCGACGTATTGTTCCGCCTGATAGGGGTGATGGATGATACTGATCACCCAATCGACAGAAGTATCCTGATCCGCCGCATCGATAACCTGTGTCAACCATTGTTGCTGGACGGCATCCGTACGCATACTGTTCAAATGAATGAACAGCACACGACCTGACTGGTAGGCGTAATAACTTTCATCGCTGGCAGGGGCAATACCCTGGTAAGACGTGCCATCGTAGATGAAGTGAGCCCTGTAGTTGTCCAGATTGCCGTCGCTGTAGTATTCGTGGTTACCCACGGTGGTCATGATCGGCAAATTGGGCGACAGCGGCGCGGATTGGGCAAAGTGAATGTTCTCGTAGTGATCCAGGGTGCCCACGTCAACCTGATCGCCATCATTCAAGATCAGATTGATGCTTTCCTCGACACTCGTGCCGTAGAGTTGCTCGATTTTCCGTTTGGCCGCCGTGACCAGCTTCAGGTAGCGATCTTCGGCCCTGATCTGGTGATCGCCAAGCACCAGTATGCGGAAATGACCACTGCCGTCACCGTCGACCGGTTGAGTTTTGAAGCGATGTACGGCCGAAGTTTCCGCGCCGCTCCTGGTCCGGTAGTAATACAGGGTATCGGGTTCCAGCCCCGCCAATTGCACGCTGTGATACTGATAATCGCTGGCCAGGGATTGGGTATTGCCGCTGGCGGTTTGATTCAACGCATCCGAAGCCAGACCGTATTCGACGACACTTTCGTTTCCACTGGCCGTCTTCCAGCTAACCCAGATCGAGTTTGCGGTCGGTGTTTGCAGATAAGGCGTAATTTCCGCAAATGCAGGCGCTGAAAGCAACGCCAGGAGACTCAGAATTAACTTTAAACACCCAAAACCCGATATCTCCCTGACAATACACATTGCGTCCCTCTCGTCGAAATACGTCCAGCCCGGTAACAGGGCCCGTTACCCTGTATATCTGTGGGCGCTACCCTACGGGCCCACCATTACCGAAAAATGACGAAATCCGAGACCGATTGCCGGATATCGCCTTCCGGGGCTTTTGGGTACAGAAACGTTCAAGGCCGAATCAAGCTCGTCGACTTATCGCTCCGCCCGAAGGAAACCGCTTCACTCCCGTTCCCTTGGGTATCTACGTACCTCTGGGAGTCTGTCGGACTTGGGATGAATCGGCTGCGGCGGTGGGCAATAGAACGGTGGACGATAGATTGGTGAAAAACTAACTCTTCCCTTCCACGCCATCACGCAAGTTATCGGAATTTCGACGAGAAAACTCGAGCTTGGGTGCAATTTACCCGGTAAATCGGCCGATGGAACCTCGATGGGCAGCCGCTCATCCGGTTGTTGCCATCATACGGCAATGCCGTATAGTATCGGTTCACGATATCCATTGAGGCCTCTTCATTTACTAGGCTTCTCTCGAAATATCTCACTGATCGGGAACGTCTCACGATATACCCCGACTTCACACTGTCGGGAGAGACTTGGCCCGATGCCAGGCCGCAGTCGCACGTCTCGAGAATGATAGATGCGGAAGGATTCCCTCGAACCGATGCAGACCCAAGAGTATTGTTACTTCCAGAGGATCCGGATAGCAGCGCAGCACAGATCCGTTCTGCGTTGCAACCGGGTTGCGCAGGGCCTGTATCCGTGATCATCAATGACAGCGCGGGGCGCAATGGAACGGTAGGTATGGCGATCGGGACGTCGGGCATAGATCCCATACGGAATGAAATCGGTTCGCCGGACCTGTTCGGTCGCGAACTCGAAGTGACCGAGATTGCCGTCGCAGACGAATTGGCGGCGGCGGCGGCGCGAAACTCTGTCTTGGCCTAGCCAATTGTCTATCGCCCGACCGGCTCATCATAGTTGCCAATACCGCGGATGACTTCGAGCACCTGGGGCTCCACATTTCTCCCGACCTCGACAGCGTGATGTATGCCTTGGCCGGACTCGACGACCCCATTCGAGGCTGGGGAGTTGCCGATGAGCAACGACCCCGTACGTACCTCTGTGCATACCGATGAAGGCACGCTGTCTTTTCAACGCTATTTCGTTCAGCGTCAATGCCAACCAAAAGTCAGCGGTTTTGAGTTCGAGGGAATCGATCGGGCAACTCCACATCCGGACTTCGTAAGGGCGCTAAACGATCCTGCGCTTGTCGGCATAATCATTTGCCCCTCCAACCCGTTTGTCAGTATCGACCCGATTGTTCGACTTCCGGAGATACGTGAAGCAATACGCGATGCGTCAGCTCCGGTGATAGCGGTATCGCCGATTGTTTCCGGTCGCGCATTGAAAGGGCCGGCAGCCAAGATGCTCGAAGAACTCGGGCAACCCGTCAGTGCGACCGGCATTGCCAGACATTACAAGAAATATATTGATTGCTTTGTTATCGACGGGGTCGATGACTTAATCGCCGGCGAGATTGAGGCGCAAGGAATATCGTCCAGGATCGCGAATACGGTTATGAAAAATTCGGACGACTAAAGTTGCGCTTGCAAATTCCATCATCTACATGCTGGATGAACTCGCAAGCTAGGGGCCATCGTTTCGTTCACGTCGAAGCGACACCTCGGAGTCGAGCAGAGGGTCCGTAACGGCAAGGCGCGAGACTTCAGTCAACGTCTCGCGATATTGCTGCTCATTAAGGGAAAAGCCGAGGCAACACGTTGACCGAATGGGCTTCGGATCGGGGCCCTGACGTATCGTCACTGTTGATCTCTTGAAAGCGCGACCGCCGCAGTCGTCGTGTGGGTTATGAGTTGGTGCCGAAGCGCGGATTCGAACCGCGGACCTACGCATTACGAATGCGTTGCTCTACCAACTGAGCTACTTCGGCGCTCTCGAGGGGTCGCGCAGTATAGCGGGTGCCCGGCCTTATGGAAAAGGCCACGGGCCGGATTTCAGCGGCTCGTACGCACCCGGATCAGCACCTCGACGCTTTCGCGCTCGGTCCCGTCCGGCAGCGCCGGCAGATCGGCGAATCGGACCTGATCGCCGGGGATGTCCACTAGCTCGCCGTTGTCGACGTTATAGAAATGGTGATGCGGTCCGGTCGTCGAGTCGTAGAACTTACGCTCCGGATCGACCATCAGCTCGCGTACCAGACCGCGCTCGCCGAACAGCTTGAGGGTGTTGTAGACCGTCGCCTTCGACACCCGGCTGTCGGCCTGTTTCAGGCGTTCGATGATCTGCTCGGCCGACAGGTGCTGCGGCCGCTCGAGCAGGATCTCGGCGACCTCGATCCTTTGCGGGGTCGGCAGAATACCGTGTTGTTCGAATAATGAGAGGATGTCCAGGCGGGACATGCGCGGTACTCCGAGATTCGAATTTTCCGATTATAGACCATTTATAAACCCTATATAGACGATCCATAGAGCGACCGAGAGCCGCCGGACCGTCCGCACGGCCGAATTCTGCATGGACACCGCGGATTTGCGGGCTGCCGGCGCCCCGCGAAGCCCCGACACTGGCCGTGCACGGGGAGGTTCGCATGCGCAGGCAGTCCGACGGGTATTCGCTATTCGAGCTCATCGTCACGATCGCGATCGTGGCGGTCGTCGTGTCGCTCGGCCTGCCCTCTTTGTCCGGCACCGTTGCCCGGCACCGGCAGCGAGCCGAGATCGACGCGCTGTTTCACGCGGTTCACCTGGCACGCAAGGAGTCGATCGTGCGCCGCAAGGTGGTTTCGATCTGTCCGAGCCGCGATCTCGAATCCTGCACGCCGGGCCGCGACTGGTCGTCCGGCTGGATACTGTTCGCCAACCACGACGGCGACGTGCCGCCGCAAATCGACGACGGCGAGCCGATACTCGGCCGCCACCGCGCCGACGAAACCGTCCGGATCACGGCGAACCGCCGCGGCTTCACGCTGAGGGCCGTCTTCAGGCGGGCAACCAACGGCACGGTCGTCGTCTGCGACCGGGAAGCGCGAATCGAGCCCCGGGCGCTGGTGATCAGTTACACCGGCAGACCCCGGGTTGCCGGCACGACGCCCCGCGGTGAGCCCTATGTCTGTGCGGAATAAGTCAAATCGCGGCGCGCTGCGGCGACCGTTCGTCGGCTGCGGCAGACCGTTCGTCGGAAGAACACGGCCCGCGCGCGCCGGCACTTTATATTGCGCGCATGAATACGTATCCCCGACGGCTGCGCGGTTTCACCCTCTACGAGCTGCTGATGACGATGCTGGTCATCGGCGTCGTGTTGGTGATCGGCGTACCGAATATGACCGCATTCACGGCCAACAATCGTATCACCGCCACGGCCAACGACCTGCATGCCGCTTTCCAGCTAGCGCGCAGCGAGGCGGCCCGATCCAAGTCCAACGTCGTGATTTGCGCCAGTAACAACGCGCTCGACAATAACGCGACTTGCGGCGGCACCTGGGCGGACGGTTTCATCGTGTTTCAGAGCACCACACCCCCCGGCCCCGATCCCGATTTGGCCCGGGATCCCGCCAACGAGCCGCTGCTGCGGGCCAGTCCGGCCATCGCAACCGGCGTCAATCTGCGGGTCACCGGTAACGCGAGCTATTTCATGTATGCGCCGACGGGAATGGGTCGAGAGATCCCGGGAGAAACGGCCGTATCCCAGATTTTCGTTTGTGACGAGCGCGGCAATACCTTGGGCACCGGCGGCAGCTCGGCGGCGAGGCTATTCGTCGCGACACCGGTAGGACGGGCGACGGTCGTTCGCGACATGGCCACCATCGGCGAAGCACTCAACGGCCCCCCCGCCGTCACTTGCCCATAGCAGCCACGCCGAACAAAGGAAAACCCGAGATGCGGATTCGACTCATGCCCCCAACCCAGCGCGGCTTTTCGCTGCTCGAGGTGATGATCGCGCTGGTCATCATGTCGATCGGCATGCTCGGCATCGCGGGCCTGTACGTGAACAGCCTGCAGGCGGGAAGGACGGCAATGTTCCGGCACAACGCGATCATCCTGGCCAGCGACGTTGCCGACCGGATACGCGCGAATCGCGCGGCCGGCGCCGCCTACGCCGAAGCGGCCGGCAACAACAACCTGTGCCACAAGGCCGTCGAGTGCGACGAGGCGGCAATGGCGGCCAACGACATTTTTCTCTGGCAGGAACAGGCAAACGCAACGCTGCCGGACGGCGATGTCGAGGTCGAGTTCGACGACGCCGGTCCGGTATGGAACTACACAATCAACGTCACCTGGGCCGAATCTACCCTGGCCGAGGCCGACCAGGAGCTCACCTACAGCGTCGAGATCCCCGTCAATCCCTTCCAGTGAAGCGGGAATGAAGTCATGCAATCAGTATCCTCCTACAAACATCGAACCGGCGTGAGCAGAATCGGGACCGAGACCTCGTCCCGGTTCCGGCGCCAGCTCGGGATGACGATGATCGAAATCATGGTGGCGCTCGCCATCGGCTCGTTCCTGGTGATCGGCGCCGTCCAGATCTACAACCAGAGCCGGTTCGCGTTCGTCGTCAACGAGTCCATCGCCCGTGTCCAGGAAACCGCCCAGTTTGCGATGGACACGGTCGAATCGGACTTGCGCATGGCCAGCAACTGGGGCCGTTCCAGCCGCGGCCTCAACATCGAAGGACGCACGCTGGCCGGAGACGTCAATCCGCTGAACCTCGACGTACCACTGACCTGCGGCGAAGACTATGTTCTCGATCTCGGCACGCCGGTGGACGGCTTCAACAACAATTTTGCGCTGACCTGCCCCGCCGACGGCGGCGCACAACCGGACTCGGACGTCGTCATCGTTCGGCGTGCAAGCGTCAACCCCGCGCCATTGAATCCGGGTCAAATACAGATCCAGTCTACCCGGGTCGGCGGCATGCTGTTCGACGACGGCAACGTGCCGGTCTTATTCAGCAACCTCGACTCGGCGACCCACAACCTGATCGTCACGAGTTACTACGTTGCGGCGGATTCGGATCTGATCCCGGGCACGCCGACGCTGCGCCGCAAGGCCCTGGTCATGCAGGGCGCCAACATGACGGTCATCGACGAGGAAGTCGCGCCCGGCGTGGAAAACCTGCAACTGCAGTTCGGCATCGACCTCGACGGCGACGACGCAGTCGATCAATACGTCAATCCGAACTCCGAAATCTACAACCCCGAGGCACCGGGCTACGTTGCGGGTGCCAAGGTGTTGGCCGTCCGTATTTGGATGGTCGTCCGCGGCCTGACGCCGGAGATCGGTATCGTGGACAACTTCAACTATGCACCGGCCGATGTGGACCTCGGCGTACCGACCGATGAATACCGCCGCGTGCAGGTATCGAAAACCGTGCTCCTGCGCAACGCCAGGACCTGATCGAGGTAAAGGGACTAATGAACAAGCCCGTAAACCGCAAACAACAGAACGGCGCCGCGCTGATCGTCGGCCTGATATTGCTCGTCGTTATCACGGTACTGGCGATATCCGGCATGAACACCGCAACCACCGAGCTCGCGATGGCGCGCAACGACCAGTACTTCGAGAACGCCTTCCAGGCCGCCGAAACCGGCCTCGAGCTCGCCCTGTCCGAAAACCGTTTCAACACAGTGGACGGGGCCACGGTCACACGCGACATCACCGAGAATGAGAGCGTCACGGCAACCATCACGTTCGAGGACGCGACGCTGGTGCCGGACAAGGCTTTCAGCCTGGGCGTCGGCAGCGGTATTTCCGCTTATCACTTCCTTGCCACCTCGGTGGCGGAATCGGCGCGCGCGCCGGGTTACGAAACGGACCGCGACGCTTCCGCGGTCCATACCCAGGCGTTTTACATCGTCGGTCCGGAAGACCCGACGCTTTAAGCGGCAGACCAAACGGAGCCAGCTCATGAAAACGAGATCGTTAGTGATTGCCGCAGTCGCCTTGGTGCTCACACTGCCCGCGGCCGCAGAGTTCAAGACCGTACAACGGGCGCACGAGGTCCTCGTCGACGACATCCGCCTGCCGCAAAACGAACTCGGCACGCTCGCGTTCAAAAGCTGCGACGAGTGCGCGCTCATGGTCAAGCGCGTGACTGCCGAGACCCGCTGGATACTCGACGGGCGATCGCTGCAGCTTGAGCAGTTCCGCGCCGGACTCGCGGCCGTAGACGACCGGGAACGGGTTTCGCTGACGGTGCTGCATCATCTGGAGACGGACCGTATCACCGAAGTGTCGGCCGGCGTTCACTAGGACGTGCCAGGGTCTGAGGAAACAGGAACGAATGAACACGCTCACACAGAAGAAGACGAGATGGACGGTCGCCGGCGCAGTGCTTGCGTCGCTCGGCGGATCGCCCGCAATCGCCGACGATACGGACCTGCTGCTGCTGGCGCCGAATGCGGCCGATAATGCCACGCCGAACATCCTGTTGATCATCGACTCTTCGGGCAGTATGCGCAGCGAGGAGGAGACCAGGGAGGTCTACGACCACACCCAGACCTATTCGGGTGGTGGTGACGATGATGACGACGACGACGACGACGATGATGATGACGATGACGGCGATGGGGGTGCGAGTGGATACACCCCGTGTGACGCCGGTTATCTGTACTGGACCGAATACAAAGGCGTGACGCCCAGTTGCGATAGCGAGAACACGCAGCGTATCCGCAAGGACGCCTTCGTCTGCGACCACGCCACCCGGCAGCTCCAGGGTATCGGTATCTACAACGGTACCATGGCGCAGTTCCGTGACGGCGGATCGGGCTTTTCCAGCGTGGACCTGGGCCTCGATGTCAGACGCTGGCAAAAACTGGAGGCCGGCAACGAAACCGATCTGGTCGAATGCGCGAAAGACAGCGGTGTACACGGAGAAACCGACGGCGACAATGCGGTTTACGCGCAAAAGGGCGGCGACGTCGAACCGTTTACCAACGATCCCGCTGCCGAAGCGCCCTGGGGTAACTGGCCGACCAGCCAGTCGGTTACCGTTTACGACGGTAACTACCTGAATTATCTGCAAAACCCGATACTGGTCGACAAAATGCGGATCGACATCGTCAAGGATACGACGGAGGCGATTCTGGGGTCTATCGAAGGGGTCAACGTCGGCGTCATGCGCTTCAACGGCAACAACGGCGGTCACGTCATCCAGGCGATGACGGACCTGGACTCCAACCGCGACGACATCGTGGCAGCCATCAACGCCATCGTCGAGGGGGGTACGACGCCGCTGTCGGAAACGTCTTACGAATCGGCCCTTTACTGGCACGGCATGCCCGCCAACTATGGCGCACTGACCGACGATACCGATCCCGACGCGCTGGCCTCGAGCGATCCGGACATCTACCTGCAACCGGAGAGCCAGGCCTGCGCGAAGAACTTCAACGTGTTGCTGACGGACGGTGAGCCGCGCCAGGACCACGACACACCGAGTCTGGTCGGCAACCTGCCGGGCTGGTCCACGGTGCTGGGTTACTCCGGCTGTACGGGCACCAACGAGGGCGATTGCCTCGACGACATCGCCGAGTATCTTTACACCAACGACATATCGACCGAACCCGGCCTGCAGACCGTCACGACGCATACGATCGGCTTCGCGATCGATCTCGATATCTTGGAGCAAACCGCCCTGCGTGGCGGCGGCAGCTATTTCCTGGCGGACGACGTGCAAAGCCTGACCCTGGCGCTGCTCGAGATCGTCACCGACATCACCGACCGTTCGCTGTCGTTCGCGGCACCGGCGGTGGCCGTCAACACCTTCAACCGCACGCAGAACCTGAACGACCTGTACCTGACGACTTTCGGGGCCAGCGAAAAGTATCGTTGGCCGGGCAACGTCAAGAAGTACCGGATCGAGAACAGCGTGATCGTGGACAGAAACGGCGAGCCGGCCGTGAACCCGCAGAACGGACTGTTCTACGACACCGCGAGGAGCTTCTGGTCCGGCACTGCGGACGGCAACGATGTCCTCAAGGGCGGTGCGGTCGAAAACATGCCGGCGCCCGACGACCGCAGGCTGTTCACCAACATCTCGGTCGACGACAACCTGGCCGACCCGTCGAATCATCTGTCGGTCGGCAACATCGGCGCCTTCGAGCTGAGCGACTTCGGTCTCACGGGTTCGGCCGAAGAACCCACGATCGAACAGGTGATCCGCTGGGCACGCGGCGAAGACGTGCTCGACGAAGACCTGAATCCGGACACGACGATCCGCCGGTTCATGGGCGATCCGCTGCACTCACAGCCGGCCGCCGTCTCCTACGGCGGAACGCTGGAAAATCCGGAGCTGGTCGTGTTCGCCGCCACGAACGACGGTTACGTACACGCAATCGATGCATCGACCGGAGGCGAGCTCTGGGCTTTCATCCCGAAAGAGCACCTGCCGCGGCTGCCGAATCTCTATTTCAATCCGGACTCGCCGTTCAAGACTTATGGCGTCGACGGCGACATCGTCCCGGTGACCGCCGACCGCGACAACGACGGCGTGATCGAACCGGCGGACGGCGATTTCGTGATCCTGGTATTCGGCATGCGCCGGGGCGGCGACAGTTATTACGCGCTGGACGTGACCGACAGGGACAACCCGGAACTGTTGTGGCGGGTCAGCGCGCCGGAATTCGGTCAGACCTGGTCGCGGCCGAGCATCACGCGAATCGACATCGCCGACTCGAGTATCAACGACGACAAGGCCGTGGTCGTGATCGGCGGCGGTTACGACACCGCGCACGACACGATGGCGTTTCCGGCCGGAGACGAGCCGGACACCCAGGGCGCGGGCATCATGTTCCTGGATCTGCAATCCGGCGAAATACTCTGGCGGGCCGGCGGCGCAGGCTCGAATGCCGAGCTGGAACTGGACGGTCTGACACGGGCAATTCCGAGCCAGATCAGCGTCATCGACCTGAACGGCGATCGTTTCGCCGACCGTATGTATGCGGCGGACATGGGCGGACAGATCCTGCGATTCGACATCTTCAACGGCCGGCCGGCGGATGGCACCGGCAGCAACGCGCTGGTGGCCGGCGGTGTTCTCGCACAGCTCGGCGCCGAAGGCCAAACCGTGGGTTTCCCGGACACGCGGCGCTTCTACACCTCGCCCGACGTGTCGTTGTTCACCGACAACGCCCAGAACCGGCGCTTCGTTGCCATCAGTATCGGCAGCGGTTATCGCGCGGGGCCGCTAGACAACGTCAATATCGACCGGTTCTACTCGATCCGTGACCGCAATGTGTTCACGCAGTTGAGCCAGCAGCAGTACGACGACGAGACACCGGTGTTCGACGACGATCTGGTCGAGGTCAGCGGACAGGTCGCAACCGTGATCGGTCAGGACCAGGCAGGCTGGCGGCTCACGCTGCCGGAAGACCAGAAAGTATTGTCGAACTCGGTGACCTTCAACAACGAGATCTTCTTCGTGGCGTTTTCGCCGAACAACGAAGGTGCATCGACCTGTGCGGCCGGTGCGGGCCGAAACTTCCTGTACCGGGTGTCCGTCGTCAACGGCGACCCGATCGGTGATCTGGACGGTATCGCGGAAGGCGAAGAGGATGCCGCCAGGATGAGTGACCTCGCGCAGGGCGGCATCGCCCCGTCGCCGCGCTTCCTGTTCCCGAGCGCCGACCCGGACTGCCAGGGTGACGAGTGTTCGCCGCCGCCGCTCGGCTGTGTCGGCGTCGAGTGTTTCGATCCGGGATTCAGCAACTTCCCGGTGCGGACGCTGTGGACACAGGACGGCATCGAGTAGTTGTGCGGTAGTTCCGGTATTTGTGGTCCCGAAAACGAGATAATGCGATTGTGATCAGTATTGGGGCCGCGAGTGGCGCAGGATGCGCAAGCCCCGACAAGGAACGGAGCAGTCATGAACGACATTCGCAGAGTTTTGACCATCGCCGCGCTGGCCGTGCTGGCCCTGTCCGGACCGGTGTTCGCGGGCGAGATCATCGTCGATGCGATCGAGACGGTGCCGAGCAACATCATCCTGCCCGCAAGCACGAACGGCATGATGACTTTTCAGCGCTGCGAGGCGGATTGTGACGATGAACACGAACGAGTCCAACTGACGGCCGAGACGAGATTCTCACTGGACGGCAGGACACTGAGATTCGATGAGTTCAGGAAGGAATTCCTCACGATGAGGCGCAACCAGAGTGCTTACGCGCTCGTGAGATACGACACGAAAACGAGACAACTGGTGGAACTAATCGTCACGAGCTAAAGATCTCGTGATGGTGGCTGGAGGAGCGATGCAGTCACGGATCGACCGAGAGGTAGGGACACATGGACATGTCCGGAAAACGCTTTACCTGGGCCGGGGTCGGCCTGATACTTACGATCGCGGTTGGTTCGCCTGCCGTCGCCGACGACGTCGAGCTGTTGTTGTCGACGCCGGCGGCGAGCAACGCGGCCAAACCGAACGTGCTGTTCATCATCGACTCGTCGGGCAGCATGATGAGCGTGGAGACCAGCCAGCAGCCGTACGATCCCAATACACCTTATAGCGGCCCCTGCCAAACCGACAAGTACTACTGGACGACCAATTCGACGCTGCCGGAGTGCGGCGAAGAAGCAGCGTACATGGTTCGGAAAACCTCGTTCGTCTGCCAACAGGGTCTGACACAACTCGGCGCGTCCGGATCCTATACGGATACGATGGCCCAGTACCGCAAGAAAGGTGGTAAGTGGAAGTGGCGGACCATCAGCAGCTCGAAATCGACGGAGCTCGTCGAATGCGCGTCGGACTCTGGCGTTCACGGCAACGGCCCCAGCGCCGCATCGGAGCCGTATGCCCGTTCGGGCAGCAACCAGTCTGCATACACGTCGAATCCCGGCCTGGAAGTGGACTGGGGCGGCACGCCGACGCATCGTATCTACACCTTCTACGACGGCAACTACCTGAACTGGTACTACAATCCACCGCAGACGAGCATGAGCCGCACGGACATGGTCAAGGCGGTGACCAAAAACGTGCTGGGCTCGATTAAGAACGTCAATGTCGGCTTCATGCGTTTTCACTATCACCAGGGCGGACCGGTCATTCATGCCGTCAAGGACCTGGATACGCATCGCAACGAGGCCAACGCGATCGTCGACTCGATTCCGGCCAGCGGCTGGACGCCGTTGTCGGAAACGATGTACGAAGCGGCTTTGTACTGGCGCGGCATGCCTGGTCATTACGGGGAAACCTGGTCCACCGATCCGGAAGCGATGGTCACATCGAGTCCAATGGTCTACAAGCAACCGGCCGAATACGCCTGTGCGAAGAACTTCGTGGTGCTACTGACCGACGGCGCACCGACGCAGGACAGGGATGCCTATGACAAGGTACCCCTCCTGCCCGGATTTACGAGCACGCTCGGCCGCTCGAGCTGCACCGGCGGCGACGTCAACGGCGCCTGTCTCGACGACGTGTCGGAATACCTGTCGAAAGTGGACATCAATCCGTCGGTACCGGGCGATCAGACCGTCACGACCTACACGATCGGGTTTACGGTGGACCTGCCGATACTCAAATCGACGGCTGAGCTGTCGGGCGGCGAATACTATCTGGCCTCCGACGTCGCGTCGCTGACGGCGGCACTGACCGACATCGTCACCGACATCTTCGATCGTGACATCTCCTTCACGGCGCCGACAGTCGCCGTGAACGCCTACAATCGAACAGAGCACCTGAACGACCTCTACGTATCGGTGTTCCGCGCGTCCGACGAGGTGCACTGGCCCGGTAATCTGAAAAAATTCAAGATCGCCGACGGCGAGATTCGGGACGCGAACGACAACAATGCGGTTAACCCGGAGACGGGTTTTTTCGCCGACAGTGCAAAGAACTTCTGGTCGGAGCTCTCGGGCCCCGACGGCTCCAACGTCATGATCGGCGGCGCGGCAAACTTACTGCCGGCCCCCGCGGTCCGCAAGCTCTACACCGACAAGGCACAAGGCCGGCTCAGCACACCGGGTAATGCCTTGTCGACGGCAAACCTGTCGTCCTTCCAGCCTGCCGATTTCGGCCTGACCGGGGCCGCGGGCGAGCCCACGCTGGGCCAGCTCATCGACTGGGCGCGCGGCGCGGACATCAAGGACCAGGACAACAACCCGGAAACGACGGTTCGTTATTCGATGGGTGACGCGCTGCACGCACAGCCTGCCGCGGTCGTCTACGGCGACTCGGTCGGCGGCAAGAAAGTCGTGCTTTTCTCCGCGACCAACGACGGTTACCTGCACGCTTTGGATGCCGAGACCGGCGTAGAGAAATGGGCTTTCGTTCCGAATGAGCTGTTGCCCAATCTCCGCGAGCTGTATTTCAACGAAAACGTCGATTACAAGAACTACGGTATCGACGGCGACATCGTTCCGGTCGTCAAGGATGCCAACCAAGACGGCATCATCGAACCCGGAACCGATTTCGTTTACATCGTCTTCGGCATGCGCCGCGGCGGTGATAACTATTACATGATCGACGTGTCGGATCCCGACGATCCGATTCTGCGTTGGGTCCGAAGCTTCCCTCAATCCGGCCAGAGCTGGTCGGCGCCGGTCGCCGCGCGGGTGAAGGTCGACAGCGTCAAGGCCACGGGCAATGACGACGCCGTACTGATCCTCGGCGGCGGCTACGATACATCCCACGACTCACCCGCGCATCCGCAAGGCCCGGACCTCGAAGGTGCCGGCGTATTCATGCTCGACCTGGAAACCGGCGACATGATCTGGCGAGCCGGCAGCGACATGAACGCCGACCTCGAGCTCAGTCGGATGACGCGGTCGATCCCGAGCCGGATCCGGGTCATCGACATGAACGGCGACGGCTTCGCCGATCGTATGTATGCGGCGGACCTGGGCGGTCAAATCTGGCGTTTCGATATTTTCAACGGTGAGATACCCAACAAGCTGATCGCCGGCGGCGTCATCGCCCGGTTCGGCGCCGAAGGCTTGTCGAATCCCGGTCCCGCCGATACGCGGCGATTCTACACGACGCCGGACGTGGCCATGTTTACCGACGCGAGGCTGGATCGGCGTTTCCTGGCGATCAACATCGGCAGCGGCTACCGGGCACATCCGTTGGACAAGAGCGCCGCGGACCGGTTCTACTCGCTCAGGGACCCGGACGTCTTCAGCGCGCTGACACAGAGTGAATACGATACCTACCAGATCGTCGGCGAGAACGACCTGATCGAGGTCTCCGGCCAGTTCGACACGA
>JANQMR010000025.1 GCA_028279985.1 Woeseiaceae bacterium
CGAATTCCACAGGTACCAGGAGCTGCCGTTGATCGTCGTCGGATCGACGCGCTCCGAAAGATCCACCGAAATCAACGGATTCAACGACACACCGCTCGTGCCGCTCACAGGGATCGACCACGCCGTGATCGTGCCGCCCGTCGTATCGGCATCCGCAGCCGTGCTGAAATCGATGACGACGGCATTGGGCAACAAGTTGCCCGACAAGTCCTGCACGCCGTCGATCACGAACTGCAGGTTGGCGTTCGCCGGCAGTAGCGCCCCGGGATCCAGCGTGACCGCCCGGCGGTCGCTCGACAGGGAACGCGCAACCGGAATCACGTCTGGCCCGTTCAGCAGCAAGATCCGGTCGACGTGCAGTGCGTTGATCTGCTCGTTGAACCGGGCCGTGAACACGCCGTTCGTCGGCACGCCCGTCGCGCCGTCGGCGATCGTCGCGCTCTCGAGGAGCGGCCCGTCGCCGTCCGGATCGAACGAGACCGTGAAATAGCGAATCGTCGCCGGCAGCGTATTGCCGAACAGATCGAGAATGTCCGAGGTCAAGTAGATGTAGTGGCGACGCCCCACGAGGAAAGCCTGATTGGGCGAGAACGTGATCGCCGTGCGATCGGCGCTGACTTCGAGCACGCCGTCGACCCGCAGGCCCGTGCTCGTATCCACGACGTAGACAGAATTGGCGTCGACGGTCGCCGGTTGGATCGGCTCGCTCAGCACCACGGCAATCTGCGCGTTGACCGGAACGTTGGTCGAGTTGTTCTCGGGGCTGGTTGCGACGACGCTCGGTCGAACGGTGTCCACGAAATTGCCGGTCGTGAACGTGAATACGAAGGTCACGAGCGGATTGCCCGCCTCGTCACGCACGCCGTCTATCGTCACCGTGTGCTCGGTGAAGTCGGACATCAGTCCGTCAGGCACGAACAGCAGTTCGGAGGCGCCGCCGACGAGCTGGACGGTACCGGCAACACGCGCCCCCGTGTCGTCCGTGACGACCAGCGAGTCGGCGTCGACGGATTGCGGCCGCAGACTCTCGTTGAAGGTCACCGTGACCGGTGCGTTTTCCGGCACATCGACCGTGCCGCCGGCGGGATCGGTCGCCACGACCTGGGGCGCTTCGGTATCCGGATTCAGCGGATCCGTGCCGGCCGCAACTTCCGCGCCGTCCGTGAAACCGTCGTCATCGGAATCCGAATCGAGGGGATCCGTTCCGCGCTCGATCTCATCGCCATCGTTGAGGCCGTCGCCGTCGGTGTCCGGATTGTTCGGATCGGTGCCCCACGTCTCCACTTCTTCGGTATCGCCGAGGCCGTCGTCGTCCGCATCCGGCTCGATGGCGAGAATGATCGTATCCGTATCGTCATTGCCGCCGAGATCGACCGCGCGCGCGGTCACCTGGATGGACAGCCCTTCCGACGGCACCGTGATCGGCACCTGATACGGCCGGGTGGTATCGGTGAACACGGGCACGCCGTCCACGTCGAAGTTGACCGCGCCGACCGCGACATCGTCCGTCGCGTCCGCGGTGATCAGTATGCGCTGGGACTCGACCACGACCTCGCCGTTCGTGGGCGACGTCACCGTCACCTCCGGCGCTATGCCGAGGTTGTCGTTGATCAGCCGGTATTGCCAGATGTAGAGCCGGCCGGCATTCGCGACCGAATAGCCGTAGCTTGCATCGAGCGACAAGCCGAACGCATCGCGGTCGCCGAAGCTGCTGATGTCGATGATGCGGAAGGGCGGAGGATTGACCGGGTCCGAGATATCGACAAACGGCACGGCGTTGACGAACAGTATGTCCGAGAAGAACGCGAATCCGTTGGTGAGCTCGACATCGCTCGGGTAGAAGCCGGCTTCACCGCCGACGATGACCGGCAACATCGGATCGGAGATATCGACGACTTTGTAGCCGCTGGTATACGCCGCGACATACGCGTAGTTGCCGTCCATCACCGCGGCGCGGACCTGGCCGATATTGACGCTGCCGAGCCGCATCGGCGAGGTGGGATCCGCAACGTCCACGACGACCAGCGAGGTAGCGGTAGCGACGATCGCGCGATCGCCCGCCGCGTCCACGCCCACGGCGTTTCCGAGGTTGCCCAAGGTACCGAGCAACAGCGGCGCCGTCCCGTCGGACACGTCGACGATGGCGAGGCCCTCAACGGCGCTCGAGACATAGACGCGGTCGTTGGTCACGGCCAGATCGTTGGCGGTACCGGCGAGATCGATGTTCGACAACAGCAACGGATTGACGAGATCGGAGATGTCGACGATGTCGAGACCGGCCGCGCCGACTGCGAGATAAGCGGTGTTGCCGACGACCTTGATGTCCTTGACGCCCCCGGAGCCGGTGAATGTCGTAACCAGGCCCGGCGCCGTCCGATCGCTGACGTCGACGATATGCATGCCGGCCGAGCTCGCGATGAACACCGTGTCGCCCGACACTTCGGAATCCACGCCCGTGCCGCTGAACGTGAGCTGGGCGATCGGAATCGGCTGGAAGGTCTCGACCGTGACCGGGACCAGTGTTTCGATACCGAACGACGTCACGGTGACGGTCGCGTCGCCCGCATTGCCGCCGAAGACTTCGCCCGGGAACGCGCCGAAACTTGCGATGCTCAAGTCGCTAGAAACGTAGGTCGAGGTCTGTGTAAGGTCGATCTCCGTGCCGTCCAGCAAAATCCCGGTAACGGAAAGCTGCGAGCTGACTTCGCTGTCGATGCCGTTGAACGTGAGCAGCACCGTGTTGGGCGTCACGTCGACGCTGGCCAGCGCGGCGCCGATGTCGACCGAGGAGGCATCGTTGGGATCGGATCCGACGAGCACCTCGAGACCGTCGTTCAGGCCGTCGTCATCGGTGTCGATGTTTGTCGCATCCGTGATGAAACCGTCGGCGCCCGCGCTCAGTTCCTCGCCATCCTCAATACCGTCGCCATCGGTATCGGCATTTTGCGGATCCGTGCCGGCCTGGAACTCCTCTAGCGCCGTCAAGCCGTCGCCGTCCTGGTCTTCGGCCGCGTCGGCCGGATCGGTCGGATCGAGTCCGTTCGCCGTCTCGTAGTCGTCGGGAATGCCGTCGAGGTCGGAGTCGCCCGCCAGATTCGCTTCCACGAGCGCGACCGCGAGCGCGCCGTCGAGGTTCACGGAAACGGTCGCGGTCCCGCTGGTGGCGGCGGAAACGAGACCGTTTTCGTCAACGCTTATGACGGCCGGATTGGACGATGAGTAGTTCGTACCGAAAGTGCTGCTCGTAACATCCTGCGTCGAGCCATCCGGATAGGTCGCCGTCACGCCGAGCTGGAAAGTAGCCCCGGCAGGATCGAGCGTGATGGTACTGCTCGAGTTGATAAAAGAAAGGTTGCCGTCGTCGTCGAAAGTGTAGGTGAAACTGAGCGCGTTCGAGATCTCGATAGACGAGGGCGCGCCGGACCCCGGAACGCTCGGATCGATGATCTCGAAGTCCGGCACGACGGTCTGCACGTTCTCGAGCACGCGGAAGTACTCGGTCGTGCCCGAGATCGACTCCCCATCGCGCACGCAGGTTGCACGGGCGCGTACGAGACCGAAGTTCGCGGGCACGTTCGGCATGCGCCACGTCCCGTCAGGCTGCACCTGAACCGTCCTATTGAGGATGTTGACCACGCAGGTTTCGTCAAGCGCCAACTGCGCGTGCGCCGCCGCTGCGAAAAGCGGCGATACGAAAACGAAAACGCTCAGGATCCGAACCAGCTTCATGACTCTATCCTTCTATTTCCACAACGGCCGCGCACGCATTGCCTGCCCGACCCGTTATTTGACCCTTTCGGTGAATTTGCGATTGTCTTGCAGGGAAACCCCGAGAGATTGCGAGGCCTGTTCTGCAAATTCCACGAGCTTGACGCGATTCGGCGGCCAGCTTTGCGAGGCCAGGATGTAAGGCCCCGGCTTGTCGCTCCCCGGCTTGTCGCTCCCCGGCTTGTCGCTCCGATGGGAAACGAGCTGCCCGGACGCCTCGAGCCGGTGCCAGACACTGACGCCTTGCGTACCCCGGCGAACGAGCTCTTCCTCGAGATACAGCGCGTCGTCCGACCCGACCCGAACCACTATCTTGTAGATCACCATGCCGAGCCAGATGCGCTTGCCGGAGATTTCGCGGCTCACCATGGACAGGCTCAGCTCGCCTCGCAGCGTGTACAGACTCACCGCCAAAGCAGTCAGCACCAAAAACACCACTAGCGCCGTTTGCCGCTCGCCACGCCAATGCAGCCAGACGAAAACCAGGAGGCCCGCTACCAGCGCGGTAATGTAGAACAACACCGTCGGCGAGAGCTTGAAGACGACGTTTTTCATGCGGCACTCTCATTCATCATCTCGACGCCAGCAGCGATTCGGTTCTGGGATCCAGGTATTCGACCATCTCGCCGGACATCAGCAAGCGTCCGGCATCGGTCCGCTGCACGGCCAGCGACAGCGCAAGCTTTGCTGGATCCTCCGCATCGCGTTCGAAGGACAGTACCTGCATGTTCAGGATCAAAGTCTCTTGAATCACCGGATAAACGAACAGGAAGACACCGGTCTTCGACTCATACACGGCCACGGGATGCACACCGTCCCATTTACTCAATTGATTCGAGAACGGATGCTGCGCGTACTTGGCAAGCGCCATCGGCTCGTCTTCTTCGGGGCGCTCGAAAAAGCGAAACACCCGCCCCGGCTTGAAGTCGCGCCAATGCGAGCCCAGCACCTTCTCCAAGGCTTCCTGCGCATAGCTGCCGTCAGGCGCGACGTTAAGGTCCACGGTCCGCAACTCGCTCAGGAACGTCTCAAGCTTGTCGAGCGCCGCCCGCGCGGCGCCGTCCGGTCCGGACCGCCCGGCATCGTCGAAGAACGGATAGTACGCCCCGGGCAGGATGTGCACCTTGGGGAAAGCGATGAGCGGGTATTGCCGCGACAGGGCGCCCGCCACCCATTGCGGACGGAAGAACAAGGCATCGTCGAGGTTCATGAGATCGCTGGCCTGTGCCTTCTCACCGAGCGACTGCCAGCTCTCGTTGACGAGCGCCGTCGTGCCGCTCCCCATCATCACGGTGAATTTTTCGCGGCTCGAATCCAAGACGTTGAACGCGTTACTCATCGCGCACCCGGACGTGCAGAACAAGGACTCCCGCCACAAATACTCCTTGGGATCGCCTTTCATTCGAATCGCGATAGGGATCACCTTGTAGGGCCCCCAGTTGAAAACCAGCTTTGCGGTAACGCGCTCGGCGTCTTTCCAGCCATCGTGTCGATCCGGGCGGGCGGCGAGCTCATTGGCGAACCTCGCACGGCTGCCGTCCGCGGTCGTGAACATGGCAGTCGCTTCAGCAGACCGTAACTCGACCAGCGCCTTCACATACTCGTGATAGGCTCTCCCCTCCGGCGTGCCTGCGACGGCGCGGCCGGGATTCGGGAACACCTCCTGCTCGCTCTCCTCCGAAACGGGCATCTCGCCCACCAGCGTCGCCTGGCCGTCGAGGTCGGTGTCGATAATCCAGCGCAGGGGTTCCGCGCCAGCGGTCGTTGCGCCTATCGTGCCAACCACGCCAATCATGCCGGCCACCGAAACGAGCCGCCTCAACACGGCTCCGTTCCCGGGTCCGCAACCACGACACTCAGGGACTCGGAGAAACCGTAGCTGATCGGTCCAATGCTGATGTCCGCGGAGATCTCGGCTTCGAGCTTCACACCGCCCCAGCCGAGCTCACAGGTGTCGGGGCCGCAGCCGTCGGTGAACTGCTTGGTGACCTTGACCGTATAGTCCGTGACCGCGCGGCCTTCGATCTTGGCGCCTACGCCTTGTGAGTAAAGCGTCCTCTCGGTCGCCTTGTCGACCTCCCGGTAGCCGACCTTACCGCCGCCGGTAAGGCCGCCGGCCAGTTGTCCCCCCAAGGCCAGGTTGCCGGAGAAGCAATTGGGTTCCGGACAAGCCGTGTTCTTGTATTCGATCCCCGCGCCCGCGGAGACCGTGACATCGATGAAGACGCCGAACTTCCATTCGGCGAAAACCTGATACGACGTGCCGAACAGGCAAAGTATCTCGACCTCCTCTTCCCCGATCGCCCCGGTTCCGGGGATGATGACCTCGAGCTTGCCTTCCAGCTTGCCGTTACCCGAGAGTTTCTGATACGGCTGCGGGCCGTTGATCGTGCAGTCCTTGCAGCATTCGGTACCCAACTCCTGTTCGCCCGCGAACGAGATGCCGAGCGAAGCGCGGAGCCAGGGTATCTTGGTGATGGCATCGGTCAGCTTGCCGGCGAGCGAGCCCCACTGCGGGCTCACGCTCACGCTCGTCTTGATGATGCCTTCGACGACTTCGCAGTTGTTGCCGCAGTTGCCGTTCTTGCATGTGTAGCAATTTTGCTGGGGTGTGCCGTCGCCGCAGGAATTGCCGTCCTGCGCGCTGTCGGCCACCGCCGCGCCGCCCTCGCACTTCTTGCATTCCGCCTGCGGGGTGTCCGAGTCGTCGGGCACCGGCGAGCCGCCCTGGCACTGCTTGCACTCGCCCGGGTCCTGGCTGTCGTCGGCCACGCAGTCGTTGTTGTTGCAATCGCCGGATTCGGATTTCTTGCAGATCGCACAGCCGCCGCCGCCGGCGCCGCCGCCCGAGCAGCAGCCCTGTGGGTTGGGCTGGCTGCCGCAGTGCCAGCCCGCCTTGACGACACCGAAGCCGGGATCGGACGTAATCACCGTACCGTCGTCGCTGACGGTGCCCGGCCCGATCGACACGAACTCGCCGAGGTCGTGATCGAACGAGAACATCTCCGTCTGTGCACCGGCGAGGAAGCCTTCGGTGTTTGGAATGGCCAGCCGCGCCGGCGGGTCGAACTGCGTTCCCGCGGGCTGGACGGTGATAATGAAATTCGGCTGCATGCCGTTCGGCGGCGGCATCGGCACTTTGGAGGCGTTGACCGGCGTGACGCTCACGAAGCCTTCCCGCGCGCCGTCCGGGAACGTCACGGAGTCCTTGAAGATCTTGAGCGCAAAGCCCGGATACTGCGGCAACACCAGCACCACGTCTTCCGGACCGGCATACACGGAATCGGCGGTATTCAGCGGCACCATGTAAATCGGCGCGGGCAGCGTGTTGTTCACGCCGGACACCGTCACGATGTCGTAGGCGAGCGACGGATACTCGCGGCCGTCGACTGCCGTCGAGCCGTCGGCGATCAGGTGCACGGGGCCCACCGGCGCCTGGGCGATGGTGAAAAGGCCGGCGGCATCGACGACGGCCGAGCGGGACGTGCCGTCGACCCGCACCGTGACGCCCTCGACCGGATTGTCCTGGTTGTCGAGCACGATGCCGCTGATCGCGGTGTCGCCGGCATCCGCGGGAACGAAGCCCGACGCGGAGAAGCCGGCCGAAGCGGATGTGCCGACGAGCGTCGCTCGCACGCGTTGCGCGTCGATGCCTGCCAGGTCGCCGAGCCAGAATTCGGCGGCGACCCTGCCGTCGGCGTCGGTCAGAAGCTGCACGGCCGGGAGGTCGTTCTCGAACAGGCCGCCCCCTACGCGGGCCTCGAACAGCACGGCCGCGCCTTCCACGACGTTGTTGCCGGCGTCGGTAACCACGGCCACCAGAGGCTCCGGAAGCACCTGCCCGACCGCCCCACGCTGATTGTTGCCCGACGCGACGGAAATCTTGTCGCCGGGCAAGCCTTCGCCGGACGCGCTGAAGACGACGTCGTTCCCGACGCCGACGACCGCGGCGCGCACTTTGTGATTGCTGACACCCACGCGCTGCCCAAGCTCGAAAGCCGTTTGCGCGAGGCCTTGCGCATCGGTCTGAACGACGACCGCGCGTCCCTCGTTCGGGGTGTTCGCCGCAACCTTGCCGGAGCCTTGAATGACGCGGAAGATCACGGGCTCGTCGGCAACCGGGGTGTCGGTGCCATCCAAAAGCCGCACGACGAGCGGATCGGGCGCATTGTTCGTGATCGGCGCCGTCTGTCCGTCGCCCGATACGAGTATGAGCTCAGGCCCTACGGGGAGCTCGTAGACGAGCGTGATGCTCGTCGACTTGGTGTTGCCGACCGCATCGGTCGCAACGGCAGTGATCGCGTTCGCGCCCTCGACGAGCGGGACGTTCGGCGCCGAGTAGCTGCGATTCTTGACAGTGGCCGCAACGCCGTTGACCGTGACGTTGGAGTCGTCCTCCCCCACGGTGCCGCGAATCATGTCGCTCACCGCGCCCGTGATCGTGACCGCCGCTACCGAGACCACTTCACCGGACTCGTGCGAGTCGATCGAGATCGTCGGGGGCGTGAGATCGAGAGTCACGGAGATCGTGTCCGTCAACTGCTCGCCGCCGGCGCCGACCACGCGCGCGACGATCGTATTCAGTCCTTCCGTCAACGCGACGTCGGTGGAGAAGCTACCGCCGGAAGAGCTGGTGTCGATGCCGTTCACCGTCAGCGGAACGCCGGCGGGCGCGGCCAACCCGGAAACCGTGATCGGTGAGCTGCCCACGGTGATCAGGCTTTCGGGTGCAGTGATCTGGACGCTGAGATCGCCTGGCGGCGGCGGCTGTTCGACCTGGACTTCGACGACGCCCGCGAGACCGAAGCTCCTCCTCCCGCCGCCCTGAACGGTGACTTCTATCTGCGCGCCGGCACCGGCGCCGAGATTCGGGTCGAACTGCGGCGAGACATCCAATACCCAGTTGCCGTCGACATTCTCGGTGGCGCCCGCGATGCCCCGGACCGCGCCGCTCAGCTCCAGCACCAGGCGCGCCGGCCCTTCGACCGGCGCCACCCCGTTGTTGGTCATCGTGATCTCGACACGTGCGTCCGGCGAGCGACGGCTCCGAATCGGTGCCGAGGCGGCAACATCGACGTCCGCTGCGGTCTCCCACACGGGTTCGGCCTGCGCCGGTGGTGTCCACGGCAGTAATCCGATGCCGAACAAGACCGCAAACGCGAGTGTACTGACGCACGAGAATGGTGTTTTCATAAGACGACTCATGGGTTAGCTCTCTTCGCCAAACGACGCCGGCTGGTGCCGCACAGTCGGAAAATTCGGAATTGGAAACAGGGGAACGCCGGGGCTGCGTCGGCGAGCCCCGATCTTTGAGCTTGTGCTAACTCGGCGTTTAAACATTATGTTAAATGCTGATTTTCTACATACATCGCTCGCCCGCGCTCGAGTAAGCCCGGACCCAATCAGCAGCTTCTGGTATCTCCCCAAGAAACTGCGCCGCTAATTCGCAGCGTAATTTTTCTTTCTTTTAGTTGTTCTTTACGTGTTTCTTTACTATGCGTTCGCTCTCAACAGTCACATCGATCGACTGCCGCGGCGATTCTCCACCCGAGTCACTTCGTCAACTCGAGCGTGTCCGTCGGGCGCGCATCCGCCCCAAAAACAAGGCTCCCACTCCACCGAGCAGAAGCCAGAGCATGCCGGGCTCGCTGACGGGCGCAGGCGGCGGCGCGGCCGCTTTCACGAAGCTCACGTTGTCTATGAAGAGCGTGAGGTCGTCGCCGGTTCCCTCATCGAACAAATCGAAGAAGATTCCGACGGACCTGCCCGCGCTGGCGCTGATATCCAGCATGATCGTGGAAAAAACACTGCCTACGTTGAAATCCAAAACGGGATCCAACGCAAAAAACAGATCGAATACGAAATCGTCGTAGTCGAATAAGGAAACTGCCAGGTAATCATCGAGAAACGGGAACGGGCTCAGGACCTCGAGAGGGTCCTGGGCCAGCTCACCGCGAACGTCGAACTGGAGGAACTCGACGTCCGAATCCAGCAAAATCGGCAGGGCGCCGGAAAACAGAAAATCGCCCTGAGCAATAGAGCCGGCCAAGCCGCTGTCATCCGTCACCGGCGACAACGTGGCCTGTCCACCAGCGAAACTCGCCGTTCCGAGATCACTGGTATCCTGCCAGCCGCTGGAGCCTGCGCCGAAGTCCCCGTTTACGATTGGGTCTGCGAAGGCAAACTGCGACTGCCCCAAGCTCAAGAGCAAACCCAATAGGCCGATCAGTGTCCAGCGATACGACATGCTTCCCTCCCCAGAAAGCCAGCTCGTAACTACGATTTTTTCTTTGTTGTAATTCTTTTTTACCGAAATAACAAGCAAGAACCGCGCCAGTTTGGGATCCGATCCAGAAACTCTCAACGAGTCATTGGTTTAGAGATCCCGTCACGCCGAAGTATCGCCGTACTGTAAAGAAAACCGACAAAAGTGTTTTAACAATATATTGACAAAGAAGCTGTAAGGTCCTTCTTTGTTTTGTATTTCATGCTCGAAGCCCTCCTGTACATAACTGTCTAGAATATCGACACTCGATACTTACCCGACATCCACGACGCACTACCTTCGTGCTATCGTCGCCGACGGCAGCCCCAAAGGCCCGGTCGATATCAACCGCCGTGTTACATTGAGCAGGCCCGGACCACCTCCGATATGTAAGGATAATTCGCGTCTTCAGCCCGAAAAACAGTCGTCATGCGTCGGTCCGCACAGTTTGCCTTGCTGGTGGTACTTGGCTTGCCCCTTGGGCGCGCCTGCGCAGAGCCGCAATTCGAAGAGCTGTTCGACTTGCCCGGTATCACACACCGTCATGTCGAGGGGACCGGCGACCTGAGCGGCATCGACGACACGCTCGGTTCGGGCGTGTGCGCGGCGGACTTCAATCGCGACGGCTGGTTCGATCTCTTTTTCGTCGGCGGTTCGGGCACGTCGCGCCGCTACGGACGCACCGCGTGGTGGACGACACATACCGGGCATAGGCTCTACCTAAACGACCGCGGCCGTTTCGACGACGAGACTGCGCGTTTCCTTGGCGAGCACAACGTGCGCACGCGCGGCATGGGCTGCGCGGTGGCGGACCTCGACGCCAATGGCTGGGACGACATCGTGGTCACCAGCCGCGGCGAGGATCGCATTCTCTTCAACGACGGCGGGCGTATCACCCGAGACCTGGTATTGCCGGGTTCCGGCGGCTGGTCGACCTCAGTCGCCCCAATCGATTTCGATGGCGACGGACACCCAGACCTTCTGGTCGGCCGCTATATTGCCTACCAGCGCGATCAGAAGATTCTCGAGTTGGCGAGCGGCTTCAAGCCGAGCATCCCGCCGGCATTCGACCCCGAGCTGTACGACCCGATCCGATCGGTCGTTTACCGGAATCTCGGCGGCGGCGATTTCGAGGAGGACCTGCTGTTCGACGCGGACGCGCAAAGTGGACGCACGCTAACGCTCAAGGGCACGCCGCATGGCGTGCTCGTGCTCAATCAGACGGGCCAACCGTCGCAACTGGTCGGATCGCAACTGGCCGGATCGAAACTTGTCGAATCGAAGTCGGTGAGCGAGACATTGGGCGCCGCCAACGACGCCGCGTTTGTCACCGTTGCCGGCCGGCAGTATCTGCTCGTCAACCGCAACATCGGCAGCGGCTTCCAGCTTCGCAGCCCGGGAGTACCCGGCGGCGTGCAGCAGGACGAAGCTTGGGAGAAGGGACTCAATACGGCCCAAGTCCTGAGCAAGCAACTCTGGACGCTGCTCGTCACCGACTTCGACAACGACGGCGATGAGGACGTCTTTGCGAGCGCCGGCAGCGCAATGCTCGGATTGGACACGAATCAGGTCACACTGCCTCAAAGCAACGTGCTGTTCGAGCAGCGTGACGAGCGATTTCATACCGTCGAGCTCGGCGAGGCGCCTCGCTCTTCGAGGGGGAGCGTTTTCGTCGACCTGGACAACGACGGCCGACGCGATCTCGTCGTCGCCAACAACAACGACGTGCCGACGATACTGGGAAATCGAACCGAGACCGACAGCGACTTCCTTGGACTGGATCTGGGATCTCATTTGGCGCGCTTCCTCGGCGCAGAAGTCTGCATCGAAGCGCTCGGGCGCTGCCAAACGGTTGGTCTGCACGGGAGCTTTTTGTCCCAGTCCGATACCCGCTTGCTCTTTGCGCTCCCCAAAGGATCGCCGTTACCCGTCACGATAAGGATCGAGCAAAACGGGAAGCGACGAAGCTGGCGGACGGATCGGCTGAATGCCTACCACCGCCTGGACGAGGACATGCAGTTGCGGCAAGTGCCCTCCGGGAGCAACGAGTTCGATATGCCCAAAGATCTACCCAGGGATGCGCTCAGGGATGTGCTCAGGGATGTACTCGGAGACGTGCTCGGAGATGCGACCGGCGTCGAACTCGTCGATTCGTTGTACGAGCTAGAGCCGGCCTTGCTCGGAGAAATCGAGCTGTTCGAAAGGATCCGAGCGAGCGGACCCGCAACGGAAGCGTTTGCACAAGCCTTTCGCGAGCATCCGAACCGCGCCGCATTGGGTCTGGCACACCGGCTTCTGATCGATCGGCCGGCCGCTCCTTACGCGACGACCTTGATAGACGGAATCGCTTCGATTGAGGACGACGCCAGCACGGCGGTTATTGCGCCGCTCCTCGCCAGCGCACCGGCGGACACGGTATGCGCCATCGCCGAGCTCTTTGTCGCCTGGTATGAGGAAGAGGAGGCCGCGATCCTGTCCAAATACACTGCGGTTTCGGATTTCCTCCACGCGGCAGAGACGCGCACGGACAGTGAAACGGCTGTCTGCCTGTTGCGCGCCATCGGGGCTTCGGAATCGTTTCGCGCAAGGCACACGCTGCGCGGCTTGCTGCGCGAGTCGTCCGACCCGGTAGTCGCGGCCGCCGTCGTGCGCGCGATTGGCGGCGTAAGACACACGAGCTTGAGATCCGACCTCGAAGCGCTCGCGTCGGTTACCGGATCTCCCTTGGTCGCAGCCGAGATTATCGTCGCCGCCAAGAGGCTGGACCCTGATCTCAGCCTAGACGCGGTCTTATCTTGGTTCCGAGCGAACCTGCCAAAGACGGGTGTGCTGGTCAAGCTGGTCAAGCATCCCGATTCCGTCGTCTTCAACCGCAACAGTATTGAAACGCAGGCACGCGAAGCCGTTACAGACACCTCGGCGAGCGCGATCCGGCGCGCGGAGCTGGCGCTGTTGATCAATGCGCCCGTCGATGCTTCGGCGGCCCTGCCCACCGACGGTCCGCGCGAGCGCGCCATTGCGCTCGCGAGCGGCCGACAACCGATTGACATAAAAACAGACCCGCAGAGTTTCGCCATCCTGGCTGCAGAATTCCCGCAACGTCTGGCGAGCCTGGATGCCCGAACCGTTCGCGCCGTCGCGAAAGACGATCGTAAACTGCGGACGCTTGCGCCGATGCTGACGCCCGCTCAGAAGCAACACGTCGTAGACGCCTGGGTCGGCACGCCCGCGGTGCGCAAATGTATCGAATACGACATTCGCGCAAGCATCGACTACGACACGGCGGAGCCTTGGGACGTGGCGTGTCTCGACGCACGAGAGGGCGACGCGCCTCGGCTCTTGCGCTTGCTGGATCGCCACGCGGATTTCTATACCGGCGATCCGGGTGCGCGCCGCGAATTGCTGCGGGCGAGCTACGGCGTATCCCAGGTGGCCGGGCGCGCCGTCGTCGCCCGCCTGGTCCGCAAGCTCGACGCCGGGGGGGCCGCTCGTCTGGCGGCGCGAGTCGCGCCGAAAGACCCCAGCTTCATTCAACGCGACTTCGATCGGTACTGGCCGCTGTTGAGCAATAGTGAGAAACTCGAAGCGCTGGGAGGAATGGCCACGCCGCCGCTTCTGGACAGACTGGAGCAGATCACCGCCGATCCGAACGAAAGCATGGGAATCAGACTGCGCGCGATGCACCAGTATTGCACGGTGAGCGGCTACGAGCCGAGCGAAGTCATGCTGGAGTTACTGAGGACATGACCGTCGATCAGCGATTGCGCTGGAGCATGACCGCGGCTCTCGTCGCGACCACCCTGCTCGCCGCTACTGCCTACCTCGCTCCGAACACGTCGAGCTTCGCTCACTGGTTTGCGATAGCACACTTTTTGACGGGTATCGTTTTTGCCGGACTGATCGGCGTCTACCTCGTCGTGCACTTTCGACGCGTGGTCGGTGTGCGCCGTCCCGGACTGGTGCTCTCCGGCCTTGCGGGTACCGTCGTCGCGATTGGCCTGGTGTTCACGGGCGGCTTTCTCGGGACGTCCGGTAACACGAGCGCCAACGCCGCTGTCTACCTCGCTCACGTCGCATGCGGCCTGGTGTTCGTCGGATTGGTCGTGCTGCACCTCGTCCAACACATCGTAGGGCTGCCCGAGCGAAGGCGTACTTCGACCGGCATCCACAGCTTCGCCGCGCTCAGGCGCCGCCTGCTGCTGCCGAGCGCGGCCGTGGGCCTTACCGGTCTCGCGGCCTTCGGTTTGGTGGCGGCCTTTACCGAAAGCTCGCCGAGCGCGCATTTCTCCAGCAGCCCGACGGTCGGCACCTACGATTATTCGGCGTATGGCGAGCATCCGTTTCGACCGAGTCAGACCGAGACCGCCAACGGCGACTTCGTAAAGCCGGAGTCCTTGGGCAACTCGGCGAGCTGCGGTTCATGTCACGAGACAATCGTCCGACAATGGCAAAGCTCCGCGCATCGCTACGCCGCGGCCGATCCGGCCTACGTGACGAACATCAACCTGCTGGAGCACAACAAAGGCATCGCGGCGACCCGGTATTGCGAAGGCTGCCACGCGCCGGTCGCGCTGCTCGCGGGCCAGTTGACCGAAGGAGGCGAGCACGGCGGCACGCCGGGCACGACGGCTTTCGACGAGGGCGTTAGCTGCATGACTTGTCACGGCATCGATCAGGTCGTACATACCAAAGGGGTTGCGAGCTACCGGTACGCGGGCCGGAGCCGCTACCCGGGCGAAACCCTGGGCGAGTCTTTCGGCTTCCTCACCGAGCTCGCGATCATGCTCAAACCCGAGCTGCACCGCGAGGAACTGAATCGGGAGCTGCATGAGCGCAGCAGCTTTTGCGCCACCTGCCACAGTCAGTTCATGGACGAGAGCATGAACGGTTGGGGCTGGGTGCGGATGCAGGACGAATTCGGCGCCTGGCAGGCAAGCCACTACGCCGGAACGACGCAGGCGGACCATGCCGTCGAGACCGTGACGGGCTGCCGCGATTGTCACATGCCTTTGACCGAGGCGCCCGAAGACCCTGCCGCCGATGACGGGATGGTTCGCTCGCACCACTTCGCCGCCGCCAATACCATGCTCGCGTTGGCGTTCGACGAGCAGGAGCAGCTCGAGCGCATTCGCCGGTTTTTAAAGCAAGCGAAGATGCACATCACCATAGACGCACCACAGGAGCGCGACTCCGAGCAAAGCCGGTTCGCGCTGGACGAACGGGTGCGCGACCGCGTCAACACACCGTGGTACTACTATCTCGGCGAGTCCGTCGACGTGAACGTGGTAGTGACGAACACCGGGGTGGGTCACGACTTCCCGGGCGGCACGATCGACATCAACGAGGCGTGGATCAGCTTCGAAGTCTTCGATGCGCAAGGGCGCGCGATTTACACCAGCGGCTCACTCGATGCGGACTTGTACGTCGATCCCGATGCCGTGTTCTACCGGTCGATACCCGTCGACCGGTGGGGGAAAGAGGTTTGGAGGCACGACCTTTTCAATATGGTCGGCGAGACGTACAGGAGAGTCGTCAAAGCGGGCGCCTCGGACGTCGTCACCTATGGATTCGAGATCCCCGGGTGGGCGCAGTCGCCCCTGCAGATGACGGCTACGCTCAAGTATCGCAAGCTGAACCGCCGCTACAGCACCTGGGCGCTGGCACATACACCGATGGACATCCCCGTCATCGACATGGCGCGCGCCACCGAGACGGTGCCCTTGCGGATCGAACCCAGCGCAGGCGAGTTGTTGAACGTTCGAGCCGGTTCTTCGCTCGAACGGCGCTAGGGAGTCTCTGCGCGAGTCATACCGATCTCATTACTGTGTCAGACTCATGCAGAGGCTGCAGGGCCTCGTCAAAGGGCTCCGGGTACTACGGGGTATCGAGGGCACGCTCCCATCGATTCCCCATACTCGACGGGCCTCAGAACTTGTCCGGGCGGAGTATCTCGACATTCTCGAGATACGTGATGCCTGAATAGTCCCCAAAAAAGCGAGCCGCCACCTCGTCGGCAATCTTCACCGCCGCCTCCCGATTCGCCGTGATGACCTCGACCTTCACGTTGGTGAAGGCATCGACGACGGCGGCCCGGCCCGAGGCGCGTACGCCACGGCTGCCCTTGCCGCCGGCGGCGACGATCGTGTAGCCGGTCGCACCAGCCGCCTCGATCACCCGCTTGACCTTCTCGAGGATCAACTTCTCGGTGATGATGACGATCTTCGTTGCCTTGTGGGTCATTGGCCGCATCCTCCTGTGTTACTTGCCGTGGACATTATTGCCCACCGCCGAGCCCATCGCCGAGCCCATCGCCGAGCACGCCGCCGAGCACGCCCATCGATCACGGGAACCAACCGGGCGTCACAGGCCGAAGACCGCCTGCGCCAGCGCGATGTACAGCGGTATGCCGACGGCGATGGCGATCGGCGTGCCCACACTCGTCGAAGACCCGACATAAGCCGAGGGGTTCGCCGACGGGATGCCCGCGCGAAGCGTCGGCGGGCCGGAGATATCGGAACTCGAACCGGCCATCACTGCCAGCAACACTACCCCGCCGGGGCTGAAACCCGTGAGGATGTGGGCCACGTAACCGAGCCCGAACGCGATCAGTCCGTGCGCGAGCGGCGCCGCGGCCGCATAAACCGCGTACCAGTGCGCCACCTTGCGCAGTTCGTTCAATCGAGTGTAAGCCTCCATGCCCATGATCAACATCAACACCGACAAGAGACCGCGGAACAGTGGATCGTAAAAGCCTTCGTAGACGATTTGCGGATGCGTGAAGAGACCGAGCGCGAGACCGAGCAGGAGCGCCGAAAGCGCCGACCCGCGGAGACTGTCCCTGACGATCGGCCAGATCCTCACCTTGGTCCTGGCACCGTTCTCCTTCTTCGCGAAATAGACATTGGCCAGCACGATGGCGACGATCAGCGCCGGGACGTCCATGAACGGATAGAGGGCCGGCACCCACGCCTCGTAGAAAACCTCCTGCTCCTCGAGCATCACCATGGCGGCGGCCAGCGTCGATGCGCTGACCGCGCCGAAGAGCCCGGCGGTCGCCAGGGCGTCCTCGACCTTCACTCCCGGCAGGGCCGCGAGCACGACGCGGCCCAGGAGCACGATGCCGCAGCCGATGACCATCGCCAGGATGGCCGGCAGCAGCATGTCCACCAGCTCCGCTTCCCGGATCTCCAGACCGCCTTCGAGGCCGATGCGCATCAACAGCATGAACACGCAGAACTTGTAGATGGCGTCGGGTATCTCGAGCTTGCTCCGGGCCGCCGCAAGCAGCATGCCGCCGATCAGGAAAGCCAGCGCCGGAGACTGGAACTGGACCAGCAGGCGGGCCAAAAAATCGAGGACGAGGTCGATGACATTACTCCTGGGTTTTAGTCGCCGCGGCATCTTGCAGATCGCAGGTGCTTTCGTAAAATAGATTCATCAGCACAAAACGTTCTATTTATGAGAACAGAGATACTCCGCCGGCTAAACTTCCGCCACCTGCACTACTTCTGGATCGTGGCCAAGGAAGAACACCTGACCCGTGCCGCCGAAAGCCTGCACGTCTCCCAGTCGGCGGTCTCTGCGCAAATCCGCCAACTCGAAACGGTGTTGGGGCATGATCTCTTCGTACGCGACGGCCGCGCGCTGCGCCTGACCGAGGTCGGCACTCTGGTGCTCGGTTATGCCGAGAGTATCTTCAGCCTCGGCGCGGAACTGATGGAGACCGTCCGCGGCGGCGACGGTCAGGACATGCCGGCATTGCGGGTCGGCGCAGTCGCAACCTTGTCGCGGAATTTCCAGCAGAACCTGTTGCGGCCGTTAATAGGCGACGAGCATCTGCGGCTGGTCCTGGAGTCGGCGAGCCTCACCGAACTGCTGGAGAGACTGCGGGTGCACAAGCTCGACCTGATCCTGTCGAACCGTCCGGTCACCGCCGACGACCCGCTGCCGTTACGATGCCGGCGGATCGCGCGGCAGACGGTGTGCCTGGTCGGTCCGTCCCGGCGCGGCCGCAAGCGCTTCCGCTTCCCGGAGGACCTCGCAGACACTGCCCTGCTCCTCCCCGGTCACAATAGCGATATCCGCAATCAGTTCGATCTGCTCTGTGAGAACCTGGGCCTCGAGCCCAGGATATCGGCGGAGGTCGACGACATGGCCATGCTGAGGCTGCTGGCCCGGGACTCCGGGAGCGTCGCGATGGTGCCGGAGGTGGTCGTGCAGGACGAATTGGCGCAAGGCATCCTGCGCAAGTACTGCGAGCTGCCCGACATCCACGAGAATTTCTATGCGATCACCGCCCGGCGCCACTTTCAGTCGGCTGCGCTGAAAGCCGTCATGGAAAGAGACAATTTCTAGGGTCGGTAATTACCGTTTTAAACCGCAGGTCTCGAAGGCTTCTCGAATCGCGGCCTTCTCCGCCTCGGTCAGCTCCAGCATCGGCGGTCGCACGCGTCCGCCAACCTGGCCCAGCAGCTCTTGCCAGTATTTGCCGAAAGCTTGCGGCTTGTCCGCCGGTTTGGCTCGCGCCATCGCCTCGCGCACCGGGTTCAGGCTGTCGCGCACGCGCCGGGCCTCGTCGAACTTTCCGGCGAAGGCGAGGCGTGTGTATTCGTCCATGCGTTTGTCGTTTTTGGTCTGTAGATGATACGGCGGCGAAGAGCAGAGGTAGAGCCTCCAGCCGAGCTCCTCGATGTTGTCCAGCCAGTCGTCCTCCGACGACGTGGATACCTGGATCTTGTCGCCGGCCATGTGCGTCAGTCGTACATACATCTTTCGCGGCACCGAATATTTGATCGCGACGATGTTCGGCAACTCGGCGATACGCGCGCATTCCTCGGGCTGCATCAGGTAACCGGAGTCCGGATGGCTCCACATTGCGATGCCGATGTCGAGGCTGTCGCAGAGTGTTTTGTAATACTGGTACAGGACTTCACCACGCTCGTGCACAAAACTCAGGACCGGTGCGTGCACGACAATGTAATCGGCGCCGCAGTCCTGTGCGTGTTGGGCAAGCGCTTTGACGGTATCGAAGTTCTGGTCCGATACCGAGACGATGACGCCGGCCTTGCCGTCGCACTCGTCGACGGCGATCTCGACATTGCGCTTCCTTTCCTCGAGGCTCATCGAGAAGAACTCGCCCTGCTTGCCGGCGACGAACAGCCCTTCGATGTCGAGATCGTCGATCCAGTGACGGATGTTCGAGCGTAAGCCGGCCTCGTTCAGCGACAGGTCTTCGTCGAAGGGATTCAGCGCGGCCGCCCAGATCCCGCGCATGTTCTCGCGAGCGTAATCCTTGGCGTCTGACTTCGAGTATTTGATGACGATGCTTCCCGTGTCTGCCCGGGTTCGTACGGGTTCTTGACGATGCCGGCGAACGATACTCGAAAAGCACCTCGAATGACCGCAACTGGCTATAATAAGATTGGATATCCAAGCACTTTGACTCAGCAGTAATGGTATGGCAAAACGGCAGGCCCGATGAATACGGACCGCCATCAATATCGGAATGAATATCGGAATCATTGGCGAGGGAGCCATCGGCAGCTACGTCCGCGACCGGATCCTGGAACGGGGTCACATCGTTCGGGCGATCTTGCAGCGCCCGGAGCTCTTGCAGGGCCGCGAACCGGAGGCGAACGGCACGCATTACCTGTCGTCTGTCGCGGACTTGCCGGACGATATCGATCATGTGATCGATTGTGCGGGTCACATGGCATTGAAGACGCACGGACCCGACGTCTTGCGGCGCGGCATCGACCTGACGACGGTCTCCATCGGTGCATTGGCCGATGAGGATCTGTATCGCAGCCTGGAACAAGCCGCGAGCGACGGCAACGCAAGGCTGCACTTGGTCAGCGGCGCTATCGGCGCGCTGGATTCCCTGCGGGCAGCCCGCGTCGGCCGGCTGCAAAGCGTGACCTATATCGGCAGAAAGCCGCCGCAAAGCTGGAAAGGATCGCCGGCGGAATCGAAGCTCGACCTGGACAATCTCGGGGGCACGGCGGCAGTGCATTTCGAAGGCACGGCACGGCTTGCGGCCATCGAGTACCCCCAGAATGCGAATGTGGCCGCGGCCGTTGCCCTGGCAGGCATCGGATTCGACGACACGAAAGTTAAACTGATCGCCGATCCGGACATCCGCGAAAACATCCATGAGATTCGGGCGACCGGCGATTTCGGCCGCTTCTTTTTCGAGATCAGGGGGCAATCGCTGCCCGACAACCCCAAAAGCTCTGCACTTGCCGCGATGAGTGTCATAAGCAGGCTAGAGCAGGAAACACAGCGCATCCGTTTTTAGACTTCCGTCTCGATGACCCGTCATTCCCGAATCGTCGATCGCGCGATCACCCGCCTGAAGCTCAGGCAACTCCGATTGCTGGTCGCCGTAGGGCAATACGGGAGTATCCAGAACGCGGCCCGCGAGTTACAGGTGTCGCAACCCGCGGCGACCAAGCTGATCCGCGATCTCGAGCTCGATTTCGAGGTGAAGCTGTTCGACCGCACCAATCGGGGCGTGATCCCGACGGCGTATGGCGACGCATTGATTCGCCACGGCAAGTTGATCCTCGCGCAGGTTTCGAACGCCGCGCAGGAACTGGAGGACCTGACCGAAGGCAGCAGCGGGCGGGTCGTCATCGGCACGCTTTTGGCCGCGGCGCCGAATCTGCTGCCGAATGCGATCGAAACCTTGCTGACGGAGCGGCCCATGGTGGCGGTCAAGCTCGTCGAGGGAACCAACAACGTCCTGATGCCCGCGCTGTTCTCCGGCGAGATCGACATGATCGTCGGGCGCCTACCCTCCTACCGGCACCGGGGCAAGCTCGTGCAGGAAAAACTCTTCGACGAACGTATCCTGGCCGTCGCCGGCAGGCAGCACCCGCTGGCCGGCAAGAAATCGGTTTCCTTCAGGCAGATCAAGCGGTTTGGATGGATTCTGCCGCCCCGGGAGACGACCCTTCGCCGGCAAGTCGATCAGTTTTTCTTGAGTCAGGACCAGTATGTCCCACCGGCCGTTCTCGAGTCGGTGTCCTATCTCACGAACCGGTCGCTCTTGCAGATTCGCGATCTCGTCGGCTTGATGCCGGAGCATGTCGTCTCCCGCGACATCGACAACGGTTCGCTCGCCGCAATCAACTGGTCCGTGCCGTTCGGCAAGGGACCGGTCGGCGTGTCCTGTCGCGGAACCGATACCCTGTCGCCGGCGGGCACGGCGTTCCTGAAAGCGCTTCGTCACACCGCTAAAAGCATGCGGCACTCCCGACCTGGTCCAGCCCGCTGAACCCCAGCATTTGCTATCAGAAAACCCGATATCTGCATTCCCTGAAATCGCTTGAACGAATGACAGCCCGATGTGAGTCTAATCATGGACAGGCACAGACGGCGAACCTGATCGTGGACAGGCACCGAACCTGATCAGCCCACCGAACCTGGACAGGCACCGAACCTGATCGCGGACAGACACGGTAACAGCCTGATTTTCGAGGAGCTGGTCATGGACAGGCACAGACGAGGCACAAGATGAGCGGCTACCCGGACCTGCATCTCTACATCAACGGCGATTGGCGCAAGGCCGCCGGCGACCTCCCGGTCCTGAACCCGGCGACCGAAGAGGAAATCGGGCGCCTGCCGCACGCCGGCAAGGGCGATCTGGACGACGCCCTCGCGGCAGCCGAACAGGGCTTCAGGGTCTGGCGCCGGACCGCGCCGGTAGAGCGGGCTAACGTCATGATCAAGGCGGCGGCGCTGATGCGCGAGCGCCGGGAGGAGATCGCCGCCGCCATCACGGCGGAACACGGCAAGCCGCTCGCCCAGGCGCGGCTCGAGGTGATCCGCGGCTGCGAGTTCTTCGAGTGGGACGCGGGTGAAGCCACGCGCACCTACGGTCGGGTCATTCCCAGCGCACAGGGCATCCGGTACATCGTGCACCACCAGCCGATCGGCACGGTCGCCGCGTTTTCGCCGTGGAACTTCCCGATGAGCCAGCCGAGCCGCAAGGTCGCGGGCGCCATTGCGTCGGGGTGTTCGATCATACTCAAGGCGGCCGAGGAAACCCCCGCGGGAGCCCTGCACATCGCCCGGGCCTTTCACGACGCCGGACTGCCGCCCGGCGTGCTGAACCTCGTCTTCGGCACACCCTCGGAAATCTCCGAGCATCTGATCCGGCAGGATCAGGTCCGGCTAGTAGCGTTCACCGGCTCGACGGCGGTCGGCCGGCATCTAACGACACTCGCAGCCCGGCACATGACGCCGGTGTTGATGGAGCTGGGCGGCCACGCGCCGGTCATCGTCTGCGAAGACACCGATGTCCAGGCGGCAGCCGTCAGTGGAGCCGTACGCAAGATGCGTAACGCCGGCCAGGTCTGCACGTCGCCGACCCGCTTCTTCGTACACGAGCGCATTTTCGACGAGTACACCGCGACATTCGTGCAACGCGCTGCGGCAACGGTCGTGGGCAACGGCGTGGATCCCGGCGTCGAGATGGGACCGCTCGCCAACGAGCGCCGGCCCGAGGCGCTGACGGCGCTGGTCGAGGACGCGCGCGACAAAGGCGCCGAGATCAGAACCGGCGGCGGCAGGCTGGGTGACAAGGGCTATTTCTTCGAGCCGACTGTGCTGGCCAATGTGCCCGACCACGCGCGTGTCATGCAGGAGGAACCTTTCGGTCCGCTGGCGATCGTCAACCCCGTCGCATCGCTGGACGAGGGTATCGCCAGGGCGAACTCGGTGCCCTACGGACTCGCGGCGTACGGCTTTACCAACCGTGCCGATTACGTCGATCGTATGGTCGAGGGTATCGAGGCCGGTAACCTGTCGATCAACACGCTGGAGGCATCGCTTCCGGAGACGCCCTTCGGCGGCGTGAAACACAGCGGCCATGGCCGCGAAGGCGGCGCGGAGGGCCTGCACAATTACATGATCGTAAAGAACGTTTCACACAGCATCGGGATCGATTGACGCGCCTTCGGCGCTCGATAGCTTGGAACGGCAGCGAACGCTTCGACGACCAAGCCGGATGCAGGATGGAATCGCCGGCGATGGTTTAAAGCTCCGTTCTGATTGCAAAAAGCTCGGGGAAAAAACTCGTATCGATGGCCTTCTTCAGAAAGGGCACGCCCGATGATCCGCCGGTACCCTGGCGGCTTCCGATGATTCTCTGCACGGTAAACATGTGCTTGAACCGCCAGTTCTGGAAGGCATCCTCGACGTCCACCAGCTTTTCGGCGAGCTCGTACAGTTCGAAGTACTTGTCCGGATCGCTGTAGATCGCATGCCAGGCCGCCTGGACGGAATCGTCCGCCTCGTAGGGCAAGCTGAAATCGCGGTCGAGCTTGCGCTCGTCGATCGCGAACCCTTTCTTGCTCAAGCGGCGCAGCACGACGTCGTACAAGGCGGGTTCATTGAGCAAGCGCGATAGTTCGCCGTATACCTCGGAATCGTGGCGATGCACCTCGACCAGTTTCCTGTTCTTGTTGCCCAGGAGGAACTCCAGCTTGCGATAAGAATAGGACTGAAAACCCGAAGCAGACCCCAGCGTGTCCCGGAATCTCAGGTAATCGACAGGCGTCAGCGTCGAGAGTATCTCCCAAGATTGAGTGAGCTGAGTCAGGATCAGCTTGACGCGGGCAAAAACCTTGAACGCATGCCGGAAGTCGTCGTTCCCGACATTCCGAATTGCCGCTTCCACCTCGAATCCGGCGAGCTTCAACCACAGCTCACTGGCCTGGTGAATGATGATGAACAGCATCTCGTCGTGCTGGCCCGAGCGCCTGTGCTGTGCGTTCAGGATCTGCGGCAAGTGCAAATACTCGCCGTAACTCATCCGGTTTTTGAAATCGGTGTGAATGCTCTTTTCGAGCGCCCTGTAGTTCCGCGGTTCTGAAGTCACTTTCTGTCCCCGAAGGTTTCTGAAGCCAGGCCGAAGAGCCGGTCCATGACATACTGCTCGTCCCAGTCTTCCGTTATACCGGGCAAGGCCATTATTCTTTCCATCACTGCGTCCTGGGCGTCGCCGATCCGCAACGCTTCCGAATACGGAACATCGGGCGAGAACGTGACCATCGAGTAAAGCGGCGTCCAAAGCTCGGGAAACCGTTCGCTGAACTTCGCTTCGATCTTCTTGCGCACGCGAAACTCGCGGTCGCCGGACAGATCGCTCATCTCGACGAAATTCCGCTTGGAGAGCTCGGCGATGGCATCGGCGTTGGGCTTGCGCGCACGCTCATACGCGGGGAATATCCGGCGCCAGTCGTGATCGTGTTCGGCAATCAAAGCGTCGAGTTCGGCGCAGTCCTCGAAACCGCAGTTCATGCCCTGACCGTAGAAGGGCACGATGGCATGCGCGGCGTCGCCGATCAGACCCACCTTGTCGTTGAACGACCAGGGAGACACCTGCACGAGGAAGAGCGGCGCGGCCGTCTTCTCCATGAACACGTCGATCGGTCGTTCCAGGCAGTCCAGCGCGTCGGCGAAATTCGCCTCGAAGAACGCCTGGACGGCGGAACGCTCCGTCAACGACTCGAAAGACGGATCGCCAGAGGCGTTCAGAAAAAGCGTGCACGTGAACGTCCCGTCGGTATTCGGCAAGGCAATGAGCATGAAGTCCTTGCGTGGCCAGATATGCAGCGCGTTTTTCTCGAGCTTGTGCGAGCCGTCCGAATCGGCGGGAACGTTCAGCTCGATGTAACACTGCGGCATGACCGTCTGACTGTGACTGCACCCCGGCAAGTCGTGTGCAAGTCGTCGCACTTTCGAATGTGCGCCGTCTGCGCCGAACAAGTAATCGGGCTGTACGGCCAACTCATCCTCATCTCCCAGTCTGAAACTCGCCTTTGCCGTCTCGAAATCCACATCGACCAGTCGATGTTCGAAATATGTCGTGATGTTTGCTTCGTCGTCGGCGATATCGAGCAACTGTTCGTTGATGCCGCTTCTCGAAACCGACCAGATGGCATCGCCCTCCCGACCGTAAGGAAGCGCGGTTACTTCGCCGTCGATGTCGTGAACGGCCCGGTGGTACATCGGAATCGCCCGGTTCTTCGCCTCCGCGCAAATTCCGATCTTTTCGAGCGACGTCCAGCCGCGGTCGGACAGCGCAATGTTGATCGATTTACCCTGGTAGATGTTCGTCTTCCGCGAGTCGGGGCGTCCTTCGTACAATCCAACCCGGTAGCCGTGCCGTGCCAGTGAGATGGAGAGCAAGCTGCCCACGGGCCCTGCCCCCGCGACGGTGAATGTCCGCTGCGTCATCTACCGTTCCCCTTTGGCAAGCAGTTTGCGCATCACCTTGCCGAAGGTGAAGACATCCTCGAATGCGTTGTAGAGCGGCGCCGGCGCGATGCGAATGATGCACGGCTCACGAAAGTCGGCGATCACGCCCTCGGCGATCATGTCTTCGAACAACCGGCGTTCCCGGCCGCCGATATTGATGGAGATCTGGCTGCCCCGGCGTGCCGGATCGCGCGGCGTAATCATGCCGATCGACGCGTCCGGGAACTCTTGTGCGAGCAATTCGATCGTGTACTCCAGGTAGCCGGTCAGTTTCTCGCTTTTCTCGCGCAAAGCCGCCATTCCGACTTCGGCGAAAATGTCGATAGACGCCTTCATCACCGACATCCCCAGGACGGGTGCGTTGCTGAGTTGCCATCCCTCGGCGCCGGGCATCGGCCGGAACCCGCTGTTCATCTGGAACCGGGTTGCCTTGTCGTGCCCCCACCAGCCGCCGAACCGGGGCAGGTCGAAGCTCGATGCGTGGCGTTCGTGGACAAAAATCGCGCCCACGTTGCCGGGACCGGAATTCAGGTATTTGTAGGAACACCATGCTGCAAAATCGATGTTCCAGTCATGTAATGCGAGCGGCACATTGCCCGCGGCATGGGCAAGATCGAATCCCGCGACGGCGCCGGCGGCATGCGCCGCCTTCGTTAGTGCCGGCAGATCGAAAAACTGCCCGGTGAAGTAGTTCACACCGCCGAAAAAGACCATCGCGAGCTGTTCCGCGTTCGCGTCGATCGCCGCCAGGATGTCTTCGTCACGGATAGTCCACTCTCCTTCGCGCGGCGCGATCTCTACAATGGCGTCGTCGGGGTCGAAACCGTGGAACTGCGCCTGAGTCTCGAGCAGGTAGCGGTCCGAGGGAAACATCTTCGCTTCGCTGATGATCTTGTATCGTTCCCGCGACGGCCGGTAGAACGAGACGAAGAGCAGGTGGATATTGGTCGTCAACGAATTCATGCAAACGACCTCGGACGCCTGAGCGCCGACTATCTTCGCCATTGGCGGCGTCAGGTTCTCATGGTAGCTATACCAGGGGTTCGTCGCGTGGAAGTGGCCTTCCACGCCGTATTTCGCCCATTCGCCGAGTTCGAGCTCGACGGCTGCGCTTGCGGCTTTCGGCTGCAGCCCGAGCGAGTGGCCGGAGAAGTAAGCCAGCTCCGGTGTATCGAGACTCGGGAAGTGGAACCGGTCCCGGTAGTTCCTGAGCGGATCGGCCTCGTCCTGCGCCTTCGCAAACTCTAGTGTCGGCTCGTAGCGCATATCAAGCGTCGGACTTCGGCGGCATGGAGACCCAGGCTTCGGGCGGTTCCTTGCCCGGATGACGCGCGCCGCAGTTCGGGCAAGTTCGCGCCGCGTCGTCGTTGTAGAAAGACTCGTACAACGGCGGCAGGTCGCGGACGATCGATTTCAACAACACCTCCACGCGATGGACCAGGCCGCCGCATTCGAAGCAGTACCACTCGAAGGCGTCCTTCAATCCGTCCGGCCGCTTCGGCTCGATCACCAGCCCGACGCTGCCCGGCACCGGTCGCTGCGGCGAGTGCCGGACGTGCTTCGGCAAAAAGAAGATGTCGCCCTCCCGTATGACGACGTCGTAGAACTCGCCGTCTTCATACACCTTCAGCAACATGTCGCCTTCGAGCTGGTAGAAAAACTCTTCGACCGGGTCGTCGTGGAAATCGGTCCGCTGATTGGGACCGCCGACGACCGTCACCATCATGTCGGTGTCTTCCCAGATCTGCTGATTGCCGACCGGCGGCTTCAGGAGGTGCCTGTGCTCTTCGATCCAGTCCTGAAAATTGAACGCAGCGAGCTTCGTCATCTCCGGTTTGTCCTTGCGCTCCTCATGAGTCGGCCGATTTTATCTTGTGGCCTTTTATCGATAAAATTGAATTACTTTTTGTTGAAGTAAAATTTTTCTTATATGTTGCAACCACGACTCACCATCAAGCACCTGAAGACGATCCACGCCATCGAAGCGGCCGACACGCTGACAAAAGCCGCGGAACTGCTCGATATCAGCCAACCGGCGCTGAGCAGCCGCCTGCACGACGCCGAGGAAATACTGGGCACCCGCCTTTGTCAGCGGCGCGGGCGCCGGCTCACACTTTCCGGCCCGGGCCAGGTTCTGCTGCGCTCCGCGCGCAGGATTCTCGAGGAACTCACCGCTGTCGAGAAAGAACTGATGAATCTTCCCGATCATGCCAGCCGGGGGATTCGTATCGGCATGCCGCAGTATGCGTCGTTCTCGTGGCTGCCCGCCGCGGTCAGGGAATTCGAGAAGCTGTTCCCGTCCGTCGAACTCGAGATCGTATCCAAGGCGGCCCTGCATCCGCGCCATGCCCTGCTCCGCAACGAGATCGATATCGCGCTGGTGTCGAGCCCGACACGCAGCATCCAGATCGACCGGAGCCGGTTTCGGTCGCGTCGGCTCATCCGGGACGAGTTCGTCGCCTTGCTGCCCGCCGACCATGCCAAGGCAGGCAAGCCGTTTCTGGTTGCCGACGACTTCATCGACGAGACCTACATCACCAACAGCGCCGTACCGGAGCGCAACCGCGAATACGAACTGTTCTTCCAGCCCAATGCCGTCTACCCGGAACGCGTCGTGCAAGTCGGATTCACCGGCGCCATCCTCGAGCTCGTGGCGGCAGGCATCGGCACCACGATCATCACGCGCTGGATCCTGGAATCCGATGACCGGTATTCAGGCGTTGTCAGCAGGCCGCTCACCAAATCCGGCTTGTTCGTGAACTGGTTCGCGATTTTTCCGCGCAACAGGGAGATCGATGCACAGGCCCTGGCGCTATGCGACGTGATTTCCCGTTCCGGTACCTTCGAACCCGGTGTCCTGTCCGCTTAGGCGGCAACCTCGGTTATCTTCGAGCGACCGACGGCGAGCATTCGCTCTACCGACTTGCGTGCGCGCCCGGCAACTTCAGGGTCGATCTCCACGGACGGACTCAGCGTCTCCAACGAGGCGCGGATGTTGGCCAAGGTAATCTTCTTCATGTGCGGACAGAGGTTGCACGGACGAATGAACTCCACGTCGTCGATGCCCGCGGAGACGTTGTCGCTCATCGAACACTCCGTCACCATCAGGACTTTCGCGGGACGCTCGTTGACGACGTAGTCCTGCATCTGCGCCGTCGATCCGACGAAGTCCGCCGTTTCGAGCACGTCGGGCGGGCACTCCGGGTGCGCGATGATGGTCAGCTCATCGTGTCCGGACCGGAACGATTCGAGTTCGTCGGCGCTGAAGCGCTCATGCACTTCGCAATGCCCCTGCCACGTGACGATCTCGACGTCGGTTTGTTCCGCGACGTAAGATGCCAGGTATTCGTCCGGCAGGAAGATCACGCGATCGCTGCCCAGGGACTCGACGATTGCCAGTGCGTTTCCCGACGTACAGCAGATGTCGCACTCGGCTTTGACCTCGGCAGACGTGTTGACATACGTCACCACGGGTACGCCGGGGTATTGCTCGCGAAGCTTCCGGACGTCGGCCGCCGTGATCGACTCGGCAAGCGAGCAGCCCGCGCCGAGGTCGGGGATGAGCACCGTCTTTTTCGGATTCAGCAGTTTGGCCGTTTCCGCCATGAAGTGGACGCCGGCCAGGACAATCACGTCCGCATCGGTGTCCACGGCGCGCTGCGCCAGCGCCAACGAATCCCCGGTAATGTCGGCCACGCAGTGGTATATCTCGGGCGTCTGGTAGTTGTGCGCGAGGATGACGGCGTTTTTCTCTTTCTTGAGCGCATTGATCGCCGCGATGTCCGGCGCGTGGACAGGCCATTCGATTTCGGGGATGACCTTCTTGACGCGCTCGTAGAGCGGCGCCACGGTCTCCAGAACGGCTATATCGATGGGGTTGGCTGACATGGCGCACCTGTATAATTAATGCTCGTTTGGAGTATATTTAACCGAATTATGCTCACTAAGAGCATATAATTCAACAGTTTCGTATGAAAAAGACCGACACCGTCGTAGACCTGCCCGTCGATCCGGTCGTAGACCTCCTGGGCGTCATCGTCGCCGTGACCGGCGAGGTGCCGCGCGTCCTGGTTCTCGACGACGGTGACGACATTGCCCTGCCGAACGGGCCGTTCGTGCCCGCCGATCATGCCGGCCTCGAAGACGGGTTCCGGCAACTCATCGAGGCGCAGGCAGGCCTGGATCTGTATTACGTCGAACAGCTCTACACGTTCGGCAATCGTTTTCGAACGGCGAACGAGATCGAAGGCGGACCGAGGACGCTCTCCGTTGCTTATGTCGCCCTGACTCGCGAATTCGAAAGCCCGCTCGAGGGCACCCGCTGGGCCGATTGGTACGAATTCCTGCCCTGGGAAGACTGGCGCCATGGCCGTCCGGGAGAATTGGACGCGGTGATCGCTCCGCGGCTCGCCGCGTGGTGCTCGGAAACGCAAGCACAAACTGCGCGGCGCAATCGCCGGGAGCGCGTGAACGTCACATTCGGCAACGCGGGCGCGACGGAGTTGGACGCCGTCTTGACGCTCGAGCGGCTGGAATTGTTATACGACGCGGGCATTCTACCGGAGTCGGAACGCGATCGATGCGCGATCGACGGGAGGCCTTTCGAGCGCACGACGACCGACATCGGTATTCCAATGGCCTCGGATCACCGCCGCGTGCTGGCGACCGCGCTCGGGCGTATTCGGGGAAAACTCGCCTACCGGCCCGTCGTCTTCGAACTGTTGCCTGGTGAGTTCACTTTGCTGCGATTGCAACAGGTTGCCGAGGCGCTCAGCGGAACGCAGCTACATAAACAGAATTTCCGCCGTCTGGTAATGAACGCGAACCTCGTCGAACCCGTTGGGCGAACGAAAACCGTCGGACGAGGCCGCCCGGCCGAACTATTCCGGTTCCGGCGCGAGGTGCTCGGCGAAAAACTGACCGTGGGCCTGTCGCGGCCGACTTTGCGTGGGGACTAGACGGGAAAGACAGATGTGAGTCTTTATTTTGTGCTTTGCCGACAAACAGATCGTGTCTTCTCATCGCTGATCGGTTCTGCCATTGAAGCGCCAGCGCAGGGTTTCGCCCGCGTGGAACGGCACGATACGAACATGGTCGTCACTCATCAGCTCGGGTACGTTCTGCGGCTGCCGTTGTAATGAAACGGTACCCTCGTTGAGCGGGAGACCGTAGAAACGCGGGCCGAACTCGGAGGCGAAAGCCTCGAGCCGGTCCAGCGCGTCTTCTTCCTCGAAGGTCTGCGCATAGCTTTCGATAGCCGTCGGCGCACTGAAGATACCGGCGCAGCCGCAGCTACTTTCCTTTTCATGTTTCTGGTGAGGCGCCGAGTCTGTACCGAGGAAGAACTTGGGATTGCCCGACGTCGCCGCACGGCGCAACGCCTCCCTGTGACGGCGGCGTTTGGCGACCGGCAGGCAGTAGGCATGCGGCCTAAGCCCGCCCTCGAACATGGCATTGCGGTCAATCCGGAGATGGTGCGCGGTAATCGTTGCCGCCAGATTCGAACCCGCCGCCTCGACGAACTGAACGGAGTCGTCGGTAGTAATATGCTCGAGTACCACCCTGAGGCCGGGGAAGTCTTCGAGCACCGGCGCCAGCACGGTCTCCAGGAACACGGCCTCGCGATCGAAGATGTCGATATCGGGCGACACGACCTCGCCGTGCACGAGGAGCGGCATATCGATCGAGTGCATGCGCTCCAGCACCGGCCAGATCTTGCGGACATCCGTCACGCCATTCGCCGAATTGGTGGTGGCGCCGGCGGGGTAGAGTTTGCACGCCGTCAGCACACCGCCCGAGAAACCCCTTGCGATCTCCTCCGCATCGATATCGTCGGTCAGGTAAGCGGTCATCAGCGGTGTGAATCGACGACCCTCGGGTAATACGTCGAGAATGCGTGTCCGGTATGCTTCGGCCGCGGCGGTCGTCGTCACCGGTGGGTCGAGGTTCGGCATCACGATGGCGCGCGCAAACTGCCGGGCCGTGTAATCGGCGGCAAAGGCCAGCATACCGCCGTCGCGCAGATGGACGTGCCAATCGTCCGGCTGACGCAGTATCAAGAGGTCACCGGTGTCGCGCGAAAACGTCTGGTCGCTAGAGCCGTGTGGCTTCATTCACTTTCCCTGTCTCGACATTCGGGGCAAAACGGCGATTCCGCGCCAACCTGTACGACCGCTCCGCCGCACACAGCGCCGGCAACCCGGGAGCGATCCCGTGAAATAGGACCTTCAATCCATCACTCCGTTCAGATCCTCGGATCCGGATCGGCGTGCGTATCGACGGTCTCCGCGTCTCGGCAATCTCAAGAACTCGCCCGCTCATCGACAAAGAGCGGCGCCACCCGGCTGGAGCGACTATCTAATTCCACACAAAGTTTCAGCGCCCGTCAACTGCAGTTGACCAAAACAGGTTGCGCCGAAAGGGCACCCGGACTGGACTGCGAGATTCCGCGTTACCTTCGGCCTTCCGGCTACCTGGTCAATCGAACTTTGCTGAGTCGTCCTGACAATCCAAATGTGTACAAGATCGAGGTAGAAGACAGCGTGTTCAAGCCGCTTCGCGGCGAGTGAGTTCGCAGCGGATCGCTTCCTCGATGTTTTGCGCCGAGGTGTCATAGTCTTCTGCCAGATCTGCTAGTGAATCACCCGCTTTAAAACGATCCGCCAGGATGGCCGTCGGGACCCCCCGGCCGACGAGGACGGGACGTCCGAACGCCACGCGCGGATCTATTTCCACCGGCGCCGGCTCTTCTGCGGATACGGACTTACGAGTAAACGGATACAATTTGATCGGTGCGCCGGTCAGATCCCGTTCAATTCGTTGCAGATACCGGAGAATCACCGGCTCGATCTCGAGCTGTCCTTCCCTGGAAACGTTGATCAGTCTTTCAAGCTCGTGCACGAACAGATCAACGCCGTCGGTCTCGAAACGCACATCGACCAAGGGACGCTGGATGTCCAGCCGCCGCTGTACGTAGTCGAGCGCCTTTCGGACTTTCTGCAGCGGAACGCGATGTTGGCGCCGAATTGCCGCCAAAACATGTGCTTCAATGAGGTTCAGAAACGAAAGCCCTTCGCCGGGCTTTCCGTCAAGCCTGATGACGGGGCGGAAGCGACGAATCTCATGGTCGTGTGTGTACGTCTGGCCCCTGAACCAGGACGATAGTGTGCTCGGCGGGAGGTTGAGATAGTGTGCCGCCTCGACGTACGAGTAGGCGGGGGTTCGCCGGAGAAAATCTATGTCCGTCCGTCCCATCTGTTCCCACCTCCGGTAGTATTCGTGGGATTTTGCCACATGGCACGCTCGGAGTATGCCGAATTTCTCGAGTTCGTTTACGGTCGTCTCGGCTAAGTCCGTAGTTTTCTCGCAAGCTGGCAGGATAATTCTCAACCCAGAGATCAACAAGGGCCCGTTTGTCGATCAGACAACGAGTTTCGCGCGTGAGAGTTACCAGGTATCCAGCCTCTCCCAATCGACCCGGCGGAGGCGCTGATCCACTAGATGAAATCGTCGTAACAGGCGAACGTTTCAGACAGGCTATCTGGAAGCAGAAGCGGAGGTCGGCCTGGATTCTGCCGCCGATGTCTCACTGGTGCCACAGAGAAGCACTGCTAAGACCCTCCTAAAGGTCGCCAAACGGCATCCCGAAGTGCTGGAACCGACCAACGGCGGCCACACAAGTACTACCGCAAACGCTTCTTGAAACAGATCTGACGCTCCACTTCTTCAAAGCCGAGCGCAAGATGGGCTTGCAGGCTGATTTCGTTGCCAAGTTCCGCGTCGCTGGCTATCTCGCTGTATCCATGCTCCAGTGCCCACGTTTCCGCGGCCTTCAATAGGCTCGCGCCCAATCCGGTTCGGCGAACGTCGGGATCGACATACCATCCCTCCAGGTAGGCAACGGGGGTCGTCTCACATCCCTCGGCGTAGTTTCGCGACCCTATCTCGACGAAGCCGGCGAGTGAGCCGTTCCCTCGATCGGCGACAATGACCGCTACGCCCACGAGAGTTGCCCCACCGCCCTCGGCCGCTTCGAACCAGTCGTCTATCTCTCGGGGGTCGGGATTCGAATAGAGTCTCGCCCGCATTCGGCGCCACTCGTCACGATCACCCCACTTTACGGGTCGAATTTTCACGGATAGCCAAAGAGCAAAGTGCAATAACTCGAGCAGATCCGGCTTTCGGGTCAGCGGCCGTCATTTTAACTCAGACCGGGCTTCCGGCCGGGCCGGCCGGAAGCAGTCGGTCAGAGTTCGGCTAGGGCCAACTGATTATAAAGAATTGGCACGGCCGATAAGAGTGATTCCTCGGCTTCTAGGAACTCTCGTTTATCGGTCTCGCCTGCTTGTCGATCTCGATGATGGGCCGGCCGAGCGTTTCGAGATCCGACAGAATCTCCGCCTTGTCGCCGACGACGACGGTGATCATCTCATCGACGTCGAGATGCTTTCCGGCCAGTTCATTGAGCTCTTCGACGCCGACGTTCATCAAAATCTCGTGCTGCCGCCTCGGCCAATTGTGACTGAGTCCGTACCGCTGCGTTTGCGCCATGATGTGGACTTTGTGATTGGGCGTCTCGTAAGACAGGGCGTTACGCTGGCCGATGGCGCGTCTCGTAGACACGAGCTCTTCCTCGGTAATGCCTTGGCGGTAAACGGCGCCGACCTCGGCGAAGATCTCCTCGATAGCCGCCGCAGTGACGTCGTTTCGTACGCTGGTTTGAATGACGTAGCGCCCGTTGCTTTCGTTGGCTCGCAGATAGGCGAAGGCCCCGTACGTGTAGCCCTTGTCCTCCCGGAGGTTGAGGTTGATCCGGCTGTTGAAAGAGCCGCCCAGAGAATGATTCAGAAGATTCAGCCGGTAGTGCTCGCCCAGCGCATCGTACGGAACGCTTCGAGACGCGACACGAATCTCCGATTGCTTGGCCCCGGCCTGATCGACGAGATAGATCGCGCCTCCCTGTAACTCGGGAAAGGGCTCGAAGTCCGCCGCGACCGGTACCGGTTTGCGCTCCCATCCGGAGAGCACCGAGAGACTCTCCATCACCTCGTCTTGCGCAAGGTCCGATATGACCAGAATCTCCGCGACCGAAGGCGAGTAATGCTGCTCGTAGAAATTCCGAACGTCTTCGAGCGTGACGGTTTCGACGGACTCCTTAAGGCCGATGCTCGAATACGCGAAGTTGTTGCCGGAACCGAAGAGCAATAACGGCAAGACGTTATTCGCGACGCCCGGCGCAAAGTCCTCGCCGATTGCGATGAGCTTCAAGGCCTGTTTATGCCAGCGGTCGAATTCGTCGGCATCGAATTTAGGCCGGGTCAGTCTTTCGGCCGCAATTTCCAGCGTCTCATCGAGCGTGGCGGTCAAACCGCCGATGCTCATGAACGCGTACTCTCCGTCGGTGTAGAATCGAAGCGTCGAGCTGAGCTTCGCCAGACGGAGGTTGAGGTCTTCGGCGGTACTGAGTTCGGTGGACTCATTCATGACGTAGGCCGTCACGTTCGCCACACCCAGCTTGTCGCGCGGCTCGTGCTGCAAGCCGACCTTCATCCGCATGAGGACCGCCGTGGTGGGAACTTCGTCAGTCTGCACGCCCATCACACCGATCCCGTTGGGCAACTCCGCGTGCCAGCTTTGCAGGGACTGCAAGGCCGGCACGGGTCCTTCCGGCGGCATCACGCTGCGATCGAACGAATCCACGACGGGTGGGACGACGAAGTCGTCGGGCTCCGCAGAATCCGGGGCGCCCAGATCACGACCGGGAAACGTCCAGTTGTCCGGCGTCTTCAGTGTGTCGATTTCGCCCTCCGGTACGATTCTCAGATAAACGGCAGGCTTGTCCTTCAGGTACTTTTCGAACACGCGAACGACGTCGGCTTTGGTCAACGCATCGATCCCGGCAATGTTGGCGCCGATCTGATTCGGGCTTCCCTTGAGCGTTTCCATGATGGCGAGGTATCCAACCTTGCCTCCCACGCTTTGCATCTGAAAAACGGCTTGCGCCTTCGCGCCGTTCTTGATCTTTGTCAGGTCGTCATCGGTGGGGCCGTGCTCTTCGAACTCTTGCAGCGCCTCCTCGAAAGCCGACTGCACGTCATGCAGTGAGTGACCTTCGGCCGGCATGAGACTGAACGTCAACGCGCATGACAGCTCTCCGCAGGTGTGACCGCCGGTCGTCGAGGCTGACAGGCCGGTACTCTGGAGCCGTCTGTACAACAGGGACGACGTTCCCTTCACGAGAATGTCCGCCAGCGCGTCGAGCGCGATTTCATCGGGATGACCGAAATAGACCGTCGGCAGCGAGACCCGCAAAAGGGACGCCGCCACTTTGTCCTCCATCGACAGGTAGCGATCGGCGTCCAGCGTTACCGGCCACTTCTCGGCGGGCTCGACAGCCGGACCTCGCGGAATAGGCCCGAAGTACTTCCGAACCCATTCCAGCGTCCGGCCACGGTCGAAATCGCCGCCGATGGTGAGCGTCGCGTTGTTGGGCCCGTACCAGCGCCGGAAGAAGGCTTTCAGGTCGTCGACGTCGACACGATCCAGATCTTCGACGTAGCCAATCGTCATCCAGGAGTACGGGTGGCCTTCCGGGTAAAGCGCCTCGACCGTACGCTCGAACTGCAATCCGTAAGGTCGATTCTCGTAGTTCTGGGCGCGCTCGTTCTTGACCGTGCTGCGCTGTATTTCGAATTTTTCCTGCGTGACCGCCGGCAGGAGAAAGCCCATTCGGTCCGCTTCGAGCCACAGGGTCTTCTCGAGCTGATTTCTCGGAACCGTTTGATAGTAGTTCGTACGATCGATATTGGTGGTTCCGTTCAGGGTGCCGCCGGCTTCGTTGACGATCTTGAAATGCTGGTCGTCTTCGACGTTCTCGGACCCCTGAAACATCATGTGTTCGAAGAAGTGAGCAAACCCAGACTTGCCGACCTCCTCCCGCGCCGAACCGACGTGATAAGTGACATCGACATGCACCAGCGGATCGGAGGCGTCGTGATGCAACACCACCGTCAGTCCATTGTCGAGCACGTACTTCTCGTAAGGGATTACGATTTCGTCGCCGACCCTCTCCACCTTCTCGACAAGCTGAATACCGCGTGTCGGCTCATCCAACACAGCACAGGATACAGCCAAAAAGCCGACTGCTGCGGCAACGAATGGTCGAGCGTATTTCATTCCGGGTTCCTCGTTAAAGTAGCGCCCGATCCGGCGGACCGGGCGCTGGGTGGGTATCGGCAATTCGCTAGAATTGCTTGCTCAGGTTGACAGTGAAACGACGCAGGCGGTTGTCGCCGTAAATGCTGAACCGTCCATCGGTCGGCGAAAAGCCCGCGCGTACCTCCGGTACCTTGTCGAAGGCATTCTGGACGCCGACTCGCATTTCCAAGCCTTCGAACACGCCGCCAGCCGTCGCGTAGAACGCATCCAGATCGAGCTTGAGAAAGAGATCGTGGTAGGTCTCCGACGGTATGCTCTCGGCGCCTTGCCGGAGAACGCTCTGATCGATCACAGCGTCGGACGAACCTGCTCCGTAGACGAGATAGCTGTCGTAGTGCTGGGCATTCCAGCCGAGCATCCAGGCACTGGCGGGACTCGTCCAGGTCAAGCCGAAGTTCGCGCGCCACTCCAGCGGCCCGTTGTCGAATCCGACCCGATCGACGACGTCGCTCGTTTCGGTAAACTGCTGTGCAACGCGGAACATCTTCGTCGCCACCGCGTAGAACCGGAAATCGCCGTATCGATCGGTCTCAATGAACTGATCGATCTGGATATCCAGCGCTTCCGACTCCGTATTCGCGAAATTCAGCAACGACCGGTCGATGCCTTTGACGGGCCCCACATCGAATCCGGCATCGATATCCGCCTGCGTCAGCTCATCGCGGTCGACCCGGCCGGGCAGGAGATCCTCATTATCGAGGATGAGCTGATTGTCGGCGAACAGGATCTCATCGGTCTTCTCGATGACCGAATAGTCGAGCGAGAGTCGAAAACCCGGCAAGGCGCGCGGGGTCAGGATGGCGCCGACGGACCAGCTCTCGGATTCCTCGGGCGTCAGATCCGGGTTGCCTCCGAACAACACTTTTCCCCGAACGAAGACACGCTCGCCATTACGCTTGGGGTCGTTGCCGACGATGAAAAAGTTGTCGTCACTCTCGCGAAAGATCTGCCCGACGGATGGCGGCAGGAATCCGGTACCATAGCTCGCGCGGAGCAGGAGATCGTCGCTCATCTCGTAACGCAGGCCCAGCGTGTAGTTGAAGGAATCGAAGTCGTTGCGATCGGTCTCGATCGAATCGTCCGGCAGCTCGCCACGTGCATCGACGGGAAACTCCAAGAAAGCCGCCGGCGATTCCGTCGAGTAGTCGTCGTAGCGCCCGGATATCTGAAAGTCCAGGGCTTGCACGAGCGGGACTTTGTTGGCCGCGGAGAAAATCGGTATCAATACCTCCAGGTAGGCGCTGTCCGTGGACTGGTCGCGGCTCGGCACATAGTCGGTGCTTAAGCTTCCGGGAATACCGGAAAGGAAATCGTAGCTATCGAGATAATAGTCATCCAGTTTCTCGTCCCTGGTTTCGATCAGCGTGGAGACGTGCACCGAGCCTGCCGGCAGGTCGAATACGGGCCCGGATGCGCGAACGGCGAAGTTGTTCAGCAGTGAATCCCTGGGTCCGATGATGCTGTTCGGCGAAACGACGGCGAAAGGCGACAGGTCGAGCGGAAACGTCGACGTGTCACTGAATATGTCCAGCACACCTGAGTCGATCGCCGAGTTGACGCCGAAGAAGTTGTCGAAACCGGGTGCGGTGCCGACCTGCTCGGTGCGTGCCCTGCTCCAGTTATAGTCGGCGGTAATGATCCAGTCGTTCGGCAACTGGTAAGTACCGCCGCCGATGACGGCGAGCGACTCCTGCGTCACGGTCGTCTCGGAGCTAACGCCGGGAACCGGATAGTTCACGCTCACGAAACCCTGGAACGGGTTACCGGGCGCGACCCCGGGCATGAAGATTCTCGGCCCGGTCGTCAGCAAGAGGCGCTGTCCCTCGTTGCTGCTGAACGAGGTATCGAGATAGAGCTCGAGATTCTCGGTGAAATCTCTGCGTACCGAGAGACCGACACTGTTGACCTCGGGCGACTGGCGAATGGGCCGCAAGTCGCCGTTTAGATCCTGGGACGGGTTCATGTTGAACTGGCCGGCATTATCGATCAGCGCCTGGCCGCCGTCGGACGCGACCCCGGCATAACCGGCCGGCACGAAAGTGATGTTGCTGCCGAGGTCCGTTCCGTCGTCCAGAACCAGGTTGCCGAACGGGGACCTGATGTTCGGTGTCGCCCCTAGCGGCGGCGTGGTTTGGCCGAAGTACTCACTCGGATTGTTTGCCAGGAGCAAGTTCAGGCTATCGCGGCCAAAGTCCCTTTCTCCGACCAGGAGCTCACCGGAACCGACGTGGCTTCCCGTGAACAGGACATTGGTCCTGCCGTTCTCCAGCGCAAACCCGTAGCTGGCGTCGACTCGATACTCACTGAAATCGGCGTCGAACGTGTTCCCGTACTGCAGCTCGACTTCACCGCCCCTGAAGTCGCGGCGCGTAATGATGTTTATCACCCCGCCGGTCGCGCCGCCGCCGTAAATGCCGGATGCGGTGGCGGGCAGCACTTCGATACGCTCTATCGAGGCAAGCGGTATGCCGTTGATGTCGGCCTGCTGGAAATTGAAACCGCCGTTCGATTGCGACCCCAGGTCTGCGCTCACGCGCGGGGCTCGCCGGCCGTTCACGAGAATCAATGTCTGCGCGGCTCCGAGACCGCGAAGATTCACGGAGCTGGTGTTGCCGATCTCGCCGAGTCTGTTGCTGAATTGCTGCGTCGTGCCCGAGGACGTATTCTGGGGAAGCCTCGTACGAAAGAATTCCTCGAGATTGCCGGCGAAAGAGTTACGGATGTCATCCGAGTTGAAGACGATATAGGGCTGAGCGTCGTCTTCGAAGCGCCGAACGCCGACGTTTCGCGACCCTGTTACGACAATCACGTCGATGAGACCGCGCAGCTCTTTCTCCTCCTCTTCGTTGCCGATGACGCCGAGGTCGCGAAGCTCGTCGATCGTGATCGTCGACTCCTCTTCGGGCTGCCCTGACGATTCGGCGGGCCTGGCCGCAGGCTCGGTGCTTCCTTCTCCGCTTGCCCGGGAAATCGCCGCCTGGCCGACGATCAGCGTTCCGTCAGCATTCTTGCGATAGGGGACGTCCGTATTCTCGAGAAGTTTTCTGATCGCCTCGTCTGCGGTAAAGCGTCCCTGAACGCCGTCGGTACGGATACCCTGGACGTCCGAGTCCCTGAACAGAACCTCATTACCGGTCTGCACACCGTAGAGCATGATCGCGGAACCCAGGTCCTGCGCTTCGATATCCAGCTCGTAGGTTTCGGAAGTCTGTGCGGAGACCGTGGTTGTCCAGACGAACAAAGCTGCCGCGGCCGTTTTCAGCGTGAGCCTCTTCAGAGACTCTTTTCTTAGTGTTTTCATCACTCCCCCATAGCGATCCATAAAGCGATCTTGGTCTTATCCTGTCCTAATAGACGCCGGGGAAGTAAAAAGCTTCAGTAGAGATTCGGGATTCTTGCCGTCAAGGCTCCAGATTAAGTGGCAGACAGGCGGCAGATCATTCCCGCCACAGCAAGGTTATCTCGTCGCGTCCGCTGCGCTCGGCCTCCAGCGGGTGAAGCGCTTCGAGCGCATTTACGAAAGACGAGGCCCGTCCGCCGGAGTTGAACACGCCGCTGAGCTCCAGGTTGCGGACACGCGGATCCTCGGCGAGGACGAGTTTTTGCACGCTGTATCTGTTCATCTCCTCGACCACGCCGGCCAAGGGCCGCTTGCGAAAAACCAACTGGCCATTCCGCCAGCTCGTCTCCTCGACGGTATCGGTGACGACCACCTCGGGCGCCGACGCGACTCTCGCGATGAGTCTCTGGCCGGGGGTAAGCTCGATCGGATCCGGCGGCGCCTGAACGCCTTTCGCAGAGGACGTATCGTGCAGGCGCGAAACGTCGTTCACTTCGACCCGCCCTTCGACCAATGTGATCTCGACGAGGTCCTCCCGGTCGAAACGGACATCGAATGCCGTACCCAGCGCCACGACGCGCTGATCGCCGGCTTGAACGACAAACGGGCGGGAGACGGCCTTCTCTACCTCGAAATACGCCTGCCCGCGCAACAGGCTGACAAGGCGCTCCGACGCCGAAAACGAGACCTCGACCAGGGAATTCGTGTTGATCGAGACGATCGAGCCGTCGGCAAGCGTAATTGTCGATCGCTCGCCAACGGAGGTTTCGAAGACTTCGATGCCGCTCGGCGTCTGTACCATCTCCGGCGGCGGCGCATCCGGACCGGCCCCGCGAAACGAAGGGATGGCGACAAACGCCGCCGCCAAGGCAATGACGATACTCGCCGCCAGCGCAGCGAGTCCGCCCGCGGCCCGGGGAGTGGCGGCAGACAAGGTCCCACGGGCAAGCTCCGCTTGCTGATCCGCGCGCGCCTCCTCGAGCATCGCCACGATCCTCGGGTCGGTCATATGGCGGTCGACAACGGCATTGCCCCGTTGCAGCCGCAGGAACATGCGCTCATGGGCCGGGTCTTCCTGCTTCCAGGCTTCGAACGCGAAGCGGTCTTCAGGGGTGCAATCCTGAGAACCCAGCCGGACGAGCCAGAACGCTGCCTGGTCCTCGATGCTCTGTTCCTGATCCGTAAACGTACTCACGCCTTTTAATCCCTATCCTTTGCGGCAAGGCCTATGGTCTTCGTCGCGGATATCAGATGCTTGTCCACCGCACTGATTGAAATCCGAAGCTGTTTCGCCACCACCCGCCGGTGCTGGCCGTCCACGCGGCACAGGAGGTAGATTTGCCGGGTCCGCGGAGGAAGTCCCTCCAGCGCCCGAACGACCTGCTCGAGGTTCTGCCTGCTCTCCAAGACGTTTTCGGGCGACGATCCTGCAGGTGAATGCGTGTCGTCGTCGTACTCGAAGTGGATACGGCCGTCGGCTCGCTGCTGCTTTCGAAGGTAGTCGATCCACACGTTCGAGGCGGTTCGCATGAGGTAGGCTTCACCGTTTCGTATGGCGCTTTTTCGGCTGAGTCCGGCAAGCCTCACGAAAACCTCCTGAACCAGGTCCTGCGATACTTCCGACGCCGCGCCGCGGCGATCGAAGTACCGTTTCAGCGCACTTCCGTACTCGCGCGCATAGGTCTCAAGCTGGCTCCTGGTCCAGGCTTCAAGGCCTTCCCGACCCTCGAATGTGCCTCGCTTCGCCATCTTCTCCTGCATATATGGCCCATTATGTCAGGCTACTTGTCGGCCGAACGCATCCCGGCCAACCCGTATTGCCTCACGGACGAGCATCGAGAGCTCGCCGCCGGCTGTCTCTAGTATAAGACGTTGGCGCCGGGCAAAGTCGCAGTTGCGAGGTGCCTGCGACCTCTTGGCCGGCGCCTCGCCGATGGCGTAGTATGGCGGTTTCGATACCGACGGCTGGGAATACATCTCAAGGAATACTCGCGCTGCCACAATGATATACAGTCACTCGCGGGGCCGGCTCGGACACAGGTAATCGCATGAGAATTCTGCTCGTAGAAGACGAGTATGACCTCGCCCAAAGTACACGCAAGTTTCTCAGCGAGAACGGATACGACGTCGACATCGCGGAAAACCTGCGAATCGCCTGGGAGTCCGTGCAGAGCATAGAGTATCCACTCGTGTTGCTCGATCGGCGCCTGCCCGATGGCGACGGGCTGTCGCTGATCGTCAAATCGCAAAAACTCGACCCGGTGCCGCGCTTTCTCGTTCTCTCGGCGCTCGGCGATCTCGACGACAAAGTCGCCGGTCTCGACATCGGCGCCCACGAATACGTCGTAAAGCCCTGTGCGCCGAAAGAGTTGCTCGCCAGGGTTCGGGTCATGTTGCGGCTGCCTAGGGCAGTGAACATGGGCTGCGTGGAAGTCGGCGCCTTACGCTTCGATCTCGCGTCTCGCGTGTTTCATGTCGGCGACAAGACCGTCGAGTTGCGACGGTACGAGTACCTGATACTTGAGCTTCTGGTGACGAACGCGAAGAAGATCGTCCGCCGCAGCAAGATCTTGGACCGCCTGTACGGCTTCGACGAGGTGCCGGCATCGAACACGCTCGACTCGCACGTTTCGCGTTTGCGTACACGCCTGCGCGACCTGCAGTCCGGAGTGAAAATCCAGACGGCCAGGGGACTCGGCTACCTGCTCCGCGAGGAAGAGTGATGGCGAAGCACCAGGAACGGAAAGGCAACTACTCGCTCAGGCGCAGGATCCAGGTTCTCGCGGTGCTGGCGATCCTCGTTTCGTCGTTCCTGCTGACAGTGGGGCTCTGGATAGCCGACTACCTCCTCAGAACGGATACCGTCAATACGACGAGGTTCGGACTCGTTCTCGCGCTCAAGGAGAACATCGGTCTCATTCAATATACAGACCGGGCCCGACGAGCTGCAGACCGGGCCCGGGAGAACGAGCAATGGCTGGCGGAGTTGGCCGACCTCAACCCTGAACTCTGGTACTACGTGGAATGGAACGGCCGGGTGATCCGGAGCGGCCCCGGCGACCCGAAATACAGGCATCGGGTCGTGGCCGACTCGCGATTGTCGCCGGAAGGCGAGGATCCCGGCGGCTGTGCAATAGCGCCGTCGGCCTTGTTCTTCTGGAATGACGACACGCCTCCTTTGCGCTACGTGGAAAGCAACACCTGCGGCGACAAACAATACTACGTCGAGGTTGACGGCCTGGAAACGGGCAAGCTGCGTCCGCGGGATATCGTCGAGGCAATCCGGTACAACTACGCGTTCGGCGGCAGGACCCAACGCAACTTGGCGGGAACTGCCGCGGTAGCGCTTGTGCTTGCGGGCCTCGTCACGCTGATCTTCGCACCCATGACGACGCGAATCCGTGAGATTTCGCAGGCGGCATCCCGGATCGGCAGGAGTAAGAAGGTCGTACGCCTACCCGAAGAAAACCTGCCGAAGGAAATCCTGCCGATGGTCCAGGCGACCAATCACGCCATTGCCAGGCTGGAGGCCGCAGGCGAGCAGCAGCGCCTGTTTGCCGCGGCCGCCGCCCACGAGCTCCGGACCCCGCTGGCCGTGCATCGCGCCAGAATCGAGGAGTTGCCGGACTCGGAACTCAAGCAACAGCTCGACGACGACGTCGAGAACATGGCGTCGATGATCCAGCAGCTACTCGAACTGGCGAAGCTCCGCTCCGTGGACGGCAATTTCGAAACGCTCGATCTCGCAAAAGTCGTCGAGGACATCTGCGTGGAACGCGGCGCCAAGGTATTGAACGCCGGCAGGGAACTGGTATTCGACGGGGGAGACGGCAAGGTTCGCATCCGCGGGGACCGCGGCGCCGTCAACAGCGCCGTTGCCAACCTGATCGACAATGCGATCCAGTTTACACCCGACGGAAAGACCGTCCGGGTGACGGTCGACCGCAACAAGGTCACGGTTCAGGACGAAGGGCCCGGTGTGCCGGAGGAGGACGTGCGGCAGGTTTTCGAGCCGTTCTTCAAGCATCCGCCGAACAAGCGGGGGCATGGAATAGGGCTTGCCATAGTCGCCAAGGTCATGAGAATGCACAATGGGTCCGTGTCCACGCGCAATGCGCCGGAAGGCGGTGCCGTATTCGAACTGACGTTCCCACATTCGGTAGCCGGACAACCGAGAAACGCCTGACTTCACAGGGACCTGGGGCCGGTCATTCCTCGGCAGCCTCATTCAATGTCCCTGCAATGTTTCCTCACTAGGTTTCCGGTGACTCGACCTGGATGCTCTAGTGGGGGAAAAGACTAATGTTCCAGCAAAAAAGGCAGAGCGCAGTTCCAGCAACGCTGCTCGCGCTAATCTTCGTCAGCGGTAACGCCCTGGCACAGAATAACGACAACGATGACGATATAGAGGCTCTCGACGAGATCGTCGTAACGGGCACGCGCATCAAAGGCGCGGCGATTACGTCGCATGGCCTGACAATCACGCGTGAAGAAATCGATGCTCGCGGTTTCAACAGTATCGAGGACGTTCTCGCCTCGCTGCCGCAGAATTTCAGTAGCGTCAATTCGGCGACCACGAGCCTGGGTACGGATAATCCGACCGGAAGCATTGCCCAGTCCACTCGGCTCCAGGGCGAGGGACTGGCCAACCTGCGCGGCCTTGGCGAGTCGAACGTACTCATTCTCGTCAACGGGCGCCGGCAGGCGACATCGAGCGGCGCCGAGATCCAGTCGCTCGGGGTAGTCAGCGGCGCCAATGTGAATTCCATCCCGTTTTCGGCGATCGAGCGTGTCGAGATCATACTCGACGGCGCCAGCGCGCTTTACGGAGCCGATGCCATCGGCGGTGTCATCAACTTCATCCTGCGCAGGGACTACTCGGGTTTCGAGATCTCGGCGCGACACGAAAGCGCCGAGAATGGCGGTGACAGCAATCGTTACAGTGCGAGTTTCGGCCACACCTGGGATACGGGCAATGTGACCATCAACGGTAGCTGGACGGATACCGAGCCGACCCCCGCCGCCAAAGCGGGATTCACCACGCTTAATCGAGTGGACATCGGCGGCGTCGACGGTCGCACAACCGGGTCGCCCGGCGCCATCCGGGGCGTTGGTCCGCAGGACTTCGCTCCCTACGGTTACCTGCGACCCGACGACGACGGCACGACGCCCCTGACTGCGGACGATATCAATGGAATCAGCGGCCGCCTGATCCAGGTGCCCGCCCGCCTCGTTGAAAACATTCCCATATACCTGGGTGCGGACAACGAGAAGCTCGCGTTTTCGCTCTCGTACCAACAGCAACTGAGCGGCGATTCGCTCGAGTTCTACTCGGATGTCCAGTACTCCGAGGACGAGACGGAATCGGTTTCCCATCGGATGCCCTGGATTTCTGGCGGCTTCACGCCGTTTGGGTTTCCGCCCGACGTCGTCATCCCGACGAGCAACGCATTCAACGATACCGGCATCGATCTTGCCGTCGGGTCGACGCTCTACCAGGAAGCCCTTCGCGGTCAAATTCCGTTGTCGGAAAACCGAACCAGCGACGAACGGCTCGGCGTCGTTGCCGGCCTGATTTACAGGCCCAACGACAACTGGACCATCGACTTCAGCGGCGGCATCAACGAAGTCGAGTCGAGCTACGAGAACAGCATGCCGAATCTCGACTTCGATGCGCTGCAGTTGCTGGCAAACAGCTCCGACCCGAACGTCGCCTTCAACCCGTTCGGTAACGGCACTGCGCAGAACGATCTCAGCTCGGCGATCGTCACCGGTCCAAGCATTGACAGTCTGACGGCGCCGACGAAATCGAAGACCGAGACCTGGCTGCTGACGGCCGAAGGGGCGCTGTTCTCGATTCCGGGCGGCGATGTGCGAGTTGCTGTAGGCACCGAGTACCGGGACGAGAGCATGAATCTTCACGACGATTTTCTCGTGACGTCCGGAGACCAGTCGCAATCCTCGTTCGCCACGACCAGTCCGTCCCGTTCATTGTGGGCAGGGTTCATCGAAGCCAATATTCCGCTCGTCGGCGAAGGCAATCGCAAGTCCGGCATCTACTCGCTGGCGCTCAACCTTGCCGGCCGGCTGGACAGCTACGAAGGCAAGGCATCCACCCCGACTACCGAGATCAACAACCGGTTTGAAGAGTTCAGTCCGAAAGCCGGTCTCGTCTGGAACCCGGTTGAGCGCTTGAAGATTCGCGGCAACTGGACTCAAGCGTTTCGTGCGCCGACGATGACGCATATGTTCCAGGCAGATCGTCTGATTTCATTGTACCCGCCAGAATGGTTCTACTTCAGGGGCCCGAACGCGGACCCGTTCCTCCCGCCGGGGCCGAATCCTCCCTACGGCGTAGGGCCTGCCGAGATCGAGATACGCCGAGGACCGAACAACGGGCTCGAGGGGGAGACCTCCGAGTCCTGGTCGGTCGGGTTCGACTGGACACCGGCTTTCCTGGAGTCCGCCTTCCTGAGCGTCAACTACAACAACACGGAAATCTCGAATCAGTTCCAGACCACCTTGGCCATCCTGTTCGACGACCAGATCTGGGTGGATGGCGGTTTCGGTCCGGAGGGGCCGATGGGCAGCGTGCGGCGTAACGAGGCAGGCTATATCACGGCGCTGTCTTCGATTCCGATCAACATCAACGGCACCAATAGCGAATCGGTGGATTACCGGGCCGGCTTCAGCCTCGATTCATCGGCCCTGGGACGACTCGATTTCCACTGGTCGGCAACGCAGACCCTGAAAACCGAACGCAACATTCTCGGGACCATCGATCGGCGGGACGGCACGGACCTCGGCTTGCCCAGATGGGTGCACCAGGCATCGGTCGTCTGGCACCGCGACAATTACAGCATGGCGTTCGCCGCCAATCATACGGACAGCTACGACAACATCGGCGGCGTCGGACAGATCCTGTTCATGAGGCCGCGCGATGTCTATGCCCAGGGACTCGCGGAGAAAGTCGATTCGTACACGACCTTCGACCTGACCGGGCGCTACGAGTTCGAGAACCTCGGTCTCGAGGTATCCGCCGGTGTGATCAACCTGACGGACGAAGATTTTCCGTACTACAACAATTCGAATAGTGCGCCGTTCGACATGCAGCGCATCGATCCCAAGGGCCGCCGCATCTTCGTCAACCTCCGCTTGAACTTCGATTACTGAGCCTATCCGACGTGAGTGAAACAATGTGGTACAGACATGTCTTGCTTGTCGCGTTAATCGTACTTGGCGCCTGCGCCCGGACAGAGGCGCCGACGGCATACAGCATCAGCGGCGATATCAGCGAACGGACAATGACCGGTACGTTCGAGATTTCGACCGTGCCGGGACGCATCGGGCTTACGGTGCCCCTGCTCACACTGCGAATTGAGAATGGGGTCATCGATGTGAGCCTTGCCGCGGGCGATCCGGAAGTGGCGTGGCTGGCGGTGAAGGACGATGACGGCCGCTATATCGGACAGTCGCAGTTCGTACTGGAGCCCGGCAATTTCACGATCACGACGACAGGGCCGCACAACGAAATCAAGGTGCGGGGGGATGGGCCTCTCAACAACGAGCTGTTCTATTCCTGGCAGGACGAGCCGGAGTACATCGAACTCACCGACAGGCGGAGCTCGCTTTATCGACAGTTCGCCGATATGCAAGCGGCCGGGGAGACCGAAGAAGCGTTGAACGCGTTTTACAAAGACGAGATCGCGCCGGTCGATAAGGCAGCGACGAGCTTCGAGCGCGACGCAATGGCCGCAATCGTGTCCGACGACAGTCGGCCGCTGCTCGCGCTCCTGGCGATCACACGCGGAGGCGCGCTGTCTGCCGAGGAGGCTCTCTCTCGTCTCGATGAGCTGGAGGAGATACTCGGGGCTTCCGAAGTCGCGGAGCGATATCGCGCCCGCGTGGCCGCTTTTACCCAGCTTCATGAGAACAGTGCGAGTTTCGGCATCGGTTCCGAAGCCGTCGATTTTACCTTGCCCACGCTCGCCGGCGACTCTGTGACCTTGTCGGAAGTTCTGGCACGAAACGAACTCGTGTTGCTCGAGTTCTGGGCCGTCTGGTGCGCGCCGTGTCGCGCGGAGATTCCGTACATGAAGCGCGCCTATGCCGAGTTCTCCAACGAGGGCTTCGAGATCATATCGGTCACGCTGGATGAGGACCGCGAGGACTGGGAGATCTTGTCCATCGAGGAAGACATCCCCTGGTACAACGCCGGCGACCTGCTGGCATACGAAAGCCCGGTCATCAAGGATTATGGCGTAGTGGGACTTCCCAAGAACTACCTCGTCAATCGCGACATGGAGATAGTCGCCATAGACCTGCGTCAGGAAGCGCTCGGCCAGACGCTCGCCGAGCACTTCGGCCGTCCCGAATTGATGGGCAAAATTGACAGACAGAACTGACAGACAAAATTGACGACAGACGTCCGGGCGTCTATCGTCCGGCCGCATGAGCGCGACCGAGCACGCCGGCCATGACGACGGTAGACGGGAAGCCCCGTTCCGGTTTCGGCAATCGACGATGCACAGGACGGATTGCTTCGACTGGCTGCGGAATCGGCGGGACCACCGGCAGGTCGTCAGGGCCGCGTTACCGCTCGGCGAAGGAATCGTTCTGGATCCGTTTGCGGGCGCCGGCTCCACACTGGCTGCCTGCAACGCCATCGGCTACGACAGTATCGGGATCGAGAAGGACAGCGATTATTATCGGATTGCCGTAGACGCTATTCCAAAGCTGACGGCGCTTGGCGACAACTGACCGCGTCCACCGGGTGTCCTGTCCGGTTGGGTGTCTACGGATACTTTCCTACGGATGCTCGTTCGACATCGGAACGAGACGTGCGCCGAGATCGGGATCCGCCATGTCCATGTCGAACGGGATCATCGGGCGCTGGATGCGCTCGTACGGGAGACGTTCGAGATCCTGGTCTACGCCGCCCGGGGTCAGCGCCATCAGCCAGCCGCCCCGCATGTCGTACAACTCGGGGACCAGGTAGCCGATTTTGACGATGACGATGTCGGTCTCCCGGGGATTCAGGCCCAGGCGGGCGAAGTCCGACTCGTAGTGATACGGCTTGCGCTTGCGGGTGACGATGACGTCGATACTCCCGACCCGGACGACGACTTCGATCTCGGCGTCCGGGTCCTCCTCGGAAACGGATTGGATGACGCCCGAAAGCTGCACCGGCGGCGAGTAACGATCGTCCACCCGCGCGCCGGCCGGCCTGTCGATCCTGCCGCCGACGCCGATTTCCAGCGCAAGATCGGCAAACTCCCGGTCGGGAATCGACGCGTAAATGACCGACGGGCCATCCGCGGACTGAAACTCCGGCCGTTGCAACAACTCGGCCAGCGTCCAGGTTACGTCGCCCGCCCCGCCCGCCGTGGGATTGTCGCCGGAGTCGCTGATCATGAACGGTTTGTCGTCGCTGGCGACCGCCGCGTCCAGCGCCTCGTGTAATGTCGCGACCGGGGCGACGAATTCGAATTCGTTTCTGACCGCCCAGAAACGGCCGGCCAGTTTCTCGGCGCCGGACACGACGTCCGCCTCGTCGTCGCCGACGACCATGACGACCGCATGGTTGCGCGGTTCGTCCGCCCACGGATATCCCACCCAGATTGCCGCGTCGATGACGTCGTCATACGCCTCGACCTCCGGTATGAGTGCGTACAGACTCTTCGCCGGCTCGACCCGTGTGCTGGTCTTCTCGCCGGGCAGCAGAATCGGTACCGGAATCCATGCCTTGAACGCCGGCCGCCCCGCACCGCTTTCGAGCCGGTCGAGCAGATTCTCGAGCGCTCTTTGTTTCGACTCCAGCGCGTCCTCGTGCGGCGCCATGCGGTAACAGGTGATCAGGTCGGACTCGGCCGCGAGTCGCCAGGAGACGTTGCCGTGCGAATCCATCGACGTCGATATCACGGTATCGTCGCCGACGACGCCGCGAATTCGGGCGATCAGATCGCCCTCCGGATCGTCCAGGCCCTCTACGCTCATCGCGCCGTGCAGGTCCAGAAACAACCCGTCGTAGGGCAGGTCCCGCGCCAGCCGGTCGAGAGTCTCCTGCAGCAGGGTCTCATACGCCTCGCGGGTAACGATCCCGCCCGGTATGGCCTTGCCGGTCAGGGTCGGGAAGTAACGCGCTCTCGCCATCACCGGCGAATCGGGTGCATAGAAAGGGTAGGAAGTGAATATCTCGTCGCCGCGCTTGGCTCGAAACGCTTCCTCGTGCGTACGCGCCGGCGAAAACGTGCTCGATTCGATCGCGAGACCGGCGATGGCGACGCGGGGTAAGGTTTCCGGAGGCGCTTCGACTTTCGGTCCGTCTGTCCGCTCACCGCCGCGCTCACCGCCGTTGCAGGCCGACAGGCCCAGTACGAAAGCCATTGCCAGTAGTACGTGCTGTCTCATTCGAATACGACCTCGCCCCACCGCTCGGGCAGGTGCATGTTGACGATACCTTGAGGACTCCACACCCAGTTGTCCTCGGGATGTTCCTGCTCTTCGGGGTTCAGGCTCTCCGCAAGCGGCGTGCCGTGCGGCGGAATCCGCACGTACCGTCCATCGACGATGTCGTGCCGCCATTCCACCCGCGAGAAATTGAATCGCCATCGATCGCCGGGGCTTGGCGGACAGGCGCCATGCGCATGATATTCGGCGAGGCCTGCCCACGGAATCGCCACTTCGACCCGCCAGCCGCGGTCCGTGTCGCCGGGATCGTTCAGCGTGCCGTCGATGCGCACGCGGCGGACGAGCCCGTCGATGTTGCAACCGAGACGCGGCTTGCCGCCGTCCCCATAAGGCCTGGGCAGGCTCAACTCCCAGATGCTGCCGAGCGCATTGATCTCGAACTCATAGTAGTTGAGGCCGTCACAATCCGGGTCGATGAAGATCTCGAAGTTGTTGTCCATGAACATCACGGCGTTTTGCTCGGTGATCGTTCCCCAGATGTGCGGTTCCTCGAGATCGCCCTGCACATACAGGTACCGCGCGTCCCAGCCCATGCGAACCCGCGTCCGGAATCGGGGCTGCAAGTCGTCGCGGCCGGTGATGTCGACAAAGGCCTCGGACCAGGGCAACTCGTCCCACACCGGGTCCTGCCCGGACGCGGACAAGTCGATTGCGCGCGAGACTTGCCGGCATCGATACCGCCGGCGATCGTGACTGTTCCAATTGTCGTTCCAGTCGTCGTTCCAGTTGTCGTTCCAGTTGTCGGCCATGAACACTCCCGCCTAGTCGTTGAAGCGCAGCAGCACGATACCGCCTGCCGCGACGATAGCGACGCCCGTCATCGCCGCTGCCACGACGGTTTCGCCGTAAAGCCAGGACCCGGTTGCGAACAATACGCCGTAAACGGCGGTGCAGCCCAGCAGCATGCACAACAAGCCGCGCGGAATGTTGACCGGCGACTCGACCGGCCTGACACCGTCCCGATCCAGGCTGGCGTAGACGTGTCGCCAGCCGGGCCCCCCGGGGTTGGTACGCGCGCAGAACGACTTCAGGGTTTCGATGTCCGCCGGCGGCGTCAGGAACGCGGCGGCAAGCCAGCACGCCGTGGTAATCCCGACGCCGACCAACAGTTCCTGCCAACCCGCCAGCCCGAAGTCGTTGAGCTTCAGGGTCAGCGCAACGACGAAGGACACGATCATCGCGACGATCTCACTCACGGCATTGATGCGCCACCAGAACCAACGCAAGATGAACAACAGCCCGGTGCCCGCGCCGATCTGCAACATGATCTCGAAGCCCTGCAGTGCGTTCGACAACTGCAGGGCCAGCAGGCCGGCCACGACCATCATCAGTACCGTCGCCGCGCGGCCCACGAATACCTGTTCGCGCTCGCTCGCCTGTGTCCGCACGAAGCGGCGGTAGAAGTCGTGCACGACGTAGGACGAACCCCAGTTCAGGTGCGTGGAAATCGTCGAAACGTAGGCAGCGAGCAAGGACGCGATGACCAGGCCCAGCCACCCGTGCGGCAGCACGCGCTGCAACATCGCCGGATACGCGAGATCGTCGTTGACGATCGACGCATCGGCCGCGGGGAAGGCTTTGGCGATACTCGCTAGGTCCGGAAAGACGATGAGCGAACACAGGGCCACGATGATCCACGGCCAGGGGCGAAGGCCGTAATACAGTGCGGTGAACAGGAGCACGGCCGCGCGGGCATGTTTCTCGTCCCTGGCCGCGAGCATGCGCTGCGCGACGTAACCGCCGCCGCCGGGCTCCGCGCTCGGGTACCAGACGCTCCACCATTGCACGGCGATCGGTATCAGGAGCACGGACACGAACAGGTTGATGCTCTCCTGCGTGTACGCGCCGTCCGCGTCCCGCACGAGCTGCGGCAGGAACGACAGGCTGTGCTCGAGCTCCGGCGCCGCGCGCAAGGCCGCGATCCCGCCGATCTCGGGGGCCTGCAGCGCAAAAACCGCCGCCGCGACGGCGCCGACCATCGACAGCGCAAACAGGAAAAAGTCGGACAGCAGGACGGCCCGCAATCCGCCCAGCGTGGCTATCGTTACCGTGACCAGCGACGCCCATATCAGGGAGTTCACCGGCGACAAGCCGAGCATGATCCCGCCGATCTTGATCGCCGCGAGCGACACGGTCGCCATGATCGTGACGTTGAAAAAAAAGCCGAGATACAAGGCCCGAAATCCGCGCAGGAATGCCGCGGACTTGCCGCTGTAACGCAGCTCGTAGAACTCGATGTCGGTGACGACCCCGGACCTTCGCCAGAGCCGCGCATAAACGAAGACCGTCAGCATGCCCGTCAACAGGAAGGCCCACCACACCCAGTTTCCGGAAACCCCGTTCTTGCGCACGATGTCGGTCACGAGGTTGGGCGTGTCGGCCGAAAACGTCGTCGCGACCATTGAAATGCCGAGCAGCCACCACGGCATGTTCCTGCCGGACAGAAAAAACTCGGTGGAACCGCTCCCGGCCCGGCGCGCGCTGTACAGGCCGATACCCAGGGTTACGGCGAACGTCGCCGCGATGACGGCCCAGTCGAGGGTCGAAAGCTGCACGGACGAAAACACGCCGTTCATTCCGCTCCGAGTACCTGAATCCCGCCGATCCAGGCCGCAAGGACGTTGAGCGATTCATCGGCCAGAACGAGATCCGCGCGGCAGCCGGCGGCGATCCTGCCGTAGCTCTTGCCAAGGCCGATCGCATCGGCCGGATAGGCGCTTGCCATGCGCACGGCCTCTTCGAGATCGAGATGCAACATCCTGCGTGCGTTGCGGACGGCGGCGGCCATGTCGAGACTCGAACCCGCCAACACGCCGTCGTCGGTGACGCAACGTCCGTCTGCTACGCGGATCCTGCGACCCTGGAGCTGGAAGGACTCGCCGTCGGTTCCGACGACGGGCATGGCGTCGGTAACGAGCAGGCAGCGTCCGGCCTGCTTGCTGGCGATCGCGATACGCAGCGCCGCCGGGTGAACGTGATGGCCGTCGACGATCAGGCTGCACCAGGCATTCGGGTCCTCGAGCGCTGCGCCAACCGCGCCGGGCTCCCGGCCGGTCAACGGCGACATGGCATTGTAGAGATGCGTGAACCCGCGCAGGCCGGTTTCGAGCGCGGCGCGGGTCTCGGCGTAAGTCGCGGCCGTATGGCCGGCCGCGACGACGACGCCCGCATCGCACAGTCTTTCGAGCAGTCTTTCCGGGACCTGCTCGGGCGCGACCGTCACGAGTGTCCTGCCCGATTCCAGCGAGGACAGCAGATCGACCGCGTCCTCGTCGATGGCCCGAATTCGGGATGCGTCGTGAACGCCTTTTTTGGCCGCGTTCAGGAACGGCCCTTCGATATGGATGCCCAGTACGCCCGGCACGCCGGCCGCGATGGCCTCCCGTACCGCGGAGATGCCGCGTTCGACGACGTCGAGCTCATCGCTGATCAGCGTCGGCAGGAATCCGGTCGTCCCGAAGCGCCGATGGCACGCGGCTACCGTACGGATCGCATCGACCGTCGGCGCGTCGTTGAACAATACCCCGCCGCCGCCGTTCACCTGCAAGTCGATGAAGCCCGGCAGCAACAACAGCCCGCGCGCGTCGTATACGTCGCCGCCGGTAGGTTCGGAACCCGCGGCATCCGATATCCGTCCGATACCGGGACCTTCGATCGTCACCGAGCAGCGATCAAGGAACCCTGTTTCGGTCAGCACCCGCGCGTTTCGGATGGTCAGCCCGCTCATTGGGTCATTGGTCATTGTTCATTGGGCCATCGGGTCATCGGGTCTCGGTGACCTTGCGAAGATGCGGCGGATGGTCCGGGTCGCAGCGGCGCGCCTTGGCAAGAGCATCGATCATCCGGTAGAACGTTTGTACGAACAGAATCGGCTCGATGGCCGGCACCGCGGCCGGATCCAGGACTGGCAAATTCGTGACGTTCTCGTATTCCTTCCCGGCTACTATGACCCGGGCGTCCAAGCGCCGGAATTCACGAATTGCCGACGCCACGCTGTCGCGCGTTTCGTCGTTCTGGGTGAAAACGAAGACCGGGAATCCGGCCTGGACAATGGCCATGGGGCCATGCCGGACTTCGGCCGCGCTGTAGGCTTCGGCATGCAGCCTGCACGTCTCCTTGAATTTCAGCGCGGCCTCCTGTGCGATGCCGAAACCCAGGCCGCGGCCGACGACGAACAGGTTGTTCGCATCGACCAAGAGCGGGACGGCTGCCGACCAATCGAGCCGCCAGGCATCGCGGAGACGATCCGGCAGCGTATCCAGCGCCCCGCCCAGCGATGTGTCCTGTGTCCACTTCGCGACGAGATGGACGAGCGCCGCGAGCGTCGCGATATAGGACTTGGTCGCCGCGACGCTTCGCTCCGTGCCCGCGTGCACGGGAATCACCTGGTCGGCGATGTCGGCAAGGGGCGAGTCGGCCGTATTGACGATCGCGATGACGCAGGCCCCCGCTTCCGCCGCGCTCTGGGCCGCGCTCAGGAGGTCCGGACTGCGGCCGGATTGCGAGAGCACGATGAAAACGTCGCCGCGCATCCTCTGTCGGGCGGCATAAACCGAGCTGATCGAGGGCGCAAACGATACTGTCGGCACGCCGGCATAGCGCTCGATCAGGTACTTGCCGAAGGTCGCCGCGTGATCGGAACTCCCGCGTGCGCAGCTCAGGACGAGCCGGGGTTCACGGTCTCGCAGCCGTTCGCCGATCTTCGATACCAACGCTTCGTTGGACTGCAACTGCCTCGATACGGCGTCCGCGGCGGACTCCGCCTCTGTCAGCATCCGGCTCAAGCTGCGTCACTGCGGCGAATGGAAAGCTCGCCGAGGTGCAGGGTGGCAGCGGGCAATTCGCCGCGTTCCAGTCCTATGCCGATACGGATGATCTTTCCGCCGGCCGCGGTTTCGGCGACATCGACTTTTCGCACCCAGGCACCGTCGGTGGGTTCCAGCGGTATTTCTTGCAGACCCCCGGCGTCGGTTTCGAGCCAGAGGTAAGCGCCGTGATAATCCGGAGACAAGGCATATACGAGTTCGACTTCCGCCGCATCGGCTTCCATCGAGGTCTTGAACAGCGGCACGCTCGCCGCGCCCGACCGCGGCGCCGCGTCGATACGTAAGGCATTACCCTTTTCGTAGGCGCGATCGAAATCGAACGTAACCTGCGTATCGGGCGCTCCGATCACTGCAAACTGCCAGCTCGGCAGAATATCCTGGGCCGAAATATCGTGCCATTCTCCCGGCGTGGCCACGCCCTCCCGCGCTTTCATCTTGCCATGACCGGTACTGAAACTCGTCGTGAAAGGCAGCGCCGTCAGAACCGACCGGGCGGGTATCCGGCTGCCCGTGCCGGGCCAGCTTCCCGCCGGATCCCGAATTGCGGGATTGCCGTCCTCGCCGCCGAACAGGCGGTCGCCGGATCGATAGAAGGCATAAACATCTTCAGCGTCGTCCGCGAACGTCGAGACCGCCGGCTGGCCGTCACCGCCGCGGTAAGTGAAGTTGTAATTGTTCGCAAACAACGCGATGGACATTGCCGGGCCGCCATTGCCGTCGCCGAGCGCGTCGAGCCAGTCGGGCACCCGGCGAATCGACTGCGCGACCCTGCCCGGCCACAGGTCGGCGCCCAGGTAAACGTCGAAGGGCGAACGCCCGAGCGAAGTCGCCGTTGCGAGGCTGGTCTCGAGCATGTCGTCCGGCCACCAGTAGTTCAGGAACATGGCGTCGGCGGTCCTGAGCGGCCCGTCCTGCAGGAACCGGCCATTCTTGTCGTTGAGCTCGTTCTGCCATTTCACGCGCCCGTTCGGCAGCATCGAATCGTACCAGTGAATCTCCATGCCCTCGGGGCGCTGCTCGACGAGATAGGCCATGAACGCCAGGAACGCTTCGCCCAATGCCAATGGCGAATCGGCGCCGCCGAGATCCGTTTCCTGGTTCACCAGCCAGCCGTCGAAGCGGTAATACTCGGCGATTTCGACCAGTTTGCGCGCGTAGGGAAAGGCGCCGTGCTCGTCGCGGCGCAGGAACTCCGCCGGTTTCGCGATATCGCCCCCCCAGGCTTTGGGCGCGAAGAAAACCGTGCCAAGGACCTTGACGCCGTTCCGATGCGCCGCCTCGACCCAGGGTCTCGCGGGGATACTGACGTTCAGGTCCGCGGTACCGCCGAACCAGTTCAGGACGTCGATCGACGACCAGTGCGTAAACGTGTAGAGGTTGAATGTCGCTTGTTCGTCGAGATGGTTGGCGAGCCCGTCGATACCGTCTGGCGCCACCAGCACCCTGGCTTTCGCCGGCAGGCGAGGATCGAGTTGCGACCGTGCATCGACGAAACGCTCGGCCAGGGGCACCGACGAGACATTACGCGGCTCGGCGAGCGCGCTGTCCGGCGTCCACCGTGCCACCTCGTCCAGCGTGAGCAGGAAGGGGGCGCGGCTGACCGGCGTCTCCGGCGGCGGTTCGGGCGTGCGACAGGCGCCCAGCGCGACAGCGGCCAGCAGCCACAGGCCGAAGCGGAAAAATCCGTACATGCAGCTCGCGCCGTCGGACACTTAGGGAGCCTCTACATCGGTCCGACAAGGCTCATTCTGCATCGGGGCGTCGAGATCAGGGCGCGTAAACGCCGCAGTAGCAGCGCTATTGCAGCCTTTGCGCGACGCCGGGATCGGCGCTCTGACACACAATGAGACCGCCATGACTTGTGCAGAGGCTCCCGAAGGCTCTCTAGGGTTGTTGTGAATACGTAACGCGCTGATTGGCCGCAACGTCGTTGAACGTGCTCTGTGAACCGTCGGGCCACGTCACCGTCACGGAATCGACCTGCGTATTCGAGCCGATCCCGAAGAGCTGCTCGGTCGGGTTTTGCGACGTGAAATTGCTGCCGATGACGATTTCGCGCATCTGCCGAATGCCGCCGGCCAGGATCTCGATTCTGGCGCCCGCGGCCTGCGTATTCCCGCCTGCGCCGGCGAGCTCCACGGTCAGCCAGTTGCCGTTGTCCGTGTCGTTTCGGTACAGCGTCGCCGAATTCTCCTCGTCGCGATGGGTGATGAACAAGTCGATGTCGCCGTCCTGGTCGAAGTCCGCGCAAACCAGGCCGCGCCCCTGCTCCTGGTCGACGATCCCGGCGTCACCGGCCATGTCGTCGAAGCTGCCGTCGCCCAGGGCCACGAAAAGCGGACTGAAGTCCGTGGCGAAAAACGTCTCCGGCACCTGATCGCGCCAGCCGTTGACGTGAAAAATATCCAGGTACTGATCGTTGTTCGTATCGAGAAAACACGCCGCCCAGCCCCAGCTACCGTCGCTCACCCCGGCTTCGTCCGTTGCGTCCTCGAAGACACCGCCGACGTTGCGATACAGGCGATTGCCGATGACCGAGCCTATCACCGCACTGTTTATGGAGCTGACGAACCAGTCCAGGTCCCCATCGTTATCGTAGTCGCCCACGGCGGACCCCATGCCGGAGTCGTCGATGATGACGTCCTCGTCGGTGACGTCGGAGAACGTGCCGTCCTGGTTGTTCAGGAACACGCGACTCGACGTAAAGTCGGCGACGCTCAGGATATCGGGGTAACCGTCGTCGTTGAAGTCCGCGAACGTGGGCGCAAAGGTGTAGTCCCGATCGGAGCCGAGAACGCCGGCCCGGTTCAGGATGATCGTCGCCGCGATCCCGGATTCGACGCTCACGCTCTCGTAGCGAATACCGTTTGCGTCGCTGATGTTGCGCCACAGGTGCTCCGTGTCGCCGGGGTTGTCGACTTCCCTGGGAGTCCCCCAGTGAGCGATGAACATGTCCAGGTCGCCGTCCTTGTCGTAGTCGCCGAAGGCCGCGGACACGCTGTTGACGGCTTGCATCGCGCGAATCCCGGATGCCTCGCTCACGTCGGCGAAGGAGCCGTCGCCGTTGTTCTCGTAAATGAACGAAGGGCTGCCCTCGAAGCCGCCGATGAACAGGTCCAAATCGCCGTCGCCGTCCATGTCCGCGAACGTGGGCCCGCTCAGGCGGTCGTTCTGGGCGCCGGGCCTGGTGTAGGCAAGGCCGGCGGACTCGGCGACGTCCATGAAGATCAGGTTGCCGTCGTTGCGATAGAGCAGATTGGGCCCCACGTCCCCGCGCACGACGAACAGGTCCGTGTCGCCGTCGCCGTCGTAATCGCCCGCGGCGACGCCGCCGGAGAACAACTCCGTATCGGTTTCGGACGGCACCTGATAGCCGTGCACGTAAGCGATTCCGCTGCCGGCCGTGGCATCGGCGAACGTGGGAGTGGCGCCGACGACCTGAGACGGCGGGGGCGTTGCCGGCGGCGGCGGTGACTGAGGGGGATCGGAGGCACCGCCGCCGCCTCCTCCGCCGCCGCATCCTGCATGCAGCGACGCCAGAAGCGAGACCACTCCGAGGTGGATTTCGGGCCGTCGTTTTCGGGATGAGTGCATGGACTGGGGCATGAATCCGCGGGTCGATGGTTGGCGGCAAGGCCCGCCGGCGGCGGGCCTTGCCGGAATCGTCGTAAAGCGTCAGAACGTGTAATTGACGCCAATATAGGCCCTGCGGCCGGGATACACCACTCCGGCCGGCCGGTTCGTATCGTCGAGGTACGTCCGCTGGATTTCCTCCGTGAGGTTGATCACCGCCAGCGTCGCATTGAGGTTCTCGGAGAAGTTGTAGGTCGCGTTGATATCGATCTGATCGTACTCCTCGGCAATGACCTCCAGACCGCGACTGACCCCGAGCGGCCGGTCGCCGATTCGGTTGTAGGATGCGCGGATACTGAACCGGTCGTTCTCGTAATAGCCGACGAGGTTCATCTGGTCCTCCGCGACGCCGGCCACCGAGGTTGCGCCGATGACCGCGCCTTCGAACGACACCTGGGTTTGTTCGCTGTCGTTGTAAGTGTAGTTGGCGATCAAGCCGAAGCCGTTGTCGAACGCGTGCTGTACGAACAGCTCCACACCGTCTTGCGTTACGTCGGAGCCGTTCACCGATGTCGTGTACGGGTCGATGGTCACGATCTCGCCGTCGACCTCCCGCTGCACGGTGATCGCCGCGTTCGTGACGAAGTTGTCCACGTCCTTGCGGTAGATCGCGATACCCGCGGCGGAAGCGTCGGCGTAATACCACTCGAGCGACAGATCGAAGGCGGTCGCCTCGTACGGCTCGAGCTCGGGGTTGCCGCCCGATCCGCGCCATTCCTCGGGAGTGCTGCCGTCGTCGCTGGCGGGCGTGAAAATCAGGATCTCCGCGCCGCCGAGATTGCCGTAGGGAATCCTGGCCATGACCTTGGACGCCGCAAACCGGAGTAACAAGTCGTCGTTGACGTCGTAGACGACATTGAGGCTCGGCAGCGTATTGTCCGTTTTGCCCGCACGAGTCACGAACTCGTCTCCGGCTCCCGGCGCGGAAGTCCGGTTGAAGACCAGGGTCTCTAGGTCCGTCTCGACGTAACGGAGCCCGATGTTACCCCGGAGCCGGTCGGTCGAGAAATTCGCCTGCACGTAGGCCGCCGAGATGTCCTCCGACACCTCGTAGATGTTGAACGGTTGGGTCGTCACGGTCGGATCGCCGAACCGGCCCTGCAGCCAGCCCCTGTAACTGTTCCAGTCGAACACCGAAAACGATGCGATGTTGAGCGCATCGCCGACGATATTGTCCATCGGGCTGCCGGCGATGAACTCGTTCGCGATCGTATTGCCGTCGGGATGCAGGCTCAGGTCGGAAACGAAGTTCCCGGTACCGATCCAGCTCGGGCACGGCGTGCCCGGCGGGTCCCAGGGAATGAACCGGGAGCAGTCGGCCGGGTCGCTGGCGTCGTCGTACCTCACGTCGCGTACGCGACGGCTGATTTCGTGCTGACGGTACTTGACGCCCGCTTGCAGCGAGGTCACGGCGCCCCATGCCATCGGGAACTCGAAATCCAACTGCGCGTAGGTCTCTTCGTCGGTGCTGTCCGCGAAGCTCGACGTGTAGTTGTCTAGCGCGATCGCGTCGGGGCGATTGCCGAGCGAGGCGAAGTCGTCCGAGCTCGTGATCGTGATGCCCTCGTCGCCGTTGAACTGCCACGCCCAGTCGCCGATCGAGTTGACCACCGGATTGTCGCCGTCCCACTGATTCGTCGAGTAGATCGCGCTGAAGAACTGTTCTTCGTCGCCGCCCTCGGCGTCGGTGCGGCCGACGATCGCGTCCATCGAAAAGCCGCCGAAATCGAAGGCCGCGTTGAGCGTGTACGTATCGGACGTCGAGACGCGCCTCACGCGGTCCCCGGCATATTGCGGCGAGGAGAGACGAACGCCGTCGGGCGCCACGGTACGCAGGCCCACCAGGGTGTCGCCGTCGGCGTCGAGGGTGACACCGCCCGGCGCGATCGCGTTACCCAGATTCCACTCGGGAAGCACGAGCCGATAGCGCTCGAAATCGCCGCCGAGCTCGAAGCGGAAGTAGTCCAGGCCGATTTCGAAAGCGTCGGTGGGCCGCCATTGTGCGCTGAACTGGATTCCTTCCCTTTCGCGCTGCTGCTCCTCGATGACGCCGACCACCGCGGTGGGCATGTAAAAGCCGTCGAAGGTCGCGCCGTTGCCGCCGTCATCGACCAGCGGGTCCCTGCGCTGGGTACCTTCCCGCAGCGCGCCGGAAGCGATCAGCGCATTGAAATCGTCCTCGGTCGCCACGTAGTTCCAGCTTTCGGTCGTCGCGCCGACGGTACGGTTCTCGCGATTCTGCTGGGTGTAACCGACGAGCACGCCGAAGGTGTCGCTGTCGTTCTTCCACGAGTAGCTTGCGCTGAACTGCGGCTCGTAGTCTTCGGTAACGTCGGCGTAAGTGACTTCAGCCGCGACGAAACCGCTGTTCGCGTCCCGGTCCAACGGCTTGTGCGTGTGCAGGATGATCGTACCGCCGACACCGCCCTCGTCGATCCGCGCCTGCGGCGACTTGATGACTTCGGCGCGCGCGATCATGTTCGACGGCAGCAGCGTGTACAGGAACGAGCGTTGCGGCTCGCCCAGCGACGAAGCAATGTAATTGCCGTTCAACTGCGTGAGCGTCAGGTCCGAACCCAGGCCTCGTACGTCGACCCGTTGCCCCTCGCCGCCGCTGCGGGTGATCGAGACGCCCGGCACTCTTTGCAGTGCGTCGGCGACGTTTTTGTCCGGGAACTTGCCGATGTCCTCGGCGTTGATCGAATCGCTGATCGAGTCCGCGAAACGCTTGGCGTCCAGGTTACTCCGCAGCGAGGAGCGGATGCCGGTGACGACGACTTCGTCGATGGCTTCGAGGTCCATGTCGTCTTCGTCTTCATCCTGCGCCAGGGCGGGCATCGAGACGGCAAGGCCGGCTAAGGCGGCGACTAACAGAACGGCGAAGAATTCCTTCTTGGCCGCTAGGAAATCGAGATTGATCATTTTGTCCCCCCGGAGGTTGTATTACATGGCACTACTGCTGCATGTTCATTAAGTTACCTTGAGAATGTAACCGGTTACATTCGCCAAGTCCAGTATTAGAGAAAGTTTGCGGCCGAATGTCGTTTTCTCGCAACGAAATCGGCATTCATCGCTCTGAAAGTGCATCGATCAGGCTCGATATGCGCAGCGCGGACCGGTCGATCGAAACATCCGGGGGCACCCGTATCTCGACCGGACGCCCCGGCAGGAGATCGAAAAAGTTGTCCGAGAAATTCACGACCTCTGCCGAATCGACCCAGACGTGAACGAATCTCGCCAGTGACGACATCGCTTCGAGCCTGACCGTCCGGCCGCTCGCAGTCACCGCCAGATCGGCCGCGATGTTCGGCTCCCGCAAGCGGAGTTTCGGATGCTCGCAAAAATAGTGGTGCCGGGTAATGCGTTCGCCGCCGGTGTCCAGGGTCGCGACGAGGACACAGTCTTCGGGCCGCGATCCGGCAGTTACCGCGTCCAGCGAGCCGGACCAGGCCCGGATGTTGGCGCCGGCCGGGACGACAATATCCGCTTCGTGCCGGAATACCGGTTCGCCCGAGAAGGTCCGCACGGACACGGACAGCGACACCGATCGTTCGGCCATCCGGTCGTTGATCACGTGCAAATCCAGTTGCCGTCCGTCCTGATCGACGCTCAGTTCGGTGGCCGCGAAACTCCGGCGCGCCTGGTAGTGCAGCGCTTTCCACTGACCGTAGTAGTCGATACCGGACCAGGAGGCGCCCGGCCACGCGTCGTTGAGCTGCCAGTAGAGCGAGCCCATGCAGTACGGCCTGGCGAGCCGGTGCGCCTCGATACCGATACGCAAACCCTCGGCCTGCAATACCTGCGACAGGTAGAGGAAATGCTCGAAACCGGGCACGACGCCGAAGTGGGTCTTTATGGCATCCGCGATACGCGCGTTACCCGTGGGATGCCGCTGGTGGGCGCGCATCACCGGTGAATCGATGTCCCAGTCTCCGGGCTCGGAAAACTTGCGGGTCGATACCATGGCGGGGAGCGATTGGAACCCGAATTCGGTCATGAACCGGGGTACGTTGTCGCGGTAGGCGGAGAAGTCCTCGCCGCCGTGCCACACGCCCCAGTAGTGGCAGTTCCCCTGGCCTTTCGTCGCCGGTCTCTCCCACATGCTCTGCGGCGAGGATGCGAGGTAACAATCGGATCGCGCCGGATCGTGCGCTTCGATCAGTGCGGGAATGACATCGAGAAACAGACGCTCGTAGCCGCTCGTCAACGCCAAGAACTGCGCGTCCGTGTAACCGAACTTGCGCGGCCATTCCCAGCATTCGATGCCCATCTCGATCTCGTTGTTGCCGCACCATAAGGCGAGGCTGGCGTGGTGCCTGAGCCTGCGAACGACATCCGCGACTTCGCCGCTGACGTTGTCGACGAACTCGTCGTCGGCCGGATAAAGCGTGTTCGCGAACATGAAGTCCTGCCAGACCAGGACACCGAGCTCGTCGGCCAGATCGTAGAACGTCTCCGTTTCGTAAGCACCGCCGCCCCAGATCCGCAGCATGTTGAAATTGGCGTCGATCGCATCCCGGAAGATTCGCTCGTAACGCTCGCGCGTCATCCTGTCGAGGAACATGTCCGGCGGAATGTAGTTGGCGCCCTTCATGAAAACCGGAACGCCGTTCACCCGGAAGAAGAAGGCCCTGCCGTGCGCGTCCGGATCGTTGACGAACTCGATCGTGCGCAGCCCGAAACGCCGTTCGAATGTCGCCACCGTCTCACCTCGAGCCAGGATCTCGAACTCGAACTCGTAGAGAAACGGCTCGCCGATGTCGTGCGGCCACCAGCGCCGCGGCCGATCGACGTCCAGTCTCACACGGACATGGCCGCCGCCGGGCTGTAACGCCACGGCCACGGATTCGCCGATCTGCTCATCGTTCGCGCAGCGAATGTTCAGTACCGCGTCGAGCGCTTCGTTCGAGTCGATACTGATGTCGAACGCGAGGCTCGCCGAGCGCTCGCTGAGCTCTTCCATATCGAGGGCGACATCGGCGATACGGCAGTGCGGTACGACCTCGAGGTAGACGGGTTGCCGGATGCCGGACGAAACGAGGCGCGGCGCCCAGTCCCAGCCGAAATGATAGGCCGGCTTGCGCACATAGGCGCTGGTTTTCTCCTCGGAATCGTCGTTCTCGGCCGGATAAACGATGCCGTCGCGGTCGCGGAGTGCCGCGGTTTCCGCCACCGGCGACCGGAAGACGACGCTCAGCTCGTTGCCGCCGGCGCGGAGTACGTGGGCGCAAGGCACGCGGTAGCGGCGAAACGCATTGTTCGCCTCCAGGATCACCTCGCCGTTCAGCCGCACGGTCGCATAGGTATCGAGACCTTCGAAGACGAGATCGACATGCTCGCCGTGCTGCTCACGAGTTATGGAAAACTCGCTGCGGTATTCCCAGTCGCGCTCTTCTATCCAGCGCAACTGTTTGTGGTTCTCGCGATGAAACGGGTCCGGGATGAGCTCGGCCTCGACGAGGTCGCCGATGTTGCAACCCGGCACGCGCGCCGCAATCCAGGTATCCGTTCCAACCTCGCGAAAAGACCAGCGCTCCGGCAAAGGAATGCGGAACGGCGCCCGCGGCGCCTTCCGTCGTGCGGGCCTGTTATCCGGCAGGTCTGTCGATGCCCTGGTCAATGCCGCTGCGACGGGAACACGTGACGGAAACGGCGGCCCGCTCTCGCGGGATACGCGATTCGTCTTTTCGCCACACTACCCCTCTCCCCTGGTGGGTACTCTTGCGAGGGTGCATCCTAACAGGGATGTAACCGGTTACACCACTGCTCCGTCGATTCGGTCGTCGGTTCGATTGTCCATTCGAGAGTCCATTCCATCGTCTACCGGATAGTCCATCCGATAGTCCAGCCGATCGGGCTCATGCGAATCCGGCGGGTGCCGGCGAAGAATCGGAAAGCGTGCTTTCAGTCCGGCCGGACCGTGCCGGAGCTGGCGCGGACGATCAGGTCGTAGTCCAGGATGACGTTGTTCTGCGAATTCGGACGGCCCTCGATCTGGTCGATCAGCATATTGCAGGCAATCTGACCGATTTCGTCGGAGGGCTGGTCGATCGTCGTCAGCGGTGGATCGTAATGGCGGGCGAAGTCGATGTTGTCGAAACCCGCGACCGATATGTCCTCGGGCACCGAGAAGCCCGCGCGCTTCAGGCTCTGTATGGCCCCGATCGCGATCTCGTCGTTCATGCAAAACAGGGCCGTGGGCAAGTCGTTCAAGCGGGCGATCCGCGAGCCGGCTTTGACGCCCGACGCCATCGAGTAGTCGTCGGCGTGAACGATGAGCTCGGGGTCGAGCGTGACGTCGGCCTCTTGCAAGGCGCGACGGTAGCCGACCAGCCGATCGATCGAGTGCGGGTTCTCCGGCTGTCCGCAAATCGTCGCGATGCGCCGGTGTCCCAAGGACAAGAAATAATTGACGATCGAGCGTGCTGCTTCGATATTGTCGATTCGCACCGACGGCAATGCCGTGTCGGCGCAGCCACAGGCATAAACGATCGGAAAATTGGCGCGCCGGGCGATCTCGGAATTCTCTTCGCTGGGACGGAACTGGATGATGCCGTCCGCCAGGCGCGTCTCCACCAGTTCGATGTACTCGTCTTCGCGGCGTAGCGAATCCCGTGTGTCGCCCAGCAGTACCGAGTAGCCGCGGTTTTGCGCGGCCAGCTCGACGCCGCGGGTGACCCTCGAATAAAACGGACTCGCGATGCTCGGCGTAAGGATGACGATCGAATAAGAACGTTCGGAACGAAAGTTCCTCGCCAGCATGTTCGGCCGGTAGTTCAGGCGCTCGACCGCTTCCATCACCTTGCGCTGGCTCTCCTTGGAGACCAGCTCGGGATTGCGGAGCGCGCGCGATACGGTCGCCGTCGAGACGCCGGCAAGTCGCGAAACCTCACGAATGTTGGACATAATCGAACGTTGGATCGAACTTTGGATCGAACTTTGGGAAGCCGGCTCTAGTGTCCTGTCCCGCAGATAACTTGCCTGGTTCGGTGTGGATTTTTATGCCTGACAAGGCGCGGCGACGAGTAATAGCGGGGCTATTGCGAGGAGTCGCAACGCCGCCAGGCGCGATAAAACGCGCCGAATCAGGCAAGTTATCTGCGGGACGGGACACTAGATCAATAGTGCCTTAACCGGCGGCGGCTGTCTCCCGGGAACTTGAATCAGCTTGTGAATCAGGTTGCCCGTTGATCCTCGGTTCGGATCCTCAGTCCGGATCCTCAGTCCGGATCCTCAGTCCGGATCCTCAGTTCGTCTTCGACGCGCTCATTGTCGACGCACTCATGGCCAACAACAACGCACCGTGTTCCGCGGCTCGTTTGGCCTCGACCACGCACGCGGCGGCATCCGCACTGATCCGCGATGACAATCGCCGACTGAGTCCGCCGACCAGCGCCACGGAAGGGGCGCCGAAGGCTTTGAGCCGCAGGATGAGGTCCGACAGGTAGGCACAGCCTTCGTCCAGGATCCCGCGGGCAACCGTGTCCCCGTCTTCCGCCGCCTCGATGACCAGCGGCGCGAGACTCGCGAATCGCGCCGGCGGAGCCGCGCTCATGAATTCGACGAGCTCCAGCGGCCCGCCGCCGGTCTCGTCACGCAGCAAGGTTCGCAAGGACGTGCCCGGACCGAGCTCGTCGAAATCGAGCAGCACGGCGCGCACCGCCTCGAGACCGAACCAGGCGCCGCTGCACTTGTCGGCAAACGGAAATCCGTAGCCGCCCAACGAATGCCACTCGCCGTCCACCAAGGCGCAACCCGCCGACCCTGTCCCCACGACTACTACGCCGCCGGACGCACCGCCATGCGCGCCGAGACAGGCGATCTCGATGTCCGTCGTAAGCTGCATGTCGCGAAACGGGTGCTCCCATTCGATCATGCGCTCGAAGGCCGACCGGATATTGACGCCCGCAAGCCCCACACCCGCCACGACGCTGGAAATCCGGCGAGACGGCAGGCCGGCGTCGGACAGTGCGCGCAATACGGCCTCGGTCACCGATATCCGTGCCTGCCGCGCGTCCTGGAAAGCGTTGGCGGAACCCGCTATACCCGCGCCGATGTGCCGGCCGCGCGCGTCCGCCAGCAAGGCGCGGCATCGCGTGCCGCCGCCGTCGACGCCGGCATAGAGCAGTTCGGCTTCGGTTTGCATGGGCGGACCGTCAAGACCGGCTCACGCCTTGATCCCCGAGGTCGCGACGCCTGAAATGATGAACCGCTGGAAGAACAGGAACAGCACCGCGACCGGCAACATCGCGAGTACCGCACCGGTCATCAACAGGTGCCGGTTGTCCACGTACGGTGACCGGAAATACTCCAGCCCCAGCGTCACGGTGCGGTATTCCGGATTGTCGAGGTAGATCAGCGGGCCGAGCACGTCCTGCCAGGTCGCGACGAAGGTAAACAGGCCGACAACGACCAGTACCGGGACACAGTTCGGCAGGATCACGAACAGGTAGGTCCGCAACGGGCCGCAGCCGTCGATCTGCGCCGATTCGTCGAGTTCCTTAGGCAAGGTGAGCATGTACTGTCGCAGCAGGAATACGTTGAAGGCGCCGGCGGTGAAGTGAGGCACGATCAAGGGCAGGAAGGTATCGACCCATCCGAGCGACTTGTAGATCGAAAACAGGGGTACGAGCGTCACCTGGCCGGGAATCATCATCGTCGCAAGCAGCAGGACGAATAACACGTCGCGGCCCTTGAAATTCAATCTGGCGAAAGCGAACGCAACCAGGCTGCTGGACAGGATCTGGCCGATGACGGCCATGGTGCTGATGAAAAAGCTGTTGCGAGAGAACTTGATAAACCCGGTCGAGGTCTCGCCGAAAGAAGCTTCAGGGCCGCGCAGGGTTTCCGGATAGTTTTCGAAACGCGCTTTCCAGCCGATGACTTTCTCATACTGCTCGTTTCTGAGGACCTCGACGTCGGCTTGCGTTTCGTCCGGCGGTACGACGAACAGGAACTCGTCGAACCCGCCGGCGCGCTGGCGGATCTTCTTGGCAACGACGGCAAGCTCGCGACCGTCCGACTCGAGACGGACGATGTCGGAACGCAGGAATCGAATGGACGGCGGCACGTCGTTTGCCGCTGACACATCGGCTGACACATCGGCCAATGAGTCGGCCGATACATCGGTGTCGGGCCACCAGCGCGTGAGCTGCGACGGCTTGCCGTCATTCAGCCGAACGTAGTACGCGCCGGGCCCCGAGGACCCCGGCGATTCCGCGGACAGGTTCGGCGAACCCACAAGGCGAAACCACCTAAAACCGTCGGCTTCGACGACCCGGTTGCGTGACGTGAAATCGACATCGACACGCTGAAACTCGCTGGGGTACAGCGCCGGCGGATTCATCGCCAGCCCATCGAGGGTTTTGATCGACGAAATCAGCACCCAGTAGAACGGGAACAGCAGCACGGCGGACACGCCGAACAACAGGGCATACAGGACGATTTTCTTGGTCGTATCCGGCTGCATGCTCAGGTTTCCGTGTACACGAAGCGCTTGGAGATCTTTATCTGGATCATCGTCACCGCAAAGATGATGACGAAAAGCACGAAGGCCCATGCACAGGCCTTGCCCATGTGCAGATTGTTGAAAGCTTCGTCGTAGATGTTCACCGCGTAGAATCGCAGGGAATCGCCGGGGCCGCCGATCTGCGACGGGTTATCGACGAAGAACAGCGCGGGCGTAAACACCTGGAACGCGCCGATGGTCGTCATGATGACCATGAACAGAATGACGGGCGACAACATCGGCAGGGTGATACTAAAGAAACGCCGGACCGTTCCGGCGCCGTCGATCTCCGCCGCCTCGTACAGCGATCGCGGAATCTGCTTCATGCCGGCGTAATAGATGATCGTCGCCCCGCCGATCCAGAACACGTTCATCAATACGACGGTGTAGAAGGCGTGCTGTTCGTCCAGCCAATTGATGGGATGGGCGCCGAATGCGGTAATGATCCGATTGACGATGCCGAATTCCTTGTGGAACATGTTGACCCAAAGGACGGCTGCCGCGGCGCCCGTGAACAGCGACGGAAAATAGAAGATCGCCTTGAACGAGTCCGCCCCGCGCACGCCGCTAGTCAACAAGCCCGCGGTCGCGATACCTCCGATCAGCGAAATCGGTATGACGAAGAGCGCATACTTGAAAGTTCGCTCCAGGCCCACCAGGAAATAGCGATCTTCGAACAGGTCCAGGTAATGCCGGGCGCCCACCCAGACGGGTTCCGAGATCATGTTCCATTCGGTGAACGACAGGTAGATCGAGGCGATGATCGGGCCGATCGTGAAGAACAGGAACCCGAACAGCCATGGCGACAGGCAAATGAACGCGGCGATATTCGTCGTCGTCGATGCCATCGGCCGCGAGCTGCCCTCCTGGCGCCTGACGTAACGCAGGTACAGCAGAAACGCCGCTCCGAACAGCGACACGAGCACGATGGGCAACAGGACCTGCCTGCCGGTCGATTCGCCCCCCCGCTCCATTCGGGCGAACGCGGCCTGCAACTCGGCGTCGAGTACCGGCAATTGTTCCTCGACGGCGGCCGCCACCACGCCGCGCATCTCCTCGACGAAGGCGTCGAAAGTGGCTTCGTCCACGATGTCGTAGCGTGACTGCAGCTTGCGCAGGCGCGTTTCGTATTCGTTGTCGAGACGGGTATCCAGCCGCTCGCCCCAGGTCAGGTAAGCCTTTTCCACATAAGTCGCGGCGGGAGACATGAACGGCCGGGCGTTCTCGATGTCGACGAGGTAAGCCTCGAGGTCCTCGATGCCGTACGCGTTGTCCAGAAACGAATCGGCGGCGCCTTGCCCGATCGGGACGCTCCGCAGCGTATGCGTGATGATCGCCTGCGCGGTGGGCGAAGTGAGGAACCTGACGAACTCCCAGGCCTCCCGCGGATGTTTCGAATCCCGGTAGATTCCGACGGCATTGACGCTCATCGACTGGATGGAGTCCCGGTGTATGGGAATCGGCGTCACGCCGAAATCGACGCCGTGCTCCCGCAGCGTCTGCAACACGTAGGGACCGTGGTAGGCCATCGCGAACTGGTTGGACCGAAGCATCTGGTCGCCCGAGAATTCGGCAGCCCTGAAGACCGACGCGGGCGCCTGGATCCGCTCCGCGTGCGTCATCTCGAAGATCTCGATCACTGCCCGCTTGAGCGCCTCGTCGCCCGCAATGTCGGTTCGGGTCGGATTCACGCGCCGGTCGAAGAACGTACCGCCATACAGTCCGAACAGGATGTCGTTCCACCAGCCGCCGCTGCCGATGCCGTAGCGGACGGTATTGCCGTGCTGATCGCGCAAGGTGAGCTTGCGTGCCAGCGACTTGAAGTCCTGCCAGCTCATCGGCCGGTCCGCGGGCGGCCACTCCTCGGGCGGGATGCCGAGCTCTTCCAGGCGATCGACCGAATACACGACGGCGCCGACCGCGAGCTCGATGGGCAGGGCGTACTGGCGGCCGGACCAGCGCATGCTTTCGACGGCGCCGGGATAGAGCTCCGACAAATCCGTGCCCGACTCCGCGATGAAATCGTCCAGCGGCAGCAAGGCGCCGTGGTTGATCCAGACGCCGGCGGAGGCGCTGACCAGCGAAATCACGTCCGGCGCAAGTCCCGATGCGGCCTGGGTCTGCAGTTTGGTCCAGTACTGGCCCCAGGGCAGTATCATGATATCGACGGCAATGTGCGGATGCCGTTCGACGAACTCTTCCGCCACCTGCTGGTAGGTTCGGACCGTGCGTTCGCCGCCGAAGAACGTCCAGCGAACGACCGTCTTGTCGCCCCGGTAGCTCTCGTTTTCGACGATTGCCGCCGCAACCGGACGCGGCGCCATCGACAAGACCAGTACCAGCGCCGCCAGCGCGCACCAAAGCCGCGCGAATCGAGCCGGCGTCGGTCCGCGGGCCGCTCGCGGCGTCCAGGCCGAAGTCGTCGCCGAAGTCATCGACATTGGCATATCCCGGAAACTGGTTGTTTCAGCAGCTCTTCCATACTTGCCGAGCATACTCGCCGAGTGTCGCCGGAAGCAGCAGGCGCCGGCGGCTCGTCCCCCATGCCCTAACGGGTCGCTTATACAGTAGGCGGCCGCGATTCGCGCTGTCGTTCGTATTCAAATGGGATAGTATTTTGAACATTATGTCCCACCGTGCCACCAGCGATGAGATCCGGATCGAATTGCCGGACCGGGTTCGCATCCGCGAGCCGCAGCGCAAGGTCTTCTGGTTCAAGGAGTGCCTGCTCTACCCGCACGTCGGCATCGGGTGGGAAAGCCCGGACCAGGCCGAAAGCGGCGGGCTGCAGGCGCACAAACACGACGAAGGCATCGAGATCAGCTATTTCGTCCAGGGCCAGGTCACCTGGCGCGTCAACGGCGAGGATTTCAATGCACGGCGCGGCGACGTATTCATCACGCTGCCCGGCGAACGCCACGGCGGTCTCAACGACGTCAAGGAACCGTGCGAGCGATACTATCTCGAACTGATCGTCCCTTCCGAGGACCAGCCGCTACCGGGCCTGACGACGGCGGAAACCCGCAGCCTGGCGAAGGCATTCGCCGCTGTCGGCAGTCACGTGTTTCCGGGCAACGAAGCCGTCGGCCGCCTGTTCGAACGGCTGGTCTCGATACATGAAGCCCACGGCCACGCCGCTTCCGGGAGCCTTGCCGCGCTCGACGCCCGCACCGTATTGCACCGCCTGCTGCTCGAGGTGCTGCAATGCGCCGACGAAGCCTCGACGCCCGGCACCGGGGACGGCCAGAGGACGGGCTTGTCGCCCGAGGTCGCGACGGCGCTGGACTGGATCGACCGGAACCTGGCGCGAAACTTCGACGTTCCGTCGGTCGCGCGCCGCGCCGGTCTCAGCATCAGCGCGTTTCATCGCCGCTTCTTGCAGGAAGTCGGGATGACGCCTTCCGAATACCGCACCCGGCGTCGCATCGACGAGGCCCGCGCCCTGCTGGCGCGGTCCGAACGGTCCATCACCGCGGTGGCACACGGCCTCGGCTTCTCGACCAGCCAGTACTTCGCCACGGTTTTTCGCAAGTACGTCGGGATCACGCCCCGCGAGTTTCGCAACAGCAAACAGGTCGATGCGCCGGGCGAATAAGGCAGAAATGTTCAAAATCCTCCTCCGCGCTTCTGCGAACGACACGCCGTGAACACGGCTTATGATTGCCGTGCAACGCGGCTGTTCGCGGGTGGGGATAGTGGCTAGCGTAACGCTCGACAAGGTCCGGAAGGTTTACGACAACGGGTTCGTCGCGGTCCACGGCGCGGACATCGATGTCGTGGACGGCGAATTCGTCGTGCTCGTCGGGCCGTCCGGCTGCGGCAAGAGCACGACGCTGCGCATGATCGCCGGTCTCGAATCGGTGACGGACGGCCAGCTCTCCATCGGCGAACGCGTCGTCAACAAGGTGCCGGCCAAGGACCGGGACATCGCGATGGTGTTTCAGAATTACGCCTTGTATCCGCATATGTCGGTATACGACAACCTGGCCTTCGGCCTGCGGCGGCAACGCGTGCCGAAGGACGAGATTCGCCGGCGTGTCGACAATGCGAGCGAAATTCTCGGCATCGACGGCGTCCTCGACCGCAAGCCCAAACAGCTTTCCGGCGGACAAAGCCAGCGCGTCGCGGTCGGCCGCGCGATCGTCAGGGAACCTGAAGTTTTCCTGTTCGACGAGCCCTTATCCAATCTCGACGCGAAACTCCGGGTACAGATGCGGACCGAGATAACGAGCCTGCATCGCCGTCTCGGAGCCACGATGATCTACGTCACGCACGATCAGGTAGAGGCCATGACGATGGGAGACCGTATCGTCGTCATGCACAATGGCCATGTTCAGCAAACCGACGCACCGCTTGCGCTCTACAACCGGCCGGCGAACCTGTTCGTCGCCGGTTTCATCGGCAGCCCGGCGATGAATTTCATCCATGGCGAGATCCGGCGCGGCGAAACTCCGACTTTCCGGGAACGGACGGGGGCGTTCGAAGTGCCGTTAGTGCCGGCGCAGCGCGGCGCACTCGAGGCGTATCACGACAAGCGCGTCGTAGTCGGTGTTCGCCCGGAAGATCTCTATGTCGCGGGAGGGCGCCACCTTCCCGACCGCGTTGTCGAGGCCACGGCCGGTGTCGACCAGCTCGAGCCCATGGGTAACGAAACTTTCATCTACGCGACCGTCGCCGGGCAGCCCGTCATTGCCCGCGTACAACCGCAAGTCTTGCCGCAGGTGGGCGAGACGATTCGTCTGGCGATCGACATCGAAAAACTGCATTTCTTCGACAAGGACAGCGAAGACGTCATCGTCAATCATGGCCAGGAAGCGGCCTACCAATAGTCTCGAACGACAGGGAACCGGAAAAACATGCAGATCAAGCCTGGCGTCATCGACGTTCGCGTTCAACGCCGCATCGCGGAGCTCGACCACTACCGATTCACGTATCGGGAACGTACGGACGGATGGACGGTTTCTCGAGACTGGCCGGAGCGTATTCCGAAGCCCGAGGCCGTCGCCGGACTTCTCGCGCTCAATACGCTCGATACATCGGAAGCGGACGAAACTCACAAGGAGATTCGCGGGGAAATTCCCAGGGAAATTCCCGAGGAGATTTCCAAGGAAGCTCCCGGGAAAGCTCCGAGGGCAATAAGCCTGCCCTTCAGCACGCCCGGCACGGAAACCCAGACCTACTGGCTATCGGCCGGCGTCGCCGTCCCGGACTCGCTGGCCGACGGGCCGGTTTACCTGCGCATGCCGACGAATTCCGAATCGATGGTGTACCTGAACGGCGAGGCGTGGCAGGGCCTGGACGAAAACCGTTCGCTGGTCCGCCTGAACCCGCATGGAAAGGCCGATGCATCCTACCGGCTCGACGTCATGCTGTTTACGGCAAGAGACCGTAAGGGCAAAAGCTTCGATGCCGAGCTCGTTTGTCTCGACGAAGCCGTATGGGCTTATCAACACGAGCTTCGAACCGTGCTCGGCGTGGCGCGTTCGCTGCCGGAAGACGATGCCACGGCCATCGGTTTGTGGCAGGCGCTGGTCCGGTCGATCAACGCCATCGACTTTCATCGCAAGACGGGCAAGGCGAACGTCGGTCGCGCGCGCGAGTTGCTCGAAACGCAACTCGAGGCCCTGCGCTCGGCCGGCCACGCGCCGAAACCGGTCGACATACACATGGTGGGCAACTCGCACATCGACGTGACCTGGCTTTGGACGCTGGACGAAACGCGGCAGAAGATGGGACGCACGACCGCCACCGCGCTGCGCTACATCGACGAGCTCCCGGATTACTACTTCGTGCAAAGCCAGGCGCAGATCTACGACTATCTTCGCGAGGATTTCCCGGACCTGTTCGAACAGGTCAAACGACGCGTTGCCGAGGGCCGCTGGGAGCCGATCGGGGCGGCGTGGATCGAGCCGGACTGCAACGTCACCGGCGGCGAATCGCTGGTGCGTCAGATACTGTACGGGCAGAAATTCTGGCGCGAGCATTTCGGCCGCGAGTCCAGGACCTTCTGGCTGCCCGATACCTTCGGTTATGCCTGGGCCCTGCCGCAGATACTGGTCAAAAGCGGACTGGATTCGTTCATGACCCAGAAGCTGACCTGGAGCGAGACCAACGACTTCCCTTACGGGCACTTCGACTGGGAGGGCGTAGACGGTTCGCGGATACGCTGCACTTTTCCCCAGACCTACGTATCCCGGACCTTTCCCGACGAGATTGCCGGGTTCTACGAGCGGTTTCCGTCCAAGGACACGACGTCGTCTTTCTTCTATCTGTACGGCTACGGTGACGGCGGCGGCGGCCCGGTTCGCGAAGACGTCGAGTTGGGCAAGCGCCTGGCCGATATGCCCGGGTTTCCACGCTGCCGGTTTTCGACGGCCGAACCGGCGCTCGCGGCGGTCCGGGAAAACGCGGACAGGCGGGCGACGGAGACCGGCCGGCCGATACCGGTCTGGAAGGGTGAGCTTTATCTCGAGTTTCATCGCGGAACCTTGACGACGCATGCCCGTGTCAAACACGGCAATCGCAAGTGTGAGCTGGCATTGCGCGACGCGGAGATCTTCTCCGTACAGGCCGACATGGCCGGCAAGCGGGCCTACCCGGCCGAGGAGCTCGAACGCGCGTGGAAAAAAGTGCTGCTGAACCAGTTCCACGATATCGTGCCGGGCACCAGTATTCCGGACGTGTATCCCGAGGTTCACCGGCTTTACGGCGAAGTACTCTCGACCACGACAGAAACGGTTGCCGCCGGCATCGAGGCGGTAACCCGGGCAAGCGACCGGACGAGCGGCGAGGACCTGAGCGTTTTCAATACCCTGTCCTGGGAAGTCATCGACTGGGTCGAGGTCGAGGTCGAAACCGAAGGGGATTTTCATCTCGAGGATGCCGCCGGCGAGACGGTCCCACACCAGTTCGTTGGTGAGAACAGTGCGAACGGCGAGAACGGCGGCCGCCGTCGCATCGGCTTCGAGGCGACGGTTCCCGGGCTCGGGAGCGCCGTTTACCGGATTCGCGAAGGCGACAAAGCTCCCGCGTCGAAACTGATCGCCGAAGACGGGCTGCTCGAGAACGAGCGATTCCGGGTCCGCTTCGACGACAAGGCCCAGATTTCGTCGGTGTTCGACAAACACCTCGAACGCGAGTGGCTGGACGCGCCGGGCAACCGGTTCCAGACCTTCGACGACCGGCCCAATAGCTGGGAGGCGTGGGACCTCAACGACTGGTATGAAGAACGGCCGCTGGACCTGCTGTCGGTCGAATCGGCGCGCGTCATCGAAACCGGGCCCGTACGAGCCGTCATCCGTTTCGTGCACGCCTCGCCGAACGGCAGCCGAATCGAGCAGGATGTGGCCGTTTACGTGACGATTCCACGTATCGACTTCCTGACACGCATGGACTGGCGCGACGAACGCGTATTGCTCAAAGTAGCGTTTCCGGTCGCCGTGCACAGCGCACACGCAACTTACGACATCCAGTTCGGCAACATCGCGAGGCCGACCCACAAGAACACGAGCTGGGACGATGCGCGGTTCGAGGTCTGCGGCCACAAGTGGACCGACCTGTCCGAAGGGAACGGCGGCGTGAGCCTGTTGAACGACAGCAAGTACGGTCACGACATTCAGGACAAGCTCATGCGCATCACCTTGCTGCGCAATCCGACGCATCCGGACGCCCGCTGCCCGACGCCCTCGTACCTGTTCCCCGACCAGGAATCGGAAGTCGTGTTCACCGATACCGACACACACGAGACGCGGTACTCCTTCTACCCGCATGCCGGCGACTGGCGAAACGGCACGGTCGCACAAGCCTATGCCTTCAACTGCCCTTTACACGCGGTGGCCGGGCGAGTGCCTGCCGGGGAGCTTCGGGTATCGACGACGCCGGGCGTGGTACTGGAGTCGCTCAAGAAAGCCGAGGACGGCGACGGCTACATCGTACGGGTCTACGAAGCGCACGGCGGCCGGCAGGCCGCGAGTATCGATTTCGGCGCCACGAACGCCAGGATTGCATCGGCCGCGGCCGTGGACCTGATGGAACGCCCGTCGGAATCGGAAGGGCCGGTGGAAATCGTTGACGACCGATCGCTGCGGTTTTTCATCAAGCCTTACGAAATCCGCAGCTTCAGGCTCGGATTCGAGTCTGCGTGAGGAACCGGCGTTGCGGGTCTTTGTCCTTATTTGTTGCCTGCTTTCGGGATGCGGCATGAGTTCGAACCCTGCCGCGGACGCTCGGGACCGCGACGTAACGCTGCACGCGTTCTACTACGGCTGGTACATGAATCCCGACACCGACGGACAGTGGGCGCACTGGAATCACCACGTCCTGTCGCCCGACGGAAGCGCCGATACAACGCGAGATCCGTATCCGGGCGGTGACGACATCGGCGCCAACTATTTCCCGAGCCTCGGCGCTTACAGTTCATCGGACACGGCGATCATGCAGGCGCACGCGGAGATGCTCGTTGCGGCAGGCGTGGACAACGTCGTTCTGAGCTGGTGGGGCGCCGACGCCCCCGACGCGGACGCGGCGAGGCGGTTCGTCGACGTCCTGCACGAATACGAGCTCAGCTTCAGTATCCACGTCGAACCGGCGTACGACGACATTGAACAGTTCGACGGCCTGTTGCGCGATCTCGACGCCGAGTTCGGTAAACACCCGGCGCTTTTCCGGGTCGGTGGCTTACCGATGTACTTCGTGTACGACTCTTATCGCCTTGGACCCGACGCCTGGCAACGCCTGCTCGGGGCGGACGGTCCCGATTCGCTCCGCGGCTCCTCACGCGACGGCCTTTTCATCGGCCTTTGGGTGGAAGAACAGGCCGGCGCGGACCTCGTCGCGGGCGGATTCGACGGCTTTTACACCTACTTCGCCGTCGACGGCTTCGTATACGGCAGCACCTTGTCCAACTGGCCTGCGATGGACGCTTTTGCCGAACGACAACAGTTGCTGTTCGTACCCAGTGTCGGTCCGGGCTACCGGGACGATCGTATCCGGCCGTGGAATTCGAAGAATACCCGCGATCGCGAAGAGGGACGTTATTTCGACCGCATGTTCACCGCCGCGATCGAGACGGGCGCGGGACACATCGCGATAACCTCGTTCAACGAATGGCACGAAGGCACACAAATCGAGCCCGCCGTAGCCAAAACGATCGACGGTTTCACCTACCACGACTACGCGCCGCTGCCGGAAGATTTTTTTATCAAGCGAACCCGATTCTGGAAGACCGTGCTGGAGACTCGCGATGACGAGTAGCGCCGAGCCGGGGCTGTCGTTCCTCGTAGTTTTCGATGTAGCTTCGAAAGATTTCCGCGCTGGACAAATCTCTCTGCACGCGGATACGCTTGCACACGGCTTCTCACCCAACGCGTCGTCTTTGAATATTGGAGCGCCTTCGAATACAGGTGAAAACTGAGATGCGACGATTCCAACGGCTTCCGACATGCCTTGCGGTCTGCGTCCTTGCGGCGTGCAGCAGCGGCAGCGACGGGCCCACCGAACCGCCCTTCGTGCCGACGGCCGACGCGCGCGACCCCTCGGTCGCGCGGCAATGGAGCGAAGTGATTCTGGAGGCAATTCGTAACGACTTCGCGCGGCCCACCGTGCATGCGCGCAACCTGTTTCATACATCGGCGGCAATGTACGATGCCTGGAGCGCATTCGACGATACCGCCACGCCGTGGCTGCTCGGGCAGACCGTGGGCGGGTTCTCCTGCGACTTCGGCAACTTCAGCTTGCCGCAGGACAGACATCCCGCGCGCGAGGAAGCGATCAGTCACGCCGCGCTTCGCCTGGTCGAGCACCGCTTTGCCAATTCACCCGGGGCCACCGGCATCATGTTCTCGGCCACGGGCCTGATGGACGATCTCGGTTTCGACCCCGACGATACGTCGCTGGACTATACCGGCGGCTCTGCCGCGGCGCTCGGCAACTACATCGCGGATTGTTACATCCAGTTCGGGCTGCAAGACGGCGCGAACGAAGCAAACGACTATGCAAACACCGTTTACGAACCCGTCAATCCCGCGGTTTTTCCCGAGGAACCGGGGAATCCCGGCCTCGTCGATTTGAATCGCTGGCAACCGATATCGCTGACCTTGTTCATCGACCAGTCCGGTAACGTCATCTCCAATGAACCGGAGTTTCTGAGCCCGGAGTGGGGCGCCGTCGAACCGTTTGCGCTCTCCGATGCGGACAAGAACACATACACGCGAGACGGCTTCGACTACGAGGTGTACTTCGACCCCGGCATGCCGCCCACGTATGACGGCAGCTTGTCGGCCGAGTACAAATGGGGCTTCGCACTCGTGTCGATATGGTCGGCACATCTGGACCCGACCGACGGTGTCATGATGGACATTTCGCCGGCAAGCCTAGGCAACATCCAGGCTTATCCGGCAAACCCGGGTGAGTACCCGCAGTTCTACGACCTGTTCGAAGGCGGCGACGCAAGCGTGGGCTATACGTCGAATCCCGTGACCGGCGCAGCCTACGACCCGCAGATCGTGCCGCGCGGCGACTATGCGCGCGTGCTCGCCGAGTTCTGGGCCGACGGCCCGGAGTCGGAGACGCCGCCGGGGCATTGGTACGTCATCCTGAACAAGGTCAACGACCACCCCGACCTCGAGCGCCGGTTCGAGGGCATCGGCGAGGAACTCGGCCCGCTCGAATGGGACGTGAAAGGCTATTTCGCCCTGGGCGGCGCGATGCACGATTCAGCTATAGCCGCATGGGGTATCAAAGGTTATTACGACTACATCCGGCCCCTGTCTGCGATCCGGGGGATGGCGGATCGCGGGCAAAGCAGCGACCCGCTATTACCGTCTTACCACGTTGACGGCATCCCGCTCGAGCCGGGCTACATCGAACTCGTTTCGGCCGGCGACCCGCTGGAGGGCGAGGCCGGAGAGCATATCGGCAAAATCAAACTCTACACCTGGCGCGGACCGGATTACATCGACGATCCCGCGACGGATCAGGCCGGCGTCGGGTGGATACTGGCCGAGAACTGGTGGCCCTACCAGCGTCCGTCGTTCGTCACCCCGCCGTTTGCCGGGTACGTGTCCGGTCATTCGACGTATTCGCGCGCCGGCGCCGAATTACTCACGGCCTTGACCGGCAGCGAATACTTCCCTGGCGGCATGAGCGGTTTCGAGATCACGGCGAACGAATTCCTGGTATTCGAGGAAGGACCGAGCGTGGACATGACCCTGCAATGGGCCACGTACCAGGATGCCTCCGACCAGTGCAGCCTGTCTCGAATCTGGGGCGGCATTCATCCGCCCGCGGACGACGTTCCGGGCCGCCTGATCGGCGAGCAGGTCGGCGTCAATGCCTTCGAACACGCCGTCGGGTACTTCAACGGTGCGCCGTAGTCGGCAGTTCCCCGCGGATTCTCGATGTTCCCCAGCCGCCCACGCGGAACTTGCCGAAGCCGAAAGCGTTTAGAACAACCAGCGCCCACGCCAGGCCTTGGGCCGTGCAGCATTCGGTGACACAAATCTCACACGGTGTGAATCGATCCGTTTTCGACAGCCGAGATTCGCTTCGGTCTACGCCAGCTTCTTCAATTTCACCGAGAAGAACCGAGCATCCCATAACTTTAGCGATTCCTGCTCGCTAAGCTTCAGGAACGGTGCCACATCGGCAGTCGCCTCTTTCCACTCGATACTGTCAATCTTCTTTTGCAACTCTTCTCGCACCCAACCCTCATGAACTACCAGTTCGTCCTGGCCTTCCCACAGTCCGTACTGGATCAGCGCATGCTGTAAATGCGGGAGATTCGGCGACGCTCCCTGTCGGATGTACCAGTTGAAGTCATACCAATCGCGACCCTTGAGATAGGGCCTGCACAACAGAGCATGAATCTTGAGTGCAAAACTACTGGGGAGATCCTGATGGCAGACCTCAAAGTCGGTTGGAAAGTCGAGATACGTATAGTCAAACCCTGAACCCGCGGGCGGATTGGCATCCACTTCCAGTTTGATCGTGATCTTCCTATCCGCATGACCCTTGTAAAACTGCAGGTTCAGTTGGTTAACGAACGAATCGTTCTTGAGCACGGCTGTGCGTACTGCCCTGTCCATGTTGCCCTTCGGCAGCACCTCCGACCGCAACCCGTATTCTTCGAAGCATTCGAGCAGCTTGCTTAGATAAGCCGACCAGTCGAACTCCGGGTCCGACGTCTGCAGCATGAAATCCAGGTCTTCGGAAAATCGTGGCAGGCCGTGCAGAATTCGCAGACTCGTCCCACCCTGAAAGGCAGCTACCTCGAAGAAGCCCGCACGCCACAATCCATGAAGCGCAATCTCCTGCATAATCTCCTTGATCGCTTGCTCCTCTTCTATCGGGTTCGACACGTTATAGGAGTCGAGCTTCTGCTGAATGATCTCAATCATCGCGTACGACCAGTCCAAGCGATTGCTCTAACTCGCCGATGAAATCGCGTACGCGCCGGTGTTTATAAACGTCCTTCAAAGTACGTAACTCCGCGCCGGTAACCTTGTTAAGTGCGTCTGCGTCGACACGCAGGCCCTGCTCAATCCACGCAAAACCCTGCCACTCGACCTTCTTGAGACAGACCAGGTCCATCAGCGCGCGCAGCGGTTCGGCGACCAGGAAGCTCTGGCTGCTTGCCTCGACACGACGGACGAGCTCGAGGAACGAGCCTCGTTGAATCGCGAGCGGATGAAAAGCGAATAATCCGAGCTGTTTGTGCCGAAATTCTTTTACCTTGCGCCCGGGCACAATCGACGCAGTGGTGTATACCGCCTCCGGAATCCAGCCATGAAATGCCAGCGCCGTTTCCAGCGACACGTAACTGCCCGGAACGAGCATCTGTGCGACCGCAAACGGATGAACCGGGTGCTCGCGAAACTCGTCGGCCAGCACGTACAAACCGCGGCGCAAACGCACGAGCTCACCGGCCTTGACGGCCCGATTCACGAGATGGTGGCGGCGTTGATCGGTGCCCGCGACCAAACGCTTTAGCTGGTGGTCGGTGAGGATACGATCGCTCAGGCCGGTCGCGGTCAACTGTCTCGTCAGCGTTTGCATGGGAGAAGAAAATACCAGAAACTTCCACTATTTAGAAGTTAACGAGGATTTTCTTAGAGATAGTATTTGTGATAGATATTCTACTACTTGAAAATTCCTGAAGATCGGGCAGACTACATCACCCAAATTGAAGTAGAGCCCCTACGACTAAGGTGCAGTATACCGCCCTCGACAACCTGGCAAGCATTCGGAGCGGCTACCCGTTTCGCGGCCCCATCCGGCATGACCCGGGTGGCGACGTCCGTGTGCTGCAGATTCGCGACCTGCGCCGCTCCGGGGCATTGCAGGCAGATTCGCTGTCGAGGGTCAGGGCGCCACGCAAGCACGTCCCTCACCTGCTGCAGCCCGGCGATATCGTCGTGCCGGCCCGCGGCGAGCACCGGGAAGCCGCCTCGTTCGGCCTCGAGGAACCGACGATTCCGAGCAGCCAGCTTTACACCCTGCGCGCCACCGGCAACGACGTGCTGCCCGCTTACCTCGGCTGGGCGCTGAACCAGTCGGCGGCACAGCACGCGATGCAAAACGAGGCCCGCGGTACCGCGATGCCGCTCCTGACCCGCCGCAGTCTCGGCGCAATCAGGATCCCGGTGCCAACACTTGCCACGCAGCAACGTATCGTCGAGTTGCACGAACTCTGGCAGCGCGAGCAGGCGCTCACGCAACAACTGCTCCTCAACAGAGAGCACATGCTGAACGGTATGGTTCGGCAACTGATGGACCGCGAACGGACGGAGACAAACGGTGAGCGACTCGGTGAGCGATAAGATCGACTCGAGAAAGATCAACGACATCCTGTGGAAGGCCTGCGATACCTTCCGCGGCACGGTCGACCCGAGCATCTACAAGGACTACGTCCTGACGATGCTGTTCCTGAAATACATCTCCGATGTCTGGCAGGACCACTACGAAGCCTACGAGCGCGAGCACGGCGACCACCCGGAGCTGATCGAGGAACTCCTGAAGAACGAACGCTTCGTGCTGCCGCGCGACGCCAATTTCTATGCACTGTACGACGCACGGTACGAGCCCGGCAACGGCGAGCGCATCGACAAGGCCCTGCACGCGATCGAGGACGGCAACGCCGCCAAACTGCAGGACGGCGACCACGGCGTGTTCCAGGACATCGCCTTCAACTCGAACAAGCTCGGCGACGAGGCGCAGAAAAACGACATCCTGCGCCACCTGCTCGAGGACTTCAACAAGCCCGAACTCAACCTGCGTCCCAGCAGGATCGGCAACAAGGACGTCATCGGCGACGCCTATGAATACCTGATCGAGCGCTTCGCCGCGGGCGCCGGCAAGAAAGCGGGTGAGTTCTACACGCCGGCCGAAGTCTCGCAACTGATTGCCGAACTCGTCGACCCGCAGGAAGCGGAAGACATCTGCGACCCGGCCTGCGGTTCGGCGTCGCTATTGATGAAGTGCGGGCGCCAGGTGGTAGAGAACAGCGGCACCCGGAAATACGCACTCTACGGCCAGGAAGCCATCGGCAGTACCTGGGCACTGGCCAAGATGAACATGTTCCTGCACGGCGAAGACAACCACATCATCAAGTGGGGCGATACGCTGCGCAACCCGCGCCTGCTGACCAGGAACGAGACGCTGCAGCATTTCGACGTAGTCGTCGCCAATCCACCATTCTCACTCGACAAGTGGGGTTACGAATCTGCCGCGAACGACCCCCACGGCCGTTTCCGCCGAGGTATCCCGCCGCGCACCAAGGCCGATTACGCGTTCATCCTGCACATGATAGAGACGATGAAGCCAAAGACGGGAAGAGTCGGCGTGGTCGTCCCCCACGGCGTGCTATTCCGCGGCGCGGCCGAGGGCAAGATTCGCAGGAAACTCATCGAGGAGAACCTGCTCGACGCCGTCATCGGCCTGCCCGAGAAATTGTTCTACGGTACCGGCATCCCGGCCGCAGTCTTAATCTTCAAGAAGAGCAGGAAAGACAAGAACACCCTGTTCATCGACGCAAGCCGCGAATATCAGGACGGCAAAAACCGAAACTACCTGACGCGCGAACATCTCGACAAGATTCTCACAACCTACAAGACAAGAAAAAACGTCGACAAGTACGCCTACCTCGCAAGCTTCGAGGAAATCGAGGAGAACGACTTCAACCTGAACATCCCGCGCTACGTGGATACCTTCGAGGAAGAGGAAGAGATCGACCTGGAGGCCGTGCGTGCGGAACGGGTGCAGCTGAAGAAACAGCAATCTGAGATCGAGGAGCAGATGGAAGGCTACCTGAAGGAGCTTGGATATGGTTCCTGATGGGTGGCGGCAAAGCACGCTCGGATATGTCGCATCCGTAACAACTGGAGGCACACCAAGCCGAACTGCCTCCACTTATTGGTGTGGAGAGATTCCGTAGATCAGAACCACTGAGGTGCAGAATTGTTTACTCGGGCCCAATGATGTCAAGGAGTTTATCTCACAAGAGGGTCTCAGGAATTCGTCGGCAAAACTCTTAGCGCCGGGTACGATCCTCCTTGCAATGATCGGGCAGGGAAAAACGCGAGGTCAAGCCGCCCTTTTGACCTTCGAAGCTGCGACCAATCAGAACTGTGCGGCGATTACCCTCAAGGATGGCCACGATCCAGCATTCTTCTTCAACTTTCTTCTCAGCCAATACGAACGAATTCGTCAGCTCAGCAACTCCGCCGGCCAAAGCAATCTGAGTGGTAAGCTCGTAAAGTCGATCCGTGTGCCGGTTCCGCCCTTGAGTGAACAGAGGCGAATCGCGGAAATCCTCTCAACCTGGAACCAGGCAATCGAAACGACCGAAAAGCTGATCGAAAACAGTAAAGCGCAGAAGAAAGCGCTTATGCAGCAACTCCTTACGGGTCATAGACGACTGCCGGGATTTAGCGACAGATGGCAACGGTACCAGCTTGGCCAATTGTTCTCGGAGCGAAAAGAGACCAACCGCCTTGATTTACCCCTTTTGTCTATTACACAGGATCGCGGTGTGATCCATCGCGACGAAGTCGGTCGCAAGGACACGTCCAGCGACGACAAAACAAAATACAAGCGACTTTGTCCAGACGATATCGGTTACAACACAATGCGAATGTGGCAGGGGGTATCTGCCCTGTCAGACAAGGAAGGAATCGTCAGCCCTGCTTATACGATTGTAACTCCTGAGAAGTCTGTAAGTGCACGCTATATGGCATACCTATTCAAACTGCCAAGGACAATCCATGACTTCTATCGATATTCGCAAGGCCTGGTCTCGGATACCTGGAACCTGAAATTTCCGAATTTCTCCGAAGTCGAGGTTTCTGTGCCGACGCGCTCGGAGCAGGAAGTGATTGCAGACATTCTTAACGGTTGCGACAACGAGACAGCAACGCTAATACGACATGCGCAGAACTTATGTCGCCAAAAAAAAGCCCTCATGCAACAACTCCTTACTGGCAAACGCCGCGTAAAGGTTGCGGCATAATGCCGATGAACGATCTGTTCGCGCCACTGACTGACGCCGAACTCAAGGAGATCCGTCAGCGTCAGGCGGAAATCGAACCGGCGGTTAGGGCCATTCATGCATACTGGCTCGTAGCGCGCATGCCAACCGCATCCCAGTCCGCTACTTGCATTCGCCCGGAGCCGAAAGTCGTTAGGAACGACCGCTGCCCCTGCGGCAGCGGCAAGAGGCACAAGAAATGCTGCGGGGTGCGCTAGTGCAACCGCTCCCCGAAACCCGCGAGCAATACAGTAGCCACATCCCGGCGCTGAAGACCCTGCTCGCTTGTGGCTGGCAATATCTTTCTGCCGAAGACTGCCTGCAGCAGCGCGGCAGCACGCGCGAGCTGCTGCTGAAATCTGACCTGGTCGCCTACCTGCGGACCCGCCGCTTCGAGTACAAGGGCCAGAAGTACCCGCTGTCGCCGAGCACGATCGAGAACATCGTTCGCGAACTGGCCTCGCCGGGGCTCAACGAAGGTCTGCTCACGGCGAACGAGCGCTTCTACAACAAGCTCGTGCTCGGGGTGACCGAGACCGAGTTCATCAACGGCAAGAAACACTCGCCGACGATTCCGCTGATCGACTGGGAGGACCTGTCGGCAAACCGCTTCGTCGTCACCGAGGAATTAGAGGTGCTGAATACCGGCGGCACCGGCCATCGGCGGCCCGATCTCGTGTGCTACGTCAACGGCCTGCCGCTGGCCGTCATCGAAGCCAAACGCCCCGACTCGGGAAATCCGAACAGGAATATGGTTGATGAGGGCATCAGCCAGCAAATCCGCAACCAGAAGACCGACGAGATCCCGAGCCTGTTCGCCTACAGTCAATTACTGCTGGCGATCAGCGCCGTGGATAGCCGCTACGGCACCACGCGCACGCCCGCCAAGTTCTGGACCAAATGGCGCGAGGAAGCGTTCACCGAAGAACACTTCTCTTCGCTCAAGAACCGCGCCTTGCCCGAGGACGTCATGGACGCGCTGTTCGCCGGCAAGCCGGCGAAAACCCGCGCCTACTTCGAGGGCCTGTGGAGCCGGCCCGAGCTGCCGACCGAGCAAGACCGGTTGTTGATCAGCCTGTTGAGCCCGGAGCGGCTGCTGGAATTCGTGCGCTTCTTCATTCTGTTTGACGATAAGGCCGGCAAGATTGCGGCCCGCTATCAGCAAGTTTTCGGCGTCAAGGCACTAATCGAGCGCATCAACCAGCGCAACAGCACCGGCGGCCGCGAGGGTGGGGTGATCTGGCACACCACGGGCTCGGGTAAATCATTCACTATGGTGTTCTTGTGCAAAGCGCTGCTGCTGCACCCCACACTGAAGGAATGCCGCATCGTCGTCGTCACCGATCGTATCCCGCTGGAGAAACAGCTCTCCAGGACATTCCTTTCAAGTGGCGCATTCGGCTCGAAGGTTGCGAGCCAGAAAGACGGCGAGCGCGCGAAAGCGCGCTCGGGCAAGGATCTCGCGAGGCGAATCGGCCAGGGTACCGAACGCATCATCTTCAGCATCATCAACAAGTTCAATACGGCATCGAAGCAACCGGAGTGTTTCAACCCGTCGGACAACATCATCGTGCTCATCGACGAAGGCCACCGCAGCCAGGGCGGCGAGAATCACGAGCGCATGCGCAAGGCGCTGCCTAACGCCGCTTACGTCGCGTTCACCGGCACACCGCTTCTGAAGAACGACAAGACCACCAACAAGTTCGGTCCGATCGTACACGCCTACACGATGCAGCGGGCGGTCGAGGACGGCACGGTTACGCCGTTACTGTACGAGGAGCGCCAACCGAGCCTCACGATCAATGCGACGGCCATCGACAACTGGTTCGAGAAGATCACAGCCGGTCTGTCGGAAGAGCAAAGGGCCGATCTCAAAAAGAAGTATGCGCAGAAAGGTACCGTCTACGGCTCCGACGCCCGCATCGAGCTCATCGCCTGGGATATCGCGATTCATTTCGACGAGAACTTCAAGCAACTCGAGCTCGGCTTGAAGGGGCAGGTGGCTACCGAAAGCAAAGCGGCCGCCATTCGCTACAAGAAGCACCTGGATGCAACCGGGCTGGTCACGAGCGCCGTCATCATCTCGCCGCCGGACAGCCGCGAGGGGCATACCGACGTCGATGAATCGTCACTGCCGGAAGTCCTGCAATGGTGGAAGGAAGAGGTCGGTCGCGGCGGCCTGACGAACCGGTTCGCCGAAGACTACGAGCGCGATACCGTCGATGCCTTCGCCACCGACGGCCCGCCGGATCTTCTCATCGTCGTCGACAAGCTGTTGACCGGCTTTGACGAGCCGCGCAACACCGTGCTGTACATCGACAAGCCGTTGAAAGAACACACGCTGATCCAGGCGATCGCCCGCGTCAACCGGCTGCACGAGCAGAAGCAGTACGGCTTGTTGATCGACTACCGCGGCATTCTCGAAGAACTCGACACGTCGATCCGGAAGTACCAGGACCTCGCAAGCCGTACGCAGGCCGGCTACGACATCGACGATCTCGAAGGCCTGTACACGCAGATGAGCACCGAGTACAAGCGGCTGCCCATCCTGCACGACCGGCTGTGGTCGATCTTCGCCGGCGTACGGAATCGGCGAGACAGGGAACAGTTCCGGCAGGTGCTCATCCCCGAGTACGTGGAGGATGCCGATGGCGACAGTTACGACAAAAAGCAGAAGATCCGGGAAGACTTCTACGAGGCGCTGACGGAGTTCGGGCTGTGCCTGAAGCTCGCATTGTCATCGCGCACATTCTTCGAGGACGGAAGCTTCGGCGAGGACACGATCGCCGAGTACAAGCGCGATCTGCGGTATTTCACCAGTCTGCGCAGGACAGCGCGTCAGGACGCCCAGGAAACCGTCGATTACAGCGCCTACGAGCAGCAGATTCGCGGTCTCGTGGACAAGCATGTAGTGGGCGAAGGGGTCGAAGACTCCCAAGGCGTCTACATCGTCGGTGAGCTGGGACAAGACCCCGGGGACTGGAGCGAGGAGAAAACCCGCAACGAAACCGACCTGATCAAAACCAGGCTGCGCCGTACCATCGAGCAGGATCTCGCGGATGATCCGTACGCGCAGAAGGTGTTTTCCGAGCTGTTACAGGCGGCGATCGCCGAAGCCGAAGCGCTATTCGATCACCCCACGAAACAGTACGCCCTGTTTCGCGCCTTCGAGGAGAAACTCGACGAGCGCAGGATCGACGACATCCCCGAGGTGCTCGAAGGCGAGCCACACGCCAGAGCCTACTTCGGGGTCTTCCGGCTGGTGCTCGGAGAGGACGACTTTGCCTGCTTGAGCGATAAAGATAGGCAGACACTGGTGGACCTCGCCATTGTCGCGGACGAGGCTGTCGAACGCTCGGTTGCCGAACATTCCCTGAACCCGCAGAGCATCGAGGCCAGCATCACCAAGACACTGCTACCCGCATTTTTCAAACCCATGGGCATGGACAAGGCCAAGGAGGCGATCGAGAAGATCATCCATATCACACGCGTCGGGCTGTCCAGGCGGGACGGCCACTAGTGGGTGATTACCGGGTCACCTACGGAAAAGACACGCTGGTCTTTTCCGTGAGCTACCGCGAACACCTGGCTGGTAAAGTGCAAATCCACGTCGAGCCGGATCGGCGCATCGTCATCGACGCGCCGCCACGTACGCCCATGACGGATATCAAGCAGGCTGTGCTCAAGCGGGCGCGGTGGATTCGGAATCGGCTCGCAAAGCTCGAAGCCGTCCATCTTCATGCCCTGGAACGGCAGTATGTAAGCGGTGAGACTCATTGGTACCTCGGCAAGCGGTATCTGCTCAAAGTCCGGGATTCCAGTTCAGAGGCTGGCGTCGTAAAGTTGCGGGGCGGGCGATTCGATGTTTTCGTGCCGGTACGAAGCGCGTCGGCCGTCCAGCAAGCACTCGACGACTGGTACCGAATTCGAGCATTGCGGGTGTTCGCGCGACGACTGGCCGCGCTGTGCGTCGATTCGGACTGGGTCGCGACGGTACCCGATTGGCGTCTGCGCCCCATGAAAAAACAATGGGGCAGTTGCTCGCCGAAAGGCCGATTGTCGCTGAACCCGATGCTGGTCAAGGCGCCTCTGCAATGCATCGATTACGTCATTGTCCATGAGCTTTGTCACCTGAAGTATCACAATCACAGCGACGCGTACTACGCTCTATTGACACGGCGGCTGCCGGACTGGAAGGAACGCAAGCGGAGACTGGACGATCTTGCCGAGCGGATCCTGAGCTGAGAGACGCGGCGCTGGAAATCCCTTCGCGCGCCGGTAAAGCCCGCTGACATCGTGGACAATATGGATCACGGCCGGATTTGAAATCCGGCCGTGATCCACGAACAAAAACCGCGAACTGCCCGCCGTCGGAGATACGAGCAGCCGAGTAAACGATATGGCATCGGCCACATCGCTGCCTGCGTGCGGCTTTGAGGCCGCGCCTATACGTTCGCCTATACGTACTAGAACCGTCCGATCACGCCGAGTCTGAATTGACGCCCGCCGAAGAAACTTCCGTCTATGAAGGACTTCGGCGTCGTTCCATCGCCCTCTCCCAGCGTATTTTGCAGAGCGGATTCATCCGTACCGCGCAGCAGGTCCACGCCTTCGAAGAAGATCCTGTAGCTACCGTATCCCTGGGGAGAGAAACGGTACTCGATCCGCGCGTCCAAGGTCGAAAAGGCCTCTTCAAATCGAGAAAGCCCGTGGCTTCCGAAAGCCTTTCTGTTTCGAGCCTGTGAGGTATAGATGATATTCGCGTCGATATCGTGCTTACTGTAGGTCAGCCCTACACTGCCCGAATGTGGAGACTGACTATTGAAACTGACATCGGGAACGACAAATTCTACGGGCTCGAAGCCCACGACATCGCCATTTGCATCCTGAACAGGGCTGCGCGACCACGTGCGCGGCTGCTCTTTGCTGCTGTCCGTATACGTGTAATTCGCAATCACGCCGAGGCCGCTGAGCATGCCGGGCAGATAGGTGAACTGATGCTCGAACGCGGCTTCCACGCCCCAGATTTCGGCAGCGCTTTCATTGTTTGCCGGAACGCTGAGGCTTATGTCGTAATCATCCGGATTGTCCAGAACGTCCTGAAAAATCGGATCGTCCGGCAGCGTGACGTCGGCCAGCACCGCATCGCCCCGAGTAACATTGCTTTCCAGCAGATTGTCGATTCTCTTGTAGAAGGCGCCGAGTTTCACGACGCCGAGATTTCCGTCATACCATTCCATGCTGAGATCGAAGTTGTCGGTCTGCGCCGGTTGAAGATCCGGGTTGCCTTTGGATAGAGAAAGGCTCGGCTGGTCTCCATTCGGACCGAAAAACCGCGCAAAGAACAACCTAATACGCGTTGGAGAGGAAAGCAGACGAATCTGTGGTCGTGCAATGGATTTGAAATATCCGAACCTGAAGATCAGATCCTCGCTGTGCCGGTAGTTCGCCAGAACGCGCGGCAGCAGCTTCGTTTGTTTGGCGGAACCCGTCGTCGAAACAGTCAACCGGTCCTGAGCTTCCAGGTTCGGTGAAAAGTCTTCGTTAAACACCTCTACTCGCTGCGAGTTGATAGCCTCGATGTCGAAATGACTCAGCCGCACGCCCGGTATGATCTGCAGCTTGCCGATCTGCAGTTCGGTCTGCAAAAAGGCCGAGAACTCGCCTTCCTGCGTTTTCGTCGGGCCGGCCAGAAGACGTATTTCGTCGAAGGACCTGACGAGATCGCCGGGTCCCGCGGAGGCCGCGTCCGCCTCATCGATCGCGGTCGACGGAAGCGCACCCAGAAAACTTGCTAGTTGATCCCCGCCGACAACATTGTAAGCACCGTCAATGCCCAGAATCTCGAGAACAGGCGCTTCGAAACTCAGCCCCACATCCGCGAAGCTCAGGGAGCGGGTGGCGGCGGGGCTATATCTGAATATACGACCCAGACTGCTTGTGAACTCCGACAATTCGACGGCACCGCCGACTTGGACGTTTTTCCAGATACCACGCTCAACGTTATAGGTCATTGAAAAATCGCCGGCAAAGCGATCGTTCTCACCCTCTTCGGGTAGCTCGAGAATAGAGCTAAAACTATAGTTACCCGGATCGTTGATGAACGCGAAGGCCGCCGGGGTCAGCAGCGGTATGGGGATGGAGTTGTCCGTACGGCGGGGAAAGGGACTGATGACGACCCCCTCCACCGGATCGACCGCTTCGGGCAGCACGAGATCGACATCCGAAGACGTGACGGTTCGGCGGTTCGGAAAAAGGCTGAAAAGACGCCTCCTACTCTCACCGGCCGTATAGGAAGCCGAATAGGAGAAAGACCAATCGTCGATGTCGGTTTTTCCATTGAAGCTAAAGACATCGGTTTCATCCCTGTCTTCCGGCACATACCGATATACACCAATAACACTCAAACGGCCGGGCCAGCGCAGTGCGTGGCGCTCCTCCCCATTCAGCGCGGCCACGGGCTGCAGGGTGTAAGTCGAGTTACTGTTGAGCGACGTACCCGTCGAGATGCTCCCCCCGTTTTGCCTCGACCTCTGATAGTCAAAGCGCAGATCGGTGTGCTCCCCGATATTCCAGGCCGCAGCAAGCGTCACACCCAGAAACGAGCTATCGGTGGTGTCGAGATTGAGAGCCCCGTTCGTTACATACACATCGTCCACCCCCGGCTCGAACGGAAACGGCGTGCGCGAATCGACAAATGGGAGGCTCCGTATCGTCGGCCGCCCGTCGACCTGCAGCGGCAGATATTCGCCATATGAAAGGAACGAAGAATAGGAAGCACGAGTGATCTCTGCATCACGATACTGCACCGAAGCGCTGATACCGACATTGTCATCGGCACCGAAACGCGTCGACACCGTCCCCGATGCCGAGAATTCTTCATTGAAGTCGTCGCCACGCCGGGCGCCTTCCACAGAGAATGACGCAAACTGTCTCGGTCGATCCAGCGGCGATTTCGTCTTGATGTCGACCAAACCGCCCGTCCCCGCGCTGTCCTGGCTCGCCAGCAGCGACTTGCTGATGATGACCTCGCTAATCGATTCCGTCAGGATGTTACCGAGATTGGCGGACCGCTCCCTTCCCGAACCTTCCGGCAATTCGACGCCGTTGAGCTTGACCGCATTCAGGTTCGGCTCCAGCCCGCGAATGACGATGTTCGTGCCGTCGCCAGTGAACCGGTCGCGGTTGAACGAGACTCCCGGCGCACGCCGCAGCGTCTCTGAAATCGTCTGCCCGCCGAACTCGCCGAGCAGGTCCGAGGAGATGACGGTGCTCACATTCGGCGCG
>JANQMR010000029.1 GCA_028279985.1 Woeseiaceae bacterium
ACTCGATCGTATAGGGATCGTCGTCGCCGCGGATCGAGACGTATTTGTCGCCGTAACGCACGTACGGCCCGAAGCGGCCGATACTCGCGGAGACCGGCAGGCCGTCAGGGGTCTCACCGAGCTTGCGCGGCAGCTTGAAAAGCTCCAGCGCATCGGCCAGCTCGATGTCGTTCATCTTCTGGCCGGGTCTCAAGCCTGCGAACTTCGGTTTTTCCTCGTCGTCCTTGGTGCCGATTTGCACGAACGGGCCGTAACGGCCCATGCGCACGGTGACCGGCTTGCCGCTTTTAGGATCCGTGCCGAGCTCGCGTGCCTGGGCAACCTGTTCGCGGGTGACCGAGGCCTCCTTTTGTTCGCACAGCTCGTGGAACGGTTTCCAGAACCGGTCCAGCAGCGGTATCCACTCTTTTTCTCCGAGCGATACGGCGTCGAGATCGTCCTCGAGCCTCGCCGTGAACTCGTAGTCCACGTACTGGGTGAAATGATCGGTCAGAAAGCCGTTGACGATGCGGCCGATGTCCGTCGGAATGAAACGCTTGCCGTCCATCTCGACGTACTCGCGATTCTTCAGGGTTGCGATGATGCTGGCATAAGTCGACGGCCGGCCTATCCCGTATTCTTCCAGCGCCTTGACCAGGCTCGCCTCGGTGAACCGGGGCGGCGGTTCGGTGAAATGCTGCTCGGGCCGCAACAGGTCGAGTTGGATCCGGTCGCCTTCGGCAATCTCCGGCAGGAGCTTGTCGCCGTCGTCGTCGCCGGCATCGTCGCGGCCTTCCTGGTATACGGCGATGAAACCCGGCTCGACGAGCACCGAGCCGTTGGCCCGAAAACGATGGCCGGCATCCGGCGGGCCCGCGGCGAAGTCGATCGCAACGGTGTCGAACACCGCCGGCGTCATCTGGCAGGCCATCGTGCGTTTCCAGATCAGCGAATACAGCTTGAGCTGGTCCTGGTCGAGCGCGCCCTTCAGCGACTCGGGTGCGCGCGCGACCGACGTCGGCCGTATCGCTTCATGCGCTTCCTGTGCGTTTTTCGCCTTGGTCTTGAAGACCCGCGCTTTGTCGGGCACGTTCTCGGGACCGTAACGATCGGCGATGAGCTGGCGGATCTCGGCGAGTGCCACTTCGGCCAGCGTGACCGAGTCGGTACGCATGTAGGAGATCAGGCCGACGTTGCCCTCGCCCGGCAGCTCGATCCCTTCGTACAGGCGTTGCGCGACCCGCATCGTGCGCTGGGTGTTGAAACCGAGCTTGCGCGAGGCCTCCTGCTGCAACGTGGAAGTGGTAAACGGCGCGGCCGGATTCCTGCGCCGCTGGCGCTTGGTCACGCCGACGGTCAAAAGCTCGCCGCCGGCGACCTCGAGCAGCGTGCGCTCGGCCTCGCGCGCGGCGGTTTCGTTCTCGAAGCTGAATTGTTCGACCTTGTCGCCGCGATACACGGTCAGGCGCGAGACGAAAGGCTGCTCCTGCTTGCTGACATCGGCTTCGATGGTCCAGTATTCACGGGCCTTGAACGCCTCGATCTCGAGCTCGCGCTCGACGATCATCCGCAGCGCGGGGCTTTGCACCCGGCCGGCCGACAAACCGCGCTGCACCTTTTTCCACAGCAGCGGCGACAGGTTGAAACCGACCAGGTAATCCAGCGCGCGGCGCGCCTGCTGCGCGCCGACCAGGTCGCTGGAGATGCCGCGCGGCGAATCGATTGCCTGTTGCACGGCGTTCTTCGTGATCTCGTGGAAAATCACGCGATGCACGGGTTTCGAGTTCAGTGCGTCCCGCTCGCGCAGCAATTCGATCAGGTGCCAGGATATCGCCTCGCCTTCGCGATCCGGGTCGGTGGCGAGGTACAGCGCATCCGACTTTTTCAGCGTGCGGATGATGGCATTGACGTGTTTTTCGTTGCGCTCGATGACCTGGTACTTCATCGAAAAGTCCTGTTCGGGGTCGACGGCGCCCTCCTTGGGTACCAGGTCGCGCACGTGGCCGTAGGAGGCCATGACCTCGAAGTCCTTGCCCAGGTATTTGCCGATCGTCTTGGCTTTGGCCGGCGACTCGACGATGACGAGATTCTTTGGCATAGCTTAAGTGCGTGTCAGTCCGTAATGGTATTGCCCGGCAGATTCCGGCCCGCAACGTGCCCAAGCGAGACCGGCGCCGCGGTTGAATAACCCGGCGGAAGGCAGGCTGTCAAGAAAACCGACCCTAACCGGTCAATAAGAAGCAGAAACGGACGGCCCGCGACGGCGCGGCGCCAAACGCCTCGGGCCGCTCGGGGCTAGTGAAGCACGCCCGGGTTCTCCTCGAACACCAGGTCTTCCATTCGCGCGTAAGCGAGTTCCTGTCCGGGCTGGCTGAACAGCACCATCAGCACGACCCACTTGATTTGCTCGACGTCGATGTCCGGCGCCTCCAGCGCAAGCAGCCGGTCGACCAGGATCTCGCGCTGCGGCGGCGACAGAATGCCGATTTGCTCGAGATAGGCGATATAACCGCGGCACTCGGTATCCAGGCGCTCCTGCTCGATTTCGTTGTAGACACGCGTACCGTGGGCGGTTTCCGCGTTGTAGGTCAGGTCTTCCTGGTGATCGGCGAGACCGTCGAGCCAGTCGAGTGCACGATCGATTTCCGAGTCGCCGAAACCGGCGCTGGCCAATTCGTCTCGTAATTCGTTCTGGTCGGGTTCGGGGTCTTCATCGGTATCGACGTAAGTTTCGAAGAGATACATCAGTACGTCGAGAACGTTTTCTTTCATGCCCGGAGCGGCTCCCTTGCTGAAGTCGTTTGACAGAATATCCGGGAAGCTAACCGAGCAGCGCGTAACGTCCGCCAGCCAGCCTTTCGACCTTTCCCTTGAGCTCCAGGATCAGAAGCATGGAGGAAACCTGGTCGATCGTCAAACCCGAACGAGCGATCAACTCGTCGATCGTAACCGGGTCGTGACTCAGGTAGTCGTCGAGCTCGGAACCCGTATCCTCGTCTTCCGGCTGGCGGTCGCTGCCGTCACCGCCGTCGCTGCAATTGCCGTGGCCGATCGAAGTCATGAGCTGGCCTGCCAAGGGTCCGATCTCGGTGACGATATCGTCGGTGGTTTCGACGAGCTTGGCGCCCTGGCGAATGAGCCGGTGGCATCCCCGTGCCAGCGGGTTATGTATAGAACCCGGCAAGGCGAACACTTCGCGTCCCTGTTCGCCGGCGAGTCTCGCGGTAATCAGGGAGCCGCTGCGTTGGGCCGCCTCCACGACGATCGTACCGAGACTCATGCCGCTGATGATGCGGTTTCGCCGCGGAAAATGATGTCTGCTCGGCGGCGTGCCGAGCGGAAACTCGCTGATCAGCGCACCGCCCGCGGCAATCTCCCGGGCGAGCGCGCGATTGTCCGCCGGATAAACCCGGTCGATACCGTGCCCCAGCACGGCGACGGTGGCGGCTCCCGCTTCCAGCGCTCCGCGATGTGCGGCGCTGTCGATCCCCTGCGCCATGCCGCTGACGATACAAAAACCGCCGGCGGCGAGGTGGAAGGCAAACTCACGGGCATTGCGGCTGCCCCCGTCGGTCGGGTTACGGCTGCCGACGACGGCGAGCGCCGGCAGGTCGAGGCAGGCCGGGTCGCCGTGTACGTAAAGCACCAGCGGCGGGTCGGGGATGTCGCCAAGCAACACCGGATACCGGTCGTCGGTAAACGGCAGCAGCGTGCGTGAGCCGGCGGCCAGCCAGGCGAGGCTGCGTTCGATCGCCGCCGGGTCGGGGTCGGCCAGCGCACGCGCCTTGGCACCGTCGAGGCCCGCGCCTTCGAGTGTGGAGACCGATTGGCGCGCGATGTCCCGGGCTTCGCCCAGACGCTCGGCAAGACACCGGTATTCGGCAACGCTGATCCAGGCGCTGGCAAGCTTGATCCAATCGATGCTGTCGCCGGACATGATTCGTTCGGGCTCGGAAACGGACTTGCTCGACAGACTATACAGGCTTCGTCGCGCGTCGCCGCCGCCAAATCTCGCGATTGCGGCAGGCATCACTGGTATTGGGTTAACGAAAAACGGCGCCCCGCGGGGCGCCGTCCGGTTTTCGGCGTGGACGCCGTGGATCAGCTCGGGTTTCTGACCGCGTCCAGCACGTGAATCGACTGCGTCGCTTCCATGACCAGCCCGTATCCGATTCGGTCGAAGACCTTGAACATCATGACCGTGCCGGCTTCTTCTTCGGGCAGCGTTACACTGCCGCCGCCGAAACGGTCCTTGATGGTCTCGCCGGCCTGGTAAACCGTCAGCACGTCGCCGACGGCGAGTCCGTGGCTGGTACCGCGGTTCAGCACCACCACCTGGTATTGTCCGATCTGGGTCACGCCGCCGACCACGTGGATGATACGCCCGTCGATCCGGCTGGACGGCGTACGCGGATAAAAACTGAGCGGCACCTCGGCGGTTTCGGGTACCAGAAGATCGCCGCGCACGGCTTCCTGCGAGGTATCGGTCAGTGCCACCGTCGCCGGGTCGCCGAGGCGCCGCAAGGTGCCTTCACCGACGAAGATGCCCTGGTAACCGATCAGGCGGTTGTCGTCCGGATCGTAGAGCGCGTCGCCGACGTGCACGACGTTGTAGCGCGAACCCAGAACGTCGTTGCCGTTGCCGCGAATGTAAATCTCGTTGCCGGCGGCGGCCATCATGTGATCGCCGCGCACTTCCAGGAGATAGGGAAGATCGTTTAGCTGATTCTTCTCCAGCACCTGGCCTGAAGACAGAAAGGCCGACACGGCCGAGTACGGAATACTGGTGACCGCCTGGGTCAGCGGAGTGATCCGCGCCTGCGGCGACAGGCGGTAGGTCGACGCGCGAATCGGCGTCACCCGCGGCCGTCCGTCGATGTAGACCAGACCGAGCACGTCGCCGGGATATATAAGGTGCGGATTTTCGATGTCCGGGTTGACGTACCAGATCTCCGGCCAGAACCACGGATCCCTGAGGAAGGCCGCGGCGATGTCCCAGAGCGTGTCGCCGACCTTGACGACGTACTCGTCCGGTGCATCGGCCGACAGCGGAACGGGCTCGCTCACCCGCTCGACGACTGGCCCGCCGTAGACCGGAGCGGCCGCCGCTTGCGGCGCGGCCGGCTGGATGGACGCCGGCGTTCGCTCCGGCGCCGCTTGGGGCGCCGGTTGGTCGTTCGAAAACGGATTCAAGGCGCAGCCGGCCAGCGTTGCGGCGAACGCGGCAACCGTCAGCCGGAGGCTTCTGTACGAGCATGGTCGGCGGTGGAACATGATGTTCGAGTGCTCCCTTGAGGCGGGTTTGAACCCGTGCTTTTCGGGCGTTGCTATAATATGTCGCTCCGGTATGACTGCGACTGCCAAACACGTCACATTTCCGGTGCTCTTCGGTCCTTTCCGGCCCTTTACCGGCTAAGGTACCGGCCTTAAGGGAAGTCGGAACCAGGGCGCTGGAAAAGGCGCTCGAGTTGCCGGCATTGTCTGATATCTTATTTAATTAAGTCAATTGTTTAGCTTGGTTTTATAGAATTTCACCTGAGAAAGCGGCGGAATCAATCTGTTCGGATTCGGTCATTATGAGTCTGTGAATCGCGATCCCGCCACTCCCGAATTATGGCAAAACTGAAAATATTGGAATTTCCCGATCCCAGGCTGCGCAAGAAGGCCTCGCCCGTAGACGCGGTGGACGACGCCCTGAACGGCTTGATCGACGACATGTTCGAGACCATGTATGCCGCGCCCGGCATCGGACTCGCGGCGACCCAGGTGGACGTGCACAAACGTCTGCTGGTCGCCGACGTTTCCTCCGATCAGAGCGATCCGAGGGTGTTCATCAACCCGGTCATCGTCGAAAAAGACGGTGTCACGGTCACCGAAGAGGGTTGCCTGTCGGTGCCGGGCTATTACGAGGAAGTCGAGCGCGCCGAACACATCCGCGTCCGCTTCCTGGATCGCGGCGGCGACGAGGTCGAGGCGGAGCTCGAGGGACTGCTGGCCGTCTGCGTGCAACACGAGATCGACCACCTCGACGGCAAGCTCTTCGTCGACTATCTGTCGGAGGCCAAGCGACAGCGAATTCGCAAGCGCCTGGTCAAGGATCGCCGCCAGGCGGCGGTCGCCTGAACCGACGCCTTAACCGAGCAATACCCGCGGCATGAAACCGAGCAGGGTGCTGTTCGCCGGCACGCCGGCATTCGCGCTGGCCTCGTTGAAAGCGCTGGTCCGGTCCGGAATCTCGCCCGTTGCCGTGCTCACCCAGCCGGACCGGCGAGCGGGCCGCGCCAGGCGCCTCAGAAAAAGCCCGGTCAAAGACTATGCCGAGGCCGAGGGTATCCCGGTGTTGCAGCCGGCGGCCTTGAAGGACGAAGCGGCGCAGACCGAACTCCTTGCACTCCGGCCGGACGTCATGATCGTCGCCGCCTACGGGCTGATCCTGCCGCAAGCGGTGCTCGACATCCCGAAACACGGCTGCCTGAATGTCCACGCGTCCCTGTTGCCCCGCTGGCGCGGCGCCGCGCCGATACAGGCGGCGATCCTCGCCGGCGATCGCGAAACGGGTATCAGCCTGATGGCGATGACCGCGGGGCTCGATACCGGGCCGGTGTACGTCAGCTCGGCCATTTCAATCGGCGAACGGGAGACGGCCGGCGAGCTGCACGACCGGCTGGCCGCGCTCGGCGGCAGGCTCTTGGTCGAACACCTGCCGGCGATACTCGACGGGCGCCTCGCCGCCGCCGCACAGGACGAGCGTTCGAGCAACTACGCGCCGAAGATCGGCCAGGAGGATGCGAGGCTCGATTGGCGCGAGGACGCGGCGACGCTCGCGAGACGGGTTCGCGCCTACAATCCGGTACCCGGCGCCTGGTTTTACGTCGACGATTTGCGCGTCAAATGCTGGCGCGCCGAAGCGCGTCCCGGCGTGGAGGCGCCGCCGGGGACGGTGTTGTCCGCCTCTGGTGACAATAGCACTGGCGACGCGATCGTCGTTGCCTGCGGCGACGGCGCGCTGGCGATGACCTCGCTGCAGCGGCCGGGCAAAAAGCCGGTGTCGGCCCGCGAGTTCGCAGCGAGCGTCGAACTCGGCGGCCGCCGGCTCGGCGACGCGATCTGAGCCTGGTGTCCGGCGACGTGTCCGGCGACGCGGATCGAGACGGTGCGCGCGTGCGCGCGACGGCAGCCAAGGTCGTCCACAGCGTCGTCGGCGACGGCCGGTCGCTGGATACCGCCTGCCTGCGTTACGAAGCGGACGTGGCCCCGGGCGACCGGTCGCTGCTCCGGCTACTCTGTTACGGCACGATACGCCGGCATTTCCGCATCCGCTGGTGGCTCGGGCGTCTGCTCGAGCGGCCGCTGGCGCGCCGCGACCGCGTCATCGACGCCCTGCTGGCCGTCGGCTTGTTTCAGCTCACGGACACGCGGATACCCGACCATGCCGCCGTTGCCGCAAGCGTCGACGCGGCGCGCAGCCTGGGTCGGGGAAAACTCGCCGGGCTCGTCAACGCAGTGCTGCGCCGGTTTCTGCGCGAAGGGCTGGCCGCGGCGCCTCCGGCCGACGACGAGGCCCGCTTCGATCATCCGCGATGGCTGATCGATGCGATCGCCGCGGACTGGCCCGAGGACTGGCAGGACATACTGCGCGCGAACGACGAACGGGCGCCGATGTGGCTTCGGGTCAACCCGCGGCGCTGCGATCGGGCCGCCTACCTCGATCGCCTCGCCGCCGCCGGTATCGAGGCCGAAACGCTGTCAGGACTCGCGCAGGCCGTGCGGCTCGTGTCTCCCTGCCCGGTGGGGTCGTTACCCGGATTCGCCGACGGCGACGTGTCGGTGCAAGACGGCGCGGCCCAACTCGCGGCGCCGTGGCTGCTGGACTCGGTGCGCGGTCGCCTGCTGGACGCCTGCGCCGCGCCGGGCGGCAAAAGCGCACATCTGCTGGAACTCGGCGGGGACGATGTCGATCTGACCTGTATCGACATCGACGCCGGCCGCGCGGAGGCGATTCGCGACAACCTGGCGAGGCTCGGCCTGGCTGCAACCGTATCGGTCGGCGATGCATCGAAGTCCAATGGCGGCCCGACGGCGCTGGACGGCATACTGCTCGATGCGCCCTGCTCGGCGAGCGGCGTCATTCGCCGCCATCCGGACATCAAGCTGTTGCGAAGGGAGAGCGACATTGGGGAACTGGCCGGCTTGCAACGGCGATTGCTCGACGCGCTGTGGCCCAGGCTTAAGCCGGGCGGCCGGTTGCTGTACGTCACCTGCTCGGTGCTCGCCGCCGAAAACGACGCCACCGTCTCGGCATTTCTCGAGCGCTGTCCCGACGCACGCGAAATCGATGTGTTGCACAATAACAACATCCGCGATCTAATGCGCCGCAAGCCCTGCGGTTACCAGATTCTGCCGGGAACCGCCGGGATGGACGGCTTTTATTTCGCGTGCCTGGAGAAGGTGAGCTGATCGCGTGTTTCGGCGAAGAACAAAAAGCGGCGCCAAATGGTCCGGCATCCGGGGATGGCTGGCCTTGTTCACGCTGGTCGCGGCGCAGTCGCTCGTGGCGCAAAGCGAGATCGAGCGCGAGGGTTTTTTCGAGGTGCGCTCGGCGTCGACGATGCTGGTCGAGGGCGTGCACGAGCTCGACGCCAGGCTGCAGCTCGTCCTGTCCAGCGAGGCGCTCGACGCCCTGAACAACGGCCTGCCGCTGACGATCGAGCTGCAGTTGCGCGTCTTGCGCGAGCGCCGGCTGTTACCCGACGTGCTCGACGCCGAGCTCGCCGTACGCTTCGAACTCGAGTACCGGCCGCTGTCGCAACGTTACATCGTGCGCAATCTCAACAGCGGCAACCAGGAGTCGTTCGCGACCTTGTATTCGGCGCTCAACAGCCTGGGCCGCGTGGACGGCCTGCCGGTCATCGACGACGCCTTGCTGCAATCCGGCAAGCAATACCGGGTCCGCCTGCGCTCGCTGCTCAATACTCAACAGTATCCTGCGCCGTTGCGGCTGTTGTTCTTCTGGCGCGATCAGTGGCAACTCAAGAGCGATTGGTTCGAATGGCCACTCGAACGCTGAAACGCGCGCTGTACACCCTGCTCGCCGTCAGCGGCGTCATGCTGGCATTGGTTGCGCTGTTCCTGTTGAGCGTCACGGCGCAGAACTCGGACGACTTCGGCCGGCTGCACAACGCCATCCTGACGATCAACATCGCCGGCGTGTTCATCCTGCTGGTGCTGGTCATCGGCAACCTCGCGCGCCTGTGGCGCGAGTACCGGGACCACGCGCCCGGCACCAAGCTCAAGGCCCGGATCATGGGCATGTTCGTCGGCCTGGCCGTGCTGCCGCTCCTGGTCGTCTTCTACTTCTCGATCCAGTTCATCAATCGCGGCATCGATAGCTGGTTCAACGTCGAAGTGGAAGACGGCCTGGAGAACGCGATCAACCTGGGCCGCGCGGTCCTGGAGGTGCAAAAGCGCGAGCACCTGGGCGCGACCCAGCGCATGGCCTCGAACCTTCGCAGCGTTACCGAGCAACGCCAACTCGTTTTCGAGGTCAGCATGTTGCGGCGTGAAAGCCGGGCTCGCGAGGTGACGCTCTACGGCGTCAACAACCGGATACTAGCAACCAGCTCCGACAGCGCCGCGGCCAGCCTGCCCGCACCGCTCAGGGAGGAGGTATTGCTGCAGATACGCCAGGGCCGGCCTTTCGTCAGCAGCGATCCGCTGGAAGGCGGCGGTTACGAGATTCGCACGGCCGTGCCGTTCACCGTTGCCGGCCGCGCCGAGCCGGTGGGTATCGTGCAGGCGCTGTATCCCGTCAATGAGCGCCTGGCGCAGATGAGCGACAGCCTGGAGAACTCGTATCGCGGTTACGAGAACCTGCTGTTGTTGCGCGAGCCGCTGAAAGCGACGTTTACGCTCGCGCTAACGGTCGTGCTGATGCTGAGCGGGCTCACGGCGATCTACGCGGCCTTCCAGCTTTCGCGCCGCCTGGTCGCGCCGATTCAGGACCTGGTCGCCGGCACCCGCGCGGTCGCCCAGGGCGATTTCGACACGCGCCTGCCGACGCCGACGCGCGATGAGATCGGGTTTTTGATCAGCTCGTTCAACGATATGACCCAAAGACTGGCCGCGGCGCGGCGCGAGGCGAGGCTGAATCAGGCCCTGGTCGAAGCCGAGCGTACCAATCTCGAAGTCATCCTCGCGCGACTGTCCACCGGCGTCGTGGCGCTCGACTCCGATTTGCGCATTCGCAGCGCCAACCAGGCCTCCGGCGCAATTCTGGGCGTCGATCTGGAAAACCGTGTCGGTGACCTTTTACCCGACGTGGCGCGCAACCAGCCGCTGCTCGAGCAGTTCGTGGACGTGGCCAGGGTTCATCTCGATGCCGGCGAGACGGAGTGGCGCGAACAGATCGTGTTGCGCGGCGAAGTGGGCCGGCGGGTGCTGACCTGTGCCTGCACCAACCTGCCCGGCGACGAAGGCCGGGCCGCGGGTTACGTCGTCGTCTTCGACGACATCACGGCATTGCTGCAGGCCCAGCGTGATGCCGCCTGGGGCGAGGTGGCGCGGCGGCTCGCGCACGAGATCAAGAATCCGCTGACGCCGATACAGTTGTCCGCCGAGCGCGTGCGCCGCAAGTACCTGGCGTCGATGGACCCCGAAGAGGCGCAGATACTCGATCGCGCGACGCACACCATCGTCCAGCAGGTTGCGGCCATGAAGGAGATGGTGAACGCGTTCAGCGACTACGCACGCGCGCCGGACATGGACTTCGGCCGGTTCGACCTGGACAAGCTCGTGCACGAGGTCGTCGACCTGTACCGGGCGCAGGATCGCAGCGTCGAGATCGCCGCCAGCAGCGATCCGTCGATGCCGTTGCTCGAAGCCGATGCCGGACGGATACGCCAGATGTTGCACAACCTGATCAGGAATGCGATCGAGGCGCTGGAAAACGTCGATCGGGCACGCATCGACATACACGCCAGCAGCGCCGAGATCGGCGGTATCGAGATGGTGCAGATCACGGTCGAGGACAACGGTCCGGGTTTCGACACCGGGGCCGTGAGCCAGGTTTTCGATCCGTATGTCACCACCAAGCCCAAGGGCACGGGCCTCGGGCTTGCGATCGTCAAGAAGCTGGTCGAGGAACACATGGGGACGATCCGCGCCGACAATCGCCGCCGGGGCGGGGCAAGGATCAGTATCCGCCTGCCCGTCAACGAAGCGGCTCGCGAGGCGATGATCGCCAGGGTACCGGGGCGAGCCGATAAAAGGAGGGAAAGAGCATGAGTCACGCTCATGTGTTGGTCATTGACGACGAGGTGGACATCCGCGCCTTGATCCAGGAGATCCTGTCCGACGAGGGCTACGGGGTCGTCGCCGCGGCGAATGCCGCGGAGGCGCGTTCGGCGCGGGCATCCGGCAATTTCGATCTGGTTCTGCTCGATATCTGGATGCCCGACACCGACGGTATCACCTTGCTGCGCGAGTGGAGCGATGCCGGCGATCTCAACTGCCCGGTGGTCGTGATGTCCGGCCACGGCACCGTCGAGACCGCGGTCGAGGCGACCCGTCTCGGCGCGCACGATTTCGTCGAAAAGCCGCTGTCGATCGCCAAGCTGTTGCGCACTGTCGAAAGCGCGCTAGAGGCGGGCGGCACGACGACGCTTGCCGGGCGCGGAATCCTGCCGCCGCTGTTGGCGCCGGTCGGCCGCAGCGCGCTGATGCGGCAACTCAGGGAAAAGGTACAGCAGTACGCGCGCCTGGATACGCCGGTGTTGCTGAGCGGCGAGCCCGGCACGGGCCGGGGCGCGTTCGCCCGTTACATGCATGCGCTGAGCGCAAGGGCCGACGAACCGTTGATCACGGTGACCGCGGCCTCGATTACCGACGGTAACGCCGAGCGCAAGCTCCTGGGCGGCGAGCGCAACGGCGACGCCGAGCCGGGGTTCCTCGAACGCGCCGGCGGCGGCACCGTGGTCGTCGACGAGCTCTCCGATCTCGGCCCGGCCGCGCAGCGACTGCTATTGGGCGCGCTGGAAGACGGCGCGTTCACTCGCGCGGGCGGCAACGAGCCCGTCAAGCTTCAGGCCAGGGTCGTAGCCACCGTCGCCGCCGACTACGAGGCGAAGTTCGAAGCGGGCGCGCTGCGGCGCGACCTGGTCTCGCAGCTCAACATCCTGAGCCTGCGCATACCGCCGCTCAGGGAATACTCGGAGGACGTGCCGGAGTTGCTGGCGTATTACGTGGACAAGCTGGTCGACTCGGAGGGGCTGGCCTTCCGCCGCTTCAGCGTCGCTGCGCAAAACCGGCTCAGGAACTACCCCTGGCCCGACAACGTGCGTGAGCTCAAGAATCTCGTACGCCGATTACTGATGACCGGCAGCGAGGACGACATCTCGCTCGAGGAGGTCGAGGCGGAGCTCACGCCGGTGTCGCGGGGCGACGACATGCTGGTGAAACAGGACTTGCTGTCCCTGCCTTTGCGTGAAGCCCGGGAACAGTTCGAACGCGCTTACCTGCAACAGCAACTCGTGTTGTGCGACGGCAAGGTCGGCAAGCTCGCCAAACGCGTCGGCATGGAACGCACGCATCTTTACCGCAAGCTGCGCTCTTTGGGCGTCGACTTCAAGTCGGTGGGCTCGGAGGACTGATGGATTCGCCGGCAGCAGCGGTTCAAGAACCGCTACAACTGAACGGGGTCGGCCCCGGTGCGGTGACCTCTAGTTTCGGCGTCGTCACCGGCCGGCGGCGGCTATTCGCCGAGCCGTATCCTCAACACGTCGATACGGGCGGCGCGAAGCCGGCTGCGCAGGAGATTGAGCTCGTCCAGGTCGTCGGTCGGACCGATGTGCACCCGGTGATAGGTCCTGCCGTTGACGTCGGCGACCTGGATGTGCGACTCGATACCTTGCAGTGCCAGTTCCGCCCGGCGCCGGTCGGCATCCTGGTAGGTGCTGAACGAGCCTGCCTGAAGCACGTATAGGCCGGGTTGGACGACGGCCTGCGGCTCGGTATCGCGCGTGACGAGCACCCGCTCATCCGGTACCGCCACTTCCATCGTCTTTAACATCTCGTAGAACGTAAAGCGGCTCGTCTTGTCTTCGATTGCGGCGGGGTCGGTGGTCGGTGCGCCGACTTCACCATTGTCGTCGAGACTACTTTCCACCGCGCGGGGCGCCGGCTGCGGCGCCGTTGCCGCGGGCGGCTGTTCGACCCGTTCCGCCTGCCGCTCCAGGTTGCGCACGTGGATCGCAAAGGCGACCGACAGCCCTATCGCGAGGCCGAACAGCATCCAGGCCCAGCCGGGATAACCGGGCTGCCGGGATCGTGAGGTCCTGCGCGTGGTCCGTCTTTTCTTGCGTTTGGCCATCACATCGCCTCCGGTGCCGACACGCCTAGGATACCGAGTCCGTTTGCAATCACGACACGGGTTGCGGCACAGAGGGTGAGCCTCGCGTCACGTAGCGGCGCGTCTTCGACGATGAACGCATGGGCGTTGTAATAACTGTGGAAGTCGTTGGCCAGGTCCCGCAGGTAGTGGACCAAGTGTTGCGGCGCGAGCTTGGCCGCCGAGAGCTCCAGCACTTCCGGGTAACGGCTGAGCGACGTCATCAAGGACCGTTCCTCGGGCTCGCAGAGCCGGTCGAGACCGGCTGGGCCGTTTTCGGCATCCCAAGTGAGCGATTTGTCGGCGAGCTGCCGGAAGACGCTCGCGATACGCGCGTGCGCGTATTGAATGTAGTAGACCGGGTTGTCGTTGCTGCGGCTTTTCGCGAGCTCCAGGTCGAAGTCCAGATGCTGGTCGTTGGAGCGCATCACGTAGAAGAAACGCGCGGCATCGTTGCCGACTTCCTCGCGCAACTGGCGCAAGGTGACGAATTCTCCGGCACGGGTGGACATCGCCAGCTTCTTGCCGCCACGGTATAGCGCCACGAACTGCACCAGCTCGACTTCCAGGTCTTCGGCCGCGTAACCCATTGCCGTGAGACCGGCCTTGACGCGCGCGACATAACCGTGATGATCGGCGCCGAAGATGTCGATCAGGCGATCGAAGCCGCGCACGCGCTTGTCGTAGTGATAGGCGATGTCGGATGCGAAGTAGGTTTTCGCGCCGTTTTCGCGCACGACGACCCGGTCTTTCTCATCGCCGAAGTCGCTGGCCTTGAACCAGGTGGCCCCGTCCTTCCGGTACAACATCCCGCGTTCGTCGAGCACCGCCAGCGCCTGGTCGATGCGCTCGTTCTCGATCAGGCTGCGTTCGGAGTACCAGCGATCGTAGTGCACGCCGAAGCCCGCGAGGTCGTCCTCGATGTCGTCGCGTATCGATTCCATCGCCTGCCGCCGAACGGCGTCGAAGCCTTCCTCGCCGAGCAGCGCCCGCGCTTTCCCGATCAAAGCCTCGATGTGCGCCTCCTTGTCGCCCACGGGTTTATCGCCCACGGGTTTATCGTCCACGGGTTCATCGGGCACGGGTTCATCGCCCACGGGTTCATCGGGCGGGACGTTTCTGAGCAGTGTATCGGCGTCAACGGTTGCCGAGGCATCGATCGTGATGTCGGCGGCGATGTCGCGGATGTAATCGCCGCGATAACCGGCGTTCGGAAAATCGAACTCCACACCCTCGCTCTCGAGCCAACGCAACCAGACGCTGACGCCGAGTATGTCCATCTGCCGCCCGGCATCGTTGACGTAGTATTCGCGATCCACCGGGAAGCCCGCCGCCTCGAGCAGATTGCCCACCGTTGCGCCGAAGGCGGCGTGACGGCCATGGCCGACGTGCAGGGGGCCGGTTGGATTCGCCGACACGAATTCGAGCAGAATCCTCGGCGTCTCCCTGACCGGCCGGCGTCCGTAGTTCTCCGCTTGTTCCAGCACCGCCAAAAGCTCGTCGTGAAAGGCGCGATCGACCAGACGGAAGTTGATGAAACCGGGCCCGGCGATCTCGACCCGGTCCAGCAACGCCGCCTCGGGCATGTGTGCGACGATGGTTTCCGCGAGTTCGCGCGGCTTGCGACGGGCGGGCCGGGCCAGGCGCATCGCAAGATTGCTGGCGAAATCGCCATGCTCCGCGTCCCGCGTGCGTTCGACCGTGGATTCGAGCGGCAGCTCGCCGAGCAGCGACCGGAGTTCCGGCGTCCGTTCGAGCGCCGTGTCGAGGAATTGTGCGATCAGGTGTTTCATGTAGGCCCGCAGTGACGACTCAGCTTGCGTGACGGGCCGAAGGCCCGCGCCGGTTTTCGCGAGCCGGCCATTCTACAAGCATAGGCCGCGCGCCGTGCAAGCGTTGCGGCGGCGGCCCGTCTGTCAGAAAAGCCCGACCGGATCGACGTCCACCGACCAGCGCACCCGCCGTGCCGTTGGACTGTTTTCGAGTATCGGCCGCAGGCGCCGCAGCAACGCGTGCAGCGCGCCGCGGTCCCGGCTGCGCAACAGGAGTTGCGCGCGGTAACGGCCGGCGCGCCGCGCCAGCGGCGCGTCCACGGGCCCGAGCACCTCGATCGCCGAGCGTTCCGTATCGCTGACCGTCTCTCGCGCGTAATCGAGAAAAGCGTGCGCGTCGCCGCGCCGATGGGCCGACGAACGGATCAGCGCAAGCCTCGAAAACGGCGGCCATTGTGCCGCCTCGCGTTCTTCGAGCGCGCATTCGGCGACTGCGGGGTAACCGCCGTCGATCAGGCGTTTCCAGAACGGATGCGCGGGAAACGCGGTCTGAATCAGGACTTCGCCGCGCCGGTCCTCGCGGCCCGCGCGACCGGCGACCTGCACGATCGACTGTGCCAGGCGTTCGTCGGCGCGGAAGTCGGTGCCGAACAAACCCTGATCGGCGTTGACGACGCCCACCAGGGTCAGTTTCGGGAAGTGATGGCCCTTCGACAGCATCTGGGTGCCGACCAGGATGTCCGCCCCGCCTTCGACCGCTTCGGCCAGCGCGGCGTGTATCGCGCCTTTCGTCTGGGTGCTGTCGCTGTCGATGCGCCGCAGCCGGCGCTCCGGAAATCGCGCTTTCAGCGCCGCTTCCAGTCTCTGGGTACCGGCGCCCAGGGGTCGGACTTTGGCGCCGCACTCCCCGCAGGCCGGATCCAGGGGCCGGCTGCTGCCGCAATGGTGACAGCGCAGCCGTCCGTCATCCGCATGTACGGTCATGCGCGCGTCGCAGCGTGTGCAAACGGCGACATGACCGCAGGCGGTGCAGATCAAGGTCGGCGCGAAACCCCGCCGGTTCAGGTACAAGAGCGCCTGTCCGCCGGCCGTGACGTGTCGCTCTACCGCATCGGCCAGCACGTCGCTGAGTCCTTCGCGGTCCGCGTGCAGCGACAGGTCCACGAGCTCGATTCGCGGCGGGCGGGCGGCGCCGGCCCGCCGCGGCAGCGACAGGTGCGTATAACGGCCGTCCCTGCAATGCGACAGCAGCTCCAGCGACGGTGTCGCCGATCCGAGCACGATCGGCACTTCGGCTCGCGCGGCCCTGGCGACGGCGAGGTCGCGTGCCGAATACCGCAGTCCTTCATGCTGTTTCAGCGAGTGGTCGTGTTCTTCGTCGACGATGATCAGGCCGGGTCTCGCCAGCGGGACGAACACGGCGGAGCGCGTGCCGAGGATCAGCTTCGCGGCGCCTTCTCTGGCCAGGCGCCAGGTGTGGAGGCGTTCCCGGTCGCTGAGCGCGGAATGCAACAGGGCGGGTTCCTCCCCCAGGCGCCGGCTGAATCGTGAAACGAGCTGCGGCGTCAGGCCGATCTCGGGCACCAGCACCAGAACCTGGCGGCCGTCCGCGTGCGCACGCTCGATCAGTTGCAGGTAAACCTCGGTCTTGCCGCTGCCGGTGACGCCGTCGAGAACGAAAGCGCCGAAACCATGCCGATCGTGCACCGCTTCCACCGCGGCTCGTTGCTCCGGATTCAGCACGGGCCCGGTTTCTGCCGGCCGTGCGTCCGCCCGTTCGAAGCTGTCGGCGCGCGTCTCGAAGCGCTTGGCCAGGCCTTTGTCGGTCAGCGCCTTGACGGCCCGCCGCCACCCCGGCTCCCTTGCGTTCAGCGTGTCGACGTCCAGACCGTCGTCGCCGGCGGTGCGCAAGGCGGCCAGCAGGCCGGCCTGCCGCGGCGCGCGTCTTGCCAGTGTCTCGATGTCCACGCCGGCCGCCGCCTCGCTGGCCGCAAACTTGACGTCGGCGGCGTGCTCGGCGGCGTGCAAGGAGCGGCCCCGGCGTAACAGCGCGGGCAAGGCTGTCGCAACGACCTCACCGATCGGGTGGTGGTAGTAGTCCCCGGTAAAACGGATCAGCCAGAGCTCCGGCTCGCCGAGCAGCGGCGTGTCGTCGATCACCTCGAGCACGCGTTTGAGCCGCTTGCGCGGCAGCGCGCTCGATTCGGCGACAGCCAGGATCAGGCCGATCTGCTGGCGGCGACCGAAAGGTACCCGCACGCGGACGCCCGGCTGGAGCCTGCCTGTCGCCGGCGGCAGATAATCGAACGTCCGGGAAAGCGGGACGTCGAGCGCAACCCGGACGACCGGTTCCTCAGCCACGGCAGCGCGACCTTGATTTTGACATCCCGTCGATCCTTTTGACTGACTGATCAATGTTGTTACAGTACCCGACTGCTCGATCCGGCGTCGCGTGGTCAGCCCTGCGAATCCGGCCTGAGCGATGCCAAGAACGAATGCCGAAAAAACGAATGCCGAAAACAAGAGGCCGTCGCATGCAGATCGGAGTACCCAAGGAAACCCACGCCGGCGAAAAACGCGTGGCAAGCACCCCGGATGTCGCGGCGCAGCTCATCGGGCTGGGCTACCGTGTCGCGATCGAAAGCGGCGCGGGTACGCGGGCGAGTTTTTCCGACGAGGCTTACGAACGGGCCGGATGTGAAATCGTCGAGTCTTCCGGCGATGTCTGGGATCGTAGCGACATCGTGCTCAAGGTACGATCGCCCGACGCCGCCGAAACGCGCCGGCTTCGGGCCGGCCAAACCCTGGTCAGCTTCGTCTGGCCGGGACAAAACGCGGAGTTGCTCTCCGAACTGACGAATACCGGCGCCACCGTGCTGGCGATGGACAGCGTGCCGCGGATTTCGCGAGCACAGAAAATGGATGCGCTGAGCTCGATGGCGAACATCGGCGGTTATCGTGCCGTCGTCGAGGCCGCGCAGCACTTCGGGCGTTTTTTCACCGGCCAGATTACCGCCGCCGGCAAGATACCTCCCGCCAAGGTGCTGGTCATCGGCGCAGGCGTCGCCGGGCTTGCCGCCATCGGCGCGGCGCGCAGCATGGGTGCGATCGTGCGCGCTTTCGACACCCGGCCCGAGGTCAAGGAGCAGGTCGAGAGCATGGACGCCGAGTTCCTGATGCTCGAATTCGAGGACGAGGACGGCTCGGGCGAAGGCGGTTACGCCAAGGTGATGAGCGACGAGTTCATCAAGGCCGAGATGGCATTGTTTGCGGAGCAGGCCCGCGACGTCGACATCATCATTACCACCGCGCTGATTCCGGGCAAGCCCGCGCCGCGGCTGATTACGGCCGAGATGGTCGCGTCGATGAAAGACGGCAGCGTGATCGTCGACCTGGCTGCCGAGCAAGGCGGCAACTGCGAGCTGACCGCGCCGAACGAGGTGGTGGTCGAACACGGCGTGTCGATCGTCGGGTACACCGATCTGCCGAGCCGGCTGGCGACACAGTCCAGCCAGCTTTATGCCACCAACCTGAGGCATCTTCTGACCGACATGACGCCGGAGAAGGACGGCAAGCTCGTGCTGGACCTCGAGGACGAGGTCATCCGCGGCGCGACGATCTGCACCGGCGGCGAAACGATCTGGCCGCCGCCGGCGCCGAAACTGTCGGCAGCCCCGCCGAAGGCGGAACCGGCGCCCGCGCCCGTCGCCGAAAAAGCAGCGCCGAAACGCTCGTTCGTCGGGCCCCTCGTGACGATGCTGGCCGGCGGACTGGCCCTGTTGGGCCTGGGCGCGGTCGCGCCGCCCTCGTTCATGGCGCATTTCACCGTGTTCGTGCTGGCCTGTTTCGTCGGTTACATGGTGATCTGGAATGTGACGCCGGCGCTGCATACGCCGCTGATGAGCGTCACCAATGCCATCTCCAGCATCATCATCATCGGCGCCTTGTTGCAGATCAGTTCCGGCGACGAGCTGATCATGTGGATCGCCGCGTTCACGGTGTTGATCACCAGCGTCAACATCGCCGGCGGCTTTGCCGTGACCCGTCGCATGCTCGGCATGTTCAGGAAGTGAGACCGGTATGTTGAGCGCAGGCGTTCTTACCGCCGCCTACATCGCGGCAACCATACTCTTCATTCTCGCCCTGGGCGGGCTGTCCAATCAGGAGACGGCGCGCCGCGGAAACTGGTACGGCATCGCCGGCATGGCGATTGCCGTACTGGCGACCATCTTCGGTGTCGTCAGCCAGAACTACGGGATACTGGCCGGCGCGATGCTGATCGGCGCCGTCATCGGTCTCGCACTGGCGCGCCGCGTGCAAATGACGCAGATGCCGGAACTGGTTGCGATCCTGCACAGCCTGGTCGGCCTGGGCGCGGTGCTGGTCGGTTTTGCGACGTTTCTCGATCCCGAAAGCCACTACGAGGGTGTCGAGAAGACCATCCACGACATCGAGATTTACATCGGCGTTCTGATCGGCGCGATCACTTTCTCGGGCTCGGTGATCGCCTTCGGCAAGCTGTCCGGCCGTATCGGCGGCAAGCCGATGCTGCTGCCGGCGCGGCACTGGCTGAATCTCGGCCTCTTGCTGGCGGCGATCTGGTTCGGGCGCGAATTCGTCGTGCAGTCCGCCGGCGGCGACGGCATGATCCCGCTGGTCGTCATGACGGTCATCGCCTTGCTGTTCGGCATCCACATGGTCATGGCCATCGGCGGCGCGGACATGCCCGTGGTCGTCTCGATGCTCAACAGTTATTCGGGCTGGGCGGCGTCCGCCACCGGTTTCATGCTGAGTAACGATCTTCTGATCGTTACCGGCGCACTGGTCGGCTCGAGCGGCGCGATCCTGAGTTACATCATGTGCCGTGCGATGAACCGCAGGTTCCTCGCGGTCATCGCCGGCGGCTTCGGCACCGCCGGCGGGGCGGCGGCCGCAGGCGGCGGCGAGCAGGGCGAGGTCGTGCCGATCGAGGCGGCGGAGACCGCTGCTTTGCTGGCGGATGCCAAGGAAGTGATGATCGTGCCGGGTTACGGCATGGCCGTGGCCCAGGCCCAGCACACCGTCTACGAGATCACCAAAGCGCTCAGGGAGAAGAAGGTCAACGTCCGCTTCGGCATTCACCCGGTCGCGGGGCGCATGCCCGGCCACATGAACGTCCTGCTCGCCGAGGCCAAAGTGCCCTATGACATCGTCTTCGAGATGGACGAAGTCAACGACGATTTCCCCGATGTGGACGTCTCGATCGTGATCGGCGCAAACGACATCGTCAATCCGTCCGCCCAGGAGGTGCCCGACAGCCCGATCGCCGGCATGCCCGTGCTCGAGGTCTGGAACGGCAAAACCACGATCGTGCTCAAGCGCAGCATGGCGACGGGTTACGCCGGCGTGCAGAACCCGCTGTTCTTCAAGGAGAACACCCGCATGCTGTTCGGCGATGCGAAAGACAGCCTCGATGCGGTGTTGAAGGCACTGTAGCGATCCTGCGACGTCGATCGTCACGGAACTGTCACGGCTTGCCCCAATAATCGCCACCAGAAATCAGGACTTATTTGCTTTTTCAAGCGCGTTCTGCAAACTAGTGTCCTGTCCGGCAGATCGTTGCAGGGACCGCATTAGGGGGTGCCGATGCTCGCAGGAATCGCGTCCGACATCTCGCAGCAGGTGCTGCGGACCGATATCGCCGGAATGCCGCTGGAGTGGATCGACTACCGCGAAGCGGTGCGGCTCTATCACGCCGAACAGGTGGCCTACGACTGCGGGACCCTGCTCTACACGGTACACGGCGGTCATTCGAACCTCTACGGCTGCCGCAGCATGATCGACGTCAACTCGATCATTGCAACCCACGGCACCAGCCAGAGCCTCTCTCGCAACCGCGACAAATACGTGCCGCCGCTGAACAACCGGACGCTGTTCAAACGGGATGCCAACCTGTGCCTGTACTGCGCCATGCGGTTTCCGACCCGCGACCTGACCCGCGATCACATCACGCCGATTTCGCAGGGCGGCAAGGACGCCTGGAACAACGTTGCGACCGCCTGCCGGCGCTGCAACAACTACAAGGGCGGGCGGACACCGGAACAGGCGTCGATGGAGCTGGTCGCGATCCCGTTCACGCCGACTTACGCCGAGTACATCTATCTCAAGGGTCGGCGTGTCCTTGCGGATCAGATGCAGTATCTGCTGGCGCATATTCCGCGTACCAGCCCTTTGCATGCGAGGTTGACCGATCATCTGTTTTCTGGGGAGCAGGTGATCGATACGCACTTTCACGATTGACCTCGGCGGTTATCGAACTGCGGCTGGTGATTCGCCTATACTCCGGGGATGCAGTACCTGATCGATGCCAGCGTGTACGTGTTCCGGGCGCATTATTCGATACCCGACGACATGCTCGATCGAGAAGGCAATCCGGTCAACGCGCTGTACGGTTTCTGCCGGTTTCTGGGCGATTTCGTCGAGCGCGTGAACCCCGAACACGTTGCCGTGTTGTTCGACGAAAGTCTCACGACTTCGTTTCGCAACGAGATTTATCCCGACTACAAAGCAAACCGTGAGCCGGCGCCGCCCGAGCTCAAGCGCCAGTTCAAACAATGCCGCCGGTATACGAGTGCGCTGGGTTTGATGGAAAGCGCGAGCCCGGAGTACGAAGCCGACGATTTGATCGGTACCTTGGTGGAGCACGGCCGTGCGCTCGGCCGTGCCTCGACGATCGTCAGCCGTGACAAGGATTTGACACAGCTCCTGTCGCAGGGCGACGTGTTCTGGGATTTCACGGGTAAAGGCAAGATCGGTTACGAGCAGATCGCCGACGTGTTCGGGGTCTGGCCGGAGCAGATCGCTGATTTTCTCGCGCTGGCCGGCGATAGCGTGGATAACATCCGGGGTGTGCCGGGCGTCGGGGCCAAAACCGCGGCGGCCTTATTGCAGTACTTCGGTAGTCTCGACGATATCTACTCGAATCTCGATCGGGTGCACGAAGTGCCGGTGCGAGGCGCGAAGACGCTGGGCGGTAAACTCGAAGCGCACCGCGACGACGCAATGGTTGCGAGGAAGCTCACCGGCATCGCCTGCGACGCGCCGCTGGACGACGACCCCGAGCCCCTGCTCAGGCCGGCCAAGCCCAGGCTGGGTGAAATCAACGCGCTGTTCGACGAGGTCGATTTCGGCACGGCGTTGAGGCGTCAGGCCGAGCGTATCGCCGATCTGCACGATGGCTGAGCCGGGCCCGGCCTTCGTCAAAACCGGTCCCGAACACCACCTGGACATGTTCGAAGCCGAGGCCGAAGGGCTTCGAGCACTGGCCGAGGCGGATGAAGTTCGGGTGCCCGCGGTTCTCGACTGCGGCCTGCGGGACGGACAGGCGTTCATTGCCCTCGAACGCTTGAGTCTGGGGCGTGCAAGCGCCGCCGAGGAACGCCTGTTCGGCGAGCAGCTCGCAGCCTTGCACCGGCACACCAAACCGCGCTTCGGCTGGCATCGCGACAACACGATCGGCATGACGCCGCAGCACAACGACTGGTGCGACGACTGGGTCGTTTTTTTTTGCGAGCAGCGGCTCGATTTCCAGCTCGGGCTTGCGGCGCGCAACGGTTACGGCGGTGAGCTACAGCGGCTGGGACGGCGTTTGCGCGACGGTCTGCCCGGGCTGTTCGAAGCTTACGAACCCGCGGCCTCGCTGTTGCACGGCGACCTGTGGGGCGGCAACTGGGGGGTCGCCGGCGGCGTGCCGGTGATTTTCGATCCGGCCGTCCATTACGGCGACCGCGAATCCGACATCGCAATGACGATGTTGTTCGGCGGCTTCGGCCGCGGGTTTTACGACGCCTACCAGTCTAGCTGGCCGATGGCGAACGGCCACGAGCGGCGCCTTAAGCTCTACCAGCTATACCACGTCATCAATCATCTCAACCTTTTCGGTCGAGCTTATCTCGCCCAGTCGGTCTCGCTGATCAAACGGCTTCTCGTCAACTGATTCGGCAACTGACTCGTCAACCAACTCGGTACCTGTCGCGTCAGTCTCCGGTTCCCGGGAAGTCCGCGAGGTCGCCCGACTCGTCGACTTCGATCGCCTCGCCGAGAAAGTCCTCGTCGAACAGGTAGAGCATCGTTCCTTCCGGCGCCTTGAGTGCCAGGAACGCCCCTTCGAATCCCGGAAAACGCTCGTGTTCGAGCCCGTGCAGCCGGACGATCGACATCACGCTCTCCTTGTCACGGCATTTGAAACAAAGTGACGGCCCGTCGAGGGCGATACTCTCGGACAGGCCCAGCGACATGCCGCCGGCATCGAAACGAAGATGGGGCGTCGGTTCCTCCCGCATGTCCAGCATCACGCGTGCGACCGGCCCCCAGAAACGCGCACCGCGCAAGGCATCGCGTACCGGCAAGGTCAGCTCGAACCAGGCGCCGCAGGCCGAATCGTCGTCGTTGTCGTCGCCGGCGTGGAAAGTCCGTGCCTCCAGCATCGTCACCGAATGGCCGTCGCGATCGTTGAGCCCGATTTCGTTGAACACGTCTTCGTCGAGGCGCATGAACGAAAAGTCGAAGCCGGCGTCGCTCATCGAGCGCGCATGTTTGGCGAGCTCCGGCTGCACGAAAGTCAGCGACGGCGAATCGAAGGTCCGGTCGTGCAGGCCGATGTTGAGCGCGCCGTCGCTGACGACCGTGTATTTGTGCCGCCAGACGTCCGCGCTTTCCAGCTCGCGAAAACCCAGAATGCGGTAAAACGCCAGCGAGTCGAGTATGTCCGGAGCGCGGACACTGAACTCGAGAAAGCGCCCGAAGCCGCTCACCGTTCCGCGCCCATTGCCAGGGCGCGCTCCCTGGACTTGTCGCGTTGCTGCGCCGAATCGCCGCTGCTGTAATCGTCCGAGGACTCGGGCCAGCCCGACGAATGCCGAACGATCAGGCGGGCCAGGAAATCGACGTGATCGTCGCGCACGTTCAGAGCCGGGACATATCGCAGCTCACCGCCGCCCGATGCGGTGAAAAGCTCCGCGTTCTGGATGGCAATCTCCTCCAGGGTCTCGAGGCAGTCCGCCGAAAAACCCGGACAGACGACGTCCAGGCGACCGAGCCCGTCGCCGCCGAACCCGGCGATCGTTTCGTCGGTGTAGGGCCTCAGCCACTCGGCACGGCCGACGCGCGACTGAAAGGAAACCAGCCAGTCGTTCCGCTCGAGCTCCAGCGCATCGGCAAGCAGCCTTGCGGTTTTCCGACACTGGCAATGATAAGGGTCGCCGTCGAGCAGCGTTTGCTTCGGCACGCCGTGAAAAGAGAACAAGAGCTTGTCGCCGCGGCCATGCCGTTCCCAGTATTCGCGAACGCTCGCCGCGAGCGCCGCGACGTAACCCGGTGCATCGTGATAATGGTTGACGAAACGAAACTCCGGTACCCATCGCCGCCGCGACAGCGTCCTCGTGACGGCATCGAAGACCGAGCCGGTCGTCGTGCCCGAGTACTGCGGGTACAAGGGCAGCACGACGATGCGGCGCGCGCCTTCGGCATGCAGCGCGTCCAGTGCGGAAGGGATCGACGGCTTGCCGTAGGACATCCCCAAGCGCACGTGCACGGGCCCGGCCAGCCGCGATCCGAGCCGCAGCCGGACCGCGTCCACGATGTCCTCGGAAATTCGCAACAGCGGCGATCCGGTCTCGGACCAGATTTTCTGGTACGCCTTGGCCGACTGACCCGGACGTGTCCGCAAAATGACGCCGTGCAGGACCAGCCACCAAAGCGGCCTGGGAAGTTCCACCACGCGGGGATCCCACAGGAACTCGGCCAGGTAGCGGCGCACGGCCGCCGGCGACGGATCGTCCGGCGTGCCCAGGTTGACCAGCAACACACCCAGTGCCTCTTTGTCGCCGTGCCGGTACAAAGGGTCAGATTCGAAACGGGGCATGGCGCGCGGCTCCGGTGACGATGGGTGCCAGACTCGTGCAGAGGCTCTCTAACACTACTGGAAAGCGCCGATCACTGCTACCCGATGCAAGAATTATCGCTTTTAACACAAACGCTTACAAGCAACTAGCACGAGACGCGGTCGGTGACGAGGGCTGGGGCCGACCTGCCGTCGGACTCGGCCCCGGAGGACTTGGTCACGGCCTTTCGCGATACGCATGTATCGACGCTAGGCGCGGGACGATCCGGACCCTTGTGCCCCGGCTTCAGTCGGCTGCCGCCGCCTCCATGATGGCGGTTACCCCCATGCCGCCGGCAGTGCAGACCGAAATCAGTCCGCGGCCCGAACCCTTTTCGTTCAGGAGTTTCGCCATCGTGGCGACGATGCGCGCCCCGGTGGCGGCGAAGGGATGGCCGATCGCGATACTTCCGCCCTTGACGTTCAGCTTGTCGGGATCGATCGGTCCCATTGCCTCGCCGCGACCCAGGCGTTCGCGGCAGAACTCCTCCGACTGCCACGCCTCGAGGGTCGCTATGGTTTGTGCGGCGAAGGCCTCGTGGATCTCGTAGAAGTCGAATTCCTGCAGGCCGAGGTCCGCCTGTTTGAGCATGTCGGACACGGCATAAGCCGGCGCCATCAACAAGCCCTCGTCGTTGACGAAGTCGACGGCGGCCGCTTTCGCGAAGCTGAGATAAGCGAGCACGGGCAGGTTTTTCTTCCGCGCCCAGTCTTCGCTGGCGAGCAACACCGCGGCAGCGCCGTCGGTCAGCGGCGTGCTGTTGCCGGCGGTCATCGTAGCCGTTTCGCTTTTGTCGAAAACGGGTTTCAGCCTGGCGAGCTTTTCCAGGGTCGTATCGCGGCGCACGTTGTTGTCGGCCTCGACGCCGTTGAACGGAACGACCAGGTCCTCGTACCAGCCTTGGTCGTAGGCGGCCGCGGCTTTGTTGTGACTCGCGTAGGCGAGCCGATCCTGCTGCTCGCGCTGCACCCCCCAGCGTTTGGCGACGATCTCGGTGCTTTCACCCATCGACAAACCCGTGCGGGGCTCGAGCACGCCGGGGAATTCGGGGAAAAAGTGCGAGGGCCGCAAACGAAACCACGGCGTCAGCCGCTGCATCGTCGAACGCGCCGAGTTGAGGTCGTGCATGATCCTGCGAAACGGCTGCTTGAAGACGATCGGCGCGTCGCTGATCGAGTCGGTGCCGCCCGCCATGCCGGCATCGATCTGCCCCAGCGCGATCTTGTTGGCGATCAGGACCGCGGCCTCGAGGCTGGTACCGCAGGCGCGTTGCAAGGTCACTCCCGGCGTCTTGAGCGACAGGCCCGAGTCGATGACGCATTCGCGCGCGAGATTCCAGTCGCTCGAGTGATGGATGACGGCGCCGAGTGCCACGTCGCCCAGCGTCTGCCCCTTGAGGTCGAGTTTGTCGACGAGACCGGCCATTGCCGCCGTCATCATCTCCTGATTGGAGCAGTGCTTGTAAGCCGAGTAAGACCGGCAAAAAGGAATCCGCGCGCCGCCGACTACGGCAACGCGGACGGCTCGTCCATCGTGCAGCATCGTGTCGTTCTCATCGTGTCGTTTTGCTCAGTGTCGTTCTCAGACAGTCCTCCGGCCGTTCACCGACAGGGCCGGCTGCCGAGGGCGTTGGCAACTTTACACTATTGCCCGCAGTTACCGTAAGCTACCCGCCCCGGCAGCCTTTATCGCATGCCCGCCAGAGCGCCCGCCGTTCATGTACCACCAGTCAACGACGCCCCGATTCGCGGCCGAGAGCGGCAAGCTGCTCGTGATCGCCGGTCCCCTGATCGTGAACAACCTGTCGATCGCCGGGATGCAGTTCGCCGATGCGGTGATGGCCGGCCGCCTCGGCGCGGCAACGCTCGCCGCCGTTGCGGTCGGCGGGAGCGTCTGGTTCATGGGCTTTACCTTCGCGCTCGGCGTGATGATGGCGATTTCGCCGATCGTGGCAAGACATCTGGGCGCGGGGAATCCGTCGCTGATCGGACGTTACACCCGGCAGGGGCTGTACCTGGGCATCGCGATGGGCATACCGATGATCCTGATCGCGCAGTTTCTGGTTGCGCCACTGCTGGTTTTTTTCGGTATCGACGAAGCCTTTCGCGACACGGCGGTGAGCTACGTCAAGGCGATCTCCTTCGGCGCGCCGGCCATCTACATGTTCCTGGCGCTCAGATTCACCACCGAAGGCATCGGCCGGACCTCGCCGATCATGGTCACGTCGATTTTTGCGCTGGCCTGTAACGTGTTCCTGAACTGGGTGTTCATGTACGGCAACCTCGGCGCGCCCGCGCTCGGCGCCGTCGGCGCGGCGGTCGCCAGCGCGATCACGATGTGGCTGATCATGTTGATGCTCTGGGTGTACATGGCCATGCACCGGAGCTACGCGCCCTACGCGTTGTTCTCGAGGGTGGCGCCGGTGCGGCTCGAGACCTTGCGCGATATCGTCGTGCTCGGCGTGCCGATCGCGATTACGATCACCGCCGAGGCCGGCTTGTTCAACGCCGTGTCGATCCTGATGGGCACGCTCGGCCCGGAGATCACGGCAGCCCATCAGATTGCCATCAATTTCGCCACGACGATGTTCATGATCCCGCTGGCGCTGGCTTCGGCCATCACGGTACGCGTCGGCTACAATCTCGGCCGCGGCGATCCTTCGGCGGCCCGGTTCAGCGGTACGACCGGGATACTCTTGTGTTCGGGTTTCATGGTTTGCTCGGCGGCCTTCATGCTGCTGTTTCGCGATCTGGTGGTCGGCATCTACACCAGCGACCAGGTCGTGCAGGGTATCGCGGTCAGCCTGTTGCTGATGGCGGCGATCTTCCAGATCGCCGACGGTATCCAGGTCGGCGCCGCCGGCGCGCTGCGCGGTTACAAGGACACCCGCGTACCGATGGTATTGACCGCGATTGCCTACTGGGCGCTCGCGTTCCCACTGGCCTATCTTGCCGCCGTGACCTACCGGATGCCGCCGAACTACATCTGGGGCGGCTTCGTGATCGGCCTGACCGCCGCGGCCTTGCTGCTGACCCGGCGTTTCCTGCGTATCTCTAAACTGGCCTCGAAACTGGGGCCCAAGCCCGGCTCCGTTGCCGACGACGTGCAGTTCGACCCGAGTCAGCGGCCGTGAATCGACTCACCGGCGTCCTGACCGAATTCCGGCGCATCGGCCAGATACGCGTTTTCTTCGGGCGTGTTGCGCCGGCCCAGCACCTTGTTCCTGTGCGGGAAGCGGCCGAAGCGGGCGATGATGTCGCGGTGCAGCTCGGCAAACTGCGCGACGGTCGCGAAGGTTTCGCGATACGTCGGAGACACCGCGCCGGCGAGCTTGTTGAAAAGCTGCACCGCTTTCTCCTGGACCCTGAGCGATTCGGCATGCTGCAGCGGCATGTAGAAGAATACGCGTTGTATCGCCGTCAGGCCGCGGTCTTTCTTCTGCATGGCGCCCTCGACACAGAGCTTTAGCGCCTGTTTGTCCCTGGCGAACGCCTTGGCCGTACCGCGGTAGACGTTGCGCCGGAACTGGTCGAGCAGCAGGATCAGGGCCAGCCGGCCTTCCGGCTTGTCCCCCCAGTGGTCGAGCTTGCCGTCGGACGCCCTTTGGATTTCATCGGCGAACTCGTTCTCCACCATCGCGTCGAATACCGGGTCCTCGCCGAACCAGGTATCCATGCGCCGGTCGATCTGCGGCGCGCTCAAGGCCGCTTCCTTGAACCAGAAAGCGAGGATGGCGTCGATCCGGATCTGGTCTTCGTCCGTGATGGTCGCATCCATGCTTTCGCTGAGGAGTTTTACGGGCATACGCGGTCAATCGTTACATTCATGTTGCCGCTCGAGCGTTTCTTGAGAATTTCTCGAGGGTTTACGAGGGTACATCGGGAGTTTTAAGGTTTAGAGTGTATCGGCAGACACACGCTTCAGGCTTCGCCGAATCGCGGGGCCGCGTGCAAAATGAGACCTGGGTCACAAAATCCGACCGTATCCCCAGCGTCGTCGCAGTAGACTCTAACAGATGCGGTGCAAGGCTTTGACCCCGGCGGTTCTGCTCGGCGTTTTGCTCGCGGCCTGTTCCTCACGGCAGGGTACGCCCGAGGACGAGATTCGCGAGTGGCTCGAGCGGGGTGAACGCCTGGTCGGGGAAGAGGATAGACGCGGTCTGGTCGACATGATTTCATCGGCCTATGTCGATGCGCGGGGTAACGGCCGCGACGATCTCGACAAGCGCTTCCGTCTGCTGTTCCTGCGGGCCGACCCGATGACACTGGTCACGCGTATAGACGAGATTGCCGTCATCGAAGGTTCAGCCGCGGAAGTTAAACTCGACGTCGCCGTGGCCGGCCGGGATGAGCTGGGCTTCTTGGGTTACAACGCGAACGCCTATCGTTTCGAGCTGGAACTGACGCACGATGGCGACGACTGGCGCTTGATTTCGGCCCGCTGGGGAGAAGTGGGCGGCCGGCTGCGATGAACGAATGCAATGAACGAATGCAATAAACGAATGCAATATAGAGTGTAATCAACGAACCGACGACGGGCTGTCCGGGGAGGCTGTGCTCGTGAGTACGGAAAAACACATGGGACGAAACGGCTCGAAGCGGCCCGGAGTCGCCGCGATGCTCATTGCCGCCGCCCTGCTCGGCGCCTGCGCCGGCGTCGATGAGACGGTCGGCGAACCGCGCATCAGCCTGCGCGAGGTGCAGCTCACCGAGCTCGAATTCAACCGGCAGCGTTTTCAGCTCGACTTCGACATCACGAATCCCAATCCCTTCCCGCTGCCCGTCCGGGCCGTCAGTTACGGCGTCAAGCTCGACGGCCACCGTTTCGCCAGCGGTTCCACGCCCGCTGTGTTTACCGTGCCGGCGTCAGGCGACGGCGGTTTTGCGATCAGCGTGGACCTCGACCTGATGCGCATCGCGCCGGAGCTGCTGTTTGTCGTGCGTGAAAGCGCTCGCCGCGAGATTCCCTATACCCTGGAGGGCAAGCTCGAGGTCGATCTACCGCTCGCCAAGCCGCTGCGCTTCGAGGAAGCCGGATTGGTCCGGCTGTTCGCCGCCGTCCGCTGAATCGCCTGGGAAGGGCATCAGCCGCCAAGGTTACGCGCGCAACCAACTCGCCGCCGGTGCGAAAACCGCCGAAAAGCAGCCAAAAACGCGCAAAAACCAACGAAAAACAGCGAGTTCGCTGTCTTGTTGCATTGCAGTAGCGGCTTTCGCGACTCGTGTCATATACTCGACGACCCGGCTCTATAGCGTGTAGCCGCCAGATATTCGGCCAGTGCTCAGCTTGTGCTTTGGCCCGTGTTTTGGCAATACCCGGCGCGACTCCGCTATTTTCGGACAACCCGTTACCCGAGGCGCGCGCTGCGCGCGGTCCTCACGGCGGCTATGACAGCCGGATATGACAGCGATGAAACAGCGATCTTCACAAGGCAAGGCAAAAGGCCTGCACGACCCCGCGTTCGAACGGGACAGTTGCGGTTTCGGCCTGATCGCGAACCTCGACGACATGCCGAGCCACTGGGTCGTCCGGACCGCAATATCGGCGCTCGCGCGGCTGACGCATCGCGGCGCGGTGGCGGCAGACGGCAAGACCGGCGACGGTTGCGGATTGTTGCTCAAGTTCCCGGTCAGTTTCATGCGCGCCGTGGGCGAGGATCTGGGTTTTACGCTGAATCAGCGTTTTGCGGCCGGTACCGTGTTCCTGCCCAGGGACGAGGCCGCGGCGAATGCCGCGCGGGAGACGCTGAACCGGACCGTAGCCGAGCTCGAGCTCGAGGTGGCCGGCTGGCGGGTCGTGCCTACCGATCCGTCCGTGTGCGGCGATCTGGCACTGCGTACCTTGCCCAGGATCGAGCAAGTGTTCGTCAACGCGCCCAAGGCGATGCAGCGGGATCGTTTCAACCGCCGGCTGTTTCTCGCCCGCCGGCGTGCCGAGAACCGGATTGCCGATCGGAAAACCGACGAGAAAACCTACATCGCGAGCCTGTCGTCGGTAACGATCAGCTACAAGGGCATGGTCATGCCGGCGGCGCTGCCCGAGTTCTACCCGGATCTCCGCGATCCGCGTCTCCAAACCTCGGTTGCCGTGTTTCACCAGCGCTTCTCGACCAACACCCTGCCCGAGTGGCGGCTGGCGCAGCCGTTTCGTTTTCTCGCCCACAACGGCGAGATCAATACGATCCAGGGCAACCGCAACTGGGCGATCGCGCGGGCGAAGAACTTTCGTTCCGACAAGCTCGACGATATCTCCGATCTGGACCCGGTGGTGTCGCTGACCGGCTCGGATTCGTCGAGCCTGGACAACATGCTGGAGGTGCTGCGCGCCGGCGGCATGGACGTGCTGCAGGCCATGCGCATCCTGTTGCCGCCGGCCTGGCAGACCGTCGACGACATCGATCCCGAAGTGCGCGCCTTCTATGAGTTCTTCGACTGCCAGATGGAACCCTGGGACGGACCGGCGGGTATCGTCCTGACCGACGCACGTTACGCGGCCTGTGTGCTGGACAGGAACGGCCTGAGGCCCGCGCGATACGTCATCACCAAGGACCGGCACATCACGATTGCCTCCGAGGTCGGGGTTTACGACTACGACGAAAAAGACGTCGTCGAAAAAGGCCGCCTCGGCCCCGGCCAGATGCTGGCCGTCGACCTGGTCAACGGTGTCCTGCTCGACACCGACGCGATCCACGACATTCTGAAATCGCGCGCGCCGTACAAGAAATGGCTAAAAAACGGCGTGCGTTACCTCGACTCGGTGCTGATCGACACCCATACGGCGGCCGAGCCGTTCGACCCCGAAACCCTCGCGAGCTATCAGAAGATGTTCAACATGAGCCGCGAGGAGCTGAACGACGTCGTCGCGGTGTTGGCCAAAGCCGAGCTCGAGGCGGTCGGGTCGATGGGCGACGACACGCCGATGGCCGTGTTGTCCAATAAGCTGCGTTCGCCCTTCGACTATTTCCGGCAGCAGTTCGCGCAGGTGACCAACCCGCCGATCGATTCGCTGAGAGAGCGTATCGTCATGTCGCTGCAGACCTGTATCGGCGGCGAATCCAGTCTGTTCGAAATCGGACCGGAACATGCCCAGCAGGTGATCATGAACTCGCCGGTCCTGTCGCAGCCGAAGCTCCGCCAGTTGCTCGGTCCCGACATGTATCGGGACAGCCACGTATTCATCGATCTCAACGTGGACGAGTCGATGTCGCTGCCCGATGCGCTGGATTCGATTTGCCGGCAGGCGGAACAGGCGGTCAGCGGCGGCACGCTGATCGTGATGCTGAGCGACCGGTATCTCGAGCGCGGCAAGTTGCCTGTGCACGCGCTACTCGCCACCGGCGCCGTCCATCATCACCTGGTCGAGAAGGGCTTGCGCTGCGACGCCAACATCATCGTCGAGACCGGGGTCGCTCGCGACCCGCACCATGTCGCCTGCCTGATCGGTTACGGTGCCACGGCCGTGTATCCGTACCTGGTGTACCAGTCGCTGCACGACATCGGCCGGCGCGGCAACATCTCCAGACAGCAGCAGCTCGGCCGCAGCTATCGCCGCGGCATCCGCAAGGGGCTGTTCAAGATTATGTCCAAGATGGGTATCTCGTCGATTGCGAGTTACCGCGGCGCGCAGTTGTTCGAAATCGTCGGGCTCGCCGACGAGGTGGTCGAACGCTGCTTCAACGGCACGACCTCGCGTATCCAGGGCGCGAGCTTCGACGACCTGCTCGACGACCAGCGCGAGCTGGCGAAAGCTGCCTGGGAGCCGCGCGATCATGTCGATCAGGGCGGATTGCTCAAGTACGTGCACGGCGGCGAATACCACTGTTACAACCCCGACGTCGTCGCAACCCTGCAGGCCGCGGTGCGTTCGGGCGATTACGAGCGATATAAACAATACGCCGCGCTGGTCAACGATCGCCCCGTCGCAACACTCAGGGACCTGCTGCGCACCGTGCCGGCCGGCCCGCCCGTGCCTTTGGCCGAGGTCGAGCCGGTCGAGTCGATACTGCCGCGTTTCGACAGCGCCGGCATGTCGCTGGGCGCGCTGTCGCCCGAGGCGCACGAGTCGCTGGCGATAGCGATGAATCGCATCGGCGCCCGGTCGAACTCGGGCGAAGGCGGCGAGGACCCCGAGCGTTACGGCAACGAACGCATGTCCAAGATCAAACAGGTGGCCTCCGGCCGTTTCGGCGTCACGGCCGAATACCTGGTCAACGCCGAGGTCATCCAGATCAAGATCGCGCAGGGCGCCAAGCCCGGCGAGGGCGGCCAGTTGCCCGGGCACAAGGTCGACGGGCTGATCGCGAGGCTCCGATACGCAAAACCGGGCGTGGGCCTGATCTCGCCGCCGCCGCATCACGACATTTATTCGATCGAAGATCTGGCGCAACTGATTTTCGACCTGAAACAGGTCAATCCCGAGGCCCTGGTATCGGTCAAACTGGTTGCCGAGCCCGGGGTCGGGACGATCGCGGCCGGCGTCGTCAAGGCGTATGCTGACCTGATTACGATTTCGGGTTACGACGGCGGCACCGGCGCCAGTCCGGTCAGTTCCGTCAAGTACGCGGGCAGCCCGTGGGAGCTCGGCCTGTCGGAAACCCACCAGGTCCTGCGTGCGAACGACATGCGCCATCAGGTGCGTTTGCAGACCGACGGCGGGCTCAAAACCGGTCTCGACGTGATCAAGGCCGCGATGCTCGGCGCCGAGAGCTTCGGTTTCGGTACCGCGCCGATGGTGGCGCTAGGCTGCAAGTATCTCAGGATCTGTCATCTCAACAACTGCGCCACCGGCGTTGCGACACAAAACAACGTGCTGAGGACCGAGTATTTCACCGGCCTGCCGGAGATGGTGATCAACCTGTTCCGTTTCATTGCCGAGGAAGTCCGGGAGCACATGGCGGCGCTCGGCGTGCGCCGTGTCGACGAGCTGATCGGTCGCGTGGATCTGCTCCAGCGGATACCGGGGCAAACGCCGCGGCAGGACAGGCTGGACCTCTCGCCCGTCCTGTCCGACGACGGACTCGCCGTCGACGCGCCGCAGTTCTGCACCCAGCCCAGCAACCCGCCCTTCGACAAGGGAGAGCTCGCCGAGGAAATGGTCGCGACGACCCTGCCGGCGATCGATTCCAAAAGCGGCGGTCGTTTCGGCTTCGAGATACGTAACTACAATCGCTCGATCGGCGCGCGCCTGGCCGGCGAGATCGCGCGCCGCCACGGCAACCACGGCATGACCGATGCGCCCTTGGAGATCCTGCTGCGCGGTACGGCCGGGCAGAGCTTCGGCGCATGGAACGTGGGTGGCCTGAACCTGAACCTGGTGGGCGATGCCAACGACTACGTTGGCAAAGGCATGGCCGGCGGTTGCATCGTCATCCGGCCGCCGGAGGACATCGCTTACGTCGCCCGCGATACGGCGATCATCGGTAACACCTGCCTGTACGGCGCTACCGGCGGCACCTTGTATGCCGCGGGACGCGCCGGCGAGCGATTCGCCGTACGCAACTCCGGCGCCACGGCCGTCATCGAAGGTTCCGGCGATCACTGTTGCGAATACATGACCGATGGCGTGGTCATCGTGCTGGGCCGGACCGGGGTCAACTTCGGCGCCGGCATGACCGGCGGTTTTGCCTACGTGCTCGACGTCGACCGCGACTTCGTCGATCGTTACAACCACGAGCTGATCGACATCCACCGGATCGCGCCGGAGAACATGGAGGCGCACCTGCATCATCTGCGCTCGCTGATCATGCAGCACGTGGACGCGACCGGCAGCGAATGGGGCGAGTTGATCCTGGAAGACTATCGGACCTTCCTGCCCAAGTTCTGGCTGGTCAAACCCAAGGCCGCCGAGCTCGGTTCGCTGATCGAGTCGCTGCGCCAGGCGGCGTAACACATAATTATGGCCAAACATCCCCTCCAGTTCCTGGAAGTCCCGCGGCGCGACCCCGCCAAGGAGCCGGCTGAAACGCGTATCCGGCATTTCGGCGAGATCTACGGCTCCTACGATGGCGCCGACGCTGCCCAGCAGGCCGGGCGTTGTATCTCCTGCGGCAATCCGTATTGCGAATGGAAGTGTCCGGTACACAACTATATTCCGAACTGGCTGGCGCTGATCGAGGAGGGCAAGCTGTTCGAAGCGGCCGAGCTTTCGCACCAGACCAACTCCCTGCCGGAAATCTGCGGCCGCGTCTGCCCGCAGGACCGGCTCTGCGAAGGCGCCTGTACCCTGAACGACGGCCTGGGCGCGGTCAGCATCGGCAACGTCGAACGTTACATTACCGACGAGGCCGTGAAACAGGGTTGGCGGCCGGACATGTCGCACGTCACCGATACCGGCAAGCGCGTGGCCATCGTCGGCGCCGGCCCGGCGGGTCTCGCGGCGGCCGACGTGCTGGCGCGCGAAGGCATACGCGCCGTGATCTACGACGCTTATCCCGAAATCGGCGGCTTGCTGACTTTCGGCATCCCGCCGTTCAAGCTCGAAAAAGACATCGTGATGCACCGTCGCAAGCTGCTCGAGGGCATGGGCGTCGAGTTCGTGCTGAACACGCGTATCGGCGAGGACAAACCGTTCGCCGAACTGCTGGAGAACCACGACGCCGTGTTCCTGGGCATGGGCACCTATACCTCGGTGCGCGGCGGTTTCCCGGGCGAGGAATTGCCGGGTGTGTACGACGCGCTGCCGTTCCTGGTGTCGAACGTGAACCGGGAGATGGGACTGGAACGGAACCCGGCCGCGCACATCAACCTGAAGGGGCTGAACGTCGTCGTGTTGGGCGGGGGCGATACCGGCATGGACTGCAACCGGACCGCCTTGAGGCAGGGCGCGGCCAGCGTGAGCTGCGCTTACCGGCGCGACGAGGACAACATGCCCGGTTCGCGCCGCGAGGTTTTCAACAGCCGCGAGGAAGGCGTCAACTTCCTGTTCAACCGCCAGCCGCTGGAGATCATCGGCGGCGATCGGGTCACCGGCGTCAAGCTGATCGAAACGCGTCTCGGCGAGCCCGGCAGGGACGGCCGCCGGCGGCCTGAGACGGTGCCCGGCACCGAGGAGATCCTGCCCGCGGATGCCGTCATCGTCGCTTTCGGTTTCCGGCCCAATCCGCCGCCGTGGTTCGAGGAGTTCTCGATCGAGACCCTGCCCAGCGGCCGGGTCCGGGTTGCGACCTTGGGCGACTATCCGTTCCAGACGACCAACCCGGCCGTATTCGCCGGCGGCGACATGGTGCGCGGCTCGGACCTGGTCGTGACGGCGGTGTTCGAAGGCCGCGAGGCGGCGCAGGGGATCGCTAAGTACCTCGGCGTCCGGTAGCAGCGTTCTTTTGGAAGACGCCTATTCGGCCACCGGCAGCGTTACCGTGAATCGTACGCCGCCGTCGACGTTGGCGGCAGAGATATCGCCGCTATGACCTTCGGCGATCAATTTGGCGACATACAGGCCCAGGCCCAGGTGCCGGTCGCCGCTGTCCGGCCTTAGGGAAACCATCGAATCGAACAACTGGGTGCGCATGCGCTCGGGTAGCGCCGGTCCCGGATTGTAGACGCTCAGCTCGATGCCGCGTTCGGATCGGCTCAGACCGATTACGATCGTGTCGCCGTCACCGCTGAAGTCCACGGCATTGTCCACGAGCTTGTCGAGCATCTGAATGATCAGCTCCGGCGAGCCGTTGATTCTCGCGGACGTCGTTTCGGATTCGAGCACGAAGGTTCTCGTTCCGTAGACGTCCCGGTAGGCGTCCACGGTCGATTCGAGCAGGTTTGTGAGATCGAAAGGCGCGGGCTCGGCATGTGCGATCAGTTCCTCCACCCGGCTCGCCTCGCTCATCGCTGCGAGTATGCGCCGCAGGCGGTCCGCGCCGTCCTTGGCCCGTTGTGTGTAGGCCGCCGCCTCGTCGCCCAGCGGCTCGTGGTCGAGATTCTCCAGGGAAGAGGTCACGATCGCGAGCGGCGTGCGGAGCTCGTGCGACAGTTTCGACGCCAGCGTGCGCAGATACTCGTTGTAGTCGCCGAGCTGCCTCAAGACATAGGAAAAGCTCCGCGACAGGTCGCCGATCTCGTCGCCGGCCGACACGCTGGGCAAACTCGCCGACAAGCCGCCCCGGTGATCCAGCGCATCTTCGGCGGCTAGGCTCAGCCGCCTGATCCGACGCGACAGCCAGCTCGCATAACCGAGCAGGCCCACGGCGACGAGCAAGCTTGCGACCAGCGTCACGTTCAGCAGGCTGGCGAGTCCGCGATTGGTCAGGCTCAGGATGGCTTCGGTACCCTGTTGGAGAACGACGGCGCCGATGGTGTCCGGTCCGGACATCACCGGCGCGGCAACCGCGACGATGGCCCGGCCGTCCTCGGCGCTGCGGAACCAGCCGGGCGACAAGAAGCCGTCGAGGGCGCGGGTGACGTAGGGCTGCTGCTCGCGGCCGCTGGCGTGCGGTTCCGCGAGCGCGGCTTCGGTTCCCGGTTCCACCAGCGAGTCGTAGGCGAGGCGCAGCCAGGCCGATGCCGGGTCCGCCGGCGTCCGTCCGGCGGGCGGTCCGGCGTCGAGACCGCCGGCGGTCGCCAGGCGCCAACCCAGCCGGTCGGTGACGATCATTCGCATGCCGGGCTGCACGTATCGGGCCGCCAACTCGTCGAGTTCCGGCAAGACCGAGACGAATCGCCCCGGCGTGTCCGTCGTGTAACTGGCGCTGCGAACGCCGGGGCGTCGTGCATCGCCGGTATTGCTGACGATCAGGCCCAGATGGGTGCCGAGCAGATTCAGCGGGATTCTCGCCTCGAGCTGGTAGCCGCCGGCCACGTCCTGCCAGAACGCGGCCACCGTCGGTTCCGACGCGAAACCGAAGGCGGTGCGCAGATAAGCCATCAGTGGGCCGGGCGCCTCGGCGGCAAAGGCGAAGGCCTCCTGCCGATACGGCGGGTTGATACTGGCCAGCACGACCCTATCGGTAAAACGCGGTCCGTCGTCCAGGGCAATCGTGGCCGGCGTCGCATAGACGACCTCGCGATCGGACACTTCGACATAGAGATACGCCGCCTGCTCGTGTACGCCGATGGCAAAGCGAATCGGTCCGTCGCTGCCGCGCATCTCGCGGAGCGAGTCGCGCTCGAGGGGCCAGTCGTCGAAGTAACCGTCGATCGACGGACGCCGGTCCAGGCGATGCCCGAAAAGCTGATCGCCGACCCGCTCCGGGTCGTCGGCCGGGAACTCCTCGGCATATTGCGCCAGGGTGCCCGCGATGGCGCGCGCGGTGCCGGCGAGCATCTGTTGCTGGGTCGCGCGCAAGGCCGATTCGGTTTCCCTGACGAACTGACAGCCCGCCCAGGGCAGCACGAGGGTCAGCAGGCTGACCAGGAGTAACTGCCGCTTGAGGTTCATCCGGGATTCGTCGGTGGCGGGTGGCCGGGCGGCGGTTCGCGTTACTCGCTGACCCAGCGATATCCCATGCCGTAAACCGTCTCGATCGCGTCGAAACCCGGATCGATGGCGAGGAACTTGCGACGAATGCGTTTGACGTGCGACGTGATCGTGTTGTCGTCGAGCACGGCTTGCGCCGCGTCCATCAGTTGCTGCCGGTTTTTGACATGACCCGGGTATCTCGCCATCGCGTGTACCAGCCAGAACTCGGTCAAGGTCAGTCCGACGGGCTGCCCGCGCCAGAGCAGGCTCATGCGGTCGGTATCGATTTCGAGATCGCCCCGGCTCAGCCGTTTGCCGCCGGCCTCGGGTTGTTGCACCGCATCCAGGCGCCGGAACAGGGCCGCGACCCGGGCCATCAGGTGCGGCAGACTGATGTCCTTGGTCAGGTAGTCGTCGGCGCCGAGGCGCAGCCCGGAGATCGCGTCGAGCTCACTGTCCCTGGCAGTGAGAAAAATAATCGGCAAATCGGCGGCACGGGCGCGGAGCGTGCGACACAGCTCAAAGCCGCCCTCGACGTCGTCTTTGAGGTTGACGTCGATGACCACCAGATCCGGCAGGCGCAACTCGAAGGCGTCGAGCGCCGGCTGCCGCGCCTCGTAACCGTCCACGGCATATCCCTCGCGCCGGAATGCGGCGGCGTAGTTGTCACGGATGGCCGCCTCGTCCTCGACGATGGCGATACGTTTGGCCACAGCGTTCTCCAGCGAAGTATCGGAACCCTGGCCCGTCGGCGCGGGGCCGCGCCGAGGCCGGCCGCAAGCCCGCAACGGGTTCCGGCCACAATTTGCCACATTAGGCCGGTGCATTGCCATGCCGCGCGCCCGTGTTCAGGGTACGGACCGGGTCCTTGCCAGCGCGGCCTTGAGCAGGGCGGCAACGCTGATCGCATCCGTGATGCGGCCGTCCAATACCATGGCGACGGCGGCCTCCAAGGGCAGGCGGCGGACGGTGAGGTCTTCGGTCTCCTCGGTGTCGCTCTCGCCCGGCGTCAGGGATTCGGCGACGTAAACGACGGCCGCTTCGTCGGTGATCGAGTTGCTGGTATGGAGGCGTATCAGTTCGGTCCAGCGCGCGGCTGTGAGGCCGGTTTCCTCCTTGAGCTCGCGTTTTGCGGCAGCCAGCGGCTCCTCGTCCAGGGGCGCGCCTCCCATCGGCAACTCCCACGAATACTCGCCCAGGGTGTAACGTTGCTGCCCGACCAGCCAGGTGTGGTCCTCGTCGTCGATCGGCAGTATGCCGACGGCCAGGTTGCGGAAATGGACATGGCCGTACAGGTTCTCGCCGCCGCCCGGATTGATCACATGGTCCTCTAGCACCCGCATCCACGGGTTCTCGAAAACGATGCGGGAGCTGAGTTTCGTCCAGCTCACGGCCGTCCCCCGGTACTCACCGGTCCGCCGTTCGTCGGGTTGATGCTGATGTTTCGGATATTCATCCGGTGTATCGGGATGCTTCTGTTGCGTCCGGTTCGCGGGATGCCGCCGGGATCTGGTTACCGAGATCATAACCCAGGGTATCGCAGGACGATTGCGCGAGGCCCGGCTCTCGTCCATAGTGTTTCGGTCACCAGCCCGCAAACCTGCGGGCGAAAACCACCGTCGGACGCCGATGACCGAAGAAGCCAAAGCCAGGCTGACCGAAGGTTCGGTCGGCCGCCACCTGACCGACATGACCGTGCCGGTCCTGTTCGGTATCACGACGATGATGGGGCAAATCCTGATCGATACCTGGTTCATCGGCTTGGTCGGCGATGCCGAACTCGCGGCTTTCGGTTTCGCTTTTCCGATACTGATGATCGTGACCAGCGTGGCGATCGGCCTCGGCGCCGGTACCTCGTCGGTCGTCGCCCGGGCGATCGGCGCCGCGGACCACCACCGCGCAAAACGCCTGTCGACCGACAGCCTGTTGTTGTCGTTCCTGGTCACCATCGTCGTTGCGATAGTCGGTGTGCTGACGATCGACCCGCTGTTCAGGCTGATGGGCGCACCGGAGGACCTGATACCGCTGATCCGCGGATACATGATCATCCTTTACGCGGGCGTGCCTTTTGTCGTCGTCGGCATGGTCGGGATGGCCAGCATGCGTGCGACCGGCGACACGCGCCTGCCGAGCGCCTTGATGATCGCGGCGTCGGTCCTGAACATCATCCTCGACCCGATTCTGATCTTCGGCATCGGTCCGGTGCCTGCGATGGGCCTGAACGGCGCGGCGATGGCGACGCTTCTGGCACGCGGCGCCATTCTCGTCGGCGCGCTCTACTTCCTGAAGACCCGGCTCGACATGGTCAGCTTCAAGCGGCCCGATCCGGTCGAGCTCGGCAAGTCCTGGCGCGACATCCTGCATGTCGGCATTCCGGCGGCCGGCACCAATATCGTCGTGCCGGTCGGCGCGGCCTTCGTGACCGCGATGATTGCCCGCTTCGGTCCGGACGCGGTTGCCGGCTTCGGGGTCGCGAGCCGCATCGAATCGATGATGCTGGTCATGTATTACGCTTTGTCGGCGATCATCGGGCCTTTCGTCGGCCAGAATCTGTCGGCCGGGCGCGAAGACCGTATCCTGCGTGCACTGCGTCTTTGCACGCTGTTCTGTATCGGCAGCGGCCTGGTCATCGCGGCCCTGCTCGCAAGCCTGTCGGGTCTTCTGCCCACCCTGTTCAGCGACAGTGACAGCGTGAATCAGGTGACGACGCTGTTCCTGTGGCTGGTGCCGATCAGCTATGGCACCTACGGTATGGTCATGGTCATGTGCGCGTCCTTCAACGGCATCGGCAAGCCGATGCCGGGCGTTTACATCTCGGTCGGCCGGATCGTGGCGCTCTACGTGCCGCTTGCTTTCCTGGGCATGCAGACCTTCGGAATCGCCGGGATTTTTGCGGCGTACGCGATTGCAAACATCGTTTCCGGCACGGTCGCGTATCAGTGGGCGCGGGTTGCCGTGCAACGGCGAACGCGGGAACCGGCCGCTGCCGTCAGTCCTGCTTCGTCTCGCGGTACCGTTCGAACCAGGCGATGAGGTCGTCGGCCTTGAGATCCAACGCCTAAAGTGCCTCCGACTTGATTACCATCATCTTGTCGATCTGCATGTCTTCCATCGTGTGAGGGATGCCGCCGACGCCCAGTCCGGATTCACGCAGGCCGGCGAAGGGCATGACGTCGTCGCGGAAGGCCGAATGGTCGTTGATCATAACTGCGGAGGCGTCGAGCGCTTTGTACAGGTGCATCGCGGTATCGATGTCCCGGCTGAATACCGCCGCCTGGAAGGCGACCGGCAACGCATTGGCCTGTGCAACCGTCTCGTCCAGCGTGTCGTAGCCGTACACGCACACGACCGGGCCGAAGATCTCCTGCGTGCTGACCCGCGCGTCGGCTGGCGGGTCCAGCAGCACGGTCGGTGCGTAACAGGTGTTCGATAGTGTCTTGCCGCCGGTAACCAGCGTCGCGCCCGCTGCTACCGCTTCGCTGACCCATTCGTCGACCCGCTGGACTTCTGCCGGGCGGATCAGGGGCCCCACCTCGGTGTCCGGCGACTCGGGCGGCCCGACGACGAGCCGGGATGCGCGTCCGGCCAACGCTTCGGCAAAGTCGCTGGCTTCGGCGTGCGGGACGAACACCCGTTGCACCGAAACGCAGACCTGGCCGGCATGATAAAAACCGCCCTTGAGGATCGCCGCCAGGGCCGCGTCGCGATCATAGGGATCGGCCAAGATCACCGGCGCCACGCCGCCGTGCTCCAGCGCGCAGCGCGTGCCTGACGCCAGTTTCGAGCGCAACATCCAGCCGACCCGCGCGCTGCCGATGAAACTGAAGAATCCGACACGGGGATCGGTGACCAGCCGGCTCGCGGTCTCCAGATCGTCGGCAATCAAGGCCTGGCACCACGCATCGGGTAACCCGGCCTCGCGCAGGATCCGGACGAAACGCAGACAGGACAGCGGCGTATCCCCGGCCGGCTTGACGATGACCGGGCAGCCGCTGGCAACGGCCGGGCCGACCTGGTGCACGATCAGGTTCAGCGGATGATTGAACGCGCTGACGGCAACCACGACGCCGATCGGTTCCTTTTGCGTGAGCGCCAGGCGGCCTGTCGTCGCCCGGGTCGTGCCGAGCGGGATTACGTCGCCGGGATGGCCGCGCAAGGTTTCCGCGCAGAGTTTGACGCCGTCGATGGCGCGTATGACCTCGACCTTGGAATCGGCGTAGGGTTTGCCGCCCTCGCCGGCGGCGAGCAAGGTCAATGACTCGACTTCGGCGGCCATGATCGCGGCCGTCTTGTCGAGGATCGCCAGTCGTTCCGGGATCGACAGCCAGCCTTTGCGGTCGCGGAACGAGGCGTGTGCAACGGACAATGCCTCATCGACATGATCCGGGCCGGCCGTCGCGACCCGGCCGAGCTCGCGGCGGTCGTAGGGCGACTCGACGACCAGCTCACCGGCCGGTGGACGGTCGCTTGCGATCATTAGATCGTGCGTCAGATCGTGCACGTGATTTCACCGAGCTTGGTCGTGAGCAGGGCATTCTCGCGATAGTCGATCGGGATCACGACCAGGCTCGGGCCTTCCTCGTCGAACGCAGCCTCGAGCGTGCCGGCGAGATCCGCGGCGTTCTCGATATGGTGCCCGTGCCAGCCGAAGGCTTCGGCCAGGGTCAGCCATTTCGGATTGCCGAAAGACAGGTCGGTGTGATGGCCGAATTCGTCTTCCTGCTTCCAGGAAATCAATCCATAACCGAAGTCTTCCCAAACCATCACGACGATGTTGCTGCCGAGACGTCTCGCCGTCTCCATTTCCTGCACGTTCATCAGAAAACCCGCATCGCCGGCGATGGCGAGCACGCGCCGGTCGGGATGCACCAGGTTTGCCGCGATCGCACCGGGTAACGCGAAACCCATCGAGCAGAAGCCGTTGGGTATCAGGCAGGTGTTCGGCTCGTGGCACTGGTAGTGCCGTGCGATCCACATCTTGTGTGCGCCGACGTCCGACAGCAGGATGTCTTTCGGTCCCATGACCTGGCGGGCGTCCCACAGGGCTTTTTGCGGCCGGATCGAACCTTCGGTCGAGTCATCCTTGTGTTCGGCGAAGTCGGCGGCCATCTGCTCGCGGGCTTTCTTCTGTAACGTGAAATCGAACGCCGGCAGACGCCCGGCATCGACGCGTTCGTTCAGCATCCACAAGGTATGTGCGAGGTCACCGACCAGCTCGGCCTCGGGATGGTAATACTCGTCGATTTCGGCGGGCAGAAAATCGGCATGGATGATTCGCTTGTCGCGATGGGCATTCCAGAGCCTGGGATGATACTCAACCATGTCGAAACCCAGCGTGATGACCAGGTCGGCATCGTCGATGGCCAGCGAGATACGGTCCTTGCGGCCGAGGCCCACCGTGTACAGGCAATAGTCGGCGTCCATGTCCACGCAACCTTTGGCCATGAAGGTGCTGACGACGCCGATGCCGGTCTTGTCGCAGAGCAGGCGCAACTGTTTGCTCGCGCGGCGGCGGATACAGCCGTTGCCGGCGAGTATCACCGGTCGTTTGGCCTGGGCCAGCATGTCGAAGGCGCGGTCCACGATCTTGTCGTCGGGTACCGACCTGCGGAAGCGTCTGGGCGCCATCGGTCGCGCCGCGGTATCGCGTTTGGCAATGTCCTCGGGTAACTCGATGTGCACGGCCCCGGGCTTTTCGGTACGTGCGAGGCGCACGGCTTTCCTGACGATCTCCGGGATTGTGTCTGCGTTGACGATCGACGTGGCCCATTTGGTCACCGGCTTGAACATGCCGACGACGTCCATGATTTGGTGCGATTCCTTGTGCAGGCGGTCCGTCGAGCCCTGGCTGGTCAACACCAGCATCGGCGCGCGATCCATGTTGGAATCGGCGACGCCGGTGATCAGGTTCGTGGCGCCGGGGCCCAGGGTCGCCAGCGCCCCGGCGGGGTTGCCGGTCAGGCGTCCGTAAATCTCGGCCATGAACGCCGCGCCCTGTTCGTGGCGGGTCAGGATAAAGCGGATTTTTTCCGACTGCTCCAGCGAGATCATGAAATCGGCGTTCTCTTCGCCCGGCACGCCGAAGATGTATTCGATGCCTTCTTCCTCGAGGCATTCGATTAGTAGGTCGGAAGCTTTCATTCGATGCCTTCTTCTTCGAGGCATTCGACTAGTAGGTCGGAAGTTTTCATTGGACTGTCCTGGTTGCGTCGTTCCGATCGAAATCGTCTTGACGGGTATTGTCCCGTTTGTTCACGGGCGTCCGCGGCACCGTCTTGTACTGCAATTGACCGGCAATGGGCTGCAAATGTTTCAGGTACCATAACCGAATATGATCAAGCTGCGTGAAATCGACCACCTCGTCCTGCGGGTCGTGGACCCCGAGGCCATGACCGGGTTCTACTGTGACGTCCTGGGCATGACGGTCGAACGGCGCCGCGACGACATCGGCCTGATCCAGCTTCGCGCCGGCCGCTCGCTGCTGGACCTCGTGCCGGTGGACGGCAAGCTGGGCCGGGAGGGCGGCGCCGCGCCCGGCGCTGAGGGCCTGAACCTGGACCACCTGTGTTTTCGTGTCGAGGATTTCGACGAGGATGCGATCGTCGAGCACCTGCGCGCGCACGGCGTCGATCCCGGATCGGTAACCGAACGGTACGGCGCCGAGGGTTACGGGCCGTCGATGTACGTCGAGGACCCCGAAGGCAATACCGTCGAGCTCAAGGGACCGCCGGCAGAACACGCCGCCGGTAAATGACGTGCATGCCGATGCCGCGGCTTGCCAGGAACAACAGGAACGCGAGCCACAGGCCGTGGTTGCCCAGGTCCTGCAGCAGATACCAGGACGGCAGGAACACGGCGAAGGTCGAGACCAGCATGACGTCGCGCATTTCCCGCGAGCGGGTCGCGCCGACGAAAACGCCGTCGTAGAGGAACGACCAGACCGAGACCAGCGGCGACAGGATCATCCACGGCAGGTAACGCAGCGCGGTTTCCTGCACCTCCGGCAGTCCGGTCAGAATCCGGACCAGTAACGGCCCGGCGACGAAGTAGGCGAGACTGAAGGCGCCGGCGAAGATCAGCGACCATTTCAAGGCAAGCTTGACGGCGCGAACCAGCGCCTCGCGCCGGCCCTCGCCGACGGCTTTGCCGACCAGCGCCTCGGCGGCATGCGCGAAACCGTCGAGGCCGAAGGCCGTCAGGTTCTGGAACTGCATCAGCACGGCGTTGGCGGCGAGGACCAGGTTGCCCATGCGCGCGCCTTGCGCCGTGATGAAGGCCAGGGTGAACATCAGCGCCATCGTGCGGACCAACAGGTTGCCGTTGATCGCGAGAAACGTGCCGTATTGCCGGAGCCGCAGCAGCTTGGCGGCCGGCCAGCGTCCGGGATGGCGGCGCAGGGCCCGGGCGGCGTAAACGAGCCCGACGCCGAGGCCGGTGTATTCGGCGATGACGGACGCCAGCGCCACGCCGTCCACTTTCATGCCCAGTCCGATGACGAAGAACAGGTCGAGCACGATGTTGGTCAGGTTGATCGTCAGGAACATCGCGAGCGGCACGCGCGCGTTCTGCAGGCCGATGAACCAGCCGATCAGGACATAGTTGGCCAGCGTGCCCGGCGCGCTCCAGATCCGGATCCAGAAATACGTGGCGGCTTCCCGAGTGACCTCGGCATCGCCGCCGACGATGCCGAGCGCCAGGTTCCCGATGGGGCCTTGCAGCATCAACAGCAGCACGGCGATCGCAAGCGCCGTGATCAGTGCCTGTCCCAGCGATACCCTGAGTCCGTCGTAGTCCCGCGCGCCGTAACGCTGGGCGGCGATGCCGGTCGTGCCCATGCGCAGGAAATTGAAGCCGGTATAAAGGAAGCCGAAAATCGTGGCGCCGATCGCGACGCCGCCCAGGTAGGACGGGTTGTCGAGGTGGCCGACCACGCCGGTGTCCACCATGCCGAGCAGCGGCACCGAGACGTTGGACAGGATCATCGGCGCCGCGATACGCCAGACGTCGCGGTCCCCGGGGACACGATCCCCCGGGAGGCGGTCCGGGCCTTCGGAGCTCAACGGTGACTACTCACATCGTGTCGACGAGCCCTGGCGGCTTGTCCCGCAAGCACCGGCTCATCATGGATACTTGCGGCTCCTTAGCCGAAGGCATTGACACCGGTCAGTTCGCGTCCGACCGTCAGTTGGTGAACGGTTTCGGTCCCTTCGTAGGTGATCACGCTCTCCAGGTTCAGCATGTGCCTGACGGGCACGTATTCGGCGCTGATGCCGCTGCCGCCGAGAATGTCGCGGGCGTCGCGCGCGATGTCGATGGCCGCGCGGCAGTTGTTCCATTTGGCCAGCGATACCTGGGCCGGGCGGAGTTCACCGCGGTCCTTGATCCGACCGAGCCTGAGCGACAGGAGCTGGGCGGTCGTGATCCGCCGAGCCATGTCCGCGAGGCGCACCTGGATCATCTGTGTGTGAGTCAGCGGCCTGCCGAATAGCACCCGTTCGCCGGCGTAACTCAAGGCTTCGGCGAGACAGGCCTGTGCCGCGCCGATCACGCCCCAGGTGATGCCGTAACGGGCCTGGGTCAGGCAGCTCAAAGGCCCTTTGAGACTGGAAACCCCGGGTAATACGTTGGCCGCCGGGACACGCACGTCGTCGAAGAACAGCGCGCCGGTAACCGAAGCCCTGAGCGAGAACTTGTTTTCGATCTCCTGCGCCGTAAAGCCCGGCATGTTTTTCTCGAGCAGAAAACCCTTTATACCTTCGTCGGTTTTCGCCCAGACGACGGCAACGTCGGCAATCGTCGCGTTGGTGATCCACATCTTGGCGCCGTTGACGATCCAGTCGTCGCCGTCGCGCCTGGCGTGGGTTTTCATGTTGCCGGGGTCGGAACCGCCGTGCGGCTCGGTCAGGCCGAAGCAGCCGACGGCGTCGCCTTTTGCCAGCGCGGGCAGCCAGCGCTGCTTTTGCTCGTCCGAGCCGAAAGCGTGTATCGGATACATGACCAGGCTCGACTGCACCGAGACGAAACTCCTGAGGCCGCTGTCGCAGCGTTCCAACTCCTGGCAGATCAGGCCGTAGCAGACGCTGTTCAGGCCCGCGCAGTCGTATCCGCTGATCGAGCTGCCCAAAAGGCCGAGCTCGGCGACTTTCGCGATCAGCTCGCGCGGGAAGGCGTGTTGCTCGAAGGCCTCGCGCATCAGCGGCAGCGCCTCGGTATCGACGAATCGTGCGACCGAGTCGCGCACCATCCGTTCCTCGTCGCCCAGCTCGGCGTCGACGTCGTAGAGGTCCATTGGATCGAGAGAAGTATTGGCGGCCACCGGAAAGTCCTTGGCGTAAAACGTGGGAGCGCGATTTTAGCCCGATTGATCAGGGTCTGTTAACAATGGATTCCACCGGAGGGCCGGACCCGGCAGGACGGTGGAATCCATTGTTGACAGGCCCTAGTCAATGACGGCGATTTCGATTCAGAAGGGGATATTCAGCCGCCGGTACAGCGCCGACAACAGCCAGGCCGGGCCGATCATCATCAGTTGCAGGTCGGCGATCAGGGACGCGATGCCGGGCCGGTTGCGGCGCCCGGCCCGCAATCCGGCGACGCCCGCGGCGAGCAGGGCAAGCGAGATGTCGGCCGCCGGCCAACCCGCGGCGCCGATCCAGAGCTGGAATGCGGCGACGGCGACGAGGAAGGGCAACATGCCGATTGCGATCGGCAAGGAAATGATGAAGTAATACACCGTCGTCGCCATCAGGAATACGCTGCCCCAGTTCAGAAACGGCGAGATGTCGTAGAACACCGGCGGAATGGGCAGGGACCACAACAGGCCTACCGTGCCCAGCACGACGATCAACAGGCCCGGCCAGAACACCAGCGGGTAGGCGAGGTTCTGGTGACTTTGGCCGTAACGTTCCAGCCAGCCTTGCGGATCGCTCATCGCGGATCGTCCATGCAGGACTTCTCGGGACAGGGCCGCCATTCTAACCCGCGGGAGATTAAGTATCCGTTCAGCTACGTTGGCCTTACAATGCGCGTCATGAAAGCAGGACACTAGACATGAATAGCAATGCCTTGAAACGAATTATGACAATCGCAACCGCGGCCGTGGTCGTGACCGGCTGCGAAACGCTCGATCCCTATACGCGGGAAACCCAGACCAGCAAGGCGACCAAGGGCGCGCTGATTGGCGCGGCAGCCGGCGCCGTCGTTGGCCTTGTATCGGGAGACGATGCGGTGGAACGGCGCCAGCACGCCTTGATCGGTGCCGGTATCGGCGCGCTGGCGGGTGGCGCGATCGGCAACTACATGGACCGGCAGGAGGCCAAGCTGCGCGCCGAGCTCGAAGGCACCGGGGTCAGCGTGACGCGCATCGGCGACAACATTACCCTCAACATGCCGGGCAACGTCACGTTTGCGACCGACAGCGCCGATCTGTCGCCGGCGTTCTTCGGCGTCCTGAATTCCGTCGGCAAGGTGCTCGACGAATTCGACCGCACCGTCGTCGAAGTGGCCGGCCATACCGATAGCACCGGCAGCCATGCACACAACCAGGGCCTGTCCGAACGGCGCGCGGGTTCCGTGGCCCAGTACCTGCGGGTACAGGGTATCGACCGTCAGCGGATGATCACGATCGGTATGGGTGAGACGCGTCCGGTTGCCGACAATCGAACCGAAACGGGCCGCCAGCTCAATCGCCGGGTCGAGATCACGATGGTCCCGGTCATCGGTTGACCGGGACGCGTTACGGCACGTCGGACGACGGGTGCCGGATCGAAGATGCCGGTATCGACGCCTGCCCGCGGTTTAAGCCGCCATCGCCAGCTTGAGCTTCTTGATCGCGTTGGCCTCGATCTGCCGGATTCGCTCGGCGGATATGCCGTAGACGTCGGCGAGCTCATGTAGCGTCTGTTTGTCCTCGGTCAGCCAGCGGGCTTCGACGATGTGGCGGCTGCGATCGTCCAGGGTTGCGATCGCCGCGGTCATGCGTTCGGTTGCATCGTCGTTCCAGTCGGCATTCTCGACCAGCGTTGCCGGATCGGCTTCCGGGCTGGGCAGGTAGGCGGCCGGGGTGAACGCGCGTTCGTCGTCGGCGTCGGGACCGGGATCGAAAATGGCGTCGCGGGCATGCAGGCGCTTCTCCATCTCGGCGACTTCCTGGGCGCTGACCCCCAGGTCTTTGGCGACGGCCTCGGTTTCGTCGTGCGACAGCCAGGCGAGGCTTTTCTTCGCCTTGCGCAGGTTGAAGAACAACTTGCGCTGCGCCTTGGTCGTCGCGACCTTGACGATGCGCCAGTTCTTCAATACGAACTCGTGGATTTCGGCCCGAATCCAGTGCACGGCGAAGGACACGAGTCTCACGTCGTAACCCGGGTCGAAACGCTTGACGGCTTTCATCAGCCCGACGTTGCCTTCCTGGACGAGGTCGGCCAGCGGCAGGCCGTAGCCCGTATAACCCTTGGCGATGTGTACGACGAACCGCAGATGTGCCATGACGAGCTGCCGCGCCGCGTCCAGGTCCTGTTCCTCGCGAAACCGGATGGCCAGCGCCTGCTCGTCTTCCTTGCTCAGCACGGGAATCGAGCCGACGGCCTGGATGTAGCTGTCGAGGCTGCCGACCGGCCCGGCAAGCACCAGGTCGTGGTTGGTCGTTGCAACTGCTGTTGTCATGCATGTCCTCCCTATGGACGGGCTATTTTAGCACTCTTTTCTTCGAGTGCTAACGACAGGGTTTGGTTCAACATAGGGCGGCAAAAAATATCGTTTAAAAACAAATAATTAGTGAAATTCTCGTTTATTGGATCAAGTCTAAGCCAGGCGGCAGCGCCCGGCGGTCCCCGCGAGGATTGGGCCGAACCGCGGTCCGGCCGACGGGGGGCTCGCGCTCAGCGAGGCTCGATTGCGCGCATGTGACGTGCCGCGGCGAACCAGGAACCGGTCAGCCCGAGCACGATACCGACACCGAGGATCGCCAGCACTTCGCGGCCGTCCAGCGACAGCAGCGACAGTCCGCTGTTATAGAGGCCGGCCAGCCTCGTTACGGCAGGGCGCAGCAGGACCAGGCCGTATTGCACCAGACCGATGGCAAGCAGCGCGCCGAACAGCCCGTACCAGAAGCCGCTCCACAAAAACGGCCGGCGGACGAAGGCATTGCTCGCACCGATCAGCTTGGTGACCTCGATTTCGTCGCGCCGGTTTTCGATTTCGAGTCGGATCGTGTTGCCGATCACGACGACGATCGCGCCGGCCAAAAGCGCCGATCCGATCAGGATGCCCTGGCGGACGATGTCCAGGATTGCGTGGAAGCGTTGCACCCATTCGGTGTCGATCTGCACCAGCTCGGTTTCCGGCAGGTTGTCGAGCTCTTCGCGCAACACTGTCATCGACAGGCCGGTGTTGTAGGCACTCGGGCGCACGGTCAGGGTATGGGGCAACGGGTTTTCGGAGAGTTGATCGAGCGCGTCGCCGAATCCCGATTGCGCCTTGAACTCGGCGAGTGCGTCGTCCGCCCGGATCAGGCTCACCGACTCGACGTCGGCGCGCTGTTCGATCAAACGCGCCAGGTTCCAGGCCGCATCGGCATCGATACCCTTTCTGAGATACACCGAGAAGTCCAGCGCGTTGTCCCAGCCGCCGCTGATCGCCGACACGTTCTTGACGACCAGGCTCAATGCCGCGGGCAGCGCCAGCGTGACGGCAATCACCAGCACGATCATCAGGCTCGCGACCGGCTGCCGGAGCAGCCTCCCGAGCGAACCCCGGGCGTTGCTGCCGTGGCGGCTTAGCCAGATCGACACCGGTCCCGATGCGCGCACGGGCGCGACCGCATCGGTGTGGCGGGTCAGCGCCACCGGTCCTGCTCCGAGACGATGAGGTCGGTTTCCGGCGCTTCGAAAGCGTCTTCGTCCGCAACCGGTTCGACCAGGCGTCCCTCGTCGAGCGCGATACGGCGGCAGCCGAGCCTGTCGATCAGCGCGATGTCGTGGCTTGCGATCATCAGGGTCACGCCGACCTCGTTGAAGCGCCGGAAGATACGCATGACTTCCAGTGACAGATCGGGATCGAGGTTGCCGGTGGGCTCGTCGGCGATCAGCAGCTTGGGCCGGGTCACGATCGCGCGCGCGATGCCGACCCGTTGTTGCTCACCGGCCGACAATGTCTCGGGATTCTGTTTTTCCTTGTGTAACAGCCCGACCTGCTCCAGGGCCGCCCGCACCCGGCGCCCGGTTTCGCGACGGCCGGCGCCGGCGATCGTCATCGGCAGCGCGACGTTGTCGAACACCGGGCGGTCGTAGAGCAGCTTGTGATCCTGAAACACCATGCCGATCTGCCGCCGGTACTTCGGAATCCGGCGCCGGCGCACGCGGCGCGTGTTCTGCCCGTCCACGATCACCTGGCCGCGGGTCGGCCGTTCGATCAGCGCCACCAGTCGGAGCAAGGTGCTCTTGCCCGCGCCGGAATGACCGGTGATGAAAACCATCTCCCCCTTGTCGATTTCCAGGCTCAGGTCCGACAGCGCCTCCTGGCCGCCGGCAAAGCGCTTGGTCACGTTTTCGAGCCTGATCATTGTTGCGTCGAACGGTTCAGTTGCCGCTTGCCATCAGCGCATCGACGAACTCCGCGGCGCCGAACGGCTGCATGTCCGCGGCCGATTCGCCGACGCCGATAAAACGTACCGGCACGCCGAGATCGTTGGCAACCGCCAGCAGGATGCCCCCCTTTGCGCTGCCGTCGAGCTTGGTGACCGTAATGCCGCTCAGGCCCAGGGCCTCGTGAAACTTCTGCGCCTGGACCAGCGCATTCTGGCCCTGACTGGCGTCGATGACCAGCATGATCTCGTGCGGCGCCGACTCGTCGCGCCTGGCCACGACCCGTTTGATCTTGGCCAACTCGTCCATCAGGCCTTTCTGGTTTTGCAGCCGGCCTGCCGTGTCGGCCAGCAGCACGTCGATATCGCGCGCCCGCGCCGCCTCCCAGGCGTCGAAAATCACCGCCGCCGGATCGGCGCCGCTTTGTTGGGCGATCACCGGGACCTCGTTGCGCTCGCCCCAGGCCTGCAGTTGTTCGACGGCCGCGGCGCGAAAGGTGTCGCCGGCGGCCAGCATGACCGAGAGACCCTGGTCCTGGAATCGTTTGGCGAGCTTGCCGATGGTCGTGGTCTTGCCGGCGCCGTTGACGCCGACCATCAGGATGACGAACGGCCGGTGGCGGGCGTCGATGGCAAGCGGCTTCTCGACCGGTTCGAGAATGTCGATCAGCGCGTCCCTCAGCCCTTTCTTGAGAGCGTCGATGTCGCGGAGCTCTTTTCTTGCCAGGCGTTTCCGGAGATCGCCGATCACGCGTTCGGTCGTGGGCAAGCCGACGTCCGCCATGACCAGCAGCGACTCGAGTTCTTCCAGCGAGTCTTCGTCGATTTTGCCGCCGGGCGCGAGATTCGCGAGGTCGTAGGTCAGCCAACTGTCGCCCCGGTTGATGCGTGCGCGCAGCCGCTTCAGAAATCCCTGTTTGGAGGCCGGTTTGTTGTCCGTTTTGTCGTCCGGGGCCGACATTCCTTTTGCCCTTGTTCGTATGAATCAGACAGGACACTAGTCCTAACCTAATCCTAACTTATGTGCCGGAGGCTCGCGCCGACACGCTTGTACGAGGCTCGCCGCCACGCAGGCTGTCCCGAATTGACCTACACTGTCCCGCCGGGACGTATGCGGGAGAACCGGGAGTGGCCAGGCGGAGCGGCAAGACCCGACAGAAGACTGCATCGAAATCCGCGCCGGGACGGCTGCGTATTGTAGCGGGAATCTGGCGCAGTCGTCTTTTGGACGTCGCCGACGTTCCCGGGTTGCGGCCCACCTCGGAGCGCATCCGCGAAACGCTGTTCAACTGGCTGGCGCCGCGCATCGAGGGCGCGCGCTGTCTGGACCTGTTTGCCGGCACCGGCGCCCTGGGTCTCGAAGCCCTGTCGCGGGGCGCGCGCGAGGCCGTGTTCGTCGAACGCTCGCCGCTTGCGGCCGAAGTCCTGCGACGAAACATCGCCGAGCTCGGCGCCGGCAACGCGACCGTCGTCACGGCCGACGCGCTGGCCTGGCTCGATTCCGGACTCGAAGGCGAGTTCGACGTCGTTTTTCTCGACCCGCCGTTTGCCGCGGACCTGCTCGCGGATTTGTGTAGACTCCTGTACGAGCGCGGGGTACCGGCTGCCGGTGCGAGCGTGTATCTCGAGCAGGACCTCGACCGGCCGGCGCCCGTCCTGCCGGAAGGTTGGCGGCTCGTGAATAACAAAACCGCGGGCCGGGTTCGTTATATGCTTGCCGCGCCGGGTTCCTGAGGGGGGCAAATGTCAGTATCCGCAATGTATCCGGGCACCTTCGATCCGATCACGCTGGGTCATGAGGAGATCCTGCGGCGCGCGGTGAAGCTGTTCGACAAGGTCGTCGTCGCCATCGCCGCCAATCCGGGCAGCAAGGCGCCGATGTTCTCGCTGGAGGAGCGCGTCGAGCTTGCCGAGGCCGCGGTGGGTCACATCCCGAACGTCGAGGTGACCGGTTACAAGGGCCTCACCGTCGACTTCGCGCGCGCGCGGGGTCTGGCGGCCATCGTCCGCGGCTTACGCGCGGTGTCGGATTTCGAATACGAGTTCCAGTTGGCGACGATGAACCGGCACCTGACCGAGGAAGTCGAGACGATCTACCTGACTCCCACCGAGAAGTACACGTTCATCTCGTCCAGCCTGGTTCGCGAGATTGCGCGGCTGGGTGGGGACATTTCCGAGTTCGTCTCGCCGAAGGTCAACAAGGCGCTGCTGGAGCGTCTGGGCCGCAAGTAAAGGGTGCGAACCGGACCTCCCCTCCGAACCTATTTCTGGCAGTCCTTGCAGTAGTACGTCGCGCGCTGGCCGAGCACGACGACGCTGATCGGCCGGCCGCAGGCGCGGCAGGGTTCGTCGGCGCGGTCGTAGACTTCGAGCTCCTGCGCGAAATAGCCGGCTTCGCCGTTACCGCCCAGGAAATCGCGGAGCGTCGTGCCGCCGGCGGCGATGGATTTTTCGAGCACGGTACGGATCGCGTCGGCCAGCCATTGGTAACGTTCGCGCGAGACACGCCCGGCTGCGCGTTTCGGGTTGATGCCGGCAAGGTACAGCGACTCGCTGGCGTAGATGTTGCCGACACCCACGACGATTTTGGCATCCATGATGAACGGTTTGATGGCAATCCGCCGGCCGCGCGATTTTCGCCACAGGTAGTCGCCGTCGAAGCGGTTGCCGAGCGGCTCCGGTCCGAGGTCTTTAAGGAGCCAGTGCGAGGCTGCGTCGTCGGCGAAGTGCAAAGAGCCGAAACGCCGCGGATCGCGCAGGCGCAGGGCCTTGCCCGAGCCGAGCTCGATATCCACGTGTTCGTGGACCGTGGCCGGCGTGCCGCGCTCGACGATCGACAGGCTGCCCGACATGCCGAGATGCAGGATGGCGGTGCCGCCGGTGGTGTTGATCAGCAGGTACTTCGCGCGCCGGTCCACCGACGTGATCGTTTCGTCCGGCAGCCGCCGGTCCACATCGAGGCCGACCGGCCAGCGCAGCCGGCGCTCGCGGATTACGACTTCGGTAATTGTTTGGCCGCGCAGATACGGCTCGATGCCGCGGCGGCTGGTTTCTACTTCGGGTAGCTCGGGCAAGTGAGTATGCAGTGGGTACCATCAAGCGATCAGTCTCGCACAAAAAAGCCCGCGCGCGGCGGGCTTTTCGTGTCCGCAGCACGCGCAAGCTACTTGATCTTGGCTTCCTTGTAGATCACGTGTTTACGGATCGTCGGATCGTACTTCCTGGTCTCCATCTTCTCGGGATGCAGACGCTTGTTCTTGTCCGTCGTGTAATAGTGTCCGGTACCGGCGCTCGACACCAGGCGGATTTTTTCGCGGTTGCTTTTGGCCATCGTTCGTTACCGTTCGTTGATCCTGGCGCTAGATGCGCTGTCCCTCGGCCCGGAGGTCGGCGACGACCTTCTCGATGCCGTGTTTGTCGATGATGCGCATGCCTTTGTGCGACACGCGCAGGCGCACGTACCGCTTCTCGGATTCGAGCCAGAAGCGTTTGTTTTGCAGGTTGGGCAAAAACCGGCGCCGCGTCTTGTTGTGGGCGTGGGAAACGTTGTTGCCGCTTTGCGGGCGCTTCCCAGTCACCTGGCAAACCTTGGACATGAGCTGTAAGTCCCTGATTTTTCTGATGGTTGCCCGCGGACGGCGGGCAGAGAGCCGCTTTTTATACCAGCAGCGGCGGGGCTTTACAAGCTGGGGAGCCTCTGCACGAGTCATCGCGGTCTCATTCTGCTCCAGACTTAATACATAGGCTCGCTAGTGCCCTGTCCGCCCTGCTCAAATCAGCCCGCGGCTCGCGAGCGACGTAGTGCGGCCGTCGCCGACGATCAGGTGGTCGAGCAGCCGGATATCGACCAGTTCCAGGGCCGCTTTCAGGCGCCTGGTGATGTGCTCGTCGGCCTTGCTGGGCTCCGCGACGCCGGAGGGGTGGTTGTGGGCGACGATCACGGCGGCGGCGTTGACGGCCAGCGATTCCTTGACGACTTCGCGGGGATAAACGCTGGTGCCGTCGATCGTGCCGCGGAAGAGCTCGTCGAATTTGAGCAGCCGGTGGCGGTTGTCGAGATACAGGCAGCAAAACAGCTCGTGGCCCAGCGGTCGCAGGCGCGCGGTCAGGAAGGCTTCGGTGTCGGCGGGGGTCTTGATCATTGCACCGACGGGCAAGGTCTCTTCGTAATACCGTCTGGCAAGCTCGGGCAGGGTTCTCAGGATTTCGATCCGCGCCGGACCGATGCCGCGAACCTGACGAAGCGCAACCGCATCGGCGTGCAGCACCGCGCGCAGACCGCCGAACCGGAAAAGCAGGCGTTCGGCAAGATCGGCGGCGCCGGTAGCGCTGGCACCGCTGTGCAGCAGCGTCGCCAGTATCGCGGTATCGCCGTTTGCCGCTGGCGCATGTCGTCCCTGAGCCATCCGACGTCCCTGTCGATTGCCGGTTCAGGCTTTCATTGTGCCGAACGGGGGGTGGTGCTCAAGCGGTCAATCTGGTCGTTCGGCTTTGTATTGGGTGTGTGCCAAGTGGATTGGGCTGACGAGGATTTTGCGCGTTTTCGCGGAAACGCCGAATCGAGGTTCCGCTCAAATGCGTCATTTGGCGCCCAGAACTGGAACGAAAGTGACAGTTTTTCGGCCAATTGGTTGTCACAAAACTGTCACGAAGTTTCGATTGATCAACCTGGAACGTTAACCCGCCATTGAGTCTTCGCCAAGTCATTTCTACGCTCGCCCAGGCGACCGGAAACCGATCAACATCTTAGCTTTCCAGATCGATCGTGCATCGATCTGGCCGATATCCAAAATGCGCATATTTAGGGGAGAAAAAACTGGAACGATTTTTCCAACAACGCCGAGACCACATTTGACAAAAGCCCGGTTGTCCAAAAGACTCCGCCGCATCGGTCGCAGCGGCCGTCGAGCGAAATCGCAAACACTCGTCCTATGTCGTTGCCGGGATCGAAAAGAACACTCACAGGCGATTCGCGTACTCAACAGGAAGTCATCGTATGGTTCGATTGAAGTTCGCTCTGCGTCGTGCCCTGCTTGCGCAGTGCGTAGTATGGCTATGCCTTAGCGTTTTCCTGCCGCAAGTCGCTATTGCGGAGACGCAGTATGTGTACGACGACCTGGGAAGGCTGGTTCTGGTCGTTTATTCGGACGGCTCAGCTATCGGCTACGAGCACGATGCAGATGGGAACATCGTTGCGGTACATCAGTGGGCTACCACGGTACCGGTCATTGCCACATTCAGTCCGAGCTACGGCCATGCCGGCTCACAGGTAACGATATCTGGACTGGGTTTTCACCCAACGCCCGCAGAAAACGCAGTGACTATCGGTGGCGTACCGGCGGTCGTCACTTCAGCGTCCGCGTCGACACTCGTGGTCACGGTTCCGATGGAAGCAGAGTCGGGGCCCATCACCGTTGTAACAGGCGGCAACAGTGTTACCAGCGCACAGAGCTTCGTTGTACAGCGACCGACGATTGCGAGCTTTTCGCCCACTGTCGTGAATCCAGGGGATGCTGTTTCACTACAGGGTAACAATCTCAATCTGGTCCCCGGCTCGACCTCTGTTTCCGTGGCCGGCGTCGTTGCGAATACCACGTACCTTACAAACGCTGATGCGGTATTCGAGGCGCCGGGTGTTTCGGGGCCGATCGTCGTCGATACGAGTTACGGTCAGGCCGTCAGTGCAAGCAATTTGACAGTCGTTCCCGTTCCAATAGGTGCGGAGAACGTTGTCGATTTAACGGTGCTCGAGCCAGTATTGGCCGGCACGCTGAACATCGATCAAGCGGACAAATACGGTCTGTTTGAGTTCGATGCGACCGAGGGCCAATGGTTTAAGCTCGAAATCACGGCGCTGAGTACCGTGCCTGCGGGTAACGACGTCAGCTACGAACTCTATTCGCCAACGGGGGCGAGTCTTTCGTCCGGGACCGTGTCGAATCCCTCGACTGTCCACCTGCCGCCGATTCGTACGACAGGACGTCACTTGATTTCGTTTACGTCACCCGGCAGCGCTTCAGTTACGGTGACGGCAGAACTGATCCCGTATCCGGCGCTGGATCGGAGCGGTACGGGCCAGAATTTCAGTTCGACGGTAGTCGATCAGGTCGGTTACTTCACGTTCTCGGCGACGGCGGGTGAGGATCTGTCGTTGGCTTTGACCGAGCTGACGATGAGTTACGACAACCGTGTTTGGTACT
>JANQMR010000037.1 GCA_028279985.1 Woeseiaceae bacterium
CGTCGATTTCCAGGGCGTGCAACTCAAGTTGGCCGAAATGCAAATGCAGGTCGAAGCCGCGCGCTTGCTGATCTACCGCGCCGCGGTCAACGCCGACCAGGGCATGCCGTCGATCCTGGATTCGTCGGTCGCCAAGTGTTACGCCAACGAAATCGCCCGCAGTGTCACCGGTAATGCCGTGCAGTTGCTCGGCGGTTACGGTTATTCCAGGGAGTACCCGATGGAGCGACGTATGCGCGACGGCTGGGGCTGGGGTATCGCCGGCGGCTCGATCGACATCCAGAAGATCAACATCGCGTCGGCCTTGATCGGCCGGCGCTTCGACCAGCGATCCGGTTGAACGCATGTCCAAACCGGGGCCCAAACTGGGGCCGATCATACAAAACGGCTTCGTTGTCGACGACTGGCGCAAAGCCGCGTCGCACTGGGCCGAACGGCTCGGGGTCGGGCCGTTTTTCGTGCTCGAACACATAGCGTTCGACGAATGCCGTTACCGCGGCGAATCCACCGACATCGACATGTCGGTTGCGATCGCGTACACGGGCGGGCACCAGATCGAGCTCGTCGAGCAACACAACGACGCACCGTCGATTTACACCGAGTTCCTGCGACACAACGCCCCCGGCCTGCAACACGTCGGCACCCTCGTCGAAGACCTGGACCAGGCGCTCGATGCAAACGGCCTGCGCGACCGGATCATTCAGGACGGCCGCACGGCGGCGGGGCAGCGTTTCGCCTACGTCGATACGATTCTGCACAACGGCACGATGGTGGAGTTGATCGAAGCCGACGCCGAGATGCGCAAGGCGTTTGCCTACATGCGCAAAGCTGCGGAGGAATGGGATGGGCGGGATGCCATTCGGGGTTAATGGCTTTTTTTTTGGTTAGCGACGGTGGTCTTGGAGGTGTGGGGAGGTCCTTAGTGGAATGACTCCCTTCGGTCCGTTTTATTTCCACTAAGGACCTCCCCACACCTCCAAGACCTTCACCGGAAGTGGCACCCAACATTCGGCTTTCGCGGGTGAAGTTACGGTACGAGGGAGGCCTAGCCGTTGGGGGGCTCTATAGTGGAAATAAAACGGACCGAAGGGAGTCATTCCACTATAGAGCCCCCCAACGGCTAGGCCGGTCTACAAGGCACCAAGGTCTCCGCCCGATACCCCCAAGCTAGGCGGACACAGCCACCAACACCCGACCGTCCTCGACTTTGACCGGGTAACTCGCAATCGGCCGACTGGCCGGCGGACCGAACGGCTCACCGGTACGAACATCGAAACAGGCGCCATGTAACGGACACATCAGCCGGTTACCCCGCAACCGGCCGCCGTCGAAACGGGCAAACGCATGGGAACAAAGATTCTCGACGGCGTAGACCTCCCCCTTGAAACGGCAGAGAAGCACCTGGGTCTCACCCACTGAACGAACGACGAAACCCTTCTCCGGCAGCTCGCCGATGCCGGCCAAGTCCGTAAAACCCGGGTCAGCCAATACCCGCTCCATTTCGTGTTTCTCTGGTCGCGTATAAAAAAACAGTCATGCTTGTTTCTTTTCCGGCGCCGATGCTAACATGCCCGGCCACAGGGGAGGGAATTGCCATGATGACGTTTCTGGCCAAGATGACCGTAAAAGAGGGCCGCGAAGCGGAGTTCATCCGTCTCGCCAACACCCTGACCGAAAAAGTGCACGCCAACGAGCCCGATACCCTGGCCTACGAATTCTACAAGCTTCGCGACAAAGAACGCGGTTATGCGGTATACGAGAAATTCCGCTCCGAGGAAGCCGAGCAGGCGCATCAGCAAACCGACTATTTTGCCGAGCTCGCCCCGCCCCTGGTCGATTGCCTCGACGGTCCCTACGTCCGTACGTATCTGGACCCGATGGAGTAAACCGGGGAGTCAAAGCAGTGAAGGTCGATCTCGCAAGCGTACGCATCCAGGCGACGACGCTGGGCGACCTGCTGTTGCTCGCCGCGGACCGTTACCCCGATACCGACGCCGTCGTTCTCCCCGACAAACGCCTCACCTACGCCGAGCTCGCCGAACGCGCGATACACCGCGCCAAGAGCCTGCGCGCCCTCGGCGTAGGCCCGGGCGATCACGTCGGCCTGCTGTTGCCGACCAGCATGGATTTCGTCGAGTCCTTGTTCGCGATTGCGATGCTCGGCGCCGTGACGGTACCGATCAACGCACGTTACCAACCGCCTGAGCTGGCCTACGTCATCGACAACGCCGATCTGGTTGCGATTCTGACCACCGACGAATTCGATGCCGCGGTGAACTTCGTCGAGCGCCTGCACGCGGCATTGCCGGAACTGGGTGACAACGAGGCCACACGGCTCGATTTGAGCACCGCGCCAAAACTCCGGAACATCGTCGTGCTGGGCGAGGCCCAAGCCCGCGGCATGTTGACCCAGGCCCAATTCGAAGCCCGCGCCCATGAGATCGACGACGAGGAAATCCATCTTCGGCGCCTGCAAACGCGCCTGAGTTCGACCGCGCTGATCCTCTACACCTCGGGCACGACCGCCAACCCGAAAGGCTGCATGATCAGCCACGAGGCGATGGTCAGAAACAGCATGGCGCTCGCCGATCGATACGAGCTGACGGCCGAGGACAGCTTCTGGTCACCGCTGCCGATGTTCCACATCGCGGCGATACTGCCGCTGGCCGCCTCGGCTTCGCGCGGCGGCAGTTACATCACGACACCGCATTTCGATGCCGGAGCGGCGCTGGCGACGCTCGAGGCCGAGAAAGTCACCTGCACGTATCCGTGTTTCTGGACCATCATGGGGGATCTGGTCAACCATCCGGACTTCGCAAAAACGGACCTCGGCAGTATCCGGATGATGAACGCGAACTTCGCCGTACAGCCTGCCGTCGTCGGCGAAACCATGGAAGCGGCAATGCCCGACACGATTTACGTCGGCACCTTCGGCATGACCGAGACCGCGGGCACCGTGACGACCGGCCGCCTTGACGACAGCCGCGAAGCGCGCTTCACCCGCCTCGGCGTGCCGCTGGCGGGCCTGGAGATCAAGGCGGTCGATGAGAACGGGCAGGAAGTACCGACCGGCGAGCGCGGCGAGGCGCTGATTCGCGGCTACAGCCTTTTCGACCGCTATTACAAGGCGCCGGAAAAAACCGCCGAAGCACTGGATGCGGATGGCTGGTTTCACTCCGGCGATCTGTGTTCCATCGACGAGAACGGTCAGGTCATGTTCCACGGCCGCATCAAGGACATGCTCAAAGTCGGCGGCGAGAACGTCGCGGCCGCCGAAATCGAAGGCTGTCTGCAACGGCACGAGGCCGTGAAACTCGCACAGGTGGTCGGCATCCCCGATCCGCGCTATCAGGAGATACCGGCGGCTTTCGTCGAGCTCAACGACGGGTTCAGCGCCGGCGAGCAGGAGCTGATCGACTTCTGCCGCGGCAAGATCGCCAACTTCAAGGTGCCGCGGCACGTCCGTTTCGTCAGCGAATGGCCGCAGTCGTCCACCAAAATCCAGAAGTTCAGGCTCAGAGACCGAATCGTCGAAGAGCTCGGACTCGCATGAGGGCAGCACCATGACCGCATTTATCGCAAGGCTCAAAGTCAACGGCGACAAGGCCGGTACGTTCGAGAAGCTGCAGGCCGAGCTGTCCGAGCTCGCGCACGCGCAGGAACCGGACCTGTTCGTCTACGACGTGATCAAAAGCCGCGACGACCCCGGCACCTACGTCGTATACGCGCGATTCAAGGACCAACAGGCCTTCGACCACCACATGAGTATCGACTTCCACGACCGGCTGGTGCCGCCGATCCTCGAGTGCCTGGACGAGGAGATGTTGCTGGAGATGTTCGACTACGTGGCCTGACGGCTTCTCTCGAGCTCCTCGCGGAGAATGCGCCGCAGTGTGCGTGCGTTGACCGGCACCGTGACGCGGTCTAGCGATTCACGCAAGGCCTCGTTGATCATCCAGTATGCCGGCCGGCGCTGCCTTTATCGACGGTCGATCCGGTGCCAGCTCCGGGTCGGTGAGCGACGCCGCCTGAAGCCATGGTAGGGATGGCGATCCAGCAACCGTTTGTTCTTGAAGAACATCACCAGAATCCCGCCCGCCGCGAATCCGCCGACGTGCGCCCAGAATGCAACGCCTCCTCCGGAGGCTCCGAGTGACGCGAAACCCGACAGCAACTGCACCAGAAACCAGTAACCCAACATGAACACGGCTGGAATCGCGAACGTCGTGATGTAAAAACCGAAGATGAACAACATGTGCACGTTGACCCGCGGATACAGCAGGATGTAAGCACCCATGACACCCCCGATCGCGCCGGAAGCCCCGACCATCGGCACGATCGATTCGGTGTTGGTCACTACCTGGGCCGCGGCTGCGGCCACGCCGCACAGCAGATAGAAGACGACAAAACGCCCCGGGCCCATCGAGTCCTCGACGTTGTCGCCGAAAATCCACAGGAACCACAGATTGCCGATGATGTGCATCCAGCCGCCATGCATGAACATCGACGAGAACACCGTGTACCAGGTGCCGCCCTCGCCCAGGCGGCAAACGGAGTCGGGACCGAGCGGAAACCGGGTGCCGGCCGGAACCGTGCCCAGAAGCTCACCCGGTATCAGCCCGAGCTGACAGATCGATTCGACCAGCGCGGGGTTGGTGCCGAGTCCCTGCACGAACACCCACACGGCGACGTTGACGGCCATGATCGTGTAAGTCGCGATCGGTATGCGCAGTTGGGGATTGTCGTCGCGGATGGGGAACATGGGCGTTCGCTCTTCTGAACTGGACAACCGCTCGTGCCGGCGGTCACCGGGTCATCGGCTTCCTTCAGATCGGCAATACCGTAGAGTGCTTGATCTCGGTCATCGAGATGTTCGAGTTGATCTCCTGAATGCCCGGCAACTGCGACAGCTTTTCGAAAAAGAACTGTTCATAGGACTTGATGTCGGCGGTCACGATACGCAACAGGAAATCGACGTTGCCGAGCAACAGATAACAATCGAGCACTTCCGGAAAACTGCGCACCGCATTGGCGAACTGGGCGAGATTGCTACGGCCGTGCGATGTCAGTTTGACGTGGGCGAAGACCATCGTGTCGAGACCGATCCGCTCGCGATCGATTTTCACCGGCTGCTCGCGAATCACGCCCTCTTCGCGCAGACTCTGCATCCGGCGCCACACCGCCGATTGTGACAGGCCGATCCGGTCACCGATGGCCGCGGCATTGATGCCGGGCTCGCTCTGCAGGAGCTTCAGGATTCGACGATCGGTGGCATCGATGTGAACAGCTTGCATGATTTATGCTCTAAGATGCACTGAACTGCATACTTTATTCTATAAACAACCACTTAGCCAGCAAAAACGCATCCAAAAACGCCGTTTAGCGGTATATATTGTGCTCAAGCAGCCAAACAGCGGGGGGCAGCAGTGAGCGTATTCGATCACGATGAGTTCGACCACCACGAGTCGCTGAGCTTCTTCGACGACCCCGTAAGCGGCCTCCGCGCGATCGTCGCGGTGCATTCCACGGCCCTGGGCCCGGCGGCCGGCGGCTGCCGCCGCTGGCACTATGCGAACGACGGCGACGCCCTCACCGACGTATTGCGCCTGTCGCGGGGCATGACCTACAAGAACGCGGTTGCCGGCCTGCCTTTCGGCGGCGGCAAGGCGGTCATCCTCGCGCACGAGGATGCACCGAAGTCGAAGGCATTGTTCCAAGCCCTGGGGCGGGCCGTCGACTCGCTGGGCGGTCGTTATGTCACCGCCGAAGACGTGGGCATTACGGTCGACGACATGCGCATCGTCGCCGGCGAGACACGCTACGTATCCGGCCTGCCGCAAGCCGGCGCGGAGGCCGGCGGCGATCCCTCTCCCTGGACCGCCCTCGGGGTCTTTCTGGGAATCCAGGCCGCAGTCGAGACACGCCTCGGCAAGGACACACTGGACGGCGTGCGGATTGCGGTACAGGGCGTCGGCCACGTCGGCCATGATCTGTGTCGATTGTTACACGAGGCAGGCGCCGGGCTGGTGGTTGCCGACGTAAGCCGCGACTGCCTGGATGCGGTCAGCCGCGAAATGCCGGTCGACATCGTGGCGCCGACGGAAATCCTGTTCTCCGACGTGGACGTACTCGCCCCCTGCGCGCTGGGCAACGTCTTCAACTCGACGACCATCCCGGGGATCAGGGCCAGCATCGTCGCCGGCGCGGCCAACAACCAGCTCGCGACGGAACAGGACGGCGCAAGGCTCGCCGAGCGCGGCATTCTCTATGCGCCGGATTACGTCATCAACGCCGGCGGCGTCATCAGCGTCGCACACGAGTACCTGGGCCGGAGCTCGAAAGACGAGGTACGCGCCGAGGTTGCGAGAATCCCCGAGCGGCTGACCGACATTTTCGAGGAAGCCGCGGCGACCGGCGCGGCAACCAACCAGATCGCCGACGCGCTTGCCCGGCATCTCGTCGCCGGTTCGACCGACGGCGGCGACAGCAGCGACAAGCGCCGCATCGCTTAGAATACGCGGGCTTTGCCCGGCGCGGCAGCGGCGCCGCCGGGCAGCTCTTTACGATGGAGGATCGAGTATCGCATGGCTACCAAACAGTCCCGACTGCACATTCCCCGCCCCACGGCCCGGCCCGGTGACAAACCCGACTTCAGCTACCTCGAGCTGAGCCCGGCCGGCGCCATCGACAAGCCGCCCATCGAGTCGCGCACACGGGACATCGAGTATCTGGGCTTCGGTCTCGTGCGGGTGCTCGACGACGAGCACCAGGCGGTCGGTCCCTGGAACCCGGGCATCGAGCCCGCCGAACTCCAGGTTGCCTTGCGCTGGATGCTGCTCAACCGGGAATTCGACAAACGCATGTGGCAGATCCAGCGCCAGGGACGCATCTCCTTTTACATGGAAGCGGCCGGCGAGGAAGCCGTGTCCATTGCGGCCGGCATGGCGCTCAGGGCCGGCGACATGTGCTTCCCGTCCTACCGCAACCAGGGGCTTTACATGTATCGCGGCGTCAAGCTGGTGGACATGATGTGCCAATGCCTGTCGAACACCCGCGACATGTGCAAGGGCCGGCAGCTTCCGATCATGTACCACAGCGCACGCGCCAACATGTTCTCGATCTCCGGCAACCTCGCAACCCAGTACCCGCATGCGGTCGGCTGGGCGATGGCCTCGGCGATCAAGGGGGAGGACCACATCGCCGCCTCCTGGCTAGGCGACGGCGCAACGGCCGAGGCCGACTTTCATCACGCGCTGATGTTCGCGGCGGTGTACCAGGCGCCCGTGATCTTGAACGTGGTCAACAACCAGTGGGCGATCTCGACTTTCCAGGGCACGGCCGGCGGCGAACGCCGTCCCTTCGCGGCACGCGGCCTGGGCCTCGGGATTCCCGGCATTCGCGTGGACGGCAACGACCTGCTCGCCGTCTACGCAACCACGCTCTGGGCCGCGGACCGCGCAAGGCGCGGCGGCGGACCGACCTTGATCGAGCTGGTGACCTACCGCGGCGGCGCTCACTCGACCAGCGACGATCCGAGCAAGTACCGGCCCAGGGACGAGTGGGAAGCCTTTCCGCTGGGCGACCCGGTGGAACGGCTGAAAAACCACCTGATCGCGCTCGGCCGCTGGTCCGACGCCAAGCACGAAAAACTCGTCGACGAACTCAAGTCCGAAGTCACGGCCGCGTGGAAGGAAGCGCAGCAGTACGGGACGATGACCGAAGGACCCTTCCTGGATCCGGCGACGATGTTCGACGACGTCTACGCCGAGACGCCGCATCACCTGGAAGCGCAGCGCCGCCGCATGATCCAGGTCGAAGCCTCGAACGGCGACGGCTCCGGGAGGACCCCGTAATGGCCCAGATGAACATGATCGAGGCGATCCGGTCCGCGCACGACGTGGTCATGGACCGCGATCCCAGCGTCATCGTCATGGGCCAGGACGTCGGTTACTTCGGCGGCGTGTTCCGCTGCACCGACGGCTTGCAGCGCAAGTACGGCGAGCACCGCGTCATCGACGCGCCGATTGCCGAAGGGGGCATCATCGGCGCCGCGATCGGCATGGGCGTCAACGGCTTGCGGCCCGTCGCCGAGATCCAGTTCGCCGATTACATCTATCCGGGCTTCGACCAGGTGGTCAGCGAGCTCGCGAGACTGCGCTATCGTTCCTGCGGCGAGTTCGACTCACCGGTTACGATCCGCACGCCCTGCGGCGGCGGCATACGCGGCGGCCAGACGCATTCACAAAGCCCCGAGGCGATCTTCGCGCACGTCAGCGGCATCATGACCGTGATGCCGTCCAACCCCTACGACGCCAAGGGGCTTTTGATCGCTTCCATCGAATCCGACGACCCGGTGGTGTTTTTCGAACCCAAGCGCATTTACAACGGGCCTTTCGACGGCGATCCGGACAAACCTGCGGTGTCCTGGGCCGCCCACGAGAAGGGTGAGGTGCCCGAGGGACATTACACGGTACCGCTGGGCAAAGCCGAAGTCGTTCGCAGCGGCAGCGAGCTTACGATCATCACCTACGGCACGCTGGTACACGTCGCGGTCGCCGCGGCCGAGGCAACCGGCGTCGATTGTGAGATCATCGACCTCAGAACGATCGCACCGCTCGACACCGACACCATGGCGGCATCGGTCGACAAGACCGGCCGCTGCCTGGTCGCGCACGAAGCCACGCGTTTCGCCGGCTTCGGCGCCGAGATCGCGGCGCGCGTGCAGAAGGAGTCGTTCTGGAATCTCGAGGCCCCGGTCGGCCGTATTGCCGGCTGGGACACGCCCTACCCGCACGCCTTCGAGTGGCAGTACTTCCCGGGCAAGAAACGCATGATGGCCGGCATCCGCAGCATGATGGAGATCGAATGAGCGAATACACCTTCAAGCTCCCCGACCTCGGCGAGGGCACGGTCGAATCCGAGATTGCCGAGTGGTTCATCAAGGTCGGCGACGACGTTGCCGAGGAAGACGTCGTCGGCACGATGATGACCGACAAGGCCGCGGTCGAGTTACAGTCGCCGGTATCGGGCAAGGTGATCAGGCTGGCGGGCGAGCCGGGCGACGTCATTGCCGTCGGCGCGCCGCTGGTGGTATTCGAAACATCGGGCGCAAGAACCGAGCCGGCGACCGGTGCCGCGCCGGAGCCCGCGAACGAAAGTATGCCCGCCGTCGCAACGGAGGCCGCTCCCGAAACCGCGCAGGTCGCGCAGGCGACGGTAACCGACATCGAGGCGACACCCGCGGCCCGGCGCCGCGTCATGACCTCGCCCGCGATCCGGCGCAGGGCGAAGGAGGCCGGCATCGATCTCGGCGCCGTTCCCGGTTCCGGCCCGGGGGGCCGGATCACCCGTCACGATTTCGAGCGGTTTCTCAAACGCCAGGCGATGGCGGGTGCGCCGCTTGCGGCCGTCGCCGTTCCGGAGACGACCGAAGTCAAGGTCATAGGACTAAGACGCATCATCGCCGAGCGCATGTCGCAGTCGAAACGCGAGATCCCGCATTTCGCCTACGTCGAGGAGATCGACGTCACCGAACTGGAAGCCCTGCGCAAACACTTGAACGGCAAGCGCGAGCAATCGGAGCGGCTGACCTTGCTGCCTTTTGTGGGTCTCGCGCTGATCAGGGCGCTCAGGGAATTTCCGCAGTGTAATACGACCTACGACAGGGATCGCAATGTGCTGTTACGGCACGGCGCCGTGCACCTGGGCGTCGCCGCGCAAACGCCGGAGGGCCTCAAGGTGCCCGTGGTCAGGAACGCGCAGGACCTGTCGCTGGACCGGCTTGCCGGCGAAATACGCCGGCTGTCGGAGGCGGCAAAAAACAATACGGCCAAAAAGGACGAATTGTCCGGCTCGACGATTACGATCACGAGCCTCGGCAAGCTCGGCGGCATCGTCTCGACGCCGGTCATCAACCTGCCGGAAGTGGCTATCATCGGCGTGAACCGTGCCGTCGAGCGGCCGGTCGTGATCGACGGCCAGGTTACGGTGCGGCTGATGATGAACCTGTCCTCGTCCTTCGATCACCGTTTCGTCGACGGTTACGATGCCGCGGCCATGATCCAGAGCATCAAGGAGATGCTCGAGCATCCGGCAACCCTATTCTTGCCGTAACGAGCGGCCGACAATCGTGACCGAATACCTGTTTCCGCCGCCGGCGCCGGTTGCGATTCCGATTCGCGATTCCAGGAAGCGTTTTCCCGTCAACCGAATTTTCTGTGTCGGCCGGAACTATGCCGCGCACGTCCGTGAAATGGGTTTCGATCCGGATCGGGAACCCCCCTGTTATTTCACGAAATCGCCCTCGGCAATTGTCGTATCAGAGGGCGAATCGGGCGCCATGATTCCGTATCCGCCGGGTACGTCCGAGTTGCACCACGAAATCGAGCTGGTTGCCGCAATCGGACGGGCCGGGTCTCGGATCGCGGTCGAGGACGCGCTGGCGCACGTTTATGGTTACGCCTGCGGCCTGGACATGACGCGACGCGACTTGCAGCTTGCATCCCGGGAGAAAAAGGGCCCCTGGGATATCGGCAAGGACTTCGACAACGGCGCGGTCATTACACCAATCCAGCCTGCCGACAGAATCGGCCATCCAGCGGAGGGCCGGATCTGGCTCACTGTCAATGCAGAGCCCCGGCAGGATGCCGATCTCAGTCAGCTAATTTGGCCGATATCGGAAATCATGTCACACCTGTCCCGTATTTATCATCTCGTCCCGGGTGATCTGATTTATACGGGAACGCCGGATGGGGTAGGACCGGTGGTCGCGGGTGATCAGATCAGCGGCGGTATCGATGGCGTGGGCACGGTCTCGCTGACTATCGGGCCTGCATGAGAAAGCCCCTAGAACGACCGTGAAACGCCGCAGTCAGGCGAACACGACGGTTTTCTCGCCGTTCAACAGCACCCGGTTTTCCGACTGGTAGCGGACCGCGCGGGCCAGCACCCGCTGCTCGACCTCGCGGCCGGCGGCAACCAGTTGCTCGGCGCTTTGCGCGTGAGTAACGCGCACGACGTCCTGCTCGATGATCGGCCCCTCGTCGAGATCGGCGGTGACGTAATGCGCCGTCGCGCCGATCAGCTTGACGCCGCGGGCATGGGCCTGGTGATAGGGGCGCGCCCCTTTGAAACCCGGCAGGAAAGAGTGGTGGATGTTGATCACGCGTCCCGGAAAACGGTGACAGAACTCCGTGGACAACACCTGCATGTAACGCGCAAGGACGACAAAGTCGATCCGTTCCCGCTCAATGCGCTCGACCAGGCGCGCTTCCTGCTCGGCCCTGGTCCCGGGCGTGACGGGCAGGTGAAAAAACGGGATGTCGTCCGATGCAACGAGCCGGTAGGCATCGCGATGATTCGACACGACGGCCGGGATGTCGATTTTGAGCTCCCCCACCCTGGTGCGGTACAAGAGATCGATCAGGCAATGCAGGTGCCTGGAAACCAGGATCAGCACACGCGGCGCCACCGAATCGTCGGCCAGGTTCCAGCGCATGTCGAAACGGTCCGCGACGCCGCCCAAGCGCTCACGGATCTCCGCCAGGGACGGGCCGCCGTCTTCGACGTAGAAATTGATGCGCATCGAGAAGTTGTTCGTCGCGGCGTCGCCGTACTGCGCACTCTCGACGATGTTGCCGGCGAGGCCGACGATCGCGCCGGTCACGCTGTGGACGATACCCGGCCGGTCCGGGCAGGTGAGGGTCAGGGTGTAACCGGGCATGCGCAAGCTCTGTTCGTCGGTCCCGGCCGCGAGACTGACCTGCCCGGCGCCCCAAGGCAAGGCGGAGAAAACGTTTGAACTCAGTCTAAACAGTTTCTATAATTTCAATAATTCTTGAAATAGCAGGAACACCGATCTCGGAGACGGGCATGCAGGTCACGGACTTCCAGCAGGCATTCATTCTGCACTTCGGCGAGATGGGCAGCCGCTGGGGCATCAATCGCACGGTCGGCCAGATCTATGCACTGTTGTTCGTCAGCGAGGCGCCGCTCAATGCCGAGCGGATCACCGAGGCGCTGGGCATGTCCCGTTCGAACGTCAGCATGGGCCTCAAGGAGTTGCAGTCCTGGCGCCTGGTGCAACGCACGCACCTGCCGGGTGACCGGCGCGAGTATTTTTCGGCGCCCGAGGACGTCTGGGAGATCTTGAGAATCCTGGTCGAGGAACGCCGCAAGCGCGAGATCGACCCGACCCTCAGCATGTTGCGGGAGGCGCAGCTCGACAAGCCCGAGGTCGCCGCCGATCGATACGCCCAGGCCAGGATGCAGGACATGCTGAATCTGATCGAGCTGGTGACCGGCTGGTTCGACGAATTGCAGCAACTAGACCAGGACACGATGCTCAAGCTGATGAAACTCGGCGGCGGCGTCAAGAAGCTGGTCGCAGCCAAACAGCGTATCAGCGGCAAGGCACGCCGCCAGTCTTCCACACACTGAGCTTACAGGACGGTCTTTCGATGGACCCGCTACTCTTGTCCCGGCTGCAATTCGCGGCCAACATCAGTTTCCATATCCTTTTTCCGATGATCACGATCGCGCTCGGCTGGGTGCTGCTGTTCTTCAAACTGCGTTACAACCGGACCGGCGACGACAAATGGATGAACGCCTACCGGCTGTGGGTCAAGGTGTTCGCGCTGAGCTTCGCGCTGGGCGTCGTCAGCGGCATCACGATGAGTTTCCAGTTCGGCACCAACTGGCCGGGGTTCATGGAGACCGTCGGCAATATTGCCGGCCCCCTGCTCGCCTATGAGGTGTTGACGGCGTTTTTCCTGGAGGCGACCTTCCTCGGCATCATGTTGTTCGGCTTCAAGCGGGTCAGCAACCGCGTGCACACGCTGGCCACCGTGCTGGTTGCCGTCGGCACGACCCTGTCGGCGTTCTGGATTCTGGCCCTGAACTCGTGGATGCATACGCCGGCCGGCTTCGAGATGCGCGACGGCGTCGCGCATGCCACCGACTGGCTGGCGATCGTCTTCAACCCGTCGTTCGTTTATCGTTTGACTCATACGATGATCGCGTCGTTTCTGACGGTCGCGTTCCTGATCGCCGGCCTGTCGGCGTATCGCTGGCTGCGCGGCGACCGTACGCCGGCCGTCGCCGCGGCGCTCAAAGTCGGCGTCTATCTCGCCGCGGTCCTGACGCCGACCCAGGTACTGGTCGGCGATTTGCACGGTTTGAACACGCTCGAACACCAGCCGGCGAAGATCGCCGCGATGGAAGGACTCTGGGAAACCCAAAACGGCGCGCCGCTGGTGCTGTTCGGACTTCCGGACGCGGAAACGCAGTCGAACCGTTTTGCCGTCGAGATCCCGAAACTGGCATCGCTGATCCTGACGCATGAGCTGGACGGAGAAGTCAAGGGCATCGACGCGTTCGAGGACGCACATCCGCCGGTTGCGATGGTGTTTTGGTCGTTTCGGATCATGGTCGGTATCGGCCTGTTGATGTTGCTGGTCTCCTGGCTGGGTGCATACGCATTGAAACGGCGCGGCGAAATCGGTCCCCGGCTCGGCCGGGTTCTGGTCTGGATGAGCTTCTCGGGATGGGTTGCCGTGTTGAGCGGCTGGTACACGACCGAAATCGGCCGCCAGCCCTACCTGGTCCACGGCGTGCTGCGAACGGCCGACGCCGTCACCAGCGTGCCGCCGCTCAGCATCGGAATCACGCTGGTTGCCTACCTGACGACATACGTCGTACTCGTGGGCGCCTATGTCTCGGTGGTGTTTTATCTCGCGCGCCAGGCAGGTCGCAGCGAAACCAAACGTTCCGAGCCTACGGCGCTAGGGCCGCCGGTGTTGCCGCTCGCCACCAGGGAGCCCGGTCGTGCCTGAGCTGGTCCCGGATCTCACCCAGCCAGCCGGCTGGCTGCCGCTGGCGTTCATGATCGTGATGGGGCTGTCGATACTCGCCTACGTCATCCTCGACGGTTACGACCTCGGCGTCGGCATCCTGCTCGAAGCCGCCGGCGACGGCCAGAAAGACCGGATGATCGCGTCGATCGGCCCGTTCTGGGATGCCAACGAAACCTGGCTGGTGCTGGGCGTGGGAATACTGCTGGTGGCGTTTCCGACCGCACACGGCATCGTGCTCGGCGAGCTCTACCTGCCCGTGGCGCTGATGCTGATCGGCCTTACGCTGCGCGGCGTGGCTTTCGATTTCCGGGTCAAGGCCGGCGCCCGTTTCAAACGGGGTTGGGACCGGGCGTTTTTCGTGGGCTCGCTACTGGCCTCCCTGGCACAGGGTTACATGCTGGGTCTGGTCGTCATCGGCTTCGAAGCCGACATGCCGGGGCTCTTGTTCGCCGCCTTCATCGGCGTCTGCCTGGCCTCGGGTTACGCGCTGCTCGGCGCCACGTGGCTGATCATCAAGACCACCGGCGAGCTGCAGCTCAGGGCGGTTGCCTGGGCGAAACGTTCGATGGCACTGCTCGGCGTCGGCATCGCCGCAGTCTCGCTCGCAACGCCGCTGGTCAGCGAGCGAATTTTTCACAAATGGTTCGACTTCGAAAACCTGATCGTGTTGTGGCCGATGCCGGTGATCACGGCGCTGCTGTTTTTCATCGTCTGGCGATCGCTGTCGCGGCTGCCGCACCGGCTCGCGCAGAACAACGACTACGGCGACTGGGTGCCTTTCGGCGCGACCGTCGGCATCTTCATGCTGGCGTTCCACGGACTGGCCTACAGCCTGTTTCCCTACCTCGTCATCGAGCGGCTGACGATTTGGGAAGCGGCCGCGGCGCCGGAATCGCTGATGATCATATTCGTCGGCGCCGTGATCGTGCTGCCGACCATCGTCGGCTACTCGGTGTTCGCCTACCGTGTGTTCCGGGGCAAGGCCACCGATCTCGAATATTATTAGTGCCTGGTCCCGCGAGTGACCTGCGGAATGCGGCATTGACGGCTGCGGGCAGACCCGAGCCTCAGGCCTTGTCGGCGCGGATACTGCGCACGATGTAGCCGCCCGATTTTTCGTCGAGCTCGAGCGCTAGCTGCTCGCGCGCGGCAGCTTCTTCGAGCAGGTCGCCGAAGGAGCTGAAACCGTAAAAAGACTCGTTGAACCCCGGCCTGCGGCGTTTCAGGGTCTGTTTGATCATCGATCCCCAGAGCTTTTCCCGGTCGCCGCGCTCGGCGTACAGGGCCTGGGTGGTTTCGACGACCAGGTCGATGGCTTCCTGCGCCGGATCCGCCGGTTTTTTTACGGGTTTTCGTTTGGCCTTCTTGGTCTTGCGTTTGGTCTTCGCACGTCCGGCACCGCGCTTCGAGGCAGGGTCCCGCACCAGGTCGTCGTAGAGAATGAACTCATCACAATTGCTGATCAAGAGATCCGACGTGGATTGTTTGACGCCCACGCCGATGACGGTCTTGGCGTTCTCGCGCAGTTTGCTGACCAGCGGTGAGAAGTCCGAGTCGCCGGAGATGATCACAAACGTGTCGATGTGCTCCTTGGTGTAACAAAGGTCCAGCGCGTCGACGACCATGCGGATATCGGCCGAGTTTTTGCCCGACAACTTGATATGCGGTACCTCGATCAACTCGAACGAGGCCTCGTGCATGGCCGGCTTGAACTCCTTGTAGCGATCCCAGTCGCAATAGGCTTTCTTGGCGACGATGCTGCCTTTCAGCAGTAATCGTTCCAGGATCAACTGGATGTCGAATTTCGCAAACTGCGCCTCGCGCACGCCAATGGCGACGTTTTCGAAGTCGCAGAATACCGCCAGATTCCGGTCGTCACTCATAGTCTGGGTATTGTCCTAGTCTGGGTATTGGTCTGGGTATTCGGGCCTGTTCGCCGACGGCCTGAAACTGATGCATCGCCTCGAAGACCGGCGATGCGAGTCTCGCAAGTCGGCATGCCGATGTCCAGGGAGCCTCTGCAAGAATCCGGCAAGGCTGCCTAGAAGACGAAAAACTGGAACGAAAAAGGCGAAAAAGAAAAAAGGCGGCCAGCCGGCCACCTTTTGAGAAGAAGGACGCTTAAGGTAGTACTGCTTTGTCGCGCCGCCGATTCCTTCACCGCTCACCGGCCTTTCGGCCGGCTTCGCGCTTCCGGTCCCGATGACGCTCTTGATATCGGGCTACCTTTGGCATAACCCAAGGGCCAGGTTCCGAGTCTCGCCTTCGGGTTCCTGCGGTTCCGATCACCCGCTTACGCCTGTGATCTCCCCACCGGTTCTGCCTTTGCGTCCACCGCCCCCGACACTGACCGAGGCTCGGACCTCGTTTAGCAGGGCGGTCGTCAACGAGCGAACCCATTGACTTGAGGCTAATGCCTCAACTTTGAGATTAACTTCGTGCGAAATGATTTCAACTTTTTTTTCGGAAGGTTTTTTTTGCTGCACTACGGCATGTCGACAAACCGTAATCTTGTCTTTTTTTCTTCAAGTAAATTCGCAAGTCGATACGGGACACGGCCGGTGCGATTTGCGCAAACGCGCATTCAATCCAAGCACAGGTTGCACCGCAAACCCGCGCGCATCGGCCAAATGGAATCGACGGCTGAGCGAAAACACCGGCACCGGCTCGCTGAGCGGGTGTCGATGCCGGGTTCTGCGTCCGGGCGTCACATTCGACTGTCATACGCCTTACGCGAGTGGACTGCCGCGGGCCGTGGGCCGTCGTCCACTGACAACCCCCAACAGCGTGTCACGGCCGGCAGGCGCCGGTGTCCCACGGCGAATACGGCCGCCGTTCTTGCCATCCCGCCGACACTGAATTAGATTCAACGTTCGTTGAAGCACCGTCCTTCCCGCTGTGCCGGGTCCGAATGCGGCGGATTTCGGCAAATCGGGGGCAAAAGTCGATGTTCGCCTGGTCCTTGTTTCTACTGTATTTGGCCGGCACGGCCTGGCTGGGCTGGATCGGCTACAAGCGCACGACCGATTTCAGCGCCTTTGCGATCGGCCGCGGCGACCTGAGCCCGCTGGTCGTAGGCGTCACGCTGGCCGCGAGCACCGCCTCGGCCGCAACCTTCATCATCAACCCGGGTTTCGTCTACGTTGATGGACTTTCCGCCTGGATCCACATGGTGCCGGGCACGGCGCTGGGCCTGATCACGATGCTCTACCTGCTGTCCTTTCGTTTTCGCCGCATCGGCGAGTCGATGCGGGCGCTGACGATCCCGGACTGGATCGGCAAACGGTATCGTTCTCCTGGTTTTGCGCTGTATTTTGCTTTCCTGAATCTGCTGTCGTTTGCCTTCGTCGTGCTGCTGGTCGGCGGGATCTCGATCGTCATGCAACGCCTGCTCGGGGTAGGCAACACCGCGGCACTCGCGATCACGCTGACTTTCGTCACCGGCTACGTCTTCGTCGGCGGCGCTTATGCCCACGTGCTGACCAACATGTTGCAGGGTACGCTTATGATCGGCGTGACCCTGCTGGTGCTCGGCTCGGGGGCCTGGTTGGTCGCAAGCAGCGACGTGCCTCTGTGGGCCCGTCTCGAAACCATCGATCCCAACCTGATCGCCTTCGTCAATCCGGACGGCAAGCTATTCAATGACGTGTTTTCGATTTACGTCGCCAGTTTTGTGATCGGCATGGTTGTCGCCTGCCAGCCGCACATCCTGACCAAGGCGCTGTACGTCAAGAGCGACCAGGCGGTGCGCCGTTATCTCGGGATTTTCTCGGTCGTGATGGTGCTGTTTTTCCTGCTCGGCTCGGTGGGCTTTTTTGCGCATCTGGTCGTGCCGCCCGGCGCACTGATCGACCCGGCGACCGGCGCATTTCGCCAGGACCTGGTCATGACCGTGTACCTGCAGACGGTATTCCCCGCCTGGGTATTCACGGTCATCAGCATCGTGCTGCTGGCGGCGGCGATGTCCACGCTGGACGGCCTGCTGGTGTCGTTATCGACGATCACGGCCAACGACCTGGTCCTGAACCTCGTCGATCGGTTGTCGAAACGGCAGCGCAGCGAGGAAGAGCGGCTCGGTCTGGGGCTCAAGATCGGTCACGGTGTCCTGGTCGTCATTGCCGTTGCCGCTTTTCTGGTCAATCTGGACCCGCCGCGGCTGCTGGGCGTGTTCGGCCAGGTCGGGGTCTACGGACTGGTCGTGGCCGCGGCGCCGGCATTGCTCGTCGGCGTATTCTTCAAAAGGGTGTCGGTGGCGGTCGTCTGGCTGTGTTCGGCGCTGGCGCTGGTCACCCACCTGGTCTTGTATCTCTACGGCCAGGACTGGCTGCCCGGGATAACGTTGACCTTCGCCAATCCGGCCGTGACGGCAACGATTGCCGCGTTCGTCGGTATCCTGCCGGCCTTAGCGCTCGGTTATGTCGTTGATACAAAGCAGGTCGTCGGCGACGAGGACCGTACCCGCGTAGCGGCCGTCAATGATCTCTAGGCTTTCATCCAGGCCCGCCTATCCGGATCAATCCGACCCCTTCGCCTGCGGCACGGCCACCCGTACACCCTCCGCCAGCGTCTCGATCTGCCCGGTCAACTCGTCGAAAGCCGGCGAGTCGCGGCGGGTGTAATTAAGGTTTTTCATCAGGCCGGTCAGGCGCGTGAAATAGTTGCGCGCGGCTTCCTTGTCGTCGAACGCCGTCTCCTCGGTCACCAGCGCATGCACGCGGTTGAACATCTCGCGTTGCCGGTCGATCGGCGCCGCCGCATCGACCTCGTCGAACGCGTCCTGCTGCAGAAACACCATGTCCACGAACTGCGCTTTCTGGTGAAGGACGAAGTCGTCAAGGGTAATCCCCTCCTCGCCAGTTACCTGCATCATCTGCAACACCGAATCGCCCTTGCGCAACAGCTCCAGGATCTCTGCGACGCGGGCGGTCCAGCCGGCCTCCATCTCGTGGTCGTACCAGTTTGCGAGTTGTTCGGTGTACCGTGTCCACGACAACAGGGGATCGACGGCGGGATAAAAACGTTTGTAAGCCCGGTCCGCCGACAGGCCCAGGAAGGTCTTGACCGTCGCCAGCGTGGACTGCGTGACCGGTTCCTCGAAGTTGCCGCCCGCCGGCGACACGGTGCCTATCAGGGTCAAACTGCCGTTGCCGCCGTCGTTGCAGCGGATCACGCCGGCGCGTTCGTAGACGTTGCGTATCGACGAGTCCAGATAGGCCGGGAACGCCTCCTCGCCGGGAATCTCCTCCATGCGTCCGGAGATCTCGCGGATCGCCTGCGCCCAGCGCGAGGTCGAGTCCGCCAGCATCAGCACGTTATACCCCATCTGGCGGTAATACTCGCCGATCGTGATACCGGTATAAATCGACGCCTCGCGAGCCGATACCGGCATCGACGAGGTGTTGCAGATGATCACGGTACGGTCCATCAGCGAGCCGCCGGTGTGCGGGTCTCGCAGGTGCGGAAACTCGTTGATGGTTTCGACCACCTCGCCGGCGCGCTCGCCACAGGCGACGATGATGACGATGTCCACCGCCGAGAACTTGGCGATCAGGTTCTGCAACACGGTTTTGCCGGCGCCGAATGGCCCCGGTATGCAGGCCGTGCCGCCGCGCGCAATCGGGAAAAACGTGTCGATCAGCCGCTGCTGGGTGATCAGCGGCCGGTCGGGGTACAGGCGCTCCGAGCGCCGGTCGTGCAAGAGTTGCTGCGGCAACGGCACCCGCACCGGCCATTGCTGCTGCAGCGACAACTCACGCTCGTGGCCGGCGGCGTCGCGGATGGCCGCCACCGGCATGTCCACGCTGATGCTGCCCTCCTGTACCCACTCGAGCTCGAATTCGCCGTTCAGGCCGAAGGGCACCATGATCTTGTGGTCGTACCGTCCCTCCTGCACCGTGCCGATGACGTCGCCCGCAACCAGTCTTGCGCCGTGTTTGACCTGCGGACTGAAAGACCACTGCTGTTTGGTGTCCAGCGGTTCGACGTAGGCGCCGCGCTTGAGAAAAAAGCCGTAGTTGTTGGCCAGTTGCTCCAGCGGGTTCTGCAGTCCGTCGTAGACCTGCCCCAACAACCCGGGACCCAGCGTCGCCGACAGCATGCGCCCGGTCTGCACGACCGAATCGCCGATCCGGATGCCCCGCGTGTCCTCGAAGACCTGCGCCACGGCCGTGTTGCCTTCGATACGCAGCACCTCGCCTTTGAGCCGCTCTTCCGCCTCGCCGGCCCGCGGCGCCGGACAGACGTAGACAACCTCGTTTTTGATAATCGCCGCCGCGTCGTCGGCGCCGGTCGCTTCGAAAACGACGAGATCGTCCTGGACGGCAACGACGCGCGCCGTCGAAGCGGTATCTTGTTCTGCCAATACACTCGTCGCGTTCATCGTCTACTGTCTGGGTCTACTGTCTGGATCTGCTGTCTGGGTTTGGTGTCTGAGGCTAGTGCCTGGTCGGCTGCGAATCCGCTAATCCGGACTCGGCGAGCTCGAGTATGCGTTCGCGAGCGCTGCCGGCGTCGTAACGGGTCCAGCGGTTGATCAGGTCCCAACGCAAGACGTAAACGGCGACGGCTTCGAAATCGAAGTAATGTCCCGCCCCCATCCTTCCCAGCTCCCGCCAGGCGTGGCCTAGAAACAGCCGTTCCAGCCCGACCACGTCGTCCTCCCGGATACGCTGCTCCGCTTCGGCGGCCCAGGGATACACGTGCCCGAGCCCGAAGTCCGCCTCGTTCCAGCGGCGCGAGATCTGAGTGACCCAGCGGCCGTAACCCCATCGCTCGACAGGACCCGGCGCGGCCCGGCCGAGCCTGCGCCGGCGCAGGGCGGCAATCAAAGTGCGCGCCTCGAGTCTGGATTGCGCGATATCGCACAACAAGGGATTGCCGGTCCGTTCGATGACGTCGCGGACGCGGGCCAGGAAACCGGCGTCGGTTTCCTCCAGCAGGCGTCGCCGCCACAGCAGGACGTCCTCGATACGACCGAGGATCTCCCGATCGTCCGGGTCGAGCCAGGCGAGCCGCTTGTCGAGCTGAAAACGCGACAGCGGCGTTTGCCGGGCGCCGAACAGCCGGCCGTGATGCGGCAGGCTGGTCATCAGCGTCACGTAACGGGGCTCACCCACGGACGATACCCTCGAGCAGTGCACGGAATCTCGGCTGCAGGTGTTTCAACAAGAGCGCGGCAACGGCGTCGGCGGTCACCTCGACCTCGATTTCGTCGTCGACCAGTCTTGCCGTGATGCCGACCTGATCGGTATCACGGACCTTGACCGTCACGCCCTCGCGTAACATCTCGTCGGTGATGCCCAGCACGAAGTGGGTCAGCTCCCCGTCCTTGAGCTCACCGGGATCGCTGCGAAGCTCGCTGACTTCCAGTGCGCGCCGCGGCAACAGGATTTCCATCTCGGCGTCTTCGCCAATGGTCTCGCGCTGGGTGCCGGCGATTTCCAGGATCAGGCGTTTCAGGAAAGCGGTGTCCTCGAGCTGTTCGCCGACCAGCCGCCGTACCTCGCCGGCAAAACGGTGGGTCAGGCGCTCGCGCAGCGACAGCAGCATGTCTCTCGCCGCAACCTGCAATGCGTCGTCGGCGGAACGTTGCAACGATTGCGCTTCGTTGCGGGCCCGGTCCACGAGCCGGTCGGCTTCTTCCTGCGCCTGCTTGACCAGCCAGCGCGCGCGGGCCTCGGCGTCGGCAACGATGCGCCCGGCCTCGTTGCGCCCTTTTTCGACACCCTCGTCGCGCAAGCGGTCGATCAGGTCTTCGATGCCGAAGGCAACCGCGTCGCGGCCGCTTTTGGGCTCGTCTTTGGCGCTCATCGCAAGCTCCCGTCCGAACCGCTCATTGGGCGCCGGCGCTCAACACCAGCGCAAAAATGAATGCGAACACAGCAAAACCCTCGACAATGGCAGCCGGTGCCAGCGCCAGCCCGAAAATCTCCGGTTTCGCCTTGGACGCCTGGATCGCCGAGGCGCAACACTGACCCTGGCGCGCCGCGCTCCACAACAGCGCGAGACCAGACAGCACGCCGATGCCGAAAGCGCCGGAGGCATTCTCGACGGTCATCGGCTTGTTGAGCGTAAACATGACGACGATACCGTAAATGATCTGCGACGACGGCATCGCCGAGATCCCGACATAACGGCCGTAACCGCTCTCGGTGTCGAGCATCGCACCGATGGCCGCCTGGCCCGCGGTGGCGCAGCCGATGATGCTGCCGATGGCGCCCAGGGCAACCGGTGCGTAGACGCCCGCCCAGCCGAGCGTGATGATCAGGTCGTTCATAACTCGATTTCCTTCTTGTGGAAAGGGCGAAACGGATACCCTTCCTCCGCCATTCCCCAATTGAAAAACTCGATGAAGTTCAGCCGCAGGCCGTGCACGACGCCGCTGATGATCGCGAGCGCGAGATTGAGGCCGTGGCCGAGTAGCAGAATCAGGATCATGAGCAACAGGCCCGCACCCGGCGCCGCGGCCGCAACGTCGGCGGCAAGCTGGTTGAAGGTAATCGCCAGCGAGGCGCTGGCAAGTCCGAGCGCAAACAGCCTCAGGTAACTCAACACGTCGCCGAAGACCTTGGTGACGTTGGTCAGCGACAGCAGGCCGCCGGCGATCCGAAGCGCGAGGTCTTTGGCCGTCTCGACTTTTCTCAGGCTGCCGAAACCCAGCACCCCGATGGCGCCTGAAGCGATGCATCCGATCGAAATCGCCGACAGAACCGCAACATCCCCAAACAACCACAACAGCAAGCTACCGGCGATCACCGCGTTCCACGACAGCGGAACCACCCGCGCCTGCCAGGTGGCCAGGTTCATCGCCTGCAAGCCGTTCGCCAGCGCAACGTGCGCCGCGCCGATGATGACCGACAGGCGGATCATCGTGTCGAAGTCGTCGAGGCTCAGTACCTTGAGCGGGTGCAACCACGAGTCTTCACCCGGCGTCACACCGAAATAGCTCCCGGCCAGCACGCCGTATACGACGGACAGGGCCACGACGATCGCCGACATCGACCGCATGCGCCGGCCGAGCTCGCTCGTGCCCATCGCTTTCCAGAAGGCCAGCAACAGGCCGCCGAGCAGCAAGGCGTAACCGGCGTCGCCGAGAATCATCGCGAAGAACAACGCAAACGAAAACAGCACGATGCGCGATGGGTCCCAACTGGAGTAAGCAGGTGTCTGGTAGAAGGACACGAGGTCGGCGCCGCCGGCCAGGGGCTCGGCGTTGTCCAGCAGCGTCGGCGGCCGATCGGCGGCCGCGGGTTTCTCAACCAACAGGCCGAGCTTGCGTTTGGCGGAGTAAGCCTCGAGTTTTCCGACCGATTCGAGCGGCGCCCAGCCCTGCACGGCAAACAGCGCCTCGTCGTCGAGCGTAATGCCGTGCGCGTAGCGCAGGCTGGCCGCGTCCTCGGCGGAAGCGATGTTCCGTTCGAGCAAGAAAATCCAGCGGGTGAGCGCGTCGCGCTCGGCTTTCAGGCCGTCGAGCTCGATCTCGGTCTCTTCCAGGCGTTCGCGCAGGCGGTGCAGGCTTTCCGGGCCCGTATGCACCCGCGACACCGGCAAGAGTCCCGCCGGCGGCTCGGTCTTGGAGATGACCAGCACGTAAGCCGAGAGGTTGTCTTCGTGGACGATCTCCCAGGGCATCGTCAGTTCCGCGAGCGCGGCCTTTTTGCCGTGCGGCAGTATGTAGAACCAGAACCGGTAACCGCCGAGATCGTCCTCGTCGGGGAACTCGAAATCGCCCCAGGGTTCGCGGTCGTGTATGCGTCGCATCAGCATGTCGCGCTGATCGACGGCATCCCGAATCCGCTGCTGGTTGTCCAGCGCCCTGGCGACGATGTCGTGCACGTCGAAATCCGGCTCGTGCAACACCTGCCGGCGGCGCCGGCCCGATGCGCGCAGGTGTTTGATGGCCTGTATCCACTCCTCCGGACGCGCACTGGCCTCCCGTTCGGGCGCCTCGGGCTCCGGCCCTAGCGGCACCAGATGGACACAACCCAGGCGCTGTAACTCGGAGAGCACCTCGGTTTTTTCCTTCGCGAGCGCAAGCAGGGTTATTTTCCTGAGGGTGACGATGCTCATGCCGCCCCGCGCTTGCGTTTGGCGATCTTGGCGTTGACTATCGCGGCTTTCTCGGTGTCCGAGAGTTTGATCCGTATGCGCCGGATGTTCTCTCGCGCCTTCGGTATCAGCACCTTGTCGAACAGGTTCACGCGTTGTGTGATCTTCTTGACCGCGGCTTCGAGTACTTCCAGCCGCTGTTGCTCCAGGCCCAGGCGGATTCGGAGTCTCAACAGCGTCTCCAGCAGCGATGCCAGCGCGTCCACCCAGTGCGGCCGCGCGAGCAGGGAGTATTCGACACACTGCAGTCGCACGTCGATCAGCACCGGCAGGCGCAGGCCGACGAGGTTCTCCTCGCCCACCTCGACACGATCCACCTTGACGAGGCCGTCCAGGTCCAGACGCCGGTCGGCGGCCATCGGAATGGTCTCGCCCGCCGACGCCTCGAGACCTTCGATCCCGGCTTCGGTTGCCGCGACCTGGCGTCTGGCCTTGTTGCGTTCGGCGATGAGTTGGCGGCGCTTGAGATCCAGCGACGGCAGAAAACGCCGGTAGGTGTCGAGCTGGCGCGTTTCCCGGGTCAGCGACGTTTTGTTGAGGGCTAGCTGCGGCATTTTGACGATCCGACCCTGAGATCAGACAGCGGCCTGATCGGCCGCCTGCTCGCTTGCCGGCTGCCCTGCCGGTTTCCCGTTCGATTCTCCGGCCGATTCTTCGGTCGATTTTCCGGCCGATTTCCCGACCGACTTTGGATAATAGGTGTCGATCAGCTCCTGTTTCATGATCAGCTCGTCTTCCTCGAAACACTCGGCAAGCGTCTGCCAGCAAAGGTCCAAGGCCGCCTCCAGCGGCATCGACACGTTGATGTCGGCAAAACGCTCACGGAACAGGCGGCCGAAGCGCAGGAGCTTGTGGTCGAAGGACGACAGGTCGAAAGCCATGGCCTGTTTTTGTTCCGCATCCCTGGCACCCGAATAGAAACGGATCATCGTATTCATGATCTGCGAATGATCTTCCCGAGTGACGTGCCCGATTACGTGCTGCTTGAGCCGCGACAGCGAACCGAAAGGATCGATCATGCCGTCGTGCAGGTAGAACTGTCCTTCGGTGATGTAACCGGTGTTGTCGGGTACCGGGTGCGTGACGTCGTCGCCGGGCATCGTCGTCGTCGTCAATATCGTCACCGAACCGGCGCCGTCGTAGTTGCAGGCTTTTTCGTAGCGCCGCGCGAGCTGCGAGTACAGATCGCCGATGTAACCGCGGTTGGAGGGCACGTGTTCCATCGAGATGCCGACCTCCTTGAGCGCGTCGGCAAAAGCGGTCATGTCGGTCAGCAAAACCAGCACGCGCTTGCCTTCCTGCACCGCCAGCCGCTCGGCGACGGCCAGCGCCAGATCGGGCACCAGCAAACGCTCGACCACCGGGTCGGAGGCGAGATTGACGAACATGACCGTGCGCGAGAACACGCCCGCATTCTCGAAGGTCGTGCGGAAAAAATGATAATCGTCGAAGATCAGGCCGATACCGCCGAAAATCACGACGTCGGCATCCGCCTGTATGCCGATACGCGCCAGGAACGGATTGAAGGGTTCCCCGGCGACCGAAAAAATCGGGATTTTCTGGCTTTCGACCAGGCAGTTGAACACGTCGATCATCGGCACGTCGGTGCGGATCATCTCGGAAGCCACGATGCGACGCATCGGGTTCACCGAGGGCCCGCCAATGTCGATACGCGGCTCGTCGTCGAGCTCCGGCCCGCCGTCGATCGGTTCGCCGGAACCGCCGAAAACCCGGCCCATGATGTTGGTCGAGTACACGGCCTGCATCGGGTGACCGAGGAAACGTACGGAGGCGTCGGTACCGAGCCCCTTGGTGCCCGAGAACACCTGTAGCGAGGCCGAATCGCGATCCAGATTGATCACCTGGGCCAGCGAACGTAGGCCGGCCGCGGATTCGACGACGGCAATGTCGCCGAAGCGCGCCGGCGAGGATTCGGGCACGCGAACCTTGATGACTTCGCCGACGATCTCGAGGATTTTCGAGTATCTCAGCAAGGACTGGGCCATCCCGCGCCCTCCTTCTGGCGGACATTCTTGTTCTCGGCCTCGCCAGGCCGCGAGCTGCCGGATACCCGCATTCTACAGGGAAGCCCTCACCGGTCGTCGATACGCGGACCTACGTACGCCGGAATCGGGCCTGGCTGGCCCAGGGAGCCGATATGCTTGCAGTTAGTGTCCTGTCCCGCAAATCACTGGCCCGATTCGCCATCGGGCCGAATACGCGCAGCTACGTATTCGCGGCGCCGCAGATAGCCGGTAGTGTCCGGTAGGATGGGGGCAATAGTGAAAAAACCGCGGGTCCTGGACGCAGCGGCGCTGGGAGAACTGTTCGAGGCGCTCAAAGCCGCGGGCCACACGCTGATCGGCCCGGTGCCTCGCGACGGCGCGATCCAGTACCAACCGATCGACGGTGTGGCAGACCTGCCCGCGGGCTGGTCCGATTTTCAGGACAAAGGGCGTTACCGGCTGAACGAGACCGGCGAGGCGAGCCTGTTCGACTATGCCAGCGCGCCGCAGTCCTGGAAACGGTACCTGCATCCACCCCGGCTCAAACTGTTCTCGGCCCGGCGCGAAAAAGGCCGGATCCGCTTCGACGACGAAGCGGAACCCATCCCGAAGTACGCATTCATCGGCGTTCGGGCCTGCGACCTCAACGCGATTGCGATCCAGGACCGGGTCTTTATCGGCAACGGCCAGATTGATCCCCATTACGCGGCCAGACGCGAGCGGGCATTCCTGGTGGCCGTCAACTGCAGCCGGGCCGGCGGTACCTGTTTTTGTACGTCGATGGGTACCGGGCCGCGCGCCGAGACCGGCTACGACATCGCGCTCACCGAACTCATCGACGACCGCGGTCATCGTTTCCTGCTGGAAACCGGCAGCGACGCCGGCGAAAGCATTGCGGCCGGGCTGGACGCGGCGGCCGCGGCGCCGGAGGACATCGATGCCGCCGCGGCGATTTCCGAGCGGGTTGCCGGCAACATGGGTCGCAGCCTCGACACCGAGGGTCTGCCGGAGATTCTGGCGAAGAACCTGAGTCATCCGCACTGGGATGCCGTTGCCGAACGTTGCCTCGCCTGCAGCAACTGCACGATGGTTTGCCCAAGCTGCTTCTGCACGTCGGTCGAGGACACGACCTCGCTCGAAGACGGAACGGCGGAACGCTGGCGCGACTGGGATTCCTGTTTCAGCGGCCGCTTTTCGTACGTGGTCGGCGGACAGGTGCGCGACAGCACCCGGTCACGTTACCGGCAGTGGCTGACACACAAGCTGTCGTACTGGCACGAGCAGTTCGGAAGCTCCGGCTGCGTCGGCTGCGGCCGCTGCATCACCTGGTGTCCGGTCGGTATCGACATTACCGAGGAAGCGGCCGCAATCCGTGCGACGGACGAGGCGTGAGACAGACATCGAGACACATCTATTGAGACGGAATTGATGGACAGAATCGAATGAGCTCCGCGTTCAAAGACATGGCGGCGATCGTCTCCGAGCACCCGATGTTCGCGGGTTTCGCCGCGGAACACCGCGAACTGATCGCCGGCTGCGCATCCAACGTACGCTTCGACGCCGGTGCGCTCTTGTTCCGCGAGGGCGAGCCCGTCAGTCGGTTCTACCTGATTCGTTACGGCAAAGTCGCTGTTGAGCTCGCGTCGCCTTCCAGGGGTCACATTACGATACAGACGCATCAGGAAGGCGACATCGTCGGCTGGTCGTGGATCGTTCCGCCGTTTCACAGCTATCACGACGCACGGGCCTTGACGCTGACACGCGCACTGGCTTTCGACGGCGCCTGTCTCAGGGACAAGGCCGCAGCCGATCCCGAATTCGGTTTCGTGCTGCTCAAACACTTCTCACAACTGATTGCGCAAAGCCTCGAACGCGTGCAGTTGCAACTGGTCGATGTCTACGGTGAGGTTCAAAGTGCCTGAGGCCGCGGCCGTTGCGGACCCGATGGTGCCGGTACCCTATCGGGTACTGAGACAGCGCCGTGAAATCGACGGGGTCCACACCCTCGATTTCGAACCGGCGGAAGGCCGGACCCCGTTCCGCGCCCTGCCCGGTCAATTCAACATGGTCTACGCGTACGGCATCGGCGAAGCCGCCATTTCCCTGAGTGGCGACTGCGACGATACGAAAACGATCCGCCATACGATTCGCAAGGTCGGTGCCGTCACGGCGGGGCTCTGTAGTCTCGGCAAGGGCGACAGCGTCGGCATACGCGGCCCTTTCGGCCGCCCCTGGCCGCTGGACGAAGCCCGGGGCGCCGACATTGTCGTCGTTGCCGGCGGCATAGGGCTCGCGCCGCTGCGGCCCGCGATCTACGGGCTGCTCGCAAAACGCGAGCGTTACGGCCGCATCGCGGTACTTTACGGCAGCCGCAGTCCCGAAGAACTCCTGTTTCTCGATGAGCTCAAGCGCTGGCGGGGGCGGTTCGACCTCGAAGTCGAGGCCACGGTAGACCACACGACCGGCGGCTGGTTCGGCCAGGTCGGCGTCGTGACCGCCTTGATCGATCGTGCCGGTTTCGATCCCGACAATGCAGTGGCCTTGATTTGCGGACCGGAGATCATGATGCGTTTCTGCGCGCGCGAACTCGAACACAGAGGCATGTCCCCGGCGGACATCTACGTGTCGATGGAACGCAACATGGCCTGCGGCGTCGGGCATTGCGGCCATTGCCAATTCGGTCCGGAATTCGTCTGCAAGGATGGTCCGGTATTCGCCTACGATCGGGTCGAACCGATCATGACCCTTCGCGAGGTGTAGCAGGTCCATGCCGGGCAACGGCAAACTCAGGCTCGCGGTATGGAAGTTCGCTTCCTGCGACGGCTGCCAGCTTTCCCTGTTGAACTGCGAGCAGGAGTTGCTGGCCTTGCTGGAACACGTGGAAATCGCCTATTTCCTGGAGGCCTCGCGCGCGACCAGCCGCGGTCCTTACGATCTGTCGCTGGTCGAAGGTTCGATCACGACGCCGCACGACGCCGAGCGCATCCATGCGATCCGGCGCGACTCGAAGCTTCTGGTGACGATCGGCGCCTGCGCAACCGCGGGCGGCATCCAGGCCTTGCGGAACTTCCGGGACGTAAAGGCTTTCACGTCCATCGTTTATCCGAATCCCGATTACATCCGCAGCTTACGCAGGTCCACGCCGATCCGCGATCATGTCGAGGTGGATTTCGAGCTCAGGGGCTGTCCGATCGACAAGGGGCAATTGCTCGAGGTCGTCGGCGCCCTCTTGGCCGGACGGCGGCCGGGCATTCCGACTTACAGCGTCTGTCACGAGTGTAAACGCGCGGCTAACCTGTGCGTCATGGTTGCGCACGGCACACCGTGTCTCGGCCCCGTCACCAACGCCGGCTGCGGTGCGATCTGTCCTGCGTTCACCCGCGGTTGTTACGGCTGTTTCGGCCCGGCCGAAAAAACCAATACCGCATCGCTGACCAACTGGCTGCGCGACAACGGAGAAAACCGCAAGACGCTGGTCCGCTCTTTCCGCAGTTTCAATGCCGACGCGGAGGCCTTCAGAAAGGAAAGCGAAGCGCTGGAGCAGGCGGGCAAACGTCATGGCTGAGCGGAAAAAGGGCGAAAGCCGCAACATCAAGGTCGAGGTGTTGGCCCGCGTCGAAGGTGAAGGCGGGATGCAGGTGCGCCTCAAGGACGGCCGGGTCGATCAGGTCCGGCTGAACATCTTCGAGCCGCCGCGTTTTTTCGAAGCCATGTTACGCGGCCGCGACTTCACCGAGACGCCGGACATCACCGCCCGGATCTGCGGGATCTGCCCGGTCGCCTACCAGATGAGCGCCTGCCATGCCATGGAGATGGCCTGCGAAACGAGCGTCGACGGGCCCTTGCGCGAACTCAGGCGGCTGCTTTATTGCGGCGAGTGGATAGAGAGTCACGCCTTGCACGTGTTCATGTTACATGCGCCGGATTTCCTGGGTTACGAAAGCGCAATCCACATGTCGGCGGAACATCCCGAGGTCGTCAAAACCGCGCTGCGCTTGAAGCACGTCGGCAACGAGATCATGAACGTCCTCGGCGGCCGCGCCGTGCATCCGGTCAACGTCCGCGTCGGCGGCTTTTACCGCCTGCCGTCCAGGGACGCGCTGGCTGCGCTGGTGCCGCAGGTCGAGTGGGCCAGGCAGGCCTGTATCGACAGCATGCCGCTGTTGCGAAGCTTCGAGTACCCGGACTTCGAGCAGGATTACGAGCTCGTCGCGCTCTCCCATCCCGACGAATATCCGATGAACGAAGGCCGGCTGGTATCGAACAAGGGGCTCGACGTCGATATCGTCGATTACGACGCCCACTTCGAGGAAACGCAGGTCGAACACTCCAGCGCCCTGCACTCGCGTCTGAAAGCGCGCGGGCGGTATTTTGTCGGGCCGCTGGCGCGGTTCAGCCTGAATTTCGACAAGCTGTCGCCGCTTGCAAGACAGGCCGCGGCATCGGCCGGGCTCGACGGCGAGTGCCGTAATCCGTTCAAGAGCCTGCTCGTACGCGCCGTCGAACTCGTTTACGCCTGTGACGAGGCGCTCAGGATACTCGGCGACTGCGACGTGTCGGGCCCGGCAAGCATGCCGGTAGAGCCGCGAGCCGGCGTCGGCCACGGTTGCACCGAAGCGCCGCGCGGCATCCTGTATCACCGCTACGAAATCGACGAGCACGGCGACATCGTAAACGCCAAGATCGTGCCGCCGACGTCGCAGAACCAGGCGCAGATCGAGGAGGACTTGCGGGCTTTCGTCGAGCAGTACCAGGCGCTCGGCAAGGACGAGCTGACCTGGAAGTGTGAGCAGGCCATACGCAATTACGATCCGTGCATTTCCTGCGCAACCCATTTTCTAAAGCTCGACATCGTCGAGGACTGAGCCAGGGAGCCTCTGCACAAGTCATGCCGGTACCATTCCGTGTCAGGGCACCGACGCTGCTCTTGATCGGTATCGGAAATCCCGATTGCGGCGACGATGGCGCCGGCGTGGAAGTCGTCCGCCGGGTAGCGGCGGCCTCGGACGGTATCGGGACCTTGACGCTTTCGGGCGGGGCTGCCGAGTTGATCGATGCCTGGAGCGGTACCGACCGCGTCGTCGTCGTGGATGCCGCGAGATCGGGGCGCCCGCCCGGTACCGTAAGCCGTTTCGAAGCGGACGCGGAACCGCTGCCCGCCGGTCACGAACGCCGCTCCACGCACGGTCTGGGTCTTGCGGAAGCGATCGAGCTCGCCCGCAACCTGGGTTTGCTGCCGTCACGCTTGACGGTGTATGCGATCGAGGCGGCGGAAACCGCAGTCGGTTCGGTCATGACGCCGGCGGTTGCCCGTGCCGTCGAACGCTTGGCCGACGAGCTGGCCGACGTCGAGCGCCTGCGGCGAGCAGGAATAGAACCCGTCTCGAAATAGTTCGCGGGTTGTCCGCGTCCTGCCCCGTCGGTCGAGTCGCCGAGGCCGACGTCTCGACCGTGAACCCGGTGCAGGATTGTATGCCGGATTCCAGTATCATGATCGCGGGGGAAAGACGCGGAAGCAGAACAACAACATGTTCGATGCGGCAGAACTCGGACAGACCGTCGGTGACAAAGCCTTCGCCAAGCGCGAGCGCGACCTGCGCGCGCAACTGCTCGAACTTCAGTATCGCAGCCTCGAGCGCGCCCGTTTTCCGGTTTTGATCGACTTCGCCGGCGTGGACGGCGCCGGCAAGGGCACGACGATCAACATGCTCAACAAGTGGATGGACCCCCGCTGGCTCCGGACCGTCGGTTACCAGGCGCCAACCGAAGAGGAACGGTCGCGCCCGCGCTTCTGGCGGTACTGGCGCGACATGCCGCCAAAGGGGCGTATCGGCCTGTTCCTGAGCGGGCGGTATTCGCGTGTCCTGCTACAACGCGTATACGGCGGGCTGGACGATGCCGCGTTCGAGGAGCGGCTCGCACAGATCATCCGTTTCGAGAACATGCTGGTGGACGACGGTGCGCTGGTGCTCAAGTTCTGGATGCATCTGAGCCAGGAACACCAGAAGACCCGCCTCGAAACCCTGGCGGCGGACCCCGCGCTGAGCTACCGGGTCAGAGAAAAAGACTGGCGCAATCACGAACACTACGACGCATTCATCGTCGCCGGCGAAAAAATCATCTCGCGCACCAACAAGGGCGACGCACCATGGAACATCGTCGAGGGCGTCGACGCCAATCACCGGCATCTCGAAGTCGGGGAGATACTCACTGCCGAGCTGGCGCGGCACCTGGAAAACAACAAGGATCGCACGAGGCGGAAAACCGGGGCCGGGAACGGCGAATCGAACGGCGGTGCCAATTCGAAACGCAGCGTGACCGTGTTCGACAAACTGGACCTTTCACTGCAGGTCGGGCGCGAGGAATACGAGCAAGCACTCGGCCGTTGTCAAGCCAGGTTGGGAGAGCTCGGCCGCATCGCCGGGGAAAAGGGGATATCCACGGTACTGGCATTCGAAGGACCGGACGCGGCCGGCAAGGGCGGCGCCATCCGGCGCACGGTCTGGAGCCTGGATGCACGCTGGTACCGGGTTCACCAGTTTGCGGCGCCGACCGACGTCGAACGCGCGCACCATTATCTCTGGCGGTTCTGGCAGCGGCTGCCGAGAGCCGGACAGGTTTCGGTATTCGACCGAAGCTGGTACGGCAGGGTACTGGTCGAGCGCACCGAAGGGTTCGCCAGCGAAGACGAATGGCGCCGCGCTTATGCCGAGATCAACGACTTCGAGTCACAGCTCGTGGACGACGGCATACTGCTGTTGAAGTTCTGGCTGCAGATCGACAAGGACGAACAGATCTCCCGCTTCGAGAAACGCGCACAGTCGCCCTACAAGCACTGGAAGCTGACCGACGAGGACTGGCGCAACCGCGAGCAATGGGACGCCTACCAGATCGCGGCGCACGAGATGATCCAATACACGAGTACCCGCACGTCGCCGTGGGTGCTGGTCGAAGGCAACGACAAACAGTTCGCGCGCCTTAAAGTGATCCAAACCGTGATCGATCACCTGCAGGCAAGACTCGCGGAAGACAACGGGAACGGCGCATAGTCGAACGCCGGCATTTCAGGCGCCCGCCGGAACACGGATCTCCTCGACCAGTTGCTGGATGTGTTCGGGCGGCGCCTTGGTCGACGCGGACACCGCGAAGGCAACCGCGAAATTGACGATGGTGCCGGCTGCGAAGTCCGGCGGATTGAAACCCAGGTAACCGGCCAGCAGGATGGCGCCGGCCATCGCGATGCGGCTCGCCGCGAGCTCCTGCCTTTCGGTGATGTCCGGTTTGAACACACCCTTGAGCAGGTCGTGTGAGATCGCCGAGGAAATCGCCAGCAACAGCCCGGCCGCGGTCGACAGCGCAGCGGCGAGACCGCCGGCGGCCACCAGCGCGATGACCCAGTTCGGCAGTCCGGCAATCTCGGGATTCGCGAGTACCATGATGTCGCGATCGACCTTGGTCATTTCGTTGATCTCGGGATCGGACGCGTACCGTATCCGACCGTCGCCGTCCTTGTCCTCGAAAGCCAGGAGGCCCGTGGTCTCCCAGTTCCTGATCCAGTCCGGCCGTTCGTCGTACACCATGTAGTCGCCGGGCGTTGGCTCGATGGTTTCGATCAGATTCAGGCGCGCCATTGCGGCAACCGACGGCGCCGTCGTGTAGAGGAGCGCAATGAACACCAGGGCCCAGCCGGCCGAGCTGCGCGCATCCCTGACCTTGGGGACGGTAAAAAAACGAATGATCACATGCGGCAGGCCTGCGGTGCCGATCATCAGCGACATCGTATACATCCACATATTGGTCTGGCTGAGTCTTGCATTGGTCGTGTATTCGGCGAAACCGAGGTCGCGGAGCACCTGGTCGAGGCGATCGAGCAGGTAGACGTCGGAACCCACCATCGTCGAACCGAGCCCAAGCTGCGGCAACGGGTTGCCGGTCAGGTACAGCGAAATGAAAATCGCCGGGATCGTATACGCGAGTATCAACACGCAGTACTGCGCAATCTGCGTATAGGTAATCCCCTTCATGCCGCCCATGACGGCGTAGAAGAACACGATCCCCATACCGACCGCCAAGCCGATGTCGTAGTCGACTTCGAGGAAACGCGAGAACGCAACGCCGATGCCTTTCATCTGACCGATGACATAGGTCACCGATGCAACGATCAGACAGACGACGGCGACGATACGCGCGGTCTTCGAGTAATAACGATCGCCGATGAACTCCGGCACCGTGAACTTGCCGAACTTGCGCAGATAAGGCGCAAGCAGCATCGCCAGCAATACGTAGCCGCCGGTCCAGCCCATCAGGAACACCGAGCCGCCGTAACCCATGAAAGCGATGAGCCCCGCCATCGAGATGAACGAGGCTGCCGACATCCAGTCGGCCGCCGGTGCGCTATCGATCGCCTACTATCGACGCGGCGCCGATATTCTGACCATCGGTTCGCGGAACACCCGGCTCAACATCGTACGCAGCGGCGCGGTCGAGTTACGCGACGAAGACGGCGGTATGCGGACCCGCATCGCGGAAGGAGACTGCTTCGGATTTCCGTCCCTGATGAACGCGGCGCCGGTCCGAAATCACGCCGTCGCGATCGAAGACAGCTTGCTCTACCACCTCCCGGGCGACGCCTTCGCCGGACTGCGCCGCGCGGACCCAGGCTTCGACCGCTTTTTCGTCCGCGCCTTGTCCGACCGACTGTTGCTGGAGAACGAGACCCGGCCGGTCGGCCGCGTTGCGGCGACGCCAGTGCGACAGCTCGTCGGACGCAAACCGGTCACGGTGGACGAATCGACGACGATACGGGAAACCGCCGAGAAGATGGTCGCGCAAAGGGTTTCGGCAATGCTGATCACGTCGGCCGAAAGTATCAGCGGTATCGTCACTGATCGGGACATCCGCTCCCGGGTCGTCGCTCGGGGGCTGCCCGCCGATCGTGCAATCGCCGACATCATGACGCCCTCCCCGGTCACGCTGGACGGCGACGCACAGGCCTCCGAAGCCGCCTTGTTGATGATGCAGCGGAACATCCACCACCTGCCGGTCACGGCGGACGGAAAACCCATCGGAATGGTGTCGCGCGGCGACGTCATGCGCCTGGAGACCGAGCACCCGATGTACCTGGCCGGCGACATCGCGAGACAACAGGACGTCCCGAGCATCGCCGAGCGTTGTCGCCGGCTTCCCGAACTGATCGCCGGACAAATCGAGTCAGGCGCCGACGGTGAACAGCTCGGCAGGTTCATCACGATGATCGCCGACACGGTGACCCGGCAGTTGCTGCACATTGCGGAATCCCGGTTGGGCGCGCCACCCTGCACCTACGCCTGGGTGGCACTGGGTTCCGAGGGCCGCCGCGAGCAATCGGCGAAAAGCGACCAGGACAATGCGTTGATTCTCGCCGATTCGGTGACTGGAGAAGACGACGAGTACTTCGCCGCGCTGGCCGGAATCGTCAACGACGGGCTCAACGCCTGCGGTTACGTCTACTGTCCCGGCGACGTCATGGCCTCGAACCCGAAGTGGCGTCAGCCGCTGGGACGATGGCAGCAGATTTTTCACCGCTGGATCACGGTGCCCGAAGAAAAGGCGCTGATGCACGCCAACATCTTTTTCGACCTGCGCTGCATCGGCGGCAACCGGGCCTTGGTCGAGACGCTGAAAGACGAAATCCGCAACCAGGCTCGCGGCAACGAGCTGTTTCTCGCGCTGATGGCCCGGAACGCGACAACATACCGGCCGCCGCTCGGTTTTTTCCGGCAGTTCGTGCTCGAACGTTCCGGCGAACACCGGAATACCCTGGACCTGAAATCGACGGGGATTATGCCGATCGTCGAGATCGCCCGTATCCGTTCGCTGGCAGCCGGTGAAATGCCGACCGGTACCCGCAAGCGACTGCTTGCGGCGGCGGGCGCGGGTGAGCTCAATCGCGAGGATGCCCGAAACCTGACCGACGCACTCGACTATGTCGAAAAACTGCGCTTCGAGCACCAGAGCCGGCAAATGACCGCCGGCACCCCACCGGACAATCATCTACCGCCCGGGGACCTGTCCCTGCTCGCACGACAGAACCTGAAGTCGGCATTTTCGCAGATCCGGGTCAGCCAGTCGGCGATGCTGAACCGGTTCCACGTCGCATGAGCCGGCACTGGCTCGGTATCAGGCGCTGGTATGCAAAGCGCCGCGCCGGACGGCGTTCGGCTGGCCGAAATCGTCGCCTGAACCGTCGAACCCGTCAGATTCCGGCAACGTGATGACCGCCGTCGACCGGAATTGCCGCGCCGTTGATGAAAGCGCCGGCCTCGCCGGCCAACAGCAGGAACGGCCATGTCAGCTCGTCGAGCTCGCCGCAACGGCGCGCCGGCGTGCCGGCGATGTACGCCTTGCCGTGCCGGCTCTCGAGGTAAGCGCGATTCATGTCGGTGACGAAGTACCCGGGGCAAAGCGCATTGACCCGAATCCCCTTGCGGCCCCACTCCAGCGCAAGGCTGCGGGTCAATTGAACGACGGCCGCCTTCGACGTCGCGTAGACACTCTGCGATACCGAGACTCTTAGGCCCAGCACCGATGCGATGTTGACGATGCTGCCGGGTCTGCCGGCTGCAATCAGCCGCCGGGCCGCTTCGCTGGCAACGGCCCAGACACCTTTGAGATTCGTATCCAACACCCGGTCGAAGCCGGCTTCGTCGACATCCACGGCCAGTTTCGACTCGACGATGCCGGCGTTGTTGCAGACGATCCCGACCGTGCCGAAAGCCGATTCCGCCGCGTCGTACATGGCCGCGACGCTCTCGACACGAGTCACGTCGGCCTCGACGGCCAGCGCCTTGCCGCCCTCGTCGACGATGCGTGCCACCAGCGCGTCCAGCCGCTGCTTTCGCCGCGCGGCGACGACCACGTTGGCGCCGCGCTCCGCGAGCACCGTGGCGAAGTGCGCGCCGAAGCCGCTGGATGCGCCGGTTACCAGCGCGGTCTTGGACCGGAAGTCGAAAGGACCGTTTTCCATCGCCTCCGCCCCGGTCAAGCGCCGCGCCCATCGACCGGATCGACGGCCATGTCAACCGACACCGGCGCCGTAACGGCGGATGATCTGTTTACCGAGGGCCATCATGTGTACCTCGTCGGGCCCGTCTACAAGGCGGCAATACCGTGCGTAAGCGAAAGCTTCGGCCATGAACCAGTCGTCCGACAGGCCGCCGGCGCCGTGCATCTGTATCGCACGGTCGATCACGCGCTGCGCCATCTCCGGCACCGTGATCTTGGCGGCGGCAATCAGGTCGCGCGCCGCCTTGCCGCCTTCGCGATCGATCTTGTCGGCGGTCAGGAGCGTCAACAGCCGCGACGACGCTATCTCGGCATAGGAACGGGCAATCGCCTCGCGAACCGACTGGTGTTCGCCGATCCGGCGCCCGAAAGTCGATCGGGATTCGACCCGGGCGCAGGCCAGTTCCAGCGCGCGCTGCGCGCAGCCGATCAGTCGCATGCAGTGGTGGATACGGCCGGGCCCCAGGCGCCCCTGGGCAATCTCGAAACCGCGGCCTTCGCCGAGCAGGATGTTCTCCGCCGGAACCCTGACCTTCTCGAAGACGACTTCCGCATGTCCTAGCGGTGCGTCGTCGTAACCCAATGTGCGTAAATGCCGCTCGACGGTCACCCCGGCCGTGTCGCGCGGCACGAGGATCTGCGACTGCTGTCGATGACGGTCCGGATTGTCGGGACCGGACTTGCCCATCACGATCAGGATCGTGCAGTCGTCGTGCATCGCGCCGGTGATGAACCACTTGCGGCCGTCGACGACGTAGTCGTCGCCATCGCGACGAATCGAACATTCGATGTTGGTCGCGTCGGAGCTTGCGACGGCCGGTTCGGTCATCGCATAGGCCGAGCGGATCTCGCCGGCCAGCAGCGGTTTCAGCCAGCGTTCCTGTTGTGCCGCGGTCCCGTAACGCATGAAAACTTCCATGTTGCCGGTGTCCGGGGCGTTGCAGTTGAAAATCTCGGGCGCCCACAGCACACGCCCCATGACCTCGGCAAGCGGCGCGTAATCGACGTTGCTCAAGCCGGCACCGCCGAACTCGGCGTGTTCCGCCGGAATGAACAGGTTCCAGAGTCCCCGCTCGCGCGCCAGCGCCTTGAGCCCGGCCATCAGCGGCGGCGTCGCCCAGCGGCCGTTCGGGCCTTCGAGTTCCTCCCGGTAAGCGCTCTCCGCCGGGTAGACGTGTTCGTCCATGAATGACTCGAGACGTGTTTTGAGATCGGCGGACTGCGCCGATAACCGGAAGTCCATCTATTTTTCGTCCGCGCTAGCCGGAATTCAGGGCGACAGGCATGGATCTTACGCCGCGCATCACCAGCGTATCCATATACGGGTAATGATCGGCCGTCAACCGCATGTCCGGAAAACGCCGAATCACGGCCTGGATCGCAATCTCGCCTTCCAGGCGGGCCAGCGGCGCACCGAGGCAGAAATGCGCACCGTAGTTGAACGTCAAATGTGGATTGGGGTTGCGGCCGATGTCGAAAACCTCGGGCGACTCGAAGACCCGGTCGTCGTGATTCGCCGCGTTGATCATCGCGAACACCCGATCGCCCGTCGCCAGCTTCTTGCCGTGGAACTCGTGCGGCGTCTTGACCACCCGCACGGTGGCGCCGGTCGGTCCGTCGTACCGCAGGATCTCCTCCACCGTCGAACGGATCATCGCCGGGTCGTCCCGAAGCCTTTCGAGCTCTCCCGGATGCGACAACAGCGCGCGTATGCCGTTGCCGAGCAGGTTGGTCGTCGTCTCGTGACCGCCGAACAGGAACAGCATCGACGTGCCGATCACCTCGTCCTCGGACAGCGTCTCGCCCTCGTTGCGGATGGACAGGAGCTTGGAGATCATGTCGTCGCCGGGATGCTTTTCGCGATCCCGTATCACGTCCCTGAAGTAGCCCGCCATTTCGATGGCGCCGGTTTCCGCCAGCGAATACTTGTCCGTGGAGGTCGTCGCACTGCCGATGAACAACTGCATCTTGTTCGACCAGTCCTTGAGCGCTTCGGTGTCCTCGGCGGGCAGGCCCAGCATTTCCATGATCACGGCCGCCGGCAGCGGGTACGCGAACGTCTGGATGAAATCGACCCCGGACTCGCCCGCCATCGCATCGAGCTGCCGGTTCACGGCCCTTTCGATGGCCGGGCGTAACGCGCGGACGGCGCTACGGGTGAACACCTTGTTCATCAGCGTCCTGAGCCGCGTATGCTCCGGCGGGTCCTTGAACGCCACCCAGGTGTTCAAATAACGGATCAATTCACTGATCCGCTTTTTCATGTCGGGACCCTGGTGCTCGTAAAACGGCATCAGCCGGTCGGCCGAGATCCCGTCGTCGGTCAGCACCGCGCGTGTGTCATCATAACCGGTGATCAGCCAGCCGTTGAGTTTCTCCGACCAATGCACGGGGTCGGATTTCTGTAGCTGTTTGAGGACCGGCAAGGGATCGTCGATCACGTCGGGATCGCGCGGATCGTATACGGGCACTGTCCGGGTACTGCGCATCGAGTCGTCTGGCGCGAACCTTGGTGGGCGGGATTGCGAGCGGAAGACAGGTTAGCATGATCGGCTTCTTCAACCAAGCGATTGTTTGGTAAACTTGTTTCGCTTCCTGCGGGGAAAACGACATGGACAAACTGGACGATGCGCAGGCCTGCCTGCCGCGAATATGGGCCGGTCACGCCGAGTTCTACCCGGACAAACCCGCCGTCGTCTGCGGCGAGCGGCGACTCGACTGGCGGGCCTTCAATACCGGCCTGAACCGCATTGCGAACAGCCTGATCCGCGACGGTATCGGCCGCGGCGACAAGGTTGCGGTGGTCATGACGAACTCGATCGAGATGTTCCTGATCATGTTCGGTATCGGCAAGGCCGGCGCCTGCCTGGTGCCGATCAGCGCGCTGCTGACGGCGGAACAGGTTGCAGGCCTCATCGACGATTCCGACGCCCGGATGTTGTTCGTCGCCGACAGCACCCGGCACCTGGTCGAGCCCGTGTTGTCCAGGATACGCAAGGTGGAGGCGGACAAACGCATTGCCGTAGGTTTCGCCGGCGCGGGCTGGCTGGGCTACGACGACTGGCTGGACGCAAAGGCCACGAGCGAGCCGGCCATCGACTATCGCATGGACGACGCATTCAACATCATTTATTCGTCCGGCACGACCGGCGTGCCCAAGGGGATCGTGCAAACGCACAAGGCGCGCCTGCACTGGTCGTACTCGAATGCCCTGGAGATGCGTTTCGACCGCAACTCGATCGCGCTTGCGACGACCTCGCTGTATTCGAACGGCACCTGGTTCATGTTGCTGCCGCCGCTGCTGGTCGGCGCGACGATCGTGATCATGGAACAGTTTTCACCGCAGTCCCTGCTCGAGCTGATCGCGCGCGAACGGGTAAGCCATACCTTCATGGTCCCGACCCAGTTCATCACGATCCTCGAACACCCGGACTTCGACGACTACGACCTGACGAGCCTGGTGACGATGGTGTCCGCCGGCTCGCCGCTCCGGCAGGACACCAGGGAAGAAATCCTCGCGCGCATGGGTACGGGTCTGTACGAGCTTTACGGCTTCAGCGAGGGTTTCGCGACCATTATCCGTCCCGAGGAAATCTCCCCCGGGGAAGTCGCCCCCAGAGAAATCGACCCCAGAGAAATCGACCCCAGGAAAATCACCGAGCGCACCGGCTCAGTCGGCACCCCGGTACTCGGCTTCGAGATCCGGATCCTCGACGAAGACGGCAAGGTATTGCCGCGGGGCGAAGCCGGCGAGATCGCCGGATACGGCAAGGGCCTGATGAAGGAGTATTACAAGCGCCCCGAGGAAACCGCGGCGCTGATCTGGCGCGACGAACTCGGCAGGACGTTCCTGCGCAGCGGCGATATCGGCAGACTCGACGAGGACGGATTCCTCTACATCCTCGACCGCAAGAAAGACATGATCGTATCGGGCGGCTTCAACGTGTTCCCGAAAGACGTCGAGGCCGTCGTCGGCGGCCACGAAGACGTATCCGACGTCGCCGTGATCGGCGTGCCGGACCCCAAGTGGGGTGAAGTGCCGCTGGCCCTGATCGTCGCCGCGCCCGGTGCGGCGCCGGACCCGGAGGCGATCCGGCGCTGGGCGAACGAGCGGCTGGCAAAACCGCAGCGCCTGAGCAAGATCGAAATCCGCGACGGCCTGCCGCGCAATGCGCTAGGCAAGGTGCTCAAGCGCGAATTGCGGGCGCCGTACTGGTCCGACGGGTCCCGGCAGTGAAACCGATCTACGTCATCGGCGCGTACAGCACGACCTTCGGCCGGCGGCCGGACGACTCGCTCAAGGACCTGACCGCCGAGGCCTATCGTGGCGTGCTGGCCGACGCCGGGCTCGACACCGGCGAGCGAATCGATTCGGCCTGGTTCGGCAACTGCGGCATGTGGGCGGACGGCCAGGGCAGCATCCGCGGCCAGGTCTGCCTGACGCCGCTGGTGCGCGCCGGGGAATTCCCTGAGCGCGTACCGTTGACCAACGTCGAGGGCGGTTGCGCGACGGCGTCCCTGGCGCTTGCCGGCGCCTGGAAAGACATCGCGTCCGGCCTTTCGGACCTGAGCATCGCTTTCGGCGTCGAGAAAACCTACTACCCGGAACGGCCGGAGAAAACAGCCGCCATCTTCGACGGCGGCATCGATCGGTACGATCCGGAAGAGTGGCAAAGCTATTACCGGCAAGCCGGCGAGGCCGCGGGCCTGCCATTCGAGCCGGGCGAGGATCGCACCGTGTTCATGGACACCTACGCGATGCAGGCTGTCTGGCACATGCAGCGTTACGGCACGACACGGGAGCAGATCGCTTACGGCTGCGCCAAAAACCACAGCATCGCCGTACACAATCCGCGCGCGCAATACCGTTTTCCCCTGACCGTCGAGGAGGTCCTCGAAGACCGACCCATCACCTATCCGCTGACGCGGGCGATGTGCGCTCCGGTCGGAGACGGCGCCGCGGCCGCCCTGCTGGCGTCCGAACGCATGCTCGCGCAAATGCCGGCACCGGTGCGGGAGCGCGCCGTTCTGCTTGCGGGTATCGGTCAAAGCGGCGGCAAATACCGGGCGCTGGACGAACCCGGATTGTCCAGGGTTGCGGCGAAGCGCGCCTACGCGATGGCAGGCTGCGATCCGGCGGACATCGACGTCGCGGAAGTCCACGACGCAACGTCCTTCGGCGAAATCTACCAGGTGGAGATGCTGGGCTTCTGTGCGCCGGGCGAAGGCGGTACCTTTGTCGCCGGCGGCGCCACCAGCCTCGGCGGTTCGATACCGGTCAATACCTCGGGTGGGCTGGTCTCCAAGGGTCACCCGGTGGGCGCCACCGGCCTGTCGATGATCGCCGAGCTTACCGAGCAGTTGCGCGGAGAAGCCGGCGAACGGCAGGTCGACGGCGTTTCGCTGGCGCTGGCCGAGAACGGCGGCGGCGTGATCGGTTTCGACGAAGCGGCGTGTTCGGTCGTGATCCTGAAAAAGGCCGATTGAAAGGCCGATTGACGGCCGGTCAACCCGAGTCGGCGGTCTCCGAGTTGGCCGTTCCCGAATCGGACGTCCCCAAATCGGCAATGTGGACCCTGACCACACGCGGCTCCGCCGCCGGCAGCGACGAATAAGCCGTCCAGACGTCGCCGGTCTCCGGATCGATGGCCAGGTGGCGCGTGTACGCCGGTTCGGTCGGCAGCGGAATCCGGTCGGCACGTCCGGTTGCCGGATCGTAGCGAAACAGGCTCGAGTCCAGCGCTCCCGTTACCCAGACGACGCCGCTGTTTTGATCGACCTCGATGTCGTAGGCGCCGATCGTCGCCAAACCCAGGTCGACCCGCTCGAAGGTTTCGGTCTCCGGATCGAAACGCGTGATGTGCCCGGTGTTGAACTCCGGTATCCACAGGCTGCCGTCGGGCGCCAGGCCCGGGCGTCTCGGGCCCGAATTCTCGGCCGGCATCGGATGCAGCTTCGCCTCGCCGGACACGGTGTCGTAGACGACCAGCGTATTGGCGGCGAGCTGGGTACTGTAGAGGCGGTTTTGCTTGTCGACCTGCAAACCATAGGGTAGCGGAATACCTTCCGACTCGGGCCGGTTTGCCGGCGGCACTTCGATGATGGTCACCTCGCCGGTTTCGGCGTCGACGGTTGCGATGCGTTCCTGTACCGCGAAGTAGTCGTTGACCCAAACGTTGCCCGCCGTGTCGAGGTCCAGACTGTGCGGATACATCTGGACGTCGAAACTCTCATAGTCTCCCGTCCCGGTGTCCAGACGAATGACCGACTCGGTACCACCGTTGACCACCCAAAGCCTGCCGTCGGCGCCGAACTCGAGCGCGCGTGCCTGTGCAACCACGTCGGGATCGTCGTCGATGTCGAACTTGCGATACGCTCCGGACACCGGGTCGAGCGCCCACATCTGATCGTAGAAAAACGCCGTGATCCAGATACGCTCGTCCGGGCCGATGACGAGGTCGTGCGGCAGGGAGTCCGACTGCGGCAACTCGTATTCGGTGATGACGACACGCCCGGCGAGGTCCGCTGCGATCGGCGCGGGTGTTTCGAGCCGGGCCAGCCGTTCCTCGGAGATATGTTCGGCAAGCCAGGCTGCATATTCGGCATCGTCGAAATCGGGCGGGATCAGGCTGTAAGCGTCCAGCGCCCGCATCAACGCGATCCCGGCGCTCCACATCGCCTCGTCGCGCAGGCTGCCGGCCAAGTAGGCCCGCGACTTCGCAATACCGTGACAACTGGCGCAATTGAGTATGAACTCACGGCGCTTGAAACCGTCCGGCAACAGCGCCAGCCAGTGGCTGCTGGGAATCGCAGCCGCGGCATCGGCGGCGGCCTGCATCTCGATCGTGCCCGCGGCCGCGTCATGGCCGACCGGGCCATGGTCAACCGGTTCGAGGCCCGGATAACGAACCGTAAAACCGTCAATCCCGTCAGTCCCGTCGATCTCGGGCGGCGCCTGAATCCGGCCGTCGGCAGCCGTGAAAACGGTCGTCCTGCGGCCGTTGGCGTGAATCGTGACCATGGCGCCGGCCAGAGCCGATCGGTCGACGGTAACGACGAGGTCCGAGAGGCTGCCTGCCGCAGCCGTGCGGGTCTCATCGTCCGGCGCCTTGCCGCAAGCGGCCAGCGCAAGCACGACGAACGACAGCAGTCGCGGATCACGGAATTTCATACAACAGCCCCCAGCGGTGTATTCGGCGTTTGCCATGACGGCGTTGCCGCAAGCGCGGCACTTTACGCCGGAATATAACAGCAGTTAGTATTGCCTAACAATCGATCGTTTGATTTGTGGCTGTCAGGTGCGGACCGGACAGCGAAACTAAAAGGAGGAGGAACCCCCATGACTCAGCCCAGCATCCTGGAGACGACCGCGAGAACGGTCTTCGGTGAAATCGAAAACGTCAACAGCAATCTCGTGGATTGGCAGGAGGTCGAAGGTCAGCCCGGCAACTACATCAAGGTGCTGGCGCTGGACGAGAAGCGCAACCGTGTCGACTTCCTGTTCAAGCAGGACCCGAACCGGGAATTCGCGAGACACACGCACCTTTGCACGGCCGTTGCGTTTACACTGGAGGGCCTTTGGGGCTATCGTGAGGGTGAGGAGATGCATTTTCCGGGCACGTATTCCTACGAACCGCCGGGAAGCGCGCACACACCCTACTCCACCGACCAGGGCATGGTTGTCTACGGCAGCTTCCAGGGGGACAATCCAAACATGCTCGACATCCTCGACGAGGACGACAATGTCATCGACACGCTCACACTGGACTTCTTCAAGAAGTATTATGTGGCGTAGGCGAAGGGCGAACTGAATGATGACGGCGGCAACGAACCGGGGCAAATCGGCAAGAGGCGGCGACAACCGCCGCCGGGAGCTACTGGAAGCGGCCGCCCGGCTGTTCTCGACGCGCGGCTACGAGGGCACGTCGATCCGGGACATCGCCGCCATCGTCGGCATGTTGCCCGGGTCGATCTACTATCACTTCAAGTCGAAGGAAGAGCTGCTGGTTGCAGTGCACGAACAGGGTGTGCTGCAGGTCATGCAGGCGGTCGAGTCGGCCGTGGACAAGGCCGGACCGGATCCCTGGGACCGGCTGACGGCGGCAGCCGAGGCGCACCTGGAGTCGCTCCTGGCCGAGAACGCCTTCAGCCCGGTCGTCACGCCGCAGTTTACGAAAGCGTTCGACGATCCGTTGCGCAGTACGCTGATCGCGCAACGCGATGAATACGAAGCCTATTTCGTGTCGCTGGTGAAACAGTTGCCGCTGCCGCCGGGCACCGGGCGACGGCTGTTTCGCCTCGCCTTGCTCGGCAGCCTGAACTGGACGCTGACCTGGTACCGGCCCGGCGGCAAGCGGCCGGCAACGATCGCACGCCAGATGGTGGATCTGTTCAGGACCGGACTCGACCCGGCTGCCGGAACTTGAGGCCTCGGAAAACCGGATGTACCGCCCGGTTTCGCCGGGATAGCGGCGGGTGAACGTCGACGTACTATTACTGTTCGTCAATGCGACCCTGTCCATGGTCCTCGCCGCCGTCATCGTCTTCGTGATTTTGCGGCGGGAATACCTGCCGGTGATCCGCAAGCTGGAAGCCGAACGCCAGCAGGAACGCCCGGCGCCGGACGATGCGGTGAACGATACGGCGAAACATGCGGAAACCGGGAGTCGGAGGCAATGACCACGGCGGTGTTCGCCGCCGCCTTGATGTTCTACGTTGTCGTCGGCGCATTGGTCGCACGCCGGGTCAAAGGCAGCGACGATTTTTACGTCATGAGCGAGAAAGCGCCGACCTTGCTGGTCGTCGGCACCCTGGCCGCAACCTACCTGAGCGCCGTCACGCTGCTGGGCGTCGCCGGTATCGCCTACCAGGAGGGACCGCTGGTGCTTTCGGTCACCGGCTCCTTCGGCGTCTGGATCGGCACCCTGCTGGCCGTGGTTTACATCGGCCGGAAAATGCGCGCGCTGGAATGCCGGACTTTGCCGGATTTTTTTCACCGGCGTTTCGGAAGCCCGGTGGTCACGGCGCTTGCCACCGTCATCATGATCGTCGGGTTGCTCGGGTATGGCGTCATCCAGCTCATCGGTGCCGGATTGATCATCGGCGAAATCACGAACATCCCGTATCCGGCGATCATTGCCGTATCGGTGCTGGCGTTACTCGTATTCTCGGCACTCGGCGGCATGTACGGCGTCGTCGTGACGGATACGCTGATGTTCTTCAGCATGCTGGCGGTTGCACTCGTCGTGGCGCCCTGGATCGTCTCCATCGTCGGCCTGGAATCCGTCAAGAGCCTGTCGGACACGATCGAGGGTTATTGGACACTGGCGGGAACCCAGGATCGCCCGATGAGTTTCACGATTTCGCAGTTTCTGGTCTGGGTGATATTCATCAGTTGCACGCCGGCGCTGGTGTCCCGCGTTTTTCCGGCGAAAAACGACTTCGTCGTACTGAAATCGGCGGCGATCGGCACTTTTCTGGCGGCCTTCCTGCAGATCCCCGTTTTCCTCGCGGCCGGCGCGATGCGCGTGATCGAACCCGGAATCGAGCCGGCGGACCGGGTCATGATCGTCGCCTTTCTCGATCACGTGCCGCCCTTGCTCGGCGGCATCGGGCTGGCCGCGCTGATGGCCGCGATCATGTCCACGGCCTCGACCCTGTTCGTGCTCGCCGGATTCGGCCTGTCACGAGACCTGTACGAAAACCTGCGACGGACACCGATCGACGAATCGCATCGCATGCGGGTCAGCAGGGCGGCGCAAGTCGTGATCGGGCTGGTCGTGACGGCGATCGCAATCGCGCAGCCGGCCGCGATCTACTGGATCTCGATCTACGCGGGCGCGATATTCGGCGTCGGCTGGTTGCCGACCGTCGTCGCCGGTCTGGAATGGCAAAGGATGAACCGCCACGCGGCGCTCGGCAGCATGAGCCTCGGCGTATCGACGTTCGTAATCGTCAGCGAGGCCACCCGGTCCGGCCTCTTGAGCCTGCCGCCGTTCGTCGACGCCCTGACGATCTCGTTGACGGCCGCCATCGTCTCGCTGATCGTGATTGCGAAACTGACCCGGCCTTCCGCCACGGAGATCGACTACTTCCGACAGATTCGGGCCGCGCGCCCTTCGCGCCGCACGCTCGACGAGTTCCTGGCCTCCCCTGCACCGTTGACGGCATTGAGGCGGGAATACCGGCAGGTCGTGTGGATCACGGCCACGATGCTGCTGGCCGCGCTGGCCTTGTGGGGGTATCTCGGCGCCAGGCTGGCCTTCTAGCGTCCTGTCCCGCGAATGAAGCCCGAGCGAGCGCAGCGATCCAGGTCACGGCGTCGATCGGCCGACAGAGCGGCCGGCATTCATGCGCATCAAGCCATAACTCGCCAGCAAGCCGAGGGCGGAAAACGCCGACAAGAACCAGAAGAAGTGCTGATGGCCGGCGACACCGGGATTGGCATCGATCAGCAGACCGGCGACGAAGTTGACGAAAATGTCCGGCGTAAAACCGATGACCGAAACCAGCCCGACGGCAGTGCCGGTGACCGCGGCCGGGACTCTTGCCTCCTCGAACAGGGCGTAATACAGGCCGCGCAAGCCGAAGAATGCCGCGCAGGCAACCAGGGTATTGCCGAGCAGGATAGCGACCGCACCCGGAACCGGCGTCGTTGCGGCAAAAAACAGATTCGAGCCCAGCAGCAGGGTAAACGCCAGCACCGTGATCCTCGAGATCGTGTAACGGTCGCCGAGCAGGCCCGCGGCCAGCGCCGCAACCGGCCTGAGCCAGGAACCCAGTGTCACTACCCAGGCAGCCTCGACTTCGTCTAGCCGGTAGGCCTGTACGGCAAACAGCGAATAGTTGTCGAAGCCCTTGTAAGCGACGTAGGCACAGACGATCACGACGGCCTGTAGCCAGACCGCGGGAAGCCTGGCGACCTCGGCGATGCCCGCGCCGACCGGCACGGCGGGTGACTGGATTTTTGACCGGATTTCTGACCGGACTTCTGGCCGGATTTCCGACTGGACTCCAACGGTGCCTGGCTCTCGATCGGATCTGTCGCCTGCCAGCGCAAACCACACGATCAAACCGGCGAGCGCGGTCACCGCCGAGTAACCGAGGATGATCAGGCGCAAGGCCTGTTGTTTGTCCTCGAAGCTCGCGGCGCCGTATCCTTCCGGAAACGAAAAGCTGAATAACAATACGCCCAGCGAAGCCAGGCCCGCCGCAAGGAGCCCCCGGCCGCTGTCCAGCAATCCGTAGGCGCGGCCCTGGGCATCCCGGCCGCCCCAATCGCGCGTCGCGCGTATCAGCGCCGCCCAGAACAGCAGGATCGTCGTGACGCCGAAGAATCCCCACAACAACAGCGCGCCTTCGAAACCGGGAAAGCTCGCCATGTAGAGGCCGCCCAGCGCCGTCGTCCACAACGAGGCCGCCAACAGGGTTCGTGCCGGAAACCGGTCGGCCAACGGGCCGCCGGGGAAATAGGCCAGCATCGCAACGACGCCGTAAATCCCCTGCGCGGCGCCGAGCTCGGTTGCCGACATCGAGAAAACCTCGAGCACGGTGGGCCGGAAAAACCGCGCGACGTGAAACGGCAGTGCAAAAACCGCCTCGCCGGCGAGGATCAGGCCGAGCATGTAGAAAGCGCGGCGCGTCTTGCCCATCGACTGCAACATCGGCGTAACCCTGTCACGGCATGCCTGTCTCTTGCAATCCTCTTGCAACCTCATACTTGCAATCGTCTTGCAATCGATTCGCCCGCCGATGCACCGGAGACGAATCGATACGAATAGGGCCGCGGCCGACACCCGCGCCGCGGTTTGCCGTGCTTCTATTGGCCCTCTATTTGGTGGCCGTCTATTGGGACAGTCAGTTGGTCAGGCGTAGCTGCAGCCCGACGCTCGGCGTGGCCGCGAACGACCTGATCTCGGGAACTTCGGGTAGTCCTCCGAAAGGCAGCAGCGATTCCGCAGTTCGCTGTGCCTGCCCGGTCGCCGCGGTCAGCGTGATTTCGACCTGCTTCGTCGGCCGCCATTCGAGCGAACCCGATACGCCAAGCTCGCGCTCGGATTCCGAGCCCGAAAGATGGGCCGGCATTGCGCCCGGATGACGCGTTTGCGCGAACAGCGCCGTCTCCGACGCGGACTGCGAAGGCCCGATGAGTTCGGTTCGCAGCCGAAGCGCCGGCGTCGGGCTCCACTCCAGAAAGCCGCTCCACTGGATCGACGCGTCGGTCGCCGCGGTGCTCCGCGCCGCGTACCGGTTTTCGCGCAGCTCCCGGGAGATCCGGATACCCCAGGAGATCGGCGTATCGTCGGGCTCCTTGCGCAAACCCAGCGACCAGGAAGACTCGGCGGCGCCGGAAATCGGCCGGACTTCGCCGGTTGCCGGATCGACGGCCCTGGAACTGCTGAGACTGCCGTCCAGATCGATCAAGGTGCCGGTAAAACCCAAAGCGTCGAGCGGCCACGACAGGCTGGAGGAGAGCGTATCCAGCGTTTGCGGCCGCGTGTTTTGCGGCACGACGATCGTATCGGACAACGGCACCGGCTCTATGGGATTGCCGGTTCTCAACCGGGTCAGGCGCAAGTCGAAAAGTCCCTTGTCGTCGAAACGGTGGTCCAAACGCAGCGTCGTTCGCCAGGCCCGGGGCGGGTCGAGTTCGGAGGCGCCTTGTGTCACGGCATCGCTATCCAGCGACGTTGACGTCAGGAATTGCCCGAAGCCCAACTGGCTGACCGAACGTTCGACTTCGACGCTGACGAACGAGCGGGGTTTGAGGGTCCAGGTCGCCGCCAGCGCGCCGTGTGTATCCTGCCTGGGACCCGCGGACCCGGGCCCGGTTTTGGTTTCGTAAACGTCGACGCCGACGTCGCCCTGCACGTTCAGGCGCCTCGAAGCCTGCCATTGCCAATCCAGCGCGGCGCCGGCACGCGGCTCGGTGACGCGGCTTTCGCCGACCTCTAGAACGCGCTCGATACCGTTTTCGAACGCGCTCACGCTGCCCTCGAGGAAGTTGTAGGCCGCGTGGATCTCACCGCCCAGCATCAGCCCGTCGTCCGGCCGCCATTGCAAACCGATACGGCCCGCCGTCTCGCCGGAGCGTTGCCGGCTTCGGGAAGCGCGTTCCAGCGCGTCGATCCGCAGCGAAGACAGGTCGGAATTCGAACGGCGCGCGTGTACCAGGCTCACCACACCTTCGAGCGTCTCGCCGACCGGTCGCCGCAGCTCGCCCGAAACCATTAAGTCCTCGCGGCTCTTGTCATCTGCCGGCCGCGAAAAACCGGCCGCCGCGATCTCGTCCGGCACGGGCCGGGTTGCCGAGTCCCGCCGCGAGAACCGGGTATCGACCAGGAGCGTGCCGTCGCCCGGCAGCACGAACAGGCCGCCGCCTTCGAGCGCCAAGTTGTCGATGTCCCGCCGGGTGATCGTCGTGACCCTGAGCGCCGGATCGTCGGGATCGATCGCGCCGAAACCGCCGGGGGACTCGCGACCTTGCCCCCGGGCATTGATCCGCGCGCTCAGCGTATGGCCGGCAACGTCCGCCGAGCCCCTGAGCGTCACGCGGCGTTCGTCGCCGTTGGTCATGTCCGGATCGCCCGTTCCCTGCCGCTTGTAGCCGAGCACGGTTTCGAGGAAGGGCGGCAGCTCCGAAAGCGTGACGACGTTGACCACTTGCCGGTAACCCTGCATGTCCAGCTCCGGGCGGCCGCCGACCGAAATCAGCTCCAGGCCGGCGATCGATCGGACCGGCAGCTCTTCGAGCACGTTGCGCAGCGACTTGCCCTTGGGCGGCCGTCGCACGCCGTCGATCAGGACGTTACCGCCGATGTCGCCCAGGCCGCGGCGGCCGCCTTGCTCCTCGAGACGGAAACCCGGCACCCGCGCGACCAGGTCCAGCGCGTTCTCCGGCGCATAAGGGGTGAAATAGGACGGCGGAAACACGCGGACGCCATCCGAGGCATCGGGCAGCGCGCCTGCTTGACCGGCGCACAAGCACAGCGCCAGCACGACCGGCAGCCGGATCGCTGCTCTTGTCGACCGACTGCCCGGGCGAGACATGGCGGTTCCCCGATTCTCGGCAAGTACTTCGGTCTCGGGCACCGTCAGTCTCCGGCAAGCTGAATCGAGTGTCCGCCGAACTGCTGCCGCATCATCGCCAGCAGTTTCGCCGAGTAGTCCTGCCGGCCCTGGGATGCGAATCGGGCCATCAATGCCAGGCTCATGACCGGTGTCGGGATGCCCTGCTCGATGCCTTCCAGCGCCGTCCAGCGTCCTTCGCCCGAATCGGCGACGAACGCCCGGATGCCTTCGAGGTCCTGATCGGATGCGAGCACTTCGGCGGTCAGGTCGAGCAGCCAGCTACGGACGACGCTGCCGTGGCGCCAGGTCTCGGCGATCGCGGCGAGGTCGAGCTGGAACTCGTCCCTGCCGCGCATCAGCGCAAAACCTTCGGCATAGGCCTGCATCATGCCGTACTCGATGCCGTTGTGAATCATCTTGACGAAATGCCCGCTGCCGGCAGGCCCGGCATGGACCCAGCCGCGGTCGGGCGCCGGCGCCAGCACCTCGATAGCCGGCCGCAGACGCTCGACGGCGTCTCGGGCACCGCCGAGCATGATGGCGTAACCGTTCTCACGCCCCCACACGCCGCCCGACACACCGGCGTCGACAAAGCCGATACCGCGTCCGGTCAAACCCTCCGAACGATGCATCGAATCCTTATAGAAAGAGTTGGCGCCATCGACCAGCAGGTCGCCGGCCTCGAGCAAATCGGCGAGTTCGTCTACGTAAGCCTGAGTGACGTCACCAGCCGGCAACATCAGCCAGACGACTCTCGGCGCCGTAAGCTTTGCCACCAGGTCCCGGGTGGAATCCGCTACGGTCAAGCCGTGCTCGGCGGCAAGCCTCGCGGCTGCTTCCCGGTCCTCGGCATAACCCGCCACCGCGATTCCGCCTTCGATCAGGCGGCGCGCCATGTTGCCGCCCATCTTTCCAAGGCCGATCATTCCGACTTGCATCGTGTTTGCCCCTTCTCGGCAATAAAAATGGCTACAAAAAACCGCCACAAAAAACCGCGATAAAAACGATTATGCGGCACCGTCAATCTTACATAAGATTAGACAGTGCGAGGTGCCCAACATGTGACGCCTGCAAGCGCAGGCCGCCGGCCGTTCTGGTAGCTTGACCACCGGGATCGACGGGACTCGGCCGGCAGGCGCCGCAGGCGCTGCGCTCCACGGGGAACAGGGAGTCGCGGAATGCGAAAGTGCGGTTCGTTCACAGTCTGCATCGTGGGCGCGATACTTCCGCTAACGGTTTTCGGCGACATCGCCGAAAACCGTACGATACCCTATCGCACGCATTCGCCAGTGTACCTGATGGATATCGAATATCGCGACAACGGCACACTCGAACGGCTGAGCCGGCTCGAAAGGTTGTCCTTTCTCACGCTTGTGGACTTCGGCAGTACCCGGCTTTATCTGGGGATTACCCGCGATGGCTTCGTCGGCTTGCATTTCGATTTGATTCCGCGGCATTCGCGTAGCCGTCATCTGGAGCTGGCACGCTTGCCGTACCTGCGCCGCAGTACGGCGATTATGATTGGTAATCCGACCAGCGGAGAATGATCGTGCCGGTGACGTCCCGATGGGAGATGCACGATAAGAGATGTGCGATAAGAGATGCGCGATGAGAGATGCACGATGAGAAGCGCACGCGACCCACGCAGCTACTACGAGCTGCTCGGTATCGCCCAGGACGCTTCGATCGAAGTCATCCGCCACAGTTACCGGCGGATGATGCAGCAGCTCAGGATGCACCCGGACCTGGGTGGCGATACGTCGACGGCGGCCTTGATCAACAAGGCTTATGCCGTGCTGAGCAATCCGAAGCGGCGCCTCGACTATGACGCGAGCCTGGTGTTCCCCGGCGGCACGGGGCCGGGTCTCGCGGAAGACGGACAGGAACGGCTGGCGCCGCTCAGGGCGCTCGATCCGGCGCGGCAATGCGTCTTCTGCGACACGCCGCACGACCGCGGCGCCGGCAACGCACCGGACGCGACTTGTGACACCTGCGGCAGCCCGCTGCATGCGGCTGAGCGACTCAAAGCCGAATCGGCGGACCAGCGCGCCATCGCGCGCATCGACAAGCAGCTCGAGGTCACGTTTTTTACCCATTGGCGCCAGAACAAGGGCTTCCACGGACGCACCGAGGATATCTCGCTCGGGGGCTTACGCCTGGTAACCCGAATCAACATCTGCGAAGCGCAACGAGTCAGGCTCAAGAGCGACATCGTCGAAGCCGTCGGTTACACGACACACTGCACGCCGCGACGTAACGGATGGAGAATCGAATACGTTGCCGGGGTCTCTTTTTTGACCTTGCGTTTCGCGCGGGCGGTCGGCGGACTCGTATCGCAACGCGTCTGAGACCGGTCGACCGCGCTCAGCGGACAGCCCGAACCATAGCCGCCGTTTTACGAGGCACCGGGTAGATAAACCCCCGACGGCACACGAACGATGTGCGGATTTCAGATCTATTCTTGCCGCCGATCCGGGCGGCCGGGCGCAAGGACATGCCGTAAACGCCGGGGCATTTACCATAAATCAACGATTTCCGCGTCAATCCAAGCCGGAATTGCACTACTACTGGCGAATCTTCCGCACTCAGTTACACTTGGAATCACACGCTGCACAACAAAAAACGCGCCAAACGCAGCATCGACGAGTGGCGAAAGACCGCGCAGCGATAAGCATAGGGAAACCCTCGTGACACTCGAGATGCAGGTGGCGCCTGCATAGTGCCCAATACCGGTGGGCGCGCGCACGCACGCATTCACGACGCCGGCGGGCACCAGGAGATACGAATGAGAACAGTGAAATCAGTACTGCGAAGAAACCTGCTATTCCTTTGGCTTGCCGTCGCGGTGTTTCCGGGCGCCATAGCCTCGGCCGACGACATGCAACGCTTCATCCTGACATCGTCGGGACCGTCCGATCGTGCGGTTGCCGCGGTTGAAGCCATGGGCGGCAAAGTCACCTATCGATATCAGAACATCGATGCCGTGGCAGTCGAGGTTCCGGGCGACCGCCGCATGGAGCTTTTGGCCATGAACGGCGTGACGGGCGTCTACAGAGACAAGACCGTCCGTTCGCCACAACCCGTCGACCTCGCCATTGTCGACAGCACGGAAATCCAGGGCACCATCAGCGGCGAGGAATGGCTGGACGCGATCCAGGCGCTGCCGCAGGACTACGCTTCGGACAATCTTCTGACGGGTGCATCCGCCTTGCACGCAAACGGGATCCTCGGCACCGACGTGATCGTCGTCGTCATCGATACGGGTACGACGAACAACCCGGCCGCGGTGCCATCGATCGCCGGCAAGGTCATCGGCGGCGAGAACTTCGTCCCGGGCGCCGGCGAGCCCTCGGCGACCAGCACCGCGAACGGCAATCACGGCACCTGGGTGGGATCGACCATCGCGGCCGATGTCGGCTTCCTTTTCTCGAACACCAGCACTCTGGTGCAATCGCTGCTCGCGCACGATCCGGGCAGCGTGTTGCTCGACTTTCCCGTGCCGGGAATCTCGGTCGTGCCGATGATCGGTTCGGCGCCGGGCGCCAGCTTGTATGCGATGAAGACCTTCGCCGCAGCCGGCGGCGGCGCACCCGAGTCGCGCATCATCGCGGCCATGGACCGCGCGATCACCTTGCGGCGCAACTACAACAACGGCATGCCCTCGGTGCCGGTGGCCGGCGACGGCTCGGAGGACGACCCCTTCGTCTACGACTCGCTGAACATCCAGGTGGTCAACATGAGCCTGGGCGGCCCGACCCTGTTCGCCGGCCGCGACGTGGAAGACCTGTTAACCCGGGAAATGCTCGAAGTCGGGATTACGCTGGTCGCCTCGGCGGGCAACGACGGGCATGCGGCAATGACCGGCGGCAGCGCCGGCACCGGTATCGGTTCCCTGACCGTGGGCGCCGCGAGCCTGGTCAACCAGGAGCGAATCCTGCGTGACCTGCAGTTCGGCCTGGGTATCGGCGCGCTGTGGCGGCCGTCGGCCCACCACCAGACAGCGGATTTCAGCTCCCGCGGCCCCACCGCCGACGGTCGCCTCGATCCCGACTTGACGGCAAGCGGCTTTGCCAACTTCGTGCAGGGCGCAGCCGGCGGTTTGAGCCTGGCGTCCGGCACGTCGTTCTCGGCGCCAACGGTCGCCGGCGCGGCTGCCTTGTTGCGCGAGGCGGTCCCCACGGCGAGCGCCACCCAGATCCGCAATACGCTCATGGAAACGGCGGACCCCAACGTCCTCGGCGACGATTCCGGCGCAATCGACCAGGGCGAAGGATTCATCGACATTCCGGATGCGCTGAGCCTGCTGCAAACGGGCACGGTGAGCGAGGCGCTGGACTTCGGCATCGCCAAAAGCAGCGTCCGGCGAAACCTCCAAAAAGCGGGTTTCCAGGTGCACAAGTGCCGCCGATCGGGGTTCTCGACGCGCTACGAAGACCTGCTGCCCGGCCAGGTCGAGCAGCTTTTCGTCGAAACCAGGAGTAGTACCAGCCAGGTCAATATCACGGTCAGCAACATCACGCCGGAGCTGCCGCCCGCGCAGCAGAACGCGCTGTTCGGTGACGACATCTTCCTCAAGGTTCAGGACGCGCCTACATCCGACGAAGCAGACCCCTTCGGCCCGGGAGCCCTGTTCCTGAACACCGACACCTCGCTGGCCTTCGCCAACCCGCAGACCGGCATCGTGCGTATCGCCACAATGGGCGACACGACGAACGCCGGGAGGATTTCGGCCGACGTCAGGATCTCCTGCGTTTCGCAATCCGAGGGTGAGGAAACCGCCGACGGCGCGGTCGCCCAGGGAGAAACCGACGTCCTGCAGGTACGGATACCGGCGGCAACGGCCGAGGCGGTCTTCGAGCTATCCTGGGACCGGCACTGGGGCCGTTATCCAACCGACGATCTGGACATGGTGTTGATCGATCCGGCGGGGGCACAACGCTTCGACGGCGCGACTCTCGCCAGTCCCGAACGGGTCGTCGTCAGCGATCCGTCGCCCGGCACCTGGGCCGTCGAAGTGTCCGGCTTCACCGTCTTCGGCCGGGATGACGACGACGAGGATGACGACGACGGGGGCGCGGAGTGGGAGCTCCGGGTGACGGCGGACGGCCGCCGACTCGACGACGATCATTATGACGACGACGATGACGATGACGATGACGAGGATGACGACGAGGATGACGACGACTGAGCGCTGATCGCCGTATACGCGTCGAACAAGGGGTCACGGCAAGCCGTGGCCCCTTTTTTTATCGTCTTCTTTATAGTCTTCTTTTTATAGTCTTTTTTGCCGTCTTTTCGTCGTCGTCTTACGTCGCGTCGGTTTTGCCTGTCGCCGCAGCCCGGTCGCAGAGCACCACCCTGTCCAGGCTCGCGTGATAAGTGTAGACCTCGCCGTCGTGCTCGAGCTCGATCACGAAACCGGCCGTCACCACTTGCGCATACTGCTCACCGCGCCGCGGACAACCCAGGCCCGCGTCGGGCCAACTCGATCGCCGCATGGTGACGAGCCCGATCTCCCCTGCCGGCACGTCGAGCCTGGCGGCAAGGTCCCGCATTGCGAGATCCAGGGGCTTCGCCGCTTGCGCCATGCGCGCGCGGTGCGGGTCCTGTCGCGGTTTGCCCGCCTTGTCGCAGATCGCCGCTTCCGTGCCCGCCACGTGGACCGTATAGATTCGCTTGCCGATCTCAAGCGAGACGACATGGCCGGGGGTAACGACGGGTAGATACGCCGTACCCTTTTCGGGACAACCCAGGCTCGTGTCCGGCCACTCGGCTGCGGTCGCGTAGGCGAAACGGATGTTATCGACGGGAATCCCGAGCGTCGTTTCGAGCACGGCTTTCGCCCGGGCGATCGCTTCTTCCGCCGCCGAATTATCGACGTTCTCGTCGGTCGCAGCCAATCCGGTGACAGCGAGCATCATCAGAACGGTCAAGGTCAGAACAACAATCGATTGTTTCATGGTCGGATCCTGTCATGCTTCAGGCTCGTTGACATGTGCAAGACGATCGGACGGGTTCGTTGCCGCGGCCGACCGCGAACGTTCACCGACGCTTCAATCGACCGGGCGCGGCAGACGCCAGTAAATACGATCGAAGCGAAGCGCGCGGTCCAGCTCGGCGAGCTTCGGTTCCGCGAGGCCGTCCGGGTTCGGCGGCGGCATCCGGCCCGCCGTCGATACCTGCACTGCAGCCAGTGTGACACGATTCGCGGACTCCCGGCCGAAAAATGCCGCCGTTGCGTCCTCGCTCTCGGTCACCAGCGCACGGTTCACTTCGAACGGCCTTGCACGGCCATTCGCGACCGCTACGAACTCGAGACGACCCTCATCGGTCTGTATGCGCGACGACACGGAAGCGTCGCGATCCGAATCGGACACGTTCAATTCGATTTCAGCGGGGCGCACCGCGTAACCCATGGCCGTGAATACCCCGGCCGTCTTGCGGTCCGCCATCAACACGGGCATGGACCACCAACCGTCCTCGGGCACGCTGGTGACGACCAGCGGCACGCTGTCGGCAATCACCGGAACGGCATAATAGGCGAACGATAACGGCGGCTGCCGCATGCCGCGGCCTTGACAACGAACGACGCGCAACTGCAACTCGCCGCTACTCCCGCTCCGCCGCGGCACGAGTTCGCTACCGAGACCGGCCTTGAGTTGACCGTGACTCGCGTGCCAGGACAGGGTCAAGCGATCACAGGGCCCGGCGAGGCGCGAATCCAGAACGTCCTCGTCGTGTGGAGGCGTCGGAGCGCAGGCGCCCAGCAAGATCGAAATCCCAATCGAAATCCCTGAGGCCGCCGGCAACCGCCACGCAAGCTTGCCGAGCGTCGATCCGATCATCGCGCTCCCCCAAACGTAGGATCGAACACACCGGCATTGTAACGCAGACGCGAACGGCGGAGCGACGGGACAGTCGATCGGGTGTGCCTAGGAAGAGACCCCGGGAGAGACCCGCCGCGGCGCCGTCAAGGTTTTCGACACATTCGTCGCTTCCAGACAACTTTCTGTCGCACCAGGACAGCGTTAGCGTCGCCCTGTAGACGATTACCTGCTCATGAAAAATGAGCTGGAGAGCGCCACATGGCGACGGCGACGACGAAAGCTCAAATGCCGGCAAGACGAGCACGCGGCCTCGCAGGCGGCGGCCTGTGCCTCGTGCTCGCGCCGGCAGACGGGCAGTTTGCGATCGAGATTCCACCGCTGACGAACATCAACACCATCCCGCGAAAAATATCGAACCGAATGAGGAAGTCGACATGAGCACAGAATCCACGGCGGCCGAGAACAGTCGCATCAAACAGGCGCTGGACAGCGTATCGGCAAACGTGATGGTCGCCGACGCCGATCTGGAAATCATCTACATGAACAACACGGTCACGGAAATGTTTCGGGCCGCCGAACCTGATATCCGCAAGGATCTGCCGAATTTCGACGTCAAAAACCTGATCGGCACGAACATCGACGACTTCCACAAGAATCCTGCCCATCAGAGGCGCCTGTTGACGGATCTGAGCGACACCTTCGAGTCCCGGCTAGAACTCGGCGGCAGGACGTTCAGTATCATCACTAATCCGATCATTGCGGACAACGGTGAACGTATCGGCACGGTCGTCGAATGGCAGGACCTGACGGAACAACTGGCACGGGAAGACAAAGAACGGAAACGGGTCGAGGCGGAGCGGCTGATCGCGGCCGAAAACGGCCGTATCAAACAGGCGCTGGATGGCGTAACCGCCAATGTCATGATTGGCGACAACGACCTGAACATCGTCTACATGAACGATGCGGTGACCAAATTGTTCCGCGACGTCGAATCGGACGTTCGCAAGGAAATACCGAGCTTCGATGCCAACAAGCTGATCGGCACCTGTATCGACATGTTTCACAAGAACCCGGCGCATCAGCGCAACCTGCTGGGGGGCTTGACGAGGACCCACACCGCGGAGCTCGAGATCGGCCAACTCACGATGCGCGTCATCGCGAGCCCGGTATTCGGCGACGACGGCGAACGTCTGGGTACCGTCGTCGAATGGGCCGACCGAACCCAGGAACTGGCTATCGAAAGAGAGGTTGAAACCGTCGTAGGCGGCGCGGTCGAAGGGGACCTGACCAAGCGAATTCCGACCGAAGCCAAGACCGGCTTCTTCGAGAACCTGGGTAACAGCGTCAACGAGCTGATGGTCAAGCTGACCGGCGTCGTCGGCGAGATCCAGCATGCATCGGACAACGTCAGGGCGGGAGCCGGGGAGATTGCCGAAGGTAACACCGACCTGAGCCAGCGGACCGAGGAACAGGCATCCAGCCTCGAGGAAACCTCGTCGTCCATGGAGCAGATGACCAGCGCCGTAAGGGAGAGCGCCGAGAACGCCGCTCATGCCAATCAGTTGGCCAAGGAGGCGCGAAAAGAGGCCGAACAGGGCGGCGCCGTCGTTGAGCAGGCCGTAAACGCGATGCAGGAGATCAACGAAGCCAGCAAGAAGATTGCGGACATCATCAGCGTCATCGACGAAATCGCATTCCAGACGAACCTGCTGGCGCTGAACGCCGCGGTGGAGGCAGCGCGAGCGGGCGACCAGGGCCGGGGATTCGCCGTCGTCGCCGCTGAGGTACGTAATCTCGCCGGACGCAGTGCGAGCGCGGCGAAGGAGATCAAGGGACTCATCGTCGAAAGCCTCGCCAAGGTCGAAGACGGTTCCAAACTCGTCAATCAGTCCGGCGAAGCGCTGGATAAGATCGTCAACGGGTCGAAGAAAGTGACCGACATCGTCGGCGAGATCGCGGCGTCCAGCCAGGAGCAATCCGCCGGAATTGACGAAATCAACAAGGCAGTGGTGCAGATGGACGAGTTGACGCAGCAAAACGCCGCACTCGTCGAGGAGATTGCCGCCGCCAGCGAATCCATGGGCGAGCAGGCACAGGGATTGGCGGACTTGATGGCGTTCTTCAAGGTCGAGGAAGGCGCCGTAACGAGGCTGCCGGCCGCGGCGCAGGCGGACAAGACCCCGACCGATCCGGTGGAGCGGCGATCCGGCACGAGGCCGTGGTCGAAGCCGAAAGTCGCGAGAAAATCCGGAACCGCAGCATCCAGTAGAAACGCCGCCATGGCCTCCGGCTCCGATGCCGCCAGTGCCGTGGACGAAGAATGGGAGTCCTTTTAGAGCGTAAGATTGGAAGACTCCACGATTTCTGCACCGTCAATCAGTTTTTGTCATTGCGGTTGGTATCAAGTGCTTCATGCCCCTTGCTGAGCCCATTGCGTGAGCCCATTGCGTGAGCGATGGGTTCCGAGGGGGGGCTCTGCACGAGCAACAGAGGACATGATGCCAAGATCAATTGTAAGATCAGTCGATGGTCTTCACTACGCTGTCATCCTGGGCCCAGATGATTCATGCCGCTCTGGCGGAGTCGGACCTCGACGGCGATACCTTGTTTCACCGTGCGGGCCTGGCGCCCGACAAGCTCGGAGCGCCCAACGCGCGTTACCCGGTCGACGGCCTGCAACGACTGTGGAAGCTGGCATTGGACGCCACCGCAAACCCGAGCCTCGGTATCGACGTCGTTCGTCACTGGCATCCCACGACCTTGCATGCGCTGGGTTACGCATGGATGGCCAGCGAGTCGCTGTGGGCGGCAATGGAGCGCACGGTGCGCTACGGACACCTGTTGTCCACCGACCTGCGTTTTGCCGTCACCACCGCATCGGGGCAGGCCGAGTTTTCGTTTCACTACGACACGCGCCGGCGGGAGCCGCTCGACGTCGAGATCGACGCCCTGACCGCAACCTTGTTGAAACTCTGCCGGGTAAGCGGCGGTGAGTCCGGCCGGCCGGTCCGGGTGCAGTTGACCCGGCCGGAGCCGTCGGCGCCGGTCCCGTACCGCCGGGTATTCGGTGAAAACGTTCGTTACGCGGCGGACCGAAATACCATCGTGCTGGCGGAACCCGATGCGACCCGCCCGCTTCCGACGGCCAACGCCGATCTCGTCAGGGCAAGCGAAAAACTGGCGCTCGAACGTCTCGTGCGTCTGGAGTCGGCACAGTTGTCGCTTCGCGTTCGCAGGGAGATCGTCGAGGACCTTCAAGCCGGCGGCGGCGGTCAGCGCACCGTCGCCGAACGGCTGGGCATGAGCGCCAGGGCGCTGCAGCGCAAACTCGCGCGGGAAGGCACGAGCTATCAGCAGGTCCTGGATGAAACCCGTAGCGAGTTGGCCCTGGAATATCTGGCGGACAATCTCAGCCAGCAGGAGATCGCCTATATGCTCGGCTTCTCCGACTCGAGCGCCTTCACGAAGGCGTTCCGGCGATGGTTCGGCATTGCGCCGACCCAATACCGCCCTTACCGGGAGGTTTGTCGTGAACGGCAATAGCGCCGGATCAGGCGTCATACCGCGAGCGCTGAACGACGGCCGATCCGACGGATGTCACGCCTTTCCACTCGTTCTTCAGTCGTATTTGACCCCGAAGAATAGGGTGTAGAGCACCGGCACGACACCAAGCGTCAATACGGTCGCGAAAACCAGACCGAAAATGATCGCGATCGCCATCGGCTCCCACATCGGCCCGCCTCCCAGCCAGAGCGGGATCAGTCCGCCGACCGTGGTCGTGGCGGTCAGCAGTATCGGGCGCAAGCGTTGTTGGGCCGCAATCAGCACGGCCTGGTCGGGCGCTCGCTGGTTGGTTTCACGCTCGATGCGTATTCTGTCGATCAATACGATGGCGTTGTTGATCACGATGCCGGCCAGGGAAATAATGCCGAGCAAGGTCATGAAACCGAAGTAGGAACCTGCGACCAGCAGACCGAAGACGACGCCGATGATCGAAAGCGGGATGGTCAACAGAATGATCAAGGCCCGCCTCACGCTGTTGAACTGAGACACCAGAAGCAGCACGATGATCAATAGACCGATCGGCAACGCGTCCGCGATCGACGCATTGGCCTTGCCGGAGGTCTCGGACTCGCCGCCGAACGCCCAGAAGTATCCGAAGGGCCAGGAATCCTGCATGGCGTCGAGACGGGGCTCGATCGCGGCGTTGACATCCGCGGCCGTGAATCCTTCGTCCAGCAGCGAGGAAACGGTGACGGTACGCAGGCGATCGCGCCGCATGATTTCGCCCGGCTGCCAGACCAGCCGCGGCCTGGCAACCTGGCCGAGCGGCACCGAGCGGCCGGTGGCCTGGGAGTACACGCTCAAACCCGCCAGCCGGGACGGGTCGATCAAGCGGCGGCAGCGATCGGTCAGCTCGACACACTCGATTTCCGCCGCCGAGCGCATGACGATCGGGATCAGTTTGTCGTCTTCTCGGTATTCGGTCGTTTCCAGGCCGGTCAGATAAGTCTGCAAGGAGATTGCGGTGTCCTGGTGACTGACACCGGCCAGGCGCGCCCGGGTCTCGTCGATTTCGACGACGAGCTTCTTGGAACGTGCGCCCCAATCGTCGGTCACCTGCCGTGCGCCGGGCACTTCCCTCAGTGCTTCGACGACCTCATCGACGATCTCGAACAGTCGGTCGTTCTCCCGGCCCGACACCCTGATCTCGATTGGGCTGGTCACCGGCGGGCCCAGCGGCAGCGGACGTACATCGGCGATCGCATCCGGATAGTTCTCCGCGACATGACGATCGACCTGCGCCATCAGGGTATCGAGACCGTCGGTGCCGGTCGCGTTGACGAGTATGAATCCGTAGGCCGGATCGGTCGGCTCCGGGTTATACGACAACAGGAACTTCGGCGCACCCTGCCCGACGAACGCACCCCAGTTCACGACGCCGGCTCCGTCGTTCGATGCCGCCATCAGCTCGTCCGCCATAAAACGTTCCACCCCGGCGACGATCGCGTCGGTGCGATCGATCGGCGACCCGGCCGGCAGCTCGAGCTCGATCGTAAAGCTGGCCCGGTCGTTCGGTGGAAAAAAGATGTTGGGGATGGCGCCGAATCCCGCGAGGGAAACGACGAATACCGCAGACACGCCGGCGAGGCTCCACCAGGGACGTCTGACCAGCCCGATCAGGATACCCCGATACGTCCGGTAGAACCTGGAGTCGAGCTCCTCGGTCCCTGCCTTTCCTCCGGCTTTCAAGAACGTGACGCTCAGCACCGGTATCAAGGTCAAAGTCAAAAACCAGGAACAAAGCAGGGTGATCGTAACGACTTTGAACAGCGGCGCCGTGTACTCCCCGGTGTTGGACTCGGCGAGAAAGATCGGCAGGAAGGCGGCCGCCGTCGTCAACGACGAAATCAGGAGCGGCCCGCGCAACTCCGCCGCCGAATCGATCGCCGCCTGCCGTGCCGTCTTGCCTCGCGCCATCTGTACCACCGTCGATTCGGACATCACGATGGCATTGTCCACGAGCATACCGAGCGCGATGATCAGCGACGCCAGCGACATCTGGTCGATACCGATGTCGAAAACGGACATGACCAGAAAAGACGTGATCATCGTGCACGGAATCAGGCTCGCGACGACCAGCCCGGTTCGAAGGCCGAGGAATACCAGCATCACCAACGCGACAATGGCCACTGCCTGCAGGAGATTGCGGACGAAGTCGCCGACTTTTTCGGCCACAGCATCCGACTGAAACTGGACCAGATCGAACTCCACCCCGACCGGGTACACGTGTTTGGCGCGGTCGATGACCTGCCGAATCGCATCGCCGAGGTCCAGGATGTTGCCGCCCTCCCGGAGCGATACGGCAAGGCCCAGCGCGGGCTCGCCGTTGTAACGCATCCGGTACCGCGGTGGATCGACGTAGCCGCGCGTCACGGTCGCGATGTCCTGCAGCCGGACGACATCGCTGCGCTGTGGCAAATTGAGCACCGTCTGCCTGAGCTCTTCCACGGACTGAAAGCTTCCCGACGGCTCGAGCACGATACGCTCGTAAGGGGTGCTGAAGTCTCCGCCGGGCAGGATGATGTTGCGCGCGCTCAGCAACTGCTGAAGCTGGATCGGCGAGAGGCCGAATTCCGCGAGACGGGCATTGTCGTATTCGACGAACAGGCGTTCGTCCTGGGCGCCGACGATGTCCACCTTGGCGGCTTCGGGGATGAACAGCAATTCGTTACGGACCTCGTCCGCAATCTCCTTCAGCGACCGGTAGTCGAAGCCGTCGCCGGTCAGGGCGATGATCGAACCGAAGACGTCGCCGAACTCGTCGTTTACCTCCGGACCGACGACGCCCTCGGGCAGTTCCGAACGGGCGCGTTCGACCTTGCGACGCAGGTTGTCCCAGATAGGACGCATCTCCGTATACTGTTCGCTGATGTTGACGTAGATGATCGACACGCCGGCCTTGGACGTGCTGGACACGTAGTCGAGTTCCGGGATCTCCTGGACGACCTTCTCCAGCTTGTCCGTGACCAGCAGCTCCACGCGCTCGGGGCTCGCGCCCGGGAAATACGTCTGCACCAGAGCCGTGCGGATGATGAAGCCCGGGTCCTCGCTTCTCGGCATGTCGACGTAAGCGGCCACGCCGGAAAACAGGACGACGATCAGCGCCGCGAAGAATATCCGGTTCTTCTCGATCGCAAGCCGGGTGATGTCCATCGGTCTTGCGCCTCAGGGCGACGGTTCGCCCGGCGCCCCGAGCAATGTGACTTCCTGTCCGGACGCCAGTCGACGCACCCCGGCAGTCGCAATCAACTCCCCAACCTCGAGTCCCGCGGTAATGACGATACCTTCGGCGACCGCGGCGCCGACGTCCACCGACCGGCGTCGGGCGAACAGTCGGTCGTCCGGACCGGGTTCGATGACGAATACGAAGCGTCCCTCACGATCCTCGCCGACCGATACATAAGGCACGATGGGGTTTTGGCCGGGTTCCGCGGTAGGAAACTCGAAGCGCACGTCCACCGTCATGCCGGAGCGCACCAGCTCACAGCCTTCCTCCAGCGCGACGGTGACCGGATAAGTCGTGGCGCCGGCGCCGGTGGCGACGCCGACTTCCTTGACAATACCGGTCAACACGCTGCCGGGCAGGGCCGACACCGTCGCCGTCACCGGCATGCCGTTCTCCACCCGCGAGATATCGGTCTCGGGCACGCTGACGACAAGCTCCGCGCAGCGACCGCAATTCAGGCGCACCACCGGCTGACCGGCTGACACGTTCTGATTGATCTCGACGAAAGTCCGGGCCACGATACATTGCTCGGGCGCGCTCAGGCTCGCGTAAGACAACTGCAGGCGCGCCGCTTCGACCTGTTGGGAAGCGGCGCGATACTGCGCCTCCGCCGACTCGGCCATCGCCCGCGCGGTGTCGAGCTCGGTCCGCGAAGCATTCTGGTTTTCGTACAGGTCGCGGGTACGCTCGTAGTTGGCATCCGCGTTACGGCGTTCCGCTTCCGCCCGTGCCAGCCCGGCCCGCGCCTCGTCGAGCCTGACCCGAAAATCCGAGGTATCGAGCGCGGCGATCGGGTCGCCCCGCGCAACTTCGCTGCCGACGTCGACGGGCCGCCGGATCAGCGTGCCGCCGACCCGGAAACTGAGGTCGGTCTCGAGCTCGGCGTGTGCGGTGCCCGAATAGGTTCGTGTCTCGGACGCGCCTTGCGCCAAGACGCGCGCGTACTGCACAGGCCGTACCAGCACCTCGCCGCGATCGACCTCCGGCTCACAGCCGGCGAAGACCGCGGCGCCGGCGAGAGCGATCAGCGGTCCGCGCCGGCGCCGCGCTCGCGGATGTAGGTTTCGACTTCCTGAAACCATGCTTCGGTACTCCCCGGGTCCACCAACAAGGAAAAATCGCCCGTCGCCCGCAGGATGTCCACGACGTCGGCAAGATAGGCATACCGCGCATCGACGGCGCGAAGCCGGGCCGCCAGCGCGGCATTCTGCGCGTCGATCAGCTCCGTCACCGATACCGCGCCGCGGCGGTAGGCGTCGGTGACCAGCGCCAGGTTCTCGCCTGCCGCCTCGGCGGCCTCCGCGGAAAACTCGAGCGACGGGTAGGTTCCCGATGCCTGCTGCAAAGCGACCCGCGTGCGTGCCTCGAGTTGCTCGGCCAGCGCGCGGCGGCGGCGCTCGGCCCGAAGCAGCGAGTAACGATCCCGATTGAGGCGTGCGCGCAGCGCGCCGCTGCTGAACAGCGGCCAGCTCGCCGACAAGCCGACACTCCAGGACTCGTCGTCCAGGCCGAGCTGGGACACCTCCGAGCCCGTGCCGCCGCGACCGAGGTTCGAACCCCAGGTGCCGCCCAAGCTGAGCTCCGGCACGTAGTATCGGCGCTTCGCCGCCAGCACCTGCCGTCCCTGCGCGGCGACGATGTCGTCGGCCTGTTTGAGTTCCGGCGAGCGCGCCAGCGATTGTCGAACGGAAAACTCCTGAAACAACTCCCAAACCGCGGCGTTGTCGATGAAGGCGCGGAAACGCTCCTCTTCGAACAGGGCAATCGACCGGGTCAGATCCTCGTCGGCCGGCGTGAAACTCCGGTTCTGCGGTCGATTGAGAGTCTGATTGAAAGCCGTCAGCGCAACCCGCCTGTCCGCTTCGGCGCTAACGAGATCCTGTCGATCCGCGGCAAGCTCGCTTTCCCAGCGCAGCACGTCGGCGCGTCCGGAGGCGCCTATCGACAAACGCAGGCGCGCGAGCTCCAGGTTCGCGCGGGTGACTTCCAGATTCGAGCGCCGCACCGTTTCGAGCGCCCGCGCCCGCAACACGGTAATGTAGTTCTGTGCCGCGGACTGCAGGGTATCCAGGACTTCGGCCCGATAGGCATGACCGGAGGCGCGTTCGAGAAAACCTGCGATCACCAGCGCCGCACGCAGGTCGTCCGAGTACAGGACCTGGCTTCCCGAGATCTCGGCGTCGGTGCTTCGTTCCGGCTGCACCAGCGGATTGGCGCGGTCTTCGTCGATTCGTGCGGCAAGCACGCCGATGCCCAGTTGCGGCAGGAGCTGCGATCGCGCGAGCCTCACGTCCTCGCCGGCGGCGAGCGGGTCGACGGCCGCCACGTCCAGACTCAGATTGGCCTCCAGCGCTTCGGCCATCGCATCGGCGAGGCTCAGCGGTTCCCCCGCCTCCAGCGCCTCGGCATACAGTTGTTCCGCATCGGCCAGCACCGCATAACGCGGATAAAAGCCGATTGCGCTTGCCGTGCGCATATTGATTGCCAGCCGCTGCGGCTCCGAAATCCGGACGTCGATTTCGCCCGGTTCGTCGCCCAAGAGAATGCGCTGGACGTTCAGCGCCAGGCGTCGCGTGTATCGCACGGCATCCTCCGCGCGGCCGCTGGATGCCATCAGCAGTCCATAGGCGAGTTCCGCGCGCCCGAGTATCGAGAAGCTGGGCAGGCGTTTCTCGATCAGGCCTTGGGCCAAGGCCCGGATGCCGTCCTCGTCGAGCCTTAGCAAAGGTCCGAGGAAAACGGCGTCGGCCTCGTCCGGAATCGACTCCAGCAGATCGGAAACCGAGTCCTCGAAGGCGATGAACGTCGTCCCGACGTTCAGCCGCGCCTCGATCTCCTGCGCCTTGCCGGATACCAGCACCGGTATGGACTCCAGTGTCAGGTGATCGACGACAATGGCGAGATGCCGGAAGCCCACGGCGTCGTGAAAAACCTCGATGGCTTCGTCCACCGTCGTTTGCCCGGGCGTCGCCTGACCTTCTTCCGCCAGGCGCACGCTCGCCAGATAGGTGAAGTTGTGCTTGCCGCTGGCGATCCGGTTCCGCCAGCGCGCGGCCGGGAACGACTGCAGTTGCGCATCGGCGACGAAGGCCGCAATGACCGGCTTGGGCAGTTCCTCGATTCGCGCCGCCTGATGCGAGGCCGAAAGGCCCATCGTGATCACGATGTCCACTTCGGGGTCGTCGAGCAGCTTGCCTATCGCAGCGCGGACGCCGATCAGGGACCAGCCGCCATCGAGGCGCTTATCGGCGGGCAGTTCGATGTCGAATTCGTCGCCGACCAGCGCCCGAATCTCCGACTCGAGCTGCGTTATCGGCACCAGCGACCGCGGCTCGGGGCCGTCCTCAACGATGCCTATGATCGTCTGCGACCGGGCCGGCGAGACCCAGGCCGGCAACGACACCGCCAACATGACCGCCAACAAAACGGCAATCGGCGCAGGCTGTCGTCGGGGCATGGTGTGCGGAATCACAGGCTTTGCGTGTCGTGGATTCTGGGACGCCCGCGCCGGGCTTGCGAAGCGCATCGGAACGGTCACATGCTGTCTCGGGAATGGTGCCTGACGGCGGGATGGACCACAAGGCACGGTTTTCGAAGGCCATTTGCCGCGACAGATGTGATTCCGGCGCCAGATGTGACTCCTGGAAGGGATGGTTTCTTCTTGTCACCTACCTAATCAGGTAGGTGAGTAGACCCGCAATATTCCCTAGAATCGGGGGTGCGACCGTAATTGGTCGCCGACGCCCTCTACCGGAGCCAACGGCGAACCAACCGCAGGTCGTATGCACTGGACGCGGACGGCAGTCCGCTCACAGTCCGTCAATACCGCGGGGGCGGAGCTTGGGCGTAAAAATTCGCCCTTGGAGGAGTTATGCACTCGGGCCTAAACAAGAGCGACCACATCTACTGGTCCCTCAAAGCGAAGGTCATCGCTTACGAGTTCTCTCAAGGCAAACGCATCTACATCGGACCGATTGCCGAACACTTCGGCGTCAGCACCACGCCGGTCCGTGAATCCCTGAACCGGCTGGCTGCCGAGGGCCTGGTGCTCAAGGCGAAGCGAAAAGGATTCGTGGCATTGACCCTGAGAAAGAACCACGTCAGGAAACAATACGAGTCCACGCGACAGCTACTGTCGGACGAGCTCGGACGCCTGAGCCTCGCGATGCGCAAAAAGATGCCCGGCTTCGAACCGGTCGCCGCCTTGTCGGCGCGGGTCAACCGGCGCCCGCGTACCGATGTCGGAGCGCTCGCCGGGCTGACCGCCGAAGTGTTCGCAAGTATCGGCGCATTCGCGAACAAGCCGCATGTCGACCTGTCGATCGGCCGCGCCAACGATCATCTCTATTACATTCGCACACTCGAGTGCCAGCGTCTGGAGCACGTGCAGAGCGAACTGGCCTGTTTTTGCGAGTTGTTTCTCGCCGGAGAATGCCGGGAGCTGGTCGCGGCGGTTGGCGACTATCACGCACGACGGTTGAAGTTGCTGCCGGAGTTGTTTCCCGATAAGGAATAGTGGGACGGGTTCCCGTCATGTCGACTCCGGTTCATCTACTAGCGCGAGACACATACGCATGTTTGGCAAACAGCCGGCTGGTGTTTTCCGATCTGCGTGCCGATCGGTATAGCTGCCTCAGTCAAGCCAACACAAAAGCCGCTCTTCGCCTGTTTCCCGCTTTCCAAAGCGAAGACGAAGCAATCGTTTCGGAAACACACCCGCTCGACTACGATGAAACCCGCCGGGTATTGGCGGCCCTCGACGCGAATGGCCTGCTGGCCGCCGATCCCGCGAACGGCAAGACAGCAGCGCCCGTGCGCGTAGAAGCTCCCACGCACAACCCGTTTTCCGACTCGTCCGCATCCGCTTCACGCGCGACGCTCGCACACAAGCTGGGCTTTCTCGAAGCATGCATAAACGCATCGGCCCAACTACGGTTTTTGGCCATTCGACGAGTTGTCCGACGTGTAGAGATCCGCAAACATCGGCGTCTGCGGCGGGCACGCCGGGACAACGACGCCCTGCATGAACTGACTGCCGTTTTCCACCGCCTTCGCCCGTACTATGTACGCGCGTACCTCTGCCGCTTCGATTCTCTTGCGCTTATCGAATTTCTTGCCCACTTCGACCACTATCCCCAATGGGTGTTCGGTGTCACCACCGAGCCGTTTGGCGCTCACTGCTGGGTCCAGGCACGAGACCGCGTATTGAACGACTCGGTCGAACGCGTAAGACAGTACACGCCGATCATGGTTTTCTGATTTCCAGGTAATTCGTCGTGTTTCGACACATCGCTGCGGCCGAACCGTCAACACATCCGGTCTTGCTCCAATAACGGAGCAATCCTTCTACTTCTTTCTGAAAAACTCGGGCTCCGTATTCGGAGCAAGTCCTTGGGTGTCGTCCAGTCGCAAAACGATCAGCCGCAAAACGATAAGGCCGCCAAGCCGGAAGCGAAGAATGTCGTCGGCCCGCAAGTGAAACACTTTCGGACATCGAAGGGCTGGACCCAGGAACAATTGGCGGCCCGCTGCAACCTGCTGTGCTGGGACATCAGCCGCAGCACCTTGTCCAAAATCGAAGCGCGGGGCAGGAAAATCAGCGACAAGGAAATCGCGTTGCTGGCCAAGGCGTTGAACGTCGGTATCGAACAGCTCTATCCCTAAAAGTCGCTCTAGACGAAGGCCGGTTCACGGATATCTTGTTCACGGACGTCTTGACGAGCCGGACAACACGCAAGCTTCAATCGTCCTTCAATCGTCGTCGTACCGCCGTTCCGGCCGATGCTCCGCCAGTGGAGCATTCCCCGCGTACCCGTCTGCAAGACTCGGGCTCCTGTCCAGGAGCGATTTCGTGAATGTCGTTGGGCCCCAGGTGAAGCGGATTCGACAGTCGAAAGACATGACGCAAGCGCAACTCGTCGCACGCTGCAACCTGCTCGGCTGGGACATCAGCCGCGGTACGCTGGCAAAAATCGAATCCCGGGTGCGGCGTGTGACCGACGAGGAAACCACACGGCTGGCCAGAGCGCTGAAAGTCGGTGTCGAGAAGCTCTATCCCTAGAGTCTATGCATTAGAGTCTATGCAGCCTCTGCACGAATCCGGCGCGACGCATTCCTTTCTTAACTTAATGTAATGCGTAGAAACACGCCCGATAACCCCGATAGAGGCGGCTTCACCATCGCGCACCAACCGAACCGGTAATCCGCCGCTCCGCATCTGACGACTTCTTGCCGGCGGACCGGGAGTTTATGTCCGAAACCGCGATCAGTTCCGGGTTTTGACCCGATCCAGCGCATAACATCGGCCCTGTTTCGCTGTTTCCCGATTTGCGCAATGATTCCGCGCGGAGGCTGCAATGACGCGGCTAGTGTTGAAGGAATCGCCGCCCGCGGACTTCCTGCCGGACGCCCGGCACGATGCCGGGGCGATGGATACCGACCACGTCCTGGACGAGGCTTTGTCCCGCGTCGGACGGCTCGAATCGATCCTGGCCGCCACGGGCGGCGCCTTGCACGACGTCAACAATCTCCTGACGGTACTGGCCGGTAATCTGTATCTGATGACCGAGGCCCTGCGCAACCAGCCGGAGCTGCTCAAAAAAAGTCGAAGCGCCCGGAATACCGCCCAGCGCGGCAGCAACCTGATCCGGGAGCTGCTCGATGCCGCCAGGGAACCGGACGATCAGTCGAACCTGATCAGTCCCGCCAAGCACGTAGCGGCATTGAAGCCGCTGCTCCGCCGGGCGATCAACGAAAAACACCGTTTCGGGATCCGGCACAGCAAGGAGCCCTGGACGGTGGCAGCAAGCGCGTCACAGTTCGAAAGCGCCGTCATGAACCTGGTCATCAACGCCAACGAAGCGATGTCGGAGCCGGGAGCGATCGAGATCAGGGTCGAAAACTTCGAGCTCGACCGCGACGGCGCGCAGCAACTGGGCATCCCCGCCGGCAACTACGTGCGAGTACGGGTCATGGACAACGGCCCGGGCATACCGGCCAAGCTGCTGTCGAGAATCGCCCAGCCGCTGGTCACGACCAAGCCGGCCGGACAGGGTAACGGCATGGGATTGGCGATGGTGAAACGTTTTGCCGCCCGGGCGAACGGCAGCTTGAGCATCACCAGCGCCGAAGGCCGCGGAACCACGATGGAGATCTGGTTGCCGCGCAGCTCCGAGTCGGGCGATGCAACGGCCAACATGACCTTGCCGCTGTTCACCCTGCCGGGCGGCAACGAGACGGTGTTACTGGTGACGGACGATGGCGACGTCGGGCAAACCGTGCGCGAGCTACTCGAGTCCCTGGGCTACCGGGTCATCGCGGCCCGCAATCGCGGCAGCGCCCTGACTCAGGCGCGAGCGGTCCCGAAGATCGCGGCCGTCATCTGCGAACGCTCCGCAGACAATCGGGAGCGGGAACGGCGGTGGCTGAACGCGCTGCGCCGGGCCCACCCCGACATCCGGCAGCTCGCATTGTTACAGCTCGGCGACGACGGGCCCAGGGTTGCACCGGACGCCGATGCCTGCCTGCACCGTCCACTGGGCGTTAACGAACTGGCGGACGCTGTGCGATCCGTCATCGGAGTACCTAAATGACTGCTACCTCGACGAACGCGGACCGGCTGCTGGTCTTGGATGACATGGACGAGATCGCCGAGCTGATCGGCGATCTCGCCGAGCAGGCCGGTTACTCGGCTGCCGTTACGACCGACATCGACGCCTTCAATGCCGCGCTCGAGCACGAGCGGCCGGACGTCATCACGCTCGACCTGCAAATGCCGGGCGCCGACGGCGTCGAGGTGCTGAGGCAACTGGCGACCTCGGGTTGCGAGGCCCGAATCCTGCTCGTTACCGGCATGGACCGGCAAACCGTCGCCAGCGCCAGACGGTTCGGCCGGCAAATGGGCCTCAGTATTCTAGGCGTCGTGCAAAAACCCTTCGACCCGGAAACCCTCGTCCAGACCCTGTCCAAGGCGAGAGGCCTCAGCGGACAGCTCTCTCCGGACGATCTCGAAACCGCCATCCAGAACGCGTCCTTGAATCTGCAGTATCAACCCGTCGTTCGGCGGCTTGGACCCCAGTGCTGGCACGCCGAATCGGTCGAAGCCCTGCCGCGGTGGCAACACGCCGAGCTCGGCACGCTGTTGCCGGGCCAATTCCTGCCCCTGATCGCCTCCGAGCGCTGCATGCTGATGCGCCTGTTGGCGGACTACGTGCTCGAGCACGGCGCAAGACAGTTACAGAGCTGGCAGAGCAACGGCCTGCATCTAGGGCTCAGGGTCAATATCCCGGCGGGCCTGATCGCCGACACCGATTTCCCGGACCGGCTCGAACAACTGCTCGACGAAATCGGCGCGGACCCGGTGTTGTTGACCCTGGAGCTTTCCGACGTCCTGGCGCTCACACACTCCCGGGACGGTATCGAAATACTGACCCGCCTGCGGCTGAAAGGCATCAACCTGTCGCTCGACGACTTCGGCACCGGCAACTCCGCGCTTCAGTCCTTGTATACGCTGCCTTTCAACGAAGTAAAAATCGACAAGGCGCTGACAGCGGACCTGACCCGCGAACCCGGCGCGCAGACCGTGTTTCGTTCGATCTTCGGAATGCTGCGGGACCTCGACATCAGTTGCTGCGCGGAGGGCGTCGAGACCGCCGAACAGCTAGCCACGCTGGATGCGCTGGAATGCGACCTGTCGCAGGGCTTTTACATCAGCACGCCGATGCCGGCGGCCGAGATCCCGAAAGCCGTGGAGACCTGGACCGTCGATCCGGCACAGCGCATGGCCGCCGGTGCGGGTTGAGGCGGGTATTGCCCGACGGATGTCGCGTATCGAGTATTGAAGCAGGCGAAGTCCCGGGTCAGAGCGGTCGCCATTCCCAGTGAACGACCTGCCCTTTTTTCCGATCGATTTCGATCGTGTACTGGACGCTCGGCAAGCGAATCACGACACAGGTCAAACGCCGTCCGAGGTAACGCAGCAACGACGCCTTGCGTTCGTGACGCCGCGACGAATGGCCGCGGGCGATGTCCGCCCGCGGCCGGTCGATCATCACATCGTCGATCATCACATCGATCAGTCGTCGATCGACGCGCCGCTCGACGATCTCGCTGATCTCCGCTAGTCGAATGATCTTCGGCAACTCGTCGAACTGCTGAATGATCGCGCAGACTTCCGTATTGACGTCGTCGTAGCCCTCCGACGGCGCCGGCAAACCGTCGGCGTTTTGTGGCGGCGTATCGCGAGAAGCGTCGGTCATCGATCGTCTCTTATCTGGGCACGAGAATCCGTTGCGTTGGTTACAGCAGTAATGATTCCAGGCGAAGCAACACAAAGGCTACTTGATATGGGCAAGAAAGACTACTTTTTGACCTCGCTGCCGTATGATTGTCTCGCCCGCCATCGCAAAGCCAACTGTTATTGTCTGATTGACAAGGAAGTCTCCGTTTTTCTCCAAACGTCGCGGGTAGAAAGACGACGGCCCGGATCGACAAAGATGTCTGTCAGAACCAAATAGAGCGCGCAGCGGGCGGGCGGGGCCGTGCCTCAACCTCTCCCGGGGCGGCCGTTCCCTCCGGATTCGGCCCCGGCGAGAATCGGACCTCCGGCGGCACTTACGGGCCGAAAGCGCATCGAAAACCAGGTCGGCGACGATTGCAGCATCGAAAAAAGAGTCTTGAAACCGCTTTTGGTCTTTGATAAAAAATCGCGCGCTCGCGGTCATCCGATCGGTATTTGGCACATTTCCCATGTTAAAGACGAAGGGCCTGACAAAACGGTATGGCCGGCACACGGTCGTTGACGGGCTGAGCTTCGCTTGCGGCCCGGGCGAGGTACTGGGTTTCCTGGGCCCCAACGGTGCCGGCAAGTCCACGACGATGAAAATGGTCACGGGCTTCGTGGCGCCCAGCGCCGGCACCGCAGTCATTTGCGGCCACGACATCCAGACCGATCCCCTCGCCGCCAAACAGCGTATCGGCTACCTGCCGGAAGGCGCGCCCCTGTATGCCGAGATGACGCCGCGGCAGTTTCTCGAGTTCGTCGCCGACGTTCGCAATCTTTCGGCCGGCGATCGCCGGGGCCGCCTGGATGCGGTCATCGAACAACTGCAGCTAGCCCCCGTGCTCAACCAGTCGATCGACACGCTGTCCAAGGGCTTCAAGCGCCGCGTTGGCCTCGCGCAGGCAATCCTGCACGATCCCGACGTACTGATACTCGACGAGCCCACGGACGGGCTCGACCCGAATCAGAAACACGAAGTCAGGCAGCTCATTCGCTCGATGTCCGAGGAGAAGTTGATCGTGATATCGACACACATTCTCGAGGAAGTGGATGCCGTCTGTACGCGCGCGATCATTATTGCCGATGGACGCCTGCTCGTGGACGACACGCCCGAAGCGCTGGCCGAACAAGGCGGCGGAGACCTAGAAGAAGTATTCCGCCGCGTTACCCGGGGCGACATGCCGGACGAAACGGAAGCCGCGGTATGAGCATGATCGCAGCGCTTTTTCGCCGCGAGCTGGCGAGTTACTTCGCCACGCCGGTGGCCTACGTGTTCATCGTGATCTTTCTGATGCTGATGGGCGCTTTCACTTTCTACATCGGCGGGTTCTACGAGCGCGGCCAGGCCGACCTTCGACCGTTTTTCAATTTCCATCCCTGGCTGTATCTGTTCCTGGTCCCCGCCATCGCGATGCGTTTGTGGGCCGAGGAGCGCAAGACCGGCACCGTCGAGTTTCTGATGACCCTGCCGCTGACGCCGTTGCAGGCCGTGCTCGGCAAGTTCCTCGCCGCCTGGGCCTTCGCCGGCATCGCGCTCGCGCTGACCTTTCCGATCTGGATTACCGTCAATTATCTCGGCGACCCGGACAACGGCGCGATCCTCGCGGGGTACGTCGGCAGCTTGCTGATGGCGGGCGGGTTCCTCGCCATCGGTTCCTGCGTTTCGGCGTTCACTCGTAATCAAGTGATCGCCTTCGTCATCAGCGTCGTGCTTTGTTTCGGTTTTTTACTCGCCGGTTTTCCATTGGTGCTCGACCTGTTTTCGGCATGGGCGCCGCAAATCGTCGTGGACGGGATTTCGAGCCTGAGCTTCCTGACCCACTTCGCCGACATATCGCGCGGCGTCATCGACCTTCGCGACCTGATCTACTTCGCGCTGGTCATCGGCGCCTTTCTTTACGCCAACACGATCGTGTTGCGCTGGAAGCAGGCGGATTAGTCCATGAACGCCGCTAGAAGCAGGAGCACCAGGGCATGAGCACGCGATCCCAGCAGCGACTCGGCGCATCCAGCCTGGTATTGATCGCGGCCGCCTTCGTCGCGGCGGTCATCGTCTCCAACCAGCTTTTCAAGGGACTGCGCATCGACCTTACGGAAAACCGTCTGTACACCCTGTCCGACGGCACCAAGCGAATCCTCCGCGGCATCGACGAGCCGATCAACCTGTATTTCTATTTCTCCAACCAGGCAACCGAGGGCACGCCGACGATTCGCGACTATGCCGGCCGCGTTCGTGAGATGCTCGAGGAATTCGCCGATAACAGCCGCGGCAAGCTGCGCCTGAGCGTCATCGATCCGCTGCCGTTTTCCGAAGACGAGGATCGCGCCGCGCAGTTCGGCTTGCAGGGCGTGCAGTTCGGTGTAACGCCCGACCCGGTGTACTTCGGCCTGGCCGGGACCAACAGCATCGGCGACGAGGAAACCATACCGTTTTTTCAGCCCGACCAGCAGGCGTTTCTCGAATACGATCTCGCGAAGCTCGTCAGCACCCTGGCCAGCCCCGAGCGCAAGGTCGTCGGACTGGTCTCCGGGGTGTCGATGAGCGGCGGATTCGATCCGCAGACGCAACGTGCGACACCGCCCTGGGTCGTTTATCAACAGGCGCGGCAACTGTTCGAAGTCCGCGATCTCGGTACCTCGTTCGACACCGTCCCGGACGATGTCGGACTGCTGTGGATCGTGCAGCCGAAAAACCTGTCGGACGCCACCCAATACGCGATCGACCAGTTCGTAATGGGCGGCGGCAGGGCCTTGATTTTCGTCGACCCGGTTGCCGCGGTCGACGCGGAGGCCACCCCCGGCATGCCGCAGGGCATGCCGCCGATGGGCCAGGCTTCCAATCTGCCACTGCTGTTCGAGGGCTGGGGCATCGACTTCAGCGCGGAACAGGTCGTCGCGGACGCCCAGCTCGCCCTGGCGATCAATACGGGCTTCGGCGGCCGGCCTGCCCGTCATTACGGGTATCTCGGCGTGACCTCCGACCGGATGAGCGCGGACGATATCGTCACGGCCGAGCTCGGCACGCTCAACCATGCGATGGCCGGACGATTGCGGCTTGCCGATGACGGCGGGTCCGACGATCGCGCGCTCGGTCTGGAACCCTTGCTGAGCTCGAGTCCGGTATCCGGCCTGATGCCGGCGTCACGGTTCGCTTTCCTGCCGGACCCGAGCGTACTGCAGGACGATTTTGTCTCGGGCGGCACGCCGCTAACGATTGCGGCGCGTATCGGCGGAACCATGCCGAGCGCGTTTCCGAACGGCCCGCCGTCGAGCGGTATCGACGCCGACGCCGGCGACGGCAATGCCGGCGAGGATACCGACGCGGTGGAGCTTGCCGACGAGACTGACGATGCGGACGGTCAGCCAAGCGGCGCGGCGGAACATCTCGTCGAGTCGGTCGAACCGGTCAACCTGATCGTCGTCGCCGACGTGGACATGCTGAGCGACCCGATGTGGGTGCAGGTGCAAAGCTTCTTCGGTCAGCAGATCGCCAACGCGTTCGCCGGCAACGGCGCTTTTGTCATCAACGCCCTGGAGAACCTCGCCGGTAGCTCCGACCTGATAGCGGTACGAAGTCGCGGCAACTTCTCACGGCCGTTCACCCGGGTGGATGCGCTCCGGGCCGACGCGGAAGCCCGTTTCCGCGAAACCGAACAACGGCTGCAGCAGGAGCTCTCCGACACCGAAAGGCGCCTGGGCGAGCTCCAGGCGTCGCGGGACGACACCGGCAGCCTGCTGATGACCGACGAACAACAGGCCGAGATCGACCGATTCATCGATCAGCGTGCATCGATACGCAAGGAGCTCAGGGCCGTGCAGCGCGGCCTCGACGAGGACATCGAGAACCTCGGCACCTGGCTCAAGCTGATCAACATCGGCCTGGTGCCGCTGCTTTTGACCCTGGTCACCTTGTTCGCGTTCTGGCGGCGCCAGCGTGAGGATCGGCAATGACCCGGAAGAACATACAGTTACTCGCGGCCGTCGTCGTCGCCCTCGTACTCCTGCTTCTGGTGCTCGATACGACCGACGACGGGGATACCGGCCAGCAAGAACGGCCCTTGCTGGCCGGATTCGAGGCCCACGCCAACGATGCCCGCCGCATCCGCGTGCTGCGGCACGAAGCCGAGGGCCTGACCCTGCATCGAGAGGCGGAGGCCTGGACCGTCAGCGCGCGCGACGGGTACCCGGCCGACATCGCAACCCTGCGACAACTCGTCGTGGCACTGGCCGAAGCCGGCATCGTCGAGGACAAGACCTCGAACCCCGATCTGTACGAGCACCTTGCCGTCGACGATCCCGAAGACGGGGGCAGCGGCACCAAGATAGAAGTCTCCGGGGAAGGGTTTTCGTATTCGGTCATCCTCGGCAACCGGGCGCAAGGCGATTTTCGTTACGCGCGGATTCCCGGGCAGGCGACCAGTCATCTGATCAACCGAAATCCGGACGTTCCGGAGAACGTCGAGGACTGGCTGGTCTCAGGGATCCTGGACATACCCGCCGATCGCATCCGGTCGGCGGCCATATCCCATGCCGACGGCGAGACGATCGTCGTGAACAAGGACGCCGAGGACCTGACCGATTTCACCGTGCTCGACGTGCCGGAAGGACGTGAGTTGAGTTACGCCACGGTCGGCAACGGGATCGCCGGGGCGCTGGCGAATCTCGAACTGGAGGACGTGCGGACCGCCGTGGAACCGGCGACCGACGCCCGCCTGCGCTTCGAGACCTGGGACGGGCTTGCGCTGACGGTCGAAGTCAGCGCGGAGGACGACCAACACTGGGTGACGTTTGCCGCGGCATTCGTACCGCCGCCGGCGGACGAGAACGCAGTCGACGGCGCCGGAGACGCCGATCCGACACCGGCCGATCCAGCGGCCGACCCTGCCGAGGCCGACTTTGCGGAGGCGGACGTCGAACTCGAAGCCGAGCGTATCAACGAGCGGGTTTCAGGCTGGCAGTACCGGCTGCCGGCGTTCAAGAAAAACCTGCTGACCCGACGCTGGGAAGACATTCTCAAGTCGGCGGACGACGAATAAGTTCGATCGCACGCGCCGGCGCGACCGCCATACCGGCGCGAGGACTGTCTGTCTCGGCCTTTCTCGGCCCGGTGCGCGAGCCTCCTGCCCCGAGCCCGCCGACGATCTTGCCGCAAGCGGCCGTGCCGGTCGTTTCACGATCGTTGTCCGGTTATTGCCCGCGCCTACGCGGCAGGCATGGTAATGTCCCAGCCGTGAGCGACGAACTTGCGCGTTACCACCGCCAGATGCTCCTGCCCGGCTTCGGCGAAGCCGGCCAGCGGCGGCTGCTCGACGCCACGGCATTGATACTTGGCTGCGGCGCGCTCGGCAGCGTCGCAGCCGACATGCTGGCACGCGCCGGCGTCGGACATCTGGTCGTCGTGGACAGGGACTTCGTCGAGCTGACCAACCTGCAACGGCAGGTTCTGTTCGACGAACGCGACGTGACCGACGCCATCCCGAAAGCGGAAGCGGCAAAACGCAGGATCGCAAAGGTCAACTCGCAACTGCGGGTCACCGCCGTGGTCGACGACGTCAACCCGACGAATATCGAGCGTTTCGCCAAGGGCGCGGACGTCATCGTCGACGGTCTCGACAACTTCGAGACGCGGTATCTCGCCAACGACCTCGCGGTCAAACGAGGCCTGCCCTACGTCTACGGGGCGGCGGTGGGGACGACCGGCATGGCATTCACCGTGCTGCCGCACGCGACCGGACACGCGACCGGACACGCGATCGGCAATACCCCCTGGGAGAACGCCGCGGGCGGCAGCCTGGCGACGCCCTGTTTTCGTTGCCTTTTCGAGGAGGCGCCGCCCCCGGGAAGCAGCCCGACCTGTGACACCGTTGGCGTAGTTGGGCCGGCCGTTGCCATCGTCGCCAACTTCCAGGTTGCGGAGACTCTCAAGATACTGACCGGCCAGTTCGACCGGATCAGCCGCACGCTGCTGAACCTCGATCTGTGGGCAAACGAGCTCCACGGACTGAAGGTCGATAACGCCTACGACAAAGGCGACTGCCCCTGCTGCAAACACCGGCGTTTCGACTATCTCGACGGCACGACCGGTTCCAGCGCCGTGGCCCTGTGCGGGCGCGACGCCGTGCAGCTCCGGCACCGGCAGCAGCCGGAAAGCGTGGACTTCGAGCTGCTGGCGGCGCGGCTTCGTCGTCACGGCCGGGTCAAGGTCAACGAGTTCATGTTGCGTGCGCGATTGAGCGACAGCGGCTACGATTACGAGATCACCTTGTTTCCGGACGGCCGCGCGATCGTCAAGGGAACCGACCGGCCCGCCGTTGCACGCGGCATCTATGCCAAGTACGTGGGCGCATGATGAAGTGGGCGCACTAGAAGTGAGTGCATAGGAAGGAGAACCGACATGACCGCAATCCGCATTCTCGTCGGCACCCGCAAGGGTGCCTTCATCCTGACTTCCGACGGACAGCGCAAGAAATGGTCGGTGGACGGACCGCATTTCGGCGGTTGGGAAATCTACCACATGAAGGGGTCCAGCGTGGATCCCGATCGCATTTACGCGTCACAGACGTCGAGCTGGTTCGGCCAGATCATTCAACGCTCGGACGACGGCGGCAAGACCTGGTCGCAGCCCGGCTCCGGCGGCAAGACCGAGGCGGCCGCCGAAAGCGGCATGCCGCAGGGCGAGAGCAACCTGTTCGTGTACGACAGCTCCGAGGAAACGGGCAAGCCGCTCGGCACGCACCAGTGGTACGACGGCACGCAACATCCCTGGGAGTTCGCCCGCGTCTGGCACCTGGAACCGGCGCTGGACGATCCGGACAGCTGTTACGCCGGCGTCGAGGATGCGGCTTTGTTCAGGACCACCGACGGCGGCGTGACCTGGCATGAGCTGGCCGGCCTCCGCGGCCACGAGTCGGGACCGAACTGGGCGCCCGGCGCCGGCGGCATGTGCCTGCATACTATCGTGCTCGACCCGGCCGACAAGAACCGGATTTTCTGTGCGATTTCGGCCGCCGGCACGTTCCGCAGCGACGACGGCGGCGACACCTGGAAACCGATCAACCAGGGATTGCATTCCGAACACATCCCCGACCCGACGGCCGAAGTCGGGCATTGTGTCCATCGCATCGCGATCCACCCGTCGAAGCCGAACACACTGTTCATGCAAAAACACTGGGACGTGATGCGCAGCGACGACGGCGGCGACTCGTGGCGCGAAGTCAGCGGCAATCTGCCGAGTGACTTCGGCTTCCCGATCGCGGTCCATGCGCATGAGCCCGAGACGATTTACGTCGTGCCGATCCTGAGCGACTCCCTGCATTATCCGCCGGACGGCAAGCTGCGCGTCTATCGCAGCCGGACGGGCGGCGAGGACTGGGAGGCGCTGACCAACGGCCTGCCGCAGGAGCACTGTTACGTCAACGTGCTCCGCGATGCGATGGCCGTCGATACGGCGGACCCCTGCGGCATCTATTTCGGCACCACCGGCGGCCAGGTTTACGCATCCGGCGACGGCGGCGACCACTGGGAACCGATCGTACGCGATCTGCCGGCGGTACTGTCGGTCGAAGCCCAGACCCTTTCCTGAGGGATCTCGGCCATGGTCCGGGTCGTGTTGCCGTTTCATCTGCAGACCCTCGCGCGCTCGGAGCGCGAAGTCAGACTCGACATCGACGGCAAGATCACACAGCGCGCAGTGCTGGACGCGCTGGAAGCCCGCTACCCGATGCTGCGCGGCACCGTGCGCGAGCACCTGAGCCTGAAACGGCGGCCTAGGGTTCGTTTCTTCGCCGACGGCGAGGACGTGACCTTCGAGCCGCCGGACGCCGAGCTGCCGGCGTCGATCGCATCGGGCGAACGGGCTTTCATGATCGTCGGCGCCGTTGCCGGCGGCTAGGAAGAGCCGGCTAGAGAAAACCGACTAGGGAGAACCCGTGACCAGAAGACCATTGTCGTGCTTTTTGATCGTCCACAACGAATCCGATCGGCTGGCCGACTGTCTCGAGCCGCTGGCCGGCTGGGTCGATCAACTCGTGATCCTGGATTCCGGCAGCACGGACGGGACCGCCGAGATTGCGCGCAAATACACCGACGAGGTCCACGTGACCGACTGGCCCGGTTTCGGACCGCAACGTAACCGGGCGCTCGCCAAATGCCGGCACGACTGGGTGCTGAACATCGACGCCGACGAGCGCATCACCGACGAGGCCAAGGCGGAGATCGACCGGGTCTTGAGCGAACCGGAGCTGGACGCCAATCTGATCAAGATCCCGTGGCGCACCTATCTGTTCGGCAAGCCGCTCAAGCGCGGGCGTTACACCGCCCCGCAGGGCAAGCTGTTCTTGAAACACGGCGCGGCATTCAAGGACGCCCAGGTCCACGAGAACCTGCAGCTAGAAAATCCGAAGATACGGATTCTGAAATCGCCGTTGTTACACTACAGTTGGCGCAGTTACCGCCACGCCCAGGAGAAACACCTGCAGTATGCAACCCTGCTCGCACAGCAGAAATACGACAAGGGCGTGAGAGCTTCCTTGACCTACGCGCTGCTGCGTTGCCTGACGGACTTCCTGCAGCAGTACCTGCTCAGGCTGGGTTTTCTCGACGGAACCCGCGGGATGTTCATGGCGATCATTCTGGGGCAGTACGCGTTTCACAAGTACGCCGCACTGAAAGCGATCGAGCTCGAACGCCGGGCCGAAGCGGCCTGAGCCGCGGCCCGACTTCGTTCCGATCGCGACACGGGAGCCGCCGGTGAGAATCCTGCACGTCCTGATCACCCGCAAATCATTGCTGCCGTTCGATTGACGGCAACGGCGGTCAGGGACCGGGCGGCGCGGCATCCCGGGGCCCGTCGCGCACGGGAGACCGGTCGTCACCCAGTACGACGGCGACCCTGTCCAATACCCGCTCCAGGCGGATCAAGTCCATCGCGGCGGGGTCACGGACCCGTTTACCCCACGGCAGCGCCTCCACCGGTTTGTCGAACTCGCGTCGTACGGCTTCCGGATACGCGTCGACGACGAGGTCCTGACTGAAATACGGACCCGTCCGAAAGCGGTTGGACGTCGCATAAAGCCCGATCACCGGCGTCCCGACCGCCGTTGCCATGTGCGCCGGCCCCGAATCGGGGCAAATCAGCAGATCGGCGCGATCCAGAATGGCCAGCAGCCGTTTCAGCGACGTCCGGCCGATCAGGTTCGTCACCGGACAATCCGCTTCCCGTTCGATCTCGGCGCCGTAAGATTGCTCGAGCTCGGACGTACCGCCGGTCAGAACCACCCGCGCGTGGTATTGCCGGTGTAAACGCTCAGCCACGGCTGCGTAGTTGCTTGCCGACCAGTTGCGGAAGTTCCTCCGGCGTTCGCTGCTGCAGGGACTGATGACACAAAGCGGTTCGTCGATCGCTTTGAGACCCTCGGCGAATACCCGATCCTGGTCGGGAATCGGGATGTCCCAACGCGGTTCGCCTGTCTCGATACCTAGCGGCTCGAGGAAACCAAGCAGGCCGTCCATGACGTGTTGGGCCTGTCGTGGCTGGATTCGTTCGGTCGTGAAGAGCCACTGCCAGTCTTTGGCGCGCGATTTGTCGTAGCCGATTTTTCGGTCGGCGGATACGCAAAGACTGACCAGGTTGGCGCGAAACGAGGCGTGCAGATTCAGCAGCACCGGAAAGCGCCGGCCGCGCAGCCGGCGACGGATGTCGCGATAGGCGTCGAAGCCGCGTTGTTTATCGAAAACCACGAACTCGACACCTTCGATGTCGCCGAAGAGTCGCGACTCGGTGGCGCCGATGATCCAGGTGATTCCGGTGTCCGGCCACGCGCTCTGGATGTTGCGGATGACGGGTAAGGCATGACAGCAATCGCCGATTGCGGACAGCCTGAGCACGCAGATTGTCGATGGCGGGCTCATCGAAGTCGGCATGGAAGTCGGTATGGAAGTCGGCATCGAAGTCGGCGCCCGCCGGCCGCGATCAACCCGAGATCTTTTCGATCACGGCGCTGGTGCTGCGTCCCTCGACCAAGGACGTGACCACGACCCGGCCGCCCCAGGACTCCACCTCGGCGGCGCCGACGATCCGGTCTTTGGAGTAGTCGCCGCCTTTGACCAGCACGTCCGGACACAGCGCCGAAATGACGTCGATCGGCGTGTCTTGGTCGAACAGGACCACGGCATCGACCGAACCCAGTGCGGCGACGATGCAAGCCCGGTCCTGCTCGGCGATCACCGGACGGTCTTCACCCTTGAGCCTGCGTACCGAGCTGTCGGTATTGAGTGCGACGATCAGGCGGTCGCCTTCCTGCGCGGCCCATTGCAGATACGTGATGTGGCCCGCGTGCAGGATGTCGAAACAGCCGTTGGTAAAGACGACGCGCTCGCCCCGTTCTCTCCAGCCCTCGACGACGGCTTGTAACTCCCCGATCGAGTACACGGTTTCCATCGGGTCGCGGCTTTTCGGATGGATCGCCCGCAACAGTTCCTCGCGCTCGACCGGTACCGCGCCGACCTTGCCGACGACGATCCCGGCGGCGGCGTTCGCAAGCGGCAGGGCCGCCGGCCAGTCGAGCCCGGCCGCTATGCTTGCCGCCAGCGTTGCAATCACCGTGTCGCCGGCGCCGGTGACGTCGAAGACTTCGCGGGCGATGGCGGGGCTGTGTAAGGTCTCGTCCCGGGTGATCAGCGTCATGCCGTCGGCGCCGCGGGTCAGCACCATACTGTCGATGTCCAGCGACTTACAAAGCTTGCGGCCCGCAGCGATCAGGGCTCCTTCGTCCTTTCGGCTCGTCCCGGTAACGAGCTCCAGTTCGTTCAGGTTCGGCGTGATGACGGCAGCGCCGCGATACCGCCCCCAGTTGGTGCCTTTCGGATCGACGAGCACCGGTATGCCGCGTTCGCGCGCCAGACGGCCGGCGGTCCGGCAGAGCGCGTCGCCCAGAAGTCCTTTCCGATAGTCGGACAGGAGCACGGCATCCACGGCGGCATCTTCCGTCTGTGACAACACCTCGCCTACGAGGCGGCATAACTGCCCGGTATTCTCCTCGTCGAGGGCCTCGGTGTCTTCGGCATCGATCCGCAACACATGCTGGTGGCCGGTAATGACTCTTGTCTTGGTGACGGTCGGCCGTTGGTCCAATGTCAAAACACCGGACGTGTCGACGGCGGACGACGCCAGTATGTCGAGCAACGCCCGGCCCGCATCGTCGTCGCCGACGATGCCGACCATGGCGACGTCGAGACCGAGCCCCCGGATGTTCAGCGCCACGTTGGCCGCGCCGCCGGCGCTTTGCGCCCCGGATTCCTCGACCAGCACCGGCACCGGCGCCTCGGGCGAGATCCGGCTGACCTTGCCCCACAGGTAACGGTCGAGCATCTGGTCGCCGATCACCAGCACCCGCTTTTGCGGGAACTGCGTGCGAACGATCTCGAGGGTGTCGTGAACGTTCCCGTCGATGTTCCCCTTGATGTTCTCTGGGTCAGTCATCGCCGGCGAACCTGGCATCGACCAAATCGCAAACGATGTGGCCGATGAGGATATGCGCCTCCTGAATTCTGGCGGTGACCGTGGACGGAACGGCCAGCAGGTGATCGACATACTGCGACATCTCGCCGCCGTTTTTACCCGAGAAACCGACCGTGACCGCTCCCAGCCGTCCGGCGAGCTCGAGCGCCTTGTTGACGTTGAAGCTGTTGCCGGAGGTCGAGATGCCGATCGCCACGTCACCGGGCTGGCACAGGGCTTCGATCTGGCGCGCGAATATGCTTTCGTAGCCGAAGTCGTTGGCAACCGCCGTCAATGTCGAGGTATCGGTCGTCAGCGCAATCGCCGCGAGTCCCGTCCGGTTACGCAGATACCGCCCGACCATCTCGGCGGCGAGATGCTGGCTATCGGCGGCGCTGCCGCCATTGCCCATCCACAGGACCTTGCCGCCGGAATGCAGACAGTCGATGACGGCGCCCGCGACGCCGTCGATCCGGTCTTCGAGCGAGCGGACTTCGGCGACCACCTCAAGGTGCTCCTGAATCTGCACTTGGATGCGTTTGTTCGTCATGGTCGGACAGCCTTCACTTGACGGCGGCGAATCGTTTGGCAGGCGGCGTGTCGAGCCGCCCTTCGCTCAGCACGCGTGCGAACTGCGTCAGGTCGTCGAACACCGGCACATCGGCGGGCGGCGACGCCAGCGGCTTGCCGGACCGCAACAATACCGGACGGCATCCGGCGGCGACAGCGGCCAGCACGTCGCGCTCCGAGTCGCCGACGAACCAGGTGCGCGCCGGCTCGAAGCCGTGCTCGTCGCGCGCCCGCTCGATCAACCCGGGTCGCGGTTTCCGGCAGTTGCAACCAGCCTCGTCGGTATGCGGACAAACGTAGATGCCGGCGATACGTCCGCCCGCCGCGGCGAGCCGTTCGAGCATCAGCGCGTGAATCGCTTCGAGTCCCTCGGCCGGGAGATCGCCGCGACCGACACAGGCCTGATTCGTAATGACGAGTACCCCGAAACCCTTGCCGTCGAGCGTCGCGATCGCCTCCGCCGCACCCGGCAACAGCTCGAAGTCCTCGACGCGGAGGACGGACCGCGGCAGATCGCGGTTGATCACGCCGTCGCGATCGAGCAGGATGAAGGCCTTCGTATCACTCGTAGTATCGTTCGTAGTATCGTTCGTATCAACGGACACCGGCCGTCACCTAGGTAGCCGTCGCCTGGGTAGACGTTACTTTCGCAGGCACGAACGCTGCGATGTGATTCCAGACCTCGTCCGGTTCGACGCGGGACTTGCTGCCGACCAGGCAGAACAGGCTGGGTCCGTCGGGCGAAAAGCTCCGCGCGGTATCCCAGGACTCGAATTCGTGTTTACAGCCGGCCGACAGGAGCTGCGGCGCCTCGTCGCTGCCGGCCAGCACATGGTAACGCTCAAGCTCGCCGCGCTTCAGCGCGCAGAGGTAGTATAGCGAGTATTCGGTCCAGCGGCCGCGGCGGAAGCGCTCGAGCGTCCAGTTGGAAGGATGCCGGGGCCGGTGCAGCCGGCCCAGGACGTCGACCCAGGTGCCGCCGCGGCCGGACGCGGACAGCTCCTCCGCCAGATCGAGACACAGGCGCGTCGAAAGCAGCGCCGGGGTGACGTGCATGCCGAACTCCGGATCGCCGATTTCCGGGTCCATCTCGAGGATACGCGCCGAGGACTTCCACCACTTGGGGTGCCGAGCCCGCGGCTCGTGCTGCAGCAGGGCGCGGCCATCCACGACCAGATCCGCGTAAGCGATCGGCTTAAGGCAGATTACGTCCGCATCCAGGGTCAGAAAGAAATCCCGTTCGATCCGCCGCGCCGCGGCGAGCTTGACGATCTGCTGCTTGCGCCAGCCCCGCATGCCCCGATAGTTGACGAGCTCCGGAACCAGCGCCTCCTCGGACAGGACTTCGATATTGAGGTCTCGCCAGTTCCGATAGTGGCGATCCACCGTCCCGACTTCCTCGGGCGGCACGACGACGAGTATCGGGTCGAACAGGCCGGGCTCGGCGAAGGCCGCCAGCGTTCGGAACAGGATCTCCGCCCGGTTGAGATCGTCCACATCGTAGCTGCCACGGATTTTCAGTGGTAACACGGCACCGATTTTCATGCAGGCGATGATACACGGAACGGGCATAAAAAAACCGCGGCGCCTGCTCCGGCGCCGCGGTTCCGGTCGCGCGATTGCCGCGCGATTGTTACGTGATCGCAGCTAGTTCGTGCCGGCGATGTGCCCTTCCCAGTGAAAGAGCGAGGCGGTCACGGCTTCCGAAGGCAGGCCGAGTTCCGCCAGCCTTTGTTCGCACTCGGCTTCGCAGTCGTTCGTTACCGTAATGCGGTCCACGGTACCGCTCGTTCCGTGGTAACCGGAATGGAAGGTGGCCTCGAGCGCGACCGTCCCGACGTAGCTGGCCCGGTGATCGGCGGAAACCGCAAAACTGAAGCTGGTCTGCGATTCGACCTTCTCGCCGCGGAAGCTGAAGCCGATGCTCGACATGCGATAGACGCCGGGGGCGAGCGACCAGGCGAATTTACCGTCACGCCCCACCTCGCCGACGATCTCTCGGCCGCCGTCGGATTTCTGCAGGTGCAAGGTCGCCGAGTTGGCAAAAATGCCGTCGCCGAGCCGGATTTCCTGGCCGTTCCTGACCAGCCGGAACTTGCCGAAGACGATGCCGTCGGTCGCCGCCGACGAGGCCCGTTCCAGCACCGCCCCGGAGTCGATGTTCTTAGCCGTGCTCGCGCATCCGGCCAACCCGGCGGCTGCAATCAGGCAGGCCATTTTTGTTACGTTCAGGTTTCGAATAAACCAGTTCATGATCGATTCTCCTCTGTCGTTCCAAAGTGTATATACATTGTACATCATCTGTTATCGTAGTGTATATCTTTTTTACATACATATTTACATAGACTGGAGAACCGTTTTCAGAAACGGCTTTTGTGAACGGGTATATAGACGTTGGATAGAGAAGGTATATACACTGGCCTTTCGCAAATTCCCGGCGGACGGACGATATCCGCCGGCGCGGCCGCATCGTCCGGGCCGTGCTCACCCGATCGTTCGTTGAAAGCCGTGGCCAAGAAAACTCAGAAGAAAAAACAGTCCAAAAAGGACGCCCAGCTCGTGCTCCGGCTGAACCACGATTTACGGGACCGGTTCGTGGATGCCTGCAAGGATCTCGACACGACGGCGGCGCGCGAGGTGCGCCGTTTCATCAAGGGTTTTTTACGCAAGTACGAGAACGGCGAGTTGGAGGAGTAGGCGTCCGCCCTGCGGCGATCGGTCGCCGGCTACCGCCCGTTCACTCCCCGTTGCGCAAGAACGCACCGTCCTTCAGAAACGCGACGGTCTGCCGTGCCACCTCGTCGTCGTAACGCATGAACGCGTGACCGGTCCGGACGACGAGGAAATCCGACATGCCTTCCAGTTTCGTCGCCTCGACCGGCACCAGGCCGTCGTCCTTGCCGGGCAGGATCTCGTCGTCGATATCGCGCCAGGATTCGCCGGCAATGACGCCGACCGGGTAATACGGCGCATCGAGCGAATTCGGAAAACTGTCGTCGTCGGTGCCAAGCGATAGGGCCGCGGGGCCGAGCATCTGCATCCACCACCGATCGCGGAAGCGATCCACGACTTCCGTACCCTGGTTCGGCGTACCGATGAGCACGACGCGCCCCAGGTTCTGCACCGGCTCGTCCTCGAGATATGCCCGGATCAGCAGGCCGCCCATCGAATGCCCGACGAAGTGAACCCGACGCCGGTGCGCGGCGCAGCACGCGTCGATCTGGCCTCGGACCTCTTCGAGCATCTGCTCCGGCGACCGGTTCAGCGAGCTGTAGCCGACCCGGCGCACTTGAAAGCCTGCGTCCTCCAGCCTCGACGCCAGCAGCCACATGACCGCATTGCTGCGCGCGAGCCCGTGGAGAAGCACGACGAGGTCCTTGTCGTCTTGCACGGACTCATGGCCGGGATTCGGCATGAACACATATGACAGGATCACGGCCGCCAGCAACAGCGTGCCTGACAAACAAACGAGTCTTCGTCTCATTCCTTGCGTATCCGTAGCGACGGTTGCCGACCCGAGACGGTCCGCTGCCCGGGCTTGCGGACGGCGCCCGGCGTTTTGTCGCCCTATTGGGGCCCTATTGGGGCCTTATCGGCATGCCCGAACCGGCATTTTACAGGTAGGATTGAGCAACGGTTCGGGAGTTCAACATGACCAGTCTGGAGTCCGTGATCCTGTCCGGCAGGATCGTCGACCTGATGCTCGTTTTCATCGCGCTGGAAATCGTTCTTTTCGCGTGGCTTCGCCGTCACCGCCGCGGGGCCTTCGGCCTGCCGGCGCTGCTGGTCAACATCGGCGCGGGCGCGAGCCTGATGCTGGCCCTGCGCGCGAGCCTGACCCAGTCCGACTGGCATTGGATTGCGGTGTTCCTCGTCGCGGCTCTGGTGTTCCATCTCGCCGACGTCGCCGGCCGGTGGCGCTCCGGCAATGAGCGCGACGAAGCAACGGCCGGGCGATGAACAAAGCGGCAAAAGCGATCGTCATCGGCAGCGGCTTCGGCGGCCTCGCCGCGGCGGTGCGGCTCGGTGCGCGCGGCTACGATGTCACGATCTGCGAAAAAATGGACGCGCCCGGCGGGCGGGCTTACGTACACCGCCAGGACGGCTTCACCTTCGACGCCGGTCCGACCATCGTCACGGCGCCGTTCCTGTTAGAGGAGCTCTGGACGCTCTGCGGCCGGCGCATGGCCGACGACATCGACCTGCGCGAGATGTCGCCGTTTTACACGATCCGCTTCGACGACGGCAGCGAGTTTCACTACAGCGGCGACGACGAGGCGATGAAAGCCCAGATCGCAGGCTTCAATCCCGCCGACGTTGCCGGCTACGAACGGTTCATGAAAGCCAGCGCCGACCTGTATTCGATCGGTTTCGACGAGCTGATGCACGTATCCTTCGACTCGCCGGCGAAGATGATCGGCGTGTTGCCGGGTCTCGTCAAAGCGCAGTTCTATCGATCCGTGTTCGGGCTGGTCTCACGTTACATCCAGCACCCGAAGCTCAGGATGGTATTCAGCTTTCACCCGCTTTTGATCGGCGGCAACCCGTTCAGCACCACCGCCGTGTACGCGCTGATCGCGCAACTCGAGCGGCGCCACGGCGTCCATTTCGCGATGGGCGGCACCGGCAGCCTGGTCCGGGGTCTGGTGTCGCTGATCGAATCCCAGGGCGGCGAATTGCGGTGTAACGCACCGGTCCGCCAGATCCTGGTCGAAAACGGCACAGCCGTCGGCGTCGAGCTCAGGTCGGGAGAAAGGCTCGCAGCCGACATCGTCGTGTCCAACGCCGACTCCGCCGCCACCTACCGTTATCTGATACCCGCGAGCGCACGCCGCCGCTGGACCGATCGCAAGCTCGACCGGGCCAGGTATTCGATGAGCCTGTTCGTCTGGTACTTCGGTACCGGCCGGCGGTACCCCGATGTCCCGCATCACACGATTCTGCTCGGCGCCCGCTATCGCGAGCTGCTGTACGATATCTTCCGGCAAAAGAGGCTCGCCGAGGATTTCAGTCTCTACCTGCACCGGCCGACGGCGACCGACCCGTCGCTCGCGCCCGACGGCTGCGATACCTTCTACGTGTTGTCGCCCGTGCCGAATCAGGACAGCGGTATCGACTGGCCGGTCGTCGCCGAACGGTATCGGCAGTCGATCGCCGGCCTCCTCGCCGAATCCCTGCTGCCCGATCTCGACCGGCACGTCGTCACCTCGCGGATGCTGACGCCGCTGGATTTCGAGCAGCGTCTGTGGTCGGTCAAGGGCGCCGCGTTCGGGCTCGAACCGATACTGACGCAAACCGCCTGGTTCCGTCCGCACAATCGCAGCGAAGACATCGACGGCCTGTACCTGGTCGGCGCGGGAACCCATCCGGGAGCCGGGCTGCCCGGTGTCGTTTCGTCCGCTAAAGTCCTCGATGAGATCGTTCCAAACCCAAAACGAATGCATGTCTGATTGGCGGAGTCCTCGATGAGATCGTCCCGAACCCAGGTTATGTCCGGCACATGTCGGATTGACCGCATACTCGATGAGACCCCACCCTTTAATCGGATCGCGTCCGATCGACGGGGCGCCGAGGGCTACCGCAGGAGATCCTCGCGCAGGCTCGCGGCCGCGATGCGTCCCGAGAGCGCGACCATCGGTACGCCCGGTCCCGGGTGCACCGTGCCGCCGGCGAGATAAAGCCCACCGATCCTGGAGCGCGACCCGCTGCGTCGAAACGTCGCGGACCAGCCATGCGTGGGCCAGCCGTAGATCGCGCCGTCGCTGCCGGGAAAGCGCCGGGCAAAATCGCCCGGCGTGGTCACGACCGCCTCGCCGCGGTAGTCCGTGAACTCGAGGCCGTGACGCGCGAGCAGGCCGAAGGCCCGCTCCCCGGTACGCTTGATCTCAACATCGCTCAGTACCCGCGGCGGCGCGTTAACGAGCAGGAACAAGCGCTCCGTCGCGTCGTCCCCGGGGCCCTCGCCCGCGCCCCGGTCCTGCGCGCAGACGTACACCGTCGGCTGTTCGCAGATCGCGCGGCGACCGTAGATTGCGTCGAACTCCTCGGCGTAGTCGCCGCCGAAAAACACGTTGTGATGCGCCAGCGGAAAACCGCGGGCCCGGGCCGACAAACTCCAGGTGACGGCCGACAGGGAACGCGCCTCGCCGCGCCGGTCCGGCAGCGCGTCGGTCACGTCCGGGCCCATCAGCCCGGCGCTCAAGGCCGCGACATCGCCGTTGAAGATCACTGCGTCGGCGTCGAGGCACGTGCCGTCGCCGAGTTCCACCGCACAGACGCGTCCGCCGCGGGTCCGGATGCGCGTTGCCGGCGTCCGGTACCGAATCTCGGTGCCGGCGCCGGCGGCGGCCGCAGCCAGCGCTTCCGCCAGCCGCTGCATGCCCCCGTCCACCAGCCATACGCCGGCCCGTTCCGCGTGCGCAATCAGCATCAAGGTTGCCGGCGATTGAAACGGCGACGATCCGCAATAGGTCGCATAACGCGCAAACAGTTGTCTCAAGCGCGGATCGCGAAACACCCGGCCGAGCTCCGACCACAGCGTGCGAAACGGCCGGGTCGCCCACAGTCCCGGCAAACCGCCGGGGCCGGCCGCCATGGTCAGCGACATCGGGCCCGGTTTCTCGACACGCATGAACGAACGGTCCAGCGTCTCGAAGACCTGCTCCGAGCTCGCGGCGAATCGGCGATACGCGAGCGCTTCATCCGCGCCGGCAAACGCCGCGATCGCATCGGCGGATCGATCGACATCGGCGTAGAGATCGAGCCGGCTGCCGTCGAGCCAGGCGTGACGGGCGAGCGTCGTCGCGGCAGTCAGCCCGACATGCTCGGCAAAGGACAGACCGGCGTCGGCGAACAGGTCTTCGAACACCCAACGCATCGTGAATACGGTCGGGCCGGAGTCGATGCCGGCGCCGTCCACGGTAAGCTCGCGCATCTTGCCGCCCGGATGCGGCTGGCGCTCGACCAGTGTGACGCGCAGGCCGCCGGCCGCGAGGTCGAGCGCCGCGCAAAGACCGCCGATGCCGGCACCGACGACGACGACGTGTCTTGTGTTTGCGGATGCGCGCACGATGCCCGGCATTACGGTATTCTGCACGAATGTTCAACGGTCAGGTCGATTGATGGAGCCCCTTCCGCCGGCGCTCGATGCCGAGCGCCGCGAGTACTCGGGGCGCGCCGGACGCATCGCCTGTTACGTCGCGGGCAGCGGCAGGCCGCTGCTGCTGATCCACAGCATCAATGCGGCCGGTTCCGCCTACGAGATCAAACCGGTCTTCGACCATTTCCGCGATCATTTCCGAGATTCGAGAACGGTGTTTGCGCCCGACCTGCCGGGCTTCGGCGCCTCGGACCGATCGAGCCGGGCTTACACCGTGCAACTGTACGTCGACGCCATCCGCGACCTGCTCGACGAAATCGGGCGGGATCACGACCAACCCGTCGACGCGCTCGCCTTGTCGCTGTCGGCGGAGTTCCTCGCACGCGCCGCAAGAGACGAGCCGTCCAGATTTCGGACGCTTGCGCTGGTCACGCCGACCGGATTCAACCGGGGCGCGGACAGGCTGCGCGCCGCGGAAGGCAGCACCCGGGAGATGCGCCTGCTGTCGGCCGTGATCAACGTGCCGTGGTGGCGCCGCGGCCTGTATGGCTTACTGGTCAGGCCGGGCACGATCCGTTATTTCCTGCGCCGCACCTGGGGCTCGGACGCCATCGACGAAGGCCTGGCCAGGTATTGCGACCTGGCGACCCACCAGCCGGGCGCGGAACACGCGCCGCTGGCATTCCTGTCCGGCAGGCTGTTCAGCAGGGACATCCGCAAGGTCTACGAGACCCTGGAGCTGCCGGTCTGGCTGCCGCACGGGACCCGCGGCGACTTCAGCGACTTCAGAGAATCCGGCTGGGCCCGCGCCCGCGACAACTGGCAGGTTCAGCCCTTCGACAGCGGCGCACTGCCGTACTTCGAGCACCGGGACGCGTTCATCGCAGCGTATACCGGTTTCCTGGAGCAAGCCGGCAGCGGGACATGATCGAACCGGCAGGCTGAGACCGATCGCGCCGGAAAGGTCGGCTCGGCCGTGACTATTGCGATGACGACGGCGACGACAATCGCGACGAGGTCGTGACGCCGACGATACGGGAGCCTATTCGTCTCCAACCAGGGACGGGTAGGCCGACACCGCGTCGGCGCCGCCCAGCGGTTTCTCGTCGCCCTGGTGGCAGGTTGCGCAGTCCGCTTTCGGCGCATCGCCGAGCACCGGCCCCAGGCGCTCGGGCGGATACTCGCCTCGCAGCGGCTCCAGATACTCGGCGTTGATACTGCGCACCATGTTCAGGCCATGATGCGCGGTGACCCGCATCGGCGTGCTGAGGTTCCAGTCCTGGAAATCGGCCGTGTAATGGCAATAGGTGCAATTGACCCCCAGCGACTGCGACCAGTTCATCATCAGCGCGTGGGTCCACTCCGCGGTCTTGATACCGCCGGGAGGCATGTCCGGGGCCACGCCCGCCTGCAGCGGCGTGATCCTGACCGATTCGTTGTCCGGTGAGGTCAGGTAGCGGGTGAACGGATCCGACGGCAGGGTCGTCAGCCCGACCCGCTCCGCGGGCAGGTTCTGGCCGTCGCGCCAACCGGCGAAGTTGCGATTGCCGTATTGCGAATCGCCTTCCGAATACCAGATGTACTCAGGCACGGTATCGCCACGATGGCAGCTGTAACAATTGACGCCGTTGTCGCCGACATGGCTGCGCCATTCGCTGTTGATGTGTTGGGTCATCTCGATCATGCGCCGTGATACAACCTTCGTGTACACGTCGTCGCTGGCGAGATCCGTCGGGACGTGACAATAGTTGCAGCCTTCCTCGGGCGACACCCAGGCCGTCATCGCCGTCATCAGGCGGGTGAATTCGGCCACCGACAAGTCGCCCAGCACCTGCACGTTCCGGTAGACCTCACCGGCCGTGGGGCCGACGGCCGGAGCGGGCGGCAGCGCCGGCGGATAACCGGTCTCCGGTGCCGGCGCGCGCGGATTGTCGATTTCCGCCATGTTCATGCCGCGGTAGCCCAATTGCGTCGATTCCACCGGCGGCCGCTCACAGGCCGAGACCGTGAGCAACGTCAAGGCGAACAGACAGGAGATCGTGCGGTTTGCGCTGCTCATGTTCTTGCTCTCATGTTCTCGCTCCCTTGTTCTCGCTGCCTTGTTCTCGCTGCCTTGTTCTCGCTGCCTTTGTTCTCGCGCCCTTGCCCGCGCTCAGGGCGCCACCGCCGGATCGGTGAGGTCCGGATAAACCTCGGGATACGGCGGTACCAGGCCATGCTCCATGCCCCACAGGTACCAGTTGTCGACCACGGTACCGGTCAGCAGTATCCCGATGCCCCCGGTCAGCGGCGTCAGCACCGCGAACCACCACGCCCAGCGGTGAATCGATTCGAAAGTGGCGTTGAAACCCATCGTCCAGCGCCAGAACAGGGCGCCGCGCTCCGCGCCCGTGCCGCGGTCGACGATCTGTTCGATCTCGCGGTGCGAGCCGTATCGGCCCGTCGCCAGGATCGAAGCGCCGTGCATCGCGAACAACAAGGTCGAACCGTAGAGGAACGTGATCGACAACATGTGGAACGGGTTGTAGAACAGGTTGCCGTAACGCAGCGAAAACGCGGTCGTCCAGTCCAGGTGCGGGAAAATGCCGAAGGGTACGGCCTCGCTCCAGCTACCCATCATGACCGGGCGGATGAAACCCAGAACCAGGTACAACCAGATGGCCGCCGCAAAGGCCCAGGCGACGTGGGTGCCCATGCCGAGCTGGACCGCGCGCCGGTACATGCGATACCACCAGAGCAATATCGACAAGGTCAGGAAAAAGCCGGCCAAAAGCCACCAGCCGCCCTCGTTCAGCGGCGGAATACGAAGCCCCCACTCCGGTCCGGGGGGTTCTAGCGCCAGCCACGGCAACATACGGACGAACTGTACCGGGTCCCAACCGACGGACGCCCACATGTTGAGACCGATGATCTCAATCGCGGCGAAACCGAACACCAGGGACAAAAAGCCCGTCGTGCCGAGATAGCCGGGTCCGACCTGCGCCTCGCCGAAAATGCCGAACAGGCGCTGTATGAACGTCTTGTTGCCCCGCTTCCAGTAACCGCCGCGCGGCAACGGCACACCCAAGTCGGGCTCGCCGTGTACGCGGACCCGATTGAAAATGTTCTGATACGCAGCCATGACGTCCCCTAGCTCCAGATCGGCAGCGACAGCCACCAGTTCCACCACTCGGGCCAGCCCCGGGTCCAGAACGGTCCGCTGATGACGATGCAGACCGCGCTCCAGAACCCGGCGTTCAGCGCGAGGAACAGTCCCAGGCGGTGGATGCCGAGCGAGCCGATCGAATACCCGATCGAGTCGCGGAAGAAGCTGTTCTCATGGTAATTGGTCTTGACCGTGTCGCCCTTTTTATGCGGGTTGGTCGCCGACAGAATGGCGCCGCCGTGCAAGGCGAGCGCAAACACGGTCGTGAAAAAGAACGTCACGGCGAGCATGTGCGCCGGATTGTAGTGAAAATGCAGATACTGGTAGCCGGTGTTGGACACCCAGTCGAGATGACTCATGATGCCGTAAGGAAAACCGTGTCCCCACGCCCCCATCAGTACCGGCCGTATCACGACCAGGGTGACGTACGCGAAGATCGCAACGCCGAAGGCAATCGGAATGTGATAACCCATGCCGAGCTTGCGGCTGATCTCGGCCTGCCGCAGCGCCCAGGACACGAAGGCGCCGGTCGCGCAGATCGTGATGAGCTGCCAGAGACCGCCTTCCTTGAGCGGCGCGAAAGACAGGCCGTAGCTTAGGTCCGGCGGCGCGATGTTGATCTGCCAGACGTTCCAGGTCGGACCGATCGCGGCGCCGTAGAAGACCAGCCCGGTTCCGAGCAGCGTGAAAAACAGGGTCGTGACGCCGAAGAAGCCGACGTAGAACGGTCCGACCCAAAAATCGAACAGGTCGCCACCGATGAAGGTGCCGCCGCGTATCCGGTATTTTTTCTCGTAGCTCAGCATAGACATCGCTTTATCCTCCGACGGCGTTCATGAACACGCCGTCACGAGCCGAGGTATTCGCCAATCGTACTCGCCAATCGTATTCGCCAATCGTCCGCAGTAGTCCGCGACCGTCCGCAATCTTCCGCAGAAGAACACGGCAAACCGGCCGCCCTTACCGACCGACCTTACCGACCGCCACCAGGAAGACCCTGCATCAGCCCCGCGAGGCCCATTCCGTGTCGGAGCGCCGAGATCAAGACGCGTCAAGGCCTCCATAGCAGCGCTATTGCGGCCTTTGCGCAACGCCGAGATCGGCGTTCCGACACGAGGCGTTCCGACACAAAATGAGGCCGGCATGACTTGTGCTAAGGCTCCTCGGTGTCCTGTCCGATTAATTTGTCGAACTATTCGGACAGGACACCGGGAGGCGACCCGATCCACCGCGGTTTTTCCTGCGGGATTTCAGGTTTACACCCAGCGTGAAACGCGCTCCAAACGCCCCGGCTCGATGAGCGTCGCCGGTGCTTGCGTATCCAGGGCAGCGCCCGGTCCCTCCAGCCAGTTGAAGCGGTCCGTGCTCAACAGCACGAAGTGGATCAGCAAGGCCAGCACGAGAAGAAACACGGCGAGGCCGATCAGCAAGCGCCGCGGGTCAAAAATTAACCAAATTCGCCACATGGTCGTTTCTCCTCAGGAAAAGCGCGTCAGAACGCTTTGAGCGACGGCGTTGAAGCCCTCGGTCACCGCCGCGTAACCTTCGGGGCCCGGCAGCCAGGGCCGCCATTGCCACGCGAGGAAATGGGCGATGATCGCTATCACTGTGAATATGATGAAGCCCGTCATGAAGTATCGATGGAACTCCTGAGCCTCCCTTGGTGTAAGACCTGAATCAGATCTGTCGTCATCAGACATGGTTTATTTACTCCTGAACTACACAAGTCGACATGGTTGTAGTTGCCGCGATAACCCTCACAGCCGGGGTTCGCATCGACGGCTTGCGCCGCCGCTGCAAAACTCGTCACACGGAGAACACGGTGCCGGTCACCGTTGCCGACATCGCCTTGGCCTCCTCGATCACAGAGCCGTGACGCCCGGACTGCCCGGGCCACGGTCGCCAGCGCCAACCCGACAAACGCGCGACGACGGCTACCGGCAGGAATACGGCAAAACAGACCAGCCAGATGAAACGGCAGGACCAGACTTCGTCTTTCCTGAGTCCGTGGGTGAGACTGCTATTGGTGTCCATGACACTTCCTCCGCTTTCTCTCCGCCCTTGTTATCGAATTTCTTCTCGAGTTCCTTCTCGAGTTTCAGGACGGTCGTGTTACTCGCGCTTCCCTCGCCCGGTCACGCAGCCGCGCGACCGCCTCCCTCCTTCATCGTTACGCGACGCACGCAATCGACCGTGACTTCGTCGAGGCCCGCATCGCGCACCTGTCTTTCGATGGCGTCGCGCAAGGTCTTGGCGGCGGAGATACGGATCAGTACCGGCTTCTCCGCCACGATACGTTCGAGCTCCTGCTGCGCCTCGTCCGTCCAGACCAGCTCGCGGTGCATCGCGGCCGGCGTCGCGTCGACCTGGTCGAGCTCCGTACCCAGAGGCAGGATGTTGAACAAGGCATCGAACAGGGCGTTGCAGACCTCTTGCACGACGTAGGTCGCGCCGCCGTAGCCCATGAACGGCGTGCCGGCGTGCCGGCGAATGACCGCACCGGGAAACGACGCCGGGATGTAGATGCCGTGCGCCCCGTTCTCGGCCAGGTACATGCGCTCGTTGTAGCTGCCGAAAACGACCAGCGGCTTGTGTTCGGCCAGGGCCGCCCGCACGGCGGCGTTGTCGGGCTTGACGCCCGCCCTGCGCTGAAAGCTGACGCAAACGGGCATGCCGAGATCGTTCTCGAGAAAATGCTTGAGACCGCGGGTATACGTCTCGTTGGCGACGACGGCGACGCTCGCCGTGGCGAAAAAGTCCTGGGTGACCGAACGCCACAGGTCCCACAGCGGTTTGATCGTCGTGTGTTTTTCCCGCTCGATGAAAGGCTCCGGATCTAGCCCCAGCAGTCCGCCCAGCTCGCGCAGGAACTTGGTCGTGCTGTGCAGGCCGATCGGCGCCTGCAGGTACGGCCGGTCCAGCGCCTCGCAGAGACCGCGGCCGAATTCGCGGTACAGGCAGACGTTGACCTCGGCGTCGGCGAGCTTTTTGACCTGGCCGAGCTCGGCGCCCAGCGGAAACGCCAGGTTGACCTCGGCGCCGATGCCTTCGACCAGCCGCCGGATTTCGGCCAGGTCCGACGGCATGTTGAACATGCCGTAACAGGGACCGATGATATTGACCTTGGGCTTCTCGCCGGCCTTGCGTTTTTTCAGCGGCGGTACCTTGCCCTTTTTGGGGCCGAACTCGGTCCAAAGCCAATATATCGCGCGGTCCGCGCTTTGCCACTGATCCTCGTCGATCGTGCGCGGCAAAAAGCGTTTGATCTTGGTCCCTTCGGGCGTCACGCCGCCGCCGATCATCTCGGCGATCGAACCGGTGACGACGACGCTGGGCCTGGACGGATCCAGGACCCCGTGCGCACGCTTCATCGCCTCCTCGGTGCCGAGCTGGCCGAGCTCTTCCTCGGACAAGCCGGTCACGACGATCGGCAACTCGTGCGGCGGCAGCGCGTCGGTGTAATGCAGGACGGAAGTCACCGGCAGGTTTTCGCAGCCCACCGGACCGTCGATGATGACCTGCAGGCCCTTGATCGCGGTGAAGACGTAGACGCTGCCCCAGTAGCCGCCCGCCCTGTCGTGATCGAGTACCAGCATCAGGCGCGCGCCTCCCCGCCCCGACCGACCGAGGCCGCCGCCGGCAGGTCTTCCCAGACACCGCTGGTTTCGCCCTCGCCGACGCCGTCGAAGAACTCGCGCATCGTGTCGAACCGCGTGCGGTGCCCGATCGCGGCATTGACGACCTGGGCCAGCGAGCCCGGACCGGGAACGCCCATCAGCGGCCGCGCCGAAATCAGGTTGGTGAAATACAGCGCCGGGATCGCAGATTCCTTGGCTTTCTGCACCACCGGCGTCGTGCCGATCGCGAGGTCCGGCTCGAACTCCGCCATCGCCGCGAGATCGTCCTCGAGCGAGGCGCGGTAATTGACCGTGACCCCCTTGCTCTCCAGCCATTCCCGGTCGGCCGCCGACCACTTGGTGCGCGGACAGGCGCTGCCGACGTAACGCAGGTCCGCGCCGGACTCGACCAGCATTCTGGCGACCAAAAGCTCGGAGCCTTCGTAACCCGACAAGGTGATGCGGCCTTTGATCGGCGCCGCGGCGACGGCGCCGGCGATCGCCGACAGGAAGCGGTTTTTCGCCCGCGCGATTTTCTTTTTGTCGATCTCGTAGGCTTTGCCGATCGCGTCCAGCCAGGCGGCCGTGCCGTGCTGACCGACCGGCGCGGAACCGACGACGGTACGGCCGGCGTGCTCGAATTCGCGAATCGATGCCGTATAGAAGGGATGAATCGCGGCGACGACCCGGCTGTCCAGCGCGGCATACAACTCGCGCCATTCGCGGGTCGGCACGACGGGACCCGCGGCGAGCCCCAGCGGCTCCAGGAGCTGGCCGATGCCCACGGGGTCGGCCGGGAACATCTCGCCGAGCAGCGTGACGGTCGGTGCGCTCTGCCGTTCCCGGGGCGCCTTGACCGGGCCGCTCTCGGCCTCCTCGCGCGCGTATTTGAGCATCGCGCCGGCCAGGATGTCCTTGGCTTCGGCATGGGTCGGCACGCCGAAACCCGGCACGTCGATGCCGATGATGCGCACGCCGTCGATCTCCTTCGGCAGCATCTGCAGCGGCACGCCCGAGGCCGTGGGCACGCAGAGATTGGTGACGACGATCGCGTCGTAGTGCTCCGGATCCGCCATCTCGTGCACGGCGTCGCGAATGTCTTCGTAGAGCTTGCCGGTGACCAGCGTTTCCGAATTGAACGGCACGTACCCGACCGTGCGGCGCGCGCCGTAGAAGTGCGACGTAAAGGTCAGGCCGTAGACGCAGCAGGCCGAACCGGACAGGATCGTCGCGGTGCGACGCATGCGCAAGCCGACACGCAGCGAACCGAAAGCCGGGCACATGCTCTGCGGCTGGTCGTGAGGGCCGGTCGGATAGTCCTTCGCGTAACGCTCGAGCACTTCGCTCTTGCCCGCCGCGGCAGCCGCCTTCTTGAGCTCGCCGGACGAGTGACAGCCCCCGGCCGGCGCGGCGGCAGCCGGTGCCGGTGCGCCGGCGCCGATGCCGGCGTCGTAAACGACTTCCCGGCTGGCCGCCTCCCCCCCAGTTGTGTTCCGTGTTGTGTTTTCCTCGTTTGGCATGTCTCGCTGCCTCGGGCCTTGTGTCCTTATCGCTCGGCGCCCGGTCGTCGTCCTGCGTGCCGTCCGCTCACACTTCGTCGTACACGACCTCCAACGACGGCCGTTCGACGAATTCCTTGCCGCACATGTCGGCCGCGGTCGCCGGCACCAGCGCCCCGGAGCCTGCGTCGTCTTCGCTGTCGAACAGTTTCAGCAGGCCTTCGTGTTCCAGCGGCGTGGGTTGCAGCGGCGGCGCCTCGGCCACGCCTTCGGCGAGTTGCTCGAACAGCGGCGCCCATCGGCCGCCCGGCCGGCCGACGATTTCGTAGTTAGCGCTCTTTTTGCGAATGTCGTCGTCCGCCGGGATCGCCGAGAGCACCGGAATGCCGACCGACTCCGCGAACGCGGTCGCCTCGCCGGTGCCGTCATCCTTATTGATGACCATGCCGGCGACGCCGACATTGCCGCCGAGCTTGCGGAAGTACTGCACGGCAGAGCAGACGTTGTTCGCAACGTACAGCGACTGCAGATCGTTGGAGCCGACGACGATGACTTTCTGGCACATGTCGCGGGCGATCGGCAGACCGAAACCGCCGCAGACCACGTCGCCCAGGAAATCCAGCAGCACGTAATCGAAGTTCCAGTCGTGGAAACCCAGCTTCTCGAGCAACTCGAAGCCGTGGATGATGCCCCGGCCGCCGCAGCCGCGGCCGACCTCGGGCCCGCCGAGCTCCATCGCGAACACGCCGTCGCGCTTGAAGCAGACGTCGCCGATCTCGACCTCTTCGCCGGAGGCCTTTTTCTTCGACGAAGTCTCGATGATCGTCGGACAGCTCCGGCCGCCGAACAAAAGCGAGGTCGTGTCGCTTTTCGGATCGCAGCCGATCAGAAGCACTTTCTTGTCCTGCTGCGCCATCATGTAGGACAGGTTCGACAAGGTGAAACTCTTGCCGATACCGCCCTTGCCGTAGATCGCGATGATCTGCGTTTCTTTCGCCGGCTCGCCGGTTGCAACCGGATCCGGTTCTATCGCGGCTTCCTCGCGCAGCCGGTCGCGCAACTGTATCTGCGGATCGACGACGTGTTCCTTGGGAGCGCGTTCTCTTGGCTTGGCTGTCTCGAGCATTCAGGCAGACCTCCAGTCGAGTACCATCTTCAGGCAGTCCGGATCCGAGAACGCGCTCTGGTAAGCACGTTCCGCCTCGGCGGCCGGCGCACGGTGGCTGATCAGGCCGGCGAGCGACAGGGCGCCGCCGTCCACCAGCGATTTGACACGTTGTAGATCATCGCCCGCCCATTCCGCGGCGATGCGTATCGACGCCTCGCGGATGAACGCGGGCGGAAAAGTGAACGACAAGGGCTCGGCGTAAAAGCCGGCGAGCACGATCTCGCCGCGGCGGGCCAAGTGCTGGATCAGCACATCGAGCAGGCTCGCGTCGCCGCTGGCGTCGACGATGCAACCGTAGTCTTTTCGGGTATCGGAAGCGGGGTCGATGACGTCGTATCCCACGGCTCCCGCCGCCCGTTTAGGATTGGTTTCCCAGACCGTCGGCGCCCGCCCGCCGAGCGCGATCGTCAGGCGCGCGAGCAGCCGGCCGAGCACGCCGTGTCCGACAACGAGCTCGGGTAAGCGCGAGCGCTCGTCGGGCACCAGTGCATGATAGGCGGTGGCCGCGAGCGCAAACAGGATGGCGTCTTCGCCGAGTTTCTCGCCGATCGGTACCAGCTTCGAGCGATCGGCGACCAGGCGCGAGGCCGCGCCGCCGAACAACCCCCGAACCTCGCCGTAACAGCGGGCGCCGGACACGAACACGCGCTGGCCGGGAACGACATCGGCCGTCTCGCCCGAAGCCGCGACGCGGCCGACCGTCTCGTAGCCCGGCACCAGCGGGTAACCCATGCCCGGAAACGGCGGCATCCGGCCGCTCCACAACAGCTTTTCGGTGCCGGTGCTGATTCCGCTCCACTCGACGTCGACCAACACCTGATCGGGTTCCGGCGGCGTCAGCTCGAGCTGTCTCAAGGCCACGGCCTGCGGCCGTTCGAAGACCACGGCGCGGGTGCGAACCTCGCCCTCCCCATCCCGATTTACGGACTGGTTTGCCATGACTGTCAGTTTACTCTGACTCCATATAATGTCAATCTTTGTTTACATCCGATCGTCAACATTATCTTCAACACTGCCGCCAACATTGTCGTCACCGGCGCGCCACGATGACGCTGGTAATCAGGGGCACCGGCGTCGGACGCTGCCGGATACGCCTGAAACCGGCTTTCTCGAGCAGCGCCGCGAGTGCCTCGAAGCGGCGCGGGCGGCCGCTGCCCATCGCCAGCAGGTAGACGCTGAAGTACGTCTCGATCAGGTCGCCGGGCGGGCGCTTTCCGGCCAGCGGTTCGGCGATCAGCAACAGGCCGCCGGGGGCCAGCGCGGCCCTTGCGGTCGCAAGCAACTCGAGGACCCGCTCGTCGTCGTGATCGTGCAGAATCCGCACCAGCGACACGATGTCGTACGGTCCGGAAACGGCCTCTTTCGCCGCATCGATTTCGATGACGCGAATCCGCTCGCGCAAACCCTTCGCGTCGAGACGTTCGCGCGCGATCGCGGCAACCGCGGGCAGATCGGCGAGGGTGAGCGCCAGATGCGGCCAGCGCTCGGCAACGGCCGCGACAAACGCGCCCGCGCCGCCGCCGAGGTCCAGCAGGCTCCCGTAGCGGCGCATCGAGACCGCGTCCAGGACCTGCTCGGCGATCATCGACTGCGAGCTCGCCATCAAGCTCGTATAGGCGCCGACCGCGTCCGCGCCGAGCGAGCGCGGCGTCTCCGCCGCCGCGTAGGGCCAAAGCTCGCCCATTCGCCGGCTCGGACCGTCGTTCGCGAACACGGAAACGGGATCGGCCAGGTCCTCGTACAGCACCGCATGGTGGCGAACCAGCGCGTTCAGGGGGGTATTGCCGGTCATCGACGCACCGAGCATGCCGAGCCCGTAGTACCCACCGGCGCGCGCCTCGAGCAGGCCCAGCGCGCTGGCCGCGTCCAGCAGGTGACGGACGCGTTCGGCCGGCAGCGAGATGCCTTCGGCGATGCGGGCCAGCGGCAAGGGGCCATGCCGCAGCCGTTCGAACAGGTCCAGACGCACGCAGGCCAGCAGCACCTGGCTGTGCACGAAACCGCTGGCGATACGGAACAGGCGATAGGCCTGCCGATTCGCAAGCCACCGGCCAATAAACGTCTTTTGCACCCAACGCCGAAACCCGGGGTCGGTCAGCAGGCGATTGCGCAGCTTGAACAGGCGGTTGCGAGCCAAGATTAGGCGCCCCGGCCGGCCGCCGGCGGCGTCTCAGGCCGCGGCGCGGCCCTCGAGCGCGCGGCCGGAGAAACGGCCGGCCTCACGGGCGATCAGCGCACGTAGATCATCTCGGCCCGGGCAGGCCGGGACGGCGTCCAGCGTGTCTTCGATCAGCGATTTCAGGCGGCGGGATGCACCGTCGACACCCATTTCACCGACCGCGTTGGGGCGGTCGTAACGCGCGTCCTGGCCGACCGGCTTGCCGATCGCGAGCGGGTCGGCGAACCGGTCCAGGAGGTCGTCGGCAACCTGGTAGGCCGCGCCGATGCGCTCGCCGAGCTCCCGCCAGGGTTCGTGATCGGCACCCGCCGCCGCGGCGCCGGCCATCGTCGCAGCCGCGAACAATACGCCGGTTTTCGCCCGCTGGTAGTCGGTCAGGGCCACGGCGGACTCGCATTCCCAAGCCTGCCCGGCAACGATCCCGTTCGGCGCGCCAACGCCGTTGCTGACGATGCCGAGCAACAACCCCGCACGCCGCGGCGCACTCTGCGCTGCCGCGGCCAATGTCTGAAACGCGAGCACGATCAGCGCATCCCCGCACAAAAGCGCCTGCGACTCGCCGAAGGCCAGGTGTACCGAGGGTTTACCGCGCCGCGTCGGCGCGTCGTCGAAACACGGCATGTCGTCGTGAACCAGCGATGCACAGTGCAACAACTCGATGCCCGACAAGGCCGCGTCGACGACGGCATCGTCGCTCCCGGCCTGCGCCATGGCCACGGCCAGACAGAGCTGCGGGCGGATCCGGTGACCGCCCGGAAACACGGCGTAGCGCATTGCTTCGGCAAGGCCCGGCGGGCAGGCCGGGCCGGCCGCCCCGTCGATTGTGCGTTTCAGCGCGGCATCGATTCGATCCTCGGCGTGCATCGCGAGCCTCCGTCGATTGTCATCTTTGATTGTCATCTTTGATTGTCATTCTTGTTTGTCAATCAGAATAGACACATCGACCCATGCAGTCAAATGGCCGGAGGGTGATCGAGCCGCCCCGGAATGCGATGATCAGGGTCTCTCGACAGGACACCAAAGCCCATGCAGCGATTCTCCGCCTCCGCCCGCGGCCAGGACCGGCCACGCTTCGACGTTCCGGTGCCGGGCGGCGGTTATCGCTGGTGGTACGTGGACGGGCTCAGCGACGACGGCCGCCACGGCATCGTCGTCATCGCCTTCATCGGCAGCGTTTTTTCGCCCTATTACTTCGCCGCCCGCGCGCGCGGCGACGCCGATCCCGAGCAACATTGCACGATCAACGTCTGCCTCTACCCGCCGCGTGGAAAACGCTGGTCCATGACCGAACTCGGCGCCGGCGCGCTAGAACGCGATGCCAATCGATTCAGGGTCGGGCCGAGCAGCCTGGCCTGGCGCGGCGATCGCCTGGAAATCGACATCGACGAGCGCAGCGCGCCGCTCGGCCTGCCGATACGCGGCCGCGTCGTCGTCCGGCCCGAAGGCCTGAACGAGACGGCGTTCTCGCTAGACGCCGGCGATCGCCATCACTGGCAGCCCATTGCGCCGGCGGCAAAGATCGAGGTTCGCATGCGCGCACCGTCGCTGAGCTGGCAGGGTGACGCCTATCTGGACACCAATGCCGGCGACCGCGCGCTCGAGCGGGATTTTGCGCACTGGAACTGGAGCCGCGGCAGCCGGTCGTCACGGACGTCCATCAACTACGCCGTGACCCAGACCGATACATTGCAGCGCGGGCTCGCCGTCGAGATCGATGCCGGCGGTACACTGACCGAAAAAGCGCTACCGCCGCCGCTGGCCTTGCCGCGGACGGGGTGGCGGATCGGCCGTGAGTTACGCGGCAACGGCACCGCGACCGTGGCAAGAACCCTGGAGGACACGCCGTTTTACGCGCGCTCGCTGTTGTCGGTCGAAGACGGCAATGGCGCCACACTCACAATGCACGAGAGCCTGGACCTCGAACGCTTCCAACGCGGCTGGGTCCGCCGCCTGCTGCCGTTCAGAATGCGGCGGGCGGGTTAGCCACCCGACGGACCGCCAGCGTCCTTTCCACGTAGTGCCTACGCGTAGCCACGCGTGAAATCAGAAACCAGATAGGTTGAGTCAGGCAACTTTGCCATCGAGACGAAGATTCAGTTTCCTCAATATTTTCTGGAAGGTGCTGGAATTGATGTTCTGATAGCCTTCGCGCTCATAGCGAACAATCTGGCGCGCACTCACGCCTACTTTGCGACCAAATTCATCAACGCTCATATGGGCGGCTATGCGATAACGAATCGGGGCAAGCATCAAGTCGTCCAGTGAATGTACCTCTACATCAGTGGGTTTACTGCTCCTGAGTTTCTCGTACTCATCAATGGATTCCTGAATCTCATCCATCAATTCTTGCGTCTGCGCGTTGCCGGCTTGTCTCACCGCGTCGGGGACACCTTTCCTTTTCGGAGCAGAAAGGGATTCCTCAAGCATGGCTAGTTGCTTCTTCGCGGCCTCATATTGTCGGTCGCTTGTGATCATTTCGGACCTCTCAGGTTTACGACAACAATACCTTTCGGGTCACCGTCTCGATTGACCTGGAAAAACTCAGAGAACGGCAAGCCGCTCCCCGATTCGACAAGGTTCGATATGAAGAAATCCAAGCCATACTTTTCTTTCATGTCATTTCTTGACAGCAAGAAAACAGGATCAAGCACTTCAGTATCGACAAGCGACGTGTATTCCCAACAACCATCAATATCGTTCGGATCGTCCTTGTCGGTGATAAAACTGCCATTGATCCACAATTTCCTTACACCGGACAACACCAAATTGGAAACCGCATCTCGTAGTCCCTGCATCAGTCGTTTTCTACGCTCTGTAGAGAAACCGAATACCGTTTCCACTTCCTCCAAAGAGGCTTGATGCTGACCTGGCGGCAGCTCTCCGTTCTCCTGTAGCGCAGGAATACTCATCGAACAAACCTCCTTGTTTGTCTACATGACAACTATATCATGACTAATTAGTCATATATCAATGGTATTTCTTGGCACCCGCTTCATGATCGGAGGGCTGGTCATCTAGGGGATCAGCCCGGCATTGGACAATCTTTCAGCGGCAACGCCCCGCCATTCAGGTTCTTTTGAGCTTGAGGCCAGACGCCTTACGTAGATCCTGCAACTTGGCCTGCTCCGCAATCAGCTCGGCGGCGCGAGCTTCGACCTTGGCATGTCGGACTTTAGGCAACGACTTTACAATTTGACCCAGATTACGTCCCATGATGAAGACTTCCCGTTTACGACTTCAAACCTCTCCATGTGTTCATCGAACCACAACTCCTTTCCGACTCGCACCAATCAAGAGCCATCGCAACACTATCCCAAATGGACTGAGCAATCCGAATTCGCTCCTCCACCGAGAAAGACAGCACTTTGGCGAGGTCTATTGGCATGGTACGACTCTACTCGGCCTTCTCTACATCGCAAGGAACCAATTTAGACAAAATGACGCATTACGCACTCTTGCACCAGATATCGGTCGCGGCGCTTTAAGGGAATGCGCGATCAGAGAACGACCGAATACATGAGGACACTCGTGAGCCTGCAGGCCCAGCGACTGCGCGCAGTAGCTGGACTAAGGCATCTGCGATACGGCATCCAACAGGAAATGCGTTTCCTTGAGCGGCGGCGAGGCGTCACACTGCTGGCGCAGGAATGCCTTGCGTATCGCTCTTGCAAGTAGCTGCAGCTTGCGCCGGCCGCCGACGACAGCACGCTGATTGACCGAGTCGTACCGCCGGCGTTCGATCTCCCGGCCGATCTCGGCATAAATCGAGCGCGCGGCGAAAATCGCAGGGCGGACGCCGACCGGTAGCTGGCCGATGCCCCGCTCGGCGCGCCGGTAGAGCCGGTCGGCGGCCTCGAGTATCTCCCGCACCGATTGTCCGATATCGGGGTTGAATCCGGGACGGCGCATCCAGGCGTCCAGTTCCACGCCGTGCGAGCGCAACAGGCCGAGCGGCAGATATATCCGTCCGTTGCGCGCGTCTTCACCGACGTCGCGTGCGATGTTGGTAAGCTGCATCGCGACACCCAGGTCGCAGGCGCGGCTCAGAACCGCCTTGTCGCGCACGCCCATCAGCATGGCCATCATCACGCCGACGGTCCCGGCGACACGGGCGCAGTACGCATAGGTATCCGACAGCGTCTCGTAACGCCGGCCGTCGACGTCCCACTCGAAACCTTCCAAAAGCGCGGCCGGCAGCCGGTGCGGGATCCGGTACTCGTGTACGACGTGGGTAAAGGCACGATCGACCGCGGTATTGCCCGGCCTGTCGGCATAGATGCCGTCGAGCCGCCGGTAGAGGCCGTCGAGGCCTCGACGGGGATCGTCGGCGAGGTCAACCGCATCGTCGGCGACGCGGCAAAACGCGTACAGAGCGGTGATCGGCTGCCGGTACTCGGCCGGCAACAACAACGAAGCCGCAAAAAAAGAATGCGAGCCGTGCCTGAGCAGCCGCCGGCATTCACTCATGTCCGCGTCGTGTCTGAGTGCCGATTTCAGATTATAGGTCCACATCTTTTATATTCTCGTTTTTAATTAGCCCGAATTCGAGTGGTCAATGCTGCTCGCCTTCCTCACGTGAGATTTTACGACGCAGCCGGCGAATCCCCGAATACGCCACCGTCGCGACGACGGGAATGCTAGCAGCCATGACCAGAGACTTGTCCAGGGTCAGCCCGGCAAAAGACAGACCCTCTGCCAGCGTACCGACCAAGCCGACCACATAATAGGTCACCGCGGCAACCGACAAACCCTCCACCGTGGCCTGCAGGCGAAGCTGGGTCTTGACCCGCCGGTTCATCGACGCCAGCAGCGACTGGTTCTGCAACTCGCGCGTGATGTCGATACGCGTCGACAAGAGCTTGGTCGCACGCGCCATTTGTTCGAGTATCGACTGCTGTCGCCGCGACACGGCCCGGCAGGTCTTGACGGCGGGCGTCAAACGCCGCGTCGTGAACTCCTCGAAAGTCTGCAGTCCCGGAATGCGAGTTTCGCGTAACTCGTGAATGCGCTGAAACACGATCTCGTAATAAGCGTCGGCCGCGGCGAAACGATAGTTGCTGCGCAGGTGCCGGTGCTGGCTTCTCGCCGACAGCCGCGTCAGCCGTTCCAGCAATGCCTGCTCTTGCTTCGACTCGGCATCGATCAAGGCCTCGCCGATCGACGCGAGCTCGCGCTCGTCGTCGTCGATCACCGGCGTCAATTCCTGGGCGACCGGCAGCGCCAATAGCGCCATCATCCGATACGTCTCGATGTCCAGCAGCCGCTGCAGCGTCCTGCCGGTCTGCGCGGCCGACATACCGTCGTTAATCAGCAGCAATCGGCTGAAGCCGTCCTCGTGGATGCGCAGATCGGTCAACGCGACGGCGCAACCGTCGGCGACGCGTGAGCCGATCAGGACGTTGCCGGCGAAATACTCGCCGCTGATCTGGTCGATCCGCCCTTCCCAACCCGGCATCTCGACGATCAGCGCGTTCAGGCCGACGAGAATCTGGCCGCGCATCCCCTGAAGCCAATCCGGGGGAATACCCGACGCGCCGGAACCCAGTCGAAGCTCGGCACGCGTATCGATCAGCGTGTAGCGGTTGTATTCGGCATGCCGCTCCCAGCGCAGCCGTCGCGAACCCAGCGGGCTCGTGAAGTGTTTGGTATCGGGCGGCGGCGGTTCGACGTCGAAGCCGCTCAGCAGGTCGGAAAGCCCGTCGGCCGGCGACGCCGCACCGGCTTTCGGCTCCGGAAGGCAGGCAAGATACGCCGCGGCGCAAGGCGTCGGCAGGCTGTCCGGCGGCCGCGCGTGCACCTCGTCGTTGAGAATACGACGGCGCGAGTGTTCTATCGGCGCGGTGATCTCAGGCATCGGCGGGGGACGCTGTTGACGGACAGGATTGACGGACCAGATCGACGAGTAACTCGGCGTTTTCCTCGTGCGCAAGATGGCCGAGATCGTCGAGCCGGATGACGCGGGCGCCGCCGACCCTGGCCGCGATCGACGCCGCCTCCCCCGGATCGACGGCTTTGTCGCGCGCGCCGACGATCAGGTGCAGCGGCGTCTCTAGCGCCGGGAGCTCGCGAAGCAGCGGCCGCAAGTCCCAGCTCGCCATCATCGACAACACGGCTTCGACATGCCGTTCGCGGCTCAGCAGCCGCTGGTACAGCATGATGCCAGCTTCATCCAGCGTCGAACCGGTACCTTTGAGCATGCGCCTGACCGAATCCGCTTCCCCGGCGCGGCGCGCCAGGAACCGGGGTATCAGGTGCGTGTTCGCGAGCAGCCTGGCCAAGGGCACGAACAGGGTCCTCAGGCCGCCGCCGAAAGGCATCAGCGCGGCATTCAGGCCGACCACTGCGGACGGATGGATGACGCCGTCGAGCACCATGCGCAGCACGATCGCGGCGCCCGCCGAATGGCCGACGGCAAAACGCGGCGAAAAGCGTTCCTGGCGTAGCAAGCCCGCCAGCGCGGCGGCGAGCGACGGCAGCGCCATCGACCTGTGCGGCGGTCTTCCGCTATACGCGTGACCGGGCAAGTCCATTGCCAGCACGTCGTAGGACTCCGCCAGCGCGGGCAACATCTCCCGCCAGGTATGCGTCGATGCCGCGGTACCGTGCACCAGCAACAAGCCCGGCCCGCTCCCGGCACGTTGCACGTGCCAGCCCATGCCTGCCGCGTCGACAAAACGGCTGGCGCGACGGTTCGGCCAGTCGTCGGGCACCGAACACGACGCCTGCCGCGATGCGGCCGCCGCAGGCGCGGCAAGCGAAGGGTTGGCGGGGGCGACGCGGAAGCTCATCGGCCAGGACTCATCGCTCAGGACTCATCGGCTAGATCTCATCAGCTAGCACTCATCGGCCAGGACTCAGCAGGCAACGACTCACCGGACATTCCCCTGCACGGTCGCGGAAATCGTCGCGGCGTCGGCCTGCGGCAAGGGCAGGTAACGCGCCGCCATCGCCTCGGCCAGCGCCCGCGCGCGAGGCCGGGGCCGCCTCGACGTATCGACCAGCAAGGCCCGGATCCCGGCGGCACAAAACGCGCGGGCCGCCGTAATCGCGTCCTGTTCGGCGCGGCCGGTGCCCGGTGTGCTGTCGCGCGCGACGTTCGCGCGGCCGTCGGTCAACAGCACGACGGCCGGGATCCGGCCGCGGCGGGTAACGGCTTCGGCCAGCTCCCGCGCCGAGTCGATGCCGTTCGCCAGCGGCGTGCCGCCGCCGCCCGGCAAAGCCGTCAACGAGCGCTTGGCGCGGGCCAGCGCGCGGGTGGGCGACAGCAGCAGCTCGGCCCGAGTCCCGCGGACCGCGATCAGCGCAACCTCGTCGCGGCGCACGTAACAGTCGGCTAGCAGCAGCTCGATCGCACCCTTGACCTCGGCCAGGCGCCGCGCGGCTTGAGAGCCCGAGGCGTCGACGACGAATATCGTCGTCGTCTCGACCCGATCCTTGAATCGCGTGACCCTGAGATCCGCGGCGCGAACCTCGAGGGCTCCGGGCGCCCGCGACGATCCCCGCAGGCGCTGCCACGGGGCCGCGGCCTTCAGTGTCGCCAGCACGTTCAGCCGGGCATCGCGATGTCTTGCCGCCGGCTGCACGCCGACCGGCCGGCCGCGCAGCCGGCTTTTCGTGCGCGGGCCGCCGCGGCCGCCCGCGGACTGTCCACGCCCGCGCGACCCGGCACGCTGCAGCGATTCGAGCAGTCCCGCCGGGATTGCGGCACGAACGGCGTCGACCAACAGCTCGTCGGGAAACCGTTTCGACGCTTGCGCGCGCGAGGCTTCGTCGTCTTCGTCGCTACTCGGTTCCTCAGGGGTCTCGGGCTCGTCGCGCTCGACTTCTGCATCGTCGGTTTCGGGCAGGCAGCGGGCGCGTTGCGGCAGCACCAGCCGCGCGGCCAATGCCGCCTCTTCGTCGCCGGCTTCGTTTTTGCCGAGCAAAGCCGCGGCCGCTTTCGCGGCGGCCAGCATCAGCAAATCCGCTCTTACGGACGGGATGCCGAAAGCCGCGGCCGTTCGACACAGACGTTCGACGACCCCGGGACCTGCGGTAATGTCACCGAGCCGGCGCCTGGCCTCGGCTACGTCGTGAGCATTCCAGTTACCCGGATCGACATCGGGCGTACCCGGACCGCCGAGCGGCACGCGGAACGCCAGGCGATCGGCGAGTCCTTCGGCCACCCGCTCGTCGTCCTCGATACCCTCGTCGAGTGCCACGACACCGAAACGGCAGGGTTCGACCCGCGTCATGCCGTCGCGCTCGATGCGCAAGGCGCCGTGATCGATCACGGCGCCAACAATGGCGGCGGCCGGCTCGCGCAGGCGCTCCGCCATCGACAACAACAGGACACCGCCGTCGGCCGCTTCGAGTATGCCGCTTGCGAACACCGGCTTGCCGCTTGCAACCGTCGCCGCGAAGTCCATGCCGCCGAGCAGCCGGTCGTCGCCGACGTTGAGCGGCACCTTACGCCACGGCGTCGCCTCGGGCAGAAGCCGCCGCAAGACCGAAAGCCAGTCGTCGCGGGCCGGGCCGGGCATGCCGCGCAGCACGACGCCGCCGAGTCCGGCGGGGTCCACGGCGAACAACAGGGCCGCGAGTGTCGCGTCCTGCTCAGGCAAGCGCCTCGCGTGCCGGCTGCCGTTCATTCCTCGAGCACCTCGTCGAGCACGCGATCGACTCGCACTTGAGCACTCGATTCGTCCAGCGGATTGCGGCGCAGTCGATGACCGAGCGCAAGACGTCCGGCGCGCCGCAAATGCGCCTGCGACACGGCCGTGTCTTTCGCCAGCGCCGCGAGCGCCCGCGCCGCCCTGATCAGGGTCAGCTCGCCGCGCGATCCGTCGGTCTCCAGGGCGATACAGATTTCCGCCGCCTTGCCGAGCACGGCATCGCCGACCTCGATCGCCGGCAGCGCCTCGCGTGCATCGACGATACGCCGCCTGAGCGCGCCATTCTTGCGCGACCATCTCTTCGCAAAGGCCTGCGGGTCGGTTTCATAAGCATCGCGACGCTTGATGACCTCGACGCGCTCGGCGACGTCGGTCGGCGTCGATACGTCCACCGCGACGCCGAAACGATCGAGCAATTGCGGTCTGAGCTCGCCCTCTTCCGGATTGCCGCTGCCGACCAGCACGAAACGGGACGGGTGCCGGACGCTCAGGCCCTCGCGCTCCACCAGGTTTTCGCCCGAGGCCGCAACGTCGAGCAGCAAGTCGACGATGTGGTCTTCCAGCAGATTGACCTCGTCGATGTACAGAAAACCGCGGTTGGCGCGCGCCAGCAACCCGGGTTCGAAGGATTTCTCGCCGTGCACCAGCGCACGCTCGATGTCCAGCGCGCCGACGACGCGGTCCTCGGTCACGCCCAGGGGCAAGTCGACGACGGGCACCGGAAACAACTTGTGCCTGCGCTTGCCGTTGCACCCCTGCGCAACGCCATGCGACTCGTCGCAGGCCGCGCTGTCCGGCGGACATGCATAGGGACAGCCGACGACGGCGCGTATTTTCGGCAACAGGCTCGCCAGCGCACGCACGGCCGTGGACTTGCCGGTACCGCGATCGCCGAACAACAGCACGCCGCCGACCGTCGGGTCGACGGCGGCGACCAACAGGGCCTGTTTCATATCGTCCTGACCGACGATCGCGGAGAACGGGAACATCGTCAGTTCGCCGCGGCGCCACTACCTCTTCGCGAACGCATCCCCGGCCGCCACAGGACATCGTCGCGGACGCGCGTCACCAGGAACACGTGTTCGAGCATGGCCAGCGCCAACAGCGTCGCAAGAAGCGTCGCGCCCGCGCGGCCCGCGAGGTCGTCGCCGGCCGACACCGCGGCAGTCACCAATAGCGCGAGCCCCACGGTCGCGAACAGAATGGAGAACGGAAACAGCCGGTTCGTCTCGCGACGACCGACGAAACTCGCCAGGTAACGCATACGTTCGGGCCAGAACTCCTGATGCAGATTTCGCACGCCGAGAAAGATGTTGAGCTTGGCGCTCCAGCGCATCAGCCACAAGATCACGAAAGCCCAGAGACCAATGCGGTTCGGCGAGTTCCACGTCAAGGCCGCAATCGCGGCCACGGTCGCTACGATCGCAATCTCGTGATAAAGGCAGGTCTTGACACCCAGCACGAATCGCCTGAAGCCGCCGACGTCCGGCGGACACGCACGTGGCCTGGGACCGGTTACGAACCCGAACAGGTACGATACCTCGTGCCAGGCCCAGATCGCGAGCGCGCCGAAGAAGGCCAGGTAAGCGGCGCCGGCCGACAGGTCGTTACGGCTGACCATCAGCGCATAGACGCCGAAAGCCATGACGACGGTCGCGCCGACGAGCGTCGCGGTGAACGAGCCGCGCGGCAAACCGGCGCGGTAGATGATCAGCACCGTGCTCAACCACCACGCGGCAAGCGCGAAACCGATGGGAAGGGCAAATTCCACCGCGGCGTTTCCGATGCTACCAGCTCGGCACGAGCCTGACGTTGTCCGGAACTTCGTGCTTGGTGACCGGCAGCGTATAGAGTCTCGCGAAAATCGCCGCCGCGGCAAGCGAAAGCCCGGCACGTTTGAGCGCGCCGAATACGCCACCGCGCCGTTTCGCGGCGGCAACCGCCGCGTTGATCCTGACCAGCCTGTCGAGCCCGGCCCAGAAACGCGGATCGTCCAGATTCAGGGTGACCGGGAATATCTGTTTGCTGATCTCCGACGTGATACCGAGGACCCGTTTGTCGTAGTCGGTCGGATCGAATCCCAGTGCCTTGTGCATTTCGGGACGGGTATGGTCCCGGACGTACATCGTCGCGTACACCGCGAGCAGGAAGAACCGGATCCAGTAAAGGTTCAGTCCCCGTAACAGCTCCGGTTTGCCCTTCATGATCAGCGCGAACACCTCGCCATGGCGAAACTCGTCGTTGCACCAGTCCTCGAACCAGCGGAAGATCGGATGGAAACGGTGTTCCGGATGCCGTTCTAGATGCCGGTAAATAGTGATGTAACGGGCGTAACCGATTTTCTCGGACAGGTAGGTCGCGTAGAAGATGTACTTGGGCTTGAAGTATTTGTACTTCTTCGCCTTGCGTAAAAAGCCCAGGTTCACCGGCACACCGAAGTCTTCGAGCGAGCGATTGATGAAACCCGCATGGCGGGATTCATCGCGGGCCATGTAACCCATCACCTCCCGGACGTCTTCGTTTTTGACCTTCTTTTTGATGTCGGCATACAGTACGTGTCCGGAATACTCCGAGGTCGCGGACGACACCAGGAAATCCAGGAACTCCTTTTTGAGCGCCGGCGGCAGCTCTTTGAGCTCGTCTTCGAAGGCCTCGTCGCGCTGGAAGTGGTTCCGGTTATTGTCGTTACGGAACTCGTCCATCAAGGCCTCCCACTCGGCGCGAATCGGCTCCATGTCGAGCCGGTCCATCGCGTCGAAGTCGGTCGTGTAAAAGCGCGGCGTCAACAGTGTTTCCGTCCTCGCCTTGCTCGTCGATTCGTTCGACCGTGTATCGTTAACGGATGCGGTAGCGGGGGTGCTCACTGTGTGTTCTCCTGTGATGTCAAGGCCGCCTGGGCCATATTCGGTTCGACTATGTTCGGTTCGGCCATGTTCGGTTCGGCCATGTTCGGTTCGGCCATGTTCGGTTCAACGCCGGCGGCGCCGGGAGGGCGGTGCTCGAGAAAGCGCGCGAAGACTTCCGCATTGGTCGCTCCGAACGCTCTGAGATCGATGCGCTGGCCGGTCGCCGGATCGTGCAGCAGCAACTGTCCGGCGGCGGTCCGGCGAACCGAGAACGGCGTTTCACTGCCGACGTCGGCGGCCCGGCGCGCACGCACCAGGCTGCGTACCGTGCTGCGCAGAAATCCGTTGCTGCCGGGTTCCAGCACTTCGACGACCGCGCCGTCGCCGGCGCCGACGACGACCACCGAACCGTCCGCCCGGTCTTCGAAAAACAGATCGATTTGCGCGGTGGCCGCAGGGAGCGCGAGCTCCTCGGCGGGCGGCGCATCCGCAAACCGGGTCCAGGCTGTGGCGACGACGGCGACCACGACCAGGGATACGGCTGCCGTCAGCGGAACGGTAGGATAGGCGCTCCAGCGGCGAGCCGGCGCGGGATCGCGCGGCGCATCCGCAGGCATCTCGGGATCGCGCGTGATTTGCCGCCCGGCGCCGGCAGCTTGCTGCCGAAGCGCGCCGGCGAGAATCTCCGCCACCGGGCTCGCATCCGGCACCCCCCTCAGAACAGGCTGCACCCTGATCCAGCGCCAGGGTTTGACGAACGGCCAGAGCAGGACATAAGACACGCGGCTGCTCCGGTCGGTCGTCAGCGAGATGTCGCCGCTACCGTCGCCGCGCAGCCTGAGATCGGCCGTTTCGATCCGTGAGAACGGCAGATTCATCGTCAGCGGCAAGGCCACGCCGCAGCGAATGACGACCCGGCGGCTCGTGATCGTAAAAAGCGTCGACCGCGCGACCAGCCGGGCATACGAGAGCAAGATCCCGATCGCGACCGCCGCGAGCGACACCAGCCAAAGGCTGCCGGCGACCGCCGCCAGAAGCCCGGCGCCGTCGGCGACCTGGAACACGACGCGCAGCGCGAGCAGCACCGCGAAGTACGCCGCAAGCTCCGGAAGATGAAAGGTGCCGCGGACCAGGCTCCGGAACTCCGGCGCACCCTGCCAGAGCAGACGCTCGCCATCCGGCAGGGCTTCTGGAAGACCCGGGACCGGTTCTTCGTCGTGTTCGAGCATCTTGTTCAAATGAAGGGCTCCACGCGTTTCTCGTCGGCGAACAACAGCCCGCCGCCGAAATAGCCCGCGATCTTGTCTTCTTCGAGCAAGGTAATCCGGTCGGGGGAACGCAGCCGCGGCACGTTCGCGAACTGGTGTGCATACAGCGCATCGACCCGTATCTTCCAGCCACGTTTGTCGATGTCGGCAAAACCGAAAGGTATCATCAAGCTGTCGCCGGCGGCTTCGGCGGCGGTGCCGACGACTGCGCCTTCGGCCAGTCCGCCCGCCACCGCGGCGGGCGCTTCGCCGGCGGTTTTACGAACGGCCTTGCCGCCGGTTTCGACTTCGAGGAAATAGATCTGCGGTTCGGCGAGGTCGATCCACAGGTCGCTGACCGTTCCTACCGGCTCGCCGTCGGCGGCGACGACGGTCATGCCGCGCGGATCGGGGTCACCGCGATCGACGTACAGGCCCGGGTTGCTTCGCATCGGCACGATACGCGGCGCGCCTTCGAGCGTGAGTTCCGGAATGTCCGGCCGCTCGGCCCATGCGCCGGGACCGACCCGGGCGAGCAGCGGGTCGCCGGTCGGGTCCAGCGGCGCGCCCGGGTAGAGCGCGACGGGCCGCGCCGAGAAGGCCTCGTCGGGCGCTTCGGGACGCGGCGACAACACGGTCCGGCCGTCCTCGAGCCGGTACTTCTTCGGCGGCGGTATCGCCGGGAAACCCTGCACGGTGATGTTTTTCGACCGGTCCGACACCAGTGGATAACCCTCGCGCTTCATCTCCCGCTGCAGGTAATAAACCAGGCCGACGAAAAACACCCAGAACAGGGTGAACAGGATTTCGACTAGATCAATGTTTGCTAATCCGCTGGACATGGCGGACCTCCGGTTTGATGCTCAACTTGGTATCTCGGCGAGGCCTAATCGGGTCTCGCCGTTCGCGGGGATGTGCCGCGCGAACGCGGCCAGCGGTCCGATCGCCACCAGCGTGGCAAACAACAGAACGACCTCCAACTGGTAGACGAACACGTAACCGGTCGCAGGGCCTGTGAGCGCCTCGCCCAACGCACCGCTTGCAGCGAGTCCGGAAACGATGTCGCGCAGCGCACCGCCCGCCGCGATCGCAACCCCCGAGGCCGTGGCCTGCACCGCTCCCCAGGCGCCGAGCGCCAGGCCGCTGTTGCCGCCGCTGCTCAACTCCATCGCCGCGGTCAAGGTGCCGACCGCAAACAGGCCGCCGCCGACACCGATCAGGACCACGCCGACGGCAAACAGCACGGCCATCTTGAAAGCGCCGACCAGCGCAACCAGCGAAAACGCGAAAACGCCGATCAGGGCGCCGTAGGCGGCCAGCCGGTTCGGGTCGATGCCGCGGCCGAGCCGCCTGGCCGAGACGGCAAACGCGAACAACATGCCGCCGGCCAGGAGCGCGGTCAAACCCGTGGTCTGGCTGACCGACAAACCCAGAATCTGGCCGCCGTAAGGCTCGAGCAGGATGTCCTGCATCGTGAACCCGGCGGTGCCGAGGGCGACGGCGATCAGCAGTCGCGTCGCGCGCGAGTCCGTCTTGAGCTGCCGCCAGGCCTCGCGGAAACTGGAGCGCGCCGGAACCCCGACACGGCGCTTGAGATCGCGCGGCTCCTGCTTCCACAGCGCGATGACGTTCAGGACGATGGTGATCACGGCGGCGGCCTGGACGACCCGGATCAGGCTGACCGCCTCGAAGTCGCGTAACAGCCAGCCGAACAACAGCGCGCTTATGAACATGCCGACCAGCAAGGTCACGAACAACAGCGCGACGACCCGGGGCCGCAAGGCCGGCTTCGCGAGATCGGCGGCAAGCGCGAGGCCCGCGGTTTGCGTCGTATGCAAACCCGCACCGACCAGCAGGAACGCCAGTCCGGCGCCGAGCTGCCCCCAGATGACCGGGCCCGTGCCCTGCCCCGACAATACGAGTATGGCAAACGGCATGATTGCAAGACCGCCGAACTGCAGCAGGCTGCCGATCCAGACGAAGGGCACGCGGCGCCAGCCGAAGGCCGACTCATGAATGTCGGAACGAAAGCCGATCAGCGCGCGGGCAGGCGCGAACAACACGGGCAGCGCGACCATCAGCGCCACGAACCAGGCCGGCACGCCGAGCTCGACGATCATGACCCGGTTCAAGGTGCCGGTGATCAGCACCAGCGCCATGCCCACCGACACCTGGAACAGGGACAGTCGCAATATCCGCTTAAGCGGCAGATCGTCGGTGGCGACGTCCGCAAACGGCAGCAGTTTGGGAACGAGCTCCCGCCAGCGGCGTTTGAGATTGTCGCCGGCAGTCGTCACCGTCTTGCGAGCTCCATTGCCTGCGAGATGTAGAAGCCGCTTTTGATGCGGCAGGTCCGCGCCGTCGTCCAGCCGGTCTCGCCCAGGCTCGTATCCAGCGCCCGGGCCAGCTTGCCGACCCGCACGGGTTCGATCGCCGGCGCTCTATGATGGCGATGCGGGACCAGCCGTCCGACGAAGTGCATCGTGGCAAGCGCGGGTGTCCACGGTGCGCTGGTAAACAACACCGAGTGCCGCGCGCGAGCGGAAAAATTCGCCACGACCTTGCACACGTCGTCGGTGTCGTAATGAATCAACGAGTCCATCGCAACGACGTGATCGACCTCGGCGGGCGCCGCGGCCAGCATGTCGCCGACGCGGAATTCGATCGAACCGCTCAAGTCCTCGGCGGCGGCGCGTTCGCGCGCCACCTCGACCAGGTTGGCCGCAACGTCGACGGCGACCACGTCGGCGCCGCGCCGCGCGGCCTCGATGGCCAGCGCGCCGGTGCCGCAGCCGGCGTCGAGCAAACTGCGCCCGCCGAGATCCGCCGGCAGCCAGCCGAGCAGGGTCGAGCGCATGTCGTCGCGGCCGGCGCGCACCGTCGCGCGTATGCGGCTGACCGGATCGTTCGACGTCAGCGCGCGCCAGGCGGCGGCGGCCGTCTGGTCGAAATAGGTCGTGAGCTGATCGCGACGTTGCAGATAGGAGCTGCTGCGCATCAATCGAATCCCTAGTCTAGTCCTTGGTCTAGTTCTTAGCCGATTCCTCGGTCGAACCCTCAATCGAATCCCAGGAAATCGAACAGATCGCGATCGCGCATCGGCGCCGGCGCGAGCTCGTCGGTGCCGTCCAATAGCGTTTGCGCGAGCCTCAGGTACTCGTTTTGCACTGCGTCGAGCTCGGGCGTCGAGTCCATTTCGAACAGCGTCGATTTTTTCAGGCGGCTGCGGCGAATGATGTCGAGGTCCGGGAAGTGGGCAAGACGCCTCAAGCCGGTTTGCTCGTTGAAGCCGTCGATCTGGTCGGTCCCGGCGCTGCGATTCGCGATGACGCCGCCTACCCGCACCTTGTAGTTCTTCGCCTTCGCCGAAATCGCGGAAACGATGCGGTTCATCGCGAAGATCGAGTCGAAGTCGTTGGCGGCGACGATCAGCGCGCGTTCGGCGTGTTGCAGCGGCGCCGCAAAACCGCCGCAGACGACATCGCCCAGCACGTCGAAGATCACGACGTCGGTGTCCTCGAGCAGGTGATGCTGTTTCAGCAGCTTCACCGTCTGCCCGACCACATAGCCGCCGCAACCGGTACCGGCCGGGGGCCCGCCGGCCTCGACGCACATGACGCCGTTGTAGCCTTCGAATACGAAGTCGTCGACGCGCAGCTCCTCGGAATGGAACTCGACCGACTCGAGCACGTCGATCACGGTCGGCATCAACTGCTTGGTCAAGGTGAAGGTCGAATCGTGTTTCGGATCGCAGCCGATCTGCAATACGCGTTTGCCGAGCTTGGTGAACGCGACCGAAAGATTCGACGAGGTCGTCGACTTGCCGATACCGCCCTTGCCGTAGACGGCAAACACCTTGGCGCCGTCGATCCGGTCGTCCGGATCCAAGTGCACCTGTAAACTGCCCTCACCGTCGGGCCGGCCGGGCTTGACGCTGACGGGAACGGGAAACGGCTTGACGCTTGCCGGGGAAATCTGGGATTGGCTCATGCTGCTGCTACCTCCGTGATGCCCTCGAGAACATCCTCGAGCTCCTCGCCCGCTCTCTCGAGCGCTTCCAGCGTCTCGGGATCGGGGGACCAGTACTGGCGCTCTTGCGCCTCCAGTAATCGATTGGCGACTTTCGCCGACGCGGCCGGATTCAGGCTTGCAAGCCGCCGGCGCATGTTCTCGTCGAGCACGAAAGTGTCGCTGATCTGTTGATACACCCACGGTGCGACCTTGCCGGTGGTAGCCGACCAGCCGACCGTGTTCGTGACGTGCGATTCGATCTGGCGCACGCCCTCGTAACCGTGCTCGAGCATGCTTTCATACCATTTCGGGTTCAGCATGCGTGCGCGGGTTTCCAGGGCAACCTGCTCGGACAAGGTACGTATCGTATTGTCGTCGCCGGTCTGGTCGCCGATGTAAACCTCGACCGATTCGCCCCGCGAGCGCTGCACGGCACGGGTGATTCCGCCGAGCGTGTCGAAATAGTGGTCGATCGTCGTGATGCCGAGTTCGGTCGACTCCAGGTTCTGGTAGCTCAGATCGACGTCTTTGAGGCTACGCGCCAGCAACTCGGCTTCGCGCTGCGGCACACCGGAGCGGCCGTAGGCGTAACACTTGCGCCGTGAATACTGTTCGGCGAGGCTGTCGTCGTCGTCCCAGGCGCCGCTGTCCACGAGCTGGTTGACGTTGGAGCCGTAAGCGCCGTTGGCGTTGCTGAACACGCGCAAGGCGGCGGTTTCGAGATCGCAGCCGCAGTCCTCTTGGTACTGCAATGCATGCTTGCGGACGAAGTTCATTTCTACCGGTTCGTCCTCGGCGCTCGCGGCCAGCCAGGCCGCCTCGGCGAGCAGGCGGGTCTGATTCGGCAGCAGGTCGCGGAAAATACCCGAGAGGGTCATGATCGCGTCGATGCGCGGACGCCCGAGCTCATCCAGCGGCACCAGCTCGGCACCGCACAGCCGGCCGTAAGCGTCGAAACGCGGCCGCGCGCCGATCAGCCTGAGCGCCTGGGCGATGGGTCCGCCCTCGGTTTTCATGTTGTCGGTGCCCCAGAGCACGATCGCAATCGACTCGGGTAACCCGCCGTTGTCGTCGACGTAACGCTGCACGAGCTCGTCGGCCTGCGCCGCACCCTCGGTCATCGCATACCGGCTCGGCATCCGGTACGGATCGAAGCTGTGCAGGTTGCGGCCGGTCGGCAGTATGTCGGTCGTGCGCATCAGATCGCCGCCGGGCACGGGACGCACGAAACCGCCGTCCAGGGCATGCACGACGGCCGGCAGCTCGCTGTCTCGCGCCAGCTCGCGATTGACCTTGACCAGACTGGCCCAGGTTTCGGCCTCGATACCGCCGTTCAGTTTGCCGAGGTCCCCGGCTTCGATCGCGTCGAACTGCTTTTCGGTCAACGATTCGACACCGGAAGCTTCGGCGACGGCGGCAAGCCAGTCGCGGCGGGCGTCCTTGTCGACCGCCTCGCCGACGACATGCAATCCGTGCGGGATCAGCGAATTCCTGAGCTCGTCGAGCTTCGCGGCGATGGCGCTTACCGCCTCGTCGAGCGTATCGCCGCATTCGGCGCCGGCGTCGGCCAGCTCGAGCTCGACCGCCTGCGATCGAATCACCCCGGCGAGTCGCTCGCGCTCGCGCATGGCGCCGGGGTCCAGTGTCCGCCAACGCTCGATCGACGACTGCAGGTCGATCAGCTCGCGGTAGAGACCGGCCTTGGTCACGGCGGGGGTCAGATAGCTGATCAGGGTTGCGCCGGAGCGGCGTTTCGCGATCGCGCCTTCCGACGGATTGTTGGCCGCGTACAGATAGAAGTTCGGCAGGTGTCCGATCAGGCGGTCCGGCCAGCAACGGCCCGAAAGGCCGCTTTGTTTGCCCGGCATGAACTCCAGCGCGCCGTGGGTGCCGAAATGCAATACCGCGTGCGCGTCGAAGTCTTCGCGCAGATAACGGTAAAACGCCGAGAAGGCATGGGTCGGCGCCAGGCCGCTTTCGAACAGCAGCCGCATCGGATCGCCTTCGTAACCGAAAGCGGGCTGTATCCCGACGAACACCTTGCCGAACTGCCTACCCAGGACATGAATCGACGCGCCGTCCGATTGTTGCCGGCCGGGCGCCGGGCCCCACTGCTGTTCGATCTGGTCCAGCCACGCTTCGCGCCGGACGTGCTCGTCGGCCGAGACGCGGGCATGGACGTTCGCGTCGCTACCGAAGTCCGACGCATTACCTTCGAGCAACTGCTCGCGTAAAGTCCCGGCGTCGGCGGGCAGCTCGACGTCGTAACCCGCGTCGCGAAGCGCGCGGAGCGTATTGAACAAAGATTTGAACACGCTCAGGTGAGCGGCGGTGCCGACGGCACCGCCGTTCGGCGGAAAGTTGAACAACACGATACCGAGGCGGCGCTCGCGGCGCCCGGTCTTGCGCAGCCGGACGAGACGGGCCACCCGCTCGGTCAGCGTCGCCACACGCTCGGGCTCGGGCATCATGTCGCGCCGATCCGCGGCTTTCGCGGTTTCGGAACGGCCGGCGAACAGGGTCGGTCCGATCGCGCCGTCGAGTTCGGGGATCGCGACCATCATCGTCGTCTCCACCGGCGACAGTCCGCTAGGCGAGGCTTCCCAGGACTCCAGCGACTGAAACTCGGTGCCGTGCGCGGCGATGTAAGGTACGTCCAGCCGCGCGAGTATCTCCTCGGCGGCGCTCGCGTTGTTGTAAGCCGGACCGCCGACCAGCGAAAAGCCGGTCAACGACAAGACCGCGTCCACCATCGCCGTGTCGCCGTCGAGGAAAAAACGTTCGATGGCGGGACGCGCGTCCAGGCCGCTGGCAAAAGCCGTGACGACCCTCAAGCCCTTCGCCTCCAGGCCCTCGATGACGGCGTCGTAATGCCGGGAATTACCGGCGAGTATGTAGGAGCGCATCACGAGCACGCCGACCGTGCCACGAGCTTCGCCGTTCTTGCTGTTCTTGCCACTCTTGCCAATCGCGGCGGTTCCATCGGTCGCGGCGGGCAAGTCGGCGATCTTCTCCGACACCCGGTCTTTCAAGGACGGGTGATAAACGCCGACGTCGGGAAACTCGACGGGCGGCTCCACCTTGAGCCGCTTGCGATGGATCTCGCGCGGGCCCGCCGCGTAACGCGAGATCATCAGCGCGATCAGATTGCGGACGTTGTGCTCGGACCCCGACAACCAGTATTGCATCGCAAGAAAATACGCGCGTACGTCCTGCGCGGTACCCGGAATGAAACGCAGGATGCGCGGCAGCCGCCGGAGCATCGCCATTTGCCGGGCACCGCTGCTGCCGTTCGAGTGTTTCTTGCCGCCGCGCAGACGGCGCAGCAGCGCCAGCGGTCCGGACTGGCTGCCGTCCATCGAAAACCCGCCGATGCGGGTCAGCCGGATGGCCTCGCCGGCGCACATGAAACACAACATCGCGTCACAGTCGTCGCGCCGCGCCGTCAACGCGGGTAACACCGGATTGATGTGCTCTTCCATGAACAGCATGCAGACGATGATGATGTCGGCGCTGTCGATGTCGTCGATACAGCGTTGCAGCAGCTCGGGTTTGTTGGTCCACTCGCCGGCGCAGTGCATCGAGCAGCTCAGTCCCGGCACCTCGCGCACCAGTCGCGAGAACGCACGATCCGCGGCCGTGGCCAGATGGCCGTCCAGCGTGATCAGCGTGACCCTGAGTGGCGCGTCAGCGTCCGAAGTGGGCTTTGGCATCGTAAAGCGTCTCGCTCGTAATCGTGTCTATGCCGCGCTCCCGCGCGTAGGTCTCGGTGTTCCGGCGGGCCTTGCCGCGGACGAAAAACGGGATTCTCGACAGCGTTTTTTGCGCATCGTCGCTCCATGGAATTTCTTCGGCGCCATCGGCCTGATCGGAAACGGCAGTCCCCTCCTCCTCGGCGCCGTCTCCATCGGGTTCGGCCTCGATTCTCGCGCCGCCGCCGAGATGCGACGGGCGCGCGGCATTGCTGAACTCGAAGTCTTCGCTGAACATCCCGAGCAGGTGTTCCTCCAGGCCCATCATCAGCGGGTGCACCCAGGTGTCGAAGATCGTGTTCGCCCCCTCGAAACCCATTTGCGGCGAATACGCCGCCGGATAATCCTGTACGTGCACCGGCGCCGATATCACGGCGCAACCGATACCCAGGCGCTTGGCGATGTGGCGTTCCATCTGGGTGCCGAGCACCATCTCCGGCTGCAGCTCGATGACGCGGGCTTCTACTTCCAGGTAATCGTCGGTGATCAAAGCATCGACGCCGAGCTCCTTGGCCAATGCACGCACCTCGCGCGCGAACTCGCGGCTGTAGGTACCGAGTCCGACGACCTCGAAGGCGAGCTCTTCGCGGGCGATGCGTGCCGCGGCCAACGCATGGGTCGCATCGCCGAAAATGAATACCCGTTTACCGGTCAGGTAGGTCGAATCGATCGAGCGCGAATACCAAGGCAGTCTTGCGTTACCGGCTTCCAGCACCGGTTCCGGATCGACGCCGGTGAGCTCGGCTACGGCCTCGATGAAATCGCGGGTCGCCGAAACGCCGATCGGCACGATGTCGATGAACGGCTGGCCGTGCATGCGCTTGAGCCAGCGGGCGGCCGTATCGGCGATTTCCGGATACATGACGACGTTGAAATCGGCGTCGGCCAGCCGCGCGATGTCGGCCGGCGTCGCATTCCACGGCGCGACGACATTGATGTCGATGCCGAGCTGGTCGAGAAGCTTGCGTAGCTCCTCGACGTCGTCGCGGTGGCGAAAACCCAGCGCCGTCGCTCCGAGCAGGTTGCAACAAGGCCTGAGCCGCTGCGGCTTGTCTTCGGGCGGCGGCGCGCAGAGCGCGCGCACGATCTGGTAGAAGGTCTCCGAGGCGCCCCAGTTTTCCTTGCGCTGGTAGGACGGCAGCTCCAGCGGGATGACCGGAATCGGCAAGTCCAGCGCCTCGGCCAGCCCCCCCGGGTCGTCCTGGATCAGCTCGGCCGTGCACGAGGCGCCGACGATCATCGCCTTCGGCTCGAAACGCTCCCAGGTTTCGCGCACCGAGGTCTGGAACAGATCTGCCGTATCGGCGCCCAGGTCGCGCGCCTGAAACGTCGTGTAGGTCACCGGCGGGCGCTCGGCCCGGCGTTCGATCATCGTGAACAACAGGTCGGCATAGGTATCGCCCTGCGGCGCATGTAACACGTAATGCAGGTCTTTCATCGCGGTTGCGATGCGCATCGCGCCGACGTGCGGCGGCCCCTCGTATGTCCAGACCGTGAGCTGCATCTAAATCGCCAGCGCCTCCCTGCGTCGTAACGGCCGGGCGAACAGCTCCGCGCAATCGGCGGCCTGTTCGTAGCCCTGGACCGGCGTGAACAACAATTCGATCGACCACTTGGTCGTGATGCCTTCGGCCTCGAACGGATTCGCAAGACCGAGACCGCAGACGACGACGTCGGGCGCGGCGGCGCGGCAACGATCGATCTGCCGCTCGACGTGCTGCCCCTCGCTGAGCTGGACGTCGTCCGGCAACAGCGCGAGCTCGGCGGCGAGGTGCTCGCGGTGCAGGTACGGCGTGCCGACCTCGGTCAGGCGCATGTCGAGCTCGCGGGCGAGAAAACGCGCCAGCGGTACTTCGAGCTGCGAATCCGGGAAAAAGAACACCCGTTTTCCGGCCAGCTCCTGTTTATGCCGCTCGAGCGCCCGGCGCGCGCGCTGGCGGGCCTGCCGGGTCCTTGCATCGAATCGCCCGGGATCGACGCCCCAGGCGTCGGCCGCCGCCTTGAGCCACCCGGTCGTGCCTTCCTCACCGAGCGGAAACGGCGCGTCCAGCCTTAGCGCACCGCGTTCCTCGAGGGCACGCGCCGTATCGGTCAGAAACGGCTGGGCCAATAGATACCGGGTCGAAGGTCCGACCGCCGGCAAGTCACGCGAGCTGGTGGGCGGCAGGAAGGCAACCGGTCCGATACCGAGCTCGTCGAACAGATGCCGGAACTGGTCTTCGACGATGTCGGCCAGCGCGCCGACGACCAGCAACGAAGCCTGGTCGCTATCGTCGCGCGACAACTCGGGTACCAGCGCAGCGAGGCAGGCGTCCTCACCCTGGGTAAAGGTCGTCTCGATACCGCTACCGGAGTAGTTCAGTACCCGGACTTCCGGCATGAAACGTTCGGAAAGACGTTCGGCGGCGCGCGACAGGTCCAGTTTGATGACCTCGGACGGGCAGGAACCGACCAGAAACAGCATCCGGATGTCCGGGCGCCTCGCGAGCAGCCGGTCCACCTCGCGGTCGAGCTCGTCGTTCAGATCGGCGAGGCCCGCGAGGTCGCGCTCGCCGATGATGGCGGTCGCGAAACGCGGCTCCGCGAAAATCATGACGCCGGCAGCGGATTGGATCAGGTGCGCGCAGGTCCTGGAACCGACGACGAGGAAAAACGCGTCCTGGATTTTTCGGTGCAGCCAGACGATGCCGGTCAGCCCGCAGAACACCTCGCGCTGGCCGCGCTCGCGGATCACGCCGCCGCCGCGGGCGTCTATGAGTGGCTGGGTCGGTGCCGGATCCGCGCTCATTGCCCACCTGTCATGGATCCACCTGTCACGGTTCCACTCGTCATGGCCATCTCCTCATGGCTGCACCGTCACCGAATTGCCGCCGGCAGTCTGCCGCCGGGCGAGCCGGAACTTGATCAGGAACTGCGCCGCGTTGACGACGTAGGCGGCGTAGGCGAGCAGCGCGAGATAGAGTTGCTGAGCGAGCGGCAGCAGGTCGGCGAAAACGGAAACCAGGTAAGCCGTGTGCAGCGCCAGCACCAGCATGCTGACCACGTCTTCCCAGAAAAACGGCCGCGCGAACAAAAACTGGCCGAATACGTCGCGCTCCCAGATCGCGCCGGTGATCATGATGACGTAGAGCACCAGGGTCTTGGCGACGACCGACGCGGTCGCCAGCGCCGCGCCCTCCCCGGTCGCCAGCGTGCGCCACACCAGCAGCAGCGACAACAGGAACACGGCGAACTGCAAGGGTGCGAGCACGCCCTGGACCAGGGTCCACGGCGACGCGTCGCGCCGGCGGCGTTGTTCCTCGGAGTAGAGCAAATCGGCCCTGTCGTAATCCGGCCGGTGATGTGACATTCGCTATCTCGATCCCTGGTCGGTGCCGGCTTGCCCCGTAGGCTTTGCCGGCAATTGTTCTTGGCATGCCAGTATAGTGTCAATTTATCGTGACGTAAATAAATCTTGACATTTGCCCGGTCCACGGGTTAATAAGAACAGGATGCGCGCAAATGGGCGTGACGCCGTCGCGCCGGCGGCCGCGGGTCGGGACCGGGTTTTATCTTTGAGTTATGATTTGGATTCCCGTTAGAGCGATGCCAAACAATGACAACAAACGGCTCGAACCGTCCCCTGAGCGACTGCGCGCAGGACAGCTTTCCCGCCACCCGCCGCGCAGCGTCGTCCCCCGATCACAGTCCCGAAGACATCGTCACCTTGAGCAGACAGATGTTGTCGAGACTGAACCGAACGATCGAAGGTGACATCATCCCCCGCCTCATGCTGGCATTCGACGCACCAAGTCCGCTGAACGCGGACACCCAGTCCACCGATGAACGTTTGAGTGGCAGCGTCGACGAGTTCGTACACCTGCTGCTGACTCATGACGCGCCGGTCGCCGCCAAGTACGTATCGACGCTCCGATCGAACGGTGTGCCGTTACATGCCTTGTATCTCGATCTGCTGGCGCCCGCGGCCCGGCGCCTGGGTGTGATGTGGGAGCAGGATGAGTGTTCGTTTACCGACGTGACCGTCGGCGTGTGTCGAATGCACCAGGTGCTGCTCGAGTTCAGCCGCTGCTTCGACGCATCCGCCGGCTCGGCCGACAACGGGCAGAACGCGCTGATCATACCGGTACCCGGCGAACAACATACCTTCGGAATCTTCATGGTCATGGAGTTCCTCCGCCGGGCCGGCTGGAGTTGTTTCAGCGGCACGCCCAAGACGGCCAGGGATGTCCGGCCGCTGGTGGAGGCCCACGACTTCGAATTGATCGGCCTGTCGGTCAGCAACGACCGGCATATCGATACGGCTGCGGACGTGATCGGCAAGATCCGACGCGGATCGAGAAACGCCGACAGCGTCATTCTCGTCGGCGGCCGGGCGTTCCTCGACGATCCGCGGCTGGCTACACGGATCGGCGCCGACACGACGGCGTCGGACGGTCGCGAAGCGGTTCGCCAAGCCCGTAAATGGTGTCGGAAATCGAAACGTAAGCCCGCTCATTAGTGTGCAGAACGTCACTCCATCGAGGTGATGGAGGGTATACAATCCGAGAACTGCATCCGTGGTGCCGTTTCAGACATCGAAACTGTTGATGAACTCCCTGACGACACAATTGTCTTCGGCCTTGATCGCCGAGGCGAACGACTTGAGCCTGGTGATCGACGGCAAGGGGATCATCAGGGATGTTGCGCTCGGCAATCCGGACCCGGAGCTCGAACTGGCGCTCGGCTGGATCGGGCGACCCTGGATCGACACGGTGACAACCGAAAGTCGCCAAAAAATCAAAGACTTACTGGGAACTCCGACCGGCGGTACCCCGTCTCGCTGGCGCCAGGTCAATCACCCGCTCGACAATGAGGATCTCGATCTCCCGGTGATGTACAAGGCGATTCGCGGCAGCGACGACGATACGCTGATCGTGGTCGGCCGCGACCTGAGACCGGTATCGAAGCTGCAGCAGCGCCTGCTCGACGTCCAGCATTCGCTGGAAACCGACTATGCCAGGCTGCACCAGGCCGAGACCCGTTATCGCATGTTGTTTTCGATGACGTCCGAGGCGATCCTGTTCGTCGACGCGGACAGCCGCAAGATCGTCGAAGCCAACCCCGCCGCAGGCCGGTTACTCGACAGGCCGCCGAACAAACTCGTCGGCCGGACGTTCCCGCGCGGATTCAGCGACAACAGCAACGACGCGATAGAGGAGCTGTTGCTGCGGGTTCGCGCCGCGGGCCGCGCCGAGGCGATCATCGTTCGTTCCGCCGGCGACAACCGTTCGTTCCGGCTCAACGCATCGCTGGTGCGCCGGGAAAGCGGTCCGTTCTTCCTGGTCCGGCTGCACGCGCCCGACGACACCGGCAAGGACGGCCTGTCGCAAAAAGTGCTCGATATCGTCGATCGCTCACCCGACGGTATCGTCGTGACCGATCCGGAGGGCCGGATCACGGCGGCCAACAAAGCGTTCCTGGATCTGTGTTCGATCGCAACCGAGTTACAGATCGTCAACCAGCCGATCGACCGCTGGTTGGGGCGTCCGGGAGTGGACGCCAACCTGCTGATGCGAAACTTGCGAAACCGGCCCGAAGTTCGCCATTTCGCGACGACATTGACTCCGGAGTACGGCGACCCGGTGGATGTCGATCTCTCGGCCGTTTCCGCGCTGGACAGCGACGATCCCTGTTTCGGCTTCGTTATCCGCCGCCAGATATCGACGGCCAGGAACCATCAGGGCGGCGGCAATCGGGAACTGCCCCGTTCGCTAGAGGAGATGACCGAGCTCGTCGGCAGGGTTCCGCTCAAGGACCTGGTGCGCGAGACCACCGACATCATAGAACGGATGTGTATCGAAGCGGCGCTCAAGATCACTGGGGACAGCCGCGCATCGGCTGCCGAGATGCTGGGCCTCAGCCGCCAGAGCCTGTACGTCAAACTGCGCCGTTACGGCATCGGCGACCTCGAGGACGAGCCCGGCTCCTAGCCCGCGCCCGCACCCGCACCCGCACCCGCGCCGGGCTACGCAATTCCCGGAATCGACGGCCGCCGACGCCGCGCCGGTGCATCGGATGATCCGAAGGGTGATTTCGGCCCGCTCGTCCGGTAGCCCGTATCGGCCCGGCTACGCGATCGGGTGTAAAATTTAGTTGACGTTCTAGGCTGTCAAGTATTATTGTCACCCGATGGGCCGTGCGACTGCCAATGCGCTCGCAGCCGACCGTCCGGCGTGGACGGCCTATCTGGAGCTGCTCAAACCGATCACATGGTTTCCGCCGATGTGGGCCTTCGGTTGCGGCGTCGTCTCGTCGGGTGTATCCCTGACCGAACGCTGGCCCTTCGCGCTCGCCGGCGTCCTGTTGGCAGGCCCCCTGGTCTGCGGCACCAGCCAGGTCGTCAACGACTGGTTCGACCGGCATGTCGATGCCATCAACGAGCCCCGGCGGCCGATTCCATCCGGCCGCGTAGCGGGTCGAAACGGTTTGTACTTCGCGATCGCCTGGACGCTGGTATCGCTGCTGGTCGCCTCGCTGCTAGGGCCCTGGGTGACGATCGCCGCCATCGTCGGCCTCCTGCTTGCCTGGGCGTACAGCGCGCCGCCTTTCAGACTGAAGAAAAACGGCTGGTTCGGCAACGCCGCGGTGGGCCTTTGTTACGAAGGATTGCCGTGGTTCACGGCAGCCGCGGTGATGGCCGGCGCCTTGCCGACGGCGGGAATCATCACCGTCGCCCTGCTCTACAGCCTGGGCGCGCACGGCATCATGACCCTGAACGATTTCAAGGCCATCGAGGGCGACCGGGTGATGCGCATCCGGACCTTGCCGGTCCAGCTCGGCGCCCTGCCGGCGGCCAGGCTCGCCTGCGCGGTCATGGCGGTTCCGCAAGCCGTCGTCATCGCTTTGCTGATCGAGTGGCAGCAACCGGTGGCGGCCGCCATCGTATCGTCCTTGCTGATCGCGCAATGCGTGCTGATGCTGCGCTTTCTCGCCAAACCCATCGAACGCGCGACCTGGTTCAGCGGCTTCGGCGTCACGCTCTACGTGCTCGGCATGCTGGCCACGGCCTTTGCCCTGCGGGATGTCGCATTCTGATGGCCGAGACACGTTACATCGGCTGGACCGGCATCGTCAGGCTGGGGCTCGTGCAGACCGCGCTCGGCGCGATCGTCGTGATGACCACCTCGACCCTGAACCGCGTCATGGTCGTCGAACTCGCGCTGCCGGCGATACTGCCGGGCGCGCTGGTTGCGATTCATTATTTCATCCAGATCTCGCGGCCGCGTTTCGGCCACGGCTCGGACACGGGCCGGCGGCGCACGCCCTGGATCATCGGCGGCATTGCTGCCCTGGGCTTGGGCGGCGTGCTCGCCGCGCTGGCGACCGCGTGGATGGCCGTCTCGACCCTCGGCGGAGTGCTCCTGGCCTTGTTCGCCTTCCTGTTGATCGGCGCCGGCGTCGGCGCCAGCGGTACCTGCCTGCTGGTACTGCTGGCCGCGACCGTCGAACCGAAGCGGCGGGCTGCCGCGGCCAGCATCACCTGGACCATGATGATCGCGGGCTTCGCCGTGACCGCCGGCGTCGCCGGCGCGTTTCTGGATCCCTTTTCCTTCCCCAGGCTGGTGACGATTTCCGGCATCGTCGCGCTGATCGCACTGACGATGACCGCGCTTGCCTTGAGAAACCTGGAAAACCGGTTTGTCCAGGCCAGCGGGATGCCGGCGCAATCGCCATCACCGGTATCGGCCTCGGACGACACAAGGGCGGAGGCCACGACCGGCGGCGGCGGGTTCCGCGAGGCGATCGCCGAAGTACTCAGCGAACGGCACACGCGTCGTTTTGCCGCTTTCGTGTTCATCTCGATGCTGGCTTACAGCGCCCAGGATCTCGTGCTCGAGCCGTTCGCCGGCGCCGTGTTCGGCATGACGCCGGGGCAGTCCACGCAGCTCGGCGGTACCCAGCACGGCGGCGTACTACTCGGCATGCTGCTGGTCGCATGCGTCGGTTACGCGCTGACCGCCCGCCGTCACGGGGTATTGCGCGCCTGCATGATCGGCGGCTGCCTAGGCTCGTCGGCCTTGCTGCTGGCGCTTGCCTTTGCCGGCTTCCACAGCGGCGACTGGCCGCTGCGTTCGACGGTCCTGATGTTGGGCGTCGCCAACGGCGTATTCGCCGTTGCCGCCATCGGCTCGATGATGGGCCTGGTTTCACAGGGACATCGCCGGCGTGACGGTGTCCGAATGGGTATCTGGGGCGCGGCGCAGGCGATCGCTTTCGGACTGGGCGGCATCGCGGGCACGCTGGCCGTGGACGTGGTGCGATTCCTGTCGGGTTCGGTGCTTTATGCCTACTCGCTGGTTTTCGTCGCGCAGGCCGTCTTGTTTGCAACCGCCGCCGTGCTGGCCGCGGAACTCTCCCGCCGCGGCGCCGTCCACGACGTGCCGCGCCAACTCCATGCGGAGGCCTGAACGATGCAATCCGCCGTCGAATCGCAAATCGAATCGCAACAAGCCATCAAACCGGAATACGACGTAGCCGTCATCGGCGGTGGACCGGGCGGGGCCACGGCCGCGCGCGAACTGGCGGAACGCGGTCATGACGTCGTACTGATCGACCGCGACGGCAGGATCAAACCCTGCGGGGGCGCCGTTCCGCCGATATTACTGCGTGAGTTCGCCGTGCCGGAATCGCGCCTGGAGGCCAAAGTCTCTTCGGCACGCATGGTCGCACCGTCGGAGACCAAGGTCGACATGGACATCGGCGGTTTCGTCGGCATGGTCGATCGCGGCGTATTCGACCCCTGGCTCAGAGAGCGGGCCGCGGCGTCGGGCGCAACACACGTCACGGCGAAGTTCCAACGCCTCGAACGCAGGCACGACGGCGGCATCGACGTGCGGTTCGACACCGGGGACGGAGAAACGCACACGGTTCGCGTCCGGGTCGTCGTCGGCGCGGACGGCGCCGCGTCGCGCGTTCGTGAACAGGCTTTCTCCCGCCAGGAGCGGATGCGGCACGTGTTCGCCTATCACGAGATCGTGCGCTCGCCCGAGGGCGAGACCGAGCACTTCGATCCGCGGCGTTGCGACGTCTATTACCAGGGCAAGGTGTCGCCGGATTTCTACGGCTGGGTTTTTCCGCACGGCGCTTGCACCAGCGTCGGCGCAGGATCTGCGGTAAAGGGCTTCTCGCTACGTGGCGCGGTCAAGATCATGCGGGACAACTCGGGGCTGGCCGACAATCGGATCGTGCGTCGCGAAGGCGCGCCGCTGCCGCTTAAGCCGCTACGCCGTTGGGACAACGGCCGCGACGTCGTTCTGGTCGGCGATGCGGCGGGCGCCGTTGCTCCCTCGTCCGGCGAGGGCATCTATTACGCGATGAGCAGCGGCCGTTTCGCCGCCGAGGCCGTGGCGGAGTTTCTCGCGACCGGCAATGCGCGCGCGCTGCGCCGGGCGCGCCGCCGCTTCATGAAGGCCCACCGCCTGGTGTTCATGATCCTGGGGGTCATGCAGCACTACTGGTACTCCAGCGACAAACGCCGCGAGAAGTTCGTCGAGATCTGTCGCGATCCCGACGTGCAGCGCCTGACCTGGGACGCCTACATGAACAAGAAACTGGTCCGCGCGAAGCCTGTGGCGCATGTCCGAATATTTTTCAAGGACCTTGCGCACCTCGTTGGGCTAAAGAACTAAGGACGTCGACTGGCTGCTATTGGGGAGATTCGAGCGTGCTGACGAAGACCGATCCAAAACGACAACAACAAACGACGAGCGGTGACATCGGCATCAGCGGCCTCGCCGCCTACCTGCCGCCTTACCGTGTCTGGCTCAAGGACTGGTGTAAGTGGACCGACAGCCAATGGCCCAAGATACGCGAGGTCGTCGGCCGCAGCTTTCGCATGCGCGGACCCGACCACAGCGTATATACGATGGCCGCAACCGCGGTGTTGCGGCTGATCGATCAATACGAGGTCGATCCGCAACGCGTTCGTTTTCTGGGGCTGGGCACGGAATCCAGCACGGACAATTCCGCCGGCGCCGTGATCGTCAAAGGCATGGTCGACCAGGCACTGAAAGACCGCGGCAAGCCGCCGATCTCCCGGAGTTGCGAGGTGCCCGAGTACAAGCACGCTTGTCTCGGCGGCGTATACGCGATGAAAGGCGCGATACGGTACCTGGCGACGGACGGCGCCGGCAGCCAGGCGATCGTCGTCTGCGCCGACATCGCCGAATACGCGCGCGGCAGTAGCGGTGAGCCGACCCAGGGGGCGGGCGCCGTTGCGATGCTGATCGAACGGGACCCGACGCTGGCCACGGTCGATCTGACGCAATCGGGGTCGGCCTCGGATTACCGGGTCATGGATTTCCGCAAACCGATGTTGCGCTTCTGCGGTCAGGACCGCAGCGAAACCCATCAGGTTCAGGACTTCCCGGTATTCAACGGCAAGTACTCGACGACCTGCTACATCGACGAGACCCTGCATGCCTTGAACGACATGTATCGCAAGCGGGGCTGCAGCGCCATCGAACACCTGCGTTCGCTGAAGACGATCTTCATGCACCGTCCGTACCGGCGCATGCCCGAGACCGGCCTCGCTATCGCCTACCTGTTCGCGCTGGGCAACGGCGCCGAGACGGACCATGAAGCAGACTACAAGGAGCTCGCTGATTGGTGCACCGAGGCGAACGTCGATCCGGCCGCGTTGCTGGCGGAGATGAGCGCTCAGCCGGACGTGGCCGGGTTCGCCAGTCGCGAAGGCCTGCGCAACGAAGCGTATCCGTTGACGATGGCGGTGTTACAGGTGTTTCGTTCGTCGCCTGCCTACCAGCGGGAGGTCCTGGACAAACTCGCGCTGGGCGGCGAAGCGATCCGGGATCTCGGCAATCTGTATACGGCCGCGATGCCGGCGTGGCTGGCGGCGGGTCTCGAAGAAGCGTTGCGGGACGATCTCGATCTGACGGGAGAGGAGCTCCTGACCTTCGGCTACGGCAGCGGCGACGCCGCAGAGGTCATTCCGTTCTACGTCGCGCCGCGCTGGCGGGAGGCGACGGCGAGAATCCGTTTTGCCGAGGCGATGGCGAGCGCGGTCGATCTGTCGCAGGACCAGTACGTCGCGCTTCACGACGGCAGGCGCGTGCGGGGCCTCGACTACCGGAGCTCGGACGAGTTCGTCATCGACACGGTCGGCCGGCACGACGATCGTCACTTCCAGGACGTAGGCATCGAGTACTACCGGTACGTCGGCTCGCTCTGACCTATTGAACTCTCGTAAAGACCGCGCCGGTGTTGGCTGGCGCTTCTTATCCCGTCTTTGCTTTCTATTTGACTTCGGCTGAACCGGTTCGTCGTAGCCAAGTGCAGTAACTTCGGCAAGCTACTGCTCCCGAATCAGGGATTCCGAGGCCCTTTGCGCCGGTGAACCGGCGCTTCTTCATGGCTCCCCCATCCTTGGGCGCCTTGGCCTCGAGTTCCAGCAAGCCCGGAAATCACCGCGCAGACCAAAGCTAGAGAATGCGCAGAGATGTATCGATCGGCAAGACGTCCGCAGCCATGCCTTTAGAACAATCTTCTAGAACAACGGCAGGCCGTGACCGTAATGACCAAAACGGCGTTTTTGATCCAAAAAGTCTTTTGTTTCCCAAACTGTACTTCCAAATTACTGCTCGCGTACATTCGACGAGCCAAGCCGCTCGGCGTGACGAAGAACAATGCAACCGCATGGCGCCGAGATGAAATAGTGCAGGTTCGGGGGGACTTGAAATGAAATTCTCTACATCCGGTATCGAGCAATCGCCGTTTATGGCCGATCTGGCGCAGCAAAGACGTGTCGTCAAATTCGTGGCAAGCGCGGCCGTACTCGCGTGCTTTCTGGAACAAGCCGTCTACGCGGAAGTGCCGACCTCAAAGGCGCAAGAAAACGATGTCACGGCTACCAATACCGAAGAAACGGCCGCCGGCGATGAAGAAATCGTAGAGCACATCATCGTCACCAGCAGAGCGCAAGCGCTCTACCGGGCGGCGGCGACCAGCGCCGGAAAACTTCCGACGCACCCCCTGGATTCCAGTCAAACGATATCGGCCATTACGAAACAGCTCATCGAAGACCAAGGCGCGAGGAACGCCCAGGATCTGTACCGCAACATATCCGGCGTCACCGTTTACAGCTATGGCGGCGTTTCGGCGCGTGGTTTTCGGCAGGAAGAGAACTTTTACGACGGACTACGGGGCGATCCGTACAACGCCTTTTCGGTGCCCCAGCTTTTCAACATCGAACGTGTCGAATTCCTGAAAGGACCGGCCGGCATGCTCTATGGCCAGGCTGCGCCGGGCGGAATATTCAACTACGTCCTGAAAAAACCCGAGTTCGACGGCGCTGGAAACATCCGGGTCACCCTGGGCGACAACTCCCGCTACGGTGTGTCCGGCGAACTGACGGGGCCGATATCCGGGGATGTGGCTGCCAGAGGCGGCCTGTTTTTCGAAAGCCGGGACACTCAGCGCACCAATGCAGATAGCGAAGTTCTCGTCGCCGACGGGGGCCTCGCCTTTCGGTTCGGCGACAATCGGCTGACCGCCCAGCTCATCCATCTGAATACCGACCTGGGAGGCAACCGGATTCGCGGCGTCCCGACGGATGATGACGGAAACTTTCTGGCCGATCGCCGTTGGAACGCGAATGAAGAAGAGGATTTCCTCAAACTCAACTCGTCGAGCGCTCAATTCCGGTGGGACGGCGTGATCGGGGACGGCATCAGCTACGATGTCACCGCACGGTATATCGACGCGGAAGAACGTCAGGAGTATCACAATAACCGACGGGTCTTCGACAGCGACGATGACGGGCGCCCGGATGCGCTCGTCCGGGAATTCCGCAAGCAACTCAGGACCAACGAAATCGTCTCCCTGGGAGCAAACGCCGTATGGACGAGAACGCTGTCCGACACGATTCGCAACCGCGTTCTGGTCGGGGCCGACTACACTGACGATCAAGGCTACGAAGAATCCGCCCGGGCGCGCGGGGGCAGAAATTCGACGCCGGAAAGCACGGTCCCGACGCCGCTGTCGTTCGCCGACCCACAATACGGCATCACAAACCGGGACAACTATGAGCTCTCGATCAACAACCCCGGCACGGATCTGGTTACGGAACAATTCGGCATATACCTGCTCAACGAATTCTCGATGGGCAATCTGATCTTTACCGGCGGCATTCGATTCGACACATTCGACAACTTCGTAGACGAAGGCGATTTCGCCAGCGATTTTTCGGACGACAAGATCACCTACCGCGCCGGCCTGGTTTACAAGGCCACGCCGGACCTTTCCTTTTTCGGCCAATACGCCACCAGCTTCGAGCCGCAGGAAGTCGAGACGCAAATCGCCGGCGCCGGCGGACCCTTCGATCCTTCCGAAGGCGACATGGTCGAAGTCGGCGTGAGAGGGTACTTGCTGGGCGGCCGCCTCCAGCCGTCGCTCGCCATCTACAGAATCAAGCGAACCAACATCGTCCAGAGCACGGAAACCGATCCGGAGAACGACGGCGTGGAGAACTTCGTCGCACTGGGAGAAGTGACCAGCGAAGGCTTCGACATCGATCTGGCGGCGGACATCACGCCCGACTGGGTCACTACGCTGACCTATGCCTACAACAGGGCCCGGGTCACCGAGGACGGCGGATTGGGCGACATCGGCGATGACGGCGATCGCTTTGCGAATGCTCCGGAACACCAGCTCGGCTTTTGGACACGATATCAGTTTCGCCCGCTGGGGCTGGCGGTTGCCTTTGGCGGCGACTATGTCGACGAGCGAATCAATCGCAACGGACAACGCGTGAAATCGTGTATCGTTTTCGACACGTCGCTCATCTATGAGACAGACGATTGGAAGCTGCTGTTACGAGTCGATAACCTGTTCGACAAGACCTATGCCAGCTCCGGTTTCACAAGAGCGATAGGCCATTTTCCCGGCGCTCCGAGATCCGTGTTCTTGGAATTCAGCAGGTTTCTGTAACGGCATTCAGGCCATCACGAGCTACCTGACAAATATTCGAATCGGCGGAAGGCGGTTATCGGCGTGCTAACGATCGCAGCACTCGTAACGGTTGGCGCCGTAATCGGCTTGTTGTTATTCAACAAAGCCTCGCCTATCGCCGTCCTTTGTCTCGTGCCCGTCGTGGCCGCTCTGCTGATCGGCTTTAGCCCTGAAGACATCAGCGGCTTCTACAGCTCCGGCCTCGACCGGGTCGTCGGTGTCGCAACGATGTTCATCTTCGCGATCACGTTCTTCGGCGTGCTGCAGGATGCGGGGCTTTTTCAACCGATCATCAACGGCATCGTCAGAATCACCGGGGGAAACGTCGTTCTGGTCGTCATCGGAACGGCCATTGTCGGCATGCTGGCGCACCTGGACGGCGCAGGGGCGACGACTTTTTTGTTGACGATTCCGGCACTGCTTCCGGTCTATCGGAGATTGAACATGAGTCCCCTGCTCATGCTACTGGTCCTCGCCACGGGTGCGGGCATATTCAACATGCTGCCGTGGGCGGGTCCCGTCGGCCGGGCCGCGGCCGTTACCGGTATCGAAGTTTCGGAACTCTGGCACCCGCTGATTCCAATCCAGATCATAGGCGCTTTTTGCTTGATCGGGCTCGCGGCGCTTCTGGGTATACGCGAAAAGCGCCGTATCGCGCTGCTGCCGCCTCGGTCGGACGACGTGTTGGACGACGCGTCGGCTGCTTCGACGACGATGACCATCTCCAAGCAGCAACCGCCGGCCGCCAAGCCAGGCGCGGAGGACGAAGAACTGAAACGTCCCCAAAACCTGATCGTCAACACGGTCATATTTCTCGCCGTACTGGTCATGCTCCTGACGGCCGTGCTTCCGGCGGGTCTCGTCTTCATGGTCGGGCTGTCTGTCGCACTGATCGTCAACTACCCGAATGTAAAAGACCAGTTGGCCCGTATTCGCGCACATGCGCCGCCTGCCCTGCTGATGGGCGCGATCATTCTTTCCGCCGGTGTATTCCTGGGCGTCATGGACGGTTCCGGGATGCTCAGGGCCTTGTCGCAAAGTCTCGTCAACGTGCTACCGGAACTGCTCTTGCCCCACTTGCATGTCATCATCGGTTTTTTCGGATTACCGCTGGAGATTCTGTTATCGACGGATGCCTGGTACTTCGGTCTCCTGCCCGTCGTGCTCGAGATCACAGGCCCGATGGGAATCTCACCTGAAGGAACGGTGTATGCACTGATGATCGGCAACATCATCGGCACGTTCATCAGTCCGTTCTCGCCTGCGCTCTGGTTGGCGCTCGGCTTGTCGGGTCAGGATATGGGCAAGTACATACGTTATTCATTGCCCATCATGTGGGCGTTCTCAATTTTGTTGTTTGTCATCGCGGGCCTGTTGGGGCTATTTACCTGAACGAAACTAATGAACGAAACAATGTCTATGATCACCAATAGAATCTTCGCACGAGTCTCCACTTTCGTACTCCGAGCAGCGCAACCCTTCCGAGGACTCATGCTCGCAACCGGCATCACGGCCGGCGTACTCGCGGCAGGTCCGGCATACGGACGGGGCGACACGCCGCTGAACGTGCAGGAAAACTGGTTCAAGCCGCTCACGGTCGAGATGATTCAGGAGCAACTGGATGCCGGCGTCGACATCAATAAATTGAACCGGTCGGGTTCCTCAGTGATCGTTCGCGCAGGCAATTCGATGGCCGGCGAGGATGTCTGGCAGTTCTTGATCGACAAGGGTGCCCGGCTGACCGAGAAACAGCTCGAGGGCCGTGAGGCCATCTTCTGGGTAACGAAGGGCGGTACGCCGGAAGCCGTCCGGCGCGTGCTTGCCCAGCCAGGCGTCGACGTGAATGCACTCGACCGTTCGCGGCGCAATGCCTTTGCACATGCAGTCCGTCTGCAGCCGGACCTCCAGGTCTACCGCGAGCTCATCGAGGCGGGCATCGACATCCACCGAAAAGACGTTACCGGACGCACGGCCATGCACGAAGCGGCCATGCGCACCCGCTATGTGCATCTATTCGAGTTTTTCCACTCGCTTGGCCTGCGCTACGACGAGCTCGACAACAACGGCTGGGATCCGTTTTTGAATGCTGCGTGGCGTAATCCCGTGTACGACGTCGTGGTCCACCTGGCCGGACACAGTGATATAGACAAAGTCGGAAAGGACGGCCTCAATGCCGCGATGCTGGCGGCGGAAAACAATCCCAGCGGAAAAGTCTTTCGATGGCTGCTGGATCAAGGGCTCAGTGTCGACGGTCGCGACGGCAACGGCGCAACGGCCCTCATCCGTTCGGGACGCAACAGCGCCGCGGTTGCTGCGCAGCTTCTTGCCGTCGGACAGGACGTCAATGCGGTCGACGATGACGGCAACACCGCCTTTATCATGACAGGACACGCCCAAACCCATGCCGCCGATCTGACCCGCCTCCTGGCAAAAGCGGGAGCGGACGTCCACGCGGTCAACCGGGACGGTGCGAATGCGCTGATGATCGCCCTGAAGAACGGTCATGAGTACAAGAGCGGGCCGCAAACCGTTCGCCTGTTGATGAATGAATTCCGCCTGAAGCCCACGCCCCGTCTGGCAGACGGCTCCACGGCCTTGACCATCGCGGCCGGGGCCGATCAGTCCGCCGAGATACTGCGGCTACTCGTCGCGTCCGGCGCCGACGTCAACGCGGCGGATGCCAATGAGATGACACCGTTGATGATCTACGCGTCGCAAACGTACAACACCGGCGCGATGGATTATCTGATCGCCGCGGGCGCCGACATCAACCGCCGCAATGCCGCGGGCCAGTCTGCTTCCGATCTGGCGCGATCGAACGAATATCTGCGAGGCAACGCGATCCTGAAGCGGCTGTCGGGCCGGGCGTCCAGTTCCGCATCCACTTACCAATAGTTGCTTAACGACGGTTGCTTAACGACGGTTGCTTAACGATAGTTGCTTAACGATGGTTGCTTAACGACAGTCGCCGTAAGGAATACCGGGCGTTTTTCCGCTTCGTTCCGAGGCGCGCCTTCGCCGTACTCGACGGTTCGACGGTCTTTTTGTGACAGCTTTCGAATACGGCTAAAATCGCAGCGACAATTGTCCCGGCCCCGACATTCCCGGCGATCGGCACGTTCCTGAAGCGCCGGCGCATACGGCCGGGAGATTCGCGGTTCGAGTGTCCGAGCGCATGTTGGGCATGCGTTGGAAGCGTGCTATGAAAATACGTCGCGAGATCAACTTACAATCGAAATTGATCGCCTCCGTCATCGTCCTGGTACTCTGCCAAATCGGAATCACCGGGTTGGTATCCACCAATATCGTCGACGATATTCTCGAAGATCAGATCGGCAAACACGTTCTCAGCGTATCGCAGACCATAGCCAGGATGCCGGATGTCGCGCGCCTGCTTCGGGAGCGCGACCCGAACGGGGAGCTGCAGGGCATTGCGGAAAACGTCCGCGTGGCGACCGGGGCGGAGTTCGTAGTGATCGGCGACGAGCACGGTATTCGATACTCGCATCCGAATCCCGCCAAGATCGGCCGGCCGATGGTCGGCGGCGACAATGACAGGGCCCTCCGCGAAGGCATCGCTTACACTTCCAGGGCGGTCGGGACCATGGGGCTGTCCTTGCGCGGCAAAGTGCCGGTGCTCAACGAAAAAAGCGGACAGATCATCGGCATCGTATCGGTCGGACACCTGGACGACAGCATCCGGCAGATGCTCGCGACTCGGAAGACGACCTTGTTTACGACGTATACGGCGCTGTTGATCGTCGGCATCGTATTCGCTGTCGGTCTCGCGTGGAACTTCAAACGCGCCATTTTCGGCCTGGAACCCTACCAGATCGCCCGATTGTTCCAGGAACGCAGTGCGATTCTCGGCTCTATTCGGGAGGGTATCGTCGCCATCAACGGCAGCGGCAGGATTACGATGTTGAACCGGGCTGCAAAGAAAACGCTCGGCCTGAGCGCCGACACCGACTATTTGAATCAGCCGATCGCCGACGTAGTGCCGGATAACGGACTCCAGAGCATTCTGCGAACCGGTGAGAGCGAGCTCGACATAGAACACAAAATCGGCGAAAAGGAAATCGTCGTCAGCCGGGTGCCAATCTGGGACGATCAGCAAGTCGTGGGTGTAGTATCGAGTTTTCGCGAAAAAGACGAAATCGATATCCTGGCCCGGGAGTTGTCGCGAGTCCAGGACTACTCCGAGATGCTGCGCCAACAAACACACGAGTATTCGAACAAGCTGCACACGATCTCCGGCCTGATTCAACTGGAAGCCCATGACAAGGCGATCGAGTTGATCGGCAAGGAGACCGCCGGATACCAGGACCTGCTGCAATTCCTCGCGATTGCGGTTCCGGATTCCGTCGTCGCCGGGTGTATCCTGGGCAAGTACAGTCGCGCCCAGGAGCTGGGTATCCATCTGGATGTCGACCGCGACAGCAGTTTTTCCGACGTGCCGGAGTGGATCAGCAGAGAGAAAATCGTCTCGATCCTCGGCAACCTGCTCGACAATGCGTTTCACGCGGTCACAACGCAGGCGCGCCACAAGCGCTTGGTCAACCTGTCATTGACCGATCTCGGCAACGACTTGATCTTCGAGGTCGAGGACTCCGGCAACGGCATCGCGGGCGAGGTAGCGGGCCATATCTTCGAGAAAGGCGTGACTACGAGCAAGAAACCGGGTAAGGGAATGGGCTTGTATCTGGTCAAGGACATGCTCCACTACCTGAACGGACACATCACCGTCGAGGAATCCGGGCTGGGCGGCGTGACATTCACCGTATACATCGCCAAGAGCCAGCAGCGGCATGCGTGACTTGTCAGTCGTCATCGCCGAAGACGACCCGAACATCTGCGATATTCAAGCTCGATTCATCGAAAGGATCGCAGGCTTCGAACTCGTCGGAATCGGCGAGACGTTTTCGGAATCCGAGGAAGTGATCGACGTTTTTCGACCGGACCTGGTGCTTCTCGACGTGTGTTTTCCTGACGGAGACGGAGTGGAGCTACTGCGAAAGATACGGCAGAAGTATCTGGACACGGATGTGATTTGCATTACCGCGGCGAAAGACGTGGCGACGCTTCAGAAGGCGATGAGGGGCGGCGTATTCGACTATGTTCTGAAGCCAATGACGTTCACGCGGTTTCAAGAGACGCTGACTCGATTTCTCGAACACCGGCGCAGTTTGTCTGAAGCTCTTTCTGAAGCCGAGCGTCTCGATCAGGCGGCCGTCGATCGAATCATTTCCACGGGACTATCGGAGGCGCCTGGCGAGCGAGCGCCGAAGGGTATCAATGCACTGACATTACAGAAAGTCGAAAGCTACGTTCGGCAACTGTCGAAAGAGAGTGTCGGCGCGAACGAACTCGGCGAGAGCCTGGGAATAAGCCGAACGACGGCCAGGCGATATCTCGAATATCTGGTCGCCAAGGGAACGGTAGAACCCAGCCTCGAGTACGGCTCGGTGGGCCGGCCTGAACGACGGTATTTCAGGAGATGAACGCCCCGACGCGTGGACGCCGGCGATCCCGGCCCGCGCGTTTACCCGATTCCGTGTTTTCTTCGCCACCTGCCTACCGAACGGAACCGCTGGCGCGGATCGCCGCGGGATCGCCCTTGCCCAAGGCTACGGCTGTGCGCCTGTCATCGTTTTGTCCCCGCTTGATCGCCGAACGTTCACATCAATGCCACCAGAGCTTCAAGCGCGTTTGTGATCTTACATAAGGCGGGGAGCAAACCACTTGCGATGAGGATCCAGCAAACATGAACGCTCTGTTTCGAAACAGCCTGTTGACAGCCATACTCGTTTTTCTGTTTCCAACCCAGCCCGCGCTTGCCGACGACAAGGCGAAACTCGTAGGCTTCGCCTCGCTGCCGGCCGATACCTTCGCCGAAGGACCGCCGTCGGGCGCCGACCGGGGTAACGGCACGCCGATCAGCGCCAACGGCCGCGTCGGTCCGTTCGACGGACAACCGGTACAGGGATTCAGCGGTGTGCAGTTCGCGCCGGACGCTCGCGGTTCCTTCTGGTTCCTGTCCGACAACGGCTTCGGAGCGCAGACCAATAGCGCCGACTACCTGCTGCGCATCTACCAGCTCAAGCCGGATTTCGCGAAAAAGCGCCGCGGCTCGGGCCGGGTCGACGTCGAGGGTTTCGTGCAGCTCGCCGATCCCTACCACTACATCCCGTTCGACATCGTCAACGAAACGACGGCGGAACGCTTGCTGACCGGCGCGGATTTCGACATCGAGTCGTTTGTGATCGACGGGCGCGGCGATATCTGGGTCGGCGACGAATTCGGTCCGTTCATCCTGCATTTCGACGGCACGGGCACGCTGCTCGCGCCGCCGATACCGACGCCGGATCTCGAAAACGGCGGCTTGAGCGCCAGCGCCGAGGTTCGCGCGCCGCAAAACCCGTTCCTGTCGAACCCCGCGGACGCCAATCTGTCTGGGTCTCGCGGATACGAGGGCATGGCCTTCAGCCCGAATCGCAAGGTCCTGTACCCGATGCTCGAGGGCACGGTGGAAGGCGATCCCGCCGGAACGGTGCGTATTTACCAGTTCAATGTCCGCAACGCGGCATTCCAGCGCTTCGTCGGCTTCTATCCGCTGGACGTGCCAGGCCACGCAATCGGCGACTTCACGCCGGTGAACAACCGCGAGTTCCTGGTCATCGAGCGCGATGGCGGCCAGGGCGCGGCCGCGAAGTTCAAGAAGGTCTTCAAGGTCGATCTGCGCAAGGTCGATGCCAACGGTTTCGTTCACAAGGAAGAAATCGTCGACCTCCTGGACATCCGCGACCCCAACGACCTCAACGGCGACGGCGATACGACGTTTACGTTCCCGTTCGTGACGATCGAGGACGTACTGGTGCTCGACGACGACAAGATCCTCGTCGCGAACGACAACAACTACCCGTTTTCACTGGGCCGCGGTCCGGACATCGACAACAACGAGATCATCGTGCTCGAGCTCGAGCGTAAGTTGAAGCTGAGCCCGAAGCTCGGCGTACCGGGTGACGACCGGGATGACGAGGACGACGACGATGACAGGGATGATGACGACGATCGAGACGATGACAAGGACGACGACGACCGGGACGACGACTAAAGCGGAAGATTCCGTGTAGGTGATACGTGATACCAGGGACCCCGCTTCGGCGGGGTCTTTTCCATTCTACCGGGCGAAGCTATCGACGCTGTGCCGGACCTGCCTGGGCCAGGGGCTTCACAAAATAGGTCTGACCGTCGAATTCAAAAGGCTTCCAATCGGGCGGGATATCCTCGCTACAAAAGTCTTCGGTTTCGACCCGCGTCAGATAGTGCTCACAGTCCAAGAAGACGATTGGGGGTCCTTCTTCCCGACCCTCTGCCAACCGTTTTGCCCTGAGGTCGTCGATGTGCTCTCGTACTTCGGGAGGGAGCGAGTCAAACCCCGCTGGGGGATCCCACTCGCCTGAAGGATAAGGAGCGGTCTCCTTCTTCGAATCCGATTCCGGAACACCTGCCGGAACTTCGGCAACAGGCAAATCCGTCCTGGCACTACATCCCGTCACGAGAATCGCCAATAGCAAGAACGCCGGAATCTTCGGGCTCATTCTGGAACCTCCTGGAATCTCCGGGTTTCACCAAGGCCTCGATACAGGTAAGGCTGCCCGGCTATTCTCTCAAAACCTCGAAAAACGCCTGGCGGTCATGGGAATAAACAGCCCCAAGAGCAGCCCTTCCGGTTCAAAACCGCCACTCGAAGGCGATCGTGCCGAAATCGTTACCGGACCCGGCCAGCGGTGTCCTGAGGTTCGCGGACGAGTCCCAGAACGAGAGATGGACACCCCAGCGACGCCCGGTGACATGGAAACCGACGATCATCTGATTTTGCCAGGGGTCCGCGTCGACCAAATGCGTGTCCCGCCAAAGGCTGCCGTCCACGAATATGAAATGCTGCATGTAGATCTGCCTGAGCACCAGCGACGCGTAGATGGACATATGTTTCGACGACTGATGCGGCACGGTGGCATCGTAAGCAATCGTGCGGCCCACCGGATCGGGGACGAAAGCGAAACCGTAAGGCACGTTGACACCGGCCCTGACCTCCGCCGCCACTTCACCGAAGCTCAGTCCCGTTCCCAAGCCAAAATCGGCGTTCAATGCGACGTCCGCCGACCAGTGGCCCTTACCCTCGACTCGAAACACCTTTTTCTTGAACATGCCGTTGAAATTGACGGCAGGTTCGTTCGGAAGCTGGTTGTCCCAGCCGAGCGGTTCCTCGGAGCCGATGGTTTTGTGCACCCACTTCTGCACTGCCTCCGCGCCCGATGCCGGCCCGACGACGCCGACGATCAGCGCATAAGCCCGGAACTGATCGTCGTTGAACGCGAGCCAGCTCAGCTCGAAGCCGAGCGAACCGGCGTAAGGCACGTCGTCGGCGATCAGTTCCACCGCCGACAGATCTTTCGGCGTTTGAATGTTCTGGCCGACGGCAAGACCGATTCGACGATAAAAACCGGCTGCGTTCAGCCCCGGCAACCGCCGGCCGAACTTCGTCCAACGGGGCGCCGGCACGTCTTCCCATTCACGGGCCAGCCCGCTGTGCCACTGGACCGATAATCCGTTCGTGAACTTGTCGTCGGAGTTGACCAGTACGTCGTTGTCGTACTCCAGGCGCATTCCTCCGGCGGCCCAATCCATGTTGTCGTCGATGGTTTCGTGGCCGGCGGTTACCGGGTCCACGATCGGCGGCGGCTGGGAATACGCCGGGCTGCAGAACAGGAAAGGCAGCAACACGCCGAGACCCACGCGGCCCCGCTTGCGCGACTCGGACATCGAAGTCATTTTCGTGTGACCAGTGCCAGCCAATACGCCCTAGCCGAACGAGGGCACCGGGAGACAGTAGATCATTGTAGACGTGAGAACGCCAGCGGCCGGGAAACAGGTTTTTTCGACGACGCATAGGAGTTTATGGCCGGACAGTATAGAATTTACGCTATTGAGTATTTTTCCTCAGTAGCGTAAATTCAGGGCATGCCGAGATATCAACGTCGACACGTCAGCATTCTCCGTGACCGCCTAATCGAGCCGCCAGAGCGGTTGATTGTCGTGTCTGGCCCCCGACAAACCGGGAAGACTACACTCGCGCGGCAGGCTCTTGATCAGATCAGTATCAAACGGCGCTATGTCTCTATCGATGAACCCGAACGGACTGCGCTGTCATCGACACACGACAATGGAGAGCGAGTCATCGCACCCACTGACACGCGAGACGGGAAGTGGCTAGCTCGAATTTGGGAAGAGGCGCGTAGAGACGCCGACAGATCTGCGGACGGATTCGTCCTGGTGCTGGATGAAATACAGAAAATCCCGCAATGGTCAGAGACGATTAAGGGCTTATGGGACGCAGATCGCGCGGTCGAACGCCCCTTGCACGTAGTGGTCCTTGGCTCGGCTCCACTATTGATGCAACAGGGTCTGACAGAAAGCCTGGCGGGACGGTTCGAACTGATTCGCGTAAACCACTGGTCATTTCGGGAAATGCTTGATGCATTTGGATTTGACCTGCCGAGCTATATTTACTTCGGTGGTTATCCAGGAGCCGCACACCGAATAGCCGATCAACCACGATGGCGTGAATATATTCGATCATCGCTGATTGAACCGAATATCGAAAGGGATATCTTGTCGATGACACGAGTCGACAAGCCTGCGTTGCTCAAAAGGGCATTTGAGCTTGGCTGCAATTACTCCGGACAGATCTTGTCTTATACGAAAATGCAGGGCCAGCTACAGGATGCCGGAAACACCACGACCCTGGCGCATTATCTGGATCTGTTGTCGAATGCCGGGCTGCTAACCGGGCTCCCAAAGTACGCCGGTCAGCGGCACCGGCGCAGGGCGTCCAGCCCCAAACTCAATGTCCTGAACACAGCCTTCATGGCGGTAAATTCGGGGTATTCGTTCGAAGAAGCCCAGGCAGACCGGACATTTTGGGGCAGGCTTGTGGAAAGTACCGTCGGCGCCCATCTGGTTAACTCCGGATTGCCCGATATCAGGCTGCATTATTGGCGTGACAGTCCGCATGAAGTGGACTTTGTACTCGAATACGGCCGCAGGTTGGTCGGTATCGAGGTCAAGAGCACGCACCGCCACGACAATTCGAATGGCCTCGCCGCGTTCGAGAAGTGCCATGCACCTGACCGCATCATGCAAGTGGGCGGGCAAGGCATTCCTCTGGAAGAATTTCTGACTCAACCGGCGGCTTATTGGTTCGACTAACCTTCATGTACCTAGTCAAACGCACTTGCACGGAAGCTTCGGAGAATGATCGAATCGACCGTGTACAAGTCGATTCCCTGCCGCTCTCCGCTCACCAACAGATTCCCGCTTACGTTTTACTCGGAGATCCCGGCGCCGGCAAGACGACCCTATTCGAACAGGAAGCTGAGCGGCAGGACGCCTGCTACATTACGGCACGCGATCTAATTACTTTCGAAGACCGTTCGGAGTGGCGCGAGAATATCTTGTTCATTGATGGGCTGGATGAAATCCGGGCCGGGACGCAGGATACGCGAACGCCGTTCGATGCGATCCGGGCAAAACTGAATAAACTGGGCCCGCCTGGCTTCCGCCTGTCCTGCCGCGAGGCCGACTGGTTCGGCGCGTCTGATCGGGAACGGCTGAAGTCGGTATCGCCCGACGGTCAGGTAAAAGTACTACACCTCGACCCACTAAAGGAGGCGGATATTCTCGAGATTCTGCAACATGAGCCGAGGGTCCCAGACGCCAAAGAGTTCATAGACAAGGCTCAACAACGAGGTCTGGAGGAAGTGCTAAAGAACCCGCAAATACTCGAAATGCTGGTGCAGGCCACCGCTGACGGAAGCTGGCCCGGCACTCGCAAGCAGACGTTTGAAATGGCTTGCCAGACTGTTGTCCGCGAACACAATCAGGATCACATCGAAGCAACGCGCACACATGCAGTCGATGAGCAGCTTGACGCTGCGGGTTTTCTTTGTGCCGTGCAACTCATCGCCGGTAATGCCGGTTACGCCCTTTCTCCCGCAATGGCAAACGATGATTTTCCGGAGCTCAATCAGCTCGCCTTCAATGAAGCCGGGCTGCTTGACGAGGTCGCTCGAACAAAACTATTCAGGACGCCGGTCGATGGGCGGGTCGTGCCGGTTCACCGTCACGTTGCCGAATACCTGGCTGCCCGCTATCTTGCCGGGCAGATCGACCGCGCCGCCCTGCCAGCCACGCGTATTCTTGCGTTGATCACCGGTGAAGACGGTATCGTTGTATCCGAATTGCGCGGTCTTTCCGCATGGCTCGCGGCATTGAGTCGGAGTCAACGAAGTATAGTTATCGACCGCGACCCTCTGGGTGTGGTGTTGTATGGCGATGTCGACGACTTCACTCAACAGGAAAAACGCCGCGTGCTGGATGCTCTGCAACGCGAAGCAGAGCGCTCCCCTCGGTTCCGTTCGTCGAACTGGGCTGCCTCTCCGTTCGGCGCGCTTGCCACGAAGGATATGGAAACGGAATTTCGAAGTATTCTGACAAAGCCTGATCGGAGCGAGTCACATCAAGCACTGGTTGATTGCGTACTCGATGCTGTTTATCACGGCACCGAGTTTCCATCTCTAGATGATACCTTGTTAGATATCGTCCGCGATGCAACCTGGTGGCCGGGAGTCCGTAGACAAGCGCTTGAGATCATTCAACACAGAGGAGAAGGAAACCTCCACATTGACGTCCAGCTCAAGCTACTACTGGAGGAGATCAGTGGAGGAACGGTACCTGATTCGGACGATGATCTTCTAGGGCTCCTCCTATTTCACCTTTACCCCGCAACGATTACCGTATCGGAGGTACTGGACTATCTTCACATGCCCAAACGGCAAAGTTACCTTGGACGTTACTGGAAATTCTGGCGCCAGCACGTATTGGACAGTTCTTCTGACTCGAATGTCATTGCATTACTTGACGAACTCGCCGCGCGGCAGGATGTTCTCCAACCAGCCCTTGATGACTTGCATTTTCGCGATTTAGGAGCTGAGTTACTGGCGCGGGGGCTCGAGGTATATGGAGAATCTGTCAAGCCTGCGAGACTCTATGGATGGCTTGGCGTCGGCCTGGACCGGCATGGCTGGCACCGTTCCCAAAGTAAGGCCCACAACGACAGCATTCGTTCCTGGCTGGGGGCACGCCCAGCAATCCAGAAAGCCATCATCCGTATTGCTTTGGATCGCTGTGCTTTGGACGACCATTTCGATATCTGTATGCGTAAGTCGCGTGCACGCCTGTACGCAGCCGAACCGCCGGCCGATTTCGGCCGGTGGTGTCTCGACCAACTGCCAATAGCGGCTGGTGACGATGTTGCCCGTTATCTGCTACAGGAAGCGGTCGATGCCTTGTGCTTTCAGCGCGGTAATGCCGGACTTTCGTTGGATGTCATTCGGAAATTCTCGGAGCAGAATGCCGAGTATCGATCCTGGTTGAATGACATGCTGGTCTGTCCCGTTAATCCCGAACTACAGGAGGACAACCGCAAGCATCAACTATACAAAGCAGAAGAACAGGAGAAAAAACAGGCATGGCTGCGTTTCGCAAGATCCCAGCTGACCGAATTGCATGAAGGACGTGCCTACCATAGCCTGTTACACGATCTGGCCATGGCCTATTTCGGTCGTTTTATTGATTCAGAAGGCGATACTCCAACCGAACGGCTTCGGAATTTCTTGGACCACGACGACGACATGGTACAAGCCGCATTTGAGGGGCTCCGCAGTGCTCCGCGGCGCCAAGACATCCCCGATGTCGAGGATATCATTCAGCTCCACACCGAAGATCGTGGCTATTATCTCAAGTATCCGATCCTGGCTGGGTTGGACGAACTAACCCGATTATCGCCGGACGGTGTTTTCGAGCTGAACGATCGGCAAATTCGGCAAGCAGTTGCTTTCTATTTGACGAATGGCGCAGGCGAGGACCCGAATTGGTATCAAACTCTGCGAGCCCGGCGCCCTGAACTCGTGGCCAAAGTTATGACCGCGTACGTTGGCGCGGCTCTACGTGCCAGGAAGCAACATATTAGTGGGCTCTACGCGTTGGCCTATGTTGACGGCTATGACGAGGTTGCGCGGTTGGCATCGCTGACGATGCTAAAGGCGTTTCCGGCGCGCAGCGCCAAGCAGCAACTCAATTCGTTGGACAAACTATTGATAGCGGCGTTACGTTACGCGGATAGGAAGAGCTTATTGGCGTTGATCGAAGAGAAACTCTATCTTCGAAGCATGGATATAGCTCAGCGAGTTCGCTGGTTAGCTGCCGGCCTGATAGTCGCACCAGACAAATACCTGGAACCAATCACCGCGTTTACCGACGGGAATGAGATACGTGTGCGACACCTGGCCGACTTTCTTGCCGACAGGCATGACCAGTGGTCGGCTATCGATAACCTGCCGATAGCTGTTTCGGGCCTGTTGGTGCGCCTCATCGGCGGGTTCTTCGCGCCTTATGAATTGGACGGCCTTAGTTCGATTTCACCGGCAATGAACGCGGCCGATTTCGTATCCCACCTGATTAATCGCCTGGGCTCGCAGCCTGGGAAGGAAGCCACCGATATCCTTGATACGCTGTCGGCAAATCCTGAATTGAGCCGCTGGCAATCCGCATTGCAACATGCACAATTCGAGCAACGTGCGGTACGGCGCGAGAGTAGCTTCTCCCATCCCGATATTCGCCAGGTCAGCGAAACGTTGAATAATCGCTCACCAGCCAATGCAGGCGACCTGGCGGCTCTGACAGTCGATGTCTTACGAGAACTTGCTCATTGGATACGAAATGGAAATACCGATGATTACCTTCAGTACTGGAACAAGGGACGTGATGGGCAGGCTGACTTTCCCAAACATGAAGAAGAATGCCGGAACGCCTTGTTATCGGACCTTCAGCAACGCCTGGCACCGCTTGGAATCGACGCTCAGCCCGAAGGCCGCTATGCTGATAGCAAGCGCGCCGACATACGTGTGGCTTTCGGCGGCGCAGAGGGATTCCAGGTTCCCATAGAAATCAAGAAGAATTCTCATGCAAATCTGTGGCGCGCGATTCACCAGCAACTGATTGCGAGATATACCCGGGATCCGCTTGCCCATGGTTTCGGCATCTATCTGGTCTTCTGGTTTGGCCCCGACATGACACAGCCACCGGCAAGTGGCCCGATACCGCATACCGCTAGTAAGCTGGAAGCACGGCTTCGCTCAACCCTAACATCCGACGAAAACTGGAAGATTTCGATCTGCGTGATTGACGTTAGTACACCCGGATAAGGTCCAAATTCACCGGGTGAGAGGTCCGGTTGCTTCATGCATTGTTCGCGCACCGCCATTCCCCGACACTATCGGGCATCGGCCCGATAAACGGCCGATTCGCCCAGATACTGGTCGTCGGCGATCCGTTGCAAACGGCCGCTGTCCATGGCGTAGGCCCAGACCCGATGCTCCTCGTGCCGGGATATCCAGGCGCGATGTCGTTCGTTCAGTATCAGGATTCGCTGATCGGGCAAATAGGCAACCGGTCGAAAGGCGCGCCCTTCGGGTAACGGCAGTACGCCCGCGCGCTGGCCGTCGAGCCTGGCGATGCTCAGTACGGGCACGCTGCGGTCGGTTTGGCGCGCACGGCAAAGCAGTTGCTCGCGATCGGCGAGCCACACGGCATCGCGCAGCTCGCAGGCGGACGACAGGCCCTCGAGCCGTTCGGTCGAACCGGTCGCCGGGTCGTAGCGCCGAATCTCGCCGTCGTCACCGGCAAACAACAGGCCGGCGTCTCCCATGGCCACCAGAGTCGGCGGCTCGCGCCGGGCGTCGCTGTGGATGACACGGCCGCCGCCGCGAACGTTTCGGCGCGGCGCAACGATCAGATCGCGCCCGGCGTAAAACGCCACCTGCGCCGGGCCGGCCAGATACTCCGCGGCTTGCCCGCCGACGAGGGGCGTTTCGTGCAAGGTTTCGATATCGAAGCGGACGACGCGATCGTGAGGCCGCTCTTCGACATAGGCCAGGACCGATAGCAGCAGCTCGTCGTGTTCGAAAACGCTCACACGCTGAATACGTTGATCGCCGAGATTGACGACCGGCATCGCATCGCCGGTAGCGAGCCGAAACTCGCCCAGGTAGGGACCGGCCTCGAAGTACAAGCTACCGTAGAGGTCGAGCGGCGGTTCGGGCTCGCAGCCGGAAAACGCCCCGGCCAACAGCGCCGTCAGGCAGGCGACGGGATGCCGGCGCGCTCGGGCCGCCACATTAATCATGCGAACAACTAGTCATGCGAACAATCAAGCGAATCACGCGCCAACATGACTACCGGCTGTGACAATCCGGCGTGCAGCATTAGCAACCGTCCACTTCTCCGTAACGCTTGTACGCCTCGATAGCTTCCCCATAGCAACTCGTGTGATCGCCTAAGGCGACAATGCGGTTTTCAGGCGCGGGAAAAGGGAGTCGCAAGCCAAGTCGACGCTATGGACCTCATGCTCGCCGGCCGGCTCGGGGTTGCAGTTTACACAGAAATCGGGCATTGCAGCCTAACATAGTTTCGATCTTGCATAGTAAATATAGAGTGCCGCCGTGTTCGAGTTGGCTACCACCGAACCCGACCGGCCCGGCGATTCTCTCGTTACGGGGTCAGGCTAGATCCCGGATGGAATCCACGATGCCGCCATCCAGCCGTTCCAAGCCCCGCTCGAACCTGTCCCTGAATGCCTTCCCCCTCCGGCCGGCGGCACGCAGCGCCTGTGTGATGTCGGCCGGGCGCAGTTCGAGGAGCGCCTGAAATACCTGTTCGGCCTGTCGCAGGTCCTTGCGGATCTTCTCGGCGTAGCCGCTGCTTCTCTTTTGACTGATCACACATTTGTGTACGGCAAACCGTCCGGGCGCCGGTACATTGATCATGATGCCGTGGCCGTACAACAACACCGCAGGTTGAATGTCCTCCAGCAGATAATCCAGGTGTCGCAGCGGTGTCGCATAGGTGCCGAAATCGGCAAGCTCAATCGGCCTGCCGGTCTCCCGTCCGCGCATCGGCGCCAACACATCGATCCGAAAATCGCGATTCCGGATCTTGAAGGACGTCGACGGCCGCCGCCGGTCGAGTGCCGGAACTTCGACAAAACCCATACCGCTGTCGAGTATGAGCTGGCCCAGGTCGATAGACTTTCTCAGTCTGGGAACCGCGAGCCTGTACTGGTTGTCGATGGCGATATCCACGTCCTGGGTACCGACGTCGCCATGCCACGACACACCGAGCATATTGGCATACGCGCGAAACGCGATCGTGCCCACCAGGGCCGCGCCGGCGAGGAACACTCCGTTTCGCTCGAGCAGACTCAAGACCTTGCCTTCGTCCCTGCCGAGGGATGACATGCCGCCGGCGGTCAGCATGTTGACGAGCCGGCGCCTCAGATCGCGATCATCGGCATCGGACTCCCACAACGCCCTTTCGTCGTCGATACGGTCCAGGAGCGCTGCGGTCTCCTCGCCGAGATAGTGTTCTCGCCGGGTTGCGCCGATGCTGATGTAGAGGTACCAGTACCGCTTGCCGTTGAGCTCCTTGGCCTTGAACGAGAGGTTCGAACCGTCGGAGACGGGCCGGATGCAGTTTTGCATCAGCTCGCTGTACTGCACGGCCAGGCTGTTTGGCAGCCACTTCAGGTCTCTCATCGTTCATTTCCTGAGTTCATTTCTTATACCGCAATTCCTATTTTCTGCGGTATAAAAATAAGCTACTGATTATAAAGATATAAATGGAGATTTTCCTAAAGTTTTCTCTTCAAGAACAGTGAAATTATCACAGTTTTTATACCGCAGAAAAATCTTTTTGCGGTATAAAAGACAAAAGCAAACCTCTGTCCGGTCGAACGGGGTTCCATCGTAATGATCTGGTACGCCGTTATCTCAGCGGGGAACGTGCCGCCGCTGAAATGATGGCAACAACGAACAGGCCATCAGTTCAACTGAGGTGGTTTCCGAACCGATACGTGATGGGCTCGACTACGAGTTCAGTATCGTCGGCCGTCATTCGGACGATCTTCCAAGCGGATTTTGCAGCGACAGAATCGAGAACGCCACAACGATTCGGCTTACCTTGACGTATTACAAGAGCCTCGGTGCGCCCCAGATGGGGGATACTTACTGTATTGCTAACAGAATACGAGAGGGTCGAAGACTTTGGAGAAGACGGCGTGCATTCGTGGAAGTACTTCAAGCGGTCGCCTGACTACGACTCGATCATCCGGTTCGAGTGAAGCACGACGATGGTTTAACCATAAGCCTGCCACTCCCAGTAGACCAACCGCCGGTGGAGCGGATCGATTTCCATTGTGTAATGGATCCGGGGCAGACAAACGAAAACGCAGATCAGCTCGTCACCGATGTAGTCGCGCAAGCCGGCTTTGCGCCTTTCCAGCCGCACTTCCCATTCCTCGTCGGCTCCCCCGGGTTTCGACTGGGTCGTAATGGCCTCGAACAGCGTGTAGTCGAGTTCGCGGCGCACGACGTGGGAAAACCTCGCATCGGCGACTTGCGCCGGGGTGTCGCGGTGCCGGCGGATGATCTCCCGCAAGTCGGCGTCGTCGATCGCCCCCGGCGGCGGCACGGAGCTTGCCGTCCGGATACTGGACCTTACGACGGCTGAAGACACTGCGGCCATTTTTCCCCCTTTCCGGTACGGCCCTGGCGTTATTATTAGTACATCGAGAGGCTATCAGAACCCGGCCGTATCCGGGTAAAACGAGCCAAGGTTGGGAATAATAGGCCAGGGCGCGCCGAGGCATTCGTTACCGGTCACAAAGCGCTTTTAAGGGGCCTTGTTCGCCGCCTACTTCACGACACCCTTGTCATACAGCTTGGATCGCTCTTCCGCCGACAGCCCCAGATCCGTCAGGATTGCATCGGTGTGCTGGCCGAACGACGGCGCTGCAAAGGCCGCGGGCCCGGGCGTCCGGCTGAATGTCACGGACTGGGCCTGGCCCCTGTAGCGGCCGACCAGGGCATGATCGAAGCACGTCACCATCTCCTCTGCGAGCACCTGTTCGTTGCTGAAGATGTCCTCGATGGGCCGCGCCGCCGCGCTGGGAACTTCGTCTCCGAATATCTCCTCCCACTCCAGTGCCGTGTGCTTCCGGAGCGCTTGGTGCAGCTCGGGCAGTATCTCCGCTGCGTGCTTTGCGCGCTTTCTGACCGAGTCGTATCGCTCATTGCCGGCGAACTCCGGCAAGCCCGCCTTGTCGCAAAGCGCGTCCCAGAAACGCACCGTATTGGCGGAGATGTAGACGTAGCCTTCACGAGTCGGATGCAGACCCGAAATTCCGCCCGAGCGAAAATCGCGTCCGATATCGCGAGGCTCGCCTTCGGCCCAGACCAGGCGGGCGGATTGCATGGTCAATGCGCTGCGAAGCAGCGATACACCGACCTTCTGGCCCAGACCGCTACGTTCACGCTCATAAAGTGCGGATGCTACGCCGGAGGCGACCAGTGCGGCCGCGTAGTAGTCGACGACCGAACCGTACAGCAACTCCGGAGCGCCGTTTCTACGGCCCTGCATCGTGCACATGCCGGTCATCGTCTGCAACACCTGGTCGTAGCCGGCCTTGTCTTTCATCGGGCCGGTGTCGCCGAAACCCGTTACCGCACAGTAGACGAGCCTCGGGTTTATCTGCTGTAACTGCTCGTAGTCGATACCGAGCCGTTTCGGCACACCGGGCCGAAAGTTGTGCACGAGGACGTCGGCATCCCGAACCAGGCGCAGCAAGGCCGACAGGCCCTCGGGCGCTTTCAGATCGAGTACCAGACCGCGCTTGGAGCGATTGAGGCCGATGAAAGCCCTGCTTTCGGCTTCGAGCGTCGACGGGTAATTCCGCAGATTGTCTCCCGTAGGCGGTTCGATCTTCACGACATCGGCGCCTTGATCCGCCAGAATGGTGCAGCCGAACGGCCCGGCAATATAGGCGCTCAGATCCAGTACGGATACGCCGCTCAACGGGCCGTCCTGCGCCTGTCTACCGGCGGTCGAGTTTTCTGCTTCGTTGTTCATCATGGATCGTGGATGGGCACAGACCAGTCTGGACGAGCGAATATACTAGAGGAAGCCCTGCTACCTATCCTCAATCGCAACCAATTCTTTCTTCACGGGCGCATCAAGGTTCACGCAGTCGTTTTCCAAATACAATCAGGCATCTATTGACGTCAGGCGGCGTCGACGACGCAGCGAAATCCCAGCATTCCGGCACGGTCCTTACACGGCGCCATCAGCAGGAATTTACCGTGCTGGTCGAGCCTGTAGGCCTGCGGAAAGTACCAATGCGAGCTCTGCGGGCGATATGAGCTGCCGCCGCGCAACACGGCGGCACGCGTGTGCTCATCGACGTATTCGTCCGTCCACTGCCAGACATTGCCGACGAGATCCATCACACCGAAAGGGCTGGCTCCTTCCGGGTGGGCGCCAACGTCCGCAGGCGGTTCCAGATCGCGACCCGTGTTGGGAACGGGTACCGCGTCTGCGTTCCAGTCGTCGCCCCAGGGGAACAATCGGCCGTCCGTGCCCTGGGCGGCGTACTGCCACTCCCATTCGCGGGGCAGGCGCTTGCCTGCCCAGCGTGCGTACGCCCTGGCATCCTCGATCGATACCCAGGTCACCGGTTTGTTCTCCCAGCCGTCCCTGGGCCTGCCATCCAGCCAGTCGCGAAGAAAATTGTGATCGTCCGCCGGACGATAGGCCGTTGCTTCCATGAACTCCAGGAAACGGGCATTGGTCACCGGATAGCGGTCCATATGAAACGCCTGCATCTGCATGTGGCGCTGGTGGCTGCGACGCGCGGAATCTTCCCATGGATACTGAACGTCCACGCCTCTCCAGAGGAATCCCTCGATTTCGATGCCGCCGACGCGGAAATCGAAGGCACCCGCGGGAATCGCGACCATCCCTGTCGGCGGCTCCGTTGCGGGCTTTGTCGGTGCATTGGGGACGAGCGCTTGCTCGATTGCACGCCAGGTATTGGAAAAGCTTTGCAGCGGCTCCTTGCTCATCTCGTGCATTTTTTCAAGGAATTCGGACAGTCCCGAAATCCCGGCGCCTTCTGCTACTGCAAGGACCGCGCCGAATCCGCGAGTCTCCAGGTCGACCGCCAGGACGGCTTTGTCCTGCTCGATTCTCGGATGCAATTCGACGCCGTTCCAGACATCGTAGTAACGCAGGCCCTCACGATGAGAAACGACGAGCTGGTCGCCGGGCATATCGTATTCGTTCCGGTTCACGATCGTCCAGAGCGTAGATTGCTCGCCCGGAAACTCGGTTGCAAACACACCCTGTTGCAGGGTCGTCGCATACGGTTTCCAGTCGGGGCTGACCAGCAAGGAAGAGAACTTGCGGAATATCGCAGAGATTCGCCGCAGAGTCTCACCGGCGCGGGGCGTAAATTGATTCCAGATGCCCCATACGTTCTCCCAGGCATTGTAACCGTGGCCGTTGAAGAAGATGTAATGAAAGTCGTCCGTCCGGTCCCGCGCCCAGCGGTTTTCAATATTGCCGAGGTGCCGGGATTCAAGCCACTTGAGCTTGCTCACGGCCGGCACGAAGCTCGTCGACGCCTTGCCCCAGGTCTGGTGATTCCACATCAACGCATCGTCGGCAATCGGCCAGGATTCCGGTTGCAAGACAAGGGGGTGACCAATCGCATCGGAGGCTTCGAGGAATGAACGCGGTAAGGCGCTATAGGTGTCGCCGTTAATGCCGTCGGCGCCGACTTCCGCAGCCAGCTCGACGATCGCCCGCCAGTCCGGAAGCCCGGAGTCGCGCGTGCCGTTGTCCCACGGCATCGTCGGCAGAAATACACGGACGCCGCGATCGTGAAAATCGGCGATCGCTCGTTTGAGGCCTTCCAGGCCGCCCGGAAGATCGCGGGCGAGGTCCGTATGATTGCGGTCGTCTATGCCGACGTTCGGATAGACATACCAGATGAGGACGCTGTCGACGCCGCCGTATCGCTTTTCGAGATCGTCGAGATACCGGTCGACCGTGTATCGGCCGGAATCCGGATCGTAGAAATAGCGGTCCTCTACCATCATTTGTACGTGGACATAATTACGCTGCGACCAAAGCAACTCCTTGCGCCGGTATTGCGCGTCGTCGTAACCCATCCGGATCAGGTGCTCGGTACGCCAGACGCGCATCCCATGGCGCCAGGCCTCAACGCTTGCGTTAACGTCGACCATCCACTGCCCTATGTTCTGAAAGGGCCAGGCCGGCATGGTGCCAGGCGTCGGCAGGTGCACGCCCAGGGTGTGCGGTTGGACATACGGTTGCATGTGCCGGTTTGGAGACACTTTCCCGCTAGAATCCACAGTAGTTCCTCAGATCTTCGATTTGGGATTGGCGAGGCGGCGGGCCGTCTCGCAGAAAGGACTCGACTTCGTTGCGACCGGGAATACTGAACTGAGCACCCGGTTTGGTACAAGCAAGCGCTCCGGCGGCATTGGCTCTTTGCATCGCCTCGACCAGCGATCGCCCCTCACTGAGCGCCGCCACCAGTACACCGCTGAACGTGTCGCCCGCGGCCGTCGTATCCAGCGCTTGCACGGAGAACCCCGGCTGCAAAACACGGCTGCCGCCCTCGATCGCGCAACAACCGCGATGGCCCAAAGTGACGACCGTGCAGGGAATGTCGATGTGCTCCAGGCAGCTTGCAATGTCGCCATTGTGTTTCGCAACGACGGCCAGTTCGCCTTCGTTGACGATCAGTATGTCGATTGCTGCCAGCAGGTCATCAGGCAGACCCTGCGCCGGTGCTGCATTGAGTACGACTTTCACGCCGTTTTCTTTCGCCGCGCACGCATATTCTGTCACGACAGCCATCGGGATTTCGAGTTGCAACAGGAGGTGGCTGTATGGAGCCATCGGAGGGAGGTCGCCGGCAGATAATCCATTGTTCGCACCGGGCGCCACGGTGATGGCGTTTTCCGCATCGTCGGATACGGAAATGAAAGCGGCGCCCGTCCTACCCTCCGGCACCCTTACCCGATGCATGCGAACACCTGCATCCCGCAACGAGGCCTCGATCGGCCCGGCAAACCAGTCGTTACCCAGCGCCAACAGCATGTCGGTCGCGACACCCCCGGCACGCGCGCAGGCGACCGCCTGGTTCGCGCCCTTGCCGCCGGGGAAAAAGGTGAGGTTCCGTCCGAGTACCGTCTCACCGGGCACCGGGATATGCGGTACCCGTACGACGAAATCGAGATTGGCCGAGCCGGCAACCAGGATCATGATCCCGGCCTTGCCCGCCGCTCGTTCGGATTCGTCAAACTATGCTCCTCGCGCCTCGATCGGCGCGGTTTTGGCCTCGACAGGGGTCGCTCCCGTCGTGTCGACAGGCCCTAGTACATGAGAGACACAGACACGAAAGACACACACGCGAAAAACACGAGCGGCCGCCAGCCCTCAGTAAAAGAGCCGGCGGCTTCCGTGACGGACTTCGATCTAGAAACTTGCCGTGTAACCCAACGAAACCTCGCGCCCGCGACCGTGCATGTAGTTCTTCCAGAATACTATCTGTGACGTCACGAGCGGGTAAGTCTTGTCCAGCAAATTATCGATGCCGAGGGTAAGCGTGCCCTGCTTGAGCCGATAATTGACGGTAAGGTCCAAAAGCGTCGATCCGTCGATGTCTTCTTCACCGGCCTGGTTTTCATTGATGTGCCTGTCCAGAATCGTCGACGAGCCCAGCACGACATTGCCCTTGTCCGAGAACATCCAGTCCGCTTTCAGGACGATCTTGTCCGGACTGACATCGAGGATGCCCATTTCCCGGTCGAGAACGTTCGGGTCCGAACTACTCGTCTTGCCGCTTATATGCGAATACAAAGCGGTCAGGTTGAAATTGTCGGTAATGTTGTAAGACCCCGTAAGCTCCAGGCCCCTGATTTCCGTCGGCTTGCGGGACAGCACGAAGTCGCCGACATCCGGATCGACGACGAGACTGGCACCGAAATCCGAATTCGACTCGTAAAACGACGCACTGATCTTGCCGTCAGTGCCGACCCAGCTAAAACCGATTTCGGTGTTGTCGACCAGAATGGCTTCCAGGTCGATGATATCGTTCACCGTTACCGCGGGATCGTTAGGGCAGCCGTCGGGCTGAACACCGCCGAACGGAAAGTTGACCGGATCGTTCGGATTGCCGCGCTCGGACGTGTCGTTGGAACACCGCATGTTACGCAACGGTATGCCGGCATTCGGAAGCGTGAACCCCTTCGAGTAGGACGCGTAGACAGACCAGGAATCGCTCACGCGCCAGATCGCGCCGACATTCGGCAGCAAATCGCTGTACGTGATTCTACCGCCACCGACGGGCCTGCGGTCGTTGGCCCAGGAGGACACATAGTCGTCGACATCGAGCTCCCCGTCTTCATTGCGAAGACCGGCGGTGAACGTCCATGCGCCGGCGTCCAGCGACACCTGGACGAACGGCGCGAAACTCGTGTACTGCATCGGCGGAACCCATGTCCGGTTCTGATGCGCCAGTCTCTGTTGGGCAATGTCTTCCACCAGGTCGACGCCGACTTGAAGACCCAGGTTGTCGTTCCCGGCCAGTGCATCCGTGCTCCAGGACGTACGCAGGCCCTTCTTCACGGAATCGATCTCCGACTGCTCGACGAGCGGCGTGTAGTCGGTAGGAAATCCGTTCGCATCGAGCACGAAAGGCATGAACTCCGGCTCCTGCTTACTGAAGGTTCTCTCCGACTCGAAGCGCATTGCCTGATCGGCATCGTAGTACTGGATAAACAGGGTACCCCCGGCCAGATCGTCGTTCGTGTAGGAAACCGTCGTTTGCACGAAGTCCTGGAACGACGCCATTGCGCCGGGCGGCGGCATCTTTATCGACGTGATCGGTATCCTGTTGATTTCATGCCAATTCCAGACGCTGGGATTCTCATCGAACATACTGTATCGGCACTGGCATTCGAGCAGAAAACGACTGTGCGAAAACTCGATACGCTGCGAGTCGCCGGCGCCGAAGTCCGTACCCACTTTGACGAAGAGATTGTCCGACTGCGAATCCCGGTCGGACCCGCTGGCTCCAATACCGATAGTCCTGCCGTCTCCGTCGTAGGCGATACCCGTTTCTGCAAACGACGCACCGACCAGAAAATCGAAACTCTCGTTCTTGTGCATGGCGTTCATCGACACGCGCCAGCTACTGCTGTCCTCCTCGAACTGCGAACGCAATTGCGTGGAGACTTCGAACTCGGTCCCCATCTCTTTCGGGGACTTGGTAATGTAGTTGATGATGCCGCCGGCCGCACCGATACCCTCGGTCGCCGACGGTCCGTTGATGACCTCGACGCGTTCGATAATGCCCATGTCGGTGAAGATACTGTCCCGACTGCCGTCACGAAGCGGCGAACCCTGGGGAACGCCGTCGAACAAACGGAGCGCGGTACGGCCGCGAAGCGTTTCGCCGCGTCTCTCCATCTGTTGCTTGGACTGGCCGTATCCGGGCACGGTCCTGGCCAATAGCGACGTCAAGTCCGCGGAAAGGCTGATGTTGTCCTGGATTTCTTCCTGGCTGATGACGCTTACGGCGCCCGGAATCTTGTTCAGCGCCCTGCCTGTACGTGACCCTGTCACGATAATCTGCTCGATCACCTGGTCGTCATCGTCCGCATCGCCCTGCTGGGCGAAGGACTTCGACGATATCGGTACCAACAGCAACAACGAGAGCGCCGATACGGAAAACGTGAATAGCGACTGCTCGATCTGGGTCTTCATTGACTCTCCCCCCGTGACTGATTACCGGTGCAGCCGGCTGGTCGAACCGCCGGCTAACCGTCTAACTATTTACGACTCAAACACTTACGAGAGCACGGCGGTATGCGGGCAACTCCTTTCCCAACCGCGAAGACACTCCCGTGGTCAAAAGATGCTCCATCTCCTGAGCAAACAAAACAGGTCCGCAGTATCTTCAGACACTACTTTTTGTTGTTTGCAAAGAGCCTCAAAGAACCTCGAGAAGAACGGCCTGGCCTGCCCTATTGATCGGAGGGCACCTGTTTGCCCTTTCGAACGACATCGAGAAACGCCTCGAGCAATCGAATCCGAATCGACGCACGACTCCAGACGACACCCAGGCGCCGCGGCTCGAACTCGAGCGGCGGTTTGAGCCGCACGATCCGCAAACCTTCCAGCCACGGCGTCGCCCAGTCCGGAACCAAGGATACGCCCAGACCACGATCGACCATGGCGGCAATCGCGTGCAAAGAGTTGAGTTCGAATCGTTCATGCGGAGTAATACCGGCTTTGTGCAGGTACTCGTCCACCAGATAACCGCCCCACCAGTTACGGTCGTAACGGATCAGCGGTTGCGTGGCGAGCAGCTCGTGCGGGTCGCAATCCGCCATGCTTTGCGGCGCCAGTACGACGAGCGGTTCCTCTCGCAGCAGTTCCCAGCAGCAGGTCTTGTGTAGCGCGAACGGGGCCTCGAGCACAAAAGCCGCATCCAGCTCGGCTTTTTCGACCGCTCGATGCAGATCGATCGACAAGCCGGTTCGGATGAAGATCCTGATGTTCGGAAACCGCTTTGTCGTCCGCGCGAGAATGTCCGGCAAGATTCCGGTAAGCGCGGTGCCGCCCGCCCCGATTCGAAGCTCACCGCCCATGGAATCGTCGACGGCTACCGCATGCAAATCCGTTACGTCGCGTAGAAGGTCCCGTGAACGTTCGAGGATACGGGCGCCCGCTTCGGTCACGGCGACCGTGCGTCCGGCCCGTCTGATCAGCGGCGCTTCGAGTTGACGCTCGAGGGATCGAATCTGCTGCGCCACGGCTGCCGGCGTGATATTCAGCTTTCGGGCCGCCGCCGCCATCGAGCCGCTATCGACGACCGAGACAAACGTGTTCAGAAACTTGGTATCCATTTGGTATTCATGTGGTATTCATGTCGTATGCATGGGCGTCACCCGATAACGAGATCTGAAATTTTATACTCGATCAGGCGCCTGGTGACGGGTTCGCGGCATCCTTGTCGAAAACCGTAAGCCCTTTGAGCGTTGTGGGCGCCGGGAAAAACAAGCTGGCCGTATAGCCGACCACGATGCACACCAGAATCGAAAGCGGCAAGTAAAAGTACGGGTGCACCATGTCGCCCGACCAGGCGAACAGGGTAACCGCTATGCTCGCCGCCACCCCGATCGCCACGCCCTGCCAGTTCGACCGCCGTGTGAACATGCCGAGTGTATACGCGCCCGCGAATCCGCCTCCCAGAAGTCCCCACAACTCCAATGCCAGATCCAGCAAAGACTGAATCTCGAAGCGAGACAGCAGCAGCGCCAGGCCGATACCGATCACCCCGGATACGACGGTGACGATTTCGGCGAATCGAACGCCTGTCTCCTGACTCGGTTTCCGAACGGCCTTTTCATAGAAGTCGACTGTAGCAAGCGTCGCCACGCTGTTCAGAATACTGGAAAGCGTCGACATCGACGCGGCGAAGATACCCGCGATGATCACGCCGGTGACCCCGATGGGCAACTCAGCGGCAATGAACAACGGAAAGGTGGCATCGATGGACAGCGACGGGTCCATCCGTTCGGGGTGAGCCTGATAGAACACATAGAGTGCGGTGCCTATCAGAAAGAAAATGACACTGGCCGGCAAGACGATAAGCGAAAATGTCCATACTGATCGGCCCGCCTGCTTGGGCGATTCCGTCGAGAGGACCCGTTGCATCAATACCTGATCCTTCGGAAAAGTCAGGACCGTATCGAACAGCACGAGAAAAACGAAACCCCAGATCGTCGCTTCCGTCAGGTTGAAACTCCAGTCGACGAGCTTCATCTTGTCGTTCGCCAGCGCGGTAGACAGGAACTCGGCGACTCCGCCGTCCAGTTTCATCAGCACGAACGCGATGGCGAAGAAGGTACCGCCGAACATGACGAAAAGCTGCACGACGTCGGTCCAGATCACCGCCTTCATTCCGCCGAGCACGGTGTAACATACGGTGACGACGCCCATGATCAGAATGCTGATCGATACATCGATACCGGTGACCGTCGAAATCGCCAGGGACGGCAGAAAGAGAATGATCGTCATGCGGCCGCCGAGTTGAAACACGATGTACAAGGCACTGGACAACAGGCGAATCGCCGGATGAAATCGAGTCTCTAGGTAGTGGAAGCTGGACATCAAACTGAGCCGACGCAACAGCGGCACGACCCAGACCGCGACGAACATCAGTCCAAGCACGACAATCATGTTGCTCAACAAGTACTGCCAGTTCGTCGCAAAGGACTTTGCGGGCACGGCGATGTAACTGATCGAGCTCGCATTGGAAGCGTAAAGACTGATACCGGCCGCCCAGAATGGAATCGATCGGCCACCCAGGAAGAAATCCGCTTCGGAACTCTGGGCGTCGTGCTTGTAGAAATACATGCCCACACCGAGCATGCCGATCAAGTACACGGCGATCACGCCCCAATCCAGCACTTCGAGTAGCTGCTGACCCGACTCGAGGCTTGCGTACCGCAATTCGGCAGGACCGCCTGGCACAGGCTGTATCCAGAGGATGCCATCTTTCCAGCCCGCACCGGTTCGAGCCGACGCCGCCTCCAGCTCACCGTGTACCGCCCACGAACCCGTGATCGTCTGGAAGCTCATCAACCGCAACGTCGAGTCGCCGCCCGGGTCTCCCCGGACGAGATAGATCGAGTGGCCCTGACCGACCGCCCGGCCGGTCCCTTCGACGATCTTACCTGGCGGTGCCGCGCGTTCCGTCCAGCCCTGCTCCGGTTCCCATTGCAGCAGGCGTTCGTCGCCGCGTGCCGGCCCGGCGACGGTTACCAGCAGTACGGAGTTCTGCGCAACCGCCGAGCTGACCGAGCCCGCGTTTCCGGGCCAGCCGTGCTCGATCCACGCCGGTTGAGGGGAATCCGGATCTATCGAGAACAGTTTCCCGGCACCATCGGCGGCGGTGCCCGCAACGAAGAGTCGCCCTTGCAGAATCGTCCCCTGGGCCGAAGCGAGTTGCACGGGCAGGGACGGCAAGGCGGTGGATTCCAGGGTACCCGACAGCAAGGAGATGCTCTCGACCCGGGTGACGCCTTCCCCGCTCTCGACGCCGAGCAACAGATGGGCCTGAGCCCCGTCGCCGGCACTGCCGACAACCCCGATAATGCGGCCCCGCGGCCGCTGACCGACACGCTCCCAACGCTTTTGGCTTTCATCGAACAACCATGCGGATTCAGCGCCTAGCGCGGCCGGCCGGTCGTCGATCACCAGGACGTGAGAAATCGCCTCTCCCTCGGGCAGAGGCGCAATAGGATTCGCGGTCACCGAAACGAGACTCTCCGCGCGCGCAGCCGTGGTGGCCGTCAGTAACGGCAGGACGATGAGAAGGGCCGTGGAAAGCAACGCGGGAATCGCCACGGGAAGCACGACGGACCGTCGAGCGCGGCGTATCGGTGATCCGGAGCTCAGACATCTGCTCATGAGCGAAGTATGACCGCTTATCGAAGCGTCCCGGCTGCAGCGACAATTTGCTCGGCCCGCCGTATCGCCGGACGATCGATCATCTTGCCGTCAACGGTGAATGCCCCTACTCCCGAGGATGCAGCCCGGCGTGATGCTTCCACCACACGGGTTGCCGCGGCGATTTCTTCATCGCTGGGCATGAATATCTCGTTGGCCAGCGCCACCTGACTCGGGTGTATGCAGCTCTTGCCGCAGAAACCCAGGCGGCGGGCCATTGCGGCTTCTTCGCGGAACTTCCGGTCATCGCCGAAATCCGCACACGCACCGTCGACCGCAAGCACGCCGGCCTCCGCGGCGGCCATTCGCACGGCGAACATCGCGACATGGACGTTCCCGCAATCCTGCCTGTCGATGTTGAAGGCATCGAACAAGTCACTCAGCCCCAACTGCAATCCCGTCACACGCGGATGCGCTGAAGCGATCTCATGAGCTCGCCGCATTCCGGCAGGAGACTCGATAGTGGCGAGAATGCCGATAGGCTCGGCAATTCCGTTGTCGGCCTCGACCTGCTCCAATACGCTTGCGGCATGGCAAACGTCGTCGGAACGCTCCTGCTTCGGCAGGTTCAGCATATCGAGCGCAGGCTGTGCGACCGCCCGCAAGTCGGGTTCGAACTGCGCCGTTGTGGGAGCGTTACACCTCACGATCACGATCTTGTTGCTAGCCAGAACCTCGGACGAGCGCAGAAATTCTGCGACATGTGCACGGGCCTCGTCCTTGCGCCTGTCGGCCACCGAGTCCTCCAAATCGATGGAGATCGCGTCGGCCTCGCTGGCCAGGGCTTTTACAAACAGCTCCGGCCGCGACCCTGGGACGAATAGCTTGCTACGCATTGTACGTTTCCGCGAGGATTCCCGCAGTCTTGGCGATCTGCCCGGCAAACAAAAGCAGCTCCAGGTATCTTCAGTCCTTACTTTTTGTTGCTTGCGAAGACCGATCCACTCGGATTCACTCGACTTTCTATACTTTGAAACGTCCATGCCGCTGTTGATTGACCGCAATAAATCGATACAGTCGTGTCGCTCGAAAAAGGGATTGCCGCGATCATTCGATGATCGTTCAAGATGATCGTTCGATAGTTATTCGATAATCACTCGATGACCGTTCAATGATCGTTCAATATTGGGAGCCGCTCGAGCGAGCGTGCAAACCGAACCGACGATCTCCGGTACAAGACTTTCCAGTACAAGACTTTCCGGTACAAACTTAGAGAATACTCATGTCAATAGAAACGGACTATCGGGACAGGGCGGCAGCCTGCCTTGTCGGGCTGGCAATCGGCGATGCGTTCGGCGATGCCGCCCGGGACCCGGACAATCAATTCCTGTATGGCATCACGATGGATTTTCCGGAGAAACCGACAGGCAGCACGGACGACACGGAGTTCGCGCTGCTGACGGCCGAAATCCTGCTTCGATCGAACGGCGATCCCAGCCGTAAGGACGTGGCCGATGCGTGGCTAAAACACGTGCTGGTTCAGGATGAGCTCAAACGCGGCGGCGCGAGCGAACGTGAAGCCGCGGCCAACATCCGGCGCGGATTGACGGCACCGGAGTCCGGTCGCTTCAACACCTATGCGGCAAGCGACGGCGCCGCGATGCGCGCCGCGCCGGCGGGAATCATAGCTGCCGGCGACCCGGACCGAGCCGCACGACTCGCCGAACGAGATTCTGAAATCAGCCACTGGGGCGAAGGCGTATGGGGTGCGCAGGCCGTCGCCGCCGCCGTTTCGGTCGCAATGGCCGGCGGCAGCGTGAACGAGGTTTTCGAGGAAGGAATGCGGCGCGCGCCGCACGGTAGCTGGCTGCGTCACAATTTCACGCAGGCGCTCGAGCTCATAAACCGTCGCGGCCGCGACTTGCATGCGGCATGGATGGAATTGCACCAGATCCTGCGCGGCGAGTACAAGGCCTCCGCCCCTGAGGCCGTGGTGTCGGCTTTCGCCGTGTTCCTTCTTACGGACGGCGACTTTCGTGACGGTATCGTCTATTCCGGCAACTTCGGCCGCGATTCCGATACCGTCGGCGCGATAACCGGTGCTCTGGCCGGAGCCGTCGCCGGCCTCGCCGGCATCCCGGAAGATTGGCTTGCGAAGGTCAGGCAACCTGCCGGCACCTGCCTCGAATTCACCGCCGGCCTGGATCTCGTGGACGTCGCGCATCGACTAGCCGGTCTGCATAAGGCTACGTAGGTCGCATCGGTCACGGGTTGCCGGTCCGGCGCCAAGAGCAGGCGGCGTAAGAGCCATTCCTTCTGGAACAGTGCCTATTCAGGTGAGGTGGAAAGGCAGCGGCGCGATCATGACCATGCAAGCGCCGACCGCAATTTCTATATCTCGACAGCCCACCGGGTTATTCCGCTTCGAAGAACAGCTCGACCCCTACCTCGCCTCCCGCTAGCACGTCGACATCGATATGCATCTTCCCAAGCCATCCATGCCATATGAGAATCTTGTGCTCTCCGGCCGGGACGTTATCGATTCGAAATCGTCCAGTCTCGTCGCTGAGATCGTAGTAGGGATTGGACGCAAAAAAGACCCAGGCGTGCATGAAGTCGTGAATACCGCAGCTCAACTTCACAGCCCAACCTCGCCGTAGCGAGACTGGCAACTCGACCGGGGAGTCGCCAGCTTCCTGGCCGACGTTGTGAATTTTTCTTCGGCCCCGGCCGATGATCTCGGCGACGTGGATATTGTGCATGATCGGATCGCCATTTGCCGGGCGCAGGAAATCTCCCGACCTGGCGATGCTGACTCGCGGGGCGAACCGGCATCCCTTTTGCCCTATCTCCACTGCATCGGCTCTTTCCGCCGGGCGCCTGTCGTCGTCTGCGTCGGTTACGTAGACGACGGCGTCGCGCAATCCGCCTTCGGTGCCGCCTGCCCATTCGATAATCCGCGTATCGCCGCAGATATCACTATCTCGTTGCACCGACAGACGCTCACTATACAGTTTGTCCTTTGCGACGTTGATTCGCCCGACAATCGTACCGCGCTGCTCCGCCGTCCCGTCCCCTGCGGCTGACGGTGGCGCCGCAAGGACGGCGAGCATTGCAGCACACAGCAGTTTCCCGCTCACGGCATTTCCGTCGTGTTACCGCCACCATAAGCCGGCAGTTCGGGTACCCGCATATCGAGCGCCGGACCGCTCAATGCCTCGAGAAACGAGACCAGGTCGCCGATCTCTTCGCTGCTCAGGTTCAAAGGTTCGATCAGCGAAGACGCCGCGCCATCGCCGCCACGATTGTAGAACTCGACGACTTCGCTCAGCGTCCAAAGCGACCCGTTGTGCATGTAGGGAGCGGTGTGGGCAATGTAACGTAGGGGCGCAGTTCGAAAAGCGCCGATATCCTTCGAAGCTCCGCTGACGAGGAAGCGACCGGGATCGTCGTCGAAATTCCCCTCCAACGCGGCTGTGTGAAATTCGAACGTAGCGTGAAACAGCTCGTCGAACGCGGAAGGCTCAACCGGTGGAACGCCGGTGTCATGAAACGCCTGGTCGGTCAGTAGCGGACCGGAATGGCACCGTACGCAGTTTCCCTTGCCCGTGAACAGGGACAGCCCACGTTTCTGGGCCTCCGTCAAGCTTTGCTCGTCGCCGCGAACGTAGCGATCGTACGGTGTATCCAGATGCAAGAGGCTTCGCTCGAACTCTGCGATTGCAGTCCAGACGTCCGCAATACGCGGCGAGGAGGTTCCAAACACCTCGCGAAACCGGCGACGGTATTCGGGGATTTGCGCCAGCCGGGATTCGATGACGTCGCGGTCGCCGTTTCCCTCGATCGGGCTCAGCATCGCGGCTTCAGCCTGCATTTCCAGGCTGCCGGCCCTTCCATCCCAAAACAACCGATCGAGAAAAGCGACGTTCATTACGGTTGGGGCATTACGCCAATTCGCGGTATTCGGATAACCCAAGGAGAAATCCTCCGCAAACGACCAGCCGGCTTTCGGGTCATGACAGGATGCGCAGGACCGGGACACATCTCCCGACAGCCTTTTGTCGAAAAACAGAAGTCGGCCCAGTTCCACCATTCCCTTGTTCGGATGCCTGTCTGCCTTCGCCGCGCCGGTGCGCAAGCTTCCCTTGCGCGGCGCTCGCAGCGACTTCAGATAGGCAACCAGGTCGCGCTTTTCGGGATCAGCCAGACTCAGTACTTCGAGCTCGCCCGGGCCCTGTCCGCCGCCTTGATCGTAATGTTCCACGACGTCTTCGAGCGTCTTCAGCGAGCCGTTATGCATGTACGGTGCGGTATCCACCACGTGGACGAGGCCTGGGGTGAGGAAAGAACCGGTAAGCTCCGCGTCGGCGAATCCCGCACCCAGATCGTGTATCGGCCCTTCGGAGTCCGTCCAGCCCCGCCGACGGGCCGTAACCGTCAATGCGACACGGCGACGAGCGTCGTTGGCCGCCGTGCCCGCAGTCTTCGGCACGCCGGTGCGATGCAGTTTCTCATCCGTCAACCACTCCCCGCTGTGGCAAGTCCGGCACCTGGCCTTTCCGTCGAAAAGCGCCCGGCCGCGCCGCACGGCCGGCGTCTCCGCTTCGCCCGGCATCGCGGTGAATGTCGCGGCCTCGAGGTACTCCGCGATGCAAGACGCCACGGCCTCCGCCGTCGGCTGCTCATGGCCAGAGGCCCGGAACATCGCCACATACTCGGCATCCTGCCGCAATCGCACGGCCATCAGGCGTCTGTCCATGTTCATCACGATCGGCGAGTCCAGCATCGCGAGGACCGCTTCCTCGAGCGCACCGATGACGCTTCCATCCCACATCCATCGATTTCGACCGGCGACACCGTAAAGCGAAGGCGTGTTCCGAAATCCCTCACTGCCCGGATAGGCGTCGGAAAGTTGCTGCCCGTCGGTGAATGCCCTGGCCGGATCGTGGCAACTCGCACAACTCAGGACACTGCTGCCGGACAGCCGCCTGTCGTAAAACAAGCGCTCACCGAGCGATTGGCATGAGCTTGCCGCCCGCGTCGACTCCGGTAAAACGAGCGGCGCCAGAATCGCAAGCACGGCGACGACGTGAAGCCCCGATCGGAAGCCACTTCGTGTCATCGTGCCGCGCTCCGTGATACCCCATCCGCCTTCACTTCGTCCGCCTTCATTCGATGCGCCTTCATGACTCGGCAACCGCGCTGGCATATAGTATGGCCATGGTCTAGGACAGGCAGCCCTTGATGACTAAAGCGCAGAACGGCGCGATTGACATCGGAAACGGCCTCGGCGCATTCCTTCAGGCGGAGGGGTCGTGGGGATACAGCAACGCCGGTCTCGTCTGGGACAGTGGTGAGGCCCTGCTTGTCGATACTTTGTTCGACCGAGAACTGACGGCGCGCATGCTTTCCGAGTTTCGCCGCTTGGCGCCCGTCGACGAAATCGGCACCGTCGTGAACACGCACGCCAACGGCGATCATTGCTGGGGAAACGGGCTGCTGCCCAATGCGGAAATCGTTGCGACCAAGGCGGCGGCGGAAGAGATGTCGCAGGTCTCGCCTGCCGGCATGCGCGCATTTCTCGAAAGCTTCGATGCCGACGATCCGGTTGCGCGATATCTCGACGCCGTATTCGGCAGTTTCGACTTCGATGACAACGAGGTCCGATTGCCGACGCGATGCTTCGATGGCAGCCTCACACTCGACGTCGGAACGAAACGCGTAGAGCTCCATTCCGTCGGCCCCGCACACACCCTCGGGGACCTGATCGTCTATGTACGCGACAGCGGTACTCTGTTCACAGGCGACATAGTGTTCGTCGACAGCCACCCCATCGTCTGGGCCGGGCCGGTCTCGGGCTGGATAGCGGCCTGCGACGAGATTTTGTCCCTCGATGTGGACCTCATTGTCCCGGGACACGGCCCCCTCGCCGGCAGGCGTCACGTCGAAATGATGCGCGAGTATCTTTGCTACGTCGAGCGCGAGGCGTTCGTTCGCCACGAAGCGGGGATGACCATTCGGGAAGCCGCACGCGACATTTCGCTGAGCCGCTTCGAACGCTGGGGAGAAGCCGAGCGCATAGTGGCCAACGTGGCGGCCGTTTACCGCGAGCTGGAAGGCGGCGACCAAACCGCCGATTACACAGGGCTGACTCGCGAAATGGCTTGTCTTGCCGAGGAACTCGGTCTCTACGGACTCGCGGCCCTGGCGGCCAACCCGAAATGCGGCGGGCCGCAAGCCTGACCGGCTGCGGTGCCGAAACGCATCCGGCTCTAGCTGGCTCGGAAACACTTCGGCGCCCGGTCGAGCAGCAAGAAACCGATGGCCAGTTTGTCGTTGACGGCCAGAAGCGGCACGACACCCGGCACGGCCGGCACCGCGACGCCCAGCTTGCCTGACCTACCGCGAATGCTGCGCATGCCGTGAGAACCGGTCGCAAGCCCGACGCCATACAGTTTTCCCGCTGCCTCCTTGAGCATCCAGCGCATTCTCAGTTCGAGGGCATCGACCGTCCGCGAGTCTTCGATCTCCTCCGGATGAAAAAAATCCGAACCCGGGCGCACGCGGGACGGCGCCGGCTCAATATCCACACCCGGCAGCTTGTTTCCGTTCGCCGCCACGGCGACCGCGATTTGGCGGGTATGGGAAATCGACACGGGCACGAAACCGAGTAGCGGATCGGCGACGGCCCGATGCCCTGAGGGCATCACCGCAACGGGAAGCCTGGACAAGCTCGCAAGAGGCATGCCCGAGGCAACACGGCACAGATTGGCGGTAAGCTTCGCTGCGATGCGTCCTGCGAGCAACTGAGCGCGGCGCCTTCCGGAGCGACACGCCGACCAGGACGCTTGCTCGGCAGTGGACAGCACGGATTCGGCAATCGATCCCATGCTTGCCTCGCGCTGCGCCGATTCGAACACCGGCACGGATACACAGTGCCCCAATACTTGCGGTGTTGCGCCGGACCCGCTCATGTCACCTGCGACAACAGCATCGTCGAATGGATTCCCGAGAATCCGTTGCTCAACTTGGCGATGTTCCGGATGCGGGCCGCGCGCGATCGATTGGGCACGTAGTCCAGGTCGCAGCCCTCCCCCGGAGATTGCAGGTTGATCGTCGGGTGATGCCTTTGATGGTGGAGAGACAATGCGCAGGCGGCGATCTCGATCGCGTTCGACGCACCGAGCGCATGCCCGACAATCGACTTGAGCGAGTTGACGGTAATCGACTTAGAGTGTTTACCCAAAACGGCCTTGACCGCGTTGGTCTCGCAAATGTCGTTCTGCGGGGTGGAACTGCCATGTGCGCTGACGTGGTCGATGTCCTCAGGACCGAATCCAGCGTCCGACAGCGCCCGCTCGAAGCACTCGGACAGCGCCAGCCCGTCGGACGGCAGGTCGGTCATGTGATACGCGTTGGACATTGACGCGAAGCCCGTGATTTCCGCATAGGGGACGACACCTCGTCCAATCGCATGCTCGCGGTCCTCGAGAACGAGAAATGCAGCGCCTTCGCCCAGCACGAACCCGTCACGATCTCGGTCAAAGGGTCGCGACGCACCGGCCGGATCGTGGTTACGCCGGCTAAGCGCCCCGATTACGTCGAAGACCGCGAAGACAATCGGCGTTATCGGCGCATCACTCGCACCCGCCAACACGCTCGTCGCAAGACCGTCCCGAACCAGTTCATAGCCGTGTCCGATCGCATCGATACCGGACGTACACCCGGTGGAAATCGTGACGGCGTTGCTCCCGATCCCGAACAGGGTCGACAGGTCTTGCTGAATATCGTCGAACGTCACCTGATCCCAGAGAGACGCCGGTATCGTCGACCGTATCGTCGACGGCTCGAATTCGCCGCCGGGATCCATTGCCAGAAAGCTCGACTCCATCGCGGCCGTCGCGCCGACCGCTGTACCGACGACGAGTCCGTCCAAGCCGGTGTATGACGGTGATGGAGACAAGGGAACCCATAATCCCGCGTCGGCGACTGCCTCGACCGCCGCGACGCGCGCGAGCCAGCCGGTTCGTTCGCCGCCGAAACTGCCGGGCGGCGCAGGCAGGTCGCCATTCACGCGCGCTACTACTCGTGACTGCAATTCCTCGGGTATGCCATGCGGCAAATCGTCTAGCGCCGTCGCACCGCTGCGGCCTGCGAGGACTCCGTCCCAGAATCGCTCGCGGCCCACGCCGACCGGCGATACCACTCCGACGCCGGTAATCCACACGCGACGCGGCTTGTTTGTTCGGCATGTTCTCACCCGGGAAACCTGGCTCATCGACCGGCTTACTTCTCGGTCACGCTCACGGTCGCTAAGGCGGCCGGTTGCAGTTCGTCGAGTATCTTGAACACACCGGGCTTCTCGAAGCGGTAGCTGAACGATCCGCTGGCTTCGAGGACCGGAGGATGCACGTCGGCGCCGTCGATTCTGAGACGATGGCGCTTCTGCGAAAGACGATGACCCTTTGTCGGCGGATCGTAGACCCAGGTAATCCACTCGCCGACGCGCACCGACACCTCCGTCTGACTGAAGTAAGGCGCAAAATCCAGGATTTCCACCACGATTCTACGATCCGCGTTCCTCGCGACGGCCGCAAACAGGCGCTCGAGTATCGTCGCGTCGACGCCCTGAAAATACGTCGCGTTGCGGCTGATCCGCTCCCCGGCATTCAGCATTGCGTCCTGCCAACCGCCATTCGGGCGCGGTTGTTCAAGGCTGGCCAGCACCTCCGACTGCAGGTCCCGACCTTTCGAGTTCAACGGCTTGAGCCCCGAGACGACTGAAATCGCCGCGAACCTGTCCGGCTGATAGTCGAACGAGGTTGTCGCGACGCGACTTAGTCCGGCTGCATCAACGGCCGTGACCGTCAATGTGTGCACCCCCGGCAGAGTTCGATCGAGCATCAGCCTGCCTTCGCTGACCGGGACGGCGCGCCCGTCGACTTTCACTTCGACGCTGTCGACGCCGGCTATCCGGTCCAGCACGCGCAGCGACAGCGGCGGGTCCGCAAGTTCGACCCGGCCCACGGGTGAGACGATTTCAACCGTCGGGGCTGCAAGGTCGAGGACTGCCAACTTGCCGGTGTATTGCTCCGATACCCACAGGTTTCCCTGGCTATCGAAGGCCAGCCCGAACGGACGTGAAGTCCGGGCAGCGGGCGGCACACCGGGTTGCCGATCGACGGAACCTGAAGGCATTCGATAGACGACGAAGCCATTGTCCTTCGGCCGGTATCGGAGTATGCAGTTACCGTCGAGCGCGAGCGCCCAGATGTCGCCCTGCGGGCCGACGGCGATACCGGCGGGGCGTCGCGCCTCCTCCGGAACGGGGATCAGCTCGATGTGGTCGGCGCCCGGCGCGATGTGCCCGATCATGCCCTCGAGCTTCGCGAACCAAACGTGCCCGTCAGGAGCCACTGCCACGCCGGCAGGGCCGCTGATCATTCCGGTGGCCTGCTCGCCCATGACGTACTCCCGGACCGCTCCCGTCTCGGGCTCGAGCCTGCCGATACGGTCTGCGGTTCCTGCCGCGAACCAAACGCTCCCATCCGTGGGATCGATCGCCAATCCGGCTGGACCCGCGGCCGGCGTCGGAAGCTCGTAATGCCTAACCTCCAGCGATTCCGGGTCGACGCGACCAATGCGATTTCCGGCCCGTTGTGTAAACCAGATGCCGCCGTCGGCGGCGAGCGCCAACATGAAGGGCCAGGATGCGCTAGCCGACAGATCGATTGTTTGCTTGTCGCCGGTCAGGTAGTTGTAGCGGACCAGTTTGTTGTCGAAGGCGGCGGCAATCCACACGGTTCCCGGCAGGCTGCCGGGTCGATCGTCCGGTACTACGCCCACCGGCCGGCTGTGCTCTCCGATCGGATACAGCGTCAACTTGCCGTTCGAGAACCGGGCAAGTTTGCCGCTGCGGGCCAGCCCGACCCAAACGGTATCGCTTTTGTCGACGGCAACGATAGCCGGCCCGCTGCGTAGATGGTCGAGCGCAAACTCCCGGAAGAATCCCTGCTGCGTCGAAACCGAGGCCGGCTCCGTGACGACGACAGTGCCACCGCCGGGTTTCGAGGCGGATCCGGCGATCGCGCCATGCCAAAGCAATACCGCTGCCAGGACGACGGTAAGCCTAATGAAGGGTAATCTTTGCATCATCTCGAAACACCCCGCCGGACCTAACGGTCCGGAGATCAGGGCGCGAACCCTGGTTTAGCAACCAGTCGGCCGCGCCGGGAATCAGCCAGTGAAACTGCGTCGTACCGACGTGCTCACCGTCGAAGCGCCGGATTTCAATGTTCTTGCCGCCCCATTGCCTGAACGCGTCAACGTGCGGCCACGGACAGACCGTGTCCTCTTTCGTGGCATAGATCCTCGTCGGTGACATCGGCGCAGCCAAGTCATCCAAACGAACCTTTAGGTACGGCGCCAGCACTGTGTCGACGTCCTCCAGTGTCGAACGAAAAAGCGCCGCGAGCATCAGTCGCAACCGGCGCTCACGCAGAAACCGGCGCGGCATCCATGCCGGCGGCGACAAAGCCACAGCGCTTTCAAAACGCGTATCGCCGGCGAGAAGCTGCGCCGCCAACAGGCCGCCGTAGCTAACGCCGAACGCGTGCAGCCAGCGTACGCCAGGAAGATTCTCGTCGATCCAGACGGCGATCTTCTCGCTCAGATCGGCGAGGTTCAGAACGGGTGGACAGGTCGGCTCACGATAAGCAGCCGGCACGTCCAGCGCCAGTACCGCCGCACCGCGCTCCAGGAATACGTCACCGAATCCGTGCAGCTCCGCGTCGCTTATAGAATCGAGCCCGTTCAACAACAGCACGATCCGGTCGGCCTGTCTGCCGGGACAGCGCAGGACGCCCGTCAGTCTCGGCCTCGGTAACGGCATGTCGACAAAGCGTGCGTGCGGATCCAGCGATAGGGCCCGGCTGTAAACATCGCGTGCGAACCCGCGAAGCCTGACGATCTCACCAGCGTCCTCAAAGCCGTCCGGATCCAGGTGCGCGCCGAACGTAGCGGCCTGGTAGGCGGCCGCGGCGGCGCGGAAACTGTTGCGGGCACTGACGACGGCGCCGTCTTCCTCCAGCGCATCGCCGGCCGTGGCAAATCTTCGGGCGAGCTCGGAAAGCCTCGGTAGCCAGTCTTTCGGTCCGCTGCATGCGTCGAGCACCTGCTGTAGCGCGGTCGACGGAACGCCGGCGAGGATCGCCCTGCCCAGCAGCGGAGCCTGCACGGCGAGCATCGTGTTACTCCGCCGACTGAGATTGGCTGGAACCGGCGCGCACGGTACCGATCGAAATGCCGTCGATACACAGGCGATCGATCTGGTTGCCGAACTGCTCAGTCACCCAGAAGCAGTGGTCCCGGTCCCGTGCGATTCCGCCGACCCAGACGCCTTGGTTGGGTACCGGATAGGCGCGCGATACGCGCCCCGCGTCGATATCGAAGCGCAAAACGGCATTCGCGAATATCGTAGATATCCAGATCGCACTGTTCTCGTCGTCGTAGGACAGCTTGAATGGCGCCGACTGGATCGGCAACTCGTACTCGGTGAATTTTTCGGCGATCGGGTCGAAGCGAGCCAGTTTGTCGCTGCGCATCTGGGCAAACCAGACGTTGCCGTACGGATCGTCGACGATGGAAAGCGGCCACGCCAGGGGCGTCGGGATGAGCCAGCGCCGGTAAGTCCACGTCGATTCGTCAATCAAGCCGAGATGATTGCCGTCTTTTTCCGAGAACCAGATCCGGTCGAGCCGATCGACATAGATCGTTCGGGGATTCGACGCCGGGTCGGGCAGGTCGAGAAAACGCCACGTTCCGTCTGCTTGGCGCCTGCCGAGCTTAGCGGCAGCGCTCAGTGCAACCCAGACATTGTGCTTGGAGTCGACGGCAATGCCGATCGGGACGCTGTTCGGTACCGGGATGCCGAATTCTTCGATTTCGTCGTCGCGGATCCGGGCAACCTTGTTCGCCGCGCGCAGACTCACCCAGACATCGCCGTTTTTGTGGTCCAATCCCAGCGAGGTCGGTCCGGACTCGGGCGTCGGTAGGGGGATTTCGATGAGCGCTCCGTTACGAATACGTCCGACCTTGCTGCCGGGCGGACCCGGCGGAAAACCCGGACCGACGAAACCGCCGCCCATCTGTGTGAACCACACCGTGTCCGACGCGTCGACCTCGACGATACCGGGAATCGAGTCCGGCGTCGGGATCGGAAAGGACTCGATCGTATAGCTGTCGGCGGCCGCACGAATCGTCGGTCCCCTTGCCGTCGCCGTCTCGTCTCCGAGGTAGGCGAGATCGTTGCGAACGATGACGCCGATGTGATCCGAGGCTTGTTCGGCAAACCAGACGTTGCCTTTGGAGTCCAATGCGATACCGGCAGGATACAGCGTCCCTTCGGCTACCTCGAAGTGTTCGAAGCGCTTCGTTTCGACATCGAGACGGCCGATTCGGTTCGAGAAGATTTCCGTAAACCAAACGTCACCGCGTTTGTCGATGGCCATCAGAAACGGTCCGGCGGAGCGGTCTTGCAGGGCATATTCATTGATCGCGCCATCCGGTGAGATCGTGCCGAGCTTTCCGCCGCTGCGCTCAGAAAACCAGACCGTGCCGTCGGGCGCGATTGCGATCCCGCACGGCTTCGAGTCGGGCGTTGGAAGCCGAAACTCCACGAATTCGCCGGTTTCCGGATCGAGTCTGCCGACAATGTTCGCGTCGCGCTGCGCGACCCAGACAATTCCGTCCGGGCCGACCGCGATACCGGTCGGCCTGCTGTCGGGCGTGGGTATGTCGTACTCGACGATCCGCCCCGAGCCAGGGTCGAGCGACCCGATCTTGTTACCCATCGTCTCGGTGAACCAGACGTAACCGTCGGGACCGATGGCTATACCTGTAGGCCAGGACTGCCCGGTCGGCACCGGAAATCTCGTGATCGTCCCGTCCATGTCTAGCCGCGCAATTCGATCGGCCAGTCTTTCAGTGATCCACAATGCACCGTCTTGGTCGAAGACGATGCCCATCGGACTGGTGTCCTCGTCCGCTATCGTCCACTCGGCAATGCGTCCGTTCAGGTCGATGCGCCCAATACGATTTGCTGCCGGCTGGTCGATGAAGTTGTCGGCGAATCGACCGCCGCTTTCGCTAAACCATACGTAATCGTCCTGATCGATGGCGAGTATGTGCGGCACGGAGCCACGGGTGGGCAGTTCGTATCTCGCGACCGCGTAGGTCTTGCCGGCCGACGATACGACACGATTTAGCTCGGTCTCTTTCTTGGTGATGACCGGGATTGTCGTCTCGACGATCAGACCAGTGTCGCCTGCTCCGTGCGATACGGTTGCGAATGCCGCGATCGCGGTCAGGATTCCCAGCCGTGCTTTCCACGCGCTCATGCCACGCGTACCTCGCCGGACCCGGCCTCCGACTCCAGCCGCAGTTTCAGTGCTCGCATCGTCTGCAAGCTGTTATTGCGAATGATGTCCGCGACGGCGGCTTCGCAGACGTCCTCGTCCGTTGCCGCAGCCAAACCCAGAAAGGCGCGGGCGTTGCTGTTATCTACCTCGATCGTATGTACGCTGGTAACCCTGCTGCCGCCGGCAAGGTCGGAAACGATCCACTTCCCATGGTGATGCCTTAGCAGCGGAGGGGGAGACGGCTGGAGGTAATGGATCGTATCCCCCTTGAGTATCCGCACGGTCTGGAAGCGGTCGGTCTTACCTCTGGTCCGGACCACCATGTCCAGCACTTGCACGACCGGATCTTCGTAGGCGATTTCGATACCGGTAACGTGCTCGGCGATTTCCGGCCAGTTTTCCAGCCGCCAGAAAGCGTCCAGCACGCGTTCCGCCGGGGCATTCATTTCGATGTCGAACTCAAAAGACCTCATTGGAATCTCCATTCTGTAGAACCAGGCGCGAAACCGCGTTGGCGCCCTTTTGTGTGAACCAGACGTCACCCGCGCTGGATACGAGGATTCCACTAGGCTTGGCACGCGGCTGGTTCACGGGGTATTGCGTAAAGCGGCCGGTGTCGGGGTCGAGTACCGCGATCTGGTTCGCTCCGTCGGTGCCGAATCCACCGCCGTCGGTCATCCAGATTCTGCCGTCTACGCCACGAGCGAGCTGAAACGGCGCCGACTTAGCCGATGGCACCTTGTACTCGCGCCACTCGCCGGACGGCAGATCGTAGCGCCCGATCTTCCCGACGTTGCCGAGCGTCGTCCAGACCGCCGTGTCTTCAACGAGCAGTCCGACCGGCGCGGCGCCCGGCGATGGCACATCGATCTCCATGAACTTCTCGCGACGCGTATCGAAGCGCGCGAGGTAGGCGGAATCCACGCTGGACGCCGTGATCCAAAGAAAACCCTTGCCATCGTAGGCGATGTCGAGCGGCCCGCTCTCGGCCCTTGGCATAGCGAACTCTTCAAACGTCTTCGATCTCGGATCGAAGCTCGCGATACTGTTGAGCGCCAGTTGAGTAAACCAGACTTTGCCGCGCTTACCGACTGTCAGGCTCGAAGGCAACGCCCCGGCATTCGGCAACGGATACTCCTCGATTTTCCCGGTATCGAGATTGAGTTTCGCAATGCTGTTGGCCCGAAATTGGGTGGACCACAAGGTCTTGCCGTCGAGTGCGACCGCGGTAGGCATCGACAGCGGTTTCGGCAGCTCGATCTCACGAATCAAACCCGTTTCGGGATCGAGCGCGGCGATCTTGTTGCCAAACATTTGCGGAAACCAGATTCGTCCGTTCCCGTCCTCGGTCAGTGCATTGGCGGGATAGCCGCCCACCGTGGGCAACGGAAAATCCTCGATCTTCCAAGACAGCGCCTTCGTTTCAGCGGTTCGATCAGGGAAGCTGGCCGGTATCTTCGATTCGACGAGGACATCGTGTCTTTCCCGGGGCGGCGACTCGGAGGATATGGCAACAGGACGCCGTTCCTTCTCGGTGTCTCGACCCGTTTTCGCACGCAGGCTTCGATTCGTGATCCGCTCCAGCTCTCCCAGGTCGATGTAGCCGACTTTGTTGCCCTTTTGTTCGACGAACCAGATGTTTCCGTCGTCGCCGATCGCGATGCCGCCCGGCCGGCTATCCTCGGTGGGGATGATGAATTCATCAAACTCCCCTGTCTCGGGATCGAAGCGACCTATCGCGTTCCCGAAGACCTCGGTAAACCACAGCTTGTCGTCGGCATCGGCCACGATCTTGAACGGCGCGGTGAAGGCGGTAGGTATGGCGTATTCGACGATCCGGTCGCCGACGACCTTTGCGATCTTGTTGCCCACCATTTCGACAAAATAGATCGTGCCATCCGATGTCTCAGCGATTCCCGCCGGTCGCGCCAGCTTGGTAGGAATCTGAATCCGATGAAAAGACTCGGTGCGCGGATTGTAGTAGCCGACCTCATTCGCGACTCGTGCCGTGTACCAGACGAGACCTTTTGTATCGACATACACCGTGCGCGGCTCCGAATCCGGTTCCGGCATTTCTATCTCGGTGATGTTTCCTTCGGCGTCGATCCAGCCGATACGGTTGCCGTAACGCTCGGCGAACCAGACCTTGCCGTCGGGAGCGATATCCACGCCGAGCGCGTAACCGCCCTCCCTGCCGATATCATATTCGACGATATCGCCGTCGCGAGTCAGTTTGCCGATTCGATTGGAAATTCTCTCGGTAAACCAGATGTTTCCTTCATCGTCCTGGACCAGCGAATCGACGCCGACTTCGGAACCGTCTCCGCCCGGTGTAGGCGTCGAGAACTCGATGAAATTTCCGGCTGCGTCTACTTCGACGATCTTGTTTTGCGGCGGGATTCCTTCGAAGCCGTAGAAATCGCCGCCGCCGATCGTGAACCACATCGTATCGCTGTGCGCGTCATTGATGATCATCCGCGGTATTCCGTTTCGCGTGGGAATCGTGAACTCCCTGAACGCGGCCTGGTAGGGATGATCGAATACCGGCTCCGTCGTGCCGTCGGCGTTTCGCACCACGATCTTCGAGCGCATGAAGAAGTGACGCCCGCAGATGACCGTGTACTCTCCGGCATACTTGAACTCGTGACTCCAGCTCGCGTCGACCGGTACGTCGCCGGAGTACATCGCCTGGTCTCTATCGGAGACGATGTGAATGCCTTCGGGCCCTTGATTCAGCCACTCGACCGTGTCGCCCACCTGAATTTCGAGCACCTTCGGTTTGAAGTACGGCGCCTCGTCGATCATTTCGACTTGATGGGTGGCGGCGTCGGCATGCCCGGACAGCCCTAGAGCAAAGACGATACAAAGCGGAGCCACCACGAGGCACCACGAAGCGAGCCGCTGGATCGACCTGCGTTTGTGACATTCGATCGTTCGAGAACCCGTCATGCCGCCAGAAGCTCCTGTATCTTCTTGACGACGTCTCCGGCAGTTTCCGCTCCCCGCAGGTCGACCCGTACCGCCAGTCCGTACCTTTCTCTCAGCACGATTCCCAGCTCGACGATCTCCGTGGAGTCCATGCCCAGATCGCACACCAGATTGTCCGCGGGCACGATTTCATCGACGTCACAGCCAAGCTCATACAATGCAGCGGCGATTCCATCCTCGAGCTCTGTGGTCGTCACAATGTTAGCTTCCATTACGGCCTCCTTTGAGTGGTGTAGTGAATGTCCTGTGCTAGTGTCCTGTCCGGTGCATTCGTTGCACCGGACAGGACACCAGATACGCGCAGCCGACGGTCTTGCGATCAATTGAAATGACAACTACGTGTCTGAATTCCCCGTCCAGCAAACAAGCGACAGCAGCGTGCAACGCGAGAGCACTGCCCGCGCCGAGGCTGTCACCGGGCACGGTCTGCGGTAAGCAGACGGCAGCCGGCGGCGCGTCGAGCTTCAGCTCGGCCGCCAGGCACGTAATGATTCGGGAACACTCGTCGGCTATCGGCGGCGTGGCGTCCAGCACGATTGCGGTATCTCCCGCCGGTTTCTCGGCGAAAACCCGGCGAATCGGCGCGACGACACTCCTTAGAGATTGCCGCAGTGAAGCGCCCGGCCGTCGAGGCCGCGTTGCGCAATGGCCGATCGAAACCGGGGAAGTTCCGGCGGGGCCCAGTAGCAGAAAAGCGGATGCTTCGTAGAGATCTTCCGCGTTTCCGCCGGCCGACTGGTAAGCCGCCATGACGAAAGGCGCGATCGGGGCATCGACACCGCCGACGAGTACGTGCCCGATAGTTCCCCGACGTATTAGCCGGCCTGCTATTGCTGCGGCCTCGACGGCGCCGGTCCGGTCAGTGGCGATTGTCTTGGCAAAGCCGGTCAGTCCGAGCTGAATCGTCACCTGGCCCTGCGGCGCAGCCGGAAACCAGGCCGATGCGAGATATGGGCTGACCCGGTGCAGACCCTCGCGATGCAAGCCGCGTAACTGCGGCTCCGTGACCGACCAGCCGGCGACCGTGGTACTCACGATGATCCCGACGTTCCGACGTTGCTCGCCGGATAAACCGCTGTCTGTAAGCGCCTCCCGGGCGGCGGCGAGCGCCAACAAGCTGAAGCGGTCCAACTTTTTTGCATGCCGGCGCGTGAGGCCGGCCCGCTCGAGCAGCTCTGCATCGGGTACGATGCCCACCGCGCCTGTTTCGCCGCTGACGCCGCCAGAACAACGATCCGGACGGCGATTCGGCGGCAGCACGAGCCCGGTCCCCATAACCGAAGCCACTGGCGCGACGGGCGCATGTGCCGCTGTTTCGCGAGGCGAAGACCACGGGCCCGCGTCTGCGGCAAGCTCCGGCTCCGTTCTATTGTCGAGAGAATCAAACACGATCTCTTGCCATAGATGATATGGGCGTTGAAGAAAACTACTGGTAATTGCCGAGAACCTTCATGATGTAGTAACGGGACGGCACCTGAAGCGTGCCGTAGAAGACATTCTGCAGCGCTATCAGATCCGGGTTCCTGGAGCTTTGCCGGTTCAGGTAGGCATCCTCAGCCTCACGGAAGGAGTCGTACTCCCCATAGTTCAGCGAGAGCCGCGTAGCATGGCGGGGCCGCGGCGAGTCCGGCGCGATGGCTGCGGGTGCAACCGTCGCCTCGGTTGAAAGCAAATCGTCGCCTAACCAGCCGGCAGGCTTGCGGTCCACGTGTAACCTTTTTACCTGGTCTATCGCCTTGAAGTATTCGCTGAGGTAGTCAGACTGGGGGACGAACAGGCCGAGATGCGCGTTCTGGCCGGTCCGGCCCAGGCCAAACTCCTTTCCGTTCGGATCTTCGATCACGCCCTTTGGGCTATAAGCTGCGTCGAGCTTTGCGAGATGATGTTCCGGGGGCCGGCGAACCAGTCCCCTTACGGAATCGAGACGTTTGCTCAGGTAGTCCCCGGCCGCCCTGCGGTCGCTGAACTTCGTATACGTAATGTACATCAGCGAATAGTCGTCGATCGGCTCCAGCACGCGCTCGTTGATGAACGACGGTTCCGCGGAAAGTCGCCGCACGAATGCCCGGTCGTTTAGGACCCGTTTCAATTCGGCGGCACGATTCGGCACCGCGTGGTACAGGACTATCTGCCCGTATACCGTCGATGTTCTGTCAGGTCCCGCGACCGTCCGACTCTGGCTAGGCGCTGTCATGCTTCCGCAACCTGCCAACGCCAGCGCAAGCACCGAGACGACCAACATGCACCGCACCCTTACGCCGATTATTCTTGAGTCAATCATTATCTTCTCCCGTCACGTTCTTCCGGCGGGCGCTAACGCGCTGCCTTGCGTATGCGCCCGACTCAGTTCTTATCGATTACCGTAGTTCGACGAAACCACGCCGAGATGACCACCGGTGAACCATCCGTCGCCGCGTTCGTTACCGCGACTGGCCACCGACAGAGATTTTCCAGCCAGGCGGTCGGATGTCCTGAAGTACTCGCTGTAGACGACGTAGCCGCCGTCGGCTTTGAAGATGGATGCGCCCGCTATGTCAGATCGGGTACTAAGCTCTTTGCGGATCGATGCGACATTTGCGCTGGAGGAATATGACTCCAGCAGACCAACCTGACCGACATAGCCCGCCTTGCCGAAGCTTACCGAGAGATCTTGATTGTCCATGATACGGCGCGTGTCGTACGGTTTCGCGCTGGCAAGTCCGACGGCGCTTGCGGAAGCGCCGCCTTCCCATCGCCAGTTGCCGAAGTTGTGCTCTACCAGAGTGGCATTGATCGTCACCGGATCGGACTCCGACATGCCCCTCAAGTATGGGTCCCGCTTCTGGTTGACCATGTCCGCGGTGCCCTTGTCGAAGTATCTCGACAGTACGATCACTTCCATGAACCCGGTATCCGATGTCGAAATCGGCTCGAGGATTTTTTCGTTGACGAAACCGCCGAATTGGGACGTGAACGGTCCTGTCGATACGGCCGTGTCGACGAAACTTCGAAACCGATGTGTCGGAATGGTGTATATCCGAATTGTCAGAATCGTCGAGTTCAGATAGTCCTCGATTTCCCATCCAGGTTCGTCCGCAACGGCCGTTCCCGACTCGACGGCCCAGACAGCGAATAAACCAAGTAGAAGATGTTTGTGTCGTCGCATGTTGTTTCCCCTCGCTGTAGTCTCGCGCCACATCGCTCGAAGCGACTCGGCGTCTCCAGTGTCCTGGCCGGCGAATCGTTCGACGATTTTTCCGGACAGGACACTAGTTCTTGCTCGTGGATACTCCTCGCCGAGGATCTCCGATTTCGGTTGGCGGGTGTCGAAGCGCCTTGCGAAGAATCGATAGAAGTTGATCGACACCCGAGAAGTGCTGACTCTTGCCCGTACGCAGGTTTTCCATGCGTCCGCGCCAGGATTCGCGGCGCCGCCGCGAACCGCATTGTTCGTTCCAGAGCCGGATGACGAACACGAGGTCGGAGCGCTCGTTGAGTGCTGCCACTTGCCGATCCTTCGGTAGCTCGAACGCCTGGAACTTTACGCGGATCGGATTGCCTGACTCGCAAATGGCGCTTGCGCCCGGATCACGACACTTCGACAGGACTCCATGGACGCCCGATGACGAACAGCAAGCCGGAATGCTCCATTGCTTGAGCTAGTCGCACAGAAGCCGCACCGCAGTCGCATTCGGATAGCGGCTGCGGTCCATCTGGCCCCGCTCTACAGGACCAGTTGGGCGTCGAGAAGCGCTCGAATGTCAAGATCGGAGCAGTGCTGCAGGCGCTCGGCCAGTTCCGCCGTCTCGGCCATCGGCTCGATATCGCATTCGTCACGAAGGATTTTTCGGCACCGACGAAACTGCCTGAGTGCATCGGCTCGCTGCCCATTGGCCGCGAACAGGAGCATCACTTGCCGATTGACGTACTCTCTGAGCGGATCGACTCCCAGAATTCTCCGCCCGCAATCCAATGCCTCCTCGAAATGTTCTGCACGTGCGAGAGCGTTCATCATTTCCGTCTGGCCGCGGACAAAAAGGCAGTGAAAACGTTCGCGCTCGTAGAGAATCCACTGGTCGTCGTCGCCATCCATGAACGGCCCCCGATACTCCGCCAGAGCCTTCTCAAGCATGAGCAAATCACCTTCTCCTTCGCTCTGGTCGAACTGCAATATTCCCTGTTCGAATCGGTACGAATCCAGGAAAGACAACTCTTGTACCTCAGCGAGGATCTCGTTCTTGTTCGCGATGAGCTGCAGGCTCTTATCGGACGAGCGGCTTTGCTGCTGGCGCAGCCATGCTCTTAATCTCGATATGTTTGAGCTCAGTGCGTTGAGGGCGTTTTTCTGATCTCGACTGTCGTAGAACAAGTCGACAAGCTTTTCACGTCGTTGTGGAACGCCGTTGTTGACGATAAGAAAAACGAGCAAACGTCGACACAGTGGACCGAGTTCATTGGGGCAGTACTTTCCCGATCGCCGAATGTGAAAACCGCCAAACGTTCTGAGTTCCGCCAACATTTCGCTTCCTCTCGGGGCCGAGAACTACCGGGCGAGGTGTGTAAGCGTTCTCATTCATTGGTATACGAATGGCCGCCCGACCGGTTGCGGCACGTGCCTCGCGTGGCCGTCGAAAATCTTATTCTTCTATATTTGGTATAGTCGCCCCATTACTGAATGTCAAAGGGGGCCATTGATGCAAGGGTACTCCGGCACACCGCTGGCCAAGAAACTCGGGTTCACGAAAGAAGGGCTCCGAATTCGCATAGAAAATGCGCCGTCGAGTTATCTGGAGCTGATTGACCAGTTGCCAGAGAGTACAGTGATATCGACACGAATTCGCAAGCACGTCGATGCCTGGCACCTGTTTACGACGTCGCACAGCGATCTTGCGCGCAAGCTTCCGGTGTTGATGGCCGCAATCCGGCCAGACGGCATTATCTGGATCTCCTGGCCGAAAAAGTCATCAGGAGTATCGTCTTCCGTGACTGAAGACACGATCCGTGAAATCGCGCTTCCGCTCGGACTTGTCGATGTAAAAGTATGTGCTGTCGATGAAACGTGGTCCGGCTTGAAACTCGTTATTCGGAAAGAGCTCCGTCAATAAAAAGTGTCGACCAGGTGTCCCGATCCAGTACAGCACTTACGTCCGGCGGCACTGCTGCGTCCCGGACGTTACTCGGTCTGGGCAATCAGGACGCCATCAGGGTTGCGCAACTCGCCAGGGTCGCCGGCGTTTCGCCAGATGAACGATTCGGTCCAAAAGACGATGTTTGGCGGATCGTCAGAAGCATTCGGTCCTGATACGACCGTTACCGAACGTCCGGGTGCGAGTTGGAGCGGATCATTAAAAACAAACCGCTGATCACCGCGCGTACTAACGAGCTCCCAACCTTCAAGATCGACCGCGTCACTGCCGGTATTGGTGATCCGCGCCCGCTCCGTTTCGAGATTGACCTCGAGCGTCAGCACCGGCCCTGCCGGCGACGGCACAAGCGTATTCGGCTCGAACCAGACCGGCGCCAGCCAGGCCCTGTCGAAATGAGACCGGTCGGGATCGCTTTGGGTAACGCGCAGGAACAGGTACTGCCTCCCACCTTCATATGTAATCCCCGGCAATTCATGGCTACCGTTGCCAATCTCTTCGCCGCTGTCGAGCTCGGTGAACTGAGCGATGATATCGGCTCGCTGCGGCCCGCCGATCACATCGGAGAACACATCGATAACGTAGGTCGCATTCGGCTCGTCGTCGTCGCTGATCTCAACCGCAATATCGAGCTCGGTACCTTGTACCGGTACGTCGGCGCCCGTGAATATGGTGCCGATCTGCGCGTCGTTGATTGTAGCGACTAGTCTCAGATTTCTGTCTTGTGTCGCGTATACGCGCCGGTTGCGCAGCGCGTCCATAATCGCCGGTTTCGTCAGCGATTCCGCGATGATGCCCGTTCGTGTTTCAGCGGCGCTACCCCAGTCCCGGCGATGATTGTCCTGATCCGCCGTCGGTCCGACATGAAGTCCCAGATTGAGATAACGCAAAAACTCGCTTTCAGACGGCCGGCCGGGTGACGAGCCCCCATGCGACGGCCCGTTGATGATATTGATGAGCTGTGCATGCTTGTCGAGCGCCGTGCGCCATGACTCGGAATCCGGAAAGTCGTCAATGCCGTATTCCCGATCGTTCGGGCTACTCGACTGGGCGGGATGATTGAGCAGGACAATCGGCGGCTGGCCCTGTGAATCGCGCCGTACCGCCAGCCACTCATTGAGTAGCCGGTCCCATCTACCGTTGGGAACGTGCGTCGTTTCGATGACATCGTCGACGTCGAGAACGTTGGCATGATTGCCTGAGCCGATCGAGGAAAACTCCTGCCCATAGAGTGCAACAAAGCGGTTATCGCGCGTGAATCGCCGCGCCTGGGAGATCAGTGAGCTCGATTGACTGCCGTTATAGAGTTCCGGCTCGGCCTGCAGCCGGCTTGGCGCGGCCGCATGGTTGTGCTCGGTGATTGCCAGCACATCGAGCCCGGCCGTATCGCGAGCATGGCGATAGGCCGTACGCGGATTGGACGAACCATCGCTTATCGCCGTGTGGGAATGCAGGTTGCCGAAGAAGACTTCGGCTTGCCCGGACATGGAGGTAAAAACCAGCAGCGCGATGACGGATACGCCGCGGCAAGATAGCAATCGCTTCATTGAGCCCCCCGTTTATTGTGTTATACCGGAGTCGATCAGGGTGGTCTCGCATGGCCAATTATACACTACCAGGTGCGTATTTGGGAAGTTAAGCGCGACACCTTTGTGTGCCGACCCACTATTGGGGAATCGGTACTAGTAAAAAGGCCATAACGCTCTTGAGCGATCTGGCGCATGACAAAGACAAGGCACTGGAGTTTTTTGTTAGCGCCGGAACACATGACAAGAAAGGCACTGGAGTTTTTTGTTAGCGCCGGAACACATGACAAGAACGGCAACTTGAAGCCGCAGTATCTCTGAGTGCACGGCGACCCGCTGCGCGGTGGTAACTGCCACCACCTAAGGATATTGAATGGACCGACGGCCGAAGTCGCGGGTTACACTTCGACTGTGATTGGGTCGGTACCGGGCTCTACCCCGTTCGGCTGTTTGTCAAACTTCGAATCATCGTCGCCGTTCGGGCGGCGGTCCGTATACCGAGGAACACCGTGCCGCAGCAACCCGAACCCCAGAACGGCGATGCACTGAACATAGCACTCGAACGCCGTCTCCAGTCGCTCATCGACGGCAAGACGAAGCCCGTCGGCTCGCTCGGCCGGATCGAGGAACTGGCCATGCAGGTTGCCAAGCTGCAGGGAACGCTGCGGCCCGATACCTCGTCCTGCGGCCTGACGCTGTTCGCCGGCGATCACGGCATGGCGAGCGCCGGTGTCTCCGCCTATCCGCAGACCGTGACGCGACAGATGCTGCTGAATTTCCTTGCCGGGGGCGCAGCCGCCAATGCGTTCTCGGACGCGCTCGGTGTCTCGATGCAGGTCGTCGATGCGGGTGTGGCAGGCGAACCCGTCGAGCACCCGGCCCTGCTTTCCCGGCGTATCCGGGGCGGTACGAACAACGCGATCGAGGGTCCCGCCATGAGCGAGGACGAATGCAGCGCGGCGCTCGCGACCGGAGAGTTGCTCGGCGCAGAGTCCCGGCAGCCGGTGGTAGCGTTCGGAGATATGGGCATCGGCAACACGGCTGCCGCAAGCCTCGTCGCCGCCAAGCTGACCGGCACCGATGTCGCTCGCCTGACAGGTCGAGGCGCCGGCCTCGACGATGCGGGGCTCGAGCGCAAGCGTACCCTGCTCGAACGCGCCGCGGTGCGAACCGCTCCGCAACTCGAAGCACGCGACGCGCTCGCCGAGTACGCCGGCTTCGAGTTGGTGATGATCGCGGGCGCCATGCTCGGCGCGGCGGGTGCCCGCCGCCTGGTATTGGTGGACGGCTTCATCTGCACGGCGGCGGCGCTCGCGGCACTGCGCATCGAGCCGTCCATAGGCAGCGCGCTCGTGTTCGCGCACCGCTCGGCCGAGAGCGGTCACGACCCCCTGCTCGCGGCGCTCGACGCACAGCCCTTGCTCGATCTTGGCCTGCGCCTCGGCGAGGGCACGGGCGCACTTTTGGCGTGGCCGCTCGTCCAGGCGGCCGGCGCATTCCTCCGGGACATGGCAAGCTTTGACAGTGCAGGCGTGGACGGTCCGGCATGAAACGGCTCGCGATCAACGAACTCGCCGTTTTTGCACTGGCGGTGCAGTTCCTGACCCGCGTTCCGGTGCCGGTCGGCGACGCCTATACGCCGGCACGACTGGCAGCGGCGCCCCGCTACTATCCCCTCGTCGGCGCGCTCGTCGGCGCCCTGTGCGCCGGCATCTACTTGCTCGCGCACGCATCGCTGACGCCGGCCGTCGCGGTGCTCCTCGCGCTCGCCGCGGGCCTGCTCGTCACCGGCGCATTCCACGAGGACGGACTCGCAGACACCTTCGACGGCATCGGCGGCGGCGATCGGGACCGGGCCCTGGAGGTCATGCGGGACAGCCGCATCGGCACCTACGGCGCCCTGGCGCTGGGCGTGGTGCTCGCCACCAAGGCCGCGGCACTGCTTGCCCTGCCGCCCGGCCGCGCAGCAATGGCCTTCGTCGTCGCACACGGGCTGTCGCGGCTGTCGGCGGTGCTTGTCATCGCCAGCAGTCGTTATGTACGCGATCACGGTGCCGGTAAACCGACGGCCGACGGCATTGGCACCGGCGGCCTCGCCGTCGTGCTCCTGACCGGCGGGTTGCTCCTTGCCTGGCTCGCTTTCGCCGGGGGAGCCACAGCCGCGCTATACGCGATGGCAGGCGCGCTGGTCGGCCATATTGTCATGCGCACATTGTTCGAGCGTCGTCTCGGCGGTTACACGGGCGATACGCTCGGCGCGGTGCAGCAGTTGAGCGAACTCGGCGTCTATCTCGGCTTGCTCCTGTGGCAGTTATCCTGATGCGTCATACCCGGCCGGTCCTCGGCACAGACTTTTGCTACGGCAGCCTGGACATTGCCGTCGCTGACTCCTTCGAAGCGGACGCGGATGCCGCGATAGCGGCCCTGCCTGCTTTCGAGCGCATCGTCTCGAGTCCGCTGCGCCGGGCACGCCAGCTCGCCGAACGGATCGCGAAACGACGGAAGCTCGCTCTCAACATCGATCCCCGGGTGCGCGAGATGGACTTCGCCGCCTGGGAAGGCCGCGCGTGGTCGGCGATACCCCGCGCCGAGCTCGATGCCTGGGCGGCGGATTTCCTCGACGCGAGACCGCACGGCGGCGAGAGCGTGCGCATGCTTAAGCGCCGCTGCAGGGAAGCCATCGAGGACTATGCGGGCCGCGCCGGCGATACGCTGGTCGTTTGTCATGCGGGCGTGGTCCGCGCGGTGTTTGCGCGCGGTTGCGACGCCGACGATTTCAAGACGTCGATCGGCTACGGTGAGACACTGATTTGGAACCGGGAAAACGGCCAGCCTGGAGATCGCCGATGAACGATGCGGACCGTCATGTAGCGGCACGGTGAGACGCTGCTTTAAAACCGGGAAAACGGCCAACCTGGAGACAGCCGATGAACGATGCAGACCGTCATGTAGCGGCAATGAAGAAACTTCAAAACGAGCACCGCGAGCGGCGCAGCAAAGCGCGCGATCCCGGCCGTGGACTCGTGCTCGTGCACACCGGTGACGGTAAGGGCAAGTCGAGTTCGGCTTTCGGCGTGATAGTGCGGGCACTCGGTTGGGGTCAGCGCGTCGCCGTCGTGCAATTCATCAAGGGCAAGTGGCAGACAGGTGAGCGGCAGTTCTTCGCCAAGCTCGAGGGTGCCGTCGACTGGCATACGATGGGGGACGGCTTCACCTGGGACACGCAGGACAAGGCAGGCGATACCGAGGCGGCGCGCAGGGCATTCGAGCGAGCACGGGGAATGCTCGAGTGCGGAGACTACGATCTCGTCGTCCTCGACGAAATCAACATAGCGCTTCGCTACGACTATCTGACCGCGACAGAAGTGAAAGCGGGACTCGATGCACGGCACGAGCGCACGAGCGTGATCCTGACCGGCCGCGATGCACCCGAGGAGCTCTGCGCATACGCCGACCTGGTCAGCGAGATGCGCGAGATCAAGCACCCCTACAAGGCCGGAATCCGCGCGCAACGCGGCATCGATTTCTAGGGTCTGCTAGAAGCGGTCTCACCCCCCCGTGGGAGCGGCTTCCACAGGGCGCTGCAAAGCTAACCGGCTTTTTGAGACCGCTTCTAGTGTCCTGTCCGGTTGATTCGCATCATTTCAGCACGACCTAATCGGACAGGACGCTAGACCGCGCGATGTCATCCCCCGTTTGACAACGTCCGGCCGCCACGTCAAGCTTCTCCACAGATGGTGCCGCGAGAATGCGGCCAAAAGGGAACACGGTGTAAAACCGTGGCTGTACCCGCAACTGTGAGCCGGGAGTGATGGGCCCGACGCCACTGGAACCATACGAAGAAAAGGTTCCGGGAAGGCGGCCCCAAGCGATGATCGGCAAGCCAGGAGACCTGCCATCGCGTCGTTCGTCCGGGGGCCGGGATAGTCTCAGCGGACAGTGAAGTCCGGCGTTCCACGCAGCACTTTATCTCAGAAACGACATGCCAATGCGGCCGGCCGCCCCGTGGTCTCGACCACGAAGGTCGAAACAGTCGTTGTCTGGGTACCCGGGTTCAGGGCGGCAGGGTGCCAGTGGAGAGCCATCATGAATATTGCGATTACAGCAATCGCCCGACTAGCGCTTTGCGCGGTCCCCGTCGTTACCCTGTCAGGCACAGCTTCGGCCCAGGACGAACCGCAGGCGCGGGAAGGCATCGACACCATCGTCGTCACCGCTACACGCCTCGGCCAAACGGCCACGGAAACCGGGTCGAGCCTATCGATCATCACCGCAGAAGAGATCGAGGAACTCGGCCTGATCTATGCCCTTGACGCGGTCGCTCAGGCCCCCGGTGTCACGATCAACCAAAACGGCGCGTTCGGCGGCAACGCCAGCGTGCGCATCCGCGGTGCCGGCAGCGAACAGACCGTCGTGCTGATCGACGGCATTCCGGTCAACGATCCCACCTCGCCCGGCGGCGGCTTCAATTTTGCCCGCCTCGACACCGAGAACATCGAGCGCATCGAAGTGCTCAAGGGACCGCAATCCACGCTCTGGGGCACGGACGCGATCGGCGGCATCGTTTCGATCGCCACCAAGTCGCCCGGCGAAGGCTTCGGCGGCGAAGCATTCGCCGAGTACGGATCCTTCGATACGCTAAGGGGAGGCGCCTCGGTTTCCAACGCCGGCGACGGCGGCGATTTCCGGCTTGCGGCCGTCACGGTCTCGAGTGACGGCATCTCGAAGGCCGACGAGGAGAACGGCAACGGCGAGGAGGACAGCTACGATTCGCTGACGCTGTCGGCGAAGGCCGGCCTGAACCTGCCGGGCGAGGCGAGACTCAGCGCCGATGTGCTCCGGACGGATGCCGAGACCGAATTCGACAGCTTCGTTTTCGGCGCGCAAGGCAACGTCGGAGACGGCGACGAGCTCAGCGAAACGGAGGAGACGGCCGCGAACGTGTCGCTCACGGTTCCGCTCATCGACGGCCGACTCGACAACCTGTTCCTCGTCGGCTACTCCGATATCAAGCGTGAGAATTTCAGGGGCGGTGTGCCGAGCTTCGACGCCGACGGCGAACGGCTGCTGTACCGCTACCAGGGAACGCTGAATGCCAATGAGCGCCATCGTCTGGCCTTTGGCGCGGAACATGAGGAAACCACCGCCAACGACGACGAGACGTCGATCGACGGCCTGTTCGCGCTGTACGAATTGAGGCCGGTTGGCGACCTGACCATCACTGCCGGTTTACGCTATGACGACCATGAGCGGTTCGGCTCGGAGACTACAAACCGACTCGCTAGCGCGTGGAACCTGAGTGACAACCTGTCCTTTCGCGCGAGCTGGGGCGAGGGCTTCAAGGCACCGACGATCTTCCAGACGACGTTTTTCTGCTGTGGCGCAACCGAGCCGAATGCCGAGCTCAAGGCCGAGACATCCGAGGCATTCGATGCCGGCGTCGAGTGGCTGTCGAGCGACGGTCGTTTCCAGCTCGGCGCCACGGTATTCCGGCAGGAGACGGAGAACCTGATCGACTTCGACTTTGCGATCGGGGGCTATCTCAACATCGCCAAGGTCGAATCGACGGGCCTCGAACTGTCGGGCGCACTCGCGCTGGGCGATACGCTCAGCCTGTCGCTCGACTACGCATACATCGACGCCGAGGACGGCGACGGCAACGCGCTGCCACGCATACCGGAACATTCGGGCGACCTCACGCTGTCCTACGCACCCGCGGGCCCGTTCTCGGGCGCCGTGCTGCTGCGCTACAACGGCAGCGAGACCAACACGGATGCGACGACGCTCGATAGCTGGTTGCGCGTCGACCTTACCGGCCGCTACACCTTGTCCGAGAGCCTCGAAGTCTACGGGCGCATCGAGAACCTGTTCGACGAGGACTATCAGCAGATCCTGGGTTACGGCACGCCCGGGCTGTCGGCTTCGCTCGGCATCAGGCTGCGCTACTGAGAGGCTATGGCAATCCCGAAGGTCGCGCTGCCGATTCTACTGCTCGCCGCAGGATGCGGCGGCGAGCAGGCGGCAGCGCCCGATTCGTCACCGCAGCGGCCGACGCGCATCGTGAGCCTCGACCTTTGCGCCGACCAGTACGTGCTGAAACTGGCGGATCGGGAGCGGATACTGGCCGTATCGCCGGATGCGACCGCCGACTTTTCGTACATGCGCGACGCGGCACGAGGCTTGCGCACGGTGCGCCCGGTCGCAGAGAACGTTCTGGTGTTGAAACCGGATCTCGTGGTGCGCGTTTACGGTGGCGGCCCGAACGCGGCGGCGTTCTTCGAGCGCGCCGGCGTGCCCGTGCTCTCGCTCGGCTGGGCCGCGGATATCCCGGCCGTGTTCCACGTGATCGAGTCGGCGGCCGCGGGACTTGCCGAGCATGAGCGCGGCACCCGCGTGGCCGCTGAGATGCGAGAGCGCCTGGCGCGCTTGCCATCCCGCTTGCAATCTCCCGAGGATCGCCGCTCGGCGCTGTACATGACGCCGGCCGGGGTCACCACGGGCCCCGGTTCCCTGGTGCACGAAGTGCTCGTCGCGGCCGGGCTCGATAATTTTCAAACGCAGCCGGGCTGGCAGCCCATACCACTCGAGCGGCTCGCCTACGAGAGCCCCGATCTGGTTGCCGCGGCCTTCTTCGATACGCACACCAACCATCCGAACGGCTGGAGCCCGATGCGGCATCCGGTGGCCCGCGCGGAACTCCGCGGCCGTCCGGCCGTGTCGATGCGCGGCGCATGGACCGCCTGCGGCGGCTGGTTCCTGATGGACGCCGTCGAGGCACTGGCCGCCGGAGCGGAGCGGTGACGCGCCTGTTGACACCGGGCCTGCTCCTCGCCTCCGCACTTGCCCTGTTCGCAGCCTGCCTGCTCGGCTCGACGCCGCTCGAAGCCTCGCGCGTCGTCGCGGCACTCGCCGGCGGCGCGGACGCAGGCGACCGGATCGTCGTCTGGTCGATCCGCCTGCCGCGGGCGCTCGCCGCCTTCTGCGTCGGGGCGGCTCTCGGCCTGAGCGGTGCCGCTCTCCAGGGCCTCTTGCGTAATCCCCTCGCCGAACCCGGGGTGCTCGGGGTCTCTGCGACCGCATCGATGACGGCGACGTTCGCACTCTACTACGGACTGGTGGCCATGAACCCGTGGGTGCTGCCGGTGGCCGCGATCTCGGGCGCCATTCTGGCGACGGCGCTGATCGCGCTCGCCGCCGTGCGCACGACATCGGTCGTCACGCTGATACTCATCGGCGTCGGTCTCGCGAGCTTCGCGGGCGCGATGATGAGCCTGCTGATGAACCTCGCGCCCAATCCTTTTTCCTTGTCGGACATGGTCAACTGGATGCTAGGCTCGGTCGCCAACCGAAGCTTCGACGATCTCCTGTTCTCCGCGCCGTTCCTGGCGGGCGGTTGCGCGATCCTGTTTGCGTCCCGCCGGGGCCTGTCCGCGCTCACGCTCGGCGACGAGGCGGCGGGCGGCATCGGCCTCGACCTGCGCCGCCAGCGCGTGCTCGTCGTGCTCGGCGCGGGGCTCGCGACCGGCGGGGCCGTATCGCTGGCCGGCGCGATCGGCTTCGTCGGGATCATCGCCCCACACATCGTGCGGCCGTGGGTCGACCACGATCCGGCCCGCTCGCTGCTACCGTCGGCGATACTCGCGGGCTTAATACTCGTCGTCGCCGATATCGGCGTGCGACTCATGCCGACTGCCAACGAGCTCAAGCTCGGCGTCGTCGCGGCGCTCGTCGGGGCACCCGCTTTCGTCTGGATCGCAATGCACAGGAGGACCGTCGTTGACTGAGCTCGCGGTCCGTGCGCTGACGGTCGTGCGCGACGGCGCGACGCTCGTCGATGACGCAAGCTTCCGGTTCCGGACCGGCGAACTCGTCGCACTGCTCGGGCCGAACGGCGCGGGCAAGACGACACTGCTCCGCGCGGCCCTCGGTCTCGTTCCGCCGGCAGGCGGAACGGCCACGCTGGCCGGCGACGACACGCAGCGCTTGTCGCCACGGAAGCGGGCGCGCCAGGCAAGCTATCTGCCGCAACTGCGTCCGCTGGCCTGGCCGAGCCCCGTCCGCGACGTCGTCGCCCTCGGCCGGTTCTCCCACGGGGCGGCGCTGGGGCGGCTGGGCGACGCCGATCGGCGTGCGGTCGCCGGCGCCCTCGAATCCTGCGGTCTCGCGGCCTTGGCCGATCGCGCCACGGATACGCTGTCGGGCGGCGAGCTCGCCCGGGTGCACTTCGCGAGAGCGTTCGCGGCGGAAGCGCCCTTGCTGATCGCCGATGAGCCGGTGGCGGCACTCGATCCGCGGCACCAGCATCGGGTCATGGAGCTCGTCCGCTCGTTTGTGGACAAGGGCGGCGGGGCGCTCGTCGTCCTGCACGACATCGGGATTGCCGCCCGGTTCGCCGACCGGCTGCTCTGGATGCGCGGCGGGCGCGTGGTCGCCGACGGTACGCCCGCAGAGACGCTGTCTGCCGAACGTCTCGCCGAAGTCTACGGTGTCAGGGCCAGCGTCGAGGGCCTTCGTGTACAGATCGAAGGGTCGCTGTGACCGCCCGCGCGCTGATGCTCCAGGGCACGGGTTCGGACGTCGGCAAGTCCGTCCTGACCGCGGCGCTGGTGCGCATCGCGCGCCGCCGCGGTATCGCCGTCGCCCCCTTCAAGCCGCAGAACATGTCCAACAACGCGGCCGCCTGTCCTAACGGCGGCGAGATCGGCCGCGCCCAGGCGCTGCAGGCGCAGGCCGCCGGTCTTGCGCCTCGCGTGGACTTCAACCCGGTGCTGCTCAAGCCGCAATCCGATCGCACGTCGCAGGTGGTCGTCCACGGCCGGGCCGTGTCGACGCGTGCCGCGGCCGATTACATCGGCGGACGCGGCGCACTGCTGGAACCGGTGCTAGAGAGTTTCCGGCGGCTTACCGGTGAGTTCGAGCTCATCGTCATAGAGGGCGCGGGCAGTCCTGCGGAGATCAACCTCCGGCGCGGCGACATCGCCAACATGGGTTTCGCGCGCCGGGCCGGGGTGCCGGTTTGTCTCGTCGCCGACATCGAGCGCGGCGGTGTCATCGCAAGCCTGGTCGGAACGCAGGCCGTACTCGATGCCGGCGATGCCGCGATGATCGCAGGCTTCATCGTCAACAAATTCCGCGGCGACCCGCGGCTGTTCGATGCCGGCGTCGACGCGATCGTCGCGCGCACCGGCTGGCGCTCTTTCGGCGTCGTGCCATGGTTGCCGGCTGCGGCGCGGCTGCCGGCCGAGGACGCGGTCGGCATCGCACCGGCCGTCCGCACGGACGGCGATGCCCTGCGAATAGCCGCGCCGATGCTCTCGCGCATGGCCAACTTCGACGACGCCGACCCGCTGCGCCAGCAGCGCGGGGTCGCTTTCGACTGGATTCCTCCCGAGCGCCCCATACCGCGGGAATGCGATGTCGTGCTGCTGTTCGGGACGAAGTCGACGCTCGGCGATCTCGCCTACCTGCGAGAACAGGGATGGGATCACGACATCCTCGCTCACGCCCGCGGCGGCGGACGGGTACTCGGCATCTGCGGCGGATTCCAGCTACTCGGGCGCCGCATCCACGATCCCGCCGGTATCGACGGGACGGGCGGCAGTGCCCAGGGCCTCGGCCTGCTGGACGTCGAGACCACGATGCTGCCGGAAAAAACGGTCCGGGCAGTCGCCGGTGTCTGCTTCGAGAGCGGCGCGCCCGTCTCCGGCTACGAGATCCACGCCGGAGAGACCCGCGGCCCGGACTGCGAACGGGCCGTGTTCGAGATCGGCGGACGCCGGGATGGCGCCGTCAGCGCAGACGGCCGCATCGCCGGTACCTACCTGCACGGTATGTTCGCGAATGACGCCTTTCGGGATGCGTGGCTGCGCCGCGCCGGAGCGAAGTCGCCGCACGAGTACGACTATGCCGCATCCGTCGAGGCAGCGCTGGAGGCACTCGCAGAGCACGTCGAACACGCCGTCGACGTGGACGCGCTGCTCGCGGCCGCGCGGCCGGCAACGCTGGCGCACGCCGGGACGTGACCGCGGCCACGATGCTGCTCGCCTGGGCGATAGAGGCCGCCGTCGGCTGGCCCGGAGCCGTCTACCGGCGAATTCGCCATCCGGTAGTCTGGATCGGCTGGCTGGTTACGCGGCTCGACCTTGCGCTCAATCGCGAGCGCCTCGGCGACGGCTGGCGCACGTTGGCGGGTGCGCTGGCCGCCGGCACCGTCGTCTTCGTCACCTGGACGGTGGCAAAAGCGGTGACGGTACTGCTGCCGGACGGCCCGCCGGGAATCGCAGCGGAGGCGCTGATCGCCGCCAGCCTGCTGGCCTCGCGCAGTCTGTACGAGCATGTGTCCGCCGTGGCCGAGTCGCTCACGGCCGATTCCATTGCGGCGGCGCGGGAGGCCATCTCGCACATCGTCGGGCGGGATCCGGACGAGCTGGACGAAGCGGGCATCGCTCGCGCGGCACTCGAGAGCCTTGCGGAAAACGCCTCGGACGGTGTCGTCGCCCCCCTGTTTTGGGGCGTGTTGCTGGGGCTGCCGGGCATCGCCGCCTACAAGGCGGTGAACACGCTCGACTCGATGATTGGGCATCGCAATGCGCGTTACGAGCGATTCGGCAAATTCGCCGCACGCTTGGATGACGCGGCGAACTGGTTTCCGGCACGGCTTACCGGCGGTCTCTTCGCGCTGGCTGCCGGCAGGCACGCTGGTACGTGGGGCGTCATGTGGCGCGATGCGCGCCGCCACCGGTCTGTGAATGCCGGCTGGCCCGAGACCGCGTTGGCGGGAGCGCTGGGGATCCGACTATCCGGGCCGCGCCGCTACGGCGACACGATGGCGACGGAACCGTGGCTGAACGCCGGCGCACCCGACCCCGATTCGGTGGCGATGGACGCGGGACTCAGGCTGTACGTTCGGGCGATGCTGTTCGCGGCCGTTCTGCTTGGCATCGTCGCCACCGCACAGGCTGTTTCGTGAGCGAGGATCTTCGCCACGGCGGCGCGCTGGATCGTGTGATGGTCCGATTTCCGGCGGCACCGGTGCCGTGGATCGATCTGTCCACCGGGATCAACCCCTGGTCCTGGCCGGCGGACCGGGTCGGTCCGGACTCGCTTCACCGCTTACCGACGCAGGGGGATATGGATCGGTGCCGTACGGCGATGGCGCAAGCCTTTACGGCGCCCGCCTCTGCGCTGACGCTCGTTCCCGGCACCGAAATCGCGATCCGCCTACTGCCTCAAATCCTCGCCGCGCGCCGCGTCGCCGTGCTTTCGCCGAGCTACGGCGATCATGCCGAGACCTGGGACGCCGCTGGCGTGGAACTCGTCTCAACGGCCGATCCGCTCAGCCACGCAGACAGCGCCGACATCGTCGTGCTCTGCAATCCCAACAATCCGGATGGCCGGCGCTTCGATGCAGACGTCCTGTCGGATGCCCGCGAGCGACTCGCACGGCGGGGCGGCTGGCTCATCGTCGATGAGGCCTACGCCGATCTCGATCCGGCGCTGAGTCTTGCACCGCTGGCGGGATCGCCCGGACTCGTGATCCTGCACTCTACGGGCAAGTTCTTCGGTCTCCCGGGCCTGCGCCTCGGGGCCGTGCTCGGACCGCCGGCGATCGCTGCCGAGCTGGAACGTCTGCTGGGCGTGTGGCGTATCTCCGGGCCCGCACTCGCTATCGGCGCGCGGGCCTATGCGGACACCGATTGGCAGCAATCCATGCGCGGGCGACTCGCCGCGGCGCGCACACGCCTCGACGTATTGCTCGAGGCCGGAGGCGGACGGATCGCCGGAGGTACGGACTTGTTTCGCTATGTCGAGGTGAACGACGCGCACGCAACCTGGCGCAAGCTCTGCGAGCATGGCATCTATACGCGCCGCTTCGACTGGACGAGCTCGCATTTGAGAGTCGGCCTGCCGGGGACGCCGGTGGCGGAGGCGCGGCTCGCGAGCGCGCTGTCACTTGAGCACTAGCGGCAGACCCGCTGCGACGAACTCCACACGATCGCTCGCTTCGGCGACGGCCTGGTTGAGCCGTCCCTGTCGATCCCGGAAGCTGCGCCCGAGCGGCGTACCGGGCACCAGTCCCAAGCCTATCTCGTTGGACACGAGGATCAGCTCTCCGGGTAGCGCCAGCGCGTCGAGCAGCCGCCGGACCTCCTCGTCGACATTTCGGTCCCGGTGCACGAGATTGGACAGCCACAGCGTCAGGCAGTCGACGAGTACGACGTGACCCGGCTGCATGGTCTGTTGCAGGGCTTCGACCAGGTCAATCGGCGCTTCGCGGGTTGTCCATCCCCGGCCCCGGTCGGCCTGGTGTTTCGCAATCCTCGAAGCCATCTCATCGTCGAGCGGCTCGGCCGTGGCTATGAACGTGCGCGTCGGCGCGGCCGCTTCCGCCAGTTGCAGTGCACGACGGCTTTTCCCCGACCGTGCCCCTCCCAGAAGCAGTGTGACAGACATGCGGTCATCATGCCGCATCACCTCCAAAACAGAAAGCCTCGGCGTGCCGAACGACGCCTTTTATGACTGAGAGGTTGAGACAATCTTTAAGTCGCAATGTTACTCATCGCAGGCAACAGCGGTTTGATGCTGTTCTCCCAAACCATCGATACCCAAGCTGATTCTATCGCCAGGATTTAGATAAACCGGCGGCTTCTGCCCAAAACCGACACCTGGTGGAGTACCCGTCGAGACGATGTCGCCCGGCTGCAGGCTCATGAACCGGCTCAGGTACTCTACAATGAACGCAGGCTTGAATATCATAGTCTCGGTATTGCCGTCCTGGTATCGCTTGCCGTTGACTTCCAACCACATGCCAAGGGCCAACGGGTCGGCAATTTCATCTTTCGTTACCAGCCAGGGACCAATCGGTCCGAACGTATCGCAGCCCTTGCCTTTATCCCACTGGCTTCCTCGCTCCAGTTGAAATCCGCGTTCAGAAACATCGTTGCAGACCATGTATCCGGCTATGCAATCTTCTGCTTCACCGCCAGTTACGTAGCTCGCCGGACGTCCGATCACCAGGGCGAGCTCCACTTCCCAGTCCAGCTTGTCGCTATCTCGCGGTTGAATAATGTTGTCGTTAGGACCGCAAATTGCGCTGGTAGCCTTGGCGAACACCTCTGGCTCGGACGGAATCGGCATGCCTGATTCTGCAGCGTGGTCTGCGTAGTTGAGCCCAATGCAGATGAACTTGCCCACATTCGCAACGCAGGGCCCCAGACGACCAGGGTCAGGAACAACCGGCAGGGTCGAGACGTCGATGTCTGCTAACTTCCCGGACGCAATTGCCTGCCCATCGATGTCGTGAACCAGGCTCGAAAGCGACCGAACAGCGCCATCCGAATCCAATAAGCCTGGCTTCTCGTTGCCCGCTTCTCCGTATCGCAAGAATTTCATGAACGTCATGTACCTAGTTGTTTAGCGTCACAAACCCGCCGTCAATCGGCACGTTCGCTCCTGTGATGAAAGCAGCATCGTCCGAACACAGATAGGCAATCAGTGCCGCTATCTCGTCGGGTGCCCCCATTCGACCGATCGGCTGACTGTTCGCAAGCGCCTCGAACATCTCGTCACGATTGTCTGGATAGTTCTTCTCGAGATACCGGTCGACGAACGGCGTGTGTACCCTGGCCGGCGCAACGCAATTGCATCGGATGCCGTGATTCACATAGTCACGCGCAACCGAGTACGTCATGGTCAACACGGCACCCTTGGTCATCGAGTAGGCGAAGCGATCCGAGATGCCGACTGAAGACGCGACAGAGGCGACATTTACAATCACTCCATACCGACGCACCTTCATGGACGGCACCACTGCGGCCATGGCGTTGTAGGTACCTTTCACGTTGACGCTGTAGAGTCGATCGAGGTCGTCTTCGCTCGTGTTTTCAATATTTCCAATATGTGCGATCCCGGCACTGTTGACGAGGAAGTCAATCGGATCGTGCTTGAGTACGTCCTCAAAAATCTCGCGGGTGGCTTTGCTATCGGAAATATCGCATCCCAGCGCTTGCGCCTCCCCCCCCTGCTCTTCGATTTCGGACACCGTATTGCCAGCCGACTCGAGGTCGAGGTCCAGCACAAAGATATTGGCGCCGGCTTGTGCGAGTCGAAGGCAAACGCTTCGACCAATACCGCTACCGCCGCCGGTCACAAGCGCGTTCTTCGCCACAGGCATGTCGGTCATGCATTGTCTCCGCCAATGACGCCCTTGCCCAGAATCACATTGCCATAGAGGCGAGTTTCGCCCGTGGCCACGATCGCAAATGCCTCCCGAGACCGTTCGTAAAACGCATTACGTTCAAGCGTCCCGAACTGTACGTCGAAACCCGCGCTCTCCCGGACGATTCGTCTGAACTCGACAACGATGGATGGTATCGCATCTTCGTCGCCGACCACTTCCATCGTTTGAACAGGCGCATCCACATAGGTATCGATAGGCAGCACGGACATCGTTGCCGAGAGCGCGGCCGTCGCCGAAATCCCGTCCAGTCTCACAAGTCGGCGAGCATTGGCTTCCGCCGGAAAGTTCGCGTCAACAATCGCTATTTCATCGCCGTGCCCCATTCGACGAAGAATCGACAACAGGTCCGGCGTCAGTAGTGGATCGATGTTCTTCAACATGGCAGCACGCGACGCCTCTAGTTGACCTCCAGATCGTCACGATGCGCAAGATCCGGGAATGGACTCGTCGGCAGCGTCTGATACCAGAACGCAACTGACGAGACATCGTCCTGCAGCGGCAAGTAGCGCCGCAGGCTTTCGTCGCCGCCCCAGTTGCCGTAGTCCCTCCAACCAAGCGCCTGGATTTCCACCCGCAGACGATCCTCGAATCGAATGGGATCGACAATGTGCCATCGGTACATGCCGAATCGTTGCTGTGACTTGTACACCCCATCCGGCCTCTGGACCTGGGGAAGGCCCGCATAGGCTGTCGTGTATTCAGTGTACGAGTTAGGCTGACCCGCAACAGCGACTCCAATGTCGTAGTTGTACGAGCCCAGAAAGTAATCTTCGGTGCCGGTGCCACAGATCGTCGGATAGTCGCTATCGTCGTCTATATAGAACTTGATCTCTCCTTCACCCCACCAACCTGAGTTATTCGAGCCCCAGGTCATATAGGTGCCGACATATTGTCCGCGGCCCGCGACACCATCGATCAATGTATGAACTTCCTTGTAAGGAACCGGATTCGTGCGGCGAAACTGTGCGTGAAAGTAGGCGCAGTCGTCCGGGACCTCCGTTTCTACATAGTTGATCTGGAAATAGATAATGGCGGTTTGCAACGGATCTCGATTCTCGAGAACCAGGCGCGCGTTCTCACGATAAGGCATCTCCCAAAAGCAGTTGAATGCCATTCCGGGATTGACACAGACGGGTAACGACGACACGTGCGCATAACTTTCGAGGCCGCAGCAAAAAAAGTCGCCAAGCGGAACCTCGACTGATGGATGCTCCTGGTTGTCCCAGTACATGCGGAGAATCAGGTCCCGCTTCTTCGGCCCGATCGACGTTATCCAGATCTGCTGAATGGCGCCGGCAGTTCCGATACTCGCCAAAGTATGCAGGTCGCCAGGCGCAATTTCGATGCTTGGGGAAATCTTCCAGCCCTGCCCCAGATCACGGCCCGGTGTCGCGCCTGTCCCTTCGACAGCCATCCCGCCCTTGCCGGGTTCTCCGGTCGGATTTTCGGCCGATATGGAGCGTGTTTTCGCGTTGGACAATCTCGAGAGATTGCCCAGATTCGTACCCAGCCCGTTAAATGATGACAAAGCAAAACCTCCCGACATCGTTCGACCAGTCGCCTGGCCGGATCACTTGAACTACATTCCTGCTCGAATCTCTTGCAACCGGCTCGAGTTCTCGGCAACCGCCTTTCTATCGAGCTTCATACGGCTGATGATCAGCCCACAAGCGACGAATCCGATAACAGGAACCAGCGTAAATGTCACCAGTATACCCATCGCCGTTTCTTGGGTTTGCTCCACACCGCCGCTCTTGTAGCCGTAAACTGCGAGGAGAAACGTCGCCATGGCACCGCCGATCGCTAGCGCCACCTTGAGCGTACCGACAGTAAACGACGCTATCAGGCCATCCGTTCGGCGCCTGTTTTGCAGCTCGCCGTAGTCGGTGACGTCGGCCATGATCGATGTCAGCAGCGGCGCCATCATCTGGTTAAAGAAGCCGACGAAAAACTGCATCCCCAAAACAAGATACAGATACTGCGGCCCTATTAGGTACGTAACCCCCGACAGAAGCGCGAGAAGAAAGCAGAGCGCCGACCAAGCTGTTTTCTTACATACCAGCCTGGACAGCCGACCGGCCAGAGCGCTGCCGAATATTCCGCCCACCATCCAGATCGACAGAAACACCGTCACCATGAATTCGTCAGCTTTGACATAGTAGGTCATATAGTAGATGCCGGAGGTTGCCTTGATCGTCTGGGCGGTGACCATCAACAATACGACGACCGCCAACAGACGCCACTGATCATTCGCGAATACCTGCTTCAAGTCGCTCAAGTAACCCTTGGCGCCCGTATTGACCGGCTTGACACGTTCCTTGGTAGACAAGAACGTGATCAGGAACAGTACTACCGAAATGGCCGCCATTACCATCATTGCCCGCTGGTAGCCCATAGCCTTGTCCTCACCGCCGATCCAATTGGCCATCGGCAGGACCATGACGGTAACCAGGAGACCGCCTGCGGTAGCGGCCGCGAATCGATACGAATTCAAGGATGTTCGCTCAACTGGATTCGCGGTCATCGTACTTCCGAGCGCGAAATACGGTATGTTCGTCGCGGTAAACAGCAGCATCAGGAACGCGTAGGTCGCGTAGGCGTAAACGGTCTTACCCGTCATGCCCAGTTCCGGCACGGTAAACACCAGCACCGATGCGATCGCGTAGGGAACGCACAGAATCAGCAAGTATGGACGATACTTGCCCCATCGAGTGTTTGTTCGATCCGCCAGAAAGCCCATGAGCGGATCCGTGACGGCGTCGAAAATTCGAACGAACAGGAATATACCGGTTACGGTGGCCGCACTCAGGCCGTACACGTCCGTGTAGTAAAAGGCGAGGAGCAGCAAAACAGACTGATAAACGAAGTTCCCGGCCATATCGCCAAGACTGAATCCGATCTTTTCTCCTACGCTTAGTTTTCCAGTCGTCGTGATGGGGCGCTCCAAGAGTTTAGACGGCCGCTTTCGCCCTTGACCTCCCCGTCAACGGCTATGGACTCAGAATGATCCCCTGACTCCAATCGCATACCGAGGCCCCACGTGAGACGTTGACGAGAATCTCCGCTGACCGGCCGGAAGCACTTGAAATACGTCCTGGTCGTCGTCTCCCAGGTTCACGCCGCTGAAGAACACCGCCCAGTTTTCCGTAACGGAATACAGGACCGAAAGATCGAGCTGCGAGTAGCTGCCGTTGAAGATCTGTCCGCCGCTTCCGATAGCGCTCGCGACACGAAGGAACTCGCTACGATCCGTGTACGCGAGACGCGCCTGGAATACGTCGGTTTCGTAGAACACCGCTGCGTTGAAGCTGGTGTCCGACACACCGTCAAAATCGATGTTCTGACCCGTCGCCTCAAACTCCGCGGAACTCTCCAGCAACGTTACGTTCGCGATGTATCCAAAGCCGAAATCGAACGCCTGCTGAATGCCAATCTCCACGCCGGTCACCTCTGCGATACCCTGGTTGTCCGGTTGACTGATAATGTCCACCGAAATGGGGCGTCTCGTACCGTCCATCTCAATGCCAGTTGCACGAATCGGCTGCCCTGCCAGGTCCGTGAAAGCACCGGTATTGACCACAGTTGCAACGAACCCGTCGATCGACTTGTGAAACAAGCCTGCGTAGGCAGCGCTGCTGTCGCCGAAGTACCACTCGATGCCAAGGTCATAGTTGTCTGACTCGACCGGCTCCAATGCGGGATTACCGGCATTCAGGGCGACCGCAAAGTTATCGCCACCATTATCGGACGCGTTTGCGTTCACGCTGTACGCAGGTGCAACGCTCTCAAACGTCGGCCGCGTCATAGTCTTGTTGTAAGCGGTCCGCAGATACAGATCGTCCGCCAGCTCGAAGCGAAGATTCATGCTCGGCAGTACATTGGCGTAGTTCGAATCGAAACTGACCGGGGTAGCCGAGCCTACCGACAGCGAGTCAAAGATCGTCGTGTCCGTTCCGCCGTTATCGGTAATGACGAATTCGGCGTCAAAGCCGTTGACATCCTGTTGCGTCGCGACCACACGGAAACCGATATCGCCTGCGAATCCCACATCGCCGAAACCGCCGTCCAGGTTGACCTGAGCGTAACCGGCGATCGTATCTTCCTCAACACCAAAAGACTCGAAGGGGTTTGGCGAAACTGTTGTAGAGAATCCGCTCGCATTCACAAAGCTGACGATCTCGGAATTCGACCGAGTCGCCGCGTTGTCCGGGAATATCAGCGAGTCGTAGCCAAAGCTGCTCCGCCACATACCGTCCAGGAAGTTGCCGGCACCCGGATTGAAGGCGCCGATGTCGCTGACAGTAACACCCGCACCGACCACCGGAATTCCGTTGCCGTTACTGGCGCGTTCGATCGTCTTGTCGCGCGAGCGGACGCGCACGCCCATCTCGATCGACGATACCAGATCGTGGTTCAGCTCCCGGATGGCGTCGAACTGAATGGCAAACTCCTCGTCTTCATTGACAGCCGCCCGGTCGTCAAGCACGGATACGACATAGTTGTCGGGGTTCCCCAGATCGGCGGCCGGGCCGCTACCCTGGTTCGTCTGCGTAATGTCGTAACCCGCATCCGATACCAGCGTATCGAATGCGAACGAGCCGTTGTCGGCATCGATTCTCACACGGTCGAAAATGCTTTCGCCCTCTGCTATTGCGTAACTCAGGTCGGTATTCAGCTCCCAGGCGCCGACCCGATGCTTGAAGTTTACGCCGAGCTGCAGGCTTTCGTCGGTAACATCCTGCAGGTCGGTTGTCAGCTCCGGGCGTAGTGTCGTGGGAAAGCGAAAAAACGTGCCATCCGAGACGAGGTCGCCAACCTGAACGCTGCCGTCGGCGTTGACGACACGACCGGCCAGATCACCATCGAATATTATCGGCAGGAAGATCAGGTTTTGATGACTTTCTTCGATTTCACGCTTGCTGTAAAGAACGTCGACGGTTATGTCGGAATCGCCGCGCGTCCATTGCAGGGTGTTCATGATTGTCAGACGGTCTCGAGTCTCTTCATATACCTCTGCGTTGTTCGACAACGGGAATGGGACATCGTTGGGACTGGCGTCGCCAACGCCGTCGTCATCGGTATCCAGATCCGTACTGATTCCAAACGATGGAAACCAACCGAAATTGCGAGAAAAATCTTCTCTTATCGATCGTTCGGAATACGAAACTGCAGTGAGCACGCCGAAAGATTCGTCGTCGTTTGTCCAGCTAACCAGACCTGAAAACTGAGGGTCGAATTCTTCGTTGAAGTCTCGATACGTTCCCTGCGCCGAAACTACCTTCTTGTGACCCATACTGAGCGGGCGGGCCGTCTTCAGATTGACGGTTCCCGCGATCCCGCCCTCGATGTCGCTCGCCGACGGCGATTTGACGACCTCGAGACTGTTGATAATCTCGGAGGGAAATACATCGAAGTTCGTTGCACGACCGGTGCTGGTGATGAGATTTCCGTTGAAGATCGGGTCGACGGCTTCCGTCGAGCTCAGCAAGGAACGACCATTCACGGATCCTCTTACGAAGTCCGGCCCGAGTCCGCGAAGCGACACAAAATCACCTTCACCGCGACTACGTTGAATGGCGACGCCGGTCACACGTTGCAGCGCCTCCGCAACGTTGTAGTCCGGCAGCTTACCGACGTCCTCTGCGCTGACGGCGTCGACGAAACCGGTAGATTCTCGCTTGATATCCAGAGCACGCTCCAGCGATCCCCTGATACCGACGACGACGATTTCCTCAAGCTCGCCTTCGTCTTGCGCGTGCGCAGGTATTGCCGCTAGCGGTGTCAAAAATGCCGCAGATAGTGCCGCCACACGATAACGAGCAATTAAGTTTATGACTTTATTGAAAATCACACCGACCCCCTACTTTTGAAAATATATTTCGTATATGCAATTTTGAGCGAGAATCACATATCGTTGCCGTATTTGCAAGTGCTTTTCATAAATGAAAAGTCAAAACTGGAAGATTCGGCTACTTGTTTTCCGCCCTTATCCAGTCGATGAGGGCGCTAGAGGGAGCCTCTGCATCAGTCCGGCGAGACTCATTGTGTGTCAGGACACCGAGATCGAGGCACGCTGACACACCGCCCCGACACACAATGAGACCGGTATGACTTGTGCGGACGCTTCCCTAGCTTACGAAGCCCAATTCCTTGGAGATTTGCGACGCTGTATCTCCAGTGAGTTCGATAGCGGATTCGAGGGAGACGGAGTGCGATCCGTCAATATAGAAAACAAACGGCATTACCAATGCTGCCGCTATCTGTCCCGACCGGTCGAAGATTGGAAACCCTATGTCTTGGACGCCCTGAACCTGAGCGCTTTTCATGATCTCGTTTCCCTGGCGCTTGACCCGCGCCACCAGGCTTTTCACCTCGCTCGCTTTCGGCTTCTTCTGACTCTTGGGAATCTGAGCCAGCATAGACGATCGAGTCTGTTCGTCGGCGAATGACAACAGAACATGGCCGGAACATGAGCCGATCAGCGCGGCGGCGGCCCCCAATCGAACACTGAAAATGCGCTCGGTCGGCGCGTCCTGTTGCGCAACGACATGCCCGCGACCTTCATAGTAGATAACCAGATGACAGGACTGACTCGACTCCAACGCCAGCCTTTTCATAAGGGGGACGGCAACGGCGGAAAGTCTCGCGACTGGCGGAAACCGGTGCGATAACTCGAACATCTTCAGCGTGATGACATAAGCATCGGAGTCCTCTCGCAAATGAATGTAGCCACGTTGCTCCAGCACGGCCATCATCCTGAAGACCTGACCCACCGACCGACCTTGCCGCTTAGCCAATTGACTAATGTTCAGCCCCATCGGCTCCTCGGCCAGCAACTCGAGGATATCGAGGCCCTTCTCCAGCGCTGGTGACGTGTACTCCTTGCGGCGACCCGCGGTCGCGCGCGGTTTATTCGATTGACTGTTCGGCATTTGATTCCTTTATCAACCCGCAGGCGGATATGAAAGATTTGGCCATCCCGCGAACCAGATTTGACATGTTTTCAATTATGAAATAGTTTTGCAAATATACATAGCTTAGCAATCACATCAGGGGTTGGGTTTGAGCAACATAATAACCAGCATTCGTGCAATCGATATCCGTTTTCCAACATCCGAACAACTGGACGGCTCAGATGCGCTCAATAAGGATCCAGACTACTCGGCCGCATACCTAGAGCTTGAAACAGCGAAAGGCAAGCGCGGATTCAGCCTAATATTTACGATTGGTCGAGGCAACGATCTTTGCTGCCAGGCCGTCAAGAGCATGCAGCACTTGGTCGTTGGCAGATGCTTCGACGAGATAAAGTCGAACATCTCGGTGTTCTATGACGAGCTTCGATCCGACAGCCAGTTGCGCTGGCTTGGGCCCGACAAGGGCATCATACACATGGCCGCAGGCGGAATCGTGAACGCGGTTTGGGATATGTGGGCTCGAGACGAAGGCAAGCCGGTATGGCGCTTGCTCGCCGACATGTCCCCCGAAGAGTTCGTTGATTGCCTGGATTTTCGTTACGTCAGCGATGTCCTGACTCGAGACGAAGCACTGGAGATCGTGGCTGCCAACGCCGCGGCGAAAGAAGAGCGTATTCGGCATCTCGAAAACGCTGGATACCCCGCCTACACGACCTCCGCCGGTTGGTTAGGCTACAGCGACGAGAAGCTTAGGCGACTCTGCAAGGCGTCGGTGGACCAGGGATTCAAGCACATCAAACTCAAGGTCGGTGAATCGATTGAAGACGACGTTCGCCGCTGTGCGATCGCGCGGGAAACCATTGGACCTGACATCAAGTTGATGATTGATGCCAATCAGGTTTGGGAAGTTGATCAGGCGATCGAATGGCTGAAACACTTGCAGCCGTTTTCCCCCTGGTTCGTTGAGGAACCGACCAGCCCTGACGACATTCTCGGACACAAGAAGATTCGCCAAGCTATCGCGCCCATGCAAGTCGCTACCGGCGAACATTGTCAGAATCGCATTCTGTTCAAACAGTATATCGAGTCCGATGCTATAGATATTGTACAAATCGACGCCTGCCGATTGGCCGGGATCAACGAGATTCTAACGGTCTATATGATTGCCGCGAAGTATGGAAAGCCCGTATACCCTCACGCTGGGGGTGTTGGTCTTTGCGAATATGTTCAACATTTATCGATGATCGACTACGTGCAGATTTCCGGTGAAATCGACAATCGCGTCATCGAGTTTGTCGATCATTTACATGAACACTTTGAAGACCCTTGCGTGGTCGTTGACGGCGCATATCAAGCGCCTTCCCAACCCGGATTCAGCATCAAGATGCACAATGCATCGATTGAACGATTTGCATACCCGGATGGTGCGGAATGGCGGTCCCGTCTCCAATCGTCTCCGGCGGCTATCAACGTATAGTGAACCGCCATGAAGCTCGGGGAAACCAGAAGAATCGGCGCTACCAGGCTCAAGGTTGGTGCGCTCGGCTTCGGATGCGCCTCGATAGGGAATCTGTACCGCGAGGTTCCCGATGACGATGCCCGGAACTTGCTGGATGCTGCCTGGAGCAGCGGCTTTCGATACTTCGATACCGCACCGCACTACGGTCAAGGCCTAAGCGAGCGCAGGCTCGGCGATGCGCTCCGAGCTCAGCGGGGAAAAGATTATGTGCTGTCGACCAAAGTCGGTCGACTGCTGCGTCCCGCAGGATACGCGGACATGCGGCATGAATACGCGTCGCCGATGCCGTTTGATATCGAATACGACTATAGCTACTCAGGCATCATGCGGTCTTTTGAAGACAGCTTGCAGCGCCTCGGACTGGACCGTATAGACATACTCTATGTTCACGATATCGGCGCCTACACCCACGGCGACGAGAACAAGAAGCATTTCCCTGTCGCCATGCAGGAAGGCTACAAAGCCTTGGAGCGGTTGCGTTCGGAAGGAACGGTGAGCGCCATCGGCCTGGGCGTAAACGAGTATCAGGTTTGCGAAGATGCGCTGGAGTACGGTGACTGGGACTGCTTCTTATTGGCCGGCCGATACACGTTGCTGGAGCAGGAGGCTCTGCATACGTTCTTGCCCAAGTGTGTGGACCGCGGCTGTTCCGTCGTCATTGGCGGAGTCTACAACTCCGGCATTCTCGCGACCGGCGTATCGGGTGACGGACCATTGCACTATGACTACGGTCGGCCGCCCACACACATCGTGGAAAAAGTCGCAAAGCTCGAGTCGATCTGCAACGACTTCGGAGTCCCGCTTCCGGCAGCCGCTCTGCAGATTCCTTTCGCACACCCTGCGGTTGCCTGCGTACTGCTCGGGCTAGGGCACACCAGGCGAATTCAACAGTCTCTGGATCTGCTGGCGATCGAGATTCCAGCCGCATTCTGGGAAGCGCTACAAAGTAAGTCGTTGCTGGCAGAAGGCACGCCTGTACCGACAGCACCGAATGCGACGGTAGAAAGCGCGTGACCATGAGAATAGACAGCCATCAACACTTTTGGCGAGTCGATCGTGGGGACTACGGCTGGCTGACGCCGGCGTTGGGCGAACTCTATCGCGACTACTTGCCGGATGATCTGCGGCCCCTTCTGCAGCAAACCGGCGTTCAAAGATCGATACTGGTTCAAGCGGCGCCGACCGCCGAAGAAACACACTACATGCTCGGTCTCGCGGCAGCGAACGATTTTATCGCCGGCGTAGTCGGCTGGGTCGACATGGAGAACGAGCACGAGTCGCTGATGCAACTAGAGATGTTGACGAACGACAAGAAGTTTCTCGGTATCCGACCGATGATCCAAGATATCGGGGATCCCGATTGGATGCTCCGGCCAGGACTCGATAGCACCTTCAGAAAGCTAATAGCCTTGGACTTCCGATTTGACGCGCTAGTCAAGCCCGAACACTTGACGAACCTGCTCGAGCTGTTGAAGCGATACCCTGCACTCGAGGTAGTGATCGACCATGGCGCCAAACCGAATATCGGCGCCTCCGAGTACGAACCGTGGGCCGGCGCCATGGCCAACATAGCCAGACAGACTAACGCTTACTGCAAACTCTCCGGACTGATAACGGAAACCGACACTTCGCAGTCGTATGCCGACGTCTGGCGATATTGCGATCACTTGCTGGACAATTTCGGGCCCGACCGATTGATGTGGGGAAGCGATTGGCCCGTACTCAATCTGCGGGGCAGCTACGTCGACTGGCATACCGAATTCGCGAATTGGCTCTCCCCGCTTTCCAGCGCCGAGCGCCGCTCGATACTCGGCGGAACGGCATCGGACTTCTACGCACTGGACTTGGATGCCTGAAGTGGAGCTACCGCTCGATACCGACGGTACCTGGCTGGGGAGGGTCGACCGTCCCGGTGTCGGCCCGTGCGTCGTCACCGTTAGAGGCAATCGTTTGCTCGACATAACGAGTGCCACGGCGCCGACTGCCAGAGACGTCATGGAATTCTCCGACCCGGTCGGTCACGTCCGTGCGGCAGCAGGCGAAGATATCGGAAGCATCGAGGGAACCAGCCGCGGCTGGTCACCGCTAGCGCCTTGTGACCTTCAAGCCGTCAAGGCCTGTGGTGTCACATTCTGCGGCTCAATGGTCGAGCGGGTCATTGAAGAGCAAGCGGCTGGCGACGCCACCCGCGCCTCGGAGATCCGGCGGCGAATAGGCTCCCGTATCGGCGGTAGCCTCAGGAACGTCGAACCGGGCTCCAGTGAGGCTACGGCTGTCAAGCAAGCACTGATCGCGGAGGGGCTGTGGAGTCAGTACCTGGAAGTCGGCATCGGTCCGGATGCGGAAATTTTCTCGAAAGCACAGGTACTCTCGTCCGTCGGACATCGTGCCGACATCGGGATACACCCAAGCTCCGATTGGAACAATCCGGAGCCGGAGGTGGTGCTCGCCGTCGATTCCCGCGGACGGATCAAGGGAGCAACGCTGGGCAACGACGTTAATCTGCGTGACATAGAAGGCCGCTCCGCGCTATTGCTGTCGAAGGCCAAAGACAACAATGCAAGCTGCGCAATTGGTCCGATGATTCGCCTTTTCGATGAGAACTTTTCGCTCAACGACATCCGCAACGCTGTCATTGAGTTACATGTCGTTGGCGAAGATGGATTCGAGCTAAGGGGCGAAAGCCGTATGGATCAGATCAGCCGAGACCCTGCGGATCTCGTCGCCCAGACGATCGGCAGGCACCACCAGTACCCGGACGGCTTCATGCTGTTCTTGGGAACATTGTTTGCGCCCACGCAGGATCGCGACGCTCCGGGACAGGGGTTCACCCACAAAATCGGCGATGTCGTAACAATCTCGTGCTCGAGCCTTGGATACCTGACAAACCGTGTTCAGCTATCCACGGAATGTCCCGAATGGACCTTCGGCGCATCCCACCTGATGAGAAACCTGGCATCGCGAGGTCTCTTGCACGGTAGCGAAATATGACTCTCAAGTTAACTGGTAAACACCTCGTAGCTGGAGAGTGGGTTGATGGACCGTCGACCTTCGTTTCGGAGCCTTCCGACGGAGAAGCACATCGTTTCTACGCCGGTACGAAACACATCGTCGACCAGGCAGCCATGGCCGCCGATGCGGCGTTCGAAACCTATCGGTCGATAAGCCATGTCGACCGTTCGGCATTCATTCGCCGAATTGCCGACGAGATCGAGTCGCGTGCAGAAGTAATAAGCACGATCGGATCGCAGGAGACCGGACTACCCAGGGCACGACTCGAAGGAGAACGAGGCCGAACGGTCAATCAGCTTCGACTGTTCGCCAGCCACATCGAAGACAACAAGTACTTGGACTTTAGGCATGATATTCAACTTCCGGACCGCAAGCCCGTTCCACGGCCCAGCTTACGACGATGGCAGGTGCCGGTCGGTCCGGTCGCGGTATTCGGTGCATCGAACTTCCCACTTGCTTTTTCGGTCGCAGGCGGCGATACGGCGAGCGCATTGGCCGCAGGATGCAGCGTTGTCGTCAAAGGCCACCCCGCTCATCCTGGTACCAGTGAAATCGTCGCGCAGGCGATCCACGCTGCGATATATACTACCGGAGTGCCAGCCGGCGTGTTCTCGCTGGTTCAAGGCGGGTCGAACGAGATCGGTGAAGCCCTGGTCACCCATCCGCTAATTCAGGCAGTAGGATTCACCGGTTCCTTGAGGGGCGGACGTGCGCTTTTCGACTTGTGCGCGCGACGTCCTGTTCCGATTCCTTTCTTTGGGGAACTGGGCTCGGTGAATCCTGTGTTCATGTTGCCGGCCGCGCTTGGCGCCAGGGCCGAAACTCTCGGTGGCGAATGGGCCGAATCGCTGACTATGGGCGCAGGGCAGTTTTGTACAAATCCCGGCGTTGTCATAGCGCTGAAAGGCCAGAGTACCGAGCGGTTTGTCCTTGCCGCCAAGGAGCTACTGAAAGGCGTTAAGCGACAGGTCATGCTCACCAAAGATATCGCTAAAGCGTATCGCGAAGGTATCGATCGGATCGAGTCACTCGGAGTCGCGACGAAGCTCTTGGGAACTGGATGCAATAGTCGTGAAGCGACGCCATACCTCTACTCGGTCTCCGCAGCCGAGTGGTCGAAGAACCGAGAGTTGCGCGAGGAGGTATTTGGACCATTGGGTGTTGTCGTTGAAGCCAATAGCGAGTCGGAGATGATCGAGATCGCCGGCCGGTTGGAGGGACAGTTGACCTGCACGTTGCATCATGATCCTGACGACCGCGGCCTAACCCTTGAGTTGTTGCCGATACTGGAACGAAAAGCCGGGCGGTTGATTTCGAACGGCTTTCCGACAGGGGTTGAAGTGTGCGATGCGATGGTTCACGGCGGCCCCTATCCGGCATCTACGAATTTCGGGGCAACTTCAGTCGGCACGTTGGCAATCCGTCGATTCCTGCGCCCTGTTTGCTACCAGGGATTTCTAGCCGACATCGCCTGTCCGAAGTAATCCCGGGCTTATGAGGCCGGTGCCGATGAACTATCGGACTCTCGGGTCATCCCACTTGCATCCTCGCTCACGTGCGATCTGGAAGTAATTCGTCGTTATGTTTATGTGAAGGCCCTCTCTGACCATGCTGTATCCGATTTGATGCGATTTTGCCGGATATCTGAAAGAACGGACATGGTCAAGAACACCGTGCTCCAGAAGCTGACTGGAGCTATCGACGATGCGTGCATTCTTGACAGTGCCATCTTCGTCAACATCGAGTTCAAGGTCCACCCAACCAGTAACTCCCAGGCGTACGGCCTCTCTTGGAGGCACGTACTTCGCTCGACGGATGGGAAGCTGAGTCTGATAGAGCGACCGGTCCGGGCAGATGGACAGAATGGGGTGTAGCTCTCTGAGTGAAGCGACAGCCTCTTTCGGCGGTATTAGGCCAAAAACATCGACGGCGCCAACGGATCCATAGTGTTCCATCAGATACGAATCATGCGCGAGTCCAGCGCAAGCAGTCCTAAGGGCAACGCCGTCCATCGGCCTATCGGCATTATCGATGACGTGTGAGAACGCGCTAATCGAGTCTTTGAAGCCATGCTTCGGATCTCGTGCACTCAGGGCCAATTCCAGCAACTGAACCGCCACGTCATCCGGACACTCGAAGATCGATTCACTTGCGCTAGCGGTTACTGGCGACAGCACACAAATCGTAGCCACGCCCCAGATCAATGCAGGAAACGCTCTCATGAACAAAGTATACCAATTGGTCCCTGCGCGTTGGATTCGGCGAAGTTGGCCAGTAAGTCATCCATTGCGGAACGAAGAGCTTTTCGTTAGTTGCCAAGACATGCAAAGACAGCCTCGGCGACTTGTTGGGGTCCACCGGCATTTTATGCATCAACACAAACGCGGTGTCGTGCCAATCCTTAGACGCGCGCCAGCTACACGGTTCTTCATCGCTCACGAATGACCTCTAACAGATGCTCCGCGGCTTCTTCCCCACGTACGCCCGCGCGCTGAAGATCGACGTATACTCGTGGCCAAGGTGCCACTCTTAAGCCGTCGATCTCCTCGCCCAGGCGTCGGACAGCCACGGTTGGGAATGGCCGTAAAGTAAGTCGCCCGCCTTCTATGGGCTGAAAATCCGCTGCCTGGGCAATGGCTTCGAGACGGACAATCGACGTCGCATCAACATACACATCGGCACTTGATACACCTGAGAGAAATGGCGCCATCATGCTGGCAGCAGCACCGCCAGTGACCACCCAATCAATTCCAGCGGCACGCCACCGCTCCCCAATAGCGATCAACTCCGCAACGGGATCGCTCCACACTACGCCAACTTGCAAGCTGAGCGGTTCATCTACTGCTTGTGTTGCAGCGGCATAGCTGGCCAGGAAGGTATTCAAATCCTCAATGTGTCGAGCAGAGCCCCTTCCACGTTTCGCCGCCGCTCGAAGCAACCCGAGATCCGTTAAGTAGCGCAGCGCTGCTGTACAACTTCCCGTAGATAGCCCGGTAGCAGACTTGGTTTCAGCGACCGTCGCGGAAACCCCGCACAGCAGCGCTTCCGCTACCGCCATTACTGCCGGTGTCCAGCGATCCAGGTGCCCCCGGGGCCGTTTCGCGGGCGTCCCTGATCGAGACACGATCATCAGACCAATGGCAATTTCGGCCGCACCAGTCTCATCCACCCAGCCGATTCCGGCTTCGTCAAGTGCTGCCCGGGCACCGGGCGAGAGCTGCTGTGCCACCACGATGTCGGGAAACCGACCGGCGCTGTTAGCCAGCAAGCGGCGAATATCCCCAAGGTGCCCTTCGCCGGCCCATTTGATGGTCAAGGGCTGACCGTTCACGATCAGATCGACGCCCGTGTCGCTGGTTGGAATGGATACCTCAACGGAACGCGGCAAGACGGCCAAAACAGTCTGTTCCGCTCTACCGTGGGCTTGGTGACGTACCTGTAACTGACTCATGACTTAATACCTCAGTAAATCAGTATACCTCACTGTCACACTAAGGTATACTGATTTACTGAGGTATTTGTTTCATGTCTCGATTGGGCCGGATAACGGCGGATGTTGTCGTTTTTCGACTCGGTTGGCTGGATGTAGGTAGCGCGGTGTTGATGATGACGGCCACTTTTTGATGACCAAGCGTAAGCCGGCGAGCGTCGGCGAAATTCTGACCGAAGAGTTCATGGAACCCATGGGGCTCACCCAGGGTGCCCTGGCCGAAGCCATGGGCGTGCAACGCAAGCACGTCAATGAGCTGTGCAACAACCGACGCAAAGTGACCGCCGCGACGGCCCTCATTCTTGCCCGGGTGTTCGGCAATAGTCCGGATTTCTGGCTCAATGTGCAGAAGCGCAGTGATCTGTGGGAGGCGATGCACTCACCCCGCGAACGCGAGCGAATCGAGCGCGCCCGGCCGCTGACTTCTGCGGCCTGAAGTTAAGAAATGTGCATACTGACAGACACCAGCGAACTCGAGCATCGCAGAAACAAGCTTCTCGTTTACCGACAAACTTTCACAGCGTGAAGGAGAGAACTGCGAAAGGATCATCGCAGAGCTGGATGGCGCGCCTTGGGCACGGCCACTGTTGGCGCGCATCGCGAAGGCCGGAGGTGTATGGCAGAAGAACAAGGGTCTGCTTTTCGAGCTAAGGTTCGGAAACGCGCTGCATGAGAAGGGCATTGTGCCGGACTATGAGATCGCGGGCGAATGCGACTCAACGATTGACTTCGGATTCACGCATGATGGGATGGCTTGGGCAGCGGTGAATAACGCAAGCCGAATCACCGTCGCCCCAATCTTTTTTCAGATGCCTCTCAATGCGGCGCCTGAAGTCATCTTGAATGTCCACAACCCAAAGCCGACATGCGGTATCTACCTATCCGTGAGACGTGTGCCCGATTGCTAAACTGGCCGATCTAGCGCATGTGTGACAGTGTAATTACCGGGCTTGATGCTATGTTGACTATTTTAGCCTTGCCGCGGAGATAGCTGTGGTAGACCGTTATGACGCTATTGCGATCGGTTCCGGGCTAGGCGGGCTGACGGCAGGGGCGCTGTATGCACATGCCGGCAAACGGGTACTGCTTCTTGAGCGGAATACCAGTTTCGGTGGTGCAGCAACGACGTATCGCCATGGCGCAATGACCGTCGAGGGCTCACTTCATGAAACCCCCGATCCGCGCCACACCCCGGATCCGAAAGCTGCGGCGTTCGAAGCGCTCGACCTGTATGACGACATTGAGTTCGTACGCGCCCCGAACATCTACGAAGTGCGCGGTCGGGCCATTGGCCCGCCATTTGTTTTGCCCTACGGGTTCGAGGCAATTCAAGCGGCACTGACGGCGCGTTTTCCCCGTCACGAGACCAACATTCGGCGCTTTCTTCGCCATGTGCGCCGCGCGCAGAAGGCACTCGACTATCTGGGCGGCGGGCATGACGCGCTCTGGCGAATGGCTCACGCTGCCGAGTTGCCGTTGGAGCTGTGGGCGGTTATCCGCGATTTTCGGTCAACCGTTTCAGAAGTGTTCGAGCGTTTTTTTGGCGATGATGAAGCGATCAAGATCGCGTTGGCCGCCAACGTGCACTACTACACAGATGATCCTGATAAATTGTGGTGGCTGGTCTTTGCCCTGTCGCAAGGCGGGTATCTTGAAGGTGGCGGCAGCTTCATCAAAGGCGGTTCGCAGCGATTGAGCGACCGACTCGTCAAGGCCATTGTCGATGAGGGCGGCGTAGCGAAATCCGGATGCGAGGTTTTTTGCGTTGAGCTGGACGATACGGGCCGGGCCTCTGGCGTACGCTACCGCGCTGAAGAAACCGGGCCGGAGAAGACGGCTGAGGCGCCGGTCATCTTCGCGAACGCCGCGCCGCATGCCGTCGTCAAAATGCTGCCAGAAGAGACACGTCAAGAGTTCATGATGCCCTATCGCGAGCGGCCGCTCTCCATCTCTCTGGCCTATGCGGCCTTTGGGCTCAATCGCCCGCCATCGGAGCTCGGCATGACCCACTACGCGACCAACCTTCTCCCGGATTGGGTACGTAAGCTCTCTGACTATAAACATAGTGCGGATGTACTGGCGGAAGCGCCAGGTGACCGAATGCCGGTTCTTGCCGTCGTTGACTACAATCGAATCGACAGTGGGATTAGAGGCGACGGGCTCTATCCGGTGAGCGCCGACTGCCTCGATCAGATTTCGAACTGGGCGGACCTGGACCGCGAAGCCTACGACGCTCGCAAGAAGGCGTGGCTGTCGGCCATCTTGGCCTGCCTTGATCAGGAATGGCCCGGCTTCGCTGACGCAGTCTCAGAGTCGACGTTCGCGACTGCGCGGTCGATGCGAAATCACCTGAATACCCCCGATGGAGCAGTCTATGGGTTTGCGCCGCCCGCTCGCGGCAGGATGGGGTCGCCGATACACGTGGAGACGAGCGTTCCGGGCCTGTGGCTCGCCTCCGCTTTTTCGGGCGGTGGCGGTTATCCGGGCGCGATGAATGGCGGCGCCTCCGCTGCGCGCGCGGCGCTCAAAGAAGGTACGTAGCCGTTGACACTCGTAGACGCTCCTTCCGCGCCGGCGTTCGAAGGGTTTTGGTTTGAAGTAACTTAGCGCGAGAGAGCTCAGTGCTTGCACGAATTGTGCTCAAGAATCGCGAACAATCTGGATCAGAATTAGATGATAACCGCTTTCAATAAGCATGGCGAAGTATCCGGGCTAGTGTCGGAATCGTCCGGCGTCTGGCACCCCGCTCCACGATCCTTCCATTCATTCGATTGAGAGGAACGGCTGGGCGGCCGCGTCCTCATAAAGCGGCGTCGCAGGAACGTCCAGGAGGCGAGTCGCCAGAAACTGATGAAAATCGACGACCACTCGCTCCATCTCGACCAGTTTACCGCCGAGCCCGAGCCTAGAGCTCATACCGCGCTGCACGCGCTCACAAATCCAACGATCCTCTTCGAAGAACGCCTCCGTAAACCCGGCATAACCCTTGTCATCGTCCAGCATCCTTTCTTTTCCGATCGTACCCGAACGTATTCGAGTGGTCGTGCTGTCGATGGGATACGCCGACAGCCAACCTAGCGATCCGTAACCCAATACACCAACGAATGACGGCGGTATCGAGATCAGCACGTAGTTGTCGTAGATGGGATCGTACGATGCACTGAAGAGCCGGGAAAACAGCCCGTCGTCCCGTTTCGACGCACCGCCCGTGAGCGACCATTCGGAAGAACCTGCGATGTAGAACGCGTCCCTTGTCGGCGTATATTTCTCCAGCGTTTCTCGATGCACCTTGAACAAGTGGTAGCTTTCGATCGCATTCTCGATCACGAGTTTCCAGTTCGCCTGCCACACCTCCGTTTTCCCGGCCGCAGTCGCATCGAACGTCTCCGGCGTAAATGCACGGAGGTACTTGTCGATATCGGCCAGTATGCCGACCCGCGCAGCGTCAGCGTCTCCGGCGCGTTAATCACGGCGGCTAACGACCGGCCGGAGTTGGCCCGCCGCATGCGCGCCTGGACATTCGATTTCAATGACCGCATCAAACGGGAGCTCACATCGGAGTTCCCTGACAATGACGACACGACTCTCAATGCGGTCGCAACCGGCATTGCCGGGATGTTCTTCAATTCCGACGCCCTCGTATCACTGGGTGGGATGAAGCAACTCCATGATGCCTCTAAACAGGCCGCATTGTTGCTGGTCTCTGTACTGGAGGAATAGCACCCCGGCATCATGTGAGTTCTTGAAAATCCTGGAATCCGTTGTTACGGCTCAATGAAGGAGATAAACGCCTCGTCGACGAATAGGTGAGGTGGCGCGATGTTGCGAAGCTCTTTGCGAAAAATGGGCTTTTCACCGACTTTTAAGTCAGGCTCTACGCCCCACTATTTATGAAAATCAGAGTATTGCGACGCCCTTACCCGACTCAATAGGAAATTGATGTATGGGGTTCATTGAACTATGCTCTGACTCATTGGGTCATAGCTGATGCAGACGCTGGTTCCCATCGGCACCTTTGAGGAGAAGGCCCGGAAGCTGCTTGGCAAGGCCGGCTTTGACAACATGCTGGAGTTTCTGGCCAGGCGCCCTAAAACCGGAGGAATTATCCAGGGTACCGGAGGATTGCGAAAGGTCCGCTTTGCGCGGCCGGGAAAAGGCAAGCGTGGAGGAACGCGTGTCATCTACTACTATCACGACAACACCAAACCGATTCTCTTGCTGCTGATTTATGCGAAGGCCGATCAGGACGATCTTACGGATGCACAAGAAGTGCAGTTAAAGAAACACGTCGAGGCCATTATCGACGAGTTTGGCTAGGAGGCGAACGATGGACGACAAGCTTTTCAAAGAGCTCGATGCCAATTTGAAAGAGGCGGTTCAGGTTGCCAAGGGCACCAAGGCACCGAAGTCCGTCTATGTGGTTTTGAAACCAGCCGAGATCAAGGCCATTCGCACCAGCGTAGGCATGTCACAATCGGTATTCGCAAACACGTTTCGCCTCAGTCTCGATACTCTCAAGGGATGGGAGCAAGGCAAACGAAAGCCCGATGCGGCCGCAGCGAATTTCCTTCGCATAATCAAGGCTGACCCTGAGTTCGTTCGGAAGACTCTCGCTGCCTGATTGTGTTCCCTATCGGTAGTAGGCGTGTCACGACCAGATAAGCACGATCTGTATTTATTCTTATCGAAACTCATACCTGCCACGTACACCATAAGTTCGGAAAGAGGGTTCGAGGAACGTACCTCCGATATAGGCGTGCTCATAGGCATTAGTATAGAAGTTGCTGTCGAATAGGTTTTCAGCATAAACGGCAATGGAGAAACCCTCGTGTACTATGCCAGCCCGCAAATTGACGAAATCGTAACTAGGCACATACCAGGGATAAGCGCCCTCGGGTCGTAGATACGCATTCGTTTCCGCGGTGTAATTGTCGCGGTACTGCCATTCTGCCCGCACAAAACCGTCAAGGGTGGAACTGACATCGAAGCCATACTCGACATCGGCGGCAATGGTCCATTTCGGCGAACGGGGGATAGTCCGTCCATCGAATACCCGGTTCTCCCCGTCCAGGAACTGCGTTAACTCATCAAACTTCGCATCGAGATAGCCGATGCTGAGATTGGCTACGATGTTTTCTGTCAACAACGCAGTAGCGGTTAACTCCACCCCCTTCGATGTCGATTTTTCCGCGTTGTCGAGGCCATTGAAGATTACCAGATTGCCCTCGTCATCTAGCCCGCTTTCCTCGAATTCAACTTGCAGGCCGTCCCAATCCATGTAGAACAAGGCGGCATTGAGTCTCAGCCGATTGTCGAGCAGATCGGTCTTGACGCCGATCTCATAGTTCCAGAGTGTTTCCTCATCGAACGAGTCGGAGAAGGTGGGGAAAGGAGGAACCTGAACGCCGCCTGCCTTGAATCCTTTGGAAATCGTGCCATAGAAATTGGTGTTTTCGCTCGCCTGATATCTAAAAGCCAGGCGGGGAGAAAAATCGCTGAACTTCTCATCGGCAGATACGCTATTCACCCGGGAACCGGTAAAACTAAACAGGGTGGCTGTCTGTTTGTCTTCGGTATAGCGGCCGCCCAAGGAAATCGTCAACGCATCGGTCACACTGTAGTCCACCTGCCCGAACACGGCCCAAACATCGGCATCGCCCTCGCTATCACCCGAGCTGATTACGAAAAATTCCGGTATACCAAAGATCTCTTCGGCTCCGACGAAAGTTCTATGTCTTCTTGTCTTCTCGTCATGCGCATAGATTCCGCCAAGAGTCCATTGCAAACGGCTATCGTTAGTGTTCTGTATGCGAACCTCCTGGCTGAAGCTCTCATCCGCGTTGTTCCGAAACTCATTGAAGAAGTCCGGACTACCGCCATCGATATCGCCGTTTATGAACAGCTCGGAACTTACATAGCCGGTAATACTCGTGATCAATAAGTCATTAGTTGTATAGTCGATTCGCAAAACGCCACTGTCGCTGTCGGTTCCTACGTTCTGGGGATTACCGAAGTTAACCCTGTTTCGATTGTCCGGATAAAACCCGACACCGTTTGGGTCCGGATCGGCCAGCCCGTCTCCGTCCCGATCCGGGAAACTGCTGTACAACACATTGCCGGCAAAGGTAGAGAAGACACCTGATGGCACCCCTTCACGCATGCCTACGTCCTCTCGTGTGCTATACAGTGTGAAATCCACCGTCAGATTTTCCGTAGGCGTATAACGTGCAGACAAGCGAGCATATTTGTACTCGTACTCATTGCCGCCGCCAATCTCGTTGGTATTCTCGATGTTGCCGTCTGAATCGGCGTATTTGAGGTTCGCGCGCATGGCAAAAACGTCTTCGACGACAGGGACGTTGAACACACCTTCGATGTCTTTGGTATTGAAGCGGCTATAGTCGAGCATGACGGAACCAAACAGATCGTTATCCGGCTTGTTGGTCGTAATGCTGATCCCGCCACCCATGGCACCTCGACCAAAGTAGGTAGCCTGGGGGCCGCGCAATATCTCAATACGCTCGATATCCATGATCGGTGGATTGATAGTGCTGTTGGCTACGCTAAAATCGTCGATATAGAATCCAACGGTAGCACCGCCGGCATCATCTAAGCCGTCTGCACCTCCACTGAAGCTCGACACCCCCCGGATGCTGATCTTTTTCTTCGCTCTTGCGCCATTCGAGATGAAACCGGCATTCGGTGTCGCAGTGATATAGTCGGATACATCTTTAAACATGTATTTTTCTATTTCTTCACTCGTGAATGCGGAAATACTGATAGGGACTTCCTGCAGGCTCTGCTCCCTGCGCTGGGCCGTGACAATGACTTCTTCGATTTCTAATCCTTCTTGAGCTACCGCCAGTCCCGGAGTATTCAAAGTCCCTAAGACTAGAAATACGGCCAGAAATACGACTTTCGGCAACCATGAATGCTTTTGCTGTTTCTTCATCTTCTTCATTGAAAAGTGGTCCGAGGCAACTTTATTGTCGTCATCAGTTTCAATTGCAACGGCGCCGCAGCCCCCATTAAGCGCCTGTGTCCCTGATGGTTTTAGATATCTGTGAGCCATCGGTGCTTCGCTTCCTTAGTAGAGTCATTTTGAGCTTTAAGTACTTTTATAAAGCTTCCGCTGCTTTAAGACTAAATCAACTAATATGCATGTTGATGCGTGTTGTACCTTTTTTGATTGCGCTTGTTGCAACACTTTGCCTTTTAAAACGGCTGAAGGATGTCTAGCAAACTCGTAAGGTTTCGGGGGGTTGGTCTGTTCCTTTACTCCGGCCCCATCAGAGATTACCGATCACGAACAACATGTCGCCCGGATTTACGACACCCAGGGTGTTCACATTGGTAAGAACGCCTCGTGCCGGACACCGCAGGGTTTCCAGAAGGTCTCCTCGGATACCGAAAATCTCGCCAATGACCTGATCTTTCTCAAGCGTATCGCCTGCCCCACACTTCGCGACGAATAGCCCACCCCGACCCGCGAACAGCACGTTCCCACCGACAAGCGTCGTCGGTTCTTTCTTTCGGTGTTCCCCCGGTAACATACTTAGGAAACGCATCGCATTGAGAATGCCTTGAACCGTGAGATCCACGAGCGACTCCTCTAACCGTCCCTCACTCCCTACCTCACAGTAGACTGCCGGTATGCCAAGGCGCATGGACTCGAGAACAGCGGATCCACTGGCTGGATAACTCGGCATCTGGGGAATACTGCCAACCGGTACCTCCCATACGTGATCGAAGCCGAAAGAGGCGGCGAATTCCCGTGTCCGCTCATTAGTCTCCTCATCGCCAGCAGGCAAGATTTCGATGTTGGACATCAGGGACTCGTGCAACTCGCCACCGTGCAGATCGATCAAGTAGTCGGAATCCTTGATGAAATTCTCAAGAACGCAGTTCGCTATCTGGTGGCTTACGGACATCCCCTGATGAGACACACTGCCCACTTCCTCGACAGCCGCTCTTTGACTGGAGAACGCAGTTCCGAAGTTCACTCCATCCAATGGCGATATATGGCCTCGCTTCATCATAAAGCCAAAGATATTCTGCACATGGACGATTGCCACAGTGCCGTTTAGATGCTCGGGGTCGATTTCTCCGGCCAGTCGGGCGGCCGTCATTACGCCATTCAATTCCATTGGATGGCAGGCTGCGGTGACCGCCAGGCGCGGCCCCTTTTTGATCCCCGAAATTACCGTGCAGGGTATTTGCACCGGGCCAAGCGCAGTCTCTCCAGCCTCGAGCTCAAACGCCTTGATTTCTCCCGGCTCAACCCTCGTATTTTCAATTTCCATGACGATGACTCATCAAACTATTGAAACGACGCAAACAATCTAGCGGGATTCGGGATTTCAGGACATAACGGAGCCAGCACTTCGTTGTTGCAGTTATTGCAACCAATTTGACTATGAATGTAGATTGATGGGCATCGAGGAATGGTATGGTCCTCTTAATAAGAAAACCGTACCGAATAAGAAGACCATACCGACCAGCCGACCATGATCGTCAATTCGCGCTACTTCGCCTCGATGCCCGGTGTTGATTGGATCGAAGCTTGACCGTCGACACCAGGATATTCACCGCCGACCACAACGGCGAGTCCATCCGAATCCCCGTGGCCGAGATCCGGGGCCAGAGGGACGGACCCGTGCTTTCCATAATCGCCGGTATTCACGGAGCCGAATACTGCGGCATCGAGGCCGCCATCCGACTGTCGCGAGAACTCGATTCAGACCGTCTCAGCGGTCTCGTGCGTATTGTTCCGATTGCGAACATCCCGGGGTTTCTGGGCCGTTGCGAAGTCCAGTGTCCGGTTGACGGACAGAATCTGAACCGCCTGTTTCCAGGCAGCACCGAAAAGCAGTACACAGATCATTTGGCTCACTGCCTTTACGAGCATTTTGTTCGGAATGCGGACTGCGTGCTCAACATTCACGGGGGCGATATCTTCGAGGAACTCGTCCCCTACACCGGCATCGGGCGCACGACCGACGAAGACCTGGATGAACGCTGCCGATCGCTGGGTCGCGCCTACGGGTTGCCGTTTCTCGTGGAAACGGATGCGCTGCCGGGCGCGGTGGCCGGCGGTACTTCACTGAACCAGGCCGCTCAGGCCGATGGCATTGTTTCGATTCTCGCGGAGTCCGGCGGCCGGGGCCTGGTCGAAGAGGAGTTCGTGCAAACACACGTTCGCGGCATGCGAAACACGCTGAAATGGCTCGAAATGCTGGAGGGCGAACTCGAATTGCCCAATGAAGTTCGGGAGACGAACACCGAGTTCTGGCGGATTTCGAAGGAAGGTGTGTGCTATCCGGAAAAATCCATTGGCGATCAGGTCAGCGAGGGCGAACGCATCGGGGTCGTCACCGACTGGTTTGGTAAAACCTTGGAGACTCTGACAGCGCCTAGAGACGCCTGGATCATTGCAGTGGTCATCACGCCTGCCGCACGTGAGGATGCCATCGTTTATCAGGTTGCGTACTGAGCTTTGGTGAAACCGGGCGGATGGAAACGACAATACAAAACCCGATGACCGTTTTTTCGTTCCTGGCACTGATCTGTGCCGGCATCTACTGGAGCACGCAACAGGGATGGGCGAAAAAATTCTACAGCATCGTGCCGCCGATTCTGCTGGTTTGCTACATCCCCGCGATCTGTACGAATCTCGGAATCATTCCCGCCCAGTCCGCCGCCTACGAGTGGATGCGCGACTACCTGTTACCCCTGAGTCTTTTCTTGCTGATCATGGGCACCGACGTCCCGATGGTGCTGAGTGTCGGAAAAAAGGCCATCGTCGTCATGTTGTTCGGAACGCTCGGGGTGGTCGTGGGCGCGCCGATCTCATTGATGATTTTCCAGGATTGGTTACCGCCGGACATCTGGAAGGGCATGGCCGCCATCTCCGGGAGCTGGATCGGCGGCGGCGCCAACTTCGCCGCGTTGAAGGAATCGGTCGATGCACCGGACGGAATTGCCGGCGCGGCAATCATTGTCGATGCGACAATCGCATTTACGTGGCTGGGTGTCTGGCTTTATCTGGCCAGATTCCCCAACCTGCTCGACCGTTTCTACAAAAGCGACTCGAGTGCCCTGGCAGATCTGGACCGTCGATTTCGCGATTACAAAAAAGCAACACAGCGAAGGCCTGAGATGGTCGACTTCATCTTCATGGTCGCAATTGGCCTCGGTGCGGCTGTGGTTTGTGGAGCATTTGCCGGCACGGTGTATCCCATCGTGCATCCCATCATCGAGGCGAAATCGTCAGCACTGGCCTCCGTGTTTTCCGAGTTCACCTGGTTGATTCTGGCGCTAACGACTCTGGGCATAGCCGTGTCTTTTACGCGCTTGCGAAATTTGGAACAGGCCGGCGCCTCGAATTTCGGATTCGCGGCGCTGTACCTGTTTTTCACATCCTTGGGCGCTCAGGCAGACCTCGCCCGAATCATGGACATGCCCGTGTTTCTCCTCGTCGGGGTCGTCTGGCTGTTCATTCACGTGGTGTTTCTGATGATAGGCGCATGGCTGATGAAAGCCCCGCTGTTTCTCGTGGCCATGGGCAGCGAAGCCAATCTGGGAGGTTATGCGTCAGCTCCTGTCGTCGCCTCGGCCTTCTACAAATCGATGGCTCCTGTTGGCCTTCTGCTAGCGATATTCGGCGGGATCATAGGCACCTATTGCGGTCTGCTGGCGGCGTTTCTCTTGCGCATGGTTGCAAACTGATTGAAATGTCGTGCGCCTGAACCAGCGCTGCCCAGACCAAGCTGCGTCCCCATCGGGACAGGCTTGTCCTGAAAGCCAGCCGGTGTTGTCAATTCCAGACGCATAGATCGAAAACCTGTCAGCCGAGTCGAAAATTATTCGATTTATAGTACATCTGTCGAAAAACACTCACGCACGTCGGTTTTTACTCGGAATCGCGGGCTTGAATCGAAATCTTTTCGTATGCCGTTTGTCGTTTCTCAGAAGCGGTGATCCCTCTGTGCCTCGACAGGCATCGCGCCTATAGAAACTAGCACTCCCGGTCGCGATCCTTTTTGCGGGCCTGATCGATCTTCTAGCGGTGGCGCTCTACCGATTTGAACGCTCTGCTACGGCCCGCGAGCGCGCTGCGGATAACATCGGTCATCAGGCCGTGGTCAGATCGGTGCATACCGGCAATTGAGGCGTCCATCCACTGTTGCCTGTCTATCCGGGTGATGTGCAGCGTGTGGCCTGCCCGGTGCGCCAGATTGCGTAAGAACAGCCGTTGGGTTCGACCATTGCCTTCCCGAAACGGATGCGTGATATTGAGGTCATCGAGGTAGCGGGATGCCTTGGCCGCGAATTGCGCCGGAGGTAAATCGCGCAAATAGCTCTCGCCCTCAAGCTCTTTGAATACGCGGCGCATTTCGCCATCAATACGCTCGGGTGGTTCAAAAAGCGAATGCCCCTTGGACATCGGTACAAGCCGTGGCTCGCCCGCCCACCCATAAACATCCTGAAACAGGTGATAATGGATGGCGCAGTATCCCTTATAGGTCATTGGAAAATCGAACGGACAGTAGCGCGCCCGGTTAAGGGTCTTGAGCCGCTCGAAACGCTCCAAGGCATGCGCGTCGCGCAGTCCGGCTTTGTTCTTCAGGACGGTGTAATCAGGGGGATAGCAGTAGGTTTCGTCGTTCATTCCGCCGCAGCGGCAAGCGGCACGCTCAATTCTCCCGCCAGAAAGGCGTCGATCATTTGGTTGCTCTGCGTCTCATCAAGACCCAGGTCGATCATATGCCGGAACAACGCTTCTTCTTCGCCAGTGAGGACCAGACCTTCAATGGCGTTGTTGGCCTTGGCGTCTTCAAAGCGTTGCAGCATCATTTGGCGCTCAGTGCTCATACTTCTATTTTATCATGCCTCGCTTTTCTGCCATAGGGAAAAATGCCTGTTATTCCTGCAGTTAAAGCGCATCCTTCAAGCAGTAAACGCGATGAACACGCTCCTATGTGCCCTACAGTTCCTTGAAAAGCATCGTGGAGCAAAACAAGGACGCCTACTATTTGCGCGGCACGGTGCGGGCCGGGGTACGTGGTACGGGCTTGGTTGAGGATAATGGATCGTGTACGAAAGTCCGCGTGAGCGGCGGAGCTTCGTACACGATCGCAGAACGTACTAAACTACAATGGCGGCTGGCTAGTTTTGACCTTTCATTTCCGCTTTGTGCTTGAGGTTGAAGTACGCGAGGAAGAGGTTCACGTGCCTAGCATCATGCTTGTCGATCCAGTTATACGCCTCGCTCAGTTGCCGCTCAACAACTCGGCAGGCTGCGTCGGTCTGTTCGGCACGGCGGTCGCCCTCTTGACCTAGCGCTTCCGCCATCATTCTGACCAGGTGCATTGCGTCGCCGACCAGGGCCCGGGCCTCGGCGAGATGACTGGCATGCTCGGTCGCCGCAGAGAAAGACTCTCTGTCGAGGGCATTCTCCTTGTCGGACAGCATATCCGGAATGTAGTAGCCCTTGTCCTCCCTAACCTGCCATCTTGCCGGCGTATTCACGAGCGGATACTTGCCGCCACTCGGAAAGCACCGCACTTGGTCCGGTGGGTGCTCGCGCGCCGGCTGGCCGATCCGCCCTACTACGCTGTCAAGCGGCATTTCAGGGCTGTTTACATCGTAATTCGCAATAATTGTTGCATCATTCATCGTTCTGGTCCTCCGGTTGAGGCCAGCGCAGGCACAAAAAAACACGACGCCCAAGACGGGCAATCGTGCTTTCCTTTGATAGCATGTCGTAAGCCATCGTCAGCACCTTGTTTGCTGGCATGGTCAGGGCCGTTGAGGGGCGGCAACCCCTCTTCGGTCCGCCTTTTATAACACATTTTGGCTGGCTGGGTGGTGGCAAACTCGTCGTGACGAAATCGAAAGTCAGCAGGGTAATGGCCTTCGGTATGACGACTGTTCACAGTCTATGCGACGCATCTAGTGCCATCCGATTCCGGTGCATGTGCGCCCAAACCGGTCACCTTAAATTGGTAGAATCGGCTGGTTACGATCCAAGACTAATCTGTTGCGCCAGCTTGAGGATATATCGATGAATAAAACCTTGCCGGCAATCGCCGGCGGAGTATTGCTGATCTCATCCAGCGGCATAGTATGTGGTCAAGATTCGATCGACTTGCCACTTGTCGTACATTCCGGAGATCGGCTGCTAATAGAATACTCATATGAGCGTAACGACAACGGCCGAGCTGTAAAGGGAGATATCGTCGCTGAAATTGCGATTGGCGATGTCGGAGATGACAGCTTCCGCGCTACTTGGACGACAAATTCGGCAGATGTTGGCGGAGTTCGTATCGATACGAGCAGCCCGGAGGCCAGTGCCCTCTTGCTGGGCGTTCCGATCAAGTACATAGCCGACTATGACGGCACCCCGGTACGAATCGAAGACAAGAACCAACTGCTAGATACTCTCTTGGAGACGCCGCTCTTTAGTTCCGGCAACGCTGAGGCCGTTGCCTCAATGCGGTCACTGTTTGACTCTATGTCCGAGGAGGCGCTGGCTCAGTTATTCCTGAAAGTGCCTTCATACATGGCTCTTTGCCAAGGCACGAGTTTATCGCTTGGCGAGCGAAATGAGGCTACGGTTCAAATTCCAAGCCCCTTGGGCGGCGTGCTAGTCGACGCTGTCGTTTCTTACTCGCTCAACATATTTGATGCGCAAAGAGGAAAAGCGCACATCGAGTACCGTCTCATGTTGGATCCGGCAAGTGCGAAAGAAATCGTAGCGGAGCTTCTCGACCAGATAGACAGCCCGAACAAGCCCCCACAATCTGCAATCGCGGGAGCATCGATTGAGCGAAATGACTCGGCAAGCTGTGAAGTCAGCACCGAGAACGGATGGGCGGAGTCGGTCAGATTTATCACAAAGATTAAGACCTTGGACCACTTCAGGTCGGAGACATTTCTCGTCTCCGTGTCACACAGCCCAATGCGAAGAGATTGAGCCCGGAAGTCAGCGTCTGCCCGCTTCTGGCTGGGCCCAAACCTCAGTTCCGCCGGATCGTCTGTAACCGGAAGGAAAAACGATACGCCAAGAACGGGGCGCGACCGAATAAGTCCTACTTAGCGATCAGCGCACTTGATCTATCATTCCTTCAAAAGTATATTCGTCCGATGGAATATCTAAGCAACCTTGGATGCTTGCGCAAGTCGTACACGCAGTGTGCGACTTGATCGAACCGTTACTCAATCGGAATGGCCTACGACGCTGAGTACACAAACGAGTTTGGCGGATGGTGGGAAGTCCTGTCCGAAGGTGAACAGGACGCGGTCGATCGATACGTTTTGATGCTCATGGAAGCCGAACCTCACCTGGGGCACCCGTATAGCTCGGGTATTGAATCATCGAGACACTCTCACATGCGAGAACTCAGAATTCAGTACAGAGGAGAACCGTACCGAGTGTTCTATGCGTTTGACCCGCGGCGAATAGCAATATTGCTAATCGGTGGCTGCAAGACCGGAAACAAGCGATTCTACGAAAAGATGGTACCCATCGCCGATGACCTCTATGACACGCATCTGGAGGAACTGCGACGGGAAGGAGAGTTGTAATGGCTAAGAATTACAAAGTACTACGCAACAGCATGTCACCAGAACGTCGCGCCGCCAACGAGGCCGCAGCAAAGGAGATGCTGGCTGAGATGCCCATGCACGCGCTGCGCGATGCGCTGCATTTTACCCAGCAGCAGCTCGCCGAAGAACTTGGCATCAAACAGGGTTCCATCTCCAAAATGGAGCGCCGCCCGGATCACCTAGTCTCGACCTTGCGCCGGTTTGTTGAGGCCATGGGCGGTGAACTGGAGCTTCGTGCCCACTTCCCCACCGGCTCGGTGAGCATTACCGAACTCGGTGACGACGACGAGATGAAGAAGACCGCATGATGGGGAACAGTGGTACCACGACCATCGGGATGCCGGTACTGCTTGTGCGAGCCGCGCTGACGGACTTCCTCGAAGCCCAGATTCAACAGGATCTTGCTAACTTCTCGCGGTTTGAGAACAGGTACCTTCGGCACGTCAGACCGCAACGGAAAGCAAGGGATCGAACAGTCAGCGCCATGCAGCGATAATAGCGCCCATGACCGACAGCAGCGCCACCATGTAGCCCGCGTCGATCAGGTACAGGCGAAGCGGTCGCAACGCAAGAAGGTAGTTGATGCCGAAGCTGGTTGCCACGAAGGCGAATCCGATCAGGATTCCAACGTTGAATCCGGACCCCAGGTCCGGCGAGGGGTGCAAATGGGTGACGAGATCGTCGGATCGTGAGCGTTCAACATCATGCGTCCACAGCCGCGACGGGCGCCGGGGCGGCCTTGAACAGAGCGAATAAATCTTCGCCTATGGCCAGCAGAACCGGCACCAGAATCAGCATCAGCGCCGTTCCAAAAAGCTCTCCGAACGCCAGTGACACAGCCGCCGGGATAAGGTACTGCGCCTGTTCCGAGGTTTCGGTCAGCAATGGCGTGAGGCCGATGACAGTGGTGGCAGTCGTCAGGAAGATCGCGCGAAAGCGAGCGGTACCGGCCTCGTGCAGCGACTTGTGCACGTCCTCGCCGGATTCTCGCACCTGGTTGTAGCGGGTGATCATGACCAGGCTGTCGTTCACGATCACGCCGGTCAAGGCGAGCATTCCGAAAAACGAAAGCAGCGACAGCGACACGCCCATAATCATGTGGCCGACCGCTGCGGCGACGAAGCCAAACGGCACGATCGCCAGTATCACGAGGGGCTGCCAATAGCTCTTCAACGGCACCGCCATCAGAATGTAGATCAGCGCCGCTGCAAGGATCAGCGCCTTGATCAGTCCACCGCGAATTTCACCCATCTCCTCCAGTTCGCCGGCGGCAACGATCTCGAGGCCCGGGTATCTGTCGACGAGCGCCGGAACCAGTCCTTCGAATATCGCCTGACCCACCTCCTCGGGTGCCACGACACTGCGATCGACCGACGCGGCCACGGTATTCATACGCTTGCCGTCGCGTCGCGTCACGCTGCCGGACGCATAGGCACCTTCTATCTCCGCGACGGCGACAAGCGGAACCCAGGAACCCGACGAGCTGCGAAGGTGAGTCTTCATCAAGTCGCCGATCGTGTCGCGGGCCGCGAGGGCGTTCTGGACGACGACACGCACCTCCGCCCCATCGCGTCGCACGCGGGCCACCTCGGACCCGCCGAAGCCATAACCGATCTGACTTGCCAGTGTCTCGGCGGTGAAGCCGAGAGTTCGCGCCTCGGGCCTGAGGCGAAGCCGCAATTCCGGCTGGCCGCCATCGAGATCGTCGCGTATGTTCGAGACGCCCTCGAGCGAGGTCAGGAAACCCCGGATCTCGGCGCTTGCCTGCCGTAGGAGTTCCTTGTCCCGCGATACCAGGCGAATCTGGAAACCGCCTGCCAGGGCCTCGGAGCCCGTGAACTCCAACTCCGTGGCGCCTTCCACCTGTCCCACCCGCTCGCGCCATTCCCGTACGACTTCCAGCACGGGGACAGCCGGTCGCTCTGCGACCGGAACCAGTTCGGCATAGATCTGGGCACGCCCCGCGCCTTCGACGATCGTGAAGAAAGTCTGAATCGGCGCGATGTCCATGCCGGCGCGCGCGCGCAGTTCTTCGTTGAGTTGCCGGCCCGTGTTTTCGATCCAATCGACATTATCGGTGGTGAGGGCGAAAGGCGCGCGGGCATCCATTTCGAGACTGACGGTGACGACCTGGCCCGGCACATCCGGGAAGAACACGGTCTCGACCTTGCCCTTCGCCATCAAGCCCAGCCCGCCGGCAGCCGCCGCGATGAACAGAATCAAAACAGCGTATCGGTGGCGTAGCGACGCTACGAGCGCGGGTCGGTACAAACGATCGCGAAATACCGTCAGGCCGGCCTGCGCCGCGCCCTGCAGCGCAGCCCATAGTCGAGCCAATCTGCCTGTTCGCGGAGTGTCCAGCGGCGTGTAGGCAAGATGCGCCGGCAGGATCAGCTTGCTTTCGATCAGGGAGAAGATCAGCGCCAGAATCACGATTCCCGAGAAACCCGCCAAGACCTTGCCCAGCGCATTGTCGATCAACAGCATTGGAAAGAAGGCGGCAATGGTGGTCAACACGCCGAAAACCGTGGCGACAGCCACGCGCTCCACACCGCGCTCCGTACCCTTGATGGGATCCTTGATGCGGCGCCGCTCCTCGAACACGCTTTCGCCGACCACGACAGCGTCGTCGACCAGGATGCCGAGCGCGATGATTAGCCCGAAGGTCGTGACGTCGTTGAGTGAATAGTCCACCCATTCCGTTCCCGACACCGCAATGGCGCCCATGACCGAAATCGGGATGCCCAATGCCACCCAGAACGCCAGCCGTACATTCAGGAAGATCGAGAGCAACAGGGTGACGAGCAACAGACCCTGGAATCCGTTCGAGCGCAGGAGCGCCAATCGGTCGGCGATGTACTCAGCGCTATCGCCCCAGACCGTGGCAGTGATATTCGTCGGCAACTGCGGTTCGAAGTCCTCGACGACGCCGCGAACGACGCGGCTGATCTCCAGGAGGTTCTCTTTCTGGCCGACCAGCACCTCCATGCCGATGGTGGGTTCGCCATTGAGACGGAACAGGTATTCGCCCTCGAGAAACCCGTCCTCGATCGTCGCGATATCGCCTAGCGACACGCTTGCGCCACCGGGCCGCTCGATAATGGGCAGGCCGGCGTAGTCGGGCGCGTACAGTGCACGATCGTCGGCGCGAAGCAGGATGGTGCCACCCTCCGTGCGCAAGCGGCCTGCCTGAAAGTCGAGCGAGTTCGCTCGAACTGCGTCCGTGACGTCAGCGATCGTCAGACCGAAATGGCGCAGACGCTCCGGATCGATCTCGATCCGGAGGTTGCGGGGTATCAAACCCCAGATCTTCAGCCGCGAGAGCTCGGGCTGCGACAACAGCTCCTCTTTCAAACGTTGCGCCACCGTGTGCAGCGTCGCCGGATCGGAATCCCCATGCAGATTCACATACAGCGCCGGAAAGTCGAAGGCCGATGTCTCGATGACGGGCCGGCGCGTTCGGTCGGGAAGATCGGGTATTCCGTCGACGCGTAGACGTACCCGGTCGAGCACGTCCTGTAAGTCCTCGCCCCCTTGCCGGCGAACCGAGATGCTCGCGAAACCGTTGGAGGACTGGGAGGAGATGCTTCTCACACCGTCCAAACCCTCGAGCGCCTGCTCGATTTTCTGGGTGACCAACTCGTCGACCTGCTCGGCGGTCGCGTTGGGGTATTCGATCGAGATCTCGACCGTCTCGGGCGGAATGCGCGGAAACCCCTCGATACGCATCGAGAATAACGTCTGCACGCCAAGCAGCAGGATGAACGCCATCATCAGGTTGGCGGCGACCGGGTTGCGGATGAACCAGGCTGTCAAGGCATGCACGGCTTATCGCTCCCTAATAGGCCTAATAGCCATCGATCGGTTTTCCACGGACGCCCGGGCAGCCTGAGGTAGCTCCGCGGTACCGCCGATCCGGCGCGGCGAGACTCGTTGTCCCGGCAGGAACGACGCAAGCGGCGTCGCCGCGATTCGAAAACTGTCGGCACCGTTCGGTGCTGCCAGCGTGATCCTCCCGTCCGACCGGAATAGAATCCGTGGTTCGAAACGACCGAGCAGATCGTCCGTGTCGACGAACCAGACATGTCCGGTCCGCGTCAGCGCCGATTCCGGGATTGCCAAGGTGTTCTCGATTGCGCGCCCGGTAAACTCCACACGCACGAAATCTCCGGCAAGCACGTTCGAATCGGTGTTCCGAACATCCAGAAAGACTCGCCGTTGCCGCGTTTGCGGATCGAGAAAGCCGCCGCCCTCGCGAATTCGGGCGCGGCCGAGCACAGTGCCATCGCGGTGAAACAGGTCGACGGTTCCGCCGGCGATCGGGTGCTGGAGCAGTGCCCAGTCTGCCTCGCTGAGCTCAACGACCGACTCGAACCGCTGATCGTCGGACAGGCGGACCAGCGATTCGCCGGCAACGACGGTCTGGCCGAGACTCGCCATTCGCTCGGTGACGAATCCGGAAAAAGGGGCAATGACCTCGGTATCGGCCAGCCGTCGCTGCACCGCCTGAAGTTGTGCCTCGGCCGATGCGACGGATCGCTCCGCGATTCGCAACTGCGGCAAGCGCAAGGCAAGTTCGTTAGGCGGTTCGGTGCCGGCACGCTCGAATTCGCCCCGCGCCAGCACCACCGCGTTCTCTGCCTGCCACAGCGCCAGTCGCGCTTGCTCCAGATTCAGTTCCGCAGCCGCAACCTCGGTTTCGTACGGTGTTTTTTCAATCGAGAACAGAAGCGCACCCGCATCGACCCGCCCGCCGGCCAGTGCGGCGTCATGCACCCGGAGAATCCGGCCGGGAACCGCCGAGCGGATTTCCGCATCCCAACGGGGCCGCAATTCCGCGAATGCGGTCACGGTGGCGACCGACGCCGCCGGCGCTACGTCCAGAACCGAGACCACGCGCGCTGGGGCAGACGTGTCGGAAATCACCACGTCCGCCGTGTCCTCCGCCTCCCATACCAGGACCAGAACAGCAACCAACGCGAACAGAGCGGCACCAACCCACAGCCAGCGGCGCTTCGCTGCGCTTGATGCCTTGGTCGAACCCACCGCCGTTTTTGTCATTCCTTTCGTCACTCCGCCAAAATTCCCGTAAGCCCGGCTACGCGATTGCGTTAGCCTTTCAATTGCCCTAGTATATATCAGTGAACGATCGTTCGTTCAACTTTTCAGATGAAAAAACCTGCGAAAACGTCAAAATCGCCTGTCACCGGCCGCCAGGCAGCCGCCGCAAAGCGGAAAGAGAAGATTTTGGAGGCCGCCGTCACGTGCTTTCTGGAGAATGGATACCACCAGACGGGCGTGCGTCACATCGCCAAACGCGCCGGCGTAAGCCTCGGCAACCTCTACAACCACTTTCCCGGCAAACACGACGTCCTGGCCGAAATCGCTGCTTTGGAGCGAGCGGAACTGGAACCTATTCTGAAGGGCCTGGCGAAACCGGCGCCGGCGCCAGAGGTATTCGATGAGTTCCTGGCGTCCTACGCCAGATTCCTCGCATCCGCCGACAACGTCATCCTGACCATCGAAATCTCCAGCGAGGCCATTCGACAACCGGATATCGGTGAGTTGTTTCTTGCCAACCGCAACGAACTCGCGATGGCGCTAAGGTCCGTCATCGAGCGGGGAGTGGCCGACGGCGACTTCCGGAACGATCTCGACCCGAAACAGGTTGCGCTGCTGGTCATCGATGTCGTCGACGGCTGCGCCTATCGCAGCGTGTTGAGCGAGATTCCGATGCGCAATCTGTTGGACGACGCGAAAGACTTCGTCTTTGCGGCCATACGCAAGGGTTAGCGCGGCTGTGGCTCTCGTCTATTCATCTCGCGCCCTTCTACGCTGACGATGCCAGGGGAACTTTCTTGATGTTTTCTTCTACAGCCTTGATGACGCGGTCGTGTAGCGGAAGGTTTGCCTTCTCTTGTCTCCAATACTTCCGGAACAAGCTTACGGTTTCGCGCGCCGTTTCGAGAACGAGAGTATCCGGCATGGCCGCCCGGTTTGCGAGATGGGCAAGCTCGTCTTCGGTAAACTCGTCAAAACGCTTTGTGCGACTGAAATTGAGCGCGGCTGTTTCATCTTTCAGATAGGCGATCGTGGCGACAAAATCATAGGCCGGAGCCAATGCGGCGTTTCTCCTGTCCAGATATCTCATGGACCAGTTTTTTACATGCATATCGGCATTTCCGATTAGCGTATTGAAGGTAAGACGCCGGATGTATTCAGCAATATCGTCATCGCTACTTTCCGCTGCGATGACTCGACCGATATTGGCATAGTTGGCCTTCTTATATTTGTCGCGAGGATAGATGCCAAGAATCTGGCCAAAATCTTCTATGTGAACAGGACTGCCGTCATCAAGCCGGTCAAACCGTTCGATGATAAAAGCCTTTCCTTCAAGCTCTTCTATCTCTGAGGGAAGATTCTCGATCGAGGAAATATCGACGAGATCGATTGCAGGCACATCGATACCGACAAGACGCGCAAGCGTCATCATCGAGTATTCATTCTCCGGAACGCCTTCGTATTCGATTGAGGGCAGCTTGACTATCCATGACCCGCCAATTCCGCGTGCCGGAATCGTCAACCCCTTATTGCCTTCCATGATAGCGGAGAACTTGAGCTGAACCCCTGCAAGCGAGAACCGCAATACTCTCTCGCGTCGATGATCATCGGGAACAACACCACGACCAGCGACCGGAGGTAGTTCGTCACCATCCACCGACCTGATAGTGATCGCACCGGGCAGGTCTGCGCCAAGTGCCCAAAGAAGAAAAAAATCACGCTCCGGATGAACACCAGCTTGCTCGGCCAGATAATCGCGCATGCTACCTTCCGGCAGAAGATTGGAAAAAAAGGGCATGACTCTGGGCCCGTAAGGCCGAAACTTTGTTACGAGTTCCCCAAAAGTGTCTTTGAAGCCAAGGCTCAATACAGCTCGGTCTTCATCCTCTATATAGTCCTCATTGAAGGCAAAGAGAGACCGGTCACCGGGAACAAGAGTAAGCGTCCCGATCGGCTCTCCATAGAGTAGTACTTCAAGAGTGGATACATCAGCCACGATCGTCCTCTTCGAGGCTGTAGGCCGGACGTATCTTTTCTGCACTTGGCTGGTCCGCCTGAATATGGACGATCATGTTCCGGAAGTCTTGTAGCTGAAGCAGTGCGCGACTAAGAGCGATGTCGTTCTCCGGCTCGTTGGCGTAAGCCGTGAGAGCTTTGTTGATTTTCCGGACATCATCGACCGCAGAGTTCGGAATCTCCAGCAAGTTCAGATCACTAAGGCGACGCCTCAACTGCACGACCTCTCGCCGGGCGGGATGCTGCTTGGAAATTCTCTTGGTTGTGCGCGACAACCGCCTTAGCTCCTTTGCGAGCCGTGCCGTAGTTTCCGTGCGCCCGACTGATGAGCGGCTTTGACGGGTGATTGTCTTGACCGCAGAGATGTTCTTTCTCGGGACAAGCACGACCTCGAGATCAAGAGCGCGTGCGATCTCAACCAGGCTGGAGACGCGCAGGTCAACGCCACCGCTCTCGATCTTCGAGATATGGCTCTGCGGCACATCGGCAAGCTTGCCGAGCGCACGCTGGCTCAGGCCCTTGGCCTCGCGTGCCGCTCTCAAACCCACGGCGAATTGTTCTGTCGAATATGCCATCACTCTCTTCAATAATGATCTATATTTATAGGTAGATTAAATAATTTCATATGTTTTAATATATAGTCAGAATAAGCGCCAGTCAAGAATAGATATACAATTATAGATCGATATAAGATTCCAATCTATTTTAGCAGATCACTTCTGATAGAAGGGTCTGGAACGGGCTGAAAACGACCTCGCCCCTGCCCAGGCTCAGCAGGTCCGTCGCGAGAATCACGCCTAGATATTGACCGAATCGGGCGATGCTCCGACGAATCTCCTCAAGCTGCAATCTGGTTTTCTGAATCGTCCGCCAAAGCCACTACCTTTATGGAATGGCCGTGTGTCAGGGGACCGCTGACATGCTTTCGCGCGATACGTCGTGTCTACGGGACGGAGATCATTCCCCGCTCATCCACCAAGGAACCGTCGCAAACCAAAGGATTGTGCCGGCCAGTATGAAGTCGAACATTGCGTGTTTTTCTAGAGACCCGGCGACGTAAGCAATGATGGGAACGATCACCAGGGCGAGCCCGGCGAATGAGATAAGCGGCAAAACTCTTTTCATTGCATTACACCGTTTGCGCCCGGCCCTGACGTTGCAGGATCTTGCTGGCCGTTAAGTAGAGTAAGGACGCGATGAACCAGCCGGGCAGGCTGGCGAAGTAAATTTCAATGTAGCCTGCGCTGACCGCCCATAGACACAAAGCCACCGTCGCGAACCACGCAATTCCTGGAGCCAGGTTCAGGTCGCACCCGGAATATTCAGCGTAGACAGCTTGCATGCCCAGCCGCTTCATCAACCAGTAGTCGCAGAAGATGACGGCGCCCATTGGCATCAGTGCAAGGCCATACAACGCAACAAATCCCAGTAGCTTCATTGCAATCGCAGGGAACATGCCCGCGACCGCACACGCCAGGCCCGTAATGAATGTAACTTTGAATCGCGACGCTGCCGGTACGATTGCCTGGAATGCAAGCCCCGCCCGATAGATCGTTGGATTGGCCGTGGTCCATCCCGCGACGATGACGCAGATCAGCCCCGCTGTACCGGCAGCGTTTGCTGCGAGAGGCCCGGGCAAGACATCGGTATTGGATGGATTCTGGTGAAGCTGCAAAGCGAAGAGTATCGACGCCGATATCCAGGCCAGAAAATGCCCCAAGTACATTCCGGCAGCCGTCGCCAACCCGTACCTGGCCTTGCGGGCGAACCGAAGCACCGACAAATCCGACATCCCGACGTGCATCGCCATGTTGGCGAACCATGCAAAGAACATGACGTGCCAAAAGCCGAACTTGGTCTGACCCGGTAGCGGCTCACCTCCCGTCCATATCACGGTTTCCGCCATTGTCCATAGATCTGCCAGACTCTCCACCTGCGCGCCTGTGACAGTAACAAAATCGCGTAGTCCAATCAGGCCAAACCCAATGAACACGATCACCATCCAGGGCGCGGCGAAGTTGGCAAACCTCGCGACAACGCTGTAACCGGCAGCGGCAACGTATGCAATCAGCACACCAATGGCCATCACACCAATCACCCAACTTAAACTATTGGGAACCAGATCGTTCAGTCCAGGCATGGGGAATCCGAACCAGACTCCCAGGGCTGTCGCCGACACGGTAATCATGGATCCTGCGAGGAAACAGAATGCTATTCCATTAACCGCGTTATACAGAACAACGAAGCGGCGGCCGCAGATCTTTTCGAGTTGGTAATAGAGTGTCAGGCGCACCCTCGTGCCAATGGGGGCGGTCATCAGGGTCCAGCTCAGAACCGCCAGCAGGTTGCCTATCAACAGACCCAGGACGAGATCCACCGCACCGACGCCCGCAGCCACGAATAGCGGACCTATCATCAACTCCGTGCCGGCAGTATGCTCTCCGGCGTACTGGCCCAGGAAACTCTTGAATCTCAGCCGGGACTCAACAGGTACGGGTTCACGCTCGTATTCCAGTCTTTGCAAGTAATAATCCTTTCAGTCGCTGGTCGATTCGCCCACAAGCAAGCTGCTGTCCACATCGGTGTTGGAAACACCGGCGACTTTCACGACCGCTCACTCGCCAAGTCGCGCCAACGGCTTCTATACCCGTCCAGTCCGCTCACCGTCGTTGCTTCGCAGCGAGTCAAAGTCACGGCCTCGGATTGAGGCCAGTCAGTCAATTGAGCGGCGCCGCGTGCAGTTCCCGCAGTGTCATTTGACACAAATACAGCCTGATCACCGCGGAGTTGGGCAAGCAAACCGCACAGCAACGGGTCTTGCGTGAAACTGCCGTCGATAATGATGTCGCCACTCGACAACAACAAGTCCAGGCAATGATCGATCATCAGCGCACAGTACAGCGACGCGAGCGCTGCACCGTTGGAAACCGGGCCGCGAATCTCCGGTGGACGTCCGCCGAATGGGCCACTGCCGCCGCTGAAGTCAGGCAACGCATAGCAGCCATCGGAAATCAGTCTCTCGACATCGGCTTCGCTCGACATGTCGTTCGGGGATGCACTACAACGCGCACAGATCTCCGCATATTCGCGACCGCCCATAAACCGGATGCAGGGAACCGTTTCACCGAACACATCTACGTTGCCAAGCATGTCGCGGGACTCGTCCATGGCAACTTCACTCGATCCGGCCGACATGCAGACTACCCACGTACCGGTCGATACGACACAGAATTCCCCGGCCGGGTTGATCTGCCGGTAGCGCAGAAAGCTCGCATTGCTGTCGTGAATACCAGCATGCACGCGACAGTCGCCTGCAAGACCGGACCGATCGGCGACGGATTCGGCGACCGGCCCGACAACCTCCCATGCCGATGCCATTGGCGGGAACAGAGATCGCCAACCCCGACGTTCCACCAGGCTAGAGTATTCTCTGCGTGACGGGCACCAGAGATCCGTGTGGCATCCGAGCGAAGTCAACTCCGAGACAAGATTTCCGGTAAGCCGATAGGCCCAATACTGCGGATAGAGCAACACGGCATCCGCCGCGTCGAATTGTTCCGGGTACGTGAGTTGTTGCCAATACAATTGGCGCCCGAGGTTCAATCCGGCGGGTAGATCCGGGGATAGCGTCTCGGAGAAGTCCGGTCTGACGTCATCGTAGCCGTTTGCTGAATCCAGCCCCGACCACTCATAGTCGAGAATCGGCATTGCAAGTCCATCGCCGCCGAGATTTCTGTCGACGAGTGCTGCTGTCGCGCCATGCGCCGCGACTGCAATGGCTGAAATCCGGTAACGATCTGACAAATCGCGGAGAACCCCCATCGTCCAGGTCCAGATCGCCTCAACATCGACGTGAGGATAAGGCCATTCTTCAATGACGCTATTTTTGAGTGACCGGCTTTCTACGGATGCCAGGTGTCTGTCGAATACATGAATCTTTACATTCGTTTTGCCGACGTCCAGCACCAGCCTGATATCGGAAGCTTCGGACATGAGCGATACTCGATCACCTTGCCCTAATGCCTACACGATGCCCGACGAGCTGCCGCCATCGCTTGGCCTCGACGACGACAACGCCTTTCGGTAGTCCGCCGCTCTGAAAACATCGATCGGATCAATGGCGCCACCGCCGTGCAATCTCGCTGTAGCCAGTATCGGAGATACGTCGGTGTTGAACGCTACTTTCAACTCGTTTGTTGCCATCAGTGCATCGTTCTCGTCCTGGTACCTGTAGAGTTTTTCCCGATCGACGAGTTGCGCCTTTACGAAGGCCCGCTGTACCTCCATCGCCGAATTCATCAGGCTTTCTATCGGGTCGGTCACGTTATGAGACTGATCGAGCATGTAGGCCGGCTCGAATCCGGGAACCACCCGATGTTCGGCATCAACCAACTCGTTGAAGACGAGAAACAGCGTATACGGATCAATGCTGCCGCTGTCGAGATCGTCGTCCCCGTACTTGCTGTCGTTGAAATGGAATCCGGCGAGCTTCTCGAACTGGATGAGCCGCGCCACGATCATCTCGATGTTCACGTTGGGCGCGTGATGTCCGAGATCGACGAGCGACTTCGCCTTCGAACCCAATTCGATGGCACATAACACGCTCGTTCCCCAGTCCTGGATGACCGTTGAATAGAACGCCGGTTCGTACAGCTTGTGCTCGATGAACAACTGCCAGTCGTCCGGCAGCGCAGCATAGATTTCCCGCATGCTGTCGAGATAACGCTCGAGCGCGTGCGTAAAATGCTGCTGGCCGGGGAAATTGCCGCCATCACCGATCCACACCGTCAAGGACCTGGAACCAAGCGTGTGGCCCCACTCGATACACTCGATATTGTGCGCCACGGCCTGTGCCCTGACCCGTGCATCCGTATGCGACAAGCTCCCGAACTTGTACGAATGACGCTGCTCGGGCTGATCCTGGAACGTATTGCTGTTAATCGAATCGAACGAGAGGCCCAGGCTCGAAGCATGCTCCCGAAGCTCCCCGAAGTCGTCGACTTTATCCCACGGAAAATGCGGTGAAACCAGTGGCGTACAGCGAACCAGTGCATTTATGACTGCGCAATCCTCGAGTTTCTCGAAGATGTTTCGCGGTTCCGCCTCGCCGGGGAATCGCGCGAACCTCGTGCCCCCGGTCCCGACGCCCCAGGTCGGCACTGCAACCGAAAACGACTCGGCTCGCCTCGTGAGATTCTCAATGTCGATACCACGTCGCTCGAGACTCTCGGCGAGCGTTTCGTAGTCAAGCCGAAGCGTTTCCAGACACCGCTCGTTCCGGTCATCGATGAGCGATTGACTGATTACTGTCTGCACAGTCGCCTTGTCCTGTATCAGCGCGTAAACGACGGTGGGTGTCCGGCATCGACATTCAGGATGTTCCCTGTCGATTTGGCCGAAGCCTCAGACGCGAAGAAGTAGACGGCTTCCGCTACGTCCTCGGGGAAGACGCTGCGCTTCAGCAGGCTGCGCCGGCGATAGTGTTCCTCCAGCTCATCGTCCTGAAGATCATAGGAAGCCGCCCTATCCGCGCGCCATGCGCCATTCCAGATCCTCGACCCGCGCAACACCGCATCCGGATTGACGACATTACAACGAACGCCAATCGGTCCGCCCTCCAGCGCGACTGCGCGCGAAAGCTGCACCTCGGCGGCTTTTGCCGTGCTGTAGGCTGAGGCGTTCGGCGAAGCCACAAGGCCGTTCTTGCTCGCGACCATAATGATGGACCCGCCGATCTCCTGTTTCTTGAGCACTTTGAATACCTCACGGCTCGTCAGGAAATAACCGGTAGCGAGGACGGCCAGATTCTCGTCCCACACCGACAAACTCGTCTCGTCGATTGGCGCCGACGATGCAATACCGGCGTTGGACACGCAGATATCGATACCTCCGAATTCGACCGCCGCATAGTCTACCGCTGCACGGACTGAATTCTCGACGGTTACATCGCTGCGCACGCCGCGAACCATGTCCGACCCATACTGTTCAGTCAGTTCAGCCACGGCCTCGTCGAGCGCGCCCTGATCGATGTCCGACACGACGACGCAGGCGCCCTCGTCCAGAAAGCGACGGGCCGTCGCCTTGCCTATACCGCCCGCGCCGCCGGTCACGAGCGCTATCCTTCCGGCGAGGCTCTTCGGCTTCGGCATTCGTTGCAGCTTCGCCTCCTCGAGCAGCCAATACTCGATATCGAAAGCTTCCTGCTCGTCGAGCCCGACATACTCGCTGACGCCGCTGGCTTCCCGCATGACGTTGACCGCATTCACGTAAAACTCTCCGGCTATCCTCGCCGTCGGCTTGTCCTTTGCGAAGGTCATCATTCCTATACCCGGCACCAGGTAGACGACGGCATTCGGATCACGCATGGCCGGGCTGTCGTCGTGCTTGCAGCGCTCATAGTAGGCGGTGTAGGAAGCACGGTATTCTTCGAGCTTGGCGTCCAGATTCTCCGCTATCCTTGCAATTTCCGATTCCGTATCCAGTGCCGGATCGAAATCCACGACCAGCGGACGGATCTTCGTCCGCAGGAAGTGATCCGGGCAGGAAGTTCCGAGCGCGGCAAGTTCGGGGAGCCGGTTCGAATTCACGAATTGCAGAACTTCGGGCGAATCATTGAAATGCCCTACCTTGTGTTGATTGCCGGTGATCTTCCCGCGGATCAAAGGCATCAGTTGCGCCGCGACAGATCGACGAGTCTCGGAATCGGGACCTGCCTCATACCGCGACCCGCCAAACATCTCTTCCTTATTGTTACTTGCCAGCCAGTCGGTTGCCTGTTGTACGATCCGCAATGTCGTTTCGTAACATTCCTTCGAGCTGTCGCCCCATGTCAGCAGCCCGTGGCCAGCAAGAACCACACCCACGTAGTTGGGATTATCACGAACGGTCTGCCCGAGCAGTAGGCCCAGATCGTATCCCGGCCTCTGCCAGGACAACCATCCCACCATCCCACCGAACACGGTCTTCGTCAATGACTCACTGTCTTTCGCACACGCAATCGCGATCACCGAGTCCGGGTGCATGTGATCGACATGCCTGTAGGAAACATAGGCGTGCAGCGGTGTGTCGATGCTCGCCGCGCGTGGATTCAGGTTGAAGGTGCAATGCGGCAGGTAGGCAACCATCTCGTCTTCATACTGTCGCCCCCTGTAGAGCTTCTTAAGCTGCTCGAGCTTGTCGATATAGAGCGTCGAGAAACCGTCGAGACCCATGCTGCCCAGATCTCCGCCGGATCCCTTGACCCAGAGAACGGTTTCCGACCTGCCTGTCAGCGGGTCCTTCTCCTCGATCTTTGCCGACGTATTGCCACCGCCGTAATTCGTCAGGCGTAGATCGGAGCCAAGCAGATTCGAGCGATAGCGAAGCAGCTCCGGCTCGCTCATCGCCTTCGCCAGCTTGTCGTCCCATTTGTTCTCTAGCGTTACGGGCACAGTTGCCTAGCCTTCATTTTCATTGAATAAATGCCATCGTCGTTCGGGTTTCAGCCATAACAAGGCCGACACAAGCTCGTCCAATCTCCACCAGGGAACCTCTGCACAAGTCCAGCGAGGCTCCCTAGCGATCCGCTCGTGCCGGGCGCAGCAGCGGGTGCAGGCCCCACTCGAGCCTGCGTTCCGCATCGAATTCCGGATTCAAGGTCGGCATCTCCGCGCCAACGTCATCCCGCCAAACTCGCAATGTCTCTGCGAGCGCGGCCGCTTCCGCCGGCCGCTCTACCGCCAGGTTGCGCGATTCGGCGATGTCCTTGCTCAGGTCGTACAACTCGATCTCGCCGCTATCGTAGAATTCTATGAGCTTGCTGGTGCCCTGCACTATCGCCCCTGCCGGCCGCGAATGGTGATAGTGCGGGTAGTGAAAGAAGATCGGTCTATCCACACTGTTTTCTTCGCCTGACAGAACGGGCCGGAGATCGATTCCGTCCAGCGGCTGATCGGGCAATGACGCCCCCGCCACGCCCAGGAAAGTAGGATAGAAATCGACCGTCGACACCGGTACGGCGGAGCGGCTGTTCGGTGGTACGACGCCTGGCCAGCGGACAATCATCGGGACCCGTATACCCCCCTCGTACAACGAGCCTTTCTCGTTCCTGAGCGGCACATTCGTAGTCACGACAACGCCATCAGCCTTGTCGAATCGTTCGGACAGGCCGCCATTATCGGAGGTGAACACGATCATCGTACTGTCGGTGAGTCCAAGTTCGTCGATCGAGTCGAGAATCCGACGGAGACTGTCGTCGACATGCTCGATCATCGCGGCATACCGGGGGTTGTAAACACCCTCGACATCGGGCACGGGTTTCCGCTCGTATTTGTTGATCAGCTTTTCATCGGCATGCAAAGGAATATGAACAGCATAGTGAGACAGGAATAAGAAGAACGACCTCTCCTTGTTCTCCTCAATGAAGCGGATGCTTTCGTTAGTCAGAACGTCCGCAAGATAGTCGCCTTCCTCGGCATCCGGATTACCGACGGTAAACGTATCGGGTTGAACGAAATGACCGCCGTGCCTCGAGACCACGGCGTCGTCGTATCCATGCCGGTCGGGCATTTGTTCGCGATCGCGGAAGCTCAGGTGCCACTTGCCGAAGTAGCCTGTCCGGTAACCCGCATCTCGCAGCGATTCCGCCACCGTCACCAGCCGCCCCGGCAAGTGCATTGGCGTGTTGGGCGGCTCGGCCAGAATCTCCCAGGGACGAAGGTGGCCGGGGATGAAGTTCGTCAGCCCGAGACGCGCCGGGTACTGCCCGGTCTGCATGGCCGCACGGCTTGGCGAGCAGACCGGAGCTGACGCATAGGCTGCGGAGAACAGCATCCCCTCGCCGGCAAGTGCGTCGATGGTCGGCGTTTCGTGAAACCGGTTGCCGTACGCCGGCAGGTCGGCCCAGCCCAGGTCGTCGATGTACACGACTACAATGTTGGGCGGCGGGTCATCAACCGCGACGTTAGTATCGTCCTGGGCGCTGACGAGGACAGGCACAAGCGCGATCGGAAACACTGCAAAGCAGGCAACGGCAGCAAAACGAAAGTGACGGGAAACTCGCTTCATCCAAGAAGTCCTACAGCGGAATCGAGCCCAGCTTTTCATCCAGCGCCCTGAGCTTCGAATCGGTGACGTCGATGTACCCGAATTGCTGCATCAATCTGGGGGACAAGGATCTCCACCACCACATTGGATCGTCGGTGAGCTCGGGCAACTCCACCTCGAGGATTGCGACGGCCGCTCGTATGCCAAGGAGCTCACCCAGCGCCGACTCCGTCGATAGAGGACCGGGTACCCTCGGCAAGGTCGATTCCCAGTCGCCCCAGGGGCTCTCCACATGACCCACTGGAAACTGAGTCTCGAGAAAGTGCTCCAGCTTGTCCTCTCTCAAATAGCTGGCACCGGGGCGAAAATCATCCTGAAGCCGATCCAGCCAGCGACCCAGTTCGACTTCCAACGTCTGCTGCGTCTCCGCGTGCTCGGCTGAATTGCAGAGATTTTTCATTTGATAAGGGTCTGCGTGATTGTCATACAACAACCAGGGTCCGGAGATCGACCTGACATAGGTGTATCGGTTTGTCCGCACACCGCGATACTCGGCAAAACCGTAGGTTCGTGCACTGGTAATCGGCACCGGAAGGTTGAGAAATGCAGACTCCGGCGCAGGGCCTTCGTCGGCAGCCGGTGATACCCGCGAGAAATCCCTGCCCTCGACACTTGAAGGAACGGGGATCCCGCAAAGCCCGAGCAAGGTGGGCATGATGTCCGGTGAATCGATGTTCGCCGCGGACTTTGCGCCCTGCCAACCGGGGCGTCCTGGCGATCGAATGAGCAAAGGCACGCAGACAGACTCGTTCCACGGATAGAGTTTGTACTTGAGCCCGTGGGACTCCATCATGTCGCCATGATCCGACGTGAAAAGGACAATCGTGTTGTCCGCAGTCCCGGTCTCCTCCAGGACAGCCAGCAATTGTGCGAAACAATCGTCCAGCGCAGCGATGTGGGCGTAGTAGCCTCGCAGGTCTGAGGTGGCAATCTCGACGTGTTCCTCAGGTACGTTCGGCCGCAGGACTATGTGTCTGTCCCGGTAAGACTCGCGATACCGTTCGGGGGCGGTGTGCAGCGGAAAATGCGGCGGACCCCAAGACAGGACCAGGAAGTACGGATTTTCCGATCTCGAGCGATCTCGAACAAACCGGCAGGCATCCTCAGTCTGCGCCAGTGCGTCGTACCCGTCCCAGTATTTTCGCGTGCGATCAGCGCCTTCATAGTAGAAGGACCGGTTGTAGTCGTGGCTGACCTCAGCCGCTTTCCAATATTCGAATCCTAACCGTCGATCCTCGGGAATGTATGCATCGCGCCGTCCGTAGCGACCATCCGGGCTGCCGTGCAGGTGCCACTTGCCGATATAGCCCGTGCTGTAGCCCGCATCCCTGAAGGCTTCGGCCAGCGCAGGGCCGTCGGGACGCAAAGGAACGTCGTTGATGTAGACGCCGTGCGTAAGCGGGTATTGCCCCGTCAGCAAGCTGGCGCGAGCCGGTGCACACACCGAACAACCTGCTATCGCATTAACGAAGTTCATGCTCTGCGCCGCGAACCGATCGATTGTCGGCGTATGGGCATTCGGGTCGCCGGCGTAACCGAGCGCTTGGCCACGCCATTCGTCTCCCATCACGAACAAGACATTGGGGCGGCGACCTGTCCCGTCGGCCTCGCAACCCAGCGAGCCCGCCAGCGTTGAAGCCAGCAGACCGCCCGTGAACTCACGACGCGTAATCATTGCATTATATTCCCCGGTCGCCGTACTCAGAGACTCGCGGACTAACAAGTCAGCTAGTCTATGTTAGAAGTCGTCTATGCTAGAAGTCGAACGTCAGCGTGACGAAGTAAGCACGAAGTTGCGCCAAGACCGTCGAATAGAGCCCACCGGGACTCGCTGCGACTTCCTCCGGAGTCAGTCCCTGCCGGTTCAGTGACGCGAGGAAGCCGCCAGACCTCGACCAGCTAAGTACGCCCGTGTCTTCGTTCAGCAGATTCTGGATCTCGACTCGAACACTCACGGAGTCATTGAACCAGTAAGTCGCGCCGACATCGACGATGCTGAAGCCCGGCATGTCGAAAGCGTTGTAACGGTTGGCGGGCCTGCTACCGACATAGTCCCAGTTGAGATCGATCGACAGAGACTCGGTAGGATCGTAGTACAAGCCGATCCGGCCCAACAGATCTGCCGCATTGTCGGCATCGTTGTCGGGAACGAAGACCAGTTCGTCGTCGGCAGGCCCGGGAGAATTGGCCCGCCATTGCGCGTAATCCTTGGACTTCGACCGCTGCAGCGTCAAAGCAGCCTGGACGACCAATTCGGGTGTTATTGCGTAGTCTAAGTCCACCTCGACGCCATACGTCGTGATCGTCGCCGGATTGGGCGGCGGCGCGTATGAGTTTCCGTTCTCGTCGGTAAAGATCTGGAACGTGGTTACGTTGCCGAGATCCGAGTAGAACGGGAAGATCGCGGCGTTCAGCCTCTCCGTTGACGACTTGATGCCAATCTCGAACTGCTTGAGCTCGATCGCCTTGTCGAAGATGTTGTCGACCTGCGCCTGGTTCAGAAGGCCCGTGACACTTCCGAAGCTCGGTGCTTTCTCGCCGCTCGAATACCGCACGTAGGTCGAGAGTCGCTCGTTCCACGCATGATTGAGGGCCACGGAGTACGACACGTAGTCATACGTTCGTTTCGCGCTGACCGGAGGCGGCTGGAAGTTCGGGAAGTTGTCATACCACGTCAATGGATTGCCGTCTTCCCCGCCTACCGTCGGGTCGCCGAAACCGGCCGGCGGTACGCCGTTCTGGTTCGTGGTCGTAAGCTCGATGTCCTCGTAGCGAACTCCCCAGTCCAGGTCCGTCGCGCCGGTAATTTGCCAGTTATGACCAAAGAAGAAAGAGAGCTGTTTCTGCGAGCCGTCGTACATACGGCCGCCGCTGAGCGCGTCACCCAATGCCCCGAAACCTTCCGGTGAGGTTACCTGTACGACTTCTCCGCTCGGCCGGGTCAGAGTGACGTCGTACAAGAACGGCCGGTCCTGCAATCCGGAGAACCCGATGCCCCCGCCGTCGAATCTCTGCATGATGTCCGAATCGGCGATGAAACCGCCGATCGTAAAGGTGTGATTATCGACCGACCTGGTCAGAGCAAGCTGCGCCATGACCTCGTCTACTTCGTAGCGCGGATCGAATGCGATTTGCGTAAATACCCCGTTCTGCAGAATCTCCTGGTTCGGCAGATTGTTGACGGTCACGGTGTGCGGCGGACGACCCGTCGCCGTGGTGGTCTCGGCCAACAATGCGCCTGACACCGGATCGCGGAATTGATACGTGCCCGCCTGTCCCATCGTGTTGCTCAATATGTACACAAAGGGATCCGTGAGCGGCATGGCGAAAATGACGGCACCGGTGTTCCAATCCGATGTGTTATCGTTGATTCGGGCGTTGACGTCGAGCTTCCAGTCATCCGAAATCTCATGTGTCCACTTGGCCGCCAGACTTAGCTGTTCGTTTTGTGTCGTGTTGCCTGCATCCCAGCTTGCAATACTGCCGTCCGGTGCCCGCCAGGAATGGGGCGCCCTCGGCGGCTGGAACGAGTCGTTCGCGTCGAGGCCGGGCGCGACCCGGGGATTGTGATAATCGACAGTCGGAATGAACTCGAAGAAGAGGTTGTCGTCATTTAGGGCCTTGGCGGTGAGCAACAACTCGCCGTCGTCATAGTCCCACAAGAGGTTCGCGCGCAACTGTCCGCCCTTGTTGAGCCGGTAGCCGGGGTGGTGCGCACCGTCGCTTTCGCGGTAGAAACCGCCAATGCCGTAATAAAGGTCGCCGGAACCGAGTTGGCCGCCGACGAAGCCTTCTACTCGATAATACGGGTGCTCGCCATCTCCCTCGAGGCCATACCGCGCGCTAACCGATGCGCCCTCGTCGGCACGGCCGTTCTTCGTGATGTAATTGAATACGCCGCCGGGTGCGTTGGCCGCCGTTACGGTTGCCGTTCCGCCGCGTAGCGCTTCGATTCTGCTTATCGTCGTATCGGCCCGCAAAAAGAAATCCGGCCCATAGTTCGTCAGGACGACATTGGTTACGGGCATGCCGTCCTCCTGCATCGACACGTAGAAGTAGCCGTTCGATGCCTCCATGGCGCCGGCCGATACGCCCCGGGAGTGCACGATGTTTCGTATTTCGCCGTAACCCGAGTTCACGAAGACCCCCGGCACGTTTTTGAGCAGGTCGGAAGCGCTCATCACGCCCAAACGACTGATCTCTTCCGCAGTGATCACGGAAACGGCGACAGGCGCTTCCTCGAGACTACGTTCGGTGAAAACGCCCGTTACGATGACCTCCTCCAACTCATCGTCCGACGAAGCATCCTCCCTGGAGTTCGTCTGCGCAAACCCGGGTGTGGAAACCATGCCGAACAATGCCAGCGCGGTTGCAACGCAAATACCTCTGATCATCTCTTTCCCCCTCAGCCGAATCTGACTGATAATGATTGATCTTGATTGATTTTGATTGTTATAATTACATTTTGATCAATTCCTGTCAATGCACGGCTCCCTCGGGTCCCTGGAGATCTGCGTTATCGTTGCCGTGCATTGACGGATTCACTGAATGGGAGATCATGACGAGCACTGATCGTAAACTCTGGGGCGCCGGGAATCGGCTCAAGCGAGGAGCTCCGGCGACTGCCCGAAGCGTTCCCGTCGCGGTCTGCGGACTGCTTTTATTGCTTGTGACGACATCAGCACGATCGCAACCGGCCGCGGACTCGGAGGGCCCTGCTTCGGAGCAGACTTTCCCGGTTCGATTTGGGAATGCACACAGGTCGACGGGTGCTATGTTTCGCTGGTGGTGGCCTGGCGCCGCGGTCGATCCGGCGATCATTCGGTCCCAGCTCGAATCGGTCGCCAGCGCCGGGTACAAAGGCATCGAAATTGCGGATGTCAAAGTCAGCGTCGAATACCCGGTCGATCCGGATCTCTACCAGTACGGTTCACCGGCGTGGCGCGCGGCTTTGGAAACCGCGACTCGAGAGGCGGAGCGACTGGGCCTGCAAGTCGATGTTACGATGGGCCCGCACTGGCCTGTTGCAGTACCCGGCCTGGACGTGGATGGACCGGCGTCATCGAAAGAGTTGATCGGTGCATACGTCGTGCTCGATGGCGGCACCTATACCGGCCCGGTTCCCTTGCCTGAACCGCTGATCTACTCGAATCGAAGCTCAACCAACGGGCGCATCACCGAACGGCACTCTACATCCGTTCCTACACTGATTTCGGTGGGCGCCGTACGTTGCCAAACCGCTAAATGTGACGACAGCTCACCCGAACTGGATCTGACGACCTTTGTCGATCTGAGAGTGACCGGCACCGACAGCCCGATCGACTGGCGTGCGCCCAACCATGCACCCGACCATAGTGGCTGGGTCGTAATAGCTCACTGGCAAAGAGGTACGGGGCAACGAAATGATGCGCCCTGGGGCACGACGCCCTACCTGGTGACCAATCCGGAATCGCGAGTGGTCGATCACTTTAGCCTGCAAGGCGCTCACGCATTCCTGGAGTTTCTCGAGACGACGATCAGCGAAGCGACAATCTCTGCGATAGCCCGCGTCGGCGGCGCACTATTCGAAGACTCCATCGAGCTCAAGGCCGCCCAGCTCTGGACGACCGGCATGCTCACGGAATTCAGGACTAGGCGCGGATATGCGCTCGAGCCCTATCTCGCTTGTGCCACGTACCACCCGCCAGACGGTCCGTTCGACGAACCGAAGCCCGTATTCAAGTTCTCGCAACGGGACTCGAAGACGTGCAGACGCGCACGCCGTGACCTTGCTCAAACGCTAGCCGATCTGTACATAGACAATCACCTGCTGCCATTCAAACGGTGGGCTAATGACCGCGGTATCCGGTTTCGCGCCCAGCCTTACGGTATTCCGATCGACATGGCGAAAGCTGCCGCCATGCTGGACGTCGCCGAAGACGAATCGTTTGCCTCCGGCACCAGTGATGACTGGAAGCTCATGGCGAGCGGCGTGGAAGTTGCCGGCAAGGTACTCGTATCCGATGAGTTTATTGTCGGGGGCTTTGGCGGGACGTACCGGATGAGCACGCAACAGATCGTCCGGGAAGTCAATGCACAGTATGCGCTCGGCGCAAATCAGCTCGTTTTCCACGGCTTGGCCTACGAAGACTGGCCTCCACCGGCCGACGGCGCCAATGCAGATTCGCTGGTGCGCTGGCCCGGATACAGGGCCTTCATGCCGAGAATTCCGGACGCGTTCGGGCCGCGCAATCCTACCTGGGAGTTCGAGCAAACGCTCGCCTCGTACCTCGCGAGGACCCAACTGGTACTTCAGACGGGACAACGTCGCCGGGACATTGCCGTCTACAATCAGAGTTTGAATCACATCCAGAAGCCTTTTGATGGAGACGAGCGGCTGGAGCCCGGTTACTCGTACGGTTACCTGACTCCCGGTCTGCTCGAGCTCGTGGTACCCAAAGCCCGTGACGGCAGGCTCTATCCCGACGGCCCGGCCTTCAAAGCCGTCATTCTGGACATGCAGGAAACTCTGCCGCTGGTGGCAGCAGAATCCTTGCTTGCCATGGCAAATGACGGCGTGCCGATTATTGTCCTCGGCGATGTGCCGAGTGAGCTGCCTGGCATCGACGCCGACAAGGGCCGTACGACGGCAGACCTTTCTCGAACTGTCGATGAAATACTTTCTCGAAGTGTCGTTGTCCGCAATCCAAGTGCAAAAGCGCTTACAAGAGTGCTCCGAAGACTGAATATCGAACCAGCCGGAAGGAGTTCGGCCGGCAAAGTCAGGATCATCCACCGGTCGGATGGCGATGCGGACTACTTCTTTGTTTACAATCGATCGGAACAGGATGTAAGCGGTGAGATTCGCCTTTGCGCGGCCGGCGTTCCCTATCACCTCGATGCGTGGTCCGGCAATGTAACGCGTCTTGCCGAATACACGGTGGATGACGAGTGTGTCGTATTGAGTTTGTCACAACAAACGGGCGATGCGGATATCTTCGCAATGGCGCCACCTGATTATTCGGGTGAAATGTTGAACGATCAGCGACTGCCTATCGTCAGCAGCAGTGCCGACAGCGTCTACGTTTCCGGACGGGACCTGGTTGCCCGCAAGCTTGACAGCCAGGCCGCAAGGCTTGCACTTTCCGACGGTACCGTCGTAGAGATTGAGGCACGCCGCTTACCGGAACCGTTGAATCTCGACGATTGGCAACTTCGGGTTGAGAGTTTCTTGCCACTGGACCCGGAAGGAAGATCAACTGAAACCCGGCGCGAGGTACTGGCGCTCGGCCCCATTGAATTGACTCCCTGGCCGGATATACCGGGAATCGAGACCGTATCGGGCATAGGCACTTATTCCACGGATATTGAACTGGGAGACGAATGGGCCGATCTCGGTGCGTATTTCGAGCTCGGCGAAATTTCCGGCGCGTTCTCGATTCGCGTCAACGGCGAGGATATCGCTGGGTTGAGTCAACTCGATAACCGATTCGACCTCGGGTATCGACTGCGGATAGGCACGAACCGGATCGAGGTCGCAGTAGCAACCAACCTCAACAATGTTCTGCGCACGCTGTTTCCAGCGGACTACGGATCCCAGCCGATTCAGCAGTATGGTCTGATCGGACCGGCGAGACTGCGACCCTATCGCGATACAATACTGCCCGTCGGAAAAACGATCCGCTACGATTCGTCCGCAGCCGCGCCGACTGTATCGCCCGCTGCAGATGCAGCTTTCCAAACCTCGGCACTGCCGCAATAGACGCTCTCCCAAACCGTATACGAGCCTTCAATGCATTCAGCACAGCGCGAAAAAGTCATCCTGGATTTGCTGCGGCAGAATGGATTCGTAAGTTTCCGGGATCTCGACAGGCAATTGGACGCATCCCAAGCCACGCTTCGCCGCGATCTCGTTCGCCTCGCCAAAGAAGGACAGATAGCAAGGGTTCGGGGCGGCGCGAAGCTGCTCGACCCTGAAGAAGCCGGTGCGAAGGCGGTCTCGGACCATCTTGCCGGGGTTCCGTTTCACGAGAACATCAAGAAAATGCGCCTGGAAAAACAGGCCATTGGAAAAACGGCGGCCGGCCTGTGCGAACAAGGAAGCGCCGTGATGATCGACGGCGGATCGACGACGCTGCAGATGTGTCAACACCTTCAAGGAAAGGGGCTACAAGTGTTGACGAATTCGCTTCACATCGTTGCGGCACTGCTGCCGCAGTCCGACGCGCGCGTACATGTACCCGGCGGGACCGTATTTCAAGAGCAGAACATCATCCTGTCCGTTGCCAATGACGACCTCATGCCCAGTATTCATGCACCCCAGCTTTTCCTGGGTGCCGCGGCAGTCGGAAAGCGAGGCATCATGCAGGCGGATCATATCCTCGTTGAAGCCGAGCGCCGGCTAATCGATCGCGCGGAAGAGGTGATCTTGCTGGTCGACCATTCGAAATTTCGAAGCTCTACTGGAAACGTTGTTACCGATTTATCGCAGATCGACAAAGTCGTGACTGACGACGGCATCGACCAGGCCCATATCGATATGCTCGAGACAGCCGGCGTTGAATTGATTATCGCCACAGCCGACTGATGCGGTCTTCGCCGGGCATCACAACGGGCGCGGCTTGATCCCTCAAGCTGATAGAAGATGGATCCATCAAGTTGATAGAAAAAGGGCTGCACCATGTCAAGAAGAATCAGGTCAAGAAGAATCGGGTCAAGAAAAACCAGCATCTTATGTTCCCGCTCACCGAATCTCTTCGCCGTAATCTGCCTCCTGGTTGCGTTACACGTTACTGAAACTGCGGAGGCGCAGAAAACGGCGAAGCCAGTGTTACATGGAAAACACTGGGTCGCCATCACCGGGAAGCCGCTCGCTGCAACGGCTGGTGCGATGACGTTCATTCGGGGCGGCAATGCGGTGGATGCGGCCTGCGCGATGCTGGCCGCAACATCGACGATGTGGGACGTACTGGGTTGGGGCGGTGAGACACAAGCGCTGATCTACAACCCGCACACGGGCGAGGTCAAGGGAATCAATGCACTTGGTGTGGCACCGACCGGCGCGACCCCCGAATTCTTCCGTAACAAAGGGATGGTTTTTCCGCCGGAGTACGGTCCTTTGGCAGCGGTAACGCCGGGCACGCCGGGAGGCCTGATGACCATGCTCGCCGAGTATGGAACACTTAGTTTGGCGGATGTGCTGGCGCCCGCCATGCAGATGGCTGACGGCTATCCGATCGAGCCGTCCCAGGCCGATTTCATTGAGCGTAACAGGGATAGGCTGGCGCAATGGTCCTACTCGAAAGACGTTTTTCTTCCAAATCGGATAGAGGGCGAAAGCCAAGAGCGCGCCGCACCGTATCCCGGTGAGATTTTCCGCCAGCCGAAGTTGTTGGAAACGCTGCGAAAGCTGGTGGAAGCCGAGCGCGAATCCCTGGCCGGCGGCAAGAGTAGAAAAGAGGCGATCTATGCGGCGTACGATCGTTTCTATCGCGGCGACATCGCCGAGGAATTGGTCCGTGGCATGGCCGAGTATGGCGGGCTGATGACCATGGCCGACCTCGATAACTGGCAAGTCCATATCGAGGAGCCTGTCACCACCAACTACAAGGGTATTGATGTCTACAAGTTAACGCATTGGGTACAGGGACCCGTCATGCTGCAGGCCCTCAATATCCTCGAGGACATCGACCTGAAGAGCATGGGGTACAACTCCACGCGCTACATCCATGCTCTTTACCAGGTGATGAACATGACTTTTGCCGACCGGGATTTCTATTATGGAGACCCGTACGTGCCGCCGGTCGAACCGATCGAAGGACTGCTGTCGAAGTCCTACGCGGACCATCGACGTTCGCAAATCGACTGGCAGCGTAATAATCCCGACGTGAAGCCAGGCGATCCCTACCCGTTTCAGGGCGACGAGAACCCCTACCTGGATTTGCTGGAGAAATGGACGCCGAAACCGCCGGCGGCTGAAGCCGACGGCGTGGAAGGCTTTCAACAGGCCAACTTGATGAGTCACCGGGAAGGATTCCTGGCGGGTACCACATCGATCCAGGCGGCCGATGCAGAGGGTTGGGTGGTGTCCGTGACACCTAGCGGCGGCTGGATTCCCGCATTCATCGCAGGCCGCACGGGCGTCGGAATGAGCCAGCGCATGCAGAGCTTCGTTCTGGACGAGGCGATCAATCCGTTCAACGTCGTTCGTCCCGGGCAACGGCCTCGTGCGACGCTCACGCCCAGTCTCGCATTGAAAGACGGTAAGCCGCTGATGGCTTTTTCGGTGCAAGGCGGCGACTCGCAAGATCAGAATCTGCTGCAGTTCTTTCTCAACGTCGTCGAATTCGGCATGAACGTCCAGCAAGCCGTCGAGGCGCACAATATCACGAGCTACCAGATGCAGAGCTCATTCGGCGCACATAGTTCGGAGCCGGGGCGGATCGAGGTATCCACCAAGGTGCCCGATTGGGTACGCGAGGACCTGGCTGAAATGGGTTACGAAGTCGTTACTGTGGATCGCACCTACAGCCCAATCACGGCCATCTACTTTGACGATGAAAACGACACGATGTGGGGCGGCGCCAGCGACTACGGCGATGACTACGGGGTAGCCTGGTAAGCGCAAACAACAGGCGTACAGGAAAACAACTGCATCGACCAACTGCATGGACCAACTGTATCGACATTGAAGCCGCAATCTGTGAGCGACGGACTAGTATTGTCGGCAAATAGCGTTAGTCGCGCCCGACAAAGATGTCCAACGGCAGTATCGCGGTTACACCGACGTTGGGCACATCCACAAGTTGACCGATCCGCATATCGACGGCAACGCTGGCAATCATGTACGCCTGCGTCTTGTCATAACCGTATTCGGCCATGATGTAGTCGATGATGGAAGCCAAGGCGTTTCTCGCCGCGAGATTGATATCGCCGGATAGATTTTCCAAGCCCGCAATCTTCGACGAGTCCAGGTAGGCGAGATGCGCGGGCACGCTGCCTTTCTCTTTTAGCGGGAAGCCGGTTACGGCATAGAAGCGCTCGGACGGTATCCCGAGCGCCGACGCCGGGCCCTCGTAGTGAGGGCCGCGAGACAGATCGGGCGGATCGTCGACAACGCGCGCGATCACCGTCATTCTGCCCCCCATCTCGATCGCCGTGCCTGCCACCTCTCCATCGCCCTGTGCGTAATGGAAGTCACCAACCGCAAGCCCGCAGCCGTCGATGTAACACGGAAGATAAACAGTAGTACCGGTGGTGATGTAGCGAATGTCCATGTTGCCGCCGTGCTCCCGCGGCGGTATCGTTCGCAGGCATTCCGACGATTTCGTCCCTTCCGTACCACATAACGTCGCCGGCTCCGCCTCGTCGGGGTCGGGGTTCATCACGGCACCGCCCGACTCGAGCAGCCGCTTTTCTCGAGCAAGCACGTCGGCGAGCAAGCTTTCGCCGGGCAAGGTCGTTACGACGCCGGGGAAACTCGCATTCGGAATTCGCACGCCCGGCAGCGCGTCGCTGACGGCATAGTCGTCGTCGATGCGCCAGACGATGAAACGCCCATCGGTTCCGAATTGATCACCGGCGAACCCGAAGAGTCCAGCTTCCGTCCAGCCGACATCGTCAGGCTCCAAGGCCTCGATTGTCACCGCCAACACGTCGCCCGCCTGGGCACCCTCGATGAAAACCGGCCCGGTCAATGCGTGAACCATACCAAAACCTTCCCGGGGCATGGTCCTGGCGCTCGAGAACTCGTCCGGATCGAGGGACAGGTCGAATGCGTCGCGCCCGAGAAATACGATGCGCTCACCTTGGCCGGCTTTGGCAACCATTGGAATGTCGGGATGAAGACGGTTGATACAGGCCGGATCCTCGGCACAGCTCACGCTGCGGTCACCCACCACGATTTCGGCGGCAGCGTCCGCAAACAGGATCAAGGCAAACAGGAACCCGTTGGAGACATAAGTGGAAAGGCCGGATTTCATGCACGCACTCCTAGATCGACGACCATATCTAACGTCCCCTATGGGTGAGCTTGCCCCGAAAAAGACACGGTTCTTAACCGGAGTTTACCCACTTATCGTCTCTCCCCGTTACTCGTCAGGTCACCGCCTATGGATCGCCGGGCTGATCGAGCCTGCATTTTGCGACAGCGTCGTGGTTTGTACGTATAGGCCGTTTGCAAACCGAAGATAGAATGAGAAGCAATCTCATTACCGTATCTGAGGCAGACGACCATGAACTGTGCAAAGGCGTTCGCCCTCGCCCTCATACTCATCCTGTCCGGCGCCCCCGAGCTGTCGGCACAGACTGTCGCCGGCGAAGACGACGACACCGTCTTCGATGAAGAGGAGGCCATCAACGAGATCGCCATGGACGAGATCGTGGTGCGCTCGGCGCGCACACGCGCCGTCGAATCCGGCATGCTGGCCGACACCATCCAGCAAACGGAAGTCGTGACACCGGGCGCGCTTCTGTCCATGCAGGCCGTGGTGCTCTCGGATGCGCTGGTCTTGACCCCCGGTGTCAGGGTTAACAACGAGTGCTCGATGTGTGGCGTCAAGCGTGTGATGCTGAACGGGCTCGGCGGCCAGCACAGCAACATCCTGATCGACGGCCTGCAGGTCCACACCATGGTCTCCGGGTTCTACGGCCCCGACGCCTTCGCGATGGCGGGCGTCCAGCGCATCGAGGTGGCCCGCGGTGCCGGCGCCTCGCTGATCGCGCCGGAAGCCATCGGCGGCACGATCAACGTCGTCACCGATGTCCCGAACGAGACGGGAGCGCATGTCGATCTGGCGGCCGGCGAGCATGCCTACGAACAGGGGCGCCTGATCGGCACTTTCGCCAACGAGCGCGGCAGCGTTCGCGGCCTCGCCGCCTACCAGTACGACTCGCGTGATCAGTTCGACGGCGATGGCAACGGCGTCAACGAGAACCCGCAGGTACGCAACCATAACGTGAATGCGAGCCTCGCCATCGACCCGACCGACATGAGCACCCTCAGTCTCCGCGGCGCCTGGACGGACTCGGAGATCTTCGGCGGCCCGATGCTGGGAGACGTGGTGGGCTCCATCGGCGAGGCGCTGGCCGGTTTCGACAATGAACCATCGGATCAGTTATTCGCAGGCGACGACGTGCGCAACCGCTGGATCGGCAAACCCTGGGAGACCACCGAGTGGATCGCCACCGAACGGCTCGAATTGAGCGCCCGCTATTTTCACGAGCTACGCGAGGACCTGAATGTCGAGGGCGCCGTCAGCCTCTCGGAGCATGAGCAGGATTCCTTCTACGAAGGATTCGACTACCGGGCGGACAACGACCTCCTCTTCCTCGACCTGCGCACCCACTGGGCGGCCAACGACGCGCACCTGTTCACCATCGGCGTGGACCGACGCGACGAGACGCTGCGCTCGGAGTCCGACGCGGCCGCCGGCAGCCCGGACTACATCTCCGACAGCTTCGATTACCTGACGCAGGGCCTCTACATCCAGGACACCTGGACCCCCAACGACAGGCTGGAAGTCGCCATCGCGCTGCGTCTCGATGCCATCGAGGCCGACTTCATCGATCCGGCGCGGCCCGGTGTGGAGATCGACGAGACCCTACTCTCGCCGCGTCTCGATACCCGCTTCCGGCACGACGCTCGCTGGACCTCACGGTTCTCCGCCGGCCGCGGCTACCGCGCTCCGCTGTCGTTCTTCGAGACGGACCACGGTATCCTAGATGCCGGCTTAGGCTTCATCGTGGACGTCGATGAGCTCGAACGCTCGCTCTCCCTTTCCTACGCGCTGAGCTACGAAGGCGACCGACTGACCGCGACCGGCAGTGTCGCCTGGACCGAGGTCGACAATCTCGCCGCGCTGGACGAGACCGCCGAGGGCATCCCGGTCCTGACCCAACGCGACGAAAAGGGAGAGGTCGTCGCGGTCACGCTCGACGTCGGCTACGCGCTCAATGACGACCTGGATGTTTTCCTTACAGCCGAGACCTTCGATCGTGACCGGGTGGCTCGCAGCATCTTCGGGGTGGCACCGGTCGAGGACCGCGTCGTCACAGGTATTCAGTGGACACCCGGCCGCTGGGACGCTTTCCTCTCCGCGGCCTGGCTCGGCGAACGCGATCTCGCCCTCTACGGTTACGGGGGCTTCAACGACGCGTCCGCGACGCTCCCGAAGCCGCAGACTGCCGAGGCGTATATCAACCTGGACGCACGAGTCGAATACGCGATTAGCGACCGCTTCGCCGTCTACGCCGGCGGCCGCAACCTGACTGATGAATTGCAATCGGACGACGAATCGCCACTGTTCTTCGATGCGGACGGTGGCTACGACGTGGCCTATATCTTCGGCCAGCTACGCGGGCGCGAGCTCTATGCGGGGTTCCGCGCCGACTTCTGATGTCCGCCGTTCGCATCGATACGGTCGTGGCGAACTTCAGGGCGGGCCTGGGCGCAATTGTCTACGCGAGTGTCTGCACAATCGTCTGCGCGATCCTGCTGGGCACGCCCAGACCGCTTCTCGCCAGCGCCGGGGTGTTCGAGCAGGCGGCGAAACCGCTGGCCGGCGCGCCGGCGTTCGACGAACACGCGGGCACGGTCGGGCTCCTGGTTCTGTTCCAACCGGAATGCCCCTGGTGCGTGCGTCAATTCAACGCCGCCGGGAAGCTCGCGAACGACAGGCCGGACATCGCTGTTATTGCAATTGGTCTGCGTGGCCGTCGCATGGAACTCATCCGGGAACTGCGCCGCGCACGGACCCACCTGCCCGCCTATCTGGCCAGCCCCGAACTCCTCGAGACCCTCGGGATGCCGGAAGCGACCCCCCGCCTCTACGTCGTCGACCGACATGGCCGCATCGTCGCCTGGGCGGCCGGATACCACGCCCCCGCACAGCTAGCCTACCTGATCGCCGCAGCTCTCATAAAAAACAAATAACCCGAGAAACAAAAAACCCGACACCTTTCGATATCGGGCTTCTTGTTCTCCGGGGGTAAGAACTTGGGAAAACTAGAATTCCCAGATTGCACCTACGTAGTAGTTGCGTCCGCTCCCAGTCACCGCGTATAGGCGGTCGCTGGAGTCAGTATAGAGCTCTTCTTTTTCATCAGTTAGGTTGTTGGCCTTGAGCGTCAACTTAATGTTTTCATTGACGTAGTAGAATCCGGCAAAGTCTACGAAGTTTGTTTCATGAAAGCCGCGCTCGTCTTCATCGCCGAGTCCGACCTCTACCCGACTGATGAAGTCGTCACGATACGTCTGAGACACTCTTACCCCCCAGACATCGTTCTCGTAGTAGAGCGTCGTGGCGTAGCTGGTATCTGACAAACCGACAAAACTCTTGTTCGATGAATTCGTCGTTTGCTGAACATTCGGGTAGTCCGTATCTCCGTCCGAGCTAGTGAAGCTTGCCCGGATCCCCAGGTTTCGCCACTCGCCTGGCAGGAACGTAAAGTCTTTTTCGAGCGCAAGCTCAAATCCCGAGAATTCAGCGTTGGGAATATTCACCAGACCTTTGAGCTGATAGATCGTATCGGCGGTTTGTGGATTACCGTTTTCGTCTACGGCACCATCTAACAGGGCAAGATCCAACCCGGTGTCACCGTATCGTACTGGCTGCGAAAACTCGGTAATGAAGTCGTCGATATCTTTTCTGTAGTAGGCAAGAGCTACATAACCGGAATTGTCACCGAAGTAGTATTCCGCAGAAATCTCAAAGTCTGTCGACTCCATGTGCCTGATGTCCGGAGCGCCGCCCCGAATGTCCAGCAAGTTTGCGTCCGTACGTACGTTAAAAGACGGGTTCAGTGCACCCAGTGGCGGTCGGTTGATGTTCGCGGATGCACTTGCTCGCAAAATCAAATTGTCGGTTGCGCTATAAGCCAGGTTGACCGCTGGCAACACATCCGAGTAGTCGGACGTAAAGACCTGGGGATTGCCGAATTCATCAAATCCATTGCCTTCCGCTTCGGTGTCGTACGAGCGAATGCCGACGTTTCCGCGAAGCGCCCCGTACTCGAAGTCCAACTGAGCGTAGAAAGCCGCTGTCTCTTCCTCGATCGCAACTGTAGGTCTGGACCGACCAAAGTCTTCACCAAGGCTACGCAGATCCAGGTTTGCTGCGCTGTAGGCAGCTTGACGCGCCGCTAGATCGGCAACAATCCAGGATCGGCCGTCAGATCGAGTAAATGTCCGATAGCCGTCGGCTGGGTTGGCCAGCAGGCTGCTGTCTGCCGGCTCAAACGTCGAGATTGCGTCAAACGCGCTATCCGTGTTTCGAACTTCGTAGCGCTCGTTGCTGTTCTCGTAGTTTTTATACTCAAATCCGAACTTCAGTGTCATTGCCTCCGAGAGGTCGTAATCGAAATCCAACTGAAAGTTGTCGAAGTCATTGGATATGTAGTCTTCGCGGAAACGAAGATCCCGGTACTCCCATTGATCGGGTGCACCCGTGTTGAAACTGCTATCGATTGTTCGGGAGCACTCGAATGAACCGCAATTGATGTCGAATGCGACGGGAATTCCTGCCTGATTGCGGGTGTACGCTTTGTCGCTCTGCGGCTTGTCGAGGTCCGCCGAAGTGGTACCGAACAGGAAGTTCGCATTGAATCGATCTGAAATATTCCATTCCCCACTGAGAACGAAGTTCACAAAAGTGCTATCGGACTGATCCGCACGCGCTTCGGTCACCATCGACTGGTCGTTGGCAATAAAGCTTCCGTTAACCAATTGGATATCGCCACCCGCATCTGTAGTCGGTGCGTCGCCTTGAACCGTTTCAGTATCCAGGGAAACGATCTCGTGACCGCGCGGCAGACTGTAGGTGTTTACCAGGTGAAACTCGGTCTTGGAGTTGTTCATCTCTCCGTACAACGCGTCAAAAGACAAGCTGAAGTTATCTGCGGGCCGAAACTGCAGGGATGCCGTAATGCCCAGGCGCTCCTGATCGTTCAGCCAGGCACTGTCGCGAATACCCCGAGGAAACCAGATGTCGCCGTTCTCAACTTGAGTACGCAACGAATCCGATAGTCCAGCTCCTGCGGTCGCATCCGCGCGCTTTCTCCAGCGTGTCGTATTTATGCCGAACTCTTCGGTCTCGCGTTCGCTGTATGCAACGGAAATCAGCGCACCGACATTATCCCAAGTATTGGAGACCAGACCGACGATACGGGGGTCCGTGGCATCCGTGTTTGAGTTCGTCCCCAATTGGCCACCCAATACAGCGCGGTAGCCATCGAAATCGAAAGGTCTGGCCGTGTTCAGGTTCACGGTGCCGCCGAGTCCGCCTTCGGATTGCTCAGCGGAATACGACTTGAACACGTCGATTCTCGTGAACAGTTCTGACGCGAAAATATTGAAATCGAAGCCTCGCGTACGCGTTACTGCTCCGCGTGCATCGAGTGTCGACGCAGATGTTCCCAGTGCCTCCATTCCATTGACTTTGACACGCGTAAAGTCAGGTCCTAGTCCGCGGAGTGAAATCTGGCGGCCTTCGCCGCCTTCGCGGGTGATCGTTACACCGGGAATACGTTGCAGAGATTCCGCGAGATTCAGGTCAGGAAACGCCGCTATGTCTTCCGCGGCAATCGAGTCTTGAGAAATGAGAGCATTTCGCTTGAGATCCCTTGCTTGCATCAAGGAGCCACGAAAGCCCTTAACTACAATCTCCTCAATGCCCTCAATGTCTTGATCTCCCTCATTTGCTACAGCAGCTCCCATCGGCAGTCCCAGCGCAACAGCGATAAGTGCAGTAAGCCCCCCGATCTTGCTGCGAGGAAAGGATGGTTCGTTGTATTTCATGACTTGATGCCCCTCTAGTCTTTGATTCTCTTTGACTTCGCATTACCGGTGGTCCTCAGCACCGGCAGTACGCGCCCCCCCGAGACCTACGCCAGACCAAACCCAAAATTTGTCGGTTATGCCGTAGTTGTCAGACCAACACCACACTGGCCTGACCAAAATTCTCAGTGGGGTGACAGTAACCAATAATGATACCGGTGTCAATGTGGATAAAAAGACACGGAACCAGGGAGTATTTTCTTGATTATTTTATTTATAAACAATCATTTATGAGCTAGAACCTCGATCAGGCGAATCGCTGCCACTAGCGCGTTGAACTGTTCGGAAATTTGTTGTCGGCCAATGTCTCCGAAAGACATCATCTGCCACTTCTCGTATCCCGTGCCTCAATTAGGCTTGACCAATTCTCAATGGCAATTTCACGAGATTGAAGCGCCAGTCGAATCGCGTTCCGAATACTTGCTCGACGGTGCCCTCTTCAGAAACCACGTGCAGTTCGGCGGCAATTTCTCCACTGTTGTCAATCGAAATTCGAGCAAATTCTTGTCGAACATCGCATCGGCTGTTATTCGATTTATCGGGCCTTAACCGGGTTAAGATCCGATAAATCGACCAAACGAGCGGGCAATGGCCAGAAAGAACGTACTGACGACCAGCCCGCCCTACGCCGTCGAACAGACACTAAAGCGCCTGGGAGCGAATACTGCGTACGGCACGGCAAGGCGATACCAGCGGACGGTTGACCGCACCGGTGTCGCGACGGGACGCTTTGTCTACGGCAAGAGTTATCTTGCCCGCGATCGTGCGATTCCAATCGGTCCGCTCGAGCTCAAGCTCGGCACGAAGACCTATGAGACAAGGTTGCTAGAAGGCGTATTCGGCGCCCTTCGCGATGCCAGTCCCGATCATTGGGGCCGACGCGTCATGGAACGGCATTTCGGTTCGCCGGCTCCTGATGAGCTCGATTACCTGCTGCATTCCCCGGACGATCGCGCCAGGGCACTTGGCTTCGGCCTGGGTCCGGAACCACCTGCGCCGAAGCGAAAATTCAACCGTACCATTGATCTGGGCAAGCTCCAGGAGTTTGCCGATGCCATTATCGCAGGCGAAGCGCTGCCGCAATCGCCAAACGCGGAACAGGCGCAAGCACTCATGTCGAAAGGTACGCCAATGGGCGGTGCCCGGCCGAAAGCCGGACGCCGCCGAATTGTTCAGGCGCATGTGCTTCAACGCCCTGATCACGAACGATGACGATCATCCGCGCAATCACGCGGTGATTGCGCTCGAGAATGACTGGCGGCTGTCACCAGCCTATGACCTGATTCCGGCCATGCCGATTAGCATCGAGCATCGAGCATCGCGACTTGGCGCTGCAATGTGGCGACATGGGCCGATACGCCCAGGCGGAAAACCTGCTCTCGCAGTCGGCCCGGTTTCTGCTGAAAGCTGACGACGCACGTACCATTGTCGATGGCATGGAAGCGACCGTGCGGGGGCAATGGCATGAAATCCGCCGCCGCGAGGGCGTCAGTGACAAGGACTGCGAGACAATCCAGAGCCGGACCAGTACCTTGCTGTTAAACTTGTCGCCCTGATTTTGGATGTCTGCACAGGCTAAAGTGGTATCACTTAGCCGTTATTGGGTTGGTGCGAGATGACACTGGCCAGACCTGAGCGTAAGGGGGGGACTTACCCACAAGCCTGACCAGCGTATCCAGCCGCTAGACGCTAGAAGTCAAATCGAATACTCGCGCCCACGAATCGACGGTAATCGCGCGGATAGAAGGCTCTACCGAACCCGAGCGTATTGACCGCGAAGCGGCTCGAGTAAACATCGTCAAAGACATTTTTCGCGAATACCTGCGCCGAGACTCTCTCACCGGACACTCCAACATACAGGTCCGCAATTCCGTATGCCGGTGATTCCGGTGCCTCCTGGGCGATTTGATTCACGCTACGTGTGCGGTCTCCCTCGTACCTGTAGTCACCGCGTACAAACACCGCTGAATCACCGGCCCCAATCGGCCACTCGTACCTGGTAGAAATGTAGAATTGCGTCTCGGAGTTGTTTGGAAAAGGAAGCCCCGACATGTCGAATCGGTTTGCGCCCGCAATTGTCTCGCACCGACTCGCCAGCGTCCCGCCTGGGCAGTTGATCGGGACATTCGAGAAGTCCTCGAAATCCGCATCGAATTTCGCCAAGCTTGCATAGAGCGAGAGTTGGTCCGTCGGCCGATAAGTCGCGTCGATTTCCACGCCGCGGCTATTGGCCTCTGCGGCATTCACGTATCCTGCGAATACCGTTCCGGTCAATTCGTCTATGACCCTGGTTGCGCGAACCTGGTAGTCGTTAACGGTCATATCAAACAGCGTCGCGTTGAATTGAAGTCGACCGTCAAGCAATACGCTCCGCAGCCCTAGCTCAAGATTCTCGGATTCCTCCGGACGTGTCGGAAACTGATCCGCATCGGCAGGATTGGTGTTGCTGGTGACGAAGTAGGATGGCCCCTTGTAGCCCGTCGAGTAGTTGAAGTACAGACGCGTTGAATCCGATGCGTTGAATCCGAGAACGGCTTTGTAGATGACATCGTTCTCCGAGTTGGAGAAAGACTCTGGATCGTTGAAGCGCCGAAACAAAGTCGGGTCTGCTTGCGCAAACGCAAGACCTTCTTCGAAGGTTTCAAGCCCGGTTGCTCCAACGGGAAGCGCTACCCTAATGCTCTGGAAAGTCGCACTGCTTTCTTCGCGCAAAGCGCGCGCGCCTAGCAAGAAATCGATACGGTCGGTTAACCGGACCTCCAGTTGCCCGAACACCGCCGTATTCTCGAAGTCAGTCGTAAAATTGCCCTGATCCAAGCGGCGATCCGGCACCAGCAAAGTCCGATCAACAACTCCGCTTGAGTTATACTCATCCACCAGCGCCTGTGCTGACGCCCTGCTCACGCACCCTGTCAGCTCTCCGTCCTCGATTAGAACTCGACCCGCCGCCTGCGCACCGCCGGTGCAACGGTCGTTTACTTCAGAGCGCTGACCTTCGGTCTTGTGATAGAACAGCCCGGCGGTCCAGTTGACCCGTTCGTTGTCGTAGGAACTCAGCCGAACCTCTTGCTGAAGCACTTCCACGGTTTCGTTGCCACCGAACTGCCGGCGGGAAATCGGGAAATTCGAATTGAAGCCATCCGTGTTGTTGAGCAACTCAAAGTCGCGATAGCTCCCGATATACGTGAGGGTCAGATTGTGGCGAATGTCGTAGTTCAACTCAGCCGAAAAGCCGGTATTCTCCGTCGAACCGAACTGCGAGCCGCCAATGGCGACGGCGGGCGCATCAAAGGTCTCGAATGACGGCGGCGGATTCAGGGCGTTTGATCCTCCGATCCTGGGCACACCGTCTTCGAAAATCAGCGCCGTGTTGCGATCCAGATTCACTTCACCTACTGCCGTATTGGCGCAACAGTTTGTGTCGAACTCTGAATAGTCGGCGCGCAAGAGAAAACTGAAATCCGATTGATTGTCATATAGCACCTGTGCACGATACCCGGAGCGCTCCTCGTCGCCGATATCATCGGCGCCGGGAAATGTGTTCTTGATGTAGCCGTCAATGGTCGCCCACTGTCCATTCAGGCGGATTGCCCAACTATCGTTGAGCGGGAGGTTGATCGAAGCTCTTGTGTCGAATCCGCTGTACTCGGACGCCTGGAGTCGTAGGTATCCACCGGGTCCGTATAAGTCGGGGCGCTTTGTGACGTAGTGAATCAAACCGGTTGATGTGTTTTGTCCAAACAGCGTTCCTTGCGGCCCGCGCAACGCCTCAACTCGCTCCAGGTCATAAACACCCAGGTTGGCCATCGACTGGCGCGGCAGCACTTCCCCGTCTACCGCAATTAGGTTGGAGGACTGCAACCCAATCGAGTTGGTGAACGTACCGATACCCCTTGTCTTCAGGGTCGTTGTACGAATCTCGATACTGTCATCGATACTCATTCCCGGAATGTACGCCGCCAAGTCGAACGTGTTGAGGATCACGTTATCTTCAACAGCTTGACCATCCATAACCTGAATCGAAACTGGCACTTCCTGCAGATTCTGCTCACGTTTCTGTGCCGTGACAGTGATCACTTCTATCGTATCTTCAGACTCCAATCTGTCTTGTGCAGCAACGACGCCGCTGAACAGAAGCACAAGCGCTGTCGACGATGCCACCAAATACCGATGGATGCGAGTTTTCATTGAGTCCCCCTCCATATGACGTTCTTATTGGCTTGAATACGAGTGTCATTATTTCAGTAATGGAACCGGTTGTCAATTTGTCGCGATAGACGACAGTTTTCGCAAGACGTCCGCCATTCGCGTCCTCAATGTCAGACGCTATCCGTCTGCAGAAGTAACTAACGCAACTACTTGGAAGAGTGTCACGCCCGTGCGGTATTGCGCCCAACGTTGGAAACCTCAAACGGCGTGGTCTGCGCCGTTGTCAAACAACAGGACACCGAAGTTCAACCGGCCATCTCCCGGTCCGAATGTCCACAGCGATCCCGTATACCCGCTGCAGACTGGGAAGTCGGTATTTAATACCCTATTGAATTATCTCGTTTTTTATTGGAAGCTCTGAAAAACTGGGTGCACTGCTCCCTGCGGCCGTGCCGGAGAAATGAATCGGTTGTGCTGCCAACTCAGCCGTCGTCGGCATAAGTTCCTGGGCGATGCCGTTCACGTTCTGAACTCTCGATGCGCAGCACCGATGAGAGCCGAAATCGATGGGGTCGAGCTGCGTACCTCAGCCGCATCGCGACTTCAGGTCCGTTTCATAGAGGGATGTATGATGTGGCTGTGCATCAACAAAAAGATCGTACTACCGCTAGTCAAACGGGCTGCTATTTTCGTAAGCAATGCCTGTGGGTCCTGTTGCCGTTTGCAGTAGCCGGGTGCCGAAACAACAAAGACGCCTTTGACTACGTCGAGTCCCGCTCCACAACGGCAAGACGGTCTCTCGACGTGCACCATGACACATGGCTCGCCGCACAGGCATCGGTTGTCTTAGGCAAGTCGCGTCTTGAGATCACGTCCAACCAGACGCCGTATTGTGCGTTAGAACGCCCCGACGCCAGACTCGGACAATACCAATTTCGCCGTCCATCTCGACCAAATCCGCGACGCCACCGACCCGTATTTCGCCGGTATGCTTACGAAGACCGATAGCGGCACTCGGGTAGGTAGTCGCCATTCGCACCGCTTCGTCCCAAGTGATATCAGAAAAATCGACGGCATTCCGAACCGCATCGATCATCGTCAGATGCGATCCCGCCAATGAACCGGCAGCGTTTCGAAGGACTCCGTCTTGTACCTCAATGCGCTCGCCGCCGAGTTCGAACCAGGGCTCGGCCGCCCCTACAGTCGACATTGCATCGGTAACAAGAATAGCGCCCCCGCGAAACTTGCCGCGCACAGCCACGCGCACCGATGCAGGATGTACATGATGGCCATCGGCGATAATGCCAAAAACCGTTGACGACGATTCGATCGCTCTGCCAACGACGCCTGGATCACGGCTGCCAAAAGGTGTCATCGCGTTGAATAAGTGTGTGTATCCGTGCAATCCGGCTGCCTCAGCCTCCACGCACTGTTCGTACGTTGCTGCCGTGTGCCCGGCGAACACGATAACTCCAGCCTCTCGCAGCTCCGCTATTTGTGCTGGCGGCGTGTTTTCAGGCGCCAGTGTCACTAGCGCAACTGCATCGTCTCCGAGTGACGTCAGAATCTCCAACCCTTCCGCATCCAGTTTCCGAAACTTCGAAGCATCATGCGCTCCTTTTCTGGTTTCGCTCAGAAATGGACCTTCAAGATGAATACCGACGATTCCAGGTACAGCCTCATCAATGGCCTGCCGCACGGCTGCGATGGCCGCGCGCATGACGGCGTAGTCGTCACTGATAAGCGTTGGCAGCAGCGATGTCGTACCGAATTGGACATGGGCATCGGCAATCTGGCGTAGCGCGGATACGGACGGGTCATTGTTGAATAAGGCACCGCCCCCGCCGTTTACCTGAATATCGACAAAGCCCGGAACGAGTCGCCTGCCTTCGAGGTCAAACCGCACTGCACCTGGCGGCGTTGTTGCGCCGGCAGTCGATATTTCGGCGATTGTCGTGCCGTCGATCAGGACCGATCGACGCAGTGACACGGCAGCGCCATCGAACAGCGTGGCGTTGTCCAGTAGCTGCAGCACTACACTACCGAGCCGACGATGGCTGCACCCCGCACTCCACTGTCGTCGCCAAACACCGCCCGGCGAATCGGCGGTGGTGAAACACCGTGCAACAGGAGTGCATCAACGGCGTCCGGCAACAGCGTGTACAGTTCCTCGACCTTCGACATGCCGCCGCCAATAACGATGACGTGGGGATTGTTGTGCAAAACGAGTTGCGATATCACGTGGGCAATGCAATCGACCCAAACCTCGAACGCGCGTACCGCACTGACCTCGCCTTTTCTCATTCGAGCAATGCAGTCCGCCGGCCTGACCTCCTCGCCCATGTAGTGTCGTGCAAGATTGGCAAGGCCTGGTCCGGATACATACGTCTCGATGCAGCCTTGTTTGCCACACGTGCAGTCAAAAAGTGGCAGACCATGTTCTGCGACGACGGTTGCCGGGATCGGGATGTGGCCCCACTCGCCCGCAATACCGTCCGCCCCGAGTCGGGGTACACCGTTGCGGCAAAAGCCGCTCGCCGCACCGGTCCCCAGGATCACACCTACCATTGTGGGAAACCCTTCTGCGGCACCCCCCCTCGCCTCCGATAAGGCGAACGCCCGGACATCGTTGATACAACGAACATTCCGGTCGATTGCAAGACTAAGATCGGCCTGCACATGGTGACCGTTCAGGCATGGCACGTTAGTTGAAAACGATTTCCCATTTTGGTCCACAATACCCGCCAGTCCGAGGCCCACCGTGCAGTGATCGCCGTACTCATCGTCCGCCGACTGGATCAGCGCACGATTCGCATCGACAAACTCGGAGTAACTATCGGTCGGCGTATTGATGCGGTGCGTATGTATGCGCGAGAAACTTCGGTCAAAAACGGCAAACTCAATCTTAGTGCCGCCGACATCGATTCCGTAATGCACAATACCGGCCGTTAGCCGCCGGAACCCGGGAACTGGTGAATCGTCACACCTTGAACCACACGATTGACCTCGCCGGAGGGACACGGTGTGTCGGCGCTCACGCCGTGTCCCCACGAATTCAGGAAGGCGAGAATCTGGCAATAAACGACGTAGACCAGCGATAGCCACACGTCGTCGAGGCCACTCGCTTCGTCAGAAAACTGCGATTCGGGACTGAGTTCGACGACTGCGACTGCATGTCCTTCCGACCGGAGTTCCTCGTAAAGATCAACGTCGTATTGCCGCACATACGGATCGGCAGAAATCATATGCACCGCGACTGTTTCGGACGAGACTACGATTTTAGGTCCGTGACGAAAACCGAGTGACGTGTCGCTGAAAGCCGAAAGTTTCCCGGCCGCGAGCTCGAGACATTTCAGGGCACCCTCACGAGCAGTGCCTGCGAGCACCCCCGATCCGATGACGACCAATCGATCAAAGCTCTTGCTGGCGAGACTGCCGATGTCCACATACCGGTCTGCTATCGTCTTCTCCGCAGCCTCGGCGGAAAGATGCAACTGGCGCCTGGACGGAGTGAATACGGCAGCTACGGAAACCAACATTGACGAATAGCTGCTCGTCATCGCGAATCCCTTGTCATTGGTTCCTTCTGGCATCAACAGACAGTAAGCACTGCTGTGATCCTCTGCATATTGTGCGAGGGCCCCTTCCGGGTTGCAGGTGAAAATCAAGTGATAACACTGCGAAAGCAACTGATCGGCAAGCTCTACGGTAGCGACACTTTCTGGACTATCACCAGAACGCGCGAACGACACAATGATCGTCGGGCGATCGTCTGACAGGAATTGCTCAGGGTCTGCAACGAGGTCGGTTGTACTGACAGACTGGAAGTCAATTGCGTTTTTCGCATCGAATGACTTCCGTAACCAGGCAGCTACAGTATCGCCGATAAACGCCGATGTTCCGGCACCGCAAAACAGCACTTGCAAACGTGGCAACTCAAGCTTCGGCAGTAGCCAGTGGTTGATAGCGTCTCGGTCATTATCGACGGCGGCATGAGCTTCGCGCCAGATGCGCGGCTGCTGCGCGATTTCCCTCGCCGTATCGAGACTCCCTCGCTCAGCGAGAATCTCAGCGCGTATACCGAAGTAGGACTCCTGTCCATCGGTGACATCGGTCGATGAGCTGACGTTAACCACGGCCATAACAAGCCTCCGCATAAGTTCTGCAGACCTTCATGATGTGATTGATTACGAGGTCTTCCGGAAGCTTCGAATCGGCCCGTTCGACGTCCAACGCGGACACCAGAAACTGGCTTAGAAGCGGTCGTGGAATCTCGGTCGCCGTGAGGTTCCCGAAGAGCTTCTCAACTGCGGTTTGAATAGCCGGGTGTGGCCAATAGTAGCGAATCCGGTCACTGTAGCTGTAGCGGCGGTATAGACGCCCTTGCGGCTCCTGCCCGGGATAGTGCTTTTCCCAGTTCGCCGGCTCGGCCAGCATGACCGACTCGCATACCGCCAGCAGGTTTGAGCGGCTGCTCTCTTCAATCAGCTCATTCTCGATGGCTGCCAACCCAAACAGCGCCTCACGAAGCGCGAACGTTAGCTGCGGCCCGACCTTGAGGATCGCAAAGTGGTCTCGGACCAGTTCACCGTATGCGCTTGCCGGCTGATAGTCCGTGGAATGGGCCTCGTAGACGATCCGCGGAATGTTCAACACTGCTTCGCTGAGAGCCGCCGCCTTCTTCGCCTCGTAGTTGTGAACGTCAGTGTGATTGAATTCAACGCCGGGCTGTACCACAAGTCCGATGACACGTTCCCAAGCCGACTCGAGGCCGGCTTTCCTGAAAGCCCTTCGATGAGTTTCAACCGTTTTGCTTGCGCGATCCACCGTTGTGATTTCCAGTTCGCCAAGGCCTTCTGTCTCGCCGCCCGGCACGGGCACTTCGGTACCAATGATGTATACCGGAAGTGACTGTCGGCCGCTCTCGGCAGCAGCCGATTCCGCGGCCTTACACATCTGCACAGTACGCTCGGCGACGATCGCATCGCTCAGCGGGGCGTCGTCATCAGCACACTCCATGCTGGCATCAAGGTGAATCTTCAGAAACCCCGCCTGGACATAGTCGGAAACCAGGTCGCACGCCTTGCTCATTGCCGCGGCCGCTGGTTCGTTTGTCCAACACAAGGGGCCGAGGTGATCCCCACCGAGGACGATGGACTCGCGGCTGAGCCCGATCTCCTCTGCAATCGCAAATACGAACTGTGGAAAATCGGCCGGTATCATGCCGGTGTAACCACCAAATTGATTGACCTGATTGGCGGTCGACTCGATCAATAGCACCGATTGATCTGACAACGCCTGGCGCATTGCCGCCTTCAAAACCAACGGATGCGACGCGCAGACGGAATAAACACCGGTCGTATCACCGGCCCGATTGGCGACGAATTGATTCAACATGCGACCGAGCGCATCTTTGGAACTACATATTGCAGCAGTATTCATGACTTAAGTCTCTTCGATTGCTGACTTTTGGAGACCGGAAGGAATCGACAGGATCACAAGGCGAGCGCCTTTATCCGAAACAACGACGTGACTTCTAGCGACCACAGTAACCACCGTCGACAACGAGGGTGTGGCCGCTAACGTAGTCCGATGCTCGCGACGACAGGAAGACGACCGCTCCTACGAGGTCTTCCGGCGACCCCCAACGTCCGGCGGGTATTCGGGCGAGGATTTCCTGATACCTCACTTCATCGTTTCTCAAGTCGGCGGTGTTGTCCGTTTCGATGTATCCCGGTGCCACGGCATTGACTTGCACATTCGCCGACGACCACTCATTGGCAAGCGCTTTCGTGAGCAGATGAATGCCGCCCTTGCTGGCCGCATAGCCGGGAACCGTTATCCCGCCGAAGAAACTCAGGAGCGAGGCGATATTCACGATCTTTCCTGAACCCTGAGCGATCATCTCCCTGCCGATTTCGCGGCACAGCAAATAGACGCCATCGAGATTCGTCGACATCACGTCTCGCCAGTCGCTGAAGCTGTGTTCCACGGCCGGCGCCCGGCGAATCGTGCCGGCATTGTTGACCAGAACATCCACCCGGCCGAATTCACTAATGGCAGACTTTGCGGTCGCCCGGACGGCAGCAGGGTCGGCTTGGTCGCAAGCGAAACCGGCGAACTGTCGACCCGCCTCCTCCACAGCAGTCTGGGTCGCGACCAGGTTGCTGATTCGCGTGCTGACGCCAATTATGTCCGCCCCGGACTGCGCGAGTCCCGCCGCAATCGCCGCACCAATGCCACGACTGGCGCCGGTCACCATCGCGATCTTGCCGTTCAGCGAAAACATCTCCTCAAACATCATCGACCACGACCTCCTTTGAACCGTCCATCGCCAACCGCGGGTCTCGCCCGGCGCGAAGCAGAGTGGCCCCGATAATCACCAGAATTCCACCGCAGGTCAGGAATACCGCGTATTTGTTGTCACCAGACGATGCGAACATCAGACTGCAGACGAAAACGCCGAATCCAGCCGTCATGAGCCCGAGTCGCCGACACTGCATACGGTCAGTAGCCGTACTGCCAGGCACGCTTTCGACGGTTGTGTCGAGATCGTTGTAGAACTCGTCGACTTCCGACTGGCGGGCCGGAGAAAGCGGGCGATAGAATCGCGTGCTGACCAGAAACCAGCTCACGGTCAACGTCAAGTGGGCTGCATAAGTCAGAACCATGTTCATGTCGCTTGTTTCGCGATCCGTAAGCTCGAGTCCGAATTGCTCGCTAAACCACTGACCATTGAAGTAGTTCGCAACTAGGAAGGACACGAGGAATCCGAACAGCACGGTAGACCAGGCAGACCAGTCCGGGGTTTTGCGAAACATGAAACACATGATCGCCGGGATGGCTAGTGGCAAACCGAACAGGCCAAGAAAACCGAGCATGAGTTCAAACAGCGACGCGCCTTCGATACCGGCAAGCATTACCGCGATAAATATCTGTGTAAGACCAAGCGCCAAAGTAGCGACACGACCCGCAATCAAATACTCCCTTTCACTGGCGACTGGTCGCAGGAACGGCTTGTAGACACATTTGACGATCATCGCCGATCCTGCGTTCAGCGACGAGTCCATTGACGACATGGTTGCGGCGAACATCGCCGCCACGAGCAGGCCCAGCATGCCCGTGGGCATCAGGTGGTCGACGAACGCGAGGTAGGCAGCCTCGCTGGGATTGTTGAGGTTCGGGTACATTGAGCCGAGATCGGGATACACGATGGCCGAAACCATGGGCGGCAGAAACCAGATCAACGACGCCAGGCCGAACAAACAGGACGCGAGCAGCGCCGCGCGTTTGGCGTGCCGACTGTCCTTCGCCGCCAGGAAGCGCACTGAGATGTACAAATTGTTGATATCGTGGAGTCGCTGAATGAGTGTGGCCACAATCCACAAAGCGAATATGGACAGATAGTTGATGCCGTTTCCAACCAGAATGTTGCCGGTCGGAAACTGTTCGACGATCGGTGTGACGCCGCCCATCACCGTCACTGCATAGAAGCCGGCCACAACGGTAATCGCGACGATCAGCATTGCCTGCATGAAATCCGAGGCGATGACCGCCCAAGCACCGCCAGTGAGCGTAACGGTCAGGACCGTCAGGCCGGTGACGACGATGGTCGCCTGCAACTCCCAGCCAAAAATAGCGGATACGAAAATGGAGACTGCGACGAGCGTCAGCCCACCCGGCAACTGGTTGGCAAGGAAGCTGATCCAGAGACTGAATTGTTCGTTTAATCGACCGTAGCGTTTCTTGTACGCTTCCAATGGCGTATCGACGCGCGTCTGGCGAAACTTCGCGGCGAGAAACCGCGCGCAGACATAGTAGCCAAGCGCGTTTCCGATAAAGATGACTATGACGGGAAAGCCGTCTTCGTAGGCTTTGCCGGCAGCGCCAGTGAACGTCCAGGCACTGAAGGTCGTAATGAATACGCTGGAACCGGTCATCCACCATAAGATCTTGCCGCCGCCCCGAAAGTACTCGGCAATTCCCGTCACCTGCTTGCGAAACAGGAATCCAATAGCCAGTACAAATACGAAGTATCCGACAATAATGGAGAGGTCGATCGTCTCAATCATGGCCGTAATTCGTGTTTGTACTCATTTCGAGTAAGCGCTATTTCAAATCTGTCATGTCGACGAAATCCATATCGGAAAAAACCTGGTTCTCTCCGGCCATACCCCAGATGAAGCTGTAGCTGGCGGTACCAACACCTGAGTGGATAGACCAGCTCGGACTGATGACGCCCTGCTCATTTCGGACAACGATATGGCGCGTCTCATCCGGTCTACCCAGCATATGAAACACGACATTGTCTTCCGACATGTCGAAATAAAAGTAGATCTCCATGCGCCGTTCGTGCGTGTGGCAGGGCATCGTGTTCCAGATACTTCCCCTCTCCAACTCCGTGAGGCCCATGAGCAACTGGCACGTCTCTACGACGTCCGGAACCAGGTACTTATAGATCGTCCTGCTATTACAGGATTCGGCGTCGCCGAGTTTTTCCGGGCTTGCCATTTCGCGAGTGATCTTCTTCGCCGGCAATGATTGATGCGCCGGGGTACTGTTGATGTAATACTTTGCAGGCTTGGAGGAGTCTCTGCTCCGAAACTCGACTTTGCGAATTCCGCAGCCGACATAGAGCGCTTCGCGTTCGTCAATGTCGTAATCCTGTCCGTCCAAAGAAATCACACCGGGCGCGCCGACATTGATTACACCGAGTTCGCGTCGCTCCAGAAAGAAATCTGTTCCGGTAACACCGCCGTCGCCCAAGGTGACCGGATCGGACGCCGGCATACAACCGCCGGCAATGACTCGGTCGATATGCGTGTAGGTAAGCACGATCTTGCCGGGCCGGAAAACCGTGTCAATCAGGAAGTTGCTACGCAATGCAGCGGTATCCATCTGATTGGCGTGCTCGGGATGTATGGGCTGGCGAATGTCCACTCTATGTACTCCTCGGATCAGGATCGTGTCCCATCGGTTTGGGTATTAACGAGATTGTTAAGCTCGGCACAGGCATGAAGCACGGCACCCGAACCGTAGATATGTGAGTCATGAATCTCGGCCGGCCTCGGCCTATCGTCAATTCCTTGAACCCAACCAACTTTGCCGTCCGGATAAATTGCCGACGTCAAAGCCTGCCAACCGAGACCGACAACAGGTTCGATCTTGGACTGCTCAAGGAGTCCGTGCCGTAATCCCCAGGAAAGAGCGGCCACAAACATGGCCGTGCCGGATGTTTCGAAGTCAGTCGACGCGCTGCTGGTTGTCGACAGTTTTGACGGCCAGAATCCCGTTGGCGACTGTAGCATCGCGACACGATTCGCCATGGCTTTGAATAGTTCCACGTATCGCTCACGACTGGGGTGCTCTGCCGGCACCCGGTCAATGATCCTCCGAAGCCCCAACAGAACCCAGCCGTTTCCCCTGCTCCAAAAACTAACGTCCGCCTGATGTCCTGACGGCGGTATGAATCGGCTGTCACGATGGAAGAGTGACCAACGCTCGTCGTACAGATGCTCCCAGGATTTCCAGTATTCGGAGTCCGCGTATGCCAGATATCGCGGGTCATTGTCCAGTTTGGCGAGATGTATCCATAGCGGTGGCGCCATGTGCAACGAATCGCACCAAGACCATCGCGTTTTGCAGGCGCCCGAGTCATCAAAGATATACCCTTCCAACTCCACTGGCGGATCGAGCTCGGCGTCGGTTTTCAACTCCACAACCGGCGGCGACTGCAAAATTTCCTGCAGTCGTTTTCGAACGCCGCCGGCTGCCGCTTCGATACCTTTGTGCTCATACACCTCGAGGTACGCCTGGCCAATGACATAATCGTCGGCATGCGCGAAACGTGGGCCGAGACGCCAGTCGTTGCGTTCGCCGATCTTGACAATGTGGTCCCAGTACCGCTCTGCGCCAAACGAAGCGGCGCTTTCCGCAAATCCCAGATAGAAGCTCCCGTGAAGCCAGCTACAGGGGTGCCCCGACGCATCTCTACCATTCTGGAAGACCGAGTTTGTCGCCTCATCGTATCGATCAAGCTGATAATCGACGACCAGGCCAGCAATACGTCTCAGTTCTCCCGAGTCAACCGCATGCGCTTCATACTCGATGTCTTTTTGATTACTCAAAAGGAGTGCTCTCTTATTGGAAATTGCCGCCAACGCGACCTGCACCTGGCGCACCTGGGCTTTGTTCTGCCAGGCATGTCGATCAGCGGCATTCAAACGCCGAGGCACTACGCGGACAGCCGATATCATCGTCCATAATGGAACCGGTTGTCAAATATCTTGGCCGCTCGAACTGCACACCAAAGTCACCGCTGTGACCCGCAGAGCTGTACCGCATTTGCGGACTGCCGGCGGCGGTCTTGTCCCGCCTGAACTCCGGCCTAACCGGTGCCGAGATCGTCCGCGGTGATTACCAGCACATTGCGAGATCCGCCGAGCGCGGCAGTCGGATTGGGGATGGGCGTCAAAACAACTGGCAGTATCCGCGATACGATCCGGTTGTAGACAATCGCAGACTTACTCGCAATCTAGCCCCTCAGGCTCGACTCCAGGGAGTGCCAATTACGGATAGGGAATGACGTCGGCGGCGTGTCGCTGGTGATACCAATCGTCGTCCGCCTCCTTGAGGAGCTGACCCAGGCGGGCCAGGAGCGACTGTGCGAGTCGAGGACTGTCTATCGATCGCAACGGCGCAAGCTGATAAGGATCCGCTTCATTGTCAAACAAGACGATCTCGGAACCAACGATCTCAGAACCCAAGCCTTCCCGAAGCCGGACGTAGAGCATGTGATGGCCACTGAGGATTCCACGCGATCCGGTCAGCATCAGAAGCGCATCAGCAGGTCCAGGGCCGGCCGCGTCGGGATCAACGATACTCTGCGACAGATCACGCCCTTGGACTCCCGTCGGGATAATCGACTGCTGCCCAGCGAGACCGAGGATGGTCGGCATAACGTCGGGCACGCTTACCAGGACGTCGCTGATTGCCGGACTCAGGGCTTTCGGCCAGTGAATGATGAGAGGGATGGCCAAAGCCTCCGTAAGGAACACGTTCTTGCCCTGGCGGCCGTGGCTACCGAGCATCTCGCCGTGGTCGGATGAAAACACGACGATGGTGTTCTCTGCCAACCCCGACTTCTCGAGCGCATCAAGAACCTGGCCGATGTACTTGTCGACGCTGGTCACGTTCGCAAAGTAGTGCCGGACGTACGGCGCCTGCGCTGAATCAACATTGCCTCTGACCAGCAGCTTGAGAACGTTGGGCTTGACCCTTTCGGCGTAGTACTCGTCCAGCACCTCCGGTTCCACGTTTTCGTCATCCCATGGCAGGTGCGGCGGATTGGGCATCCAGATCGCGAGAAACGGCTTGCTGCTGTCTCTTTGAGTCCGCGTGTTCTCCAGGTAGTCGATGAGGTGCGTCGCTTCGGCTTTCGTCGAGTAGATGCCCGATTGATACGGTGACCCGTCGGGCAAACCGCCAATCGTGTGTGGGTCATTGGAGTACGCCACATAGTCGAAATGAGCGTCAATCACTGTATGGAAATAGTATTCGATATCAAGCCGGGCGGGCCCGGGCGGCACATAGGTATCGTAGTGATTGATGAAATGACCGCCCGGCGGAGATTCACTGCCTACGTAGTTGCCTTCCGAATCGAATACAGGACGAGGCGCAAGCCAATGCGCTTTCCCAAAGTATGCGATGTTGTATCCTGCACTTCGAAAGACGCCGGTAATCGTTGGAACGTCCAGATTCAGGGTCGTCGTTCGATCGCTGCGGGCATTGGTGTTCAGCCCGTTTCGGGCGGGCCATGTTCCGGTCAACAGCATGCCCCGATAGGGGCTGCACAACGGAAAGTTGCTGATGGCGTTTGTAAATACGACGCCATTGTTCGCAAGCTCATCGATATTCGGCGTGACAACCGGGTCCGGCGCGCCGATCACGTGGTCCCGATAGGCCGGCTGCGACCAGTACCCCGCAGAATACCGACGCAGTTGGTCCGGGACGATGATCAGTACATTCGGCGCACCATCGCTCAAGCCGGCCTCTTCTTGGTTGCCGGACGCACTGTACTGGTCGTTCCTGACATCAGTGCAGGCGGCCAGGACCATGATGAGAATGGCGTAGAGCAGACGTTTCATGGTCCCAACCTCCGTAAGTCGACTCCCGAACTCCCGGCGATTGCCAAAGGAGTGATAACCGGTTCCATATTATTATCTACCGTTTTTTTGTCAATAGCGCTGACTGCTCAGAATGAAAGACTATCGCTATTAGGTCCGGCACGGACCTGTGGAGTTTCGAATGGCAACAACGGGTTCGATGAATTCCCCGGCTGGCACGAGCACCCCGGACAGAGTGTTGATCAGCTTCATTGCTGCTTGTTTACCGATCTCATCGAGGGACTGGTGAACCGAAGTCAGGCTCGGCCATACGAGATCGCACATTGAACTGTCGTCAAATCCGGCCACTGATAGCTGGCTCGGAACATCAACACCACGGGCCATCGCCGCCCTCAAGACTCCCAGCGCGGTGAAGTCGTTCGCGGCAAAGACCGCGGTTGGTTGCGTATTCCTGGAGAACATGCGCATTGCGGAGTCGTAACCCGACTGCAGCGAGTAGTCTCCCTGGAAGATCAGCCTCTTTTTGACGGTAAGGCCCCGTTTTTTCATCGCAGAGCAGAAACCCTTGTACTTTTCCTGCGCTGAAATATTGGTTTCCGGGCCCTGAACAAACGCAATTTGCGTATGATGCAAATCAATCAGATAGTTGGTCATTTTGGCAGCGCCGGCCTGATCCTGAGAAATCACCGTGCGCTCCGGTGTGTCGATCTGGCGTGCCGTAATTCGCACTACGCCAACACCTTTGTCTACAAGCCTTTCGACAACGTCGTCAAGCTGCGAAATGGGCGGTACGAGAACGACCCCATCTACCTTGGTGCGTTCGACAAAGTGCTCGACGTTGTCCGCAATGCACGATTCTTTTTGCTGAACGGGGTGCAGAATCAGCTCGTAACCACCGGACAAGGCGCCTTCCAGCACACCGCGCTGAATATCGGAGATGTAAAGCGCGTTTGCCGATTCGTAGTAAATGAGGCCGAGCAGGAACGTGCGATTCTTGGCAAGGCCTCGCGCCCGAACATCGGGTACGAAATTCAAGCGAGCCATAGTGCTCAAGACCTTTTCACGCGTCCGTGCCGTCACTTTGGGCGAGTTGTTCAGGACCCGCGATACGGTAACCTTCGCCACTCCAGCGTGTGTCGCGACATCGGCGATCGTCATCTTTTTATCGTCGGTCATGGTCAATCCGTTTGCTTGAAACCCGCTCAGCGCGTGGGAACCGGTACCAAAGCATACGGAACTGGAACTTGTCCGGCAATGCGTGCGGTGGATCTGCTCTGCTGACCGCACTACAGCCTATAGATCGTTGACACCGGGAGGTTACCTTGGTTACGGTGGAACCGGTTGTCATTCCGTACCTCTTCCAAGTAGGTCAATGCTCAAGGTACAAATCATTTCTCTCGTGGCGCTGCTGTTGTTGTTTGAGAGCGCCCAGGCCCACGAAGATCAGGAGCAGCCGCCCCAATTCACTTTCGAGGACGAAGTTTCGTCGTCGATAGTGGCTTCAGCCGGGTCGGTCCTGACGATTAGCGACCGGCACTCAAAGGACGGGAACCAGTCGCTCAGGTGGATCTATCAACCTGGCGATGTCCTGGAAGTCAACCAAACCATTGAACCAATCGTTCCGCGATCCGACGAACATGGTCCGCATGTACCGGTATTTGTTGTGTGGATCTACAGTGAAAAATCTACGTCAACGCCGCTGACCGTATCCTTCCAACAGGGTGACGCAAGCGTATGCGGATTCAAGGCAACACTGAATTTCGTTGGCTGGCGATCGCTGTTGGCTGCCTACCTCGACGACCTCAAGTGTCCGGCTCACTCACCGATCGACCGTATAACGCTTGCAGTGGGAAAATCCGGTTCGCCGGGAGAACTGTATCTCGACACAATGCTGCCCTTGGTAATCCTCGACCCAAGAAGCCCTACGCCGGACAGGCACCTACCCTTTGTCAACCTCGAAACCGCATCCTCACCCAATGCCCACTGGACCGGCTTGTTGCTATACGACACGTGGCTGCGGCGGAATGTGGAAGATATCGATACGAGCGCAGAAGCGATTGACGGGGATGTTCTCGCCAAGATCGAGGCGCGAGTCGACGATGCGTTGCTCAGCAGCCTTAGCCGCACTGAGACAGCAGATTTCGAAACACTGAAAAAGCAATACCGCTCGTTTCAACTTGAGACTGACGATGGCGCGCGCCGGATTCGACCGGTCATTTTACCCGGTCATAGAGCGTACTATCCTGCGGCACTCGACGGTCCGGAGCCGTTACTGTTCCGCGCCGTTGGCGAGTTTTTGTGGCGTCTTGCAGTGCGCTATCGACTCACCGAAGACGAGAAACAGAAACGCGAGCTCGCCAAGATGTTCAACTGGATTGCCGGACAGCTCCATGATCAGGGATTCGCGGCAGGCAGTGCCACTGGAATCATCCATCACATGGGCTATTCGATGCGCGAATGGGCACGAGCGCTGTACCTGATGCGTGACCGGTTGGGTTCGTCACGCGAGCAGCGCAGGGACGATCTTGCCTGGTTCATGGGCCTTGGTCGGATGTTTCGACCGAGAGATGAACTCAAAGGCTTCAATGTCGATGTCATGAATACTCTGCTGCAGGGAATGCTGTTCAGCGCATTGATGACTGAAGATAAGAAAGAACGAGCCGTATTGCTCCGCCAGCTATCTGAATGGATGTCGGCCTCCCTGTTGGCCACACGCGGTTTGGGCGGCGGGATACAGCCCGACGGCAGCTTCTTTCATCACTCACAGCACTACGTCGCCTACGGCAATGGTGGCCTGGACGGACTCACGCCTGTTGTTTACTTTCTGAGTTCGACTCCGCTTGCATTGAGCGATGCCGCGCTGGCGCACCTGCGGAATGCGGTGCTGATGACGAGAGTATTTTCCAACGACCAGAAAGTGCCAATGAGCTTGAGCGGCCGCCACCCAAACGGCAGAGCGAACATCAGCGTCAAACCGTTCTTATACCTGTCCAAACTTACGGACGCCTACGGCAACCCGGATGGTGAGATGATCAGGGCCTACTTGCGTTTAATTCGCCATGACCCGAACGGTCAGTATGCGCGGGGCTTGGCGGAGAACGGTTTCAATGCAGAACGACCTCCACAGGGAGCATGGGTCTTACCCTATTCGAGCCTGGTTTTGCAGCGCCGTGACGAATGGCTCGCATCCGCTCGTGGCTTTAGCCGCTACCTCGTTGGCAATGAGAGTTATGTCGCTGCAAACCTGTTCGGCCGGTTTATCAACTACGGACAGGTCGAGATCTTGCCGGAACAAGCGGAAAACCGCGGGTTTCGAGAGGACGGTTGGAACTGGAGCCGTTGGCCCGGTACGACTGCACCGCAGTTACCGCTCGGCGAGTTGAGAGCGGATATTCGCCAGGTGGACAGATTCTCTGGACGCGAAGAGATGCTGCTATCGGATCAGACATTTTCCGGTGGCAACGTATTGCAGGCCGCCAACGCCATGTTTGCGGTCATTCTGCATGGGCATTCCAAGTACGACGACAGCTTTTGGGCTCGCAAATCCGTATTTTTCTTCGACGACCGAATCGTCGCGCTTGGCAGCGGGATCTGCAGCGACGACAACCGCTATTCCGTTGGAACGACGCTGTATCAGCATGCACTACTGACGCCGAATCAGGAAACGATCGTCAACGGTGAAAAGCATGTCGGGCTGAAAACAAATCTCGAGATTACGACCACCGCGGGTGAGTTCTTGTTGGACCCGGCCGGCAACGCGTACATTCCAGCGCCGGCACAGACGTTGTTGTTGCAGCGGCAATCGCAAGAATCCAGAGACAACAAGGATGAAAGAACGACTCAAGGCGACTTTGCTACGGCGATAATCGACCACGGACCCGCCCCCGACGATGCCACGTACGAATATGCCATTCTCATCCAATCGACAAGCGATGAGGCTCGCCGATTTGCGCTCTCCCTGAAGGATGCAAAGCGCGCTCCCTACAGTGTTCTGCGCCACGACCGCGACGCTCATGTGGTCTGGGATCGCGAAACAGATATCACCGCGTACGCACTGTTTGAGGCCGGCGCCGTCGAGGCCGATGAATTCCTCGAATCGGTGGACACGCCGGTACTTGTCATGACGAGGAATGTTCCCGGCGGGAAAATCATGTCAATCGTGAATCCGGACCTGAACCTGTATACGCATCCTGAGGCAGATCAAATCGGACCTGATGGCGAGCAGCTTGAGGTGAGCATCTACTCGAGGAAATGGAGATATTCGAATCCGCGGCCTTCGAAGGTCAATGTTGAATTGATCGGCAAATGGAGCGTCACGGTCGAAAGCGAGGATATCGCCGTTGCCGGTTACGGTGAAGACTTGACGCAGCTCGAAGTGACGACCGTGGCCAGTACTCCGGTGGAACTTCTGCTGCAACCGGTGCGCTAGCCTTGATGCGCGCGTCCTGACCAATTCAAGATAACGATGATCAAATGTCTCTTCTCTATTCAAACACCCAATTTGCTCCGGTCGCGTATTGACGGCGCACAACCGGGAGGATTTGACAACCGGTTCCATTCTAGTTCACACTGTGATCCGTGCTGGATAATGAGAATCACTTCAGCTTGATTCCATGCGGACGGGTCAACAGGAATTATGGCTTTCACCCTAAGCTGGGAATATCGACTGAGGTATCTCGAAGAGGGGTAGAGAACAATGCGATTGGCCCCGATATCTGCGCCAATCACGCCATTTATGCTCTCATCGGCAAGCATTGCCGGCGCACGAAGCAAGTCGATCGAAACACTTGACGAGATTGCCGTCACGACTCAGCGGCGTGAGCAATACCTGCAGGAGGTGCCAGCCGCAGTCGCGGCGATGAGCGCGGGGCGGCTTGCCGAACCGGGTATCGATTCTTACCTCGGTGTCGCGATTCAGCGCCAGGCGTCGCATTTTGTGGTACCGGTAAGCACCTGTCCTATGGAGCCTCTCGATCGCTATCTACCGTCACAAATCGCGGACGTCAACGAAACCGAATCCACGCAACACGAATTCCGCTGCCGAACGTAGATCTTCATTTTGCCAAATTTAAGAATCAGATATGGGGGTAACGCTATGATCAGTTCATTAAGACACACAGATGTCGGGAACAGAGTGTCAGAATCAGTAGGCCGGGCGGTGAAACACATCGGCATTGCAGCGATGGCATTGTTTGTGCCCCAATTTACGTTCGCTCAATCAACCTGCCTTCCTGATACGAGTAACGACCAAGGTTTTGCTGCCATAGGCGATACAGCGATAAGTGAAGTCACGAATGATGGCGACAATGCCGATGGTGTTGGCGATGGCGCGCTGCTCTTCAATGGGCAGTCGGCCGCGGCCGGCCAGGGCGGCGCATATCTGTTCAGTTGCCTCATGGCTGCAGGCGAATCACTATCGATCTCCTCGTACGTCTATAATCCGCGATCATCCTTCGTTCGGCTAAGGGTTGCACTGCACAATGTAAGCGACGACGTGGAGCTGGCCACGACGGCCGCGACAACGCTCAACACGCGGAACCCGGTACACAACTTTACGCTGTCATACGTCACCCAAAGCACCGATGAAGGCGATGAACTGGAGCTGCGATACATTCGTACGGACGATGGCAATACAGCCCGTGATTTTGCAATCGACAATGCCAGTATCAACGGACAGTCTTTGCAGATAAAGAAAGCACCGCCTCCTCCGAATCCTGCCTGTTCTGCACCGCTCGTTTTCGATACGGATATTCCTTTAGAAGCTGCCACTTTTGAACAGATAGCGGAGATCGACAAAGTCTTCGAAACCCTGTCGGATATCTATATCGGCACAGCGGATACGGTTGACACCATCGAACTGCTGACTCTCGTTGACCAAGCGCTATTGGACTACGATGCCCTGGACATCGTCGTGACGGGGGAGAGGATCTCTGGAAATACGATAACGTTTGGTGAGTCCGGACAAATACTGAAAGCATTTGCACAGTATTTAAAACTCATAGATTCGTCGGACAACGATATTGCAGAGAAAGCATCCAATCTGGTGTGGTTAATGTCGCAGAAATTGTGTGACCTTGAGATTCCACGCAATAGAAACGCCTATGCGTACAGGGAATTTGCACGACACACCATTCACCTCAAGGACTATCTGTCCGATGAAATCAAGGACAGATTCGGGTACACGCTGTCTGTGCATTCCGAGGGTTTCCTGAATTTCTGGGGCGATTGGGAAGCCGGGTTTGGATACAACACCGACTGGATATTTAATATAAGTGACACCATTGTTCTATTCGGATTATGGAAAACCTTGACTACCGACGACGAACGGGTTCAATGGATGAAAGCCGCAAAACGTTATCTAGAGAGGTTTCTGACCTACTCTGACGGAACGAGCGATGGGATAAAGCCGGATGGTACGGGTTTTCACCACTGGGTGGCCTATGACGGCTATATGTATGCATGGATTACCCTGACCGATATTCTGAGCGCGTTAGACGACACCTCTTTTCAAATAGATGCCGATTCGTACATTCGTTTGAGGGATTCCATGTACGCGCAACGGATGATGAGCAACGATGCGGGCGTCATACCCCTGTCCATGACGGGTAGAAATCCGGGAATTAAAACGCGATCTACCGAGCAGGAGACTTTGCGGCGGTTGGCCATCACTGGCGGTAAGATTCTGGGGCTCACTACCGCAGACCCGATACTCGCCGGGTATTACAATCGTGCGTGGGGCGTCGAGCCGGAATTCAACTACGACGAAACCGCCAGATTTGAGAACGGATTTTTCCAGTTGAACCACGGCAACGCCGGCGTCTTAAGAAAACGCAGCAGAAGAGGTGACTGGCTGGCCTTCTTCAAAGGCTTCAGCGACAACATGTGGGGAGCCGAACTCTATGTGAGGGAAAACCGCTACGGTCGCTATCAAAGCTATGGCGCGGTAGAGATCATTTATCCCGGAGACAATACAGTAGGGAATAATGGCTACGACGTAGAGACCTGGAATTGGAACTACAATCCAGGCACTACCACTATCGTGCTGCCCTGGGACAAACTGCATGGAGAAAGGCATCGAATAGATGAACTCCAGCAAAACCGTTTTGTCGGTTCGCTGGCTTTGAGGAACAAGGGTGCCAGACGTGGTGTGTTGCAGCAGACTTGGGGCAGATATGGAGTGTTTGCGATGGATTTTCAGGAAAAGGCAAATGTCGGCTTCGGAGGGACTTACGGTCCGAACACGCACAACGACTCTTTTACATTCAAAAAGTCCAACTTCGCTTTCAAGAACTATATCGTCTCGCTGGGCTCCGGCATCGCAAACGATGACGCGGTTAATCCCACTGTCACAACGTTGTACCAGCGCTTGACGAGTTCTGAAAGCGGCGTGACGACAGTCAACGATACAGACTATACCGACGATGGTACTACTATCTTTTCAGGCGACGAGGATCATTGGGTCATTAATGACTACCGAACCGGCTTCTATATTGCCTCCGGCAGCGGTGATCTGAATGTATGGAAAGGCACTCAACAAACGCCAAATGAGAATCAGGTATGGCCTGTCGACGTATCCCTCAACCCGGTTGGAGAATACACCATCGGACATCTCGACCACGGTACGCTGCCCGATAACAGGGGATACGAGTACGTAATCGTGCCCAACGCCAATCCTAGGAAGATGCGCAAGTTGAGCCATGAAAAACCTTATGTCGTTTACGAAAGATCCGCAGCTCGTCATGTTGTAAATGAGGTAGAAGACGCGGTCTGGGGCTATGCATTGTTCGAAGCGGCGGCGGATATGACGCATCCCGGAAGCGTCTTGAAGGCAAGCGACACTTCCTGCCTGGTCATGTACAAGGAAGTTAACGAGGAGAAAATTCGCCTGTCGGTCGTGGACCCAGATATTGGCTTTACCTCTCGGGGGCTGGAAGCGCCTGGTCCGAGGAAAGTGCAATTGACCTTGCATGGCAACTGGTCTTTGGCCAAATCACACCCGCGGGCAACGCTTGTCAGTGCCGACAATATCGAGAGTGTTTTCGAATTTGACATCGTGGATGGACTTCCCGTGGAAATTAAGTTAAAGCAAGAAGAAGATGATTAAGCCCGGCACATGAGTGCTTCGCCTGACCCCAAGTTTGGTCGATGACTCAGGGTTGCAGGCGTGTCATTCGAGGATCGGCAGAACTTGTCAGGACACCGGTCGGGACGCATTGCGAGCCACTGCTCGACAACCTCGTTTGAGGCCTCATTGAGGCCTCAAACGAGGTTGTCGGCGAGGGGTCCCGCAAAAGTCCCGCTCTGGTGATGTCGAGGAATGCAGCGGTGACGAACCCGGCAGGCTGTTGCTGGAAGCCGTCTGTTTCGTTGTCGAGAATCGGTTCGAACTGAGTCCGGTAGCTGAACTGCTGACGGCATGAAACGCCCCGGGAGAAGAAGTTTCGGCTCTTGAATCCGAGTCGGAAGGAAGTCTATACACTCAGGATGAGAGCATCTCTCAAGCGGCGATGTCCGAGCGCCTCCCTGATGCCGCCGAGAACCGTCTGAAAGCTGGTGCCTTCCACCACTGAATGGCCGCTGCGATGTACGCCTACGCATCGTGAGACTTTGATTGATATCTTGGGAAGATGCGCCTATTTTAGGCCAGTGCTCCAACATGATCGCATTCAGTCGCCGACGAGTCTTCGCATCTTTTGCGAAACGGCTCAATCGTACGGCGTGAGTTTGGAGCAGTGTCTGGACGGAACCGACCTAATGCCTGAACAGCTATCCGATCCCACACTACAACCCAAAGTAATCCAGGAACTCCGACTCGTCGAAAACGTAGTCAAGGCCGCGGACTCAACCGCTGGTTTCGGCGTTTCGGCGGGGCAGCGGATGCACGTACACGTTTTCGGTGCATGGGGGTTTGCGATTCTAACCTCGCCAACTTTGCGTTCAGCCGTGCAAACCGCTATCGACTACCTCAAGATTTCGTTTGTTCTTACCGAAATGCATCTCGATGAAGATGGTGGTATTGCACGAGTCTGGTTTGATCTGTCCGATTTGCCCGCACCGGTTCGAGCGGTTTATGCGGAGCGGCACTGTACTGTCACGATGACGTTTATTCGGGAACTTTTCGCGAAACCTCTGGAAAGCGGCTTCGCGATCGAAACCCGAATCAAAGACCCGGACTACGCTCAAGAGCTGGGGAAACTGCTCAATCTCGACGTAGCTCCTGGTTGTGCGCAATACGCCTTGGTCTTTTCCGCGAACATGCTGGACCGGCCACTTCCAAAGTCGGATCCAGTTACCCTGAAGTACTGTCTGGAGCAGTGCGATGCGTTGGCTCAGCAGGCTTCGCTGGATGAAAAGCCGTGGTCGCAGAAAGTCCGCGACTTCATCCTGGAGGACATCACCACTGAACATCGGATCGAGTGCGTTGCCGACGAACTGTCATTGGGTGAACGTACGTTACGACGACGCCTCACCGATGAGGGTACGAACTTTCGCGAACTGTACACGGACATTCGTTTGTCGATCGCCCATGAACTCCTGGATTCCACGGGCATCAACGTTGAGACCGCGTCCTGGCGCGTTGGCTATGCCGAGCCGGCGAGCTTTGTCCGCGCATTTTCCAGGCGATACGGTATGACACCGGGCGCGGTCAGGAAACAAGCAAGACCCTAGCGTGCATCTTTTCGGGCGTCGGGCCCTATCGGATGCCAAATCGACTGGGCCTCCAGCCAGTCCTCTTCGTGACCAGGCTCAGGCAACAGAGCTCCGCCCTCCATGACCCAGCCTGCCGGGATATCAGCCGTATCGACGATGATTGCATTCGGCGACAGACCGGTATGAGTGCTCATAGAGGCACGAATGGCTTCGACGAGTTCTTGCTTCTGCTCTGCAGTTCGACCCTCCCGGATGCTGCCAAACAGGAATGCACTGCGTTCTCGAAGAGGCTGTTGAGGAGCGTCTTCAAAGAAGAATACATGGACGAAAGACCGAGGCGCACCCGTTACCTTGCAGTGAATATCGGTAACATCGGCTGCGATTTGGGGTTTTGCCGACTGCGGAATCGCACCCGGAATGCTATTGCAGATATAGAGCGGCATTAAACCTCTCCGATTGGCGCGAGATCACGAACTGCGACGACCATTTCATGGGGTGTGCGATGCGTATGTCGCATACACAAATCGCTGAGTTCCTCGAGAAGAGGCACGCGTACTGATTGGTCGAGAATGCGGTTGGACTGTAAGGACACCACGACCGACGTGGAAGATTCACCTGCCGTAAAGCCACTGCCCTCTGGCACTTCCATCCAGTCAATAGCCGCTCTATCAATGAAGTGACGCTGTGCGAACATCTCAATTTCGTGCTCCAGTTCTTGCCGAACACCTTCGTGCATCTGACCCTGCTGAACCAAAACCATGACCGGAATCATTGTTTTCTCCTGCTGACAAGCCACTTCAACCGATCTGTCAAGCGAATGAAACGTCTCGGCTGCCCGACACGATGGACTGCAGAATCGCCTCAACGTGCCGTCGCTTCATGGTTCGCGGAACAGCGTATGAAAAGCGAGCCTCAGCGAGAGCATCCCCGGTGATTGATCGAAAGTCCCTTTCCTGGATTTGCTCGAGATTTTCGGGAATGTCCACCCGCTCAGCCAACGCATCGACGCGCGTGATAAATCGTTCTGTGAGTACGTCGGTACGCTTCTCCGCGTCATCAACCGACAGCATATGCTCGAGCGCAGCGTATCGGTCGGCACTAACCTTCCGATTGAATCGCAGTACGCGTGGCAAGATGACGGCGTTCGTCAGACCGTGCGGCGTATTGTAGCGTGCACTGATCTGGTGAGAGATCGCATGTACCATCCCTAAGCTTGACTTGGTAAAAGCGTAGCCAGCTAGAAACGAAGCAATCGATACCATCTCCCGCCCACGGAGGTTCTGGCCGTCGTCATAAACTACCGGCAAGAACTCGAACAAGAGGCGAATAGCCATCTCCGCATCGCGGTCGCTTTCGACGAAACGATTTCGTGACGTGTATGCCTCAATCGCATGCGTGAGGGCATCCATGCCGACCGCTGCCGTCATCGGCGCAGGAAGCGACTTCAGCAACATTGGATCAAGCGCGGTAGCAATCGGGATGTATTTCGGGTCAACGAAGAACGCCTTCTTGTGCGTCTCCGTGTCCGAGATCACCGCCGCGGTGGTCACCTCAGAGCCCGTGCCGGACGTCGTGGGTACCACGTAGAACGGCAGAAGCGGCTTCTTGATTTTCATTATGCCCGCGAGCTTCGCAAGGTCCTTGCCGGCAGTGCTCGCTGCGGCGATAACCTTGGCTGTATCAATCGCAGACCCGCCGCCAACCGCGAAGACAGCGTCGCAATTGTTATCCAGACTAGTCGCCAGACCCTCTTCGACAACTGAGAACGTCGGGTTAGGCACAATTCCGGAAAACACGGTAACGTCGCAACCGGAACCCTCCAGAAACGCTACAAGCTCATCGAGCATTCCGTTTTCGAGCAGGAAACTGTCTGTGACCAGCAGCGGGCGCTTGTTGCCGGCACGGATCATCAGGTCAGCAAGCTTGATCGTGCCACCCGCGCCAGAGAAAACCAGGGGCTTCTGCGGCGGGTTTAGCGTCGACATCGCCCGCAGGGCCAAAGTGATCGCTGAATTAAACATGTCTTGCTCCTCTTGTCAGCTTTCAGGATTGGGGATTTCGGAGTAAGCGGAAAGGCAAAGCTTCAACCATGGGGATACCTTGCCGGGCCAGGGAGAATCGAGACATGTCGAGGACGGCCAATTTGTTGGCAGATTCGGACAGGCGGGACAGCGGCCTGGTCGCAGGCGCGAGATAAAAAACGAAGCTAAGTCAGAACCTTACTTCGGACGAGTACGCAAACTCTTTGGTCCTTCTGGCCTGGGATACCGCCGCGATCATCCGTAGAGCTATCGATCGCCGTTTTTCGGGCTGATTTGATCACTGACCGAAAGTATCAATCATCTGTCCGGCGCGGACATCAAGACCTGTTAGCCATCACCCCATACTACTGATCAACGAATTGACGCCGCCGGCTTTTCAACACTGTTCGGAGAGAGCTGGGAACCTGAGCACTCCGGACGTGAACACACAACTGGCCCGACCGAAGCTTTTGCCCGACACCTTATGACTAAATAGAAGAGGAAACACCATGACCGGTTACGCACTAGCTACCAACATCGAAGACCTGATTCGGCGAGTCGTCGATCGACAACGGGCATTCTTTCGTACAAAGGCGACACTTCCGGTTGAGTTCCGATTGGAGCAGCTTGAGAAGCTTCACGCCGTGCTGCGGGAAAATGAGCAGGAGCTCTACGACGCGATCTTCAACGACTTCGGAAAATCTAAACACCATACGCAGCTAACGGAGCTCTTCCCGCTGTACGAGGAAATCGAGCTTGCCATCAAAAACCTTGCAAAGTGGGCCAAGCCTCGCAAGGTAGCTACCAACCTGCTTAACCAGCCAGCCAAGAGTTACATCATTCCTGAGCCACTGGGCAACACACTGGTCATTGGCGCCTGGAACTTTCCCTACAATCTCTCGCTGATTCCGGTAGTCGGTTCCATGATGGCGGGCAATACCACAGTGCTCAAACCCAGTGAGCTTCCCGCCGAGACAAGCCGGGTAATGGCCAAGATCATAAACGAGAATTTCGATCCGGCTTACCTGCACGTGGTCGAAGGAGCAATCCCCGAAACCACGGCGTTGTTGGATCAGCGATGGGACAAGATCTTTTTTACCGGCAGCCCTCAGGTTGGCAGAATCGTCAACGAGGCAGCAGCGCCCCACCTGACGAACGTCACCCTCGAGCTCGGCGGAAAAAACCCAGCAATCTTCGCTGAGGATGCGCCAGTCGACGTCGGCGTCAAACGTCTCGTTTGGGCCAAGTTCATCAACTCCGGCCAGCTCTGCCTCGCACCCGACTACGTTCTTGTCCACAAAAGCATCAAGGATCGAGTCCTGGAGCGCATGGTGAACGAGATCGAGAAACACGACTACTCAGTGGAGCGCGGCAACTTCGTGCAGATCATCAATGAGCGAAATTTTGACCGCGTCGCTGGGTTGATCGATGCGGACAAGGTGTACTACGGTGGAGAAACTGATCGACAGCGACGCATTATCCGCCCCACGATCATGCACAACGTCAGTATCGACGATCCGATCATGCAGGACGAAATCTTTGGTCCCATAATCGCGGTGCTGGAGTACGAAACCCTCGATGAAGCGTTTGATACTGTTCGCCAGCTCGAGAAACCACTGGCCGGCTATCTTTTCTCCAAAGACCGAGCAACGAAACAACGCTTCCTTGCCGAGATTCCATTTGGAAGCGGCGCAATTAATGATGCCGTGATGCAAAACACCAACCTGAATCTTCCATTTGGCGGTGTCGGAAACAGCGGCATGGGCCGCTATCACGGCGAGTTCAGCTTCGAATGCTTCTCGAACCTTAAACCGGTCTTGGAGAAGTATCACAGCTTTGAGCTTGACTTGAAGTACTACGGTCACTCCGATCGGCAAATGCATCTCATACAGAAGTTGAGCTGACCTGCAAAGAAAAAGGCCCCTTTCAGGGGCCAACCGGCAGACTAAGCGACTCATGGCAACCTCGTCGGAATGATCGCAGATTACGAATACCCGCGAATCTCCAGCCGTATTACTCTTCAGCGCTCGGTTCTTCAACCAGTCATCCAGTGCAAACGGCCACAGCGGAATCCAGACAGGTCGTGATCGCGATTCAGTTCCTAAGGCCTGGAGAGCTGCGCCTTCCCGGAGCCGGTCGATGACATTCAATCCCCGGGGCCGCAGAGCCGCTTGTGCTCTCACACGGCTCCAAGCACACCACTTACTTGTGCATTTTGTGGAGCCCGCCCTTCATGACCGTGATGGGCTCTCTCGATGCAAGTAAGCGAACACGTCGTCAATCATGGCCTCACAGCGCTCGAGTTCGGCAGGATCGATGAACTCATTGGGTTGGTGGGCCTGGTCGATCGAGCCCGGTCCGCAGACGACGCTGCTGATCCCGGCGCGCTGGAAATTGCCGGCTTCCGTGGCAAAAGACACCTCGCCCGAACCACCGTCGCGCACGCCGCTCAATCCGCGTACCCCGCGCTCCGCTCTTGCTGCCGGATCCGGCATCAGCGGAGGCACCCGCGCGATAGGCGTGGTCTCGACCGAAGCCTCTGGTGCAAATTTGCGCAAGTCGGGCAGCACCGCGCGCTCGATGAACGCCTGCATGTCCCGGATGATGAAGTCCGGGTCTTCGTCCGGAAGGCTGCGGTACTCCCACAGGAACTCACAGTGCGCGGGCAGGATGTTCACGGCCGTGCCGCCATTGATCATTCCGACCTGCACCGTCGTCCACGGAGGCTCACAGCCCGACTCGCCCGCCGCCGACCGTCGAGATCGGCCAAGCGACTCCAGGTGTTCGATAATTCGACCGGCGGCCAGGATAGCCCCGGCGCCGCGATGGGGCTGACTGGAATGGGCCGCCCGGCCCCTGACCACCGTGTGGAAGACGTTGATGGACTTGTGCGCACGAACCACCTGCATCGTGGTCGGTTCGCCGACGATGGCGAAGTCCGGTCGCGCGAAGTGGGTCAGCGCGTCATCGACCATGCGATCAACGCCGAGGCAGCCGACTTCCTCGTCGTACGACAGCGCCAGGTACAGCGGTTTGTCCATGGCCGCCGTCTTCAGCGACGCCAGGCGCGAAAGAAACACGGCAGCAAAACCCTTCATGTCGGCGCTGCCGCGGCCGTAGAGCAGACCGTCGCGCTCGGTCAGCTCGAACGGCTCGGTGTGCCAGTCCTGACCATCGACCGGCACCACGTCGGTGTGGGCGGACAGCACCACGCCGCCTGGCGCGTCCGGTCCGATGGCCGCGAACAGATTGGCCTTGGTCCCTTCGGTATTCGAGGTGCGTCGGCAGCGCGCACCAAAGCGCTCGAGGTACTCCTCGACCCAGTCGATCAACGGCAGATTGGAGTCGCGCGACACGGTGGGAAATTCCACCAGTCGGGCCAGCATCTCAATCGAATTGAATGTCCTCATCGGATTCGTCCTCAGTGACTGGCAGTAGCCGAACGTTGCGCGATAGACGGACTGACGTACGACTCGACCAGGGCGTGGTCCTGGGCCGGCGTCAGCAAGGAAACCAGGACAAGGACCGGTACGTGCGCAATTAACCCAAAGAGACCTTCATGTATTTCGACGGGCTTAATCGCCGGAAAAAAGAAGAACAGCAGCGTCGTCAAGCCGCCCACGAGCAAACCGGCAATCACGCCCGGCGTCGTGGCCCGGCGCCAGAACAGCGCGGCCAAAACAGGCGGGGCCAGCTGCGCGATGATGCCGTAGGAAGTCAGCAAGAGTACGACCAGCGAGATGCCCTCCGAGACCGCGAAGAAGTAGGCCACCGCACCGGCGACCGCAATGAAAACCCGGATCAGCAAGCGTTGCCGGGCCTCATCGAGATCCGCGAACGGTCGAACGCCATCTTCCACGGCTACCGACGCGGTAGCGTGCATCAGTGCATCCCCGGTGGACATCGAAGCCGACAGGGCCCCGGCACAAAACAGGCCGACGACGATTACCGGCAACTCCACGTTCAGGATCAGATGCGGCAGGATGAAGTCCGGTTGCGGCAATGAGTCCACGAACAACACACCGGCGAAACCGATCAGGAACACCGGCACCAGGAATAGCTGAAAGGTCGGAAACCAGACCACGGTCCGCCGGATGATTCGCTCGTCCCGTGCCGTGAAGGCTTTCATGAACAAGTGCGGCCACATCGTCAGTCCCACCGCGCTTACCAGGATCGCGCTGCTATAGCTCGCCCAGTTCCACGGCTCACCGCTGGCGTTGAGGCCGGGCAGCTCGAGCAATTCCGGGCGCTGGCTGATGATGGCGTCGAACATCGGACCGATGCCGCCATACAAAGCGTGCGGCAGGTAAAGCCCAAGGCTCCAGGCGATCACGATCATGAATACACCCTGCAGCGTGTTGGTCCAGCCTACCGCACTCACACCGCTGACCAACACGTAGACCAGCACTATTCCGTAAGCAACCGCGACACCCATCCAGAGTGGGACCCGACCCTCGGTGACGGCGTCGATCACGATACCGGCACCGCGCATCTGCACCGTGATATAGGGAATCAGCGCCGCAATGCTGATCAGGGCGATGACCAGCGAAAGCCCGCGTGACCGGAAGCGGCCGGTCAGGAACTGGGCCTGGGTTACCTGCCCCAACTGTCGGCCGATGCGCGCGACCTTCGAGCCGATCACGTACCAGGGCGCGATGCCCAGCACACCGTAAGACAGGATATAGAAGGCCGCCGCGCCACGTGAATAGGCCCAGCCTGGGCCACCGAGAAACGCAAAGGCCGAGAACACCGTCGCGCCGGTTACGAAGTACATGATGAGGAAGCCGAAGTTGCGATCCCCGGCCACGAAACCGTCAACGGTGGAGGAGGTCCCGCGTCCTGCGCGTAGTCCCACCCATAGGGTCAGGCCGAGGTAGGCGACGACCATTAGTGAGATCACTACCCACTGCTCCATCACTCGTCCCTGTTTTCGAAGTGATCCAGCACCAGCAACGTGACGAGTCCGATCAGAATCCAGGCGACGGGCCACGCCATGGACGACGGCAACCCGAATACCAGCGGCTCAGGCGATCGGAACAGGGTGGCACCCGGCCAGGTGATGGCCAGCACATAAAGCAAATACAAGCCAATCGCGAGTCCACGTACTATTGATTTGGTCAAGTTACCACCCCGCGGAGGTCCGATAGCAAAAAGGACCATCAGACCAGCGATCCCCAAAGCGCACTTCGTCCGTTTGATGTAGCAAAAGGATATTCTTACGACCGCCGATATCAGTCAGCCGCACTATCTCTACCGTCCTACCCAGTCCCAATTCGGACACACTCGAATCCAGTCCGTTATCTTGAGGAGTTTTGACAATGAGAGTCGAAGCCTCCTCGCGTCAACGTGCGGGAGACGTATTCCTGCAGCGACTCTACTGCAGTCAGTTAAAGCTCCGCTCTGTGTACTCCGTCTTGCGCACGTTCGGCCCAGGTCGAAAACAACAATAAGAACCGGGTTGCGTAAAACTTCATTGGTTACGAGAGCTTGATGACTCAATATGATCCTCAAACCACCTAAGTGTTCGTGACAATTGATCTACCTGGTGAGCCGGACGCGTAGGCACATGCTGCTCATCAGGATAGATGGCCAACTCCGTGGTCACACCGAGTTTTTGAAGCGCTCGAAAGAATTCGAAGCTCTGAGATACCGGAACGCGCACATCGTTTCTCCCGTGCATCAGCAACGTAGGCGTTGTCACGTTTTGGACATAGGAGATCGGCGACTTTGCCCGTATGAGGTCCGGGTAATTCCATGGTGGACCATAGTATTCCCATTCAACCCAAGCTGGAATATCGGTTGTTCCGAAAAAACTGTGAACATTGACGACCGGCGAATAGGCGACGGCAGCCTTGAACCTGTTGGTTTGTCCAACGGCCCATGTCGTCATATAGCCACCGTAGCTTCCTCCGGTTATTACCAATCGCTCCGGGTCGATGAAGCCTTGATCAATCAGGAAATCAACACCGGACATCAGGTCCTGGAAATCTCCACCGCCATGATCCCCTCGATTGGCATCGATGAACTGCTGTCCGTATCCGGCGCTACCACGAATATTCGGAGCGAAGAGTACGTAACCCTTCTGCGCGTATACCTGATTCTGCATTCTGAAACCCAGGCGCCATACGCTGTGCGGACCACCATGAGGAAGCACGAGGAGTGGATACTGAGTCGAGTCTTTGAATCCGACAGGTTTGACCACCATTCCCTCGATCTGCGTTCCGTCTCGACCTTCCCAACGCACTATCTCGGCGTCCGCGAGACTATTCTTTGTTATGTGCCGGTTTGAATCCGAGATGCGTCTTAGACCTGACCCATCGGCCAACGACGCCCAGACTTCCGGCGGGCGTCGCGGACCCTGAACTACGAACGCCAATCTCTTGGCGTCACGCGACACGCTAAGGGAAGAAACAACATGCTTTCCCGACGTTGAGGCATCCGGCTCGATTTCCGCTTTGTCGAGATCAATTCGAAATGCCTGTGACGTCATTCCAACATCAGCACGAAAGTGAATACTTGGGCCTGCCCAGCCACCAGGAAAGAGGTCGACGCTCCACGGAAACTCTGATGATCCGGTGACCTCCGAAACTTCTCCGGTTTCTACTTCGACGACGCTGAGACGCCTAACGTCATTGTGGCTACCCTGGTAGGGAACTGTCGCATACGCGATTCTTTGTCCATCCGGAGACCACACTGGATGCGTATCCGGTCCCTCGTTTTCTGTGAGTCGAGTTGGCGAGCCGCCGGAACTCGAGATCAACCAGATGTCGTAGTTTTCGTTTATGCTCCACAAAATTGACTCGTCACGACCTCTACTCCTATTCGCCATAAAAGCCAATTGTTTCCCATCTGGAGACCATACCGGTTGGCCATGATGATGGTCACCGGTTGTCAATTGCAGCGGAGTACCTCCATTCACGTCAACTGTCCAAAGTTGAACTCGACTGCGAATCTCCGGAAAGCCTTCTGTGCTGTACCACTGCTTCCACAAATAGGGGTCTGCATCTTCTACTGAATCGTGGGCCGCGAAGGCCAATTTTCGTCCATCCGGCGACCACTGAAGACCCGAGTACATAGGATGAGTCGATATAGGACCGGCAAACTCATCGGAGAGATGAACCGATGCGACTTCACCAGTCTCAAGCAATAGGACCCAAATCCTCATCGCACCGTCATGATCTGAAAGAAAGGCCAGCTTCCTACCATCCGGCGACCAACAGGGCATGACAATAGCTGACCACTTGTCAATCAACAAGCGTGGCGAGCCACCCTCAAACTCAGCGGTCCAAAGGCTTGTCAAATATCGAGTCTCACTGACATCTATTTCCCGTACCGTATAAAGAATAGTCACTCCGTCAGGCGAGATCCGAACGTTGTCGACTCCCTTAACTCTCGTCACGTCTTCCACACTGAACTCTATGCCTGCCGCGGAGACGTACGGTGCTGCTCCGGACAGGAAAACGAGGACTACTAGCCATGCATAGTTCTTGAGCTTCACTTAATGAGACCTCCCAATCTCGAAGGCATAACCCGCTACTTCATGAAATTTTGTCGTGAGTTTGCGCCGTGGCTCTCACGATACGTCAGTACCGAAACTCAACCTGCAAGCCGAATGTACGCGGACGAACGCGAGGCGAACCGTTTTCGTTCACCCCACGAGTAACCGCGCCATCCTCATTCGCTGCATTGTCTAGGTAAAGTGTCGTAGACCAGTTCTGCCTCGGAGAGTCAATGGAAAAGCTGACTCTGGACAACAGCATTTCGTCCCCTTCGAATACCTGTTGTGCGCCCCCGCCAATGCTACGTTTCAAGAGTTCGCTATGATAGTTAGCGGATGCGGAAAACCTCCCGAAATAACCGCGATCACCGATATCGAAACCATATTCGGCCGTTAGTCCGGCGGTATATTCAGGCGAATCGTTGAGACGGTCTCCCTTATCAAATAGTACTACACCACTAGAGATAACATCTGTGTCCATCGTTATGTCGTTCCAACCGAACTGCAGGCTGAGCAGAAGATCATCGATAGGTGACAAAGTCGCACTGAAGTCCAATCCCATTCCACTCGCCGTGTCGCCGTTGATAGGTGCTATCAGGGTGACGGCTTCGCCGCTCTCCGAAGTGATCGGCACACCAATACTCTGCTGAAGGTCCTTCCATTCAAGATAATAAAAGGCCGCGTCAACGACGAGACGACCGCCAAGGAAGGTACCCTTAGCGCCAACCTCGTAATTGTCCAGTGTATCTTCTTGAACCGGGGGGAAGTCCGGCGCTACAGTAAGTACCAACGGGTTTTGGTCGAAGCCGCTGCGGAATCCCTGAGAGAAGACGCCGTACAAAGACGCTTCATCGCTGAGCTGATACGTCAGAGTTACTCGTGGTGAAACAGAATCGAACGTACTTTCGGCAGTGACCAATGGCTCGTCAGGAACGCCGGTATTCCGAATACGTTCAATAACAGTGACGTCGTCTTGGAAATACCTCAGCCCCGCGGCTATCGTGAGATTTCCATTTAGTAAGCTGCGCTCGACCTCCCCAAACAATGCGATGGACTCGGACTTATCAACCCATGATATTGGTGCCGCGAGAAAAACCGGCAGTGTTTGCAATAGAGGATCTTCTGCGTCTCGATGCAGAAGGCCGGCTGTCCAATGCCAAGTTCCTTCAGCAGTAGAGTGAAGCCGCAATTCTTGAGTGAAGACCTTCGCATCGACGCCGGTGAATAGCTGGTCGATGCCAGCGATATCCATGATGCTCCCACTGCTGTATTCGAGATAATTTGTCGAACTGACTAGTGATACAGCCGGAAAGTCGTAAGTGACCGTCAATCCGTAAACATCTACATCATTTTCAAGCGGCTCCTCGACTCTTGCCAGTCTCGTCATGTTGTCCGCAGCGGTGGCGCTCATCCCGTGCTCGACTCTTTCACTCCATACGCTGAAGTTCAGTTTGAGATTATCGAAGGGTTGTGCGCCCACCTTAAGTCGAACATTTGTCACCTGAGAATCATTGGCGTTTTCTCTTGCGACTGATCCGTCACCGATGACTCGGTCGATCCAACCACTCATATCGCTATATCCCACCACCAATCGGGCGGCGAGCTTGCCTTGGATAATCGGCAAATTCGTCGCGAAGTCTCCGCGATAGTTTTCACCGCCACCGTCAGTACTCGAAAATAGGGTGCGCGCTTTGAACTCGGACTTTTCGAGGTCAGCATCATTGGTCAGTATCCGAATGACGCCATTTAGCGCACTGGCACCGTAAAGAGTGCCTTGAGGGCCTCTGAGCGCCTCCACGCGTGCCAAGTCGTACGAATTGACGTTTGGCGTTATAGCCGATTTGGCTAAACCAAAGGGCACATCATCCAGGTAATAACCGACGGTCCCACTACCTGCGAACAGAGTGCCTCCGGCTGTCACGCCGCGGACCGAGAATTTGGGAGCTCCGGACTGGGCTGTGACGAACTGATTAAACCCGGCGACCTGATTCAGTGCTTCGGCGACGCCTTCGAACCGTCCCGAATCAAGAAATTCACCATCTAGTACAGCGATCGAAATTGGAACATCCTGAAGCTGCTGCTCGCGTTTCTGAGCGGTCACTATGATTTCTTCAAGCGGCTTAGCTGCTAAGTCGGCTCTGTTCACTGATTGCTCTTGTCCGATTGCACCAGACGTCGCAAATACGGAGGCCAGAATTGCTCCTATACCTCCGAACACTCCCTTGCGGTGCTTTGACTTAGTCTTCATCTCGTTCTCCCCAGCCTTGGTATTCACGTTATTGGAAATCGTAATAACTTCCATTTTTGTGAGGCGGCCAGAAAGGACGGTTCCCGCTAGCATCCGGTTCAAGGCAGCTTGAAGCGTGAAGCGTCCTTGAACAGCGTTGGTTTGAATGCCCGCAACATCAACGGATTGAAAAATGACCGAATATCCCGTTTGCCGCGAGAGCAGTTTGACGGACTCTTCCGCTGTCGTCTGCGGGATATTCAGCTCAAACTCTCTCCCGGTGTCTTCCGCAGTCGCTATGCCAATGGTCAACCAAAGCGATAGCGCAGATGACAATCGGAAGATTCTGCAAATCCTCCCAAGTCGAGCACGGCGCAATACCGGGATAGGTCTTTTCTCCAGCCTCAGCTTAGTAGTACCGATGGCCATGAAAATCCACTAATGGGAGACGCAAAATTCTGCGATCCCCCACCGAATTGCACACACTTGAATATTGGGATATGCTCGAACCGCTGTTTGGGGGGTTAATTCTGGTTCTCGGACTGTTTTTCCGCGGTCAATCGGAGCCTTACTTTATTGGTACCCACATATTCGACGTCGACTCCGTATGACGCCTCGAGCGCATCGAGTAATGGTTTGGTTTCGCCCGTCCGAAAGACCCCACCGAAGCGTATCTCTCGTAGCTTCGGATCCTCCAACTCGATCGACAACGAGGAATAGCGGCCGATTTCGCTGATAACTTCCTCTAGCGGCACGTCCGAAAAATCATGCAACCCATGTTGCCAGGATAGCTCACGTTGTAGATCTCGTGCTGATTTGTTGACCAGCAGCCGTGAATCCTCTGACGATGAGAAGATGAGTATTTGCCCCGAACCCACCGACAAGGGCTTGAACTTGGTACCGCGGTACTCACGAATTTGGGATTGCCCCATTGCTTCAGAATCGGAGCCGAATTGAGACAAATGGTCTTGCGGTCCCGATGACTCAGCAACTTCAACTTGGCCCTCGATTACAGTCACTGAAAACTCATCGTCCAACAGGCGCACGGCAAATGCGGTACCGACAGCCCGTACCTGTAGGTCCGCCGCTCGAACTACGAAAGGCCAATTACGCCCCGATGCAACTTCGAATATCGCTTCCCCCCTATTCATGCGTATCGTTCGTTCGGACCGGTCGTAGTCGACTTCCAACTGGCTATTCGTATTTAGTGTGACAATTGTGCCGTCGGACAACTCTACTTCCCGCTGCTCGCCTACCGACGTCGCGAAAAGCTGCTGTTCCGTCCGAACTGATGAATCATAAATCAAGCCAAACTGCACCAGGAATGCAATTAGGAGGACCGAAGCCACTATCGCTGCGACGCGTTTAGTAGTCAGTAGAAATCTATTGCTTCTATTGGTTGTTGTTTGACTATCGGCAGCATCCAAAATGGGACTAGCCAACTCGGCGAGCGCGTTCAGCTCCATTGACATCTTTGCAATTCGGCGAATCTCTACAGCGTGTCGCGAACTCCGATTTATCCACTCGCGGAATGCTTCCCGATCCGCAGCGGTCATATCTCCTGTTTCAAGCTGTGCAAGCCATGCACAAGCTTCTCCAGCAACGTCATGCGATTCGCCGAAACTGCTGTGCCTACTCATTTTTGACTCTGCGTCCTTCTTGCCGTCCGAAGGCTAAGATCATCCAGTACTGCTATTCTGGCCTTTTTCGCTGCCGGTCTACGCATATAGTCGCTAGCCCGTTTAAGTCCTGCCGCTACATGCTTTTCGGTTGTGCTGATCGAAATTCCTAGGCGCGCGGCAATTTCTTTGTGTGAGTATCCGTAAACTTTCTTCAAAACAAAGACTCGCTGACATTGATCTGGCAAGGTCGCAATTGCTTCAAGAAAAATAAGCATCTGCTCGCGACTGTCTGCACGCTGCTCCGCTGATGGCTCGTCAGGGACATACCCCGGCGGAGTTAGATCCTCGATAAAGTCGATTACGGAACGAGATTCCTTATCGAGTTTCTTTCGAACTATGTTCCGCATAACTCCGAAGAGAAAAGCACGAGGCTCATGAATTTCCCTAGATCTTTCCGCCTCAAGTGCCCGCAAAATCGTTTCCTGGCATATTTCTTCTATGTCGTGAATATTCGAAACAAAGCGCCACAAGAATTTCTTGAAAACCGCCTCGTTCTTGCCGAACACGGAAACCAGTGATGAAGCATAACTTCGGGCTTGGGATTTCTTCATTCTTACTTATACTCGGATTGACAAGCTGCGCGTCCTTGGCAGTGAACTGCTACATCCAGGAGGTTTTCCTTAGTTCGAGGGCCCTGATACTCTTCTATTGTAATTATAGCCCAACTGACAGGTTGAATCGCTCCCGGTTCTCTCGACAAACGTCGGCCGTCTAGGAGTCAGGAACAAGCGAACAACATTGTCCAAGGTGTATATCCAGGCAACTCTGTCAAAGCGGGTGAAAAAGGAGTGGAAATCAAGACGACGCGAAAGGCCGGTGGCGCCGTCGATACGCACGGTGCGCGAAATCAGTGGCTCTGCGTATTTGTCTACAAAGTCGACACAGAATCGGAGCCGACCGTCAAGAGGTCACCGATGGCTTTCTCGGAAGTCTACCTTGGAGAGGTGACGATAGAAGACTTTCGAAAAAACGCTCGTAGTGAACTTGGCACCCGTACAGCGACCCTGCATAAAAACGGTATAGCTAAGCTGCGACAGTGCTGGGTCTACAAGACGTAAGTTGAAGCGCTTAGTTGTCGGCGAGCGCAGTTAGCTTTGGAATAGCTTCTACGGCGACCCGAAAATAGTCTCTGTCCTTTTCAACTCCGATACTCTCGTAGCCAATAGCATTGCAGGCGGCCAGTGTAGAACCGGCTCCGGCAAATGGGTCTAGAATGATCCCTTCGCCGAGTGGTAGAACCGCTCTGACAATTTGTCGGAGGAATTGTTGTGGCTTGAGGCTTGGATGTGGGGCCAGATCTCGCTCATTCTTTCTAGTCGGAGATGACTGGATAACGTCTCCGAATGGCTTGTCCTCAGATGGTCGCCTGAATCCGCCGGTTTTCCACTTTCGAAGATTGTCCTGAACTCGGCCCTCAATTGGTTTTCTGAACACCAGCCAAGGTTCCCACATTGATCTTGGCATGACACTTATTTCGCTAAATTCGTAATGAGCAGATTTCGGCCTATCACCGCCCCGCATTGTCATTGTAAGACGAATAAGCTCTCCGCGGCGTTCGAGACCCGCTTCGGCCAAAGCACTAGATACGATGTACGAAACCAGAGGATTTGACGCAACAAGGACGTTAGCGCCGGGCACCAAGCGCGGCAGAAGTGATCTGCCCCACGCTTTGAAGAATTCGCCAAGTTCCTGAAGTTGGGCTTTCGTCAAAGTCGTAAAGCGAGGCAGAGGTGATCTGCGGTGGCCGTCGAAAGAAGGCGGAATTCTCCAAACACCGCCTTTGCCGTTTCTCAACTTGACCTGTTGCTCTTCCGCATATTCGTGAAGTCCATAAGGAGGATCAGTGACAACAGCATGTATTGAATTGCTTCGCCGACTCTGCAGCCAGTCGAAACAATCCGCCCTGTGCATAGTCGACCGTTGAAATTGGAAAGGGGCTGCCAGTTCACCATCGTCATGATGGTCGAGTTCCTGTTGCAACGAACTATCCGTTTTTCCGCGCACCCGATAAACGCCACGCGCTTCTCTGACAAAGGTCTCGGGCGTGTTTAATCTCAGGTACGATCGAATGGAAGACCGAGGCGTGTCGCCAATTATCTGTTCGACCGCGCTGGCGATTGTCGAAACTGACAATGCACCCGGTGATTGTTGCAACACCTCTAAGATTGCATCTCGAACTTGGCCAGGGGCGTTTTTTGTTGCGCTCATGTGATCGAACATTAGACGTCTAGACGTCTAGACGTCTAATTTCAATTCTTGGCCGCTATTGGGCCTAGGTAATCGTAAAAGTGTGATGGGTCCACGTTCATCTTCTGTAAACCATGTGACCATATATGGACTCCTCCTCGTTTGCCAGCCAGCTGATCGGTGATGCTGTGGTTCGACTGCTATTGTATATCCGGCCTCTATTCGGACATTCGTGATGCCGGGCCAAGATGGGTATTCGCGCGTCCGCTCCCAATTGGTTAATCGTGCTTTATGCACATGGAGACATACGGGGTTTGCCGACGCCGGTCCGACCTGTTCACCATCATCGAACCGTAACAGCTCGGTCCACAAGCCATGCAATAAAGCCCGAAATCGATCGGTCAGACCGTTCTCGGCATCCTCCAGCCACTCCGGTATCGCTTTGCGCAGAGAGCTCAGGTGCTGCGGCGCTACCAGTCCGTATTCCGCCACCAACCCCCGGATCTGATTGGCCTGCGCCGTGCGTTGCCCAATAACCGATGACCGTACTCGGTGGATCGACTGGATATCCTGTTGTTCCACGGTCTTGGGTGTAACAAATCGCATACCAGGCCGACTCATTGCTTCGCAGATCGCCTCAGCATCAGTAGCATCATTCTTCTGGCTCTTCACATAAGGCTTCACAAACTGTGGCGAAATCAGCTTTGCAACAAAACCCCTGCTCGCAAGCTCCCGCGCCCAATGATGAGCGCCAGAACAGGCTTCTATGCCTACCTCGCAGCCAGGCTCGAGCCGCAACGTCATTGCCCTCAACCAAGCCGTCCGCTTCAACTTCCGCCGCCAGATCGGTCGACCCAACCGATCCACTCCGTGAATCTGAAATACGTTCTTTGCGATATCCACACCTACGCGAGTAACCTTCATCTTGGACTCCTTCTCAACCTGTTAATGGGAATTAGCTTCGACAGCTTGGCACATCGCGATGCCGTTTAAGGGGAGGAGGACTCCATCCCATTGGTTAACACCGTTCCAGGGTGGCGGAGAGGGTGGGATTCGAACCTCCGACCGCCTGGTTCGTAGTTAGCCCAATAGACTGTAAGTTATTGTAATCATTGGATAGTCGCTGGGCGCCCGTTGCATGAATTGCCCCACTGTGCACAACGACGCTGCGCCGAATCACGCAAAACTCCCGCAATTACCGATCGTAACGCAGGGACAAAACTCCTTTTGGCGATACTTTCCACAACGTCGTCATTAGCCTCTCGAAGTAGTTGGGGCTGGCTACCCAACCTCACCGAGCTTTAGCGATAACGTCACTATTCCACTGAAACCGAACCGTCCTCTGTAACCCAGTAGTACTCATAGTCTGCTACTGGCTCGAGCCACGCTATCATCTTTGCTAGTGAACGGTACCGAGGAAAATCCGGCAGTGCGATGGCCAGTAATGCATCGCAATTCTCTCCTCGATACTTGACGATGTCGAAAACCGCCTGCTTGAACCAGTGACCCGCTTGTGTGGAAGGATTCGTTTTATCGGCGCCCTCCGGATAGCCCTTCGCTGTGATCCACAATACCGCGTCACCACGTTCCGCAACTATGTCTATGCCCCTCTGCCTTGACAAGGTGTCCGCTACCGACCGGATCTTCCACTCCTCTCTTGCTAAATGCGCGACGACACGTGATTGAACGTTACCCTCCCAGTACCATGACCGAGGCTTAGTTGAATCGCGTACGCCACGATCAGTTTCGTGCGTCGAAGTTGCCATCGCGCTTTCGATCCAGAAGTTGTGGATTTTTCCGCCCACCCGCTTTCGTACAACCAGTCCTTCTTGCTCCAATTGCCGACATCGGCTATTGGCCTGCTGCCGCGCATTCAATTCGAGCACCCTTGCCAACTCGTCGTCATCAATCCCTTCCGGGTGCTTCTTCAAGTACAGCATGATGCGTTCCGCAATAGTCAAAGCGCGCCCTCAAATGTGCGAATTGTGCGATGCAGAGCATGCCTGGTGGCTGCAACCGGAGCCACACCTCATCATGCGGTAAAGCGCAAATGTCACGATATGCATTCCTAGCCCTTCAAGCCCGCCATCCGCTCTGAGTTGATTCAGCTACTTGCGCTCTACGTATGCTGTGCCGGAGATACTCCGGCGCGTCGTAAGTTACTAACAAGAAGGCCGGACGCTCTCTCAGTAATTCTGCTCCAGATGGATCAAAGTAAGCAAGGTGGCGCCTTAGAAATTAGCGCAGCTATTCACGTCGCCGACTCACCTAAAGAAGGAATGTTAAAAAAATATATCTTTATAAACAATTACTTATTAGCTATTTCCGAACTTAGTGATATTACCCCAGCCGGCATCTGAATAATCGTTTACAATTGACGCTCATCGCACTCCCAAACTAATGCACGAGTACCAGAAGGCCCAAAGTGTATGAATACAAGCGAGACTCTACTTAAGGCAATCTTAGCTACAGTCGCCCGACGGACGTTTCCGCCGAGAGACCTTTTGAACATAATCTCACCGAATGCGGCTGGTCAAAAGCAAATCAACGCGTACAACCTCTGTGACGGAGAAACACCGCAATCGGAGGTAGGCAAACGAGTCAGGCTCGACAAAGGCAACCTTAGCCGGTCAATTTCCCGGTGGGTGGAAGCTGGAATTATGGTCCGCATTGGTCCGGATAAGCATCCGATGCATCTTTACCGACTCCCAAAAGAGTACTCAAAATCTACGTCTAAACCGCAGAGAAAATCGAATGAACGATGATATTGCGGAAAAGTTGGATACTCTTATCAAGCTTCAGGCCGCCGCGTTAACAATGTCCTTTGAATCCACAAAGGAAAAGATTTTGTTTCTTCACAAGTCGGGGCTTCGGCCAAAGCTCATAGCCGAGATCGTTGGCACGAGCCCCAATCATGTGAACGTTACGCTTTCCAAAGAACGTAGGCCATCAAGTCGGAAATAGCAGGAGCAGTCGAATGTCTGATCATGATTCTCAAACGTTCAAAGAACTGGTCGCTATCAAGAAGCTCTTGATACTAGCACTTATCCGCTCCGGGATGACGCAATCACAGGTCGCCGCTGCGCTCGACATTGACCGCATAAACGTGGGTAGGATGTTTCCCAAAGGCACTTTGTCGGAACTCAAGCACAAAGGGGAACAACAATGACTGATGTCGATGCCAAGGCGCTTATTGAAGAGATGCGATCGGTGAAAATGCTACTCATTCTTCACCTCTTAGCAATGGGTTATAAGCAGAAGGATATCGCCGGCGCGATAAACGTGAGTGAAGCAACGTTGAGCCGAATGTTGCCTAAGGGTGTCTCAAGAGACGTACCGAGGAAGGCGGCCCGTGACATTTGAGGCTCGCTGGAGAAATAGATGACCAACGATCAAGCTGAGCGAATACTCAAAGAATTGGAAATGCTCAGGAAGCTAAAAATTCTCGAACTTACTCAAAACGGCTATTCACAGTCACAGGTAGCACAGGTGTTAGGGGTAAGCCAACCTACAATCAGCCGAATGTTTCCTAAGGGAACTGGAAGAAAGAAAGCTGCGGCTGATGAGTAAAAGAACTTCGATCGTAAATATTTCCGGCGATCATGAGGAAACTCTGATCCAGTTAGCCAGACATCTAGGAACCAGTCGAGTTCGCCGAACG
>JANQMR010000012.1 GCA_028279985.1 Woeseiaceae bacterium
TGATACCCAGAACATCACCTGAGTTGATTCCATGTACGTCGCCGGAATTGATCCCTCTCAGATCGCCCGAGTTGATGCCCAGAACATCACCTGAGTTGATTCCATGTACGTCACCGGAGTTAATGCCCTGTACTTGTGAGTCAATCGTGCTAGCTATAGTACAGACCGGTAACAGGCATGCTATCAGCGTCGCTCCCAAGGCTCGCTCTGCCCTGGCACCTTTCGCAATGCACATTTTTCGCTCCTTAGTTTGCTTGTTTCAGTACTCCAACCCTTCACACCAATTCATACCAATAGGCCTGAGGCTCTCCTGCCCCAGGTACACTATGGTTCGTTTTTCCAACCCTCAGTCTTTCTCTATTCCACGGCTTCTTAGTATGTCTTTTAATGTAAGCCTTTCTTCCGCGCTTTCTACATAGTGGACCATGTAGATTCCGGTCTCTTTATAATCTTCACCGGATTTCTTATTTTCTTGTCTTGAGGAGAACCAGACGTCGATCTCCTCTAGAAACTCTTGACCGCGATGCTTTATGTATTCGTCGAACATCGCGATGACTTCATCAGTGCACCCTTCGTCAGCGAACACCATTCGGTCGAAGTAACCGCTCCCCTCCATCTGTTTGTCGATGTTCTTTGCGGCTGTGGAGAATACTCGATACCCTACTTCGCCCAGCCGCTTAATAAACTCTGGCGAAAGCTCAGAGAATTTGTATCTTCTACGTACCGCCTTGTATTTTCCGTCTACCTCGATTACTGACCCGGATATAAGAAGCTCCTTTAGCATTTGTCGCGGCGGCATATCACCGCTGTATTGCCTTACTAGGATGCTAAAACTTGGATCACCAGGCTCTTCACTTTCGTACGGCAGCTCAAGCGGTATTCCGTACGGCCCGGTATACGCCGGATCGCTAAACCAGCCTGTTAGAACGCGTTCGGGTCTGGAGAATGTTTTTTCCGGAATAGTTGAATCTAAGGTCTTATCTATTACGTTTTTTACTTCCTTTCGCGTGAGCCCCGTCAAAATGGCGATACGCGATTTGTTTATTCGTCCGGCGTCTTCGAAATGTCGCAGTACCGTTTCTACGTAGACTTCTTTGGCTGTCTCCGTGAACTCCGCATGCGTTACTCCTTGTGCGATCAATAGGCGAACAAGGGGTTTCAGCATGAGCGAAAGAGCACCCCTCAAATGGTCCTTCACCGAATCCGTCATTGGGGCGACACCTCCGACGCAATATGTAAACTACATTTCACTGCAAACAGGCGCAAGCTCAGACCAATAGGCAATTCTTGGTCTGCCGCCCCCAAAAAGAACCGCCAACCCCCATTATGTCAAGTAGTTGGCTGCCCAACCTAGTACGTGAGGATAGGGGTGTGACACAGACCATTGATTATGTAAACATTTTTTTTTACATAAGTGCCACAACGAACGGCAGGACTCGGCCGCGTCCGCCATATATGGACACTAGCTTTCGCTATTTTTAAGTCGTTTTCTTGCCCGGAGGAAGGGCAACGGTCCCGGTTTCTTACACTTGATGCGCAAAAAGGACCTGAGAAGTCACCACCTGAAAGCTGGGCGACGTGACGAGATGCGTGGAAAGGAGCCCATTCAGTGGACGAGTTTCGACTCCGAAAACATCGGATTACATTTCAATCTTGGTAGGTAGATTACTTCAAGATATGATCGCTTAGCCTCAGGCGGGTCTACCAAATGGACTTGCCACCGGACTCCTTTTCCTCAAAGTAAAAGAACCCGACGGCAACTAAATTCCCGTCTTCTGAATCCTCATCGCTATCGTGGAGCGTCTCATATGCCATGAAAAGATCATCAAACGACTCCGACATCTCGGTTAGTCGCTTCGTACTAATGCGCCTAATCCTTGGTATATCTGCATCTCGAACAGACTGAGTGAAGGCTGTTATCTGAGGCCAAGTGTCGTCTGCGCGATCAGGGTTAAGATTGTGTTCAATAGCCTTCATGAGCGGATACGCACCATGGACTATAGAGACCGTCAAACGTTCTAAATCTTCGGCTGGACTGACAGATCGTTTAAGAACACGAATCCTCTCAGCATCAACTCTTTCCACAGCACCTACCCGAAGTAGCTCAGTTCTCATTGCACCCGGTGGTATATCTCCACCGTAGCGTTTCACCAACGACGTAAATGAACCGCCGTCACCGACGAAAGGCAACTCGGCGGGATTCCCAGATCTGTCAAGAAACTCGGAATCTGAATGCCACCGGTGGAGAACTTCGCAAAGCGGCGTCGTCTTGACGACTAAAGACTGTTCACCCTTCTCTATCTTGTCTCTTATTCGCCGGACCTCTTTTCGAGTGAGCCCGGTCATAACAGCGACGCGTGAGATGTTTGTCGGTCTGCCTCGAAGGCCATATTCCGCCGTTGCCACATCGACGAAAGCAGTCTTCGAAATCTCTGAGAACTCCCTGAAACCTATACCACACCGCAAGAGTATTCTTGCGATCGGCTTAAGTAACACAAGGAATGTATCGAGAATCTGTCTCTGTATTTGGTCTTGCATGGTCGCGAAATATATTGATGAAGAAAGCGGTTTGCTATTCAAAAAAAGGCTCTGGGAAAAATCGCCCAAGCTTCAGTCTAGTTTTTCCCATGGTCAATGGCTATTTTCGTTAAATTTAGCAGAATCGCTATTATCAACGGCAGAAATTTAGGCTCGATCGACCAGAATGCCCTTATTCCGGGCCTATCAAGTCCAGGAAATCCGATTCATTCAGCGTTTCGACGCCGAGTTTCTCGGCTTTGGCGCGCTTGGAGCCTGGTCTGTCTCCGTGAACCACGAAATCCGTTTTCTTCGACACGCTCCCGGTCACCTTGCCGCCTAGCTCCTGGATGCGGGATTTAGCCTCGTCGCGGGTCATCGCGCTGAGCGTGCCCGTCAGGACGAAGGTCTTGCCGGTCAGCGCGCCGGGCTCTTCCTTAGCCGTGGCCGGCTCGAACGTAGGCCAGTGCACCCCGCGTTCCTGAAGCGTGCGCACGACTTCGACATTGTGTTTCTCGGCGAAAAAGTGCCGGATTGCGGCCGCCACCACCGGGCCTACGTCCGGCACCTCCACCAACGCTTCCTCCGACGCCGCCGCTATCCCGTCGAGATTGCCGAAGTGCGACGCAAGCGCCGACGCCGTGGCTTCGCCCACCAATCGGACGCCCAGCGCGTACAGGAATCGCTGCAGGGTCGTTTCCTTGCTGGCTTCGATCGCTTTCATCAGGTTCTCGGTCGACTTCTCGCCCATACGCTCCAGCGCGGCGACCTGCTCCCTATCCAGCGCGTAAACATCCGCAGGCGTCTCGATCTGACCGGAGGCCACCAACTGCTCGATGAGCTCGGCGCCCAGACCCTCGATGTCCATTGCCTTCCGCGAAACGAAATGCTTGAGCGATTCCGCGCGCTGCGCGGCACAATGAAGACCGCCGGTGCAGCGGGCGACGGCCTCCCCCTCCTCCCTGACGACAGGCGAACCGCACACCGGGCAGGTCTTCGGCAGCCGGACGGGCTTGGCGCCTTTCAGCCGGCGTTTTTCGACGACGGCAACCACCTCCGGAATCACGTCGCCGGCGCGCCTGACGATGACGGTATCGCCCACCCGAACATCCTTGCGATGTAACTCGTCGATGTTGTGCAGCGTTGCATTGCTGACCGTGACGCCGCCGACGAACACCGGCTCCAGGCGTGCGACCGGCGTCACCGCACCGGTCCTGCCGACCTGGAACTCTATGCCGCGGACGGTCGTAAGTTCTTCCTGTGCGGGGAATTTATGCGCAACCGCCCACCTCGGGGCCCATGACACGAAGCCCAGACTCCGCTGCATCTCCAGGTCGTTGACCTTGTACACGACACCGTCGATTTCGTAGGGCAGCGAATCCCGCCGGCGCCCGATCCGGTCGTGGTAGTCGAGACAACCCTCGATACCCTCTACCGCCGCTCGCTCGGGACAGGTCTTCAATCCCCATTCCTGCAGACGGTCGAGCACTTCGCTGTGCTGCGCCGGCAGCTCCCCGCCCTCGACGAAACCGACCGAGTACACGTAAATGTCCAGCGGCCTCGCCGCCGTCAGCTTGGGATCGAGCTGCCTGAGACTGCCGGCGGCGGCATTACGCGGGTTTTTGAAGATTTTCTCTCCGGCCGCTTTCGCGTGTTCGTTGTACGCCTCGAAGCGGTCTTTCGGCATGAAGACTTCACCCCGCACCTCCAGCGTAGCCGGATGACCGCGACCCAGCAGCTTGAGCGGCACTGCCTCGATGGTGCGAACGTTGTGGGTAATGTCCTCGCCGGTCGTGCCGTCACCGCGAGTGGCGCCGCGCACCAGGCTCCCGTCGACGTAGGTCAAACTGACAGCGGCGCCGTCGAGCTTGGGCTCGGCGGCATAAGCCAGATGCTCGCCCGCCTCGGCGAGCTCCAGACGCTCTACCACGCGCCGGTGGAAGTCGCGCAATTCCTCCTCGGAGAAGACGTTGCCCAGCGACAGCATCGGCAAGCGGTGCTCGACAGTGCCGAACGCCGACACCGGTGCATCGCCGACCCGCTGCGTCGGCGAATCCGCCGTTACGAGCTCCGGATAGTCGCTCTCCAGAGCCCGCAGCTCCCGCATCAGGCGATCGTATTCGGCGTCCGGTATCTCCGGGTCGTCGAGTACGTGGTATCGATGATTGTGGTGACGTATCTCTTCGCGCAAGGCCTCGATACGCTGCCGAAAGACCTGCCGGGTGTCACTCATGTCCGTTCTTCAGCTCAGGCGACCTTATTGCTGTGCTCGAACTGAATGACCTCTTCGCGCATGTACCGTTCGCGCTGAATACTCAGCGTGCTGCCGGACTCGTCGAGCAATTCGCCGCCCAGCGACTGCGTCAGCGTCCTCGCCGCGGTCATCATCAGGTCGAAAGCCTCGGCAGCTTCAACCGGCCCGGGCAGAACCAAAAACAGGCTGATGCCGGGAATCTGCTGATCCTTGATATTGGCCAGGTCGAAACTACCCGGCTCGACCAGGCTGGCCGCGCTGAATATCGTCCGGTCCTCGTCACTACCGTCGAAGCGATGAAAAATCCCGAACTTGCCGTGACGCATGCCGATACCGCGCAGGCTCAGAATCAGTTCGTCGCCCTTGAACGAGCCCTTGTCTCGGGCAACCAAGCGCAAGGTCACGATTTTCTGCGGCAACTCGCGCGGCGTTTCGGCGACGTCTTCCTCGACTTCGGCTACTTCATCGATCTCGTCATTGTCTTCGACGAGCTCCGGCACGGGCTCGGCCGCTACCACCTCCTCGCCCCCGTCCGCTAACGTAGGCTCTATCCGCCGGGTGTCGTCGGGTTCCTGCTCCCGCCGCTTTCGCTGACGCCGGCTGTAAACGTAGATCCCGGCGATCAGAACCACGCCCGAGATCAGCAACAACCAACGCAAACCGTCCATTTCGCCGACCTCAATTAGCGGCCATTTTCACCGCTTCGTCGAGATCCACCGATACGAGTCGGGATACCCCGGGTTCCTGCATCGTAACCCCTATCAACTGCCGCGCCATCTCCATCGTGACTTTGTTGTGGGTGATGAACACGAACTGCACCTTCTCCGACATCGCGCTGACGATCTCGCAGAAGCGGCCGACGTTGGCATCGTCCAACGGCGCGTCCACCTCGTCCAGCAGGCAAAACGGCGCCGGATTCAACTCGAATATCGCAAATACCAGCGCAACCGCGGTCAGCGCCTTTTCTCCGCCCGACAACAGGTGAATCGTGCTATTGCGCTTGCCGGGCGGCCGTGCCATGACCGTAACGCCGGACGTCAAAAGATCGTCGCCCGTCAACTCGAGATAGGCATGGCCGCCGCCGAACAGCTTCGGAAACAGCCGCTTGAAACCGGCGTCCACGTCGTGGAAAGTTTCGCGAAAGCGCGAGCGCGTCTCCCGGTCGATCTTGCGTATCGCATTCTCTAGGGTCGCCAGTGCATCGGTCAGATCCGCAAGTTGTGCGTCCAGATACTCCTTGCGCTCCGACTGTTCCTTGAACTCGTCGATCGCCGCGAGATTGATCGGGCCCAGGCGGTCGATGCGGCGGCGTACCTTGGTCAGCTTCTCGTCCCAGAGCTCGATCGTCGCCTCGGGATCCATCTGCTCGATGAGAGGCTCGAACTCGAAACCCGTCTGGCCGAGTTGTTCCGCGAATCCCTCGCGCCTCACGTCGAGCTCGCGCACGGCCATCTCGGCTTCTCCGAGCTCCGCCCGCGCCTGCTCGACGTGCTGTTCGACCGAAAGCCGGTTCTGGTCGAACTCACGGATCTCGGCTTCGACTTCCTCGACCCGCCCGCGGGCCACCGCAAGCTCCTCCTCGACCTCGATACGCTGCTCGAGCCGTTCTTCCAGGCGTTCGCCATTGGCTGCGAGCGGTCCCTCACTGGCCTTGAGCTGCTCGCGAATACCGGTCTCGCGGGTCCTGAACTGGCGTAGCTGGGTTTGCATGCGCTCGAGATTCTGCGCCGCGGATTCCTTGCTCGAACGGCGGCTTTCGAACTGAATCGCGATGCTCTGTACGGCCTGCCGATCCTGCTCGGCCTGGGCCCGAACGCGCTCGAGCTCGGCCTCGAGCTCCTCACGCCGCGATTCGAGGCTCATTCGATCGGACTCGAGCGCCGCCAGCATCTCGGCGGCCTGTTCGGCTCGCCGCCGGGAATCGCGCAACTGCGCCTCGGCCGAGATCCGTTCCTTGTCGATCTGATCGGACTCCTCGGCGATCGCGACCCGGCGCGCCGCCGCCTGCTCCATCTGGTAACGGGCCGCGTCCAAGGCCGCCTTGCTCTCGGAGTACTCGTTGAGCAAGGCCGCCGCGTCGGCTTGTACCGTCTCCCGGCGCTCTTCCAGTTGTGTCAGCCTGAGCCGGCCGTCGTTCAGCAGTTTGCGTGCGCTTTCGAAACGCGCCTGGTACTCGCGGACGTCGGTTTTGAGACGCCGCATCTCGTGCTCGCGCCCGAGTATGCCGGCCTTCTGATCGCTGTCGCGAAACACGCGCAACCAGCGCCGCCCCATCCACACACCGTCCGCGGTCACGACCGAGTCTTCCTCGTCGAGCCGTTCCCGGACCGACAAGGCGGCATCGAGCGAGTCGGCGACACGGACGCGGTCTAGCTTCTGTCGGACCGCAAGCGGCGCGCCGGCGACCTTCGCCGCCAGCGACTGTTCATCGAGCCCCGCGGCATCGGCCGGAGCCGACTCGACGATCGTCACCGCGCCCGCGGCGAGACTCGCGATGCTTTCGGTCACCGGCGCGACGTCGTCGACGCAAACGGCCTGAAGATAATCGCCGAGCACGGTTTCGACGGCCCGCTCCCAGCCTTCGCTCACGTCGAGCTGCTGGGCCGCCCGGCGGCTGTTCTCGAGCCCCGCGCTTTCGAGCCATGCCTGCACGCCTTCGTCGGCTTCGCCGAGCGCGGCCTTCTGCAGCGCTTCGAGCGATGCATACCTGCCCTCCGCTGCCAACAGCGTCGCACGCCGCTCGTCGACCAGGCGCGTGAGTTTCTGATCCTGCTCCCTGAGCTTGCGCACTTTCCCGCCGACCTTGGCAAGCGCCCGGTCGAACTCGTCACGCGCCTGGCGTTTGCGTTGCTCGTCCGCCGACAATGCCTCGAACCGCGACTTCAACGCGTCCTGATCGGCGTCACCGCCGGCCTCGGCGAGTTTTTCCTGACGCTCGGCATAGCTGCGAATTCTCGACTCAAGCTGCTCGGCGCGGGTGTGTTCGACGCCGGCCTGCTGACGGGCCTCGCTGGTCTTGCGGGCGTACTCGTCCCATTCGAGCCGCCATTCGGCAAGCGAACGTTCCGCGGTCTCTAGCGACTCGGCGGAACCCTGCTCGCTCCGCTTGGCCTGTTCCAGCCCCGGCACCAGCTCACTTAGCGACAGTTCGAGTTGCGCGATCTCGCTTTCGTCCTTGTCGATGTGTTCGACGATTTCGGCGGCAGCCTCGACCGCCTGTTGCAGATCCTGCTGCTGGCGCTCGCGCAGCTCTCTCGCATGTTCGATCGACTGCTCGAGCCGCGCGATTTCCGAACCGACCCGGTAGTACCGGCCCTGGACTTCGTTGAACGCGTCGGTGCGATCGTTGTGGCGAGCTCTCGCCTCCTCGATGCCGGCCTCGAGCTTGCGTTGCTCGGCAATCGTCGCCTCAAGCTGCGTCTTGTGCTCCGACAGCGTGGACTGCGCGTCGGCGGCCTCCCCGTCGAGACGCCGGATTCGAAGCGCCAGCAGCTCGGCGGCCGTGCGGCGCTCCTGCTCCTTGTAACGGCCGTAGCGTTCCGCCGTTTTCGCTTGACGGTCCAGGTGTTTGATCTGCTTCTCGACTTCCTCGAGCACGTCCTGCAGCCGATCGAGGTTCTCACGGGTGTGTTTGATCCGGTTCGACGTCTCCCGGCGGCGCTCCTTGTACTTGGAGATACCCGCGGCCTCTTCGAGGAATACCCGCATCTCTTCCGGCTTGGCTTCGATCAGCCGCGAGATCATGCCCTGCTCGATGATGGAATAACTGCGCGCGCCAAGGCCAGTGCCCAGGAACACGCCGGTGATGTCCTTGCGCCGACAGCGCGTGCCGTTGAGGTAGTAGTTCGAAATGCCGTCCCGCGTTACCTGGCGACGGATCGAGATCTCCGCATACTTGGCGTACTGGCCCTCCAGCGTCGTTTCGCTGTTGTCGAATATCAGTTCGACGGAGGCCGCGCCGACCGGCTTTCTCGCCCTCGAGCCGTTGAATATGACGTCGGTGATCGAATCCCCCCGAAGCCGGCTGGCCGAGCTTTCCCCCATCACCCAGCGGACCGCGTCGATGACATTGGATTTCCCACATCCGTTCGGTCCGACCACGCCGACCAGGCTGCTCGGGAAAGGGATGGTTGTAGGATCGACGAAAGACTTGAAGCCCGCGAGCTTGATCTTGCTGAGTCGCATAGAGACGTTGGCTGCCCAGAGCGCGTTGAATCCGGCTAGTGTAATGTAATTCCGGGAATTCGGCACGTCCCGGGCAGGTCCGCGATCGGCAGGCAGGATCGCATTAAAACCCCGCAAAAATGGGCTTCCATGGCCATCAAGGCCATGTATAATCCCCGCCTTTTCTCGGTCCGGCAGGAGTTTCACATGCCCGCTAGAAAGACCGCGAGCAAAAAGCGGAGGAAGGTCCCGGCGCCTCGCAAGAAGGCCGTGGCGAAGAAGGCGTCGTCGAAGAAGACGGCCGCCAAGAAGCGCACGACCCAACGCAAGACGACCCAACGCAAGACGACCCGAGGCAAGACACCCCAACGCAAGAAGGCCGCATCGACCAAGAAAAAACGAGTCAGCAAGAAACGAGTTACCAAGAAATCAGCGAGCAAGAGGACGTCGAAGAAGGTGAGCAGGAAGCCGGCACCAGGGAAGAAGGCAGCCAAGAAAAAGGCGGCAAAAAAGAAGACTACCGGCAAGAAAGCACCAGCCAGGAAGGCCAAAGCCCAAAAGACCAGTGCCCAAAAAACGAGCGCCAAGAAAGCGCCAGTGAGCAAAAAAGCCTCCCGCAAGAAGCCCGCCGCGAAAAGGCCGGCCCGATCGCGCGACGACGTGCTCAACGCCCCGATTCACGGTATCGCGCCGTACAAGCCGCGGCGCGGCGAGGAATACATGAGCGACGCCCAGCTCGAGCATTTCCGCGAGATCCTGAACGCCTGGAAACGCGAGCTGATGTACGAGGTGGACCGCACGGTTCATCACATGCAGGACGAAGCTGCCAATTTCCCGGACCCGAACGACCGCGCCACCCAGGAATCGGAGTTCGGACTCGAGCTTCGCACCCGCGATCGCGAACGCAAGCTGCTCAGGAAAATCGACTCCGCACTGTCGCGAATCGACGACGGCAGCTACGGCTTCTGCGAAGAGACCGGAGAAGAAATCGGGCTAAAGCGCCTCGAGGCCCGGCCGGTCGCGACCTTGTGCCTGGAGGCGCAGGAGCGTCGCGAGCTGGCGGAACGACAGTTCCGCGACCGGGACGACCGCTACCGCTGAGCCGGTAGTCTCGGAAGCCGAGACCCGCCCGGATGAGCAAACCGCCCGAATACGTCGGTCGGTTTGCCCCGTCGCCGACAGGCCCCCTGCATTTCGGCTCGCTGCTCGCCGCCGTGGCAAGCCGGCTCGAAGCCCGGCGCCGAGGCGGCCGCTGGCTGCTCAGAATCGAAGACATCGACCCGCCACGCGAACGGCCGGGCGCGGCCCGGCGTATCGTCGAGGCGCTCGAGCGGTACGGCTTCGAGTGGGACGGTCCGGTGCTTTATCAGCGCCATAGCGAAACCAGCCACCGAGCGGCCCTCCAGCGGCTGCTCGCGGCGAGCCTGGCCTACCCCTGCGGTTGTTCGAGACGGGACCTCCTCGATGCCCCGGCGGGCCCGCTGGGGCGTATCTATCCGGGGACCTGCCGCAAGGGCAAAGGCAAGGGCAAGAGCAGCAATGCGCCGGAATTCGCGGTCCGGGTTCTCACCGACAACTCGCAAACCGGTTTCGTCGATCGCCTGCAGGGGGCGCAAAGCCAACGCCTCGAATCCGAGTCGGGCGACTTCGTCGTGCTCAGGCGGGACGGACTGATCGCCTATCAGCTTGCCGTAGTCGTCGACGACTACGAGCAGAATGTCACCGACGTCGTTCGCGGCATCGATCTGATGGACTCGACGCCGAGGCAGATCTGGTTACAGCGGTTACTCGGTTACCCGACCCCCTCCTACGCCCACATCCCGGTGGCCACCAATGCCGCGGGGATCAAGCTCAGCAAGAATACCGGCGCCCTCGCCGTGCCCATGGAGGCCGTGGAGCCGACGCTGATCTCGGCGCTTAAGGCGTTACGCCAGTCCCCGCCCGATACGCTGGCCAAGGCAGGAATCGGGGAGATCTGGGAATGGTCGTTCGCCCACTGGGACTTACAAAAACTCCGCGGGTTTCGTCAGCTCAAACCGGGTGGTCAGGCCACCCGCAGTGTCCCGTGCGGCGAATTCACCGAATAGTTCGCCGCGGATTTTCGTGGCCGGCAAGGCGCGGCGAATGACTCAATGAATTTGCCGCACGGGACACCAGGTCCGAAAATGGGCTATCTTAGACACTGTCGGCGAGAGTAACACCCCATGAGCGACCCTCCATGAGCGACCTTCGAGTCATCAAGAAATACCCGAACAGGCGGCTCTACGATACCGAAGAGAGCCGTTACATCACGCTGGCGGACGTAAAGGACCTGGTCGTCAACGACATCGCCTTCGTCGTGATCGACAAGAAGACCGGCGACGACATTACCCGTTCGATCCTGCTCCAGGTCATCAGCGAACAGGAACAACAGGGCGAGGCGATCATGAGCCAGGATTTCCTGTCGGAAATCATTCGCTCTTACGGCACGGCCGTGCCGAGCTTCATGAAAAGTTATCTGGAACAAAGCCTCAAGATGTTCTTGCAGCAGCAGGAGTTCATGCGCGGCCAGGTAAAACGCGTCGTCGGCGCCGACCCGCTGACCGCAATGACCGACATGACCCAGCAGAACATGCGGCGGTTTCTATCGCTTCAGGAAGAACTGCTCGACCGCTTCAGCGGCGGAAACGGCAAAGCGGGCGACGACGAACCGGCCGCGTCCGGAAACCGTTCCGAAACAGGCTGAGACCACCCGAACGCGCCGCCGGACGATTGCGGCTTGACAGACGGGTGGTGGATACCATAGCGTGCACCATGCAACGGGGTTCTGCTCCCCCGCCCCCTGTTGCATAGCCTGAAGGAGTACACACTCCACGGCGGGCCCCCCGCGCAAGCGGGGGGCCTTTTTTTGGCCCAGGAATCGGAATCAGCTTGGGAATCAGCTCGGCGCAACGGGCCTGATGCAGACCGAAGCAGACGACAAACGCATCATCGTGAGCGAGTTCCGGCCGGCGCGCTGGCTCAGGAACCGGCACGCGCAGACGATGTTCAGCTCCCTGCCGTGGGCCTGGCGTGGACGCCCGGCGCTGCGGCGCGAAGAACTGGAGCTGCCCGACGGCGACCTGACCGCAGTGGACTGGGTCGTGCCGGACGGACCGCTGCCGAAGCGGACACCGCTATTGGTCATCCTCCACGGCCTGGAGAGCTCGGCGGAATCGACATACGCGCGCATGCTGATGAAAGCGGCGCTCGAGCGACATTGGCATTGCTGTGTCTTGCATTTCCGCGACTGCGGGGACTACCGCAACCGGCTGCCGCGGCGCTACCACGCAGGCGAGACCAACGACCTGCGGTTCTTCGTCGACAGGCTCGTACGTAGCGGAGACCATGGCCCCATCGTCACTGCCGGATACTCGCTGGGCGGTAACGTGTTGTTGAAGTACCTCGGCGAGACGAGTGCGGGTAGCCCGGTTTCGGCGGCCGTGGCGGTGTGTGTCCCACTCAATTTGCATGAGTGTGCCAGGGCGTTGACCATAGGTTTTTCAAAGATTTATCAAAGATACCTACTAAAACGCATGAAGAAGTCGGTGGCCGGAAAATTCGACCGGCACACCGCCGCATTCGATTGGGAGCGGGCCATGTCCGCCAAGACCTTCGCCGAGTTCGACGATGCCGTCACGGCGCCGTTACACGGTTTCGCCGGAAAGGACGACTATTACGATCGTTGCAGCTCGATGCATTTTCTCGCCGATATCGAGACGCCGACGCTGATCATCAATGCCTTGGACGATCCGTTCATGACGCCGGGCGTCATCCCACACCGCGACCGTTTGTCGCCCCAGGTGTCGCTCGAGATCAGCGAGGCCGGCGGCCACGTCGGCTTCATCGAAGGCGGGACACCGTGGCGGCCCCGCTACTATCTGCCGCGTCGGGTCGTCGAGTTTCTCGAACCGTACGCGGCGAAGACGGCACGGAAAACCGGGGCGAAGCACGTTTGAAAGACGGCGGCCGTGCTGCCGCCGGGGATCCGTTTGCGCCCTCCCGTTACCCGTCCGCATCCGGGTAACGTCTGACCACCGCAGTTACCCGAAATCCGTAACCGCGGCGGCACCGAAACGACGGTGAGGTCTCGGACAGGAGACTAGGCGGCTTCCACTTCTTTCATGGACAAGCGTACCCGGCCCTGTCGATCGACCTCCAGGACCTTGACCTTGACGATGTCGCCTTCCGACAGTTTGTCGCTGACTTTCTCGACCCGCTCGTTGGAGATCTGCGAGATGTGTACCAGACCGTCCTTGCCCGGCAGGATCGTGACGAAGGCGCCAAAGTCCATCAGCCTGGCGACGCGTCCCTCATAGACCCGCCCGACCTCCACGTCGGCCGTGATCAACTCGATGCGGCGCCGCGCTTCCTTGCCGGAAGCGCCATCCACCGAGGCGATCCGCACCGTGCCGTCGTTGTCGATGTCGACGGTCGCGCCGGTCTCCTCGGTGATCGCACGAATTACGGCGCCGCCCTTGCCGATGACATCGCGGATCTTCTCCGGGTCGATCTTCATCGTCATGATCGTCGGCGCCCACTCCGACATCTCCTCGCGTGGCGTGCTGATCACCTTGCCCATCTCGCCCAGGATATGCAGGCGCGCATCCCGCGCCTGATCTAGCGCAACGCTCATGATCTCGCGGGTGATGCCCTGGATCTTGATGTCCATCTGCAGCGCGGTTACGCCATCCTCGGTACCAGCCACCTTGAAGTCCATGTCGCCGAGATGATCCTCGTCACCCAGGATGTCGGTGAGCACGGCAAACTCGCCGCCTTCCTTGACCAGGCCCATGGCAACACCGGCCACCGGCGCCTTGATCGGCACGCCGGCATCCATCAAGGACAGACTGGTGCCGCAGACCGACGCCATCGAGCTCGAACCGTTCGACTCGGTGATCTCGGAGACCACGCGAATGACGTAACCGAAGTCGTCGAGGTCCGGCATCACCGCCTGTATGCCGCGGCGAGCCAGCTTGCCGTGGCCGATCTCGCGGCGTTTGGGAGATCCAATAAACCCAGTCTCACCAACGCAGTAGGGCGGAAAGTTATAGTGCAACATGAAGGGTTCTTTCCGTTCCCCCTCGATCGCATCGATGATCTGTGCATCGCGGCCGGTACCCAATGTGGTAACGACAATAGCCTGGGTCTCGCCGCGAGTGAACACGGCGGAGCCGTGCGCGCGCGGCAAAAAGCCCACACCGACGTCGATCGGCCTGACCGTCTTCTGGTCGCGGCCGTCGATTCGCGGCTCGCCGCGAATCACCCGCTGGCGCACGATGTTCTTTTCGAGCTTCGACAAGGCCCCGCGTACGTCCTCGGCCGCATGTTCGGCTTCGTCGCCGCCGACAAGCGCCTCGAGCGCGGCATCTTTCGCGCCGCCGACGGCCGCCTGTCGCTCCTGCTTGTCGGTGATCCGGTAAGCATCGGCAAGCGCGCCCTCGGCATGTTGGGCAACGGCAGCCGCCAATGCCTCGTCGGCCGGCGGCGCTTCCCATTCCCAGGCCGGCTTGCCGGTTTCGGCGGCCAGCTCGTCGATGACGTCAATGGCCGCTTGCATTTGCTCGTGCCCGTACATGACGGCGCCCAGCATGACATCTTCGCTCAGGCCGCCGGCTTCGGACTCGACCATCAGCACGGCATCCCGGGTGCCGGCAACCACCAGATCGAGGTCCGAGTCCTCGAGTGCCGCGATGCCCGGGTTCAGCGCGTATTTGCCGTGCGTGTAACCGACGCGGGCGGCGCCGATGGGACCGGCAAACGGCATGCCCGAGATCGCGAGCGCGGCCGACGCGCCGATCAGCGACGGAATGTCGGGATCGACGTCGGGGTTCAACGACATCACCGTTGCGATGACCTGCACTTCGTTGTTGAAACCTTTCGGAAACAACGGCCGGATCGGACGGTCGATCAGGCGCGAGGTCAGGGTTTCCTTTTCGCTGGGCCGCCCCTCACGCTTGAAAAAACCGCCCGGTATCTTGCCGGCGGAATACGTCTTTTCCTGGTAGTTGACCGTGAGCGGGAAAAAATCCCGGCCGGGGTCCGCGGCCTTGCGGCCGACGGCCGTGACCAGTACCACGGTCTCGGCCATGTCTACGATGACGGCGCCGTCTGCCTGGCGCGCGATGCCACCCGTTTCCAGGGTGACGAGGTGTTCCCCATACTGGAACGACTTTCTGATTGAATTCACGATGATGACTCGGTGTTTGACGCCAACGGTAGAGCGCGCGTGCTCGACTCAGGGAGCAACGCGCGATTCGAACCGTTGGCAGGTGGAGGCCGGATTAGCGGCGCAGGCCCAGACGGGCGATCAGGTCGCGGTAACGGTCCTGATCCTTGTCCTTCAGATAGTCAAGCAGCTTGCGGCGTTGATTGACCAGTTTCAGGAGACCCTGACGGCTGTGGTGATCTTTCTTGTGCTCGCCGAAATGCTCGGTGAGCTCGGAAATCCTTGCGGACAGCAGCGCGACCTGGACTTCGGGTGAACCCGTGTCCGCCTTGCCGCGCCCGTATTCGGCGACGATGGTCGCCTTTGCTTCACTGGAGAGTGACATCTTCCATTAACTCCAAAATGGTATTTTTCGTCTCTTTGCCCCTTTTTCGAGCGCGGTATTCTAGCGCCTGAAAGGAGCCATTAACAGCCCAAAATCAAATAACTACGGCGTTTCCGAAAACCCGCCGCGGTGACAGGGCGCGACCGCCGGCAAGCTCGCCGACCCCGACAAATTCGGCGTTCGGGCCGTAGACGCGGACCAGGCCCGTCTCGTGCCCGTCGTCGAGCTCGATTTGCCGGCCCTGCCGAAAACCGGCGATATCGGCGGCCGTCAGCGTGACCGCGGCAAGCCCGCTCAAGGCGCGATCCGCCGGCAACAGGCCCGCTCTCAAGGCCGAGCGGCTGGCCGCCGCCTGCGCCTCGACGCTGGCCATGCCCTGCATGTCCACCGCGTCGAAATCGCCCACCGATTCCCGGTGCAGGCGCGCGGTATGCGCGACCGTGCCCGCCGCTTCCGCAATGTCCTCGACCAGGGTCCGGATGTAGGTGCCTTTCGAGCATCGAACTCTTAGAACCAGGCGCTTACCTGCCGCCTCCAGCAGATCGATCGCGTCGATCCGAATTCGCCGGGGCGCGCGCTCCACGGTCTGCCCCTGCCGGGCCAGCTCGTAGAGCCGTTTGCCGTCCTTTTTCAAGGCCGAATACATCGGCGGTATCTGCCGGCTCTCACCGACGAAGCCGGCCAGGATCTCCCGCCACTCCGCCGCAGTCAGCGCCTGCACCGGTCGTTCCGCCACGAGCTGTCCGGTCGCATCGCCGGTGTCGGTCGCCTCGCCCAGCCGCGCCGTCACGCGATAGGTCTTGTCGGCATCCAGCAAAAACCCGCAGACCTTCGTCGCCTCCCCGAAGCACAGTGGCAGCATCCCGGTTGCGGCCGGATCCAGGCTACCGGTATGCCCGGCCTTCCGGGCCGCAAGCAAGCGCCTGACACGCTGCAGCGCCTGGTTGGAGGTCATGCCGGCCGGCTTGTCCAGCAACAGCAGGCCATCGACCGGTTCGTACCGGTCACGCGCTCGGGATTTGTGCGGGCTCACTGCTATTGGTCGCTATTGGTCGCTATTCGTCGGCTGCAACGACCCGGTCGATCAGCTCGGTGAGCTTAACGCCTTCCGCGGCGCTGTCGTCGTACAGGAAGCGAAGCTCCGGCACGTGCCTGACCTTGATCGCATGACCGAGCCGGCTGCGCAGAAAGCCGCCGGCGCTTTGCAAACCCTCGAGCGCCGAAGCCGGGTCGGCCTCCGGGGCGAGCAGGCTGAAATACACCCGGGCCACGCTCAGATCGCGCGACAGATCCACCGAGCTCAAGCTCACACCTGCGACTCTCGGGTCTTTGACCTCGGCGTGCAGCAGCTCGTTCAGGGTCCTCAGAACCTGGTTGCCGAGCCTTTGATGACGGGAGAATTCGCGGGGCATGCCGGCCTCATTCCAGGCTTCGGGCAACCTCGACCCGCTCGTAACACTCGATCTGATCGCCGACACGGACATCGCTGTAGTTCTTGACGCCGATGCCGCATTCGGTGCCGGAACGAACCTCGTTGACGTCGTCTTTGAAACGCCTGAGCGATTCGAGCTCGCCTTCGTAAATGACGACGTTGTCGCGCAGCACACGAATCGGGTTCGACCGGCGTACGTAACCCTCGAGCACGATAGACCCGGCGATGTCGCCGAACTTCGGCGAGGAGAACACTTCCTTGACCTGGGCGAGACCTACGATCTGCTCGCGTATCTCCGGCGACAGCATGCCGGTCAAGGCCGCTTTCACGTCGTCGATCGCCTCGTAGATGATGCTGTAATAACGCACGTCCACGCCGGATTCCTTGATGGCCGATCGCGCCGCGCCGTCGGCGCGAACGTTGAAGCCGATGATCACCGCGTTCGAGGCCGCCGCCAGGTTCGCGTCGGTCTCGGTGATGCCGCCGACGCTGGAGCCGAGCACCTTCACCTTGACTTCTTCCGTCGAGAGCTTGGTCAGCGCGTCGCGCAGGGCCTCGGCGCTGCCGTGCACATCGGACTTGATGATCAGCGAAATGGTCTTTGTGCTGTCGTCGCGCATCTGGCTGAACATGTCCTCGAGCTTCGAGGCCTGTTGCTGGGCGAGCTTGGTCTCCCGCGTCTTGCTCTGACGGAATTCGGCGACCTCGCGAGCCTTGCGCTCGTTCTTGACCACCAGGAAATCGTCGCCCGCGCTCGGCGTCTTCGACAGGCCGAGCACGACCGCCGGGCTCGACGGCCCGGCCGATTTGATCGACTCTCCGGTCTCGTCGAACATGTTGCGGATACGGCCGTATTCCTCACCGGCGATGATCATGTCGCCTTGATTGAGCGTGCCGGACTGCACCAGCAAGGTCGCCACCGCGCCGCGGCCTTTCTCCAGGCTCGCCTCGATCACGAGACCGCTGGCCGGGCCTTCCGCCACGGCCTCGAGGTCCATGACCTCCGATTGCAGCAGAATCGACTCGAGCAAGGTATCGACGCCTTCACCCGTATGCGCGGACACGTTGACGAACAGGTTCTCGCCGCCCCACTCTTCCGGGATGACCTCGTGTTGCGAAAGCTCGTTGCGCACGCGCTCCGCATCGGCGTTTTCGCGGTCGATCTTGTTCACGGCGACGACCAGCGGTACCCCGGCGGCCTTGGCATGCTGGACCGCTTCGACGGTCTGCGGCATGACGCCGTCGTCGGCCGCGACGACCAACACGACGATGTCCGTCGCCTGCGCGCCGCGTGCCCGCATGGCCGTGAACGCCGCGTGGCCGGGCGTGTCCAGGAAGGCGATCCGGCCCTTGTCGGTCTCGACCGAATACGCTCCGATGTGCTGCGTGATGCCGCCGGCCTCGCCCGCGGCAACCTTGGTGCGGCGGATATAGTCGAGCAGCGAGGTCTTGCCGTGATCGACGTGCCCCATGATCGTCACCACCGGTGGCCGCTTGGCCTTCTCGCCCTCGACCTCCTTTTCCTCGGCCAGGAGCTGTTCGTCCACCGCCGCCTCGGTAATCGGCTTGGCGACGTGACCCAGCTCCTCGACGACCAGGGTTGCCGTGTCCTGATCGATGACCTGGTTGATCGTCACCATCGCGCCCATGTTGAACAGGACCTTGACGACTTCATTGCCTTTGATCGCCATCCGTTGCGCGAGCTCGGAGACGGCGATGCTCTCCGGGATCTCGACCTCGCGCACGACCGGCGCGGTCGGCTTCTCGAAGCCGTGTTGCGAATCGCCGGAAATGGCGACCGGCCGGCGCCGCATCGGCGTCTTGCGCTTGCGTCGCCCGCTCTTGTCGCCGGCAACGTGTAGCTCCTTGCGACCGTAACGGGTGTCGGGCTTGGCGGGCTTGGCAGGCTTGGCAGGCTTCGCCTTGTCCTTGCTCCGCCGTGAACGGGCGTCCTGCTCGGCTTTCTCCAGCCGCGCTTTTTCCGCCGCCGCCTCCTGCGCCGCGCGCTCGGCCGCCTTTCGCGCCTCTTCCTCGGCGTCGATCCGCGCCTGCTCTTCCTTACGCCGCTTCTCTTCCTCCGCCCGCGCCGCTTCCTCTTTCTCGGCCTTCAGCCGCTCCTGCTCGCGCTGCTCGGCCTCGACACGGTCCTGCTCCTCGCGCCGCTGCCGGTCCAGCGCTTCCTGTTCCTTTTGCGCCTGTTCCTCGAGCACGTCGCGCTTGATATACGTCCGCTTGCGGCGGACCTCGACGTTGACCGTGCGCGCACGGCCCTGGTTACCCGACAGCTTGAGCTCGGACTGCGACTTGCGCTTGAGCGTGATCTTGCGGGGCGCCGCGTCACCCGACGACGCCTTCTGGCCGTGGCTGCGACGCAGGTGCGTCAAAAGCTCGAGCTTTGCGTCCTCGCTGATCGTATCTTCCGAACCGCTGACCTTGATTCCAGCCTCGTCGAGCTGCGTCAAAAGCCTGTCTACCGGTACCTTAAGCACCTCGGCAAATTGTGCGACTGTGACATCCGCCATGATTTGACTCCGCGTCCCGGCTGCTCCGGCTTAAGCCTGCTGCTCGGCTTCGAACCAGTGCTCGCGCGCTTTCATGATCAGCGCGGCTGCGTGTTCCTGGTCCATCTCGTTGATCTCCAGCAGGTCGTCCGTGGCGAGCTCCGCCAGGTCTTCCCGTGTGACGACACCCTTGCTCGCCAGCAGGTAGGCCAACGCCTTGTCCATGCCTTCGAGGTTCAACAGGTCCTCGGCGGGCTCCGTCTCATCGATTTTTTCTTCCTGCACGATCGCCTGCGTCAGCAGCACGTCGCGCGCGCGGCTACGCAATTCGGTGACGATGTCCTCGTCGAACTCCTCGATCTCGATCAGCTCGGAGGCCGGCACGTAGGCGACCTCCTCGATCGTCGAGAAACCTTCCTGGACGAGGATCAGCGCGACCTCTTCGTCCACGTCGAGCTGCTCGGAGAACAACTCGATCAGCTCGCGCGTTTCGCTTTCGCTCTTTTGCTCGGCATCGGCCGCTGTCATGACGTTCAGCTCCCAGCCCGACAATTCGCTCGCAAGCCGGATGTTCTGGCCGCCGCGGCCGATCGCCTGCGACAGCTTGTCCTCCTCGACGGCGATGTCCATGCTGTGCGCGTCTTCGTCGACGACGATCGACACCACTTCAGCCGGCGACATCGCGTTGACGACGAACTGGGCCGGGTTCTCGTCCCAGAGGATGATGTCCACCCGCTCGCCGGCGAGCTCGTTCGAGACCGCCTGCACGCGCGAGCCGCGCATGCCGACGCAGGCGCCGACGGCATCGATGCGCTTGTCGTTGCTCTTGACGGCGATCTTGGCGCGCAGGCCCGGGTCGCGGGCCGCGCCGAGGATCTCGATCAGCCCCTGGCCGACCTCGGGTACCTCGATCTTGAACAGCTCGATCAAAAACTGGGGGGACGTCCGCGTCATGAAAAGCTGCGGCCCGCGTGGCTCGGAGCGGACTTCGATCAACAGCGCCTTGATCCGGTCCTGCGGCCGGACGGGCTCGCGCGGCACCATGTTCTCGCGCGGCACGAAACCTTCGGCGTTGCCGCCCAAATCGATATAAACGCCATTACGGTCGACGCGTTTGACCAGCCCCGACAGCAACTCGCCTTCGCGGTCCTGAAATTCCTCGACGACCTGCTCGCGCTCCGCCTCGCGCACCTTCTGCACGATGACTTGTTTGGCCGTCTGCGCCGCAATCCGGCCGAATTCGACCGACTCCATCGGCACCTCGACGTAACCGCCGGGCTCGGCGGCCGTGTCGATATCGACGGCATCGATCATGCGCAACTCACGATCCGGGAACTCGAGCTCGGTGGACTCGTCCTCGAAAACCAGCCAGCGACGAAACGTGTCGTAGTCGCCCGACTCGCGGTCGATTGCTACACGCACTTCGATGTCCTCGCCGTGCTTGCGGCGGGTCGCAGACGCCAGTGCCGCCTCGATCGCCTCGAAGATGATTTCTTTCTCGACGCCCTTCTCGTTCGAGACCGCGTCGACAACCATCAAAATCTCTTTGCTCATGCCCAAAACTCCACTCAAGACCGCGGCTCTCAGACCCCGTCAGGCACCAGTCTCGCGGTATCGATGGTCGCAATCGGCAGGGTATGCGACACACCGTCCACAGCGACCACAATGTTCTCCGCATCCGACGACTCGAGCGTGCCGCGGAAGCGTTTGCGTCCCTCAATCGGGAAACGCATCTGCACTTTCAGGGTTTCGCCTGTAAACCTATGAAAGTGCTCAGGTTTTGTCAGTTTTCTGTCCAAGCCGGGGGACGAGACCTCGAGGTCGTAATGACCGGGCACCGGGTCCTCGACGTCCAGCAGCGCGCTGACCGCGAGGCTGACCTTCTCGCAATCGTCGAGACCGACACCGTCCGGCTGGTCGATGAACACACGCACGATGCCGCTCTTGCCGCCGAGTTTGACCTCGAGATCGGCAAGCTCGTAGCCGAGCCGCTGGATGGTCGGCTCGATCAGGTTTGCGAGTTCGTCGCTTTTCATACGTCCATCATGCACGTCTATACGTGCACGTTACATCATGCGCCCATATAAGCAATTGTTCCAGAACAAAAAAATGGGCCCAAGGCCCATTCCATAACACGCCATCAACACGCGATACCGTTACCCGCTTCGTTACTGTCCGGGCAACAAAAAGCCCCGTAAGCGGGGCCTGAGTTTACCAACACGCCGGTAACGGTGACGTTCGTCCTGAACCGGGGCTCCTGCCCCACACCGCCGAGCCGCGCATTATACGGTAATGCCGCCAATTTCTGCAATGGCGCTTGGCGGCGGAATCGTGCCAAGACCTTGTCAGTTTCGCCGGGGCATGCATTTCGACCTGACCGAGGCTATCAAGAAACGTTTCGACGAGGTCGGCATTTCGTTTCCGTTCCCGCAACAGGACGTGCATCTCTACCAGCAGCCGGGCGGCTGAGACGGCTGCCGTGGGAGCGGCAGAAGGTCTTCAAGCGGTGCCTGAGAGGTCGTGGGTATAAGGTGTTAAACTGAAGCGGCTAACTCAGGAAAACGCCGTAACGTTTCTGGAGGCCTGGAATGAGTTCTTCCGCTCTGCAAATTGAGCCCCGAGCAAAACACGTCCATTGTACGGACGACGAGTTGGTTGTCGCGCTCTCGGATGGCCGCACGCTGTCAGTCCCTCTGACGTGGTTCCCACGCCTGGCGTCCGCAACACCGGCAGCACGTTCACGATTCGAGTTGCTCGGCAAGGGTCAGGGCATCCACTGGTCGGCGCTGGACGAAGATATCAGCGTCGCGGGCCTGCTTGCCGGAAAACCCGCTGTCTGATTGACGTCCTTCAGTGCGGCCGAGAGGGATACGGAAACAACGCGGAAACGGCCATGTCCCAATCGATGGTGTCGCCTGCGTACCAGTCGGGCACGCAAGTCTCCGCGTCGATCTCGAGATCCGTCATTGCCTGTCGGAACCACACAAGCGGGTTTTGACTCGCATCGATGCCGGGCAAGGGAACCGGCGCCGGTAGGACCTGCTCATCAGGCGCCGTGAACACGAAACGCCCGCCGGCGGTGCGTTCACAGCCGTAGCCGCCCTCGTACGCCAAGCGGTGATGGCGTCGGCACAACTACTGTAAACATATAAGGGGTATCCATTTAGCTCCACTACCCCCTATATCTTGTGTTTGGTGTGGATAGAGAAAGCGAGCATGCATCTAGGGTGGGGGTGGCAGCGCTACGAGCGGATCCAATTCCTTCCATTCGGAAAACCGCTTCGCGATTTGTTCGTTCAACTCGAATACCAGTTCACCATACGAGTTTTTCCTAGCCCAAGCCGCTACATGATCCCAAATTCTACCAGCGTGGCCCACCAGATCCGACAAGAGAAGCTGGCAAACCGCCTCGTCGTCTCCGAGCAGTGCAGTTGAACCCGGTACGGGATGCCCGCCTAATTCACAGTGATAACCATAGTCCTTGCCTCGAAACCGACCGCCAGCGGCCTGCCGAAGTTTAGCGGGAGTGAAGAAGGATTGACGTTCGGACCGAGTACTGCGGAGCCACCGTTCACCATCTTTGTCGTTAGTTTCGAAAGCCCAGGCCAGGTATTCAATTTCTACAAGTTGCCTCAGTAACGCCGCTGCAGCGTAAGGTCGCCCATTTGAAAACAAGTCCGCGCTGGCCGAAATAAGCTCTGATCCGATTCGAAGTAACAAGGAAATCGCGACCGTTTCGTCGCTGCCGTGGCCAAACGGAGATTGCTCTTTAACCCGGTCCGATCCAATCAGATGGCCGCCGACGTGAAATAATTTTCCTGCTGAAGCGAATGTTGCGGACGCGAATTGCGCCAGCCTTAGGCGATGTTCGTTCAGCCGTTGATCCTCTGCTGCTTCACGAATTACCTTTGCAATCTCACGGTCATCCCCGTTTGTTTCAGTCATGCGTGTATGTCCCCGAGCAATGGTCATATTACGGTCGCAGAGACGCAGCACATGTGCCTAATCGCATGTCATAGACCCACTGGCTATCTGAGCATAAGTCACGGGTTCCGTCGCAACCGCCTGATGGAGCAACCGGTAGAATAGCAATCCGCGCGAGCGTGACGTACGACGGTTGAAGCGAAACGTGAACTCATCGAGATAGTAGTCCAGTTGCTTCGGTTTGACCGATCCTTGATGTGTGCCCATGAGCCAGCGCTTGAGGAGCGATGCAACTCGATGGACGCCCGGCATGGTGGCATGATCCGGTTTAGCAGCACCCAGCATGACGGTCCTGTCACGACGGTATCCGTGTTTTTGCAGCTTGTGATACGCCCATGACCCATCGGTCCGAACCACGCTGCCCGGCTCGATACAGTCTTTGACGAATGGCAATACACTCGCTGCAGAGTTATCGTCGACTCGGCGCAGCCGAATACGACCAAACCCTGTCGGCTCTTTTAGTTCAACCGTAATGACGACCACTGATCGGTGAGCCAATATCTTGTCCTTATTCTCTTCAGTTTTTCTCTGATCGCGCGCTGACTTGGCCACCGATCGGCCGATAATCGACTCATCCACTTCTACAATACCGGTTAACCGTTCTCGCCCGGGCCGGATCATCGCTCGCCGTAAGCGATGTAACATCGCCCAGGCAGTCTGGTAACTACCCAGTCCCAGCACGCGCTGTAGTCCCAGCGCGTTAACGCCCTGCTTCTGGTTGGTGATGTACCATACCGCCGCCAGCCAGCTTCTCAGTGGCGTACGTGTCTTCTCGAAGATCGTGCCTGCTGTGACCGTACATTGATGCCGACAATGACGACATATTAACCGGCCACGACTTGTCCGGTATGGCTCGTCGACAGAGGCGCAACGCGGACAAACCATCCCTTCCGGCCAGCGAAGCTCCTCCAAGTACTCAGTGCAGGCATCGTCATCGGGAAACCAGTCGAGAAACTGATCCCAGGTTCGAGGATAATCTCGTCCCGAAACAGGCATTTTGGGGATATCCAGCACCACTACATCTTGTACCATGTGGAGCTAAATGGATACCTCTTAAACATATCCAGTACACCAACAACCCTTTGAGATAAAGGAGGAAATTGACCATTCAGCCGATGCAAAATTGGGCAAAAACAGATGAAACAGAAATATGACTTTTCCAAGGGCGAGCGTGGCAAGTTTTTCCGCGAGAACGCAAAACTGAACCTGCCGGTTTACCTGGATGACGAGGTACAGAGCTACCTTCAGGAACGGGCCAGGTCAAAGGGCGTGGAAGTCGCTCAACTCGTCAATGAGATGCTGAAACAGAATATCAAGCTGATTGAGGCGGTGAAGTAGCGGCGACGTCATTGTTCAATGACGACTCTGGTCTCAGCCAGGCTAGCAAAATGCCGCGACAACCTCTCCTTCCGGGTCACGATGACTCTTGGAAGTACCTATTCGCTGGGTTTCAACTCAATCCGGTAGCGTTCCAGTGCTGCCAGAACATCGGGATGATTCACCAAACGCTCGGTGCCCAGACATCTGATCTTTTCGAGACTGCGATCAAACAAGGCGAAGCAGGTATCGCCGGTGAAACGCGACGAAAAGATGATTCCGTCTGCTCGTGTACGGTGAACTGCCGCAGACAACGCCTGGCCGGAGCGGTGGTCGGCATCATGCGTCGCTGCTGTCGGCGCGCCGATACGGCGGCCGTTGTCGCCTCTTAAGTCGACTAACGACAAGTCTTCTCTGCTAGTCAATGCCACTAACAGATAATCTTCCAGCTCGGAACGAGAAAAGCGTCGGCGCCTGACGCGATCGAAACGGCCGCGAAATACCGCTTCCCAGAGACTACAGCTAGGTGAGATCGTTCCATATAAAACGGCGTAGCAGCCTTTAGGGTCGCTAAAACGGCTCGGTGCCGGTGCTACTGCCAACGGAGTCTGTCGATACTTTGAACGAATCGCTCGGTATGCAAGGTCAATCGCAACCTTGATCACCAGTGTATTGATGGCGTCAAGGTCGTAAGCACTCAACCAAAGTCGCCTTGTGCATACGATAGGGCACGTGCCTCTACGGCCTCGACATTGCTTGCGCGAAGTGCATCGATTGGCGTCTGTCCATCAAGCTCGCCCATCGGGACGTTCAACCAGTCCCACAATGCCTCGTCGTTAGGAAAGTGCGGCCGTATTGCTGCCAGGTGTGGAATGGGACGGTTTGCCGCATCCAACTGTGCCACCGGGAACAACATTCCCCGTTTGGCGCCCTGCCATCCGAGCAGTTTTCCATTGGCCTGCCAGTTGAGTACCGTCTGACGTGATTTGACGCCCAGTACGCGGCTTATTTCTTCGGACGTCAGCAAACGCTCCGGACGCACTGGCACTGTCAGCGCATCCAAACGTTGTGCCGCATCCGCGTCGGATACAGCGTCCTGCCGCGGTGGCCCGCCCAGATGCTCCACCTCTCCTTCTCGATCCTCTCGAGCAGCAACGCCAGCCGCTTGCTGGACCGCTTTTTTCAACGCTTCTGGCCGATGCATCAAGCGCGCCAAAGCCTTGGCAGGTAGCTGGTTGACGATATTGACCACCATTTCAGTGACTTCCTGATTAACGGGCTTATCGGTTGCGGCCATGCACTGACTCCGTGGCATGTGGTTGCTTCCGATAATATCTTTATTGGTCCAATTAGTCTAATTGACCTAAAAAGCTGCTATCCAGTCGAGTTTGAAGTGCCAGAAGATCAGGCTACCGTGCCTCTTGCGCAAAAATGGAGCGTGCTGGACCTTTCCTTGGGTGGGCTAAAGTCCGGCCGCCGACATTTGTCGAAGACGGTTCTAGTCTGTCCAACCATTAAACCAAGTGCCTGCCCCAAAAATGGGGAATAGCGGCAATTACGCATTCGGCAGCCCCGGGGAAACGTCTGAACCTCCTCAATACATCAGCAGGCCGCCCAAGTTATACGAATCGCCAAACCCCACCACTCTCCTCATCGCGGATGAGGTCAATCCGCTCACCGTCGAAGTGATACGCAAGATGCCGTCCTGGGACCGGTAAACCGACCGCGTTTGGCCGAAACGCAGCGACAACCTCCCCCTCCGGATCACGAACGCTCTTGTAAGTAATGCCATTCGAGCCCGCGCTGCGAAGACGGCGCGCCAGTTTCTGCGATGCGGTGTAACTTTCCGGATCGAGGCAGTCTTTGAATTTCCGTGTGCGACGCAAGTCGTGGAAAGTGAAGCTTCGCGTGGGATTGGCTGAATCCGTTCTCTACATCGCTACGGAACATTCCCTTCAGGCGACGAACTGACATGTCACGAGTATTGCCGCACAGGTAACTCGTCCACCGGTGGACAGCATGGGATGCGCCATCAGAACTGCGCGATCAGGCCGATTCTGAGTTGACGCCCGCCGAAGTAACGTTCGCTTGTGAAGTATTTCGGCGTCACTCCGTCATCCTCTCCCCGCGTCAATTCCAGACCCGGGTCGTCCGTGCCACGCAACAGATCCGCGCCTTCGAAAAAGATACGGTAGCGACCATAGCCCCCGCCCCGGGGGGCGAAGCGATATTCGATTCGCGCGTCCAGGGTCGAAAAGCCCTCCTCAAAATTAGAAAGCCCGTGGGATCGGAAAGTAGTTCTCTTTCGCGTTTGTGCGGTATAGAGGATATTGGCATCGATCCCATATCCACTATAGGTCAGCCCAACGCTTCCCGAATGCGGAGACTGATTATTGAAACGGATATCGGGAAAGACGAGTTCCACGGGCTCGAAGTCCACGACATCGCCATTTGCATCCTCAACGGGGCTGAATGACCAAAGGACCGGCTGGTCCTTGCTGCTGTCGGTATAGGTGTAATTCGCGAATACGCCCAGACCGCTAAAAATGCCCGGAAGATAGGTAAACTGGTGCTCAAAGGCCGCTTCCAGCCCCCAGATTTCCGCAACGCTTTCATTGTTTGCCGGCTTGGAAAAGTCAGAATGCCAATCATCCGGATTATCCAAGAAGTCCTGGAAAATCGGATCGTCCGGCAACACGATGTTTTCCACCGCCGCTTCGCCCTGCGTTACATTGCTTTCCAGCAGATTGTTGATGCGCTTATAGAAGACGCCGAGTTTCAAAACGCCGAGATTGCCGTCATACCATTCGGCGCTGAGATCAAAACTGTCCGTCCGCGCCGGTTGAAGATTCGGATTGCCCTCGCCGATTGAAAGTCGCCGCTGGTTAGAATCCGGACCGTATCTCCGCGGGAAAAGCAGCAAGAAAAACCTGTCTCTGGAAAGCAATCGAATCTGCGGTCGTGCGATGGACTGAAAATATCCGAAGCGGAAGATCAGATCCTCGCTATGCCGGTAATTCGCCAGAATGCGTGGCAACAGCTTGGTCTGTTTTGCGGAGGTCGTCACCACACCGGACAACCGGTTTTCCGCTTCGAAATTCCGGGTGCCGTCTTCGTTTGTCACAAATATACCTTGTGGAGCGATGGTCTCAATGTCGAAATGGCTAAGCCGTACGCCCGGGATCACCTGCAACTTGCCGATTTGCAGTTCGGTCTGCAAAAAGGCCGAAAACTCGTTTTCCTTCGTTCTTGTCGCATCGAGCGAAGGGTGTCCTTCCTGGAAGAACCGGACGAAATCGCCGGGACCCGCGGAACCCGCATCCGCCTCGTCGATTGCGATCGACGGAAGCGCATTCAGAAAATTTGCCAGCGAATCACGGCCGATAACACTGTAAGCGCCGTCAAGGCCCAGGAGCCCGACAACAGGCTCGTCGAAACGCAGCCCCACATCCGCATAGCTCACGGAGCGCCCGACAGCGGGACGATAGGTGAAGGAATCCGCCAGTTGTGATGCATTCGTTGAGAACTCCGACAGTTCGACGGCACCGCCGATCTGGATGTTCTTCCAGATGCCTCGCTCGATGTTGTAAGCCGCTGAAAAGTCACCGGCAAAGCGACTGTTCTCGCCTTCTACGGATGTTTCAATAATCCTCCTAAAACCGAAATTGCTTGGGTCGTTTATGAGTGCGGAGGCCTCCGGGGTCAGGAGCGGGATGGAGATGGAACGGTCATTCGGGCTTCGACGGGGAAAGGGGCTGACGACAATCCCCTCCACGGGATCGACCGCTTCGGGAAGCAGAAGGTCTGCATCCGCGGAAGTGAAACGTGCCCACAACGTAGAAACACCGAATTGATGAGTCCGGGCCGTGCCGCTCGTATAGGCAGCCGAATAGGAAAAAGACCAAGCATCGATGTCGGTTTGCCCATTCAAGGTAAAGACATCGGTTTCTTCCCTGTTTTCCGGAATATAACCATAGCTGTCGGAAGCATTCAAAACGCCAGGCCAGCGCAATGCGCGGCGTGTCTCCCCATTCAGCGCGGCTACGGGCCGCGGAGAGTAAGTCGTGCTACTTCTGAACTCCGCAGTCGTCGTAACCCTCTCGTCGCTTCTCCCGGACCTTTGATAGTCAAAGCGGAGATCCGTGTGCCCCCCGATATTCCAGGCCGCACCAAGCGTCACACCCAAAGACGAACTGTCGGTGAAATTCACGCCGAGGTTCCCAATAACCGTATACACACCGTCCACCCCCGGCTCAAACGGAAACGGCGTGCGCGGATCGATGAAACGGAAGTCCCGGATCGTCGGCTGACCGTCAACCTGAAGCGGCAGATATTCGCCAAAGCGAGGGATCACATTGTAGCCGGCACGAATGATCTCCGTATCGCGATATTGCACCGAGGCGCTGACACCGACGTTGTCATCGGGACCGAAACGCGCCGACACCGTCCCCGACGCCGAGAATTCCTCGTTGAAGCCACTCCCACGCTTGGCGCCCTCGATCGAAAAAGACGCAAATCGCCGATCTCGATCGAGCGGCGACTTGGTCGAAATCTCGACGAGACCGCCCGTGCCGGCGCTGTCCTGGCTGGCCAGCAGAGACTTGCTGATCTTCACCTCGCTGATCGATTCCGTCAGGATGTTGCCGAGATTGGCCGATCGGCCGAGCCCCGAGCCCTCCGGCAATTCGACGCCGTTGAGCCTGACGGCATTGAGGTCCGGCTCCAAGCCGCGAATGACGATGTTCGTGCCGTCGCCGGTGAAAGGATCGCGCTGGAACGACACGCCAGGCGCACGCCGCAGGGTTTCGGAAATCGTCTGCCCGCCGAATTCGCCAAGGAGGTCTGAAGAGACGACGGTGGTCACATTCGGTGCGGCCCGTTCCTGGTTCAGCGCCAGAGCCCGAGCGGATCGCTGCCCGAAGACCACGATCTCCTCCACCGCCGAACCGCCGCGCAACGCGAAATTCTGTGACGTAGCCGGACCGCGAACCTCGGTCACGGTAGATTGATTCGCATAACCCAGATAGGACACAGTGATGGTTGCAATACCCTCCGGGACGCCCGGGAATCGAAACTCCCCAAGATCGTCCGTGCTCGTCGTTTGCCCCGTTTCCTCGATCGTTATCAGCGCGCCTTTGAGGTTCGATCCGGTGCGAGCGTCCGTTACTTTACCGGTAACAACGCTCGTCACACTTTCGCTACTCACGCTGCCGTTCGTTGTCGGCTGAGCCCGGCTCGATGCGAGCTGCGCCATCAACACCGGTGTCGGCAGGGAGTTTTTTGAGTCACTGTCACCCCCCTGGTCCGCTGTAATCGTCGTTTCAACGACCACGGTATCTTCACCCATCGTGTCGAACGTAAGGTCCGTACCCGCCAACAGTTGCGTCATCGCCGTGGCGGCCGTCATCGTGCCCGACACCTCGGGGCTCTTCTCGCCATCCGCAATCTCCGAGTAGTACACCACCTGTAGACCGGACTGTTCGGCAAATACCTTCAAGGCCTTCGCCAGCGGTTGCGGCTCGATGTCCAGTTCGTAGGCCGGTTCTCCGGCCCATGCCGGCACCGTGATCATGAATACCAAGCCGACAAGCGCGAGACGAAACCGGTTGACTGACGTCATAGTGAGTACCCCCTGGATTTCTTGGATTTCTTGAACGCCGGAGGCTCGTTAGCGTTTTGCCTCCTATATACATGAGACGGGGTAACAAGATCGAACGGCTACTCAGATAATGCTGGGGATAGTGCGGGAGACAATGCCGGCACGCCAATGCAACACGCCGGAGATCAGGAGACTAATCCGCGAACAACCGCGCCACGGTTTTCATCGGCAAAAACAGGCGGGTACGGCGATTGTGGGTATCGAGAGGTTGAAAGTCGTATTGCTCATAGAAACCCTGCACACCATCATCGAGCGCATCAATCACAACGGCATAGGATGGCAGATGCAAGTTGACGTCATAGGCATGACGCAAGGCCGCAATCAGCGTTACTTTGCCTAGCCCCTGTCCCTGCGCCTCCTGATGCACGGCGAGCTGGGCAATCAGCATGACGGGAACGGGATAGCGGGGTAGTTTCTTCGCCAGCGTTTTCGGTAGGGTCTGACGCTCTATCTCAGTGTGAGACAAGGTGTAGTAAGCACAGATATCAGCGTCATCGTCCTTGGCGGGCAACACCATCGTCTTGCTGATACCCGCCTCTCTGTGACGCACCGCAAACTGCTGCAAGAATGCGTCCAGTTCTTTTGTGCCGCAGGCGAACCCGCCGCGATCGTGGATCGATTTATCGAGCTCTGTAAAGGCCGATGAGGGTCTCACTGAATCTCCTGCGCGTCGGCAACCTCCTTGGCTTTACGCAGCTTATCGTTGGGCGCTCGAGCCGCATCACAAGCCGCAATAAAGCGATCGAACACATCGTTCTCGACGGTGATGGATTCATGCTCCCGAATGACCTGCTCGGCATCCTGTTCGATCAGGCGCACAACATACTCGGTCAGGCTCTTCATACCTTTGAGCACCGCCGCTTTTTCAGCCGCCGCCTTGACCTTTTCATCGATTCTCATATCTATGCGTGAAGTCGCCATAACGTACTCCTTCATCAAGATTTGACCTACCTAACAGCTTAGCAGCACCTCACCGCATTTGTACAGCACTTTTCCGTACACATAACTGACGCATTGCTCGAAGACATTTAACAAGTTGCCATATCCAAGGGCGTTCCTTTGGTCTTTCAAGCCACCAGAGTTATACGAATCGCCAAACCTCACCACTCTCCTCATCACGGACGAGGTCAATCCGCTCACCGTCGAAGTGATAAGCAAGATGCCGTCCCGAAACCGGTAAACCGACCGCATTTGGCCGAAACGCGGCGACAACCTCTCCTTCCGGATCACGAACGCTTCTGTAAGTAATGCCGTTCGAGCCTGCGCTACGAAGGCGACGCGCCAGTTTCTGCGATGCGGTGTAACTTTCCGGATCGAGGCAGTCTTTGAACTTCCGCGTGCGGCGCAAATCGTGGAAGGTGTTGTCGACCGCGCCGACGAGCTCCTGCATTTGCGCGAGCCATCCGGGCGCTTCTTCGGTCGATTTGAAAAAGACCGCCTTGTGAAACGCCGTTTCGGCAACCGCCGTTTCAAACCTGTTCGCAGCGTAGTAGGCACCGAAAGTTCCGTCGTTGAATCGTCCGGCCCATTCGGGACTCACATGGACGAACGGCGCCATTGCATAACTGGCGCCGGCTCCGGAAACACGATAGTCCGGCGGCACGAGATCCAGTCGCCCGATGCTCTCGGACAGGCGTGGATTGGTTTTGGCTTCGGCCGCCGCGAGCAATTCCCAATCGCGGGGATCGGCAATGTCTTCGAACAGGTCAACCGGAGGATAACGCGACGAAACGATGCGCCGCGCATCCTGCCAAGAAACCCGCGAGACCGGCGGCGCAGACGTCATCCACGTGCGGCATCAAGATAGTGACGGACCCGGAAAAGATCCATGAGAAAACCGCCTAACATGACGTCAAGCGCGCTTCGACCGCCGAAAGCACGATTCGGCTTTTTCACCCACTCGTGGACGCGAGACTTTTCGGTGAAAAGGACACGTAATGCTTTGTGGATACCCATCAGGACCGACAGACGGGTTTTCTGGTCGATGTTGAGGCGGCCGATCTCACCTTCTTTCCATCGCGCATAAGTCCGCTTTGAGATACCGCCGAGCAGAATGCAGGCCTCGGCATCGGTAATCCTCCAAAGTCGGAAGAGATTGACCGTGGCACGAGCCAGGGCTACTCCCTCCTCGTCGGTGATCATTCGTATCACCTCGGATGACGTCGTTCGTTCGACCGGCTGCAGGGACATGGGCTTCTCCGCCATGTTGATAGAGCATACAGGAAAGAGTTGCCTTTTGGCAATATTTTGATATTTCAATGCCAATTAGCAACTACATGCATTAACGGAGAGCCTACTGAATGCATCTCCATGTAGCTGTCGACTAATCTCTTCTTTGCACGCAACACCTGCACCGGTGTCATTCCGCCCATCTGGAGAAGCCGCATGTCCCAACGGCTACTCGGATGATGAAGGTAGACCAACCAGCCGCCATTCTTTACCTGGGACTTCCACCAATTCGACGTCGCTGGAACGCATAATGAACTGCATCATACGTTCCGGACGATCCGCGTTGAACACGCCATTGATACGGCGGGCACGCAGGACGTCCCCTTCGACAACGATGCGTTGCGAATTATAGCGATTGAACTCGGCCGCAACGTTTGCCAATGGCTCGTCCTCGAACACCAGCCGGCGCTGGCGCCATGCAACCGCCTTGCTCGGACTCGTCGTGACCTGCCGCAGCGTGGCCTCGGCCTGCACCACAGCCTGCTCGCCCACCGACAGCTCGACTGCTTCCGGCGGCACTGTCGAATTCACCTCGTGTTGCCGCACCGCGACACGCCCTTCGAGTACCGTGACGACGGTTTGTTCCGTCTGCCGGTATACGTTGAACTGGGTACCGACGGCCTGTACCTCTATAGCACCGCTGAATACACGGAACGGACGCGACGAGTCCTTCTCCACCGTGAACAGGGCTTCGCCGGCCAACAAATCGACGTCGCGCCGCGCGTCGTCGAAACGCACGTCGAGGCGGGACCGGGTATTGAGCTCGACGACCGAACCGTCGGGCAGCACGATCGATCGCTGTTCGCCGAGCGCCGTGAAGTACGACTCGGTCGATTGTGAGTCGAGCAAGAAGTGCGTTGCCATCGCAACGGCTACGATTACTGCCGCGGCGAGACCGGCGACATCGCGGTAACGTCGCTTCGCCGATCGTGACGGTGCCGGCGCCGATTCACGCAACGGCACGACATTTGTTTCATCCTCGGCGAGCAGCGCCGCAACGTCGATGCCGTGCTCGGAGTCGACGCCTTCCAGCGCCAACCAGTCGACTTCCGCCTGCAGGAACTCCCGCACGTGCACCGGCGACTGCCGGAGCCACGCCAGGAAGGCCCGGCGCTCCGCGGCAGGCAACGAAACGTCCTCGTGCAGGCGCACGACCCAATCCGCCGCCTGCTCGATGATGCCCGCCGTTGCCTTGTCCACGTCGTTATTCACGTCTCGTCACGTCCGGATTGGAACCGGCGGCACACGGCCAGGCCCTGCGCCAGGTGTTTTTTCACCATGCCGACCGAAATGCCTACGGTCTTCGCGATCTGCTCGCGAGTGAGCTTGTCGCGCCGGTGCAGCAATAACACGGCGCGACAATTCGGGCTCAAAGTCTCCAGCGCCCGGTTTAAGCGATCGACCCGCTCCCGCTGCTCGAAGGCCCGCTCGGGACTCGATTCGTCCTCCAGCGCCTCCAGCGCGTCGCTGCCGTGCGGCAGGCGGTTGCGCGCCAGCGACCGCCATTCGTGGGCTACGTTGGCGGCCACCCGCAGGGCGTAGGCGCGAGGCTCGCGGATGACGGCCTCCTCATCGACCCGCAGCAAGCGCAGGTAGGTTTCCTGGGCGAGATCGTCGGCCTGCTGAGCATCCACGAGGCGCGCAGCAAGGTAGCGAAGCAGCCGTTTACCCGGCTCTCCCGTGAATTCATCCAGCCAACGCCGCTGATTCCGCGCCACGTACCCTGCTCGGTTTTCTGTCAGCTTACTATGGTAGACGGGTTCAGGCGGCCGGACGGCCACTCGGATCCGTCGAAGCGGATCTGCCGGCCGGTATCCGTGACGGTGTACTCGCCTCACCCGGTCAGAGCCAGGTTCCGAAGAGACGGTTATTCCCGAACCGCGCCGAATAGCGAGTGGCTTAGTGGCAGGCTTTTGCCGCTTCTGTCAGAGAAAGGACCCGAGCATCGAATCGTCCGTTCGGTGCGTGCTCGAGCTTTCGGACAAGACGTTCGTCGGCGGTCACAAAGGACCAGTCGTTTTCGAGTGCAAGCGACAGATAGATGCAGTCGTAGGCGGCGTGATCGAGCTCCACGGCAAGTTCTAGTGCGCTTTCCATCAGCGCCCGCGTCGGGAGGATTTCCACATCCGACCGTTGAATGAGGCGCGCGGCCATAATCGCCTCATCTTGGTCGAGTTCGCTGCGCTTCACTTTCTTCCAGAGGATATTGGTGCATTCGGCAATCAGCAGATCGGGTGACGATAAGGGGTGACGCTCAAGTAATTCGACAGCTTCCGCCGAACCGCTTTCTTCAACAACCCACTTCACTGCCACACTGGCGTCTATGACGAACCGGCTCATCGTTCATCCCGCCCTTCCCGCTGTAACTCCTCGGAAGGCGTCTGACGCCTGCGGCTGGTCATTTCCCGGAGTTCTGCCGCCAACTCCGCGAATGAAGGTTCAACTTCACTGGAAAGTGCCTGCCGCAGGATTTCACGGTGTTCTGCTTCGGTCGAGCGCCCGTGTCGGGCCGCCCGTCTCTTGAGTCGGATGATTAGATCGTCATCCAGATTGCGGACCTGGAGGTTCCCGGGCATAAACATGATCTCAAGCACCAAGTGATGTATATGATGTCAGATAATGCATTCCAGATCAAATGCTGAGCGCCGAGGCAATACGCTGCTTCAGCTCCGTCGACTCCGCTCGAGGTTTCTTGACCACGCCGGAAGCATAGTCGGGATTGCCAGCTTTGTTAACTTTGTAAGATTCAGGTTCATCGGCTCAACGAACCGTAGCGAGCAAGACATCCGGGTTGTCGTCTTCAAGCGACGCGATCAGATACTCGGCGATTACCTAGTCATCTTCGCCAAAAGTGCTGGGGTCAAACTCGAATAACTCTGCCACGCTCGTTCGCAGAAGAAAGAAAGGGGACACTAAAGAAGGTCTGATCTATTGATACTGATGGCAGAGTTTTTTGTAAACCGCTGCCTGAACCCTCGGCTATCGATTGTCTTCACCCCCGATCTCGTCGAGACTTCTGGTTGGCTGTACTGTTTCAACCAGTTGCACGAGTGACCGGCGTGCCCTTAAAGATCACGAAGGTATTCAAGTCGAGCATCGTATTCCTCTTCTAGGTTGGCGATTGTTCCAACTACTTCAAATACCCTCGACCCATCTCGATCAATAAACCATGCTGTTGGTATGCCCTTTAATCCGAGTTGAGAAATATAGTTATCGTCCAGTAGAACTGCAAAATCGTAGTTGTTTCGCATCATCCAATCACGTGTGGCGCCAGGATTCGGGTCGTTGTTGATTGTGACGACCGCCACATCTGAGGAATCCTCGAACCGACTTGCATACGCCGCAAATACTGGCATCTCAATCATACAAGCATCGCACCATCTCCCCCAGAACTTTAATATAAGCATCTTACCCTCGAATTCACTCGATGACCGACTTCCCCCATGTACCGATCTCAGGTTGAAAGGAGGCGGTGACGTTTGCTTCGCCAGTGCAGATACCGCGATTCTCTCAGATCTTTCTGGCTCCAAACGACTACTGATCTCTCGCAAGTACTTTTCAACTCCAGTAAGTGAACCATGTAATCGATAATAGTAATCTCGCATTACCGTATTGCATGGATGGTCTTTAGTCTGTGGCAAAGCAGCACATCTTAGGAAATATGATTCGGCATGCTCAGCTTCCCCCATCGACTCATAAAGTTCACCCAAATGCAAAAGAAGCGTAGCGTCGTATTTGTATACTGGGGAGTCATATACGAGTTGCAATTCCCGCTCAGCATCTCTTGGTCGCCCCATATTGAAATATACCCAACCTAGCGCATGGCGCAATTTCCCCTCAATAGGATGTGTCAGTATTTTATCGCCCGTGTCCGTTAATTGAGCTTCTTGTACCGGATACTTGGATAACAATTCGAATCCCGACAACGCAAGTGCTTCCGCCTCTTTGAGGTAGGCCTTACGCGATGCCAGCTCCAACACACCATCTGTGTGAGCGATAACCTCAGGTATTCCATCAACGTCTGACATTGCCCGGACAAGTTCCAAAATCTCGCGTGAATCAACAGTGTTGTCACCCTTGAATGAATCAAATTTCATCCTTAGTGCTTGCTGCAGGAGCATATCCTCATGATGTACTGGCCGATCCAGAAATTGCCGAAGTGCGGCTCGGTATTCGGATTCGTCTCGGGACTCTTGGGCTGCCAATCGGCGGATTTTGTTCATTGACAGCCGTTCTGCGATGCTATCGTTCGGGCTATCTTGAAGAATGTACGCTTCGAGTTTGCGCTGGCTTTCTGGCATCTCCAAGTCCGCATAATGCTCTGCGGCCAGCACGAGTAGATTTCGGTCGATATAATCATTGGTCAGCAACATCCGAACACTTTGTTCGACCCGCTTTCTTTTTTCTGACAGACTCAACGTGTCTTGAGCTCTTATCGCTTCCCAGTACGCTGCAACAACGCGATATCCAGATGAGTACTTTGTTGCCACTAGCAGCAATTCTTCAGCTTTATTGGGATAGCCTGCCTGAAGAAGCAATAGTCCAGGATAGTAGTAAGCATTGACGTTCTCTGGAGCCAGGCTCCGAATGCGTTCAGACTCACTCACCGCGGATAGGAGGTCGGACGTAACAAAATTACTTTGAATCGTTTTCTTCGCGAGAATCGCAGCTCTTACATTCATTAAATCGGGGGCTTCTGCGGCGATATGCTCATTTTCATCGAGTAACGAAAGAGCGGCATTTCCATCTCCGACCAATCTCAACGATTCCGCATACAACCACAAAAAATCTGGATTTCCGCGATCTTTTTCATAGGCTATGCGAGCTGCGTTCTTTATTTCTTTACCATTCCCTGTTTTAGGCATGCTCCACATTAATGCCCCAGCGATTGCAAATTGCGCCCATTTGCTGTCTGGCTGGTCCTTGAGAAGGGATGCTGCTTTTGAATACGCAACGTCAAGTTTGCCGGTCTTAGCGAGACTAGTCACGTACCAAGCAAAAAACCTGGTGGACTGGGGCGAACTGGCTAGTAGATTGTCGCCAACATGTACTGCAGCGGACTCGTTTTGCGAAAAAAACAGCATTCGTATCTGGTTCGCAGCGACACTCTGCTCCGCACCTTCGCAAGTACACTCGTCTAAAATCCGATGACTTGAGTTTTCGCTGCACGCGACGAGCATCGTCGCACACAAGTGTAAAAGGACTTGCCGCCTTACTGTTTTATGAGACTTAGTCAGCAAGGGCGAGGTTAATGGGACGGACTACGCACTTTAGAACCAATCCTACTCCTTGTCGCTTTCTGAGAGAAAGCCGTCAACTCCCGTTGGATTCAACAGCCCCAACCGCCACTACGTTGCCCGGATAGTGGCATGCATCTATTTCAGCCTGCGTTGATTCATTCCCTCTACTGACTAGCAGCCACGCATACAAGAGTGGACCGTTACCTCCAGCGGCTACCGGTTGAATTCTGGAGAACTCTACCGCAACGTCGCTCGCTCTGAATTGCTCAACCACGCCTTGCCAGTGAAGAGCAAGATCGCCCTCCGGCTCTCTGATGCCGCTAACTTGACACAATGTCGATCTACAGCTAACGGAAATGGGAGAAGCTTTGTTTTCGTTCGCCTCCCATACAGCGCGAAGCTCGGGCTCAACTCTCGCTGCCCACCAGTCGTTACGCGGTTCCTTTGATAGCTCGTAGGCAAGTTGAAACGATGACCGACACGGCCCCAAATCCATATTCAATGCAGATTCGTGGGGCACGAGCGCATTGAGGAAATAGGCCGGCAAAACCCCATCCGAAATCGTACCACCCGGCGTGTTATCGGCCAATGCACTATCGGCGACAGTAGCTTTGTCTTCGCGGAATTCGAAGCCACCGATCGTCACATCCGCATATGCGGTGACGGGCTCCTGTATAGCGTCGTCGCTTGAATCATCAAAATGTACAGACCGTTGCCGGTCAATTTTGGACGATACACTTTGATCAACTGCCGTCGAATTGAACAACGTGGTCGGGTCGGTCATCCAAAGAACCATCGCAATCAACCCGAGCAATAATCCTAGAGAGAAAACGTGTTTTCGGACTTTCACTCTACTTAAGCCGGTTACAATGACTATCTAGCGTTCTCTGTTAAGAATAGTTTTGGATCAGCATAATCAAAGCAGCGTAATTCGTCTTGAAGCCCCTAGCCCTAAATTACGTAGAGTCCGCAGGCCCCTCCATACATCTGACAAATATGGGGGAATTGGCCTGGCCCTGAAGCGAAAAAGTAGGTCTCAACGCATATTCTGGTACCGGCCATACCATCGTTGGGTCCAGCTGCACAAAATTGACCGTGACAATACAAACAGCCAAGGTCGTCACTCATCCAGACTACCGTACAAGAAAACTCGTCGCACGACATGGTTTGAATATAGGCGGCCTCCGATTTTTGCGGGTGCCCGACTAGGCCAAATCCGACGACGGCGAGTGCAGCTAGAAATCCCGAAACGTATGCTAGTCTACGAATCTGCATACTATATCTCCTCAATTAGCTGACAACCCCCAAAATGTACCATGATTTACCATTTGCGGGAAGTGAGGAGCTATTCACCGCAGGATAGTCAGCTAAGACAGTGTACCCTCGGTAAAGTCGGAGGCTTTCAATTTGTGAGCCGCTCAAAGCAGCAGGACGGGATCGCTATGCTATCCCTTGGCCCCCTAATGCGTGGTGTCGACCACGCCGCTACGGCAGCGGTCGATGGTCTTGACGTCTGGCGTGACGTCGAAAATACTACTGTTGTCGGCAACGTTAGAAATTCCTTGGTTTTGGCGAACGAGATCACTCCATTTTAGAAATTCCAGGACAAGCCGACCGAGTAGTACGCCCCGTTGAATCCGAAAGGCGCCGAGCGGCGCGAATACACGAACACGCCGTTGCTCTCGACGATCAGCGGGCCGGCGGGTCCGTCCTCGATTGCGCCGCTGCGGGAATTGCCGATCGTGTTGACGTCCGGCGTGACGTCGAAGATGTTGTTTCCGGCGACGTTTACCGTGATGCCGTTGTCGAAGGCGTAGGCGATGTTCAGGTCGGCCAGCACCTCCGCGCCGTAGGTTTGCCGGCCGCCGTCGGTGACCGTGTATTCGCCGTAACGGTTCAGGGCAAGGTTCACGCGCCAGGCGTCCCTGGTATACAGCGCATTCAGGCCGATTCGATCCTCGGGCTGCCATTCCTCGATGATCGAGATGTCCTGTTCGTTGAAAACCTGTTCGACCGGCACCGCCTCCAGGCCCGAACCCACGGGCGTAAACAGGTTGACGACCTCGGTGTCGGTGAAGTTGGCGGCCAGCGTGAAGTCGAGCTCACCGCCTGCAAACTGGACGCCTGCATAAGTGGCGACGATATCGACACCGTCGGTTTCGGTGTCGGCGCCGTTCAGGAAGAACTGTCCCGCGCCGGCGCCGGCCTGGACCAGCGCGGCGTCCAGCGCGTCCGACAAGCCGGTGCCCAGCCGGTTGCTGACGACGATCCGGTCGTCGATTTCGATCGAATAAAAATCGATGGTTGCGCTGAACTGATCGGTGAGCTCGGCGACGATGCCGAAGCTGTAGTTGGTCGACTCCTCTTCTTTTAACGCCGGAATACCGATCGCCTGCGCGAGCGTGCTGTCATTGCGGAAGGTGCCGACTTCCTGGGCGATCAGCTCGGTCGTGTCGCCGTCGCCGTCGACGTCGTCCACGTCGACGACAAACTGGGTGCTGACATTATTGAAGAAAAGCTGCTGCATCGACGGCGCGCGGAAGCCGGTGCTGACGGCGCCCCGCAGGCGCAGCGCATCGGTAATCCCCCAGTTGGCCGCAAGCTTGAAATTGATGGTGTCGCCGAAACCGTCGTAGTCGTCGTAACGTACCGCGGCGTTCACCATGAAGTCGCCGGTGAAACTGTATTCGCCGTCCGCGTAAACGGAAAATACGTCGCGGCTTTCGTCCACGGCGGATTGCGGACCGATGCCGGGAAAACCCTGAATACCGCCGCTGCGATCCTCCGGATACAGGCTGACGCCGCCCTCGGTGTCGTAGTCGCGAAATGCGTACTCCTCACCGGGGACGATCCTGTACTCGTCGGTGCGAAGCTCGGCGCCGAGCGCAAGAAAAAGATCGCCGTAGGTTTGTGTGAAGTCGAGATTGATGGTCTCGAGGCTGAGCTCCAGCCCGTAGGCTTCGGCCTCGCGCGGAACGCTTGCGCGGATTTCTTCCGAGCTCGAGCTCGTCGAGAACCGCTGCGCATTGGCGAACGACGAATTCAGCGAGTCGCTGGTGACGTAGTCGATCGTGTTCTCGCCGTCGGTGTAGGAGATGTCGAGCGTGGCATCGTTATCGAACTCGATGCGGTAACCGAAGTTGTAGGACAGGTCCTGTATCTCCGAATTGATTTTCGGCAGGAAACCCTCGGGTATCGTCGCATCGCCGTCTGCCAGCGGCGCATTGCCGCCGGTGTTACCGTTGTGGCGGAAAAACGCCGCCGACTCGTTGTCGCGATTCGAATAGGTAATGAAACCGTACAGCTCGCCGTCGCCCAGTTCGAAGGCGGAATTGAGCGTCAGCGCAAACTGCTCCGACTCGGCATCGCCGATGCGGAAAGTCTCCCGCGGCGCGGTCGCCTCACGCGGATCGCCGGGTTCGAGGATACCGTCATTGTCGGTGTCCGCGCAGCCGGGGAACTGGCAGGAGCCGTGCAGCCCGGCCCGGTTGGTGAACCCGCGATCGCGATAGTTCAGCGTCGCATTCAGGTAGCCGCTGTCGCCGAACTCGAAACCCTTGCTGAGATCGATGTTGGTCGTCTCACCGTCGCTTTCGGAATACTCACCCTGCGAGATACGAAAATGTCCCGCCTCCGCATCGTCCTTTAGGACAATGTTGATGACGCCGGCAATCGCATCGGAGCCGTACTGCGCTGCAGCGCCGTCGCGCAATACTTCGATACGTTTGATCGAAGCCGCGGGAATCGCATTCAAGTCCGTGCCCGCGGTGCCGCGGCCGACCGAGGTGTTGATGTGGATCAGCGAGGCCTGGTGGCGGCGTTTGCCGTTGACCAGCACCAGGGTCTGATCCGGACCCAGGCCGCGCAACGTCGCCGGCCGCAGGGCGTCGGTGCCGTCGCTGATGCTGGAGCTCGAAAAGTTGAAAGACGGCGCCAGCGTCTGCAGCATCCGGCCGACTTCGGTATGGCCGGTGGCCGTCATCGAATCCGAGCTCAGCGAATCCACCGGAACCGGCAGGTCCGCCTGGCTGCGCCCGGTCGCGCGCGACCCGAGGACGACGACCTCCTCGATGGCATCGCCGCGGGTATTGTCGCCGGTCTCTTGAGCAATCGCCGGCACGGACAGGCCGCAAGCGGCGGCGATGATAAGCGTTAGCAGTCCGGACGGACTGCTGCCAGTCTTTAACGATCCCGTCATGGCAGTCTCCCCCTAAGGTCTTGCCGAAATACTTACAGAGAGTATGGCTGCGAATGAGGCCGATGTCGATCCAGGAAGCACGGATTCGGCGCGACAGGCTGTGCGATGGGGAGCACTGGTACCCGGGGACCAATAGGTACCGGTGCTGCTTCGACCGTAGCGCCCGCTTCGGTCCGCCACCCGCTTCGGCCGCCCTTGCCGTCCCCTGGGGAAATGGGGCGGGGAAATGGGGCTACAAGTCGAAGGACTTCGTGACTTCCGCGAAGATCACGCGGCCGGGACCGCTTTGCATTGCATGGGGTCGATCGGGCTCGAAACCCTCACGCGCAATGTCCTCCAGCTTGATCGTGTAGGCCCCGAACGGTCTGCCCGGCAATTGAGGCTGTGCCTATACGTTCGCCTATACGTACTTAGAACCGTCCGATCACGCCGAGTCTGAATTGACGTCCACCGAAGAAGCTCCCGTTTGTGAAGAACTTCGGCGTTGTTCCGTCGTCCTCTCCCGACGTAAATTGCAGAGCGGATTCGTCCGTACCGCGCAGCAGGTCCGCGCCTTCGAAAAAGATCCTGTAGCTACCGTATCCCTGGGGGGAGAAACGATACTCGATCCGCGCGTCCAAAGTCGCAAAGCCCTCCTCAAATCGAGAAAGCCCGTGATTTAGGAAACGCTCTCTATTTCGAGCCTGTGAGGTATAGATGATATTCGCGTCGATATCGTGCTTACTGTAGGTCAGCCCTATACTTCCCGAATGTGGAGACTGACTATTGAAACTGACATCGGGAACGACAAATTCCACCGGCTCGAAGTCCACGACATCGCCATTTGCATCCTGAACCGGGCTGAACGACCACGTGACCGGCTGCTCTTTGCTGCTATCCGTATACGTGTAATTCGCAATCACGCCGAGGCCGCTGAGCATGCCCGGCAGATAGGTGAACTGGTGCTCGAACGCAGCTTCCACGCCCCAGATTTCGGCAGCGCTTTCATTGTTTGCCGGAACGCGGAGGCTTATGTCGTAATCGTCCGGATTGTCCAGAACGTCCTGGAAAACCGGATCGTCCGGCAGCGCGATATCGGCCAGCACCGTATCGCCCCGAGCAGTATTGTTTTCCAGCAGATTGTCGATGCGCTTGTAGAAGGCGCCGAGTTTCACGACGCCGAGATTCCCGTCATACCATTCCATGCTGAGATCGAAGTTGTCAGTCTGCGCCGGTTGAAGATCCGGGTTGCTTTCGGACAGAGAAAGGCGCCGCTGGTCTCCAGTACCGTGAACCCGTGCGAAGGACAGCGAAATACTCGTTGGAGAGGAAAGCAGATTAATCTGTGGCCGTGCAATGGATTTGAAGTATCCGAACCTGAAGATCAAATCCTCGCTGTGCCGGTAATTCGCCAGGATGCGCGGCAGCAGCTTCGTTTGTTTGGCGGAACCCGTTGCTATCCGAGAGGCCAGGCGATCCTGAATTTCCAGGATCGGCGAAAAGTCTTCGTCAGACACACGCACTACTGATGGATTGACAGCCTCGATGTCGAAATGACTCAGCCGTACGCCCGGTATGATCTGCAGCTTGCCGATCTGCAGTTCGGCCTGCAAAAAGGCGGAAAACTCATTTTCCTGCGTTTTCGTCAAGTTGGTCAGAGGACTGAGTTCCTCGAAGAACCTGACGAAATCGCCGGGGCCCGCGGAGGCCGCGTCCGCCTCGTCGATCGCAGTCGACGGAAGCGCACCCAGAAAACTTGCTAGTTGATCCCGGCCGATAACATTGTAAGCACCGTCAATGCCCAGAATCTCGAGAACAGGCGCTTCGAAACTCAGCCCCACATCCGCGAGGCTCAGGGAGCGGGTGGCGGCGGGGCTATATCTGAATCTACTACCCACACTGCTTGTGAACTCCGACAATTCGACGGCACCGCCGATTTGGACGTTCTTCCAGATACCGCGCTCAATGTTATAGGTCGCTGAAAAATCGCCGGCAAAGCGATCGTTCTCGCCCTCTGTGGGTCGCTCGGAAACAAAGCGAAGACCATGATTAGCCGGATCGTTGATGAACGCGAAGGCCGCCGGGGTCAGCAGCGGTATGGGGATGGAATCGCGGCCCGTGACACGGGGAAAGGGGCTGATGACGACCCCCTCCACCGGATCGACCGCTTCGGGCAGCACGAGATCGACATCCGAAGACGTGACAGTTCCGCGGTTCGGAAAAAGGGTGAAAACACGCCTCCTACTCTCACCGGCCGTATAGGAAGCCGAATAGGAGAAAGACCAGTCGTCGATGTCGGTTTGCCCGTTAAAGCTAAAGACATCGGTTTCATCCCTGTCTTCCGGCGCATACTGATAGCTACCGTTAACACTCAAACGGCCAGGCCAGCGCAGTGCGCGGCGCTCCTCTCCATTCAGCGCGGCAACGGGCTGCAAGGAATAAGTCGAGTTACTGTTGAGCGACGTACCCGTCCAAAACCTCTCCCCGTTTTGCCTCGATCTCTGATAGTCAAAGCGCAGATCGGTGTGCTCCCCGATACTCCAGGCCGCCGCAAGCGTCACACCCAGAAACGAGCTATCGGTGGTGTCGAGATTGAGAGACCCGACCCTTACATACACATCGTCCACCCCCGGCTCGAACGGAAACGGCGTGCGCGAATCGACAAATGAGAGGCTCCGTATCGTCGGCCGCCCGTCGACCTGCAGCGGCAGATATTCGCCATAGGAAAGGCCCGAAGAATAGAAAGCACGGTTGATCTCTGCGTCACGATATTGCACCGAAGCGCTGATACCGACATTGTCATCGGCGCCGAAACGCGTCGACACCGTCCCCGATGCCGAGAATTCTTCATTGAAGTCGTCGCCACGCCGGGCGCCTTCCACAGAGAAGGACGCAAACCGCCTCGGCCGATCCAGCGGCGATTTCGTCTTGATGTCGACCAAACCGCCCGTCCCCGCGCTGTCCTGGCTCGCCAGCAGCGACTTGCTGATGGTGACCTCGCTGATCGATTCCGTCAGGATGTTACCGAGATTGGCGGACCGCTCCCTTCCCGAGCCTTCCGGCAATTCGACGCCGTTGAGCTTGACCGCATTCAGGTTCGGCTCCAGCCCGCGGATGACGATGTTCGTGCCATCGCCAGTGAACCGGTCGCGGTTAAACGAGACTCCCGGCGCACGCCGCAGCGTCTCTGAAATCGTCTGCCCGCCGAACTCGCCGAGCAGGTCCGAGGAGATGACGGTGCTCACATTCGGCGCG